>CADCIB010000057.1 GCA_902801375.1 uncultured Prevotellaceae bacterium | reverse complement strand
GACGATGACCATGACTAACGAATATGTCGAACTCAGCCTTGAGGGCATTGATATGACTGCAAAGCTGGCTGACGTTGACAGGCTCATGGTTCAGTGCAACAAGGAAGGCGGCAATCCCTTCAACTTCACAGCCATCGTGCTCGTCAAGAAAGAAACCACGGGTGTCAGCGCTACGCTAATGGATAGTGAGAAAGTGGATGGTAAAGCTTATAACCTCGCTGGGCAGCACGTAGATAGTCCCAGCAAGGGCCTGTATATCGTCAACGGGAAAAAGGTTTTGGTTAAAAAGAATAGATATTGATTCATTATTAGTATTTAGTTAGTTGGTAAGGAAAAGATTGCTTTTCAGGATAACATTTATAAAAGAATTGTTACAACGAACGATTATTTATAGCAAATGTAACAGAAATGACAGCGTTTTAGCGAGAAATCCTGTATCTTTACAGCAGAATATTAATAACTAAAAACAAATGAACATGATGAAAAGATGTTTAATGACACTGACAGCAGTCATGACGCTGACAATGGCCAAGGCTCAGACGGTGATACCTCAGGCTTGTGAGCAGAGCATCGTGACGCCGAAGAACACTGGACGCTATCTGTGGCTGCCCATCCAGGAGTCAGCTCCTGAAGGGAAGGTGCAGGTTATCGTGAACGGTATGTTGCTGATGGAGCAGAACGTACGTATGGCTCGTGAGCAGGTGGACTATTATGTAGCACTCGACTTGCAGCCGTATCATGGCAAGGAGGCACTGCGAATCTGCGTGCAGAATGTGCCGACGGGAAGCGTGTGCTTCAAGAAGCTGGTACAGAACGATGATGCGGACTATGCGCTGATTGATGAGAAGTTTCGCCCGCTGTACCACCATACGCCCAAGCGCGGATGGATGAATGACCCTAATGGGATGTTTTATAAAGACGGTACTTGGAATCTGTACTATCAGTACAACCCCTACGGTTCTATGTGGGGTAATATGCACTGGGCCCACTCCACCTCTACCGACCTCATCCATTGGAAGGATGAGGGCGTGGCACTGACTCCCGACGTGTGGGGGACGATGTTCAGCGGATCATGTGTGGTAGATCGGGGCAACGTTGTCGCTATGTACACTGCCAGCCGTCCCACTCCCTTTGGCGGTGACGTGCAGGCGCAGTGTATAGCCTTCTCGAATGATGGCGGTAAGACGTTTACGAAGTATGAGGGAAACCCCGTGCTGACTGCCGAAGACAAGGACTTCCGCGACCCTCGTCCGTTCTGGAACGAGGACGTCAAGGCCTGGAACCTCATCCTCGCAGTGGGACAGGAGATGCGAATCTACTCATCACCAGATCTGAAGACATGGAAGTACGAGTCGTCTTTCGGTAAGGAGTATGGCAACCACGGCGGCGTATGGGAGTGCCCCGACCTCTTCCCTCTTACCCAAACAACCAAACAACCAAACGACCAAACGACCAAAAAGTGGGTGCTGCTGTGCAACATCAACCCCGGCGGTCCCTTTGGCGGCTCGGCCACGCAGTATTTCGTCGGCCAGTTCGACGGCCATAAGTTCACCTGCGAGTCGATGCCGAAGGTGACGAAGTGGCTGGACTACGGCAAGGACCACTATGCCACCGTCTCGTTCTACAATGCTCCCGACAACCGCCACACCGTGCTGGCGTGGATGTCGAACTGGCAGTATGCCAACCAGGTGCCCACGAAGCAGTTCCGCTCGGCCAACAGCATTCCCCGCGACCTCGGCCTGTTCACCTGCGGTGAGGAGACCTACGTCAGCGTGGTGCCCTCGAAGGAGATGCTGACCGTGCGCGGTGCCAAGGCGAAGAAGCCCACGGAGGCCTGCGAAATCCTGGTCGACGTGAAGGGACAGGCAGAGATCGTACTGTCGAACGCCAAGGGCGAGCAGGTCATCATGAAATACGATGCAGCCAAGCAGACGTTCTGCATGGACCGCACGAAGAGCGGCGACGTGAGCTTCAGCGAGGCCTTCCCCTGCGTCACCACAGCTCCCACCTACGGCCAGATCAAGCAGCTGCGCCTGTTCATCGACCGCTGCTCCATCGAGGCTTTCGATGCCGATGGCAAGATGGCCATGACCAACCTCGTGTTCCCCTCGGAACCCTATAATAATATTAAGGTGAAGGGCGGAAAAGTAACTATTTACGAAATCAAATACTAAAACAATATGGGCAATCAAAACAAATCCATTTATCTGATTCCTGTGATGCTCTGCTTCTTCTGCATGGGCTTCGTGGATCTGGTGGGCATCGCCTCCAACTATGTGAAGGAAGATCTGGGGCTAACGGACTCTGTAGCCAACGTGTTCCCCTCGCTCGTGTTCTTCTGGTTCCTTATCTTCAGTGTGCCCACGGGTATGCTGATGAACAAGATTGGTCGTAAGAAGACCGTGTTGCTCTCGCTCGTGGTGACGGTCTTGTCGCTGTTACTGCCGCTCTTTGGT
>CADCIB010000056.1 GCA_902801375.1 uncultured Prevotellaceae bacterium | reverse complement strand
CTATCCCAACGGTGGTGGCGACCCCTGCTTCGCCGAGTTCAAGAGCAGCGACCTGAAGTCTTGGGAGCACGTGGGCCGCTTCAAGATGATCTGGGACCGCATGCTCGAGTGTCCTGACATCTTCAAAATGGGCGATTACTGGTACATCGTGTTCAGCGAGAGCTATCGCGCCAGCTGGAGCCGTAAGGTGAAATACATGGTAGCCTCAACCTACGAGGAATTGAAGAGCTGTTTGAACGACGGACCAAAGTGGGCTCCTGACGGACACGAGGGTGTGCTCGACAGCCGTTCGCTCTATGCAGCCAAGACTGCCTCTAATGGTACAGACCGTTACATCTGGGGATGGTGCCCATTCCGTTCTGGTAGCGATATCCACGAGAAGAACACCAACGTAGGTGCTGGCGACGGCAACGAGCCTAACTGGAGTGGTGCACTGGTTTGTCACAAGGTTATACAGCACAGCGATGGTACACTTACTCTGGGTGCTGTGCCTGCAATGGCAGCTAAGTATAATCAGACAGTTAATGCTACAGTGATGGAATCGAATGGCTACAACAGTGGTTCACTGAGCGGCGATGGAGCATACGTACTCTACAACCGTCTGGGCACAGCCAACCACATCTCGTTCACCGTAAAGACCTCTAACGTCTGGGATAAGTTTGGTGTATCGTTCGTACGTGGCACAGATTCTAAGAAATACTATACCATCGTTGTCAACCCCGAGGACGATAACCACCGCAAGCTCAACTTCGATTCATCGAGGCCGCCGATGGCTATTGGTTTGAGCGTCCTGCTGACAACACCTACAACATCGACATCTACACCGACAACAGCGTCCTGACACTCTATATCAACGACATTTGCGCCTATACCCAGCGCATCTACGGCATCAACAAGAATTGCTGGAGCATCAACAACTACGGCGGCTCTGTTACCGTCAGCGACGTGAAAGTCAGCCAGCAGTAATTGCGGTTTTTATGAATAATCGTTCAATGTAGCAGAATAATGTTACATTGAACGATTTCTCTTATCCTATGTAACATATTTTATTATCTGGTTGGCCAGTTTGCTGTAATTTTGCACTCAGATAATTTCAAGTGTCTAACCCTTTAAACAAAAAAATGATGAAGAAAGTATTTTTACTCCTTTGCCTTTTGGCAACAACCACCATTGCTACGGCCACTGATCTTTGGGAAGGTACGCACGCAGTAGATTGGTCAAACACGTTGACTATCGAGGCTGCTAAGTTTGCAGACGCTCAGGTAGGACAGAAAATCGTCGTTGAATTCAAAGATGCCACGGGAGAAGTTATTGAACTGCACTCGAACGGCGGCATGCTGCCAGGCACACGCTACGCCCACTCTCTCTATGCCGACCAGCACGAAATGGAAGTGTTCATCACCCCGGGAATGCTTGCCTGTCTGAAGGAGCACGGAATGGAGATTTGCGGCAAGGGCTTCACCGCTACCAAGGTATGGTATGGCGACGGCAAGGACAATGTCGATGGGAACACAGTATGGACAGGCTACTTCTGGATGGACGAATGGAGTACGTTAGAGGTGGCCAAGACCTCATTCGATGGTATCAACTGGAGCGACTACAAGGCTATCCGCTTCTATTCGGAGGCTAACCGCACGGATTATGTCATCAATGTGCTTACCAAGTGGGGGGATGGCGGCAAGTTGGGTGGACGATGACCATGACTAACGAATATGTCGAACTCAGCCTTGAGGGCATTGATATGACTGCAAAGCTGGCTGACGTTGACAGGCTCATGGTTCAGTGCAATAAGGAAGGCGGCAATGCCTTCAACTTCACGGCCATCGTGCTCGTCAAGAAAGAGGTGGATACGGGTGTCCGTGACCTAACAGCTCGTCATACAAGCACTGCTTCCAAGATTTTTAACCTTGCTGGCCAGCGTGTGGTTAATCCTGGCAAAGGATTTTATATAGTAGATGGCAGAAAGTATTTCTTCAAATAAAGGTTAGTAGATATTTTTTAGTTAGTTAATTGGCAAAGAAGAAGATTGCCTTTCAGGATAACATTTATAGCAATAATGATGTAGTGAACGATTATTTGCAGAAAATGAAACAGAAATAACAGGCCAGAAACGAGAAAAACGTATAACTTTGCCGCAGATTATTAATAACTAAAGAAAAATGAGCATGATGAAAAGATGTTTAATGACAATGGTGGCCGTGATGACGCTGACGATGGCTGGGGCGCAGACGGTGATGCCGCAGGCTTGCGAGCAGAGCATCGTGACTCCGAAAGCCAACGGACGGTATCTGTGGTTGCCCATTCAAGAGTCTGCTCCTGAAGGGAAGGTGCAGGTTATCGTCATCGGTATGCTACAGATGGAGCAGAACGTGCGTATGGCCCGCGAAAAGGTGGACTATTATGTGGCGTTGGACTTGCAGCCATATCAGGGCAAGGGCGCACTGAAGGTATGTGTGCAGAATGTGCCGACGGGCAGTGTGTGCTTCAAGAAATTAGTGCAGAATAACGATGCGGATTTCGCCTTGATAGATGAAAAGTTTCGTCCGCTGTACCATCATACGCCAAAGCGCGGTTGGATGAACGATCCTAACGGGATGTTTTATAAGGATGGCGTTTGGAATCTCTATTATCAGTACAACCCCTACGGATCGATGTGGGGCAACATGCACTGGGGACACTCCACCTCTACCGATCTCATCCACTGGAAGGACGAGGGTGTGGCGTTGGCTCCCGACGTATGGGGCACCATGTTCAGCGGGTCGTGTGTAGTTAGAACACAGAGTGCACAGAGCGGACAGAGGACACAGAGTATACAGAATGGAGATGTTGTGGCCATGTACACGGCAAGCCGTCCCACACCGTTTGGCGGTGACGTGCAGTCGCAGTGCATAGCTTTTTCCAACGATGGCGGTAAGACGTTTACGAAGTATGAAGGTAACCCCGTGCTGACTGCCGAAGACAAGGACTTCCGCGACCCGCGTCCCTTCTGGAACGAGGACATCGAGGCGTGGAACCTCATCCTTGCCGTGGGACAGGAAATGCGTATTTACTTGTCCAAAGACTTGAAACAGTGGAAATACGAGTCGTCGTTCGGCCAGGAGTATGGCAACCACGGCGGCGTATGGGAATGTCCCGACCTCATTAAGATTGGTGAGGCCAAGTGGGTGCTTATCTGCAACATCAACCCCGGCGGTCCCTTTGGTGGTAGTGCTACGCAGTACTTTGTGGGGCAGTTCGACGGCCATAAGTTCACCTGCGAGTCGAAGCCCGAAGTGACGAAGTGGATGGACTATGGAAAAGACCATTATGCTACAGTATCGTTCTACAATGCGCCAGACAACCGACGCACGGTGCTGGCCTGGATGTCGAACTGGCAGTACGCCAACCAAGTGCCAACGATGCAGTTCCGATCCGCCAACAGCATTCCCCGCGACCTTGGACTCTTTACATATAACGGTGAAACCTACGTCAGCGTCGTACCCTCGAAGGAGATGCTGGCAGCACGTGGCGCAAAGGTTAATCAGCCGATGGAGGCCTGTGAAATAGTCATCGACGTAAAGAAGCAGGCAGAGATTGTGCTGTCGAACGCGAAGGGCGAGCAGGTCACAATGACCTACGACGGCCAGAAGCAGACTTTCTCGATGGACCGTACCAAGAGTGGCGACGTGAGCTTCAGCCAGGACTTCCCCTGTGTCACCAAAGCTCCTACATACGGACAGATCCGGCAACTGCGTATCTTTATCGACCGCTGCAGCATCGAGGCTTTCGATGCCGAGGGCAAGATGGCAATGACCAATCTCGTGTTCCCCTCGGAGCCCTATAATAATATAAAGGTGAAAGGCGGAAAGGCCACCATCTATGAAATTAAGAACTAAGAGTTAATAATTAAGAGTTATGAAAAATAAATCCATTTATCTCGTCCCCGTAATGCTCTGCTTCTTCTGCATGGGCTTCGTGGATCTGGTGGGCATCGCCTCCAACTATGTGAAGGAAGACCTGGAAGTGCCCACGGGTATGCTGATGAACAAGATTGGTCGTAAGAAGACCGTGTTGCTCTCGCTCGTGGTGACGGTCTTGTCGCTGTTACTGCCGCTCTTTGGTGAGAATTTCGGCATCATGCTCGTGGCCTTCTCGCTGTTGGGTATTGGTAACGCCCTGATGCAGACATCGCTCAACCCGCTGGTATCGACGGTGATGGGTGGCGGCAATCTGGCCTCGACGCTGACCTTCGGACAGTTCATCAAGGCTATCGCCTCGTTCTCAGCACCTTATCTCGCCATGTGGGGTGCCACGATGGTCATCCCTGAGTTCGGGCTGAACTGGCGCGTGCTTTTCGCCATCTTCCTTGTGGTTGGCATTCTCTCCACGATTTTGCTCTTCGTGACACCCATTGAGGAGCCGCCAATAGAGGGCAAACCCTCTACCTTCGTGGAGTGCTTCAAGCTTTTGGGCACACCCATCGTGCTGCTGTCGTTCCTTGGCATTATGTGCCATGTGGGTATCGATGTGGGCACGAACACTACCGCTCCGAAAATCCTGATGGAGCGACTGGGCATGACGCTCAATGAGGCCGCCTTTGCCACCTCGCTCTACTTCATCTTCCGTACCCTCGGCTGTCTGACGGGCTCATTCTTCCTGCGTGTGCTGAAGATGCGTACATTCTTCATCATCTCCGTCTGTATGATGGCCCTGTCAATGTGCGGCCTGTTTGTGGGTACGGAGAAGTGGATGCTCTATGCTGCCATCGCCCTTGTAGGCTACGGCAATTCTAACGTCTTCTCCATGTGCTTTGCCACCGCCCTCGAGTCGATGCCTGAGAAGCAGAACGAGGTATCGGGCCTGATGATTATGGGCCTTTTCGGCGGCACCATCTTCCCGCTCTTCATGGGCCTTTTAAGCGACGCAATGGGACAGGCCGGTGCCGTATTGGTGATGGCTGTGGGTGTCATCTATCTCTTTACGTATATCAAACAATGTTCTCGATAAGTCATGCACAGAGCCGAACTTGTTCGGACTATGTCATGGC
>CADCIB010000055.1 GCA_902801375.1 uncultured Prevotellaceae bacterium | reverse complement strand
CGCTCCATTTCTTATCGTCGGAAGTCCACCGGAGGGATGCATGGAGACGGAACATGGGGTCAATGTCATAGACTCCCTGGATGGCTTTTGATTGGAAATGCGGATTAAGGATGAGGCGTATGTCGTGACGCTGAGAGAACCGGATGGCGGTAGTAGAACTGAGTATGAGCGTCAGTTGCCTGCGGTCGAAAGGCAGATCGAAGAATCGGTCACTCTTGTCGTGTCGGTAGTTGCCTGTAGCCATCGCTGTGCCATTCAGCCATTTGCCTGCCGAGAAACGCGCTGATGCTTGCAAACCGTACACGTTCATATAGTTGAAATTGGTCTCTTTCATTATTACAGCCATACGGTCAGAGGGCTGATAGGCGAGTTGTACGGAGTAATCGGGTATAAATTTGGCATAGGCCGTGAATGTGTAACGCTGGCGAAGGTGCCAGATGAGATCGATGTCATATTGGGAATTGGGCTTCAGGTCGGGGTTTCCCCATATCTCGCTGTATGCCGAAGAGTAGTATATGCTGCTCATGGTGCTCCAATATGTGGGGAACACATTTTGAGAACTGAACGAGAGATTGAGCATGTTGTTCTTGTTTGCCGTCCACAAGGCATTCAGTGTAGGATACCATCGCCATTCGTTCCATTTGGGAGTATGGTATTGCTCGGCACCAAGCGAAGTCTCGACACTGAAAGACGGTGTTATCTGCTTGCTGAAGCCTGCATATATGTCAAGGATACGTTCGTCATAATCAACATGACTTGTAGCATCAGCAAGTGGCTGGCCATTGGCATCGCAGGTGGCTTGATAACTCGCATTGTTGGTCAATTGGGCTTCTACCCCATAGTTTAATTCCCAGCCTTTGCCCAAATCGTGTGTCTGGTCGGCGGCAAAGAGCCATTTGCTGATTCGTTGGCGACTGTCCACATAAAGATTTCTTTCGGTATCATACAGATGCCCGTCCAAATGTTGTGTGCGGGGGTTCTGATAGTTGGTGTAAGATGCGCTTAGTTTCAGACCGAATGGTGATGTGTAACTGGCATCAACATTGTGCAGATAGGTATGCGTTTCCGACTTCTGGACAGAAGTTTCCAGGCCTGTGCTGGTATTGGTGGCATCGTTTGATGTCCATTTGCCCGTATATGCCACATTCAGGCGGCTTTCCTTGGAGAAAGCGTAATCCAATCCAATACGACAGTCATGGTTATAGGTGTGGTTCTTGCGCTCCGTCTTGTCGGAATAATCCACCCGCCGGTCTCGGAGAGGATGGTGGGCCTCATGCTCTACCTGTCCGTATGCTGTACCGTAGCCATATCTATAGGAAGCATCGATGCCAAGTTTATCATGCTGATAGAGCATGCTGCCCTTCACATTCCCATATCCATATCTGTTCTGTCTGTAGTAGCCCTGTAGCTGACCTGCAAACTGATTGGTGCCGGAATAATCCTTTGTAACCACATTGATAGCCATGCCGTGTACATGATACTTGGCAGGTGCGGATGCCATCACTTCGGCTTTGGCCAACATAGATGCTGGCATCTGTTTTAGCCGTTCAATCACCTGCTCTGTACTCAAAGTCGTTGGCTTACCATTAATGATTAACGTCACAGATTGACCTGCAAATGACAGGCTCCTCTCATTATCAATAATACCTGGAATGCGTGTCAATGCTTCATAGGCATCATCAGCAGGCAAGATTTCCAACAACTGTGGCATGTTGTACGTCAAATGTCCATTTTCTGCCTTGACTATCTGGCGCTCGCCTTTCACCTGTACACCGTTGAGCGTATAAACTTCAGGTTGTAAGCGTATCGTACCGATGTTCTCCGTGGTACATTCTTTATATATAGTCTTGTAACCGACGTATGAGATGCGAGCAAGGACGGTGGGGTGTTCGTATGGAATGGCGAAGTAGCCGCTTTCGTTCGACACTCCACCGCCAAGCAGGGTGGAGTCGGCAGGATTTAGGATGGCCACATTAGCATAGGCCACAGGCTGGCCCTGTTCATCAATGATGGTGCCTGTCAGGTGGCGGTCGGTTTTGTGGGTACACTCCACATAGATTTCGTGGTCCTCGGGTTTCACGGTCATGCGAACTGGATAGAAGCCTATCATCTGCTGGATGGCATCGGGCAGTTTCTTATTCTTGATGGTGGCTGTGATGCGGAAGTCCTCCAGTTCGTTGTAGAGGAAATTGATGACGTATTCCTTCTGCTCGTTGTTCAGCTGGAGTAGGGCCTCGCTGAGCGACACATTATTATAGGTATGGCTAATGCGCATTCCCGAACTTCGTTCGCCTACCCGTAGCCTTTGGGCGAACGTATCAAGGGGCATGCAGAGGATGCAGGCCATGAGCGTTAAAGTATATAGCGTGCTTCTCATCTTACTACCAGCGTTTTGTCCTCCTCGACGATGTTCACGGCCTCGAAGGTGTTCAACTTTTCTACTACACGCGAGAGGCTGTCTTCACGCTTCCAAACGAAATGGAAACGGAGCTCACGAGCCGCTTCATTCTCAAACTCCACCCCGACGCCGTGGGCTGTAGCAATGGCTGTGAGCATGGAGTCGAGCGGCACATTGTTGAAAACGTATGGCTCAATGGGAATTGTGTCGGCCTTAACCGTATCTGCGGGTAGGGAGGTGACTGGCTTCGTGTCTATCACTTGCTCCGTAGAGGGCAGTTGTGGTTTGGGAGTGCTGATGTTTCGCACAACTTGGATGGCGGCAAAGGCAATGCCCGAAGCTAAAAGTACACCGATAAAAGATGCCGCAATCTTGCGAGGTGCGAGGTAAGCGCGAAGACGGGGCTTATATTCTCCTTCGTCGAGGGCATCCAATTGACTTTCGTCTTCTTCCTCCTTGCAAGGCATAGTGCAAGCAAGCTTGCCCTCTGCCCTTGCTGCGTTCGTCAGTTCTTCTGGGGTGTCGTTTTTAAGCGCGTCGTGCTTGAAGGCACGCTTGGCAAATCCAAGTTGCTGCACGAGTTGACGCATCTCGTCATCGGCGAGTATCTGCTGCAACTGCTCGTCAGTCAGTTGCTCGGGGTGTTCCTGTAATTCCAGAAGCCACTCTATACGCTGTTTTTCAGTCATCATATTGCTTTTCACTTGAATTAAAAAACTTCCTTATTTTCTCCACTGACTGCTTCAGGTGGGTGTGGACGGTTTGGCGGCTGACGTTCAGCGCTTCCGCCACCTCCTGACAGGTCATCTCTCGCTGGTAACGCAGTCGGAAAGCGTTCTGCTCCATCGGTGACAGGTTCTCCCTCACGTAGCGCATCAGCTCTTCCATCTGCAGTTGCTCTTCCATTGTATTGCCGCTGACAAGTGCATCAGTGTCCTCGGTAAGCAGGCGTGCAAAGCGTTCATGCACCTGCTTGTGCTGCAACACATTCATGCAGCGATGGCGTACGCATGCCAAGAGGAAAGCTTTTGCATTGTCTGTTCGCATCATCGTCTTGCCACTGATCAAACTGGCGAACACATCGCTCACCACGTCCTTGCTCTCCGCTTCGTCGAAGAGCAGCGTGAGCGCCAGATGGTACATCTGCGTGTAGTAGGTCTTGAACAGACTTTCAACATCTTTTCGTGTCATACACCTATAATACAGTTCGGAAGAGGAAAATGTAAAGCGGAAATGCGATTTTTTTTCTGGTTCAAGCTCAAATTGCAGCAAATTGCAGCAAAGTCGGCTGGATGGATTGACGGGTTCCCGTGCTGCAAAGGTAATGGTTTTATGTCATTACAGCCAAACTATTTCGGAAGAAAAATGTTGGACTCGTTCATCCCTCCCTTGTGAAAGATCCTGCCCTTTCTGACGTCATGAACTATATTTGTCTGATATACGGCATAAAAATTTGTGAAATTCGTCTGTCATCAAGAATTTTTCCGTAACTTTGGCTTCGCCGAGGTTACTTCGTCTCGGAAAACCTCAAATAAATTTGGTTTTTCGCTCGACTTTCCGTAACTTTGGCTTCGCCGAGGTTACTTCGTCTCGGAAAACCTCAAATAAATTTGGTTTTTCGCTCGACTTTCCGTAACTTTGTCTTCGGTGAGCATGGCGATTATTGTTTGTGCTA
>CADCIB010000054.1 GCA_902801375.1 uncultured Prevotellaceae bacterium | reverse complement strand
TGGCCATGTCAGATTTTTCACTTACCTTAGTGCTGCAAATCAAGACAAGCAAAATCATCAATGACATGGCAAAGGTACAACAAAAATCTGAGAAAATCAGCGCTTTTGGCGGAATATTTTTCGTTTTGGACATATTTGACCGTATTCTGTCCTCTGTAATAGACTCACACTTAGGACTTCGGAACATACACGGGGACGGTTCTTTCGTTATCATAGCACGATAACAAAAGAACCTTCCCTCTGTTATGACTACAACAAGCGAGGAACTGCAGAGCAGGTCTTCGACCGCCAGAACAACGACTTCGGATGGTCGCATCTGCCGAAGTCATTCATGAACCAGAACACCGTATTCCTGCTTATCACCGCCATGGCTGCAAACTTCTACCGATACATCGTGGCTTTGCCCTCATGGCTGTCCTCTTTGGAATCAAGGCCACAGACAGAGTCAAGAGTTTCCTGTTCAGATTCATCGATGTGCCTGCCAAGTGGATTAAAACAGCAAGACAATACAAACTCAACATCTACTCAGAAAAGCCATACGACTTGATTTGGGAGCATGGATAGATTAACAATCTTCGTGGCTGCTTAGGTCAAAGCCTCTCGACCTTACGGGGTAAGGGGAAGGTGTCTGCATACTTCTCACGATAATTGTCAGCCTTGTTCCGTTCTTTGTGCATAGTCATTTCTCCTAAAAGTTGTTCTTTTCTGTGAAAAGCGAATAAATTCGAGTTGCAAAATTAGTTAATTCTGATAAAAAACGGAGAATAATGCGTAACTTTGTGCCATCTTTTGAGAAATATTAGGAATTAATCATTCCAGATGAACAATAAACAGACCATATTGGCGATTACAGGTTCTGACGGCACGGGCGGTTCGGGCATACAGGCAGACATCCGCTGTATCTGTGAATTGGGGGGCACGGTTACCTCAGTTGTCACATCGATAACCGTACAGAATACGCTGGGTATCCAGGAGTTCTACGACCTGCCTGCTGCCATCGTCCGCAAACAGATAGAAGCCATCTTCAACGATCTGCAGCCACAGATAGTGAAGATTGGTCTCATCAGGCGGATTGATGTGGTAGCAACGATAGCAGAGATGATGCAGAAGTATCACCCACGGTACATTATTTATGCGCCCGTACAGACATCCACCCATGGCGACCAACTAGTGGAACCTCAGGTGTTCAGTGCCATCAAAGAGCAGATCATACCGCTGTGCACCATTGTGCTGGAGCCTTCCGACCTGCCGTCGGCCATTCGTCTGCACGGCCAAGCCAACCAGTTGTCGGCAGCACTGGCTTATTATCTCAGTTGTGGCGAAAACACCAACGAAGCCATGCTCCATGCGCGCACTTATCTGAGCCAGTTCCCAAAAGGCTATACTGAGGACAGCAGCCGCAGCGGCGAGCTCTATAATCTGTTTCTCGATGCTGTCGATCGTTTTCATCACCTTTACAGCGACGTTGCTTTCTATGCCGAGCAGTTGGGTGTCAGCGCCCGTTATCTGGGACAGGTAACACGGCATGTCGCCAACCGTTCACCCAAGTCTATCATCGACGAACGCATCATGGAAGAGATTTCCACGATGCTCGGCACCAACAAACCGCTAAAGGAGATTGCAGGCCTGTTGGGATTCTCTTCACAGGCTCATCTCTCGCGTTATTACAAGAAGCAGACGGGCAAGGCTCCCAGTGAAGTCAGGAAGAGATAGTTTGCACAAATTGACTTTTCACTTATCAGAATGGGAACATCGTGCGGTGTTCTCGCAGAATTGCCGTTACTTTGCAGCCACATTCATCAACGCATAAACGAAAAAGAATATGGAAGCAAACTCAAGACAAGAACTTAACCGCCAGTTGGCTCAGATGCTGAAAGGCGGCGTGATTATGGACGTGACAACCCCAGAACAGGCTCGCATCGCTGAGGAAGCAGGCGCTTGTGCCGTAATGGCTTTGGAAAGGATTCCTGCCGACATTCGTGCTGCGGGTGGCGTGAGCCGCATGAGCGACCCGAAAATGATTCGTGGCATTCAAGATGCCGTCACCATTCCCGTGATGGCGAAATGTCGCATCGGACACATTGCCGAGGCACAGATACTGCAGGCCATCGAGATCGACTATATCGACGAGAGCGAGGTGCTCAGTCCTGCTGACAATATCTACCACATCGACAAGACGAAATTCGACGTGCCGTTCGTTTGTGGCGCAAAGAATCTGGGTGAAGCCTTGCGCCGTATCGCCGAGGGGGCAACGATGATCCGCACCAAGGGTGAGCCTGGTACGGGCGACGTGGTGCAGGCCGTCAGCCACATGCGGCTGATGCAGAGCGAAATCCGACGACTGGTTTCTATGAGTGAAGACGAGCTCTATGAGGCTGCCAAGCAGTTGCAGGCGCCTTACGAACTGGTGCGCTTCGTGCATGACAACGGCAAGCTGCCCGTAGTGAACTTCGCCGCCGGAGGTGTGGCTACGCCAGCCGATGCCGCTCTGATGATGCAACTCGGTGCTGAGGGTGTGTTCGTGGGCAGTGGTATTTTCAAGAGCGGCAATCCCGCCAAGCGAGCCGCAGCCATCGTGCAGGCCGTCACCAATTATCAGGATGCCAAACTTCTGGCCGAACTCAGCGAAGACCTCGGCGAGGCAATGGTGGGCATCAACGAACAGGAAATCGAACTTTTAATGGCGGAGAGGGGAAAATGAGAATAGCGGTTCTTGCCCTGCAAGGGGCATTCATCGAGCATGAGCAAATGCTGCAGCGGCTTGGTGTCGAGACTTTCCAGATCCGACAGCTGAAAGACTGGCAGCAACCCAAAGACGGACTGATTCTGCCTGGTGGCGAGAGTACGGTGCAGATGCGCCTACTCTCACAACTGGGGCTGCATGATCCCATCCGTGAAGCCATCCTTGGCGGTCTGCCTGTCTTTGGAACATGCGCCGGCATGATCCTTCTCTCCAAAGGCTATCTCGGCACGATGGATATCGTCGTGCGCAGGAATGCATACGGTCGACAGTTAGGCAGTTTCCACACTGTCGGCACCGTTGAGGGCATCGGCAAAGACCTACCAATGACCTTCATCCGTGCGCCCTACATCGAAACTGTGCTTTCGGATGCCTGCATTCCCATTGCCAGCATCGACGGGCATATCGTCGCCGCACGCCAAGGAAATCAACTCGCTGCCGCATTCCATCCTGAATTAGACTGCGACCCAAGAATCCACCAGTTCTTTCTTGAAAGTGCCGTTTTTTCGCGGACTTCCGTTGATAAATAATGCTTTTGTCATATACAGGTTTTTAGTTAATCAGATTATGCTTTGGTTTTAGTCAT
>CADCIB010000053.1 GCA_902801375.1 uncultured Prevotellaceae bacterium | reverse complement strand
TAACTATATTCCTTTAATCTCTTTCAACTAATTGTGCCCCAAAATACATTCCCCACAAACTTATTTCGACGAAATATGACAATCCCCACAAATTTCTTTTCCGATGATTTTTATGTCTCAATCAATGTTTAATGCTTTCTTGATAATCGATTCCAATTCCTCGGCATCTGTGGAGGTGGAGAGGATGGTGCCGTCGCGGTCGATGAGGTACATGGCACCACCGGCATTACCTGCTCCGTTCTTGCGCCATACACCGTTCTCGTCGTTCAGTTCCAACAGACTCGGCCAAGGATAGCCGTCCTTCTTCGCAGCATTTTCCATCGCTTGGCGATTACGTTCACGGGCGATGGCAATGACGGTGAAGCCATTGTCCTTGTATTTCTCATAGACAGGAATCATGGCAATGCTGTGGCTACGGCAGGGGCCGCACCACGATGCCCAAAGATCGATGAGGGCTACCTTGCCTTTCGTGAGGGTGGAAATAGGAACGAGATGGCCGTCGGTGTTTCGCACCATGTAGTCGATGTAGGGCTTTCCAGGCTGTAGGCGGTAGGCCGTCTCAGTGGTAGCAATCTGTTCGTGAACGGGGTGGCCTGGATAGTAATTGATGAGTTTGTCGTGATAGAGCGTCAGATATGGCTCAAACTGCGACTTGTCGAAGTTCACATAGTTGTCTGCATGTTTGAGAGCTTGGATGGCATCAAGTACATCGTAAAGCGTCCAAAGCATGGGGTGCTCTTCGGCGTATGCTATGCGAAACGGACGAATACCTGAGGTAATGCTGTCTCGCTGTTGTTTCAGTTGCAAACCTTGTGCTGTAAACTGTTCACTCTCATGTCGCATATAGTGGTTTACGACCTGACGGACAGAGTCAACGTATGCCTCTGGCAGACTATCCACATTCAAAGACCGTGCTTTGCTAATAGTGGAAATGAAGTCTGCTTTGTAGAACTCCACCCTGCGGTCAGGGTTCTCCAACTTATTGTCGATTTCCTCGACGGGGTTCCAGAAACGCACATCCTCAATGCTGTCCTTCACCGCATGTTTGCGTCCTTCCTCGCCGTTGCTGACGATACGCACCCGTTTGTCCTCATACATCGTGACATTCACGTTGCAATTCTCGGCGATGAACTTGCCCTCGAACCAACTACTCGTTTCGTATTGCTTCAGAAAGAATACCACATAGAGTCTTGGGAAGTCGGTCTCGATGTCGTAGGTGAAGTGCCCGTCCTTGGCTTTTACATGAAAGCGCGGCTCGTCCACCACACGCAGGTCAGTCCCTGCCTCGCAGATGATGACTTCATCGCCCCACACGTCGGTCTCTAATGTTCCTTCGACGTGGCATTTTACTTGCGCCTGCCCCGTCGTTGCAACGAGGGCGAGCAGGATAGTGATGATGGTTTTCTTGTTCATTGATTATTTTGTTGTGATAGTTTTCTATTCAAGTCAAAATCCTTTATCATGTCCTCGGCACTCTTGATCATCTCCTTGAGTTTATCCGTCGGTTTCTCCTCCTTGCGGGCGAGGTCAAGGAACTGGCGATAATATGATTCTGCCTGCTTGCCGTCTTTGAGGAGATAGGCGTAGGCATTCGCAATATTATAATAGGTGGCGATGGAGGTTGGGTTATAGGTGAGATGTTCCTTCCACGCTGTGACGGCCTCGTCGTAATGCTGTGTCAGATAGTAACCCTCGCCCTGCGAGAGTGTAATGGCCTTCATGATAGTGGTATCAGGTCGCATGAGTTGTTTGGCAAGGTCGAGATAGCCAAGCCCCTCGGGATAGCGCTTTGTATCGACGCAGACCACTCCAAGACGGTAGGCGCAGCCGTAGTGCTGCATGCCACTCATCAGGAAAGCCAACTGTAGATAGTGGTAGGCTTGTTCCAAGTCTTCGATCTGAGCATAGCACATACCTGCGGAATACAAGGTGTTGAAAGTAGAGTCACCCTGCTCCAGCAGCCGATCGTATAACTTGGCGGCCGCTGTAAAATCACGATTGATGAACCATGCATCGGCCAGTGCCCTGTTCACGAGGATATTGGTGGAATCCCTCTGGCTGTATATTAGTCCATGGACAATACCATTCTGCGGTTGTTGGGCTTTGACATGTGCGAGTATGAGATTAGCAACTATCTCGCCATCCATAGGATAACGGTAATTCAGCTGACTGGCCCAGTAGATAAAGGAGTCGTTGTCGCCCTGTTTCTGATAGCTGAAGCATAGCTGGCGGAAGGCATCGTGGGAGAGGCTGTCCTCAGGTACCAGTTTCAGGAGATTGGCAGTCTCGCGATAGTTGCCACGCTTATAATGGCAATTTGCGAGTTTCATCTGAACCATGCAGTCCACTATCGAACTGTTTTCAGCAGATTGCTTCAGATGCTCAATAATCTCATCCTGTTTCTCCTCAGGCAGTTCATCAAACTTGTCAAGAGGAAGGTCATGCTGTTCTACAGCCTGCTGCTGACTTCGGCTTTTTGCAATGGCATACGCCTCTTGATAATACTTCAGCGCCTCAAAGGTGTTATACTGCCGCATGCAACTGTCGCCAGCCTGTACAAATAACAGCAAAGAATCCGCTTTAACTTCTGCTGTCTTTGTCTTGGCTAGTCCCGCCACTGTGACGAGAGCGAGGAGGATGGTAATGATAGTTTGCCTCTTCATAATTTGTCATTCTATAGAAACATCGCGGATGACGAAAGCACCATCGCCGTCGCCCTCTATGAAGTCGAAAGTAGCGGGGATGGTGTCGAACGGTTCGAAGGTAAGTGTGAAGTCGATATAGTAAGTGTTGCCTAAAAACTCGTTTGTAGATTCGGAGGCTTTCACCTGAGTATAGTTGTTCTCGTCGAGTTTGATGCCATCGGCTGTTGTTAGTTTGTATTTTTTGCCATTAGCGTTAAGATAGGAGTCTTTGGCGATACGGAACCAGTAATCCTTATGGCCATAATAGCGGAAACTGATAGTGGTTCCATCAACTTTGGTTTCGACTTTCCGGATGGCGAACTGGAGATTGGAACTGTTGTCCTGCTTAGGCCCATTGAGGGCTTCAGCCATACCCAGGAAATATCCAGGCTGATAGCCCACTGCCTTCCAGACGATGCGCTTATCAGGCGAAATCATTACATAATAAGGGATGGCACCCACATCACAGTATCGGCTACTAATGTCCTTCATGGCGTTGTTCCAGTTTTTCCCAACGATGCGTTTGCTGAATTCATGCTTCTGCCACTCAGATAGTTTGTTCTGATTGATAGCGACGATTTCCAGTTTATCCTTCATTTTCTCGTAGACCTCTCTCATCTCAGGCTCAGACATCATGCAAGGACCACAACCGATGCCCCAGAAGTCGAGCAATACGTATTTGTCATTGGAAAAGGTTTCAAATAGATGGTGTTTCTGTCCTTGCATATCAAGGAGTTCGGCATCAATAGCTTCATCACCCACCTGCAAAAGTCGTGGTGGATAGAGATAGTTGTGAATCTCTGCCAGTTGCTCCTCAAATCCTTTAGGAGCCCGTGCGACAATTGTCTTTTCCAGTTGCTTTAACTGCTCCATGTGTGGGAAGTTTGGAGTGTTCTTTGCCGTCATGGATATGCCCCATAGTGCACGGATCGTAGCTGCGTCCACAGGCAGTGAGGGCAGGATGTCCATTCGTTGCTTCATCCACTTCATTTCGACGATTTCTCTCTCTTCCCAAGGCTTTTTATCCAAATCCATCTGCATTAATTCCGTTACCACGTCACGGCAATACTCCGTTATACGGCTCTGAGTCTGCTGTTCTGACAAAGGGCTTTCCACTTTCCATAAAGGGTAGAAGCAGTCATTGCCTGTCAATTTCACAGTCACACCGGGACGTAGGAAGAGGGTTAAATTAAAATTGGGACAACCTTCACCCATTAAACCGAGAAAACCTTCGGTGAGTTCCTCTACGGGTAGAGTGAAGGCGAACCGTCCAGCTTGGACTGTATCTACAACATTCCCAATAGTGCCTGTTCCGGCCAGTACCAACGTGCCGTCTTTAAGTGCGGGTGAATAACCAGTGACAGTTGCTGTCTTTGTCTGTGCCTGCCCCGCCATTGTGACGAGGGCGAGCATCATCGTAATAATTGATTTCTTGTTCATATTCGTTTCGTTTAATTGTCTG
>CADCIB010000052.1 GCA_902801375.1 uncultured Prevotellaceae bacterium | reverse complement strand
GACCCCGGAATTCCTTTCGCATTGGCAGGAACGCTTATAAACAGAAAAAGTGGCACGTGGATGCCACTTTTTTTAGTC
Source organism: uncultured Prevotellaceae bacterium (assembly GCA_902801375.1). Lineage (GTDB taxonomy): Bacteria > Bacteroidota > Bacteroidia > Bacteroidales > Bacteroidaceae > Prevotella. Next base: position 4,346 of record CADCIB010000052.1, on the reverse strand, counting down.
TTAATACTCATCCTCGTTGAAAACTTGGTTAGCGAGATTTCTATACTGATTTTCAATTAGTTGCATCATAATTAACTATTTTTAGCCAAATAAACCGCGCGGTCTGAGACTATCAAAGGCGATTCGCTGGCGAGTTCGACAAACTTATTATCTATTCTCATTTGCTTCTTTGCGCTGGCAAAGATACGATAATTTCGGCAAAAAACAACAATTTTCGTCCACAAATTTGCTTTCTATTTATTATTAAATAGGTAAAACAGCAAAAAAACTAAATTTCTGTGCATTTAGTCATAGAAAATTCGTACCTTTGCCACCGTGATTCGCATGAGTCACGAATCTTTTTATTGCTCAATCTCTGACACGAACTTGCACCTCGAAACGAGATTTTACGAGCATATCTATATACTGTTGGAGCTGCGCTTTATTGCGCAGACTTCAATCCATAGGTATATAGGGGCTGTGCAAGGCCTGTGTCAGAGTATGGACTGGGCCTGCGCTTTCTTTATACCCCATTTTGATCGTGCTCGTTTCTCCCATAGATAGTGAACAATAAAAGAAAGAATGGATAAATTATTTATTTCAAATAGTAATATCATAACAATTTAATCCGAAACAATTATGACGAAAAAGAAAATTTATGAGAAGCCCTCGATGCAGGTCTTCGAGTTGAAACAACAGACGCAGCTGCTGGCTGGTAGCGGCCTCGGCGATCCGTCAGACTATCCCGATGGCGGTGATCCGTTAGGATTCTAATTAAAAACAGTGTAGAACAATTAAAAAACGTAAGGACAATGAAGACAACGAAATTATTCTTTATGGCTGCACTGGCATTGATGACTGCCGCTTGCAGTAATGACGATAACGACCTGACCCAGCAGCCACAGAAGGCCGAGGGCATCCCCTTCACTGCTACTATCAGCTTAGACCAAAGTGCTACAACGCGTGCTCTGACTGAAAACGGAACAACGATTGAGCCCACATGGGCCTTTGGCGATAAAGTGGCGCTGATTCATAATGGCGTAAAGGACGAGATGACCGTAAGTGCCGTAAACGCTGGTGTGGCTACGATTACTGGCACCATTACGGGGTCTCCTTCTGGTGGCGACGCCGTGACTATCATCTATCCTTCCGATGCTGCCGACGGCACGACGGGTAATGTGAAGTCCGACTGGCTTTCGTCGCAGGACGGTACGCTGGAAGGCACCAGTGGCACCAGTATCGAAGAAAAGTATGATGTGCGCAAAGGCTCGGGTGCATTGAATGCCAGTGGTACTTCGCTCGACGGCACCGTATCGCTTACCAACCAGAATGCCATCTTCAAGCTGACGCTGAAGGATATTGACGGAACTAACGACGTATCAGCTACAAGCGTAGTCATCAGCGACCAGACGGGTGTTGTGACCACCGTAACTCCAGCTTCTGGTTTTGAGAAGGTGATGTATGTAGCCCTGCCTACGAGTGCCACTACGCTGAAGTTTGCAGTCACTGATGGTACGACCAACTACTTCAATATGTCCTCCGGTCTCTTGCTTGGCACAAACTTCTACCAATCAACTATTAAGTTAGCCACTGTCGGTGACGTTATTCTTTCTACAGGCAAGTGCGCCAAGGCTGGTACAAGTGGTGCCGTGGCCAAGATTGTCTATGTGGGCAGCGACAACGGCGAGGCCGCTCCTTACAACCATGGCTTGGCTCTCGCCCTGAGCGATGCGAATGGTAGTTATACTTGCAAGTGGAAGACATCGAATACTGATGCTGGCCATACCAAGCAGACCGACAAAAACAATTTCACCAGCGAGAGTGGCCTGCAGTATAATGCTACTCACAACTCCGATACTTATCCCGCCTTTAAGGCTGCGATAGCCAATAACGGTACTACTGCGCCTACGGGCTGTTCCTCATGGTTCCTGGCTTCAGGCTATCAGTGGCAGAAGATGATTAGTACTGCAGGTCTTAGTAATTTGGGCTTGACGGGAAACACCAACTACTGGTCGTCTACGGAGAACAGTGCCGACAAAACGTGGCTCTTCAAATCCAGCAACGGCTCTTGGAGCAACCGCAGTAAGGACCTCGTCTACCCAGTTCGTGCCTGCCTCGCTTTTTAACCTATTTATCGATTTACCAATTTATCTATTAGGGTCACACGGGGACAGGCACCCTGTGCGATAAGAAAACAACAGGAGGGCGGTGCTACCGCCACGGCGGCACGGCCCTCCTTCTTTTTGCACCCTGATTTATAGACTTTTGTCGATATGAATATGAACCTGCTGTGTGTCATCTTGTTCGCCGTCGTGCTGATGCTTGTGGGTGTGTGCCTCCGGCAGCGACGAGTCATTCATAACAAGAACCGCGCAATTGTAAAATTCATCGATGAATCCATCAAGTACAAGAAACTATACTACAGTCTGCTAAATCAGATAAATCGGGCTAGATCGGGGACACACGGGGGCAGTGACCCTCTGTGCGATTAGAAACTCAACAGGAGGGCGGTGCCACCGCCACAGCGGCACGACCCACATTACTTCTAAACGTAGCCCCAACTTACTTAACACATGCCTCGCCCACAACCAAAACTTCGGCTATATAGTTCCTTTGTCCGCAGTTCTTCAAGCGCACCAAAGGTTCCGTCACGCCAATAATAATCAACCTTGGGACTGGCGACATTCCAGATCTCTTCACATAATTGTGTCCTGTCACCGCCATCTTGGCTGATGAAGGCTTCGATTGCATCAGCCTGTTTTTTGTTGAGATGGCGCTGAGACGAACAGTTACCCATTTCAACCAGAGCCTTGACAGCTTCTTCAAATAGCGCGTCGTGTTTCTGATGGTAGGACTCCCAGGTTCCATCAGCAATTTTCAGTGCATCATCGTAGAGAGGCTTCAGGACATTGTCATCAAGATTCAAATCAGGATCAGTCTTTGCCTGTATTTTTGCAAAGTCAAAAGCATCCTTGACGTATGACTTGCGACCTTCTACCGTTTTCTCAACACTCATCGCCTTTAACAAGAAATCCTTCAAGTCCTTTGTGAACTGCTTTACGCCAGCCTTCCACTGGTCAACGATAATCTGGACTACCTTTTTGAAATTCAGGCTGCATGTTGCGAATATCAAATCCCTCAAGACTTTTAGCCTTTCAAGCAAGGCCTTGTTGGTATTTCTGGACTTTGATAACTGCTCAGCCAACGACTTGATTCTATCGTCCTTGGTTATCCTCTGGCCATCCTTTGGGCCACCAGACCAATAGAGGGGCATGCCATTCTCACTAAAAGCATAACGTTCATTGTCAATGAGACCTCCGTACACTTCCTTCATTTCGGCAATCTCGGCATCGAATTCGGCCTTATCCTCGGCTTTAACCTTCTCTATAGCGGCTTGTTTGTCTGCTTCTGCTTTGGCAAGGGCATTTTTCATATCGACCTTGGCTTTAATCTCTGCCTCCTTTTTCTCCCTTTCAAGAATCTTTGCCAGTTCCGCCCATGTAACAACCTGTCCTTTCTTGTCGCCACTCTGCCAGACATAGGGATTGCCCATTGCGTCAACAGCTGTTGTTGCCTGACGCAGTTCTTCCTTGTGCTTCTCGTCATTCTCCCTCAATGCCTTCCTGACTGTCGGGCTGAGACCGGCATTAACCACCCTATCATACAAGGAAGCATGAGACAACTTTGTTATCTCGTCTTTCTGTTCCTGAAGCTCCGTTTTCTTTTCCTCTATCTCGCCTTGAATGGCGTGGAGTTTCTTTTCCTGATTCTGTATGATGAAGTCGGTACGGGTCAGATGTTCGGCTCCAGTTTCCTCTTTTCGTTTACCTCTTTCCATCTCCAATGTCTCTGCAACCATATCCTGAATTTGGGACATGTCATCGGCATTCAGTTTGAAGGACTTGCCTGTCTGGTGGTCTATCCAGTCCCAGATGATATGCGCATGGAGGTTTGGTTTCCATGTCGATTTGTCCTCTGGATTCTCATAATGTCCTTCATCTCTGTGCATGTGTATCTGGATGGCTCTGATGCCCCATTTCTCATGCACTTGATTGACATAGTTCAACAAATCGTCCATTTTGGTGTCAGGCTTGATGTTTACCACGCCCTCACGAATGGGACTGCTGCCTTTACGGACTCTCGTTTTACCATTCTTGTCCTTATACTCCACATCCTTCTCCTGCATGGCCCTTCCAGTTTTTTCCTTGACCAATGCCTTCAAATAATCGTAGTGCTGCTGAAGGGTGACACCCTCCATGCCTGGTGCGATATAGATTTCGTTGTTGTGGGTCAATTCAAGACGTACATATATCCGTGCTGGATCGAGAGACTTGATATAGTCCTCGTCCCTTCTGTTGTGTCGTTCG
>CADCIB010000051.1 GCA_902801375.1 uncultured Prevotellaceae bacterium | reverse complement strand
GCTTTAGTTAGGGGTAACCAAAGGTAGTGATTTTATCTTAGCTATCTTTCTTATTATTCATTTATTTGTTGATTAACTATGCATTTGTCGGATGAACCTCAAAAAAATGACTGACTCCATCAGTTAGGAGCCAGCCATATAGTAGGAAAATGACAATCGTTAAATTTTATCAAGAGGCTATCTTCTCATCAGTATTCTTGTATTTTTTCAACAATTCGTCTATTTCTTCATTGAATTTCTTTTGTTCTTTGTCCATGTCGCACCGCCCTTTACAAGTTGTGATGGCATGCCACTGAGGGAATTGTTCTTGTTTGCCATTATAGTACTTAACAAGTGTTTTATAGTACTTCTGCTTGGGATTGTCCACTTCGCCGCCATCACACCAATTGCAGAAAAGACGGATCTTAAGTGCTTCCATCATTTTGCGCTTTGAGGGTCGCAACTCGTCAAAGTGGGCTATCACGACAAGTGCATCAGCGGCCCGATTGAGATTTCTGAAGGATAGCGCCATATCCGTTGACAGCTGATTATCCCTAGCTATTTGTTGAGCATGATAGATAGCATATTCTCTTACCTCTTCAATTGGACGTTCGTGGAAATTCTTTTGTGCATAAGCATTCTTACCCATCTGATCAATCTGCTTCTGAATCTCACATTCTGGAATTTCCTTCATGTTGTCAATGACACCTTCCAACTCAGCCAAAATGCGTTCACATTGCTCATCCAATCGCTGCACACATAGTTCTGGATTGGCTTTTGTCTCACGTTCTTCTTTAATCACTCGATAACAGATGGCCAGCGAAAGGATTACATTGGCAAATAGAGCACGTTCCTCATAGTAGAGTGCCTGCACGTTATCATCAAACGTCGTGATATCAAACAAATCTCTGGCACAGCATCCCTTTGTCAATACTGAACGCTCAAATACAGAAGGCCTGATGTTCGGGTTTATCGGGCGCCGGCGAATGATTGGGCAGCTCTTCCTTAATTCTCTCCTAATGATTGACATGGAACTGCGCAGTCTATTGAACAAACGTTCAGCAGTGGTGAACCGCTGGTTATCGGCTACGGCAAAATCCTTGTTGTAGGTCAATTCAAGTTTAGCCAAACGCAATGACTCGCCATTCACAGTACTCAAACATCGGCGCACCTCAGCAAGACGTATCTGAACATCAATAGGGCTTATTTGGCGTACATACAAACTGGCAATGAAGCGGTCTTTGGTCAAGTCATCTATATAGTCAATGGCTTCGGTCAACCGATCTTCCGTCTTTTCATATTTGTCATCGTATCTCATAACATTTAATTTTTTAATTTGACCGCAAAGATACAATAATTCCTCGCCATTTCCAAAGAAATCACGAGGAATTTTAAAGTTTGTATGTTAGCGGCTTTTTTCAGACCACATTTGTTATCTATTGTTCTGCACGAACTTAACAATACAATCAATATAGATAGGACGAGACGTCACTTCATCGATGAACACATTTGCGCTGCAAAGGTACGACTTTTTGCTTTCTTTAACAAAAATTCAGCCCTCGTTTCCGTACAAAAGGGATAATTGTTAAGTTAAATATCATTAAAAATAGAGAAGTAAATGTAAAAAGTCTTATATTTGTAAACTTATCTCTAATAATGTAAAATAGCGGCTCTATTATGATGAATAAACCAGCTATCTATGCATTTGCGGTTCTGTTCTTCTGTGCTATCACGATGCAAGCACAGAAGACTGACAACGGAAAAAGTGTCAAACGTATTACGTTCGACCGAGAACAAGTGAACATCGTCTATGCAGACGGCACGAGCGACGAGAAGGTAAGCAACGTCAAGGTGACGAAGCAGGAGAAAACGACGTACGTAAAAGACGTCAACAGCAACTTGAATAAGCAGAAGGGAAAGGTGGCTGTTTACGACTTGCAGGGTCGTCAGGTGAGCAATGTCGCCAAGGGCAAAGGTGTCTTCATCGTCAGAGAAGGACAAAGGGTTCGTAAAATCGTTAAACAGTAAAAGGCCATGAAGAAGATTCTATTGATAATTGTGGCCATTACGGCCTTTTTGACCACGGCAAATGCCAAGGTGATCAAAATCACGCTGTCCGACGGCACTCAGCAGGTGTTTACCAGCAGCGAACTGTCAGCCATCGACTTCAACGACGACGGGACACTGACCATCACCACCTACGACGGAAAGCAGTTGCCTGCTCTGGCCGGCGATTTCGAAGCCATCGAAATTGACGACGAGGCTGTCGTTTGTGCGGTATTTCCCGACACGCTGAGATTCTCCATCGATGTAGATGGCCTGCCCGTGAATATTCCATCCGAGCGTCCCATCACGAAAATCAACTATGTCTATCCCAGCACCGACCCCTTTGGTGAGCCAATCAGCCTGAGCGGCACCATCCTCATCCCCGAGGAAATCTGGGACGGTTCGAAGCGGAGTGAAGGCATCCTGATGGTGAATCACTATACCAAGTTCCACCGCAACGAGGCTCCAACCATTAGCAACGGTGAGATCGAGAATATGTTCCTGGCCAATCCGCTGTACCCCAACTACATCATCGTGGAGAGCGACTTCTACGGTTTCGGTGCCACGGTGCGCTTTCCACAGGCCTTTATGCAGGGGCTGAACAACGCACGTGCCTCGCTCGACGGACTGTTGGCTGCACGCCAGTTGCTCAGCGACATGAACTTCGACTACGGTCCACTCTGTTTCAATCTAGGCTACTCAAGCGGTGGTTTCGACGCACTTGCCTCACAGAAGCTGCGCGACATGGAGTACGCCGACCGCATCTCGTTCGACAAGACCTTCTCCGGTGGCGGTCCATCCGACGTGTGTGAGGCCTATCGCCAGTATGTGCTGAAAGACTCCACAGCCTACAATGCCGTGCCGATGTTGCTCATGGTTTTGACGAACGAGATTCAGAAACTCAACATGAGCTATTCCGATGCGTTCCAACCCTATATCTGCGACCGCATCGAAGAGCTGGTGCTCTCGAAAGAGTACTCTTCGTGGCCTATCTGCGACAGCATTGGTCGCGATAAGAAGATACACGAGATTCTGGCCGCGCCCTACTGCGACCTGGAGTCGGAACAGAGCAAAGCATATCAGAAAATCCTGCGCGGCTTTAACATGACTAACGACGACTGGACACCCGACCCCACACAGCGCATCTACCTCTTCCATTCGCGTGGCGATGACTATGTGCCCATCCAGAGTGCCCGTCCCATGATTTCTTTCTTCAAGAGGAAGGGCTTCAAGCCGAGCATTATTCCTGGCCGCAGTTATCTGCAGACCAACTTCGTAGTTCCCAACATGGGACACCTTTCAGCCACCCTCATCTATTTCATCCAGAGCCTGGCAGCCATAAAAGCGTGGCCGAGGATGTACACCGACGGACAGTTGAACCCACTCTACGCATCCCTTGTCAGCAAGGATGTGGATATCATTCAGACGATGCGACAACTTGACGCAATGGGCATTGACTGCCGCGCCATTATCAAGTGCATTGCGGAACGTCTGTCTCAAGCAAGCGAAAAATACGGGACGTCCATCGATCTTACCAGGGTGAAACAGCTGATCAACGAGCAACTGGCCAAAATCAACCTTACCCTTGAGGATATACCTGAGATGATGGAGGACTCTGGTCTCGACCTGCAGCAATTCTTTGTGGATCTCGTCATCTATCTCAACGAGCAACCTGAAGAGGAGGCTGAACAGGTGGACAGTGAAGAGCCTGCCTACGAGGCGGAGACCGTGGCTGCACCTGCCAGAAAGGCATCCCGCTTGTTCAATCTGCTCGACAACATGCAGACCCCTGCCGATCAGTATGAGCAGGAACTTCGCGACTGGCTCAATGTAAACGGCGTCAAACTTTGATTTCTTAACCCTATTATTCATCACTAAAATATTTGAATATGAAAAATCTTTTACTTTCACTAATGCTTGTGTTGCCACTGGTCGCAAATGCCCAGAAAGTCTGGGAAGGCAGTGACTACACCGTGACGAAAGTCTCCAATCCCGACCGTGGTGAGCGTGAGGTGGACGGACTCATCGCTGGTGGCGACCGTCAGAACAGCTACGCATGGCGTTTGGCGGAGCGTGGCGATGAAATCTATATCGCTACAGCCCGCAACATTGCCAGTGTGCTGGTGAATCTCTATGGGGAAACCATCAGTGGCTCGGCTGGCATGTCGATGGACACTTTCTGGGCTATGATTGATGCCGTGACCAACGGTGACATCATGCGCAACGACGTCAACGAGGGTGCCGACATCATCTGCTACAACCGTAAGACAGGCGAGTTCAAGGTTGTTTGGACTGGCAATGAGGCAGAGTACCAGCGTATGGCTGTCACCTTCGGCGACGATATCTATTTTGGTTCGTACTCCGCCATCCCCACTGTCGTACAGTACATTCTGAAACTTGACAAGGACGGCAACTTCACCAAGGTCTTCACCAAGGTCTTCCAGACCACTGGCTGCACCGCTATGCGTGCCAATTGCGTGTATGACAACCATCTCTTCTTCGCCAGTGCCGATGACCGCACCGTCATTGCCGAGGGCGACAAGGTGCCAGTTTCCAAGATGGCAGTCCTCCGCAAGAGCAATGAGGACGACACCGTGTGGGAACGCGTGGCCGATTACAAGGACTTCGGCGACATTCCTTACGACAATATCCATACGAACTGGGCTACTGCTCCTTTCTGGGAACTGGCTACACACAACGGCTACATCTACGCCACAGCACCTAGCACTGCTGGCTTCGTCATCTTCAAGGGACGTCCTGCACAGGAGGGCGAGAAAGCCAATGAATACGGCTGGCATTGGGAAGAGGTGGCCGGTTTGAACAACGGCATCAACAATCCAGGCCTCTATAAAGTCAAGGGTGGACAGCCTGGCACGATGCGTTCCTTGATCGGCAGCGTTTATGAGTTTAACGGCGAGCTATATGCTTACGACTTCGACCATGCCTTTGGCGGCGAGGTTCAGGCAATCGTTGGCATTCTCCAGCAACTGAAGGGAGCGGATGTGAAAGCCAGCGACTACCTCAGCTATATGTACAACTCGCTGCAAAACCCTCAGCGTGTGTGGAAACTCGACGACGCCACAGGCAAGTTTAAGGAGTGC
>CADCIB010000050.1 GCA_902801375.1 uncultured Prevotellaceae bacterium | reverse complement strand
GATAAAGGCTGCTGGCATCACCAAGCATATCACCTTCCACTGCTTCCGTCATACCTTCGCCACCTTACAACTGGCAGGAGGCACGGACATCTATACCGTGAGCAAGCTGCTTACCCACAGCAACCTTGCCACAACACAGGTGTATGCAGAGGTGGTCAACGAACTGAAACGTGATGCATCCGAGCGCATTTCATTGAAGGATGATGCCAGTGAAAGTGCCACTACAGACAAAGAAACACTTGCTCAATAATATTAAACCAAAGACAAATTCACATGGATAATGTTACGAACAATCTCTCGTTCGACCAGCTGCCCAAGGCTGTCGGCGAACTACTGACCAAGGTGGACTATGTGATTAGCCGCCTTGACGAGAAGAAGGATGCCGACGGCGCATCCACAGCTCAGGATGATGACCAGATGATGACGATGGACGAAGCCTGTCAGTTCATTGGCAAGAAACGCTCCACGATGTATTCCCTCACCTCTGAGCGACGCATCCCATACCGCAAGCGTGGCAACAAGCTCTACTTCTTCAAGAAGGAACTTGTGGAATGGATTCAGAGCGGAGGCGCATACGACAAGCCTTATACACTCTCCGAGCAGGAGCAGGCAGAGTTTGATGCCCATCTGGAAGAACTGCGTGAGAAGAAAAGGCACAAGCCATCGTCTCTTGAAAAGTCTGCTGATATGCAATCCGCAAACCATTAGTATCATGACGGGACGCAAGCTTATACCCAGTTCCACAAGCGAACAGCCTTCCAGACACTTTACAGTGCTGTCAGCAAAATGCAGCCAGTACCCGAAGGTTGTTTTTAAGGTGTTTGGGGGAGCAAGTATAGGTTTTGCGTCCCACAAAACCACGGCTCAAAAAGCCGATATTAACCAGATGTACCATCCAGCATTTTACAACGTATGAATTCCCAAACACCTAAAGATAAGAACAGCAAGGGCGGTCGCCCTAAGAAGCCAGAGAACGAGCTGCGCCTCTATCCTGTGAAGGTCTATTTCGATGAAGCGAACCATCGCAAGCTGATGAACCGAAGCCGCAGGACGGGACAGCCGTTGTCAACCATCGTCTATGAGCTGGCCATCAATGGATATGTCCGTGAACCCTTCACAAAGGAAGAGGTGTCTATGATTCGCTCTCTGTCTGGCATGGCTAATAACCTAAACCAGCTGGCACGACAAGCGAACACCTATGGCTTTCATCAGATGGCAATCGAGGTGGGAAATTTGGCGAAGAAAGTTGATGACTTACTCATCCGTTTCAGTGAGAAGTGACCACATGAGAAGAGCCATTATAGAACCCGAAGTGAAACCTAAAAAAGATGTGTAAACATGATAGCTCAGATTTCTACAGGTGAAGGTTTCGGCGGACTGGTCAACTACGCCAATGACATCATCAAGAAAGATACGGTGATAATAGCATCCTATGGGGTGAACCTCTCATCGAATGCCACTATCACTGCCAGTTTCAAGGCACAGGCGAAAGCCCGTCCTTCCATCCACAAGTTTGTCGGACACATATCACTCAGCTTCTCACCAGAAGACCTGGCGAAACTGGATGACAAGAAGATTGCCGAGATAGCCAAGGAGTACATGCGACGGATGGGTATCAAGAACACCCAGTATGTGATATTCCGCCACTTCGACCAGCCGCACCCTCATATCCACATCGTCTATAACCGAGTCGATAATGATGGGAACGGCATCAAGGGCGATACCAGCTACACGAAGTCTGCTGCCATCACCAAGGCATTGACCCGTCAGTATGGTCTGACCTTCGGCAAAGGAAAAGACAAGGTGAGGCGTGAACGTCTGAAGGGTAAGGATGCTGTCAAGTACCGTCTCTATGATGAAATAAGAGCCGCCATGAAGGAGTGCGTCACATGGGACAAACTGCGCAGATGGCTTGACACTAAGGGCATCGCATTAGACTTAGTGAAGGACAAAGACGGAAACATCCGTGGCGTGACCTTCACGGACACACGGCAGAACGTCACCTTTGCCGGAAGCAAGATAGACCGCTCGCTATCCTTCGCCCAGATAGACCGAGCCATGGCCTATGTCGTCAATGACACGACCAACCGATACCGCCAACCGATACCGCAAGAGTCGGAACAGAAGGTGTGGCGCGATGCCAATGATTTCTTTGACTTCTCTAAGACTTCGGGGGGTACACGGCAAGTGGCAGACGATGGCAACATAGAGCAGCAGACAACTGGCACGGAAGGTGGTAGAACATCGTCTGGCAGCAGCATAGGCGAAGCCGTTGTTGAAGTGCTGTTGCAGCCTAACGTCGTACCGACCACGGGCGGCGGTGGAGGTGGAGCATCCGGTGGCTGGCGCGATGACGACGACGATGAGAAAAACAAGAATAAGTATAAACCACGTAAACGAGGACGATAACTATGGCAAGAAACAGACAGACACCGCTCAAAGACGAGCAGGAATATAACGTCGATAACCTTTATCAGAAACTTGATGACGTACTTACAGCCATCAAAGACCGAAATCTTACTGAAGCCAAGAAACTATGGAACATGGGCGACAAAGAGTTAGTTCTGTATGCGCTCAGTTTGGTAAACTTCAATAAGTCTGTAGCCGATGCGATGGATGCTTATCTGAAAGCACACCAAGGCTGGATTACAGTGGAGAATAAGCAGGGCATCCCCGAAGATGTCAAGTCGCTGCTGACCGACTGCCGTAATGCCTTGCGGAACGACAAACGTCAGCAGCCAACGACCACTGTTGTAACATCCATCGAGCCAACGGTCATATCCACTGCCCTTCAATCATTCTTTACAGGTGATGGACGCTTCAAGCCACTCATTGCCAAGCCCGAACCATCTACGAAGCCTAAAAGCATGATGGCATATCTGTTCTTTCAACTGCCCTGGTACTATATGCGTCTGTTCTGGGCATCGCCCTACACCAAGTGGTGGTTGCGCACCATCCTCCTATGCAGCTGGTTCGTGTCCGTTGTACTCACCTGCATTATTGCCCATGACAATGCCCAGTTGCGAGAGACGAAACAGAAGTACGTCCTGCTCCGTGAGTTCTGTCGTCCTGATAAAGATATGGCAACCAAGGCTGACTACATAGAACTTTTGTACTCCGACAAGGAGGAATACAAGAAGGATATAGATCTGCTTTGGGAGCAAAGGCGTAAGCGATTATGTCGATAATTATATTTGTTAACTAAATCCTGACGGCTTTACTGCCATAGTCTTGATACATCGTTGCTTTGAGGTTGTGGCGCTTAACGTATTCAGCGACAGAGGCAGCACGTACTTTTTCCCGACTCTTTTCATCGGAATAAACTTTCTTCCATTTGGCATACTTGTTGGCAAAGATGCGCTTGGCTGAAGAAATGAAGCGGGAGCCATCCTCTACTTCGTCGAAAGCAATCACGGTAAAGCAATCCCCTGATTGCCGTATGTGCATCTGTCCGGGGTAATTTCCGCCCGAGACGCATTTCAGCGTATCGCCCACAAGATTGTAGTTCAGCACCCAGAAATCGCCCTTGACCTTGATGTCATCCCTGTTGCTGTCATCCACATCAATGATGGTATAGAATGGGATGCAGATGTCACCGTCGGTATAATGCCGCCTGATTTCATCGGTCAGGTATTCTTCTACAGCGTTGAGATAGGTTTTCTCTTTGTCCGCTTTAGCCTCTCTCTGACGGACATAGTGGAATTTGGAACCATTCTTCAGCAGTGGCCAAGTTGAATGTGTGAAGGTGACTTCTGCGGTGTCGTTCCGAAAGGTGATTTCTCCCTCGATGGGGTTGCCGTTTGCATCGGTGGCGACGAACTCCAGAACATCAAAGTCAGCCCTGCCCTTGCCGTCGTCAAGATTGGTAAGACGGTAGATGCCAATCTCAATGTGATACATGTCACCCTGACTATGCTTCACTATTTTCAGGTTCGGCTCGTTGTTCTCATCAAGATAGACCCCAGAAAAGTTCTTCTCATAGAGAATCACTTCCCTTTTTTCGTGGACTGCGGTCGATGGTGTTTGTGGATTCTGCTTGCAACCTGTCACGATACAGCAAAAAAAGATGGCAGCCAGTGGCAGTAGTCTTGTTCGTTTCATAAACTTACTCAATTAACTCAAAATGCTGGAAGTCCTTGCACGATGTCCAGTCGCCGCCCCACTCGAAACCGGCCTCGGTGAAGAGGCGGAAGCAGAGGTCGTCGTGGTCTATCTTGTAGGGGAAGTCCCACGTGCGGTCGCAATATGCCTCGGCAGTAGCAGGCTGGATGAAGCGGGTGCCGTCGGCGCGGTCCTTGTAATAGGGGTTGTAGAGCGTGTTGATGTCGATGGCCAGTCCGCGGGCGTGCTTCGAGAGTTTTGTGGTGCCGGCGATAGCGCGGTAGCAGAAAGACGACGAGTTGTTGTCGCGCATCTGCGTCTCATCGTCTGCATCATACACATCGGGCAGGAGCATCCGCTGGATGGGGTACTTGGCATCGAACAACTGGCGGAGGATGGTGGCTACGCGGTCAGCAATCTGCTTGTTCACTATCATCTCGCCGACGTGCATCTGGTTGTCGTAGTCCCAGTGCAGGGCGCGGATGTGACGCAGGTCGTCACGTCCGATGTAGGGATTCTCCTTGTACGTCTTGCCCTGCATACGCTGCCACACACCATCGGGGATAGGGTCGGCGGCGAAGCAATTGTCAATGCCGCCGCCAAAGGCTTCGACGGCCTCCTGACTAACGGTGCGCCCTGCCTGCCACTCGGTGAGAGGCTTCGTATCGATGGGAAACGAAAAGTCGGTCTTCGTGACACCCTCGCCGTAGATGGTCTTGAAGTCATCGCGCATGGAGATGACATGATACCCGGCCTCGCGCCACTGCTGTCCCAGCGTGAGGGCCTTTTCGCGCGAGGCATGGTCACGCTGGTCGTCATCGGCAATGAGCATGAAGGCTGCCGACTTATACTTCGGGTTGCTGAGCGCATAGTTGTGCATGGCCGCATCGTCGCCGCCGCTGTTGCCGAAGGAGAGCACCGGCACCTTGCCAATCTCCTGGGCTATCTGCTTCACCTTGTTCGTCTTCAGGTTCTTGATGATGAGTTCGTCGGTGCGCAGGATGCTCTCCTCACGGCCCATCGTGTAGTTGACGCCCTCTGCCGTACCCTGGGCGGAGGACACGAGCCTGACGTCCATTCCGATGACGCGGTTGGAGGGGATGCCGATGGCCTCCGTTAGCGCGCGGCAGATGAAGCGGTCGCTGCCCGAAACCACATAGCAGGTGAAGCCGTTGCCTTTCAGGTAGTCGAACACCTCCAGCATCGGCTTGTAGAAACTCTCGCCGTAGGTCATGCCCGAAAAGCCGTTGGCGGGCTGGGCAGCGTATGCCTTCACGTAGGCATCAAACTCGGCCAGTGTCATTCCGGCGTAGGCCTTGGCAGCAGCGTAGGCGTGCTTCATGTCGAAGTGGTCGGGCAGCGGCTTGCCGTTGCGCACGAAGTCGCGTATCTCCTGTGCCGTCTCCATCACGTCCTTCGGAGCCTCGTAGTCG
>CADCIB010000049.1 GCA_902801375.1 uncultured Prevotellaceae bacterium | reverse complement strand
CCGCTATGGCAATAACTTTATTTCTCACTTCTTTGTATTCTGCTGAATTCTGTGCCTTGTGGAGCGGATGGCCTCTTGGGTGATGCCCATGATGCGGCGCACGTCCTTGTCGTCCATGCCCATCTCGTAAAGGATGAGGAAGAAGGTGTTGTGGGGGGTATTGGGAGCGTATTTCTTCTGGATGCGGCAGAAAGCGGGGAAGTCGATGGCCTTGTAGTAGTCGATGAAGCATTTGTAGTCGTCGTTCGACCAACCCGAAGTGGTGCCGTCCTTCTTGATGTCATCGTATAGCATCTTGCCCCTGACAAGGCGCGGCGAATTCTGTTCCACCAGTTCACGAATCTTGCCGTTCAGTTCCTCTATCTGTTCCGCGACGTCGGTGTCGTTCTGTTGGCTCTTCAACTGGGCTATCTCATTGACATAGTTGTTGATAAGCATCTGCTTCTCGGTGAGTGCAACCTGCTCTTTCGCCCTTCGATAGCGGATATAAAGAGCCAAGAGCACGATGACAAACAGCAGAACGCCCAAAGCGATTCCTACCCATATCATTTTCCGTTGGTGAGCCTCCTGTGCGGCTTGTTCATCAAACCGATGTTGATACTCAAGTATTGTACGGTCCATTTGCACTTTATGGAGGCTGTCCGAGATTGTCATCATTCTTTTCAGTTTCTCTTGTGCACCCTCCATATTCTTATGCGCAATGTCATATTGCAGTAAAGAAAACAGAATTTTATCTTTAGGCCAGTTATCCTTTATCTCATGTGCTTTCAAATACCACAGATGAGATTGTTCCTCATCCCCCTCCTTTTTATATATCCATGCCAGATAGTTGCAAGCGACAGCCGTTACCTTCACCATCAGCGACTGCTCCAAATATTGTTTTGCCTCTTCATACCTCCCGACTACCATATAATTGTAGCCTATGTTTGAAAAAAAGTCAGGATGAATGTTTTCGCCAACGACATTCTTGTAATCTTTCAGATAAGGTATTGCCTTGTCAGTATAGAAGGCAGCACTATCCGTCTGTTGCAAAAAGGCAAATGTTGTGGCTATTTGCATATATGCACCACAAATGGAACTCCTTCTCCCTATTCGTAAGATGTATTCCAACGCCTTTCTTCCATAGTCCAGACACATTTGGTAGTTTCCACTTTGCTAGTTGACAGCGGACAGAGGATTAGTTTCGATATGGCATTCTCATTAAAAGCAATATAAGATGCTCACCCAAGAGTCTTCTCAACTTTAATATATCTTTGCAAAACTATATCAGTTTCATTGCTAATGCTGTCTGAACGGCCTCCATTGAATTATCCACAGAGAGTTTTTCGAGGATATTCTGCCGATGCTTGTTCACAGTGAAGATGCTGATGTGCAGGGTGCTTGCAATCTCCTTGCTCAACATTCCCTGGCGGATGAGACCTAAGATTTCCTTTTCCCTGCGGGTCAGAATGTCGAAGCGTTCTTCATAGAGGAAAGGGGTAACAGACTGGCCGGTCTCCATGTTGATAATGTGGGGATTGATGCCGTGAATGGGTTCCTGCTCAGGCGAAAGCTCGTAGGTGCAGACTACCAGTCGCATATATCCGTCAGTCGAGTTGGATTGTATGCGCGTCAGATTCGAAACGTAGACGTAGTTCCCAACATCATCGCGCATCCTGATACGACAAGTGGCATGGTATTTGAGACGCTCCTCTGAGGGTAGATGTTCTACCTGTTCGAAGAATTTCACTTCGAGCATGCGCTTGTCCACCAGATCTTCCGGATGGATGCGCTCATAGATAAAGTCCTCATCGACGTCGGTCAGCTCTTCCAATGCGGTGTTTTGATGTAGCCCCAGTTTATTGGCCAACCTGCCAATAGAGGAATAGCTGTTGCCCACGGCTATATCAGTCAGTATAGCACAGCCTTGACTGACATCTGTAAAGGCCTTGATGATGTAGCGGCACTTTTCCACATCCTGCCCGGAAAGCCGCGTCGTGTCGAACGGCTGACGGTGGAAAATCTCCTGTAGTTCTCGTCTTAGTACATCCATAAATAGTTAAAAATCAGTATTGCACGGCTGAAGGAAACCTCGTACCTTTGCACCGCACTTTTATTCCTCTGGTGCAAAGATACGAAATGTTTCACTAAAATAATAAAGGTATGGAGAAAAATATCCAAGAAAGAAAGTTAGACGATTGTACACAATCCAGTAGTTCAGGCCCTTCGCATGTAAGTTGCATAGCCATTGTTAAGAAACTTTGCGCAGCTATGACTGCCTCAGCCGTCGTGTGGTTGGTGTATGTTGACAACTGCCATATGCCCAAGCCTTTTGCTTATGGAACTATGGCTCTTGTTATTTTATCCTTTATGAGCGGATTGTTTGTTTCTGTAGAACGGAAGAAGACAAGAGATGTTGTTATTGGACTGTTGTGGGCGCTGCTGTGGTTCCCTTGGCTATGTTATGAACTGCTTTCCCGACCTGATGTTTCTGTTCAGTCTTTTGCCTATACGTCAGCTTTGGTTGTGACCGCTACCGTAGTCGCTATGGTTATCTGGTTCATGGCAAAAGAACTTAGACGCGTGTTGTCTAAATCTGAAAAGAGCAAGCCTGTCCTCATTTTATGTCTGTTGGCGGGCGTATCATCCAATGTCATTGCATCAGCCCCGATACGCATAGAGCCGACAGACTGGTATGTAGGTCTGAAGAACCCTACGCTGCAACTGATGCTCTATGGGAAAGATGTAGGTGATGCTACAGTCAGAACAGACTATCCTGGCGTCAGAGTCGATTCGATAGTCCGTCTCGACAGTCCCAACTATCTGCTGGTCTATCTGAACATCGCCGATGCACAGGCTGGCGAGATGATGCTGAGAGTTAACGGGAAACGGATTCGATACCAGTTGAAACAGCGTGAGAAGCGCGGTGAGGAGCGCATCGGTTTCACCTGCTCCGATGTGCTCTACCAACTGGTGCCCGACCGCTTTGCCTCCGGCACGGTGGAGAACGACCAACTCATCACGATGAACCGCTACCAGTGCGACCGTTCCAACCCCAATCTCCGGCATGGCGGCGACCTCGAGGGCATCCGCCAACACCTCGATTATTTCAATGAGCTGGGCGTGACAGCCCTGTGGTTCACGCCTGTCTTGGAGAACAACTCTCCCGACCGTGACGGCTATAGTACCTATCATGGCTATGCCCCCACGAATTATTATCAGATAGACCCTCGCTTCGGCAGCAATGATGACTACCGCCGACTCTGCGACGAAGCACACGAGCATGGGCTGAAAATGGTGATGGACATGATTTTCAACCATTGTGGCTTTGAGCATCCCTGGGTGGCTGACATACCCAGCCGCGACTGGTTCAACTGCCCAGAATGGCTGGAGGATGCCAAGGGCGAACCAACACCCAATGCAAAATATCAGCAGACCAGCTACCAGTTAACACCCGTACGCGACCTTTATGCCTCTGAGATAGACCTGCACGAAACAACGAAGAGTTGGTTTGTGCCGACGATGCCCGACCTTAACCAGCACAATCCACACGTGCTGCGCTATTTGATTCAGAACTCCATCTGGTGGATTGAGACAATCGGCATCGACGGCATCCGCATGGATACTTACCCTTACGCTTTCGAGGATGCCATGTCCAGGTGGATGCAGGCTATCAACGAGGAATACCCCAACTACAACGTGGTGGGCGAGACCTGGGTGACAGAGCCTGCCTACACCGCCTCGTGGCAAAAGGACAACCGGCTGACGAAGGTGAATCCCCATCTGCCGACTGTGATGGACTTCGCCTTCTACGACCGCATGGTGCAGGCTGCCGGTGAGGACACTAATGACTATGGCCGTGGCCTCAACCGCATCTATAACTCACTGGTCTATGACTACCTGTATCCCAATCCCCGCAGCGTGATGGCCTTCATCGAGAATCACGACACCGACCGCTTTCTCGCTGACGGCTGTGACACATTAGCACTGCGACAGGCACTGGCTTTGCTTCTGACCATACCGCGCATTCCACAATTATATTATGGCGTAGAAATTCTACTAAACGGAACCAAAGAAAAGAGCGACGGCAATGTGCGCCAGGACTTCCCCGGCGGATTCTGGGACGACAGTCGCAATGCTTTCACCACTGAAGGGCGCACTGCTGCAGAAAACAGCATGTTCCGCTGGCTGAGCCGTCTGCTGCATTGGCGACAGGGCAATGAGGTTATCGCCAAAGGCAGTATGACGCAGTTCATCCCTCATCGCGGCATCTATGTCATCGCGCGGCAGTACACGGGAAAGACCGTACTGACCATCCTCAATGGCACCAACCACGTCACCACCATGCCCGTCAGCCGCTATCGCGAAGTCATCGGCCAGCATCGCCAAGCCACCGACATCGTCTGTGGCTGTACCGTTGACATCAGCAAAGATATCCAACTGCAACCCCGTGAAACGTTAATCCTTGAATTATGAAACCGCTTATCTTAAAAGAAGACATTCTCGCTGCATTCCGTGAACTCGGGATACGGCAGGGAATGACGGTGATGACGCACACCTCACTGAGTAGCCTCGGCTACGTCTGCGGCGGCGCGCAGACAGTCATCGAAGCCTTGTTGGAAACGGTTACCCGTGAGGGGACCATCGTGATGCCCACGCAATCGTGGAAGAATCTCGACCCCGACGTTGGGGTACACAGCGAAATAAGTGAAGCCGACTGGCAGAGACTCCGCGACCACTGGCCAGCCTACGACAAGCGGCTGACCCCGACGCAGACGATGGGAACCGTGGCTGAGATGTTCCGGCAGTGGCCAGGGACGCTCCGCAGCGACCATCCCGCCCGCTCCGTCGCTGCCAACGGCAGGCACGCCCGGCGGCTGACGAAGAGCCATGACCTACAGAATATCTTTGGCGACGGTTCTCCAATAGGTCGCCTTTACAATCTCGATGCTTACGTACTGCTCATTGGCGTGGGCTATGACAAGAACACCTCGCTCCACTTAGCTGACGCCCGCGCCAACTACCCCGGCAAGCACAATTCCTTGGAGCATAGCGCCGTCTACGAGTCTGGCAAACGAGTGTGGAAAGCCTATGAGACGCTCTATGTAGATGGCCACGATTTCGTGCAAATCGGCGAGGCTTTTGAGCAGACGCACACCGTCAGAAAGGTAACGCTAGGCAATGCCACGCTCCGTCTGATGCGCCAGCGCGAACTCGTAGATTTCGCCGTCAACTGGATAGAAAGGTTCAGATTGTAGGCTAGTATTATCATTGTGCTATTGTGAAAACGCAATCAAATTTTATCAAAAATGGAGAAAATCTTTCAAGATACATCGTAATCTCAAATATAATTTGTACTTTTGCAGCACGAATTGAAGAAGCAGCAGCTTTCTTTGCAATCTTCTCGAACCGCTAATTCAAAAGGACGCAAACGGAAAGACAGCTGCCAGCTCACACCCTTCGGGGCGTGGGCATTGGCAGTTTCAACATGTTTGCGTGGCTTTAGCGGGCCAGAGAAGATTTGTTGTTACTAACTAGATCAGGGGACGGTTCTCTGATCTATTGCTACTCTTTGAATAATCCCGTAACTGATGCCCGTTATTCGGGCCAGTTGTCTGAATCCAGCTCCCTGATCGCATAACCCTTTTATGATTTTGTTTCGTTGTTTCTTTTCTAAGTTCTGGACGGATCAGAACCGTCCCCTGATCTGGAAACTAATGCAATCTCCTGGGAATCTTCTCTGCTTATTATTTCGTATAACAAAGCGGTACGCCCTCACATCAACAACAATCCAGACTTGTGTTGATATGTAGTTTTACAAATGAAGGCCCCGGCTTCGACTTTGCTGTTGTTCTTCCTTCATATCCTGGGCAATATCAGAGAGTTGTCCCTTCACACGCTCACATTCATCCGCTTTCAGAAAGGGGAGTGAGGCATTGTACACAGTACCTGCGGCTTCCTCCTTATCGGGCTGGCCATTCATATAGCGTTTGATGTCGCCCTCTTGACGATAGGTGAAATTGCGATAGCCGGACTGGACATAATCAATAACAGCCTTAACAGCACCACGTAGAAGTTCAGAAAGAGTTGACAGATAATGACCAAGCCGTTCGCGATAATCAGTGATAATGCGTTTTTGCTGATTGATTATTCTGTCTTTCTCCTGATTGTCCTGCTGATGACGGAGCACCTCACTCTTTAACAGAGTCTGAAGTTCTTCAATTTTCTTGTCTTTCTCCGTGAGTTGTTGGCTTTGTTGGACTCGTTCTGCTTCTAAGGTTTGCTGATATTTCTGCTGTAAAGCTGCTTTTTGCTTTGGCAGTTCTTCTTTCAGCCGTTTGTTCTCTTTCTCCATCTCAGCATACTTGCCCTTTCCGAAGAGATTGGCGACACCTGATTTGATGGCATTGCCATTCTCTGCATCAAGTCTGTCTCGCTTCTCAGCAATCTCATTGTCGAGTTCGGCACTCTGTTTCCTCTGATTAGCCAAGATAAAATCGTTCCGTTCCAAATGTTTGGCACCCGTCTCTTCCTTGCGTTTGCCTCTCTCCATCTCCAAAGTCTCTGCTACCATATCCTGAATTTGGGACATGTCCTCGGCTTTCAGTTTGAAGGATTTGCCTGTCTGGTGGTCTATCCAGTCCCAAATGACATGTGCATGGAGGTTTGATTTCCATGTAGATTTGTCCTTTGGGTTTTCATAATGTCCCTCGTCTCTGTGCATGTGTATCTGGATGGCTCTGATACCCCACTTCTCATGCACTCGATTGACATAGTTCAGCAAGTCCTCCATCTTAGTGTCAGGCTTGATGTTCACCACACCCTCACGAATGGGACTGCTGCCTTTACGAACTCTCGTTTTACCATTCTTGTCCTTATACTCCACATCCTTCTCCTGCATTGCCCTGCCAGTTTTTTCCTTGACCAATGCCTTCAAACGGTCGTAGTGCTGCTGAAGGGTAACGCCTTCCATGCCTGGTGCAATATAGATTTCGTTGTTGTGGGTCAATTCAAGACGTACATATATCCGTGCTGGATCGAGAGACTTGATATAGTCCTCGTCCCTTCTGTTGTGTCGTTCG
>CADCIB010000048.1 GCA_902801375.1 uncultured Prevotellaceae bacterium | reverse complement strand
ACCTGAGCCGAGGCAGATGATGCCACCCTTGCCGAATTCACCGCTGTAGGCCTTCAACTCCCATGCGTTCACGCTGTTGTCGCCAGTCAGAGCGCGACCGCCAGTCTTAGCTTCCACAGCATCCTTACCACCAGCGTATGTATCCCAGAATCCGTACTGCGAGGTGGTGTTGCAGATGGTGTAGCCATTATCGAGTGTGTAGATGGCGTTGTCGGCAGCACCAGGATAGGTATTCAGGCCGCGCCACAGCGGATGCGTGATGTCGTAGGCAAAGGTATGCCAGGGGTCATCGCCCATCAGGTCGGAGCCTTCGCCGCCTCCGCCACCCCATACATTGTTGGGATAGGCATCCTCGGGCATGGCACCCAATGCAATGGCGTAGTTCACAGCCGAGCGACCGAGCACGAAGGCACCGCCCTTCTGCCAGAATTCCTTCATGCGGGCCAGTGCGGTCATGGCGCCGGTCTCAGCCTCGACGAAGCCGTTGTAGTTGCCGTAGCTGGAGCAGTGGCGGTGGAAGAAGATGAGTCGGCACTCGTCGAGCGAAATATTGCCGCTGGCCACGTCGCTCCATGAAGCGTAGGCGGCGCTGGCGATGTTGCCTGTGAGCCACTTGGCGGCGGCCTTCTCCTCGTCGTTCAGCAGTTCGATGTTCTCGGCCTCGCCGACGAAGAGGGCGACGGGGTTCTGGATCATGGTTACATAAACCGTATAGACGGTAGTTGCCGTATTGTCGTTCAGGACTATCTGGAAAGGCTCCGTGAAGTTACCCTTCGTACCGCTGGCGGGAGAGCACGTGGCGTCCTCGCTGCACTCCACCTCGAAGGTGGCGTTGGTGAGGTCGATGCCGCTGTTGGCCATGACCGAGACGGTGACGGTCTTGTCCTGCTGGTTGATGGCACCCTTGACACCTTCAAGCATGAAGAGCGTGAGGAGTGCTTCGTCGTTGCGAACGCTCAGCTGATAATCCATTACCAGATCGCCGTTAGTGACGTGCAGATTGCGGTCGGCGTCGAAGTTCAGGTGGTCGCCCACCTTTAAATTGGCCTTGGCTCCGGGCGAGACGGTCAGAGCGGTAATCTCCATGTCGCGCTTCTGGTCGAAGTCCACGGGTACCTTTATCTTCACCTGACGCTTCTCTGTATTGATGAGACCTTCGTACTGTCCGTTGAGTACAAATCTCTCTACAAAGCAAGCACCGCTGACATCTATTGAGCCTGTATGGTCGTCGTTGCTACAAGCGCTAAAACCGCAGATGATGCAGATTGCGCAGATAATACTATATATTGTTTTCATAATTCTTACGTTATTTTTATTGCGATAGCAAATTATTCACTTCAATTACCACTGTCCACAGTTCTGGGTGTAGTGTCCGTTGGAGGCTGCCATTTGCTCCTTGGGGATGGGTAGGTACTCGTTCTTGTTGGCTGTGAACTGCGAGCCAGCGAGGAAGTTCATTTTCTCGCTCTCCGTGCTGTAGAACTTGTTAAGCACAGTAGCGGCATCGCCCCAGCGCACGAGGTCGAAGAAACGTTCACTCTCCATAGCCAGTTCCAGTCGGCGCTCCATCTTGATGATCTTCATAGCGTCATCCTTCGAATATGTTCCGTTGTACTTGCCCACAGCAAAGTGGATGCCGTACTTATTCGGATAGTTCGAGACAACGCTTGCGGTGGTCAGCGTGGCGGCACGGTCGCGCACCTGATTCACCAGGGCGATGGCCTCGGCGGTCCTGCCCGTCTGGGCCAATGCCTCAGCACGCATCAGCAGCACGTCGGCATAGCGTAGCACAACGCGGTTCATCGAGGTAGCCCACTGCGAGTCGCAGAGGTAAAGGTAGCTGTCGGTCAGTGCTGGGTCGACGTTCTGCTTCAGCGACACGTAGTAGCCGTAGGTGCCACCCGAGCGGCTCCAGGCGTTGGTCTCGCTGATCATGAAGCTGGTGTTGTACATATAAGGAGTACCAGGGACGCCAACGGTGATGAACAGGCGGGGGTCAACGGTCTCCGTCGAGCCAACGGTGTAGTCCTTGTCGGCAAAGGTGTCGAGCATGGGCAGGCCGTCGCTGTTGGTACGATAGGCGTTGACCAAATTGTGAGAGGGCTTGTAGAAGTCGCAGCCGCTGTCGTGAACCTTGGGAATGCAAGGAACGATGAGGCGGTTCGAGAAGTTCAGGTTGCCGTATGTAGTGCCGTCGTTCTTTGAGTACTGGATAGCCCAAAGGCTCTCCTTGCCGTTCTCGTACTGCTCTTCGGGGCGGAAGTTGTTGTGCAGGTCGGGTTCGAGACCATAGCCGGTATAGAGGGCGGGGGCAGTGTATTCGAGCACCTTCTGCAGGTCGTCGACGTTGATGGCGGTCACCTGATTGCTGTTGACATCGTCCTGATGATAAGCCTTATAGAGATAAACTTTGGCCAACAAAGCGGCAGCGGCAGCCTTCGTGGGGCGTCCCTTTTCGGCCTGCACGGCAGGAAGCACAGCGTAGGCGGCCTCAAGGTCGTTAATTATCTGCTGCCAGCCTTCGTCGTTGGTATACTCGGTGTTCGAGAGGTTGTTATAGTCCTCTTCCGTCATGTTCAGCTTGTTCACAAACGGAATCTTCTTGAACAGGCGCTTCAGTTGGAAATGACCGTAAGCACGGAGGAACTTCATCTCGGCGGTACGCTGCTGGATGGTGGCGTTCTCCTGGTCTGAACTGGCAAGGACATCGAGCGACAGGCTGACACGCGACAGATACTGGTAGAGCTTGTTCCAGATGGAGTTGAAGGGCCAGTCGCCAGTATCTATTCCTATGCCCATCTCAAGGCGGTGAAAAGGTTCGCCGTCACTGAACGAGCTGCCTCCAACGTAGGCGTCGTCCGAGCGGGTGTCGTAGTTCCAGAGTGAGAACGAGGCGTTCATGTCCTCGATGGACAGAAGTCCTGCGTATGCAGAAGTGAGCACATTGTCGATATACTCAGGCTGCTTTACTTCGTCCTGAGTCAGTGTGGCCTGCGGCACCTGCTCTTCCAAAAAGTCGGAGCAACTCACCAAACCACAAATTACGCAGATTGCACAGAAAAATCTATATATTGTCTTCATAACTATATTCCGTTTAATTCGTGAAATTCGTTTTAATTCGTTGTCTTAGAATCCTACGTTCAATCCGAAAGTGAGGTTGAGGGGAATGGGATAGCCGAATCCTGGGTTCTCAGGGTCGTTGCCAGTGAACTTGCTGCTCTTGATGGTAATTAAGTTCTGGGCAGACAGGTAGAAACGGATACGGTCCATTTTTAACTTGTCGGTAATACTTTTAGGCATGTTGTACCCCAACTGGATGGTGCGGAGCTTGACGTATGAGCCATTCTCGATGTAGTACGAACTGACGCGACCCTCGTTGTTGGTGTCGCTCGTGGTCAGGGCGGGGATGTTGCTACCAGGGTTTGTGGGGCTCCAGGCATCGAGGGCACGCACGCCCTTGTTCAGGTAGGGCACGTTGATAGCGGAGTTAGCCCAGAAGTCGGTCTGCGACTTATAGCCGCGACAGTCGACGTCCACACCCTGCACGCCCTGCCAGAACATCGTCAGGTCGAAGTTTTTGTATTGCAGGTAGATGTTCAGACCCCATGTGAAGTCGGGTGTCGGGTCGTAGATCCAATCCTGGTCGGCCTCGGTGATGATGCCGTCACCGTTGAGGTCCTTGTAGCGGATACGGCCCAGTCCGGCACCCTCCTGACGGGCGTGGTTGTCAATCTCCTCCTGACTCTTGAAGATGCCGTCGGCGATGTAGCCCACTTGTGAGAACATCGGGTGGCCGACAACGCTCTTCACGCCATTGCCGCCGTATTTGCCGTTGGCGGCTACGGTCTCCGGCAGTTTGGTGACCTCGTTGGTGTAGCTGCTGATGTTGCCGTTGATGTCCCACGAGAAGCCGTTGGAAAGACTGTGGCGGTAGCCGACGGAGAGTTCCCAACCGTTGTTCTTCACCTCGCCAGCATTGATCCACTGGCCGCTGCCCTCACCCATGGCGGCGATACCCTCCATGAAGAGCAGGATGTCAGTGGTTTTCTTGTTGAACCAGTCGAACGAGCCGTAGATTTCATTCCTCAAGAAAGCGAAGTCGAGACCGATATTATTCTGAGTAGTGGTTTCCCACTTGATGTCGTCATTGCCGCGCTGGGTGCGTACGTAGCCGTTAGCAAGGTCGTAACCGCCGTTCCTGCCAGTGATGTCGTAAGAGGTTCCTGCCTGACCACTGCCCCAAAGACCTGTAGACACTACCGACTTATACAGGGTGTAGCGTGCGGTGTTCGAGATTTCCTGATTACCAGTCTGTCCCCAAGAGTAACGTAGCTTCAGGTTGTCGAGCCACTGTATGTTCTGCATGAACTTCTCCTGCGAGAGACGCCAACCGGTACTGACAGAGGGGAACGTACCGTACTGGTTGTTGCTACCGAAGCGGCTGGAGCCGTCACGACGGATGGTGAACGAGGCCAGGTACTTGTCATCGTAGGTGTAGTTCACCTTGCCGAAGAACGACACCAGCGAGAAACCGTCGCCACTGCCCTCGGCCAGTTGCTTGCCCGCACCTGCGCTGGGCCACATGTAGTCGGTATTCAGGATGGCCTGCTCGTAGCGCTTGGCACTCTCCCACGTATAATCCTGGCGATTCAGCTCCACGCCGACCATAGCGTCGCCACGATGCTTGTCAATTTCCAGATTGTAAGTGGCAATGGCGTTCCACATCCAGCGCATCCAATGCTCCTGCTTGCTCTCGGCAGCACTATCCGTACGCCTCACCTTACCATTCTCAATGGGATAAGTGAAGAATCGTTGCGCTTTCTGGGTGTAGTCCATGCCGAGGGTGGTACGCACCATGAAGTTCTTAAACGGCGTAACACTTAGGTGGACATCGCCGAACGAGCGCCACTGCGTATATTCATTGTCTTTTGAATTGTCAATCATGCTCAACGGATTCTCGCGCTCAGAGTAGGCTCCGAGAGCCTGAGCGTACTTGCCGTTCTCGGCGTAGATGGGGAAGTTGGGGTTGAACTCCAGAGCGTGCTCCAACACACCGCCGGGAGCATCGACGCCCTTCGTGCGGTTAATCGTAAAATTCTCGCCGATGGTGACAGCTCCGTCGAAGAGCTTGAAGTCGTTGTTGGCACGTGCCGAGAGGCGGTTAAACCATGAGTCCTTGATGGTACCCTGGTTGTCGTAGTACCCTACGGAGAAGAAGGAGTTGCCCTTCTCCGAACCGTTGCTCACCGAGAGGTTGTATTGCTGAACGAAACCCGTACGGGTCACCTCGTCGAACCAGTCGGTGTCTCCAGCGCGTACCGTGCCGTTCTCGTCGAGGAACATGTTCATGGTCATACCGTTCAATATGGGGTTCCCTGCTTTATTATAGGTCCAGTCGTAGTTATAGCCCACGTTATTGTTGTTGGGATTCAGTCCGTCATTGACGTTAGCCTGCCAGTAGGCGCGGCCCCACTCGCTGGCATTCATCGTCTTAATCTTGTTGGTATAGAACGAAGCGGCGAGGCTACTGTCGAAGTTCACCTTCACCTTGCCGTCCTTGCCCTTCTTCGTGGTGATGATAATCACACCGTTGGCAGCGCGGCTACCATAGATGGAGGCCGAGGCGGCATCCTTCAGTACCTGAATGCTCTCAATGTCGTTTCCGTTCAGCTCATGCATACCAGCCTTCGTGGGCACGCCGTCGATGATGTAGAGTGGGTCGTTGTCATTCAGCGTTCCGATACCACGGATACGCACTGTTGCAGCACCTGAAGGGTTACCGTCAGCCGAAATGTTCATACCCGGTACACGACCCTGCAGGGCCTTCATCGGGTTGTTCTCGTTCTGCTTGGCAATCTCGTCCACGCTGACCACGCTCACGGCACCAGTCAAGTCGGCCTTGCGCTGGACGGAGTAGCCCGTGACCACGAGTTCGTTCAATTCTGAGGCAGCCTCGCCCATGGTCACTTTCATGCCGTCCTGGGCAGCTACCTCCTGGGTCTCGAAGCCAATGTAGGAAATGACCAGCATGGCACCGCTCTTGACCTTGATTTTGAAGTGGCCGTCCATGTCGGTGACAGTGCCGTTGGTCGCGTTTTCTTTTTCTTTTACCGTGGCACCGGGCAGACCATCGCCGAAATCATCGACCACCGTTCCCGTGATCTCCGTCTGCGCGTACATTATAGTACATAGCATCAGAGCCAGGAAACTGAGTAAGAATCTCTTTGTTCTTTCCATTTGCTTTTTGCGTTTTTAGTTAGTACTAATGTTTAAGAAATATGCCGCAAAAGTAGTAACGATTAGACGTAGAAACATAAAAATATCGTTCATCCCGTGCAAAATATGTTGCAATGTAACATTTTTGCGATAGAATGAACGATAAATGCTATAATTGGCCTGTTACTTCCTTACGTCGCCCGGCACCATGCCATACTCTTCCTTGAAACATTTGGTGAAGTAGCTGGGGGCGGTGAAGCCGACGGCGTAGGCTACTTCGGAGACGCTCTTGTCGGTGGTGAGCAGCAACTGGTAGGCACGGTTCAGGCGGGCGGTTCGCAGCAGCTCGACTGGCGATGAGCCGGTAACGGCCTTCACCTTGCGGTAGAGCTGTACGCGGCTGAGGTTCATGTCGGCAGCCAAGTCATCGACTGAAAGGTCGCTATTGTCCAAACGCGACTCGACAACCTCGCGGAAGCGGGAGATGAAAGCCCCGCCTACGGCTCCTGACGGTGCTTCGTCAGGTTGTTCGTCGGCAGGTGTTTCTGCGACGGAGTCCTGATTGGATTCCTCGACCGGAGCAGTAGTGTCGTCCTCTGGGGACGTGGCATGTACTTCGGGAGTTATCTCCATATTCCACAACGTGTTCACCACGCGCTCGCGCTGCATGCTGATTTTCCGAAGATGATAGAGGTAGAAGAGCACGAACACTACCAGCAGCAGCAAGATGACTCCAATGGATAGCCAATTGGCTACTCGCTGCGCGTCAAGTTTGTGCAGATAGCTGTCGGCCTTTTCGTGCAACATGTCCAACTGGGCTGCCTGTCGCATCAACTCCTCGCCCTGCATCAGCAGCACCTTGGCATTGTCGCGGGTGACGAGGGCCGACATCAACATCGTTTCCTTCTCGTATGGTTTGCCTTCAAGAATATTAACGGCCAACTCGATAATCTGGTCACCATGTGTGGGATAGATGTATGAAGCATCAAGCAAAGAGTCGCGCACCAGTTGGATGCCGCCGTTCTCGCCCGGCAGACCGTCGATGCCGCAATAGAGTGGAGCTTCGAGGTGCGAGGTGCGAGGTACGAGGTGCGAGAGGGCTTTGCGGGCACCCATTGCCGTACGGTCGTTAGCACCAAACACAAGATCAACGCGTACATCTTTATTATTAGCGAGCCATTGTTTGGTCATCTCGTATGCCGTTTCTTCTGTCCAGTCACCCTGTAGCGAGCCCACTACCTTGATGCCCGGAGCTTTCTTGAGCGCATCCATGAAGCCGTTATGACGCTCAATGGCGGGCGAAGAGCCTTCTAATCCTTTTATCTCCAACACCGTTCCCTGTCCGTGAAGCCGTGAGATGATGTACTCTCCCATCACGCGCCCCATCTCGTAGTTGTCGGCGCTGATGAGGGCGGTGTACTTCTGCGAGCTGGTCTTGCGCTCGAAGACGATGACGGGGATGCCCTTGTCGTAAGCCCGGTCGATGGCTGGTGAGATAGTCTGCACCTGATTGGGAGCCACAATCAGCAAGTCGATACCGTCATTCACCAGACTGTCTATCTGCTGCACCTGCCGTTCGTTGCTGTCGTAGGCCGCAGCAAACTTCAGTTCCACATTATCATGGAAATAAGCACCCATACGCAATTCAGCATTCTTGTCACGCCAGATGTCATCCGAACACTGTGATATTCCGATACGATACTTCACCTTGCCCCCAGAGCAAGATACAAGTAACGTAGCCAATACAAATAAATAGAAGAATCTTTGTCGCATATTTGTTCGGTTTATATTTCCACTTCGTTGCAAAGATACAACATCCTTTTCACACCACCAAACAAACCTCAACTTTTTTTATATGGCTCACAGAAACAGATTTATATTTCACACAGAACCTTTTCTTTTAATTATTTTCTGTGCTTTCCGTGATTTCCGTGTGACCTAAAAAAATCTTCCGCATTCCATCGGAACACGGAAGAATTTTCAATTCTCATTTTTCATTTATCATTTAGCGCAGCGCAAACGCAAGCGCATATCCTTTCTTTATTTCCTCCCTCCTGATAAGGTCAGCACACTTGTTGCCGTTCTCCACCAGCGCCATTGCTCTGACCAGTTCGCAAGCCCAATAGACATCATCGTCTTGGAGGCTGCCGATGTTCAGGATGAAATGTGGCGGCACACCCATTTCTTGGCACACCCTTTGGATATATGCCTGCGTGTGGTTCTCGTTCGGAGGTGCCCACCGCTCAATGATGGTGCGCACGGAATAGCGGTTGTACTTCACTCTATACGTCCTCAGCAGTCGGAAGGCAGCCCTGTAGCCCCACTCCATTGCCTTGAACTGATAAAAACTCTTGTCGTTCTGCACTTTCAGCAGACCCTTCCACTGATCCTTGCTTCTACGGATATTCAGCGGATTGCAATTACGAATTCCTCTTGGTATTACCATAATTATTTACTTTTAGTAGTTTAGTGTTGAGGGGCAGGAGATTAGTTTAGTGTTGAGGGGCAAGGGGCAGGGGGCAAGAGATTAGTTTAGTGTTGAGGGGCAGGAGAATGTTGGTTATTGACTTCCTAACGTGCAAGGTATCCTCTCGCCCCTCGCTCCTTGCCCCTTGCCCCTTTATTTCGCTCCTTGCTCCTCGCCCCTTGCCCCTTTGTTTCAACTTTCAATTTTCTTTTTATTCACATTGATTCCCGTACTCCCCGGGAATGCCATCTTGTATGCCTTGTCAAGCTCCTTAAGGCTCACCTTGCGCATACCGATGCCCAACGTTACTGATACGATAGCCCTAAGCAGTTCCCGATGCTTGCGCGGAAAGAGTTTAGGCGGTGGCAGTATATCCCAGCCACACACTTGTTCGTCATCAATGACGGTCTTGCTGCACACCTCCCAGATGAAATCATCGGTGGCTTTCGTGCCGAACCACGATTGCAGGATGCGGCGGATGCAGAAGCGTTTGTACTGACCTCCGAGGAGACGCCTCGTGCGCTCCAGCCGAAGCCAGAGCTGCACAAAGCATTCTTGAGTGTTTTGAATATCAATCATAGCGATAGCAATTTTTCAAAATCCTTAATGACAATTGACAATCATGACAATGACAACCTAAACGCCACACTCTATATGTTCCACTTTCCGATACCTCCCCGACTCCATTTGCGCGATGAGTCCCTGTTTCTTCCAGTTCTTCAGCATCTGATGTACTTGGTTGCGCGAAACTCCTGCCCCTTTCATGGCGACCGAATTCTGCATGGCTTGCTCGAAAGTGAACTCGAAGTCCAGACGTTCGAAGATGGAATCATTCTTGCCCGGACGCTGACGATCATTGCACCCTGCATAGTCACGGCTTCTGAAAGCGTTCTCGATGCGGTCGCGGAAGAAGTGCAGGGCGTTCTCCAGCAGCGAGTCAGCAATCACGTCATACACCTCCAACATCTGCGGTGTCTGCACCTTCAGCAGCTGTTCCTTCCAAAGATTGGGATGCTGTTTCAAGTGCGTCTCGGCACCATTCAGCCCATGCTTCTGAATCAGCTGTTCTGCCACCTTGCAGAGCATCAGACAGCAGGTCATGCGCTGTGCCGTCACACACACACGGAAGCGTTGGCGGGCCATCACCTTGTCGTCGTTCATCATCGTCTCCAGGCGGATGCGTTCTACCCACTCACGACCCTTGGCTTCCAACTTCGGCAACACCACCTCGCCCTGCATCAGCGGCAACAGATGGGCAATCTGCTGGATGCGCTCCGTCTGTCTTAACGTCAGCACATGTGGTTTGTCCTCCAAGGGCGCGAAGGTGTTGTCAGGAGTACGAGCCACCGCGATACGGCTCTGGAATCCGTCGGTATAGTTGCTCACCACACGATAGAGGGCATCAGGTGTACCGCACATGACCACATTCCACAGCAGATGCTCGATATGCACATTCACCGCCTCTGCCGAACGTGCCTCACGCTCATACTTCGTGCCGTCATAGCTCTGACGCAGCATCACCGAAAAGTCGCTCATGGTCGATTTCCACTTCTGCGCCACGGTGTCCGCCTCAGGGGTGAAGGAAAAAGCGTGCTTACCTTCCGTATTCGCCAAGCGTTCTGCCAAGTTAGCGACGGTGTTGTTCAGAGTGAGGCAGCGCACAGGCAACTTCGGTTCCTCGGGTTGCTCCTTCTTGTTCTTCGCTGCCCGTTTCTTGGCTCTCCACTCGTCCTCTTGCATCTGGTACATCCTATCCAATGCCTGCACCTCACTCATCCAAGCCTCCACTACAGGGTCTATCTGTCCCTTGCCCGAAGCGAAATCACCTGCAATGTAGGCAATCAGGTTCAATCCTTTTTTCTGACCGTGCACGTCGAGGGTCACCCCCGTGGCGAGTGTGCCGATGCAGGGACAGATGGCGGTCAACACAGGCATGGCAAGCTGAGGACCAACGGCGGCAATACTTTCGCGAACACCTTGCGGCAGTTTCTTAATTGACAATTGAGAACTGACAATTGACAATTCGTTATCGTCCTCGACTTCTGTCAACTGACCTACATCTTCCATCTTACCTCTTCCGTCAGACATCTGTAGCGCATTCAGTACATTCTTCAACCTGATGGGGAAACCATTAAACTCAGATGACAAAGCACTTTTGATTTTAGCCTGTTTCTCTTCAATAGGGAATCCGTCGTAGCAGGGAATCACCTGGTCAAGCCATTCAAAGTTGCGTCCGCAGATGTGTCTCAGGTCACACGCTAACTGATAGGTCAGCGTATCGCGGTCGCCCTCGGTGGGCTCAAAACCTCGGTTGTTCACCTCCCAATACTTCGCTATGATGTTCTTAAACGGAATGCCGTGATAGTCCATCGGATACTGCTTGGAAGGCTGACCTCTTCCATCATCCATCATCCCTCTTCCTTCATCCATCATCCCTCTTCCTTCATCCTTCTCTTCTTCCCACGGCCTGTAGTGCTTATTTGCCTTCTTCGCTCCGGCAGGCAGGTCCTCCTTTTTATTCATCACGCGCACTTTCAGCCTACCATATTCAGCCTCACACTCCTCTGCCGACATTGGTTCCTCAAAGAGACAGTCATCCAGATAAGGCAAGTCTTCTTCGCTTCCGCTTGTTGAGAAAGCCACCCTCTGCAGGTCTTTCACACTGGTGTCCATTTCCACTTTCAGAACAGTTGCCACACGCACCTGATTCTCCAGAATGGTAGTGCCCCGTCTGCGTTCGCACACTAAGTGCCAACCGCCGCTGGCGCTTCGTTCCAACATTCTCAGCCCTATCTCGTCCTTCTTCTCCAGAATGAGATTTTTTATGCGCTCCGAGTGCTCGCTGTCGTAGCAGTCCACATCATGAAAGAAGTAACTGCCTATGCTCTTACAGCCTGCTATAAGGCCTTCCACGTGACCAATGTTATACGCCAGTTGCAGCAGTCTTCCTTTCGCCTCGCTATCACCTTGACGCGCCTTTGCTAAGTTCTCCAGATTCTCTTGCGAATTGCGTAGCGCCATCAGTTCCTCGCGGTTCTTGATGGGGAGGGCAAACTTGCGCTTGCCCTCGTAGTGAATCTTATAAATCATAGTCTGTACCCCCTTCCTTTAATCAGTTCACGAATCACCTTCTGCGCTATTGCGCTCGCCTGATGCACCAGTTTCTCGGGCAACTGCTCCAACTGATCCTCATCAAGAGAGAAATAAAAGTACCAACGCTTGTCCTGTCCTTGCGACAGTGTTGCGTTATCGTCGCGGAAGATAGCTTTATTACGTATGCGCTTAGGCTGTTCCACCATATAAAGGTTGCCGTCACGCTTACCCTCTACCTTAAAAGTTCCCGAGAACGATTCCATCTCAACATCTTCGCAGCACATAAAGTCTGCTGTTTTGAGTCCGTTCTCCAACATACCGATGGTCATGAGACCATCCAACGAAATTTGTTTCTCTGTAGAAATTTTAATAATCTTTGCCATAATCGTTTCGAAATTTGTGAGTGTCGGGAGAAAAGCGAAGATTTTAGTTTGAGCTCAATTCGTACGTACACATTTTCTCCGCTCACGCCTTCGACCCGATTAAACTTTATTTACCTATCTTCACGATATCAGTTAAAAGAATTTCCTGAAAAGTCTGTCCCTGATATTCGTGAGTAGAGAACCGTAGGGTGGCTGCTACTACATCACCCTCGTAGAATTTGCACTCCGCCAAATTACCCAGCATTGTGCATACATACTCATTTTCAAACTTTGAGCCGCCCATTTCGCGAAGTGCAATATTGCACTTCTGAATCTGACCTGACTCTTGTTTAGAACTCTGTACGCTGAAGGCCTCGCCCTGACGTACAACTTTTAAAATCATTGTGTTCATACAAATAAAAATTTAATTAATATGTACACGTGAGGTTTACCCTTGCACGCGACCAGAATTGTTCTGGATTTCTGAGTACAAAGGTACAGACAAAAATGTTGACAAAAAATGAAAAAATATAGTAGTTCTAAAGGCGTAAACCATTATAAACTACTATAAACTTTTATAAACCGAAACCATAAACTTTTGGCTTCGTATAACCCATAAAAACAAAAAAAAGAGAGTCAATCGACTCTCTTGCACCAGTTCTGGCGTGACTTCGTATATAGACCTGCGTCGTTTAGTATTTCCCAAAGTAAACCTTTTCGACTATACCCATAATCGGAAATACGCTTTTCTTTTACCCACCTGTTTACAAGGTCAGTTATATCACCAGACTTCATTCCTGATAATTCTTTCAGAAAAAGTCTCACATTCCCTTCGTTATTGTAGAAAATTGGTTTTAGTTTTTCTATCAATTCTGCATCATTCTGAGAGACGTATACTTCTGCATGAACTTCTTCGGCTTCTTCTAATGCAGTCAGTTCAGGGGGTTTCTCTTCACCAACAATTACCGCCTCCTCGGCATCATCTTTGAAAAAGGCGGAAATCAATCTCCCTACATCGTCACCATTCACTATGTCGATATGGAGTACCTTCTTGTGGTCATGATGAATGGCCCCATCTTCGTATTTATATGTGTCACTCATGGCTCAGTCTTTTCAGTTGTACTAAATTCTTCCTATTCTCTCCCAGCATCAGTTGATTACGCTTGTCATCGTGCGTTGCTCCCGACTCATAATTATATGTTGGACGCTCAGCCACCTTCATCATCGCCTCTGTCAAATTCTTCTGCTGTTCAATAGGGCCAAACAAACGATCCCGATATTTCTCAATTAATGTCGGATAATGTTCACGCCACGCTTTCTGCATATTGATAATAGGATTTGCATTAAGGTCTTTCAGCAGTTCCCACGCCATACTTGCAGGATAATGTTCCAATTCGGCATCGACATCCTCAATGGGGATTGATGACAATACCATTTTCTCAATAATTTCTTTCGACTTCTCTAACTCTTTGCGAGTACGGTCCGATTGTTTTTTCAACTGCCTGATGAGTTCGTCTTTCTGATTACTCTCATCCTCAATCTCCTTATAACTCTTTGCTCGATTCTCACGTAACAGGCGTTGGAAATCTTCAGGGAAGATGGCATCACACAACTCGTAGAGCAAGTCAGAAGGCTCGTATCTGGTTATTTCCTCCTGCATCTGGCTGCATATTTTATCCATCTTTCGCTGATGCTTTTTATCAAGAGTTAGTTCGTCCACACAGTCTATTAGTCCACTATAGAAGATATGCATATGGGGTTTGAACGACTGGCTGGAAGTCATAACAGTCTCGGCAACTTTATGAAACTGCGTCCATTTCACGCCTACTATATGCCTAATCATCACAGAATAATAATGCTTCATGAATTTCCATTGTTGTCGTAGCAGTTCCAGGTTTTCTGCTTTCTTCTCCTTTGTCCATTCCTGTTGCATAATCATTGTGAAAGCATGCAGCACACATAGCACCTCGTCAGTCTTATAGTCGCTATAGACCTCTGCCTTGAACAGCATTTCTTCCAGTTCTTCCGACAGACGATGCCAGTCTTGCTGGCAATCAGCCTGCAACAAGGCTTTCAGCACATAGAAGTATTGTTTCTTTATACGTTCTTCTTCTGGAATACGTTTCAGATTGTTGCCCCAACCCTCAGCAGAGATAATCAGGTCCTGCTCTGATGCCCATTTCCCGAACTGGTCATCGTCATCAATAGCACGTTTCATTTGCAAACGTATGAACTCCATATTGGGCTTACATAATTGGTAGTCGCCGTTCAGATACATATCGTAGTAAGGCACCATCATCTCATGAAGCATATTCTTGTAATCAGAGTCCTTGGGAGGAAAGCCTCCTGACCTATATTTCTCATACAGGTTCACTTCTTTCTCCCCATTGTCCCCATTCATCAGTCGTTCCAATGGACTGATGAATGCATCCTGAATGTAATCTTTTATATTTATGTCGTTCATGTAGTTTTGTTGATATTTTTGTTATTTCACTCATAAAAACCTTCAGCGTTAAACACCTTATCAAAGTCAGAATCATCAACACACTTCATCACCTTCTCCTGAACGGACAGTCGGGTGAATTCCAGTCTTAGCATCTTCTCGCCTGAAGAAGTTTTTATCTTGCGTAGCATCTGTACCCTGTCAACATTTGGACACTCTTGTACATACTTTACCAAACCTTTTGCTTTGGCGAGATTGTCTTTCTTGTCATCGCGGTGAGGTTCCAACAAACCATATTCATAATTCCCGTGGTCGTTCTTGCGGATAATCAGGAAATCAGGGAACATACGATGTGTCTCACCTCCAAAGTCATAAGGGATGCACAATGCCCAGGGTTTGCGATCCTGATTACGTAACCAGCAAACGAAATGGGGATTCTTTCGCTCTTCTTCCAGCGTAATAGGTTCCCATCCTTTTAGATTGAATGTTGCTGTTCCATCAGCATTAACAAACAGGTGGTCTGTACAGGTTTCACCCTCATTGTCCAAATCCACATTGATGGTCTCTGGCAGGTGGAACAAGTGTTTGGAAATGGTACTACCCATTGTTACCAGACTGTTGTATCGCTGACGGTCTTTCTCAGGAATATTCTTTGATTTTGGTCGATACAGGTCTGCCAACTTGTTGAATTCTTCTTTGGCATAATCCATGCGGATGTCGGTTTGATGGCTGTCGGCAACATACAAGATGACATCATACATGCTGGCGTAATCATCAGTTTCATAATTGTCAGCATATCGCTGGCCTACACCTTCGCCACAGAGTAGAATCTCAGCATTAAAGTATTGACGTTGTAAGCCTGCATCTGTTCTGGAGAAAAGATCAGGTCCTTGCTGCACGTCATAACTGCTGCCGCTCTTATATAGTTCTACACTAATGGTATTCAACTGAAATTCCA
>CADCIB010000047.1 GCA_902801375.1 uncultured Prevotellaceae bacterium | reverse complement strand
CACCATCAACTCTATCACCGTTTCGGAGACTGAGCAGCTGAAGATTAAGGACGTTGCCGACTACCTGAAGAAGTATCCGCAGGCTAAGGTTGTTGTCAGTGGTTATGCTGATGTTGGCACAGGTAATGCCAAGATCAACGCCCGTCTGGCCGCTGGTCGTGCAGACATCGTCGTTCGCGACCTGAAGGAGAAGTATGGCATCTCTGAGGACCGCATCACTTACGCCAGCTATGGCGACACCGTACAGCCGTTCGAGGAGAACGACCTGAACCGTGTCAGCATCTGTATCGCCGACGGTGCTACAGAGGTGAAGAAGGTGCTCAAGGAAGTGAAGGAAACTCAGGTAGAGGTTGAGGAGTAATCCTTCCCCCTACAGCAGCGATTAGCTGCTGACAGAGAAACAAAAAAGCACCGCCCTGATTGGGGCGGTGTTTTTTTTTATTGAAGCTGCGAAACAGCTGCTTACACAACAACAAAGACTATTCATTCGGGGATGAGGTTTCAGATGCAGTGGGGGCGGATGATTCAGATGAAGACGCAGATGCTTCAGTAGCGGCGTCGATGATAATGCCATCTTTCAGATGGATAGTGCGGTCAGTGATACGTGCCAGCTCTTCATCATGCGTCACAATAACGAAGGTTTGCCCAAACTTGTCGCGCAAATCAAAGAACAATTGATGAAGCTCTTCTTTGTTTTTAGTGTCAAGACTGCCCGATGGTTCATCTGCCAAGACCACAGCCGGATTGTTAATCAAAGCGCGAGCCACAGCCACACGCTGCTTCTCACCTCCTGACAATTCGTTAGGTTTGTGTGAAGCGCGGTCGGTGAGCCCCATGAAACTGAGTAGTTCCTCAGCCTTCTTTTTTGCTTCACGATGACTCTTTCCTGCAATAAAAGCAGGAATCATGATATTCTCGATGGCCGTGAACTCTGGCAATAGCTGGTGGAACTGAAAAATAAATCCGATATGCGTATTCCGGAAATCAGAAAGTTTTTTAGTACTCATGCGACTGACATCAATACCGTCTATCACTATTTCACCCTGATCGGGTTTGTCGAGCGTACCCATTATCTGCAGCAACGTTGTCTTACCAGCGCCACTGGGACCTACGATACTGACCACTTCGCCTTTATTGATATGAAGGCTGATTCCTTTCAAAACTTGCAATGAGCCGAAGCTCTTGGTGATGTTTCTGATTTCTATCATTGTTGAATCTTGTTTTTATTATGCTATTGATCATTAAATATGTAGAAGCAGATTGAAAAGACGCATGAGAAGTTGCGATAATCACGATGACCGCTGCTTTTGCCGCATGCCCTTAATCCATTCATTGATCTGCGAATAGGCACTATGTTGCTCTTTCTTCTGCGGTGCTGCGAAGGTCATGACATTGACAGGTTCGCCATACTGGTCTGGGAAGATAATCATCAGGTTCTGCTGATGATAGTATTGTTTCAGCTCTGACGGCAGTTTTTCGAAAGCATGTTTATACGACACCGTGCTCTTTCTGGCAGTGACGATGACGAAAAGATGGTCTTCCTTGATGCTCGCTGCCAACTCTGGAAGTTCTGACCATTGATTCATCGTCAGGAATTCCGCTCTCAGTTCCGGATAGACGTTCTGTATATACTGCTCAACCAACACCAATGTGGAAGGCTTACTATGAAAGACGATACGGCAGTCCATCCGTGCAGCCATTCGTGCCAACCTGTCCATCCATCGGTGGAAGCCGGGCTCAAACTCTGCCCTGCTGGGCACGGCCACTTGTATGCGCCTGATGGTGCTCAGCGGCTGTCCTATACGTGCTATGATGATCTGTCTGTTGAGTTCGGTGAAAAGATTCTCTGTAAACACGCCCCAGAAACCATCTTTCTCCGACCTAGGCTCGTACATGCCCATGATAATCTCGCTGGCCTGGTTCTCCTTGAAAGCATGCATGATACCGTTGGCGATGTTTGTAGCTATGCGGCTTTGCGTCTGCATTCTCACGTCGGCCGCAGCCGCATATTTCACAGCCCGTTCCAACAATGCCTTCCCTCGCGCCTGATAAACAGCCACATGCGCATCGTCGAGTGTCACATTCAGACCGATAAGCCCACGATTCAGAGTTCTGTTGCGCATGAGGATAGCCAGAGTGACCAGCTTTTCGCAACTTTCCTCTCCACTCAACGGAATCAGGATTTTCTCATCGTCGCCCTTCTTCTCCTCTTCCATACCGACAGGCGACTCCTTCAGGACTATCTGGCGTGACGCTGACTCCGTCACGATCGACGAGATGACACACGTGAAGAGAATCATCATCACCACACCATTGAGCATCTCAGCATCGACGAGATAGACGCCGGGCGACACCTCCAGATGACGTCCCACCATGATGATGGCAATAGAACCAGCGGCATGGGCACTGGTCAGGCCGAACATCATGCGTCCATGCACCCAGGGCAGACGGAACGAAAGGCCCGCCACGTAGCCCGCCACCATCTTTCCTAATGTACCGATGACTACCATACAGGCCACAATATAAGCCGTGTGCCAACTCTCGAACAGCGTCCGGATATTGATGAGCATGCCCACACCTATCAGAAAGTAAGGAATGAAGATGGCATTGCCGATGAATTCCAAGCGGCCCATCAGCGGTGAGACCTGCGGTATATAGCGGTTCAGCACAAGACCAGCAAAGAAAGCGCCAAAGACGCCTTCCAACCCTATCAGATCGGTCAGCGCAGCACTTAGGAAGAGAATGGACAGCACGTAGATGAACTGTGTCACGCCATCGGCATAATGTCTGAGAAACCACCGTGTGATTCTGGGGATGAAAAACACCATTCCCGCCATGTAAAGACACAGTTTACCAAGCATCCACACCACGGTGAATACGAGGGAGCCGCCCTCGCCCGAGGTCTCCTTGTCGTAGAGCCCCACGATGATAGATAGCGACAGTAGCGCCATAAGCAGGGCAAACATGCTGGCTCCGACACTCAACGTCACCGCCTTGTGGCGCTGAAGGCCATATTTGCAGACAATGGGATAGGCTATCAAAGTGTTCGAGGCCATCACGCAGCAGAGCAGCAGCGTGGCCTGCACAGAATAGTTCATCAGCTGGCGACCTGCCAGATACACCATCAAGAATGGTACGACAAACGTAAGCAGACCAAAGATAAGCATCCGTGAGCTATGTTTCCGCACGCCTTCTGTGTCCATCTCCAAGCCGGCAAGGAACATGATGAAATAAAGCCCCACCTGCCCAAAGAGTTCGAACGATGCATCGCGCTCCAGAATGTTCAGTCCATACTGCCCCACGATGATACCCGC
The DNA here is from genome assembly GCA_902801375.1 of uncultured Prevotellaceae bacterium. Lineage (GTDB taxonomy): Bacteria > Bacteroidota > Bacteroidia > Bacteroidales > Bacteroidaceae > Prevotella. Next base: position 7,579 of record CADCIB010000047.1, on the reverse strand, counting down.
AATGACCATTCCGATGATATGCGGAATGCGCAGACGGCTCATGATCATCGGGGCAAACAGGATAATCAACAACACAATGAAGAATATCCATGTGGTGTCGCTCACGGGGAAATATGCTGCGATATTTGCCATTTCGGGTACAAAGTTACGCTTTTTTTCTCGTTTTTATGCGCGAATAAAATAAAATATCGTATTTTTGCACCCGAAACTATTATAAATAGGTATTACAAACCCCATTATCCAAGAAAGAAACGAAGATGAAAGTAGCAATCGTAGGTGCCAGCGGTGCCGTTGGCCAGGAGTTCCTCCGCATCTTGGAGGAGCGCCATTTCCCCATTGATGAACTTGTTCTTTTCGGCAGCCAGCGTTCTGCCGGTCGTAAATATCCGTTCCGCGGCAAAGAGGTGGAAGTGAAGTTGCTCCAGCATAACGACGACTTCAAGGGCGTGGACATTGCCTTCACATCGGCCGGAGGCGGCACCAGTCAGGAGTTTGCCGAAACCATCACGAAGCACGGAGCCGTGATGATCGACAATAGCAGTGCCTTCCGCATGTGCGACGATGTGCCCCTGGTGGTGCCAGAGTGCAATGCTGAAGATGCACTTATCCGCCCGCGCAATATCATCGCCAATCCCAACTGCACCACCATCATGATGGTCGTCTGCCTGAAACCGCTGGAACAGCTTTCCCACATCCGTCGCATCCGTGTGGCTTCCTACCAGAGTGCCAGCGGCGCAGGAGCTGCGGCGATGGCCGAACTGGAGCAGCAATACCGCGAACTCATCAACGGCCAGCCCGTTACCGTCAGCAAGTTCCCCCATCAGCTGGCCTACAATGTGATTCCACAGATCGACGTATTCCAGCCCAACGGCTACACCAAGGAGGAGATGAAGATGTTCAACGAGACTCAGAAAATCATGCACAGCGACGTGCGCTGCTCAGCGATGTGCGTCCGTGTGTCGTCGCTTCGCAGCCATAGCGAGAGCGTCTGGATAGAGACAGAGCGTAAAATCACCGTCGAAGAGGCCCGCAAGGCCTTCCAGTCAGCACCCGGCATCATCCTGAAAGACGATCCTTCGCAGCTCGTCTATCCCATGCCCCTCGAGACAGCAGGCCACGACGAGGTCTATGTGGGCCGCATCCGTGAGGACTTAGCCTTCGAGAACGGCCTCACCTTCTGGCTCAGCGGCGACCAGATTCGCAAAGGAGCCGCCCTCAATGCCGTGCAGATAGCCGAATATCTCATCCGCGTGGGCAATATCGGGTAATACACAAAAACATGTAAAAAGTATTATATTTTTGTGAAAATGTTTTGTCGGTTGCAAGGAAATGCTTACCTTTGCACCCGCTAATCGCAAGTTAGGGGCGTAGCCCAGTTGGTTTAGAGCGCTGCAGTCACATTGCAGAGGTCCCCGGTTCGAGCCCGGGCGTCCCTACGGAGGGTAAGAGAGACAGGTCTTCATGGCCTGTCTTTTTTTTTGTAACCATATCAATCGCGACCGTACATTAATAACCTACGCAGCGTACATTATTAATGTAGACAGCGTAGGTTATTAATGTAGACAGCGTAGGTTATTAATGTAGACAGCGTAGGTTATTAATGTACGGTTGGCGTTAGCGGTATTTTACCAGACCATTAGCCATTCATCAGTAAGGGGTGCACCCGTTCTGGGCACACCCCTCGTATGGATTACAGGCTTGACCTGTGGCTTGGCTATTCCGTTTCTGTCACCTCTTCTATCTGGTCGATGATTTCCTGATACTGGTGCTGCGTGCGGAAATGAATGGAGAGTCCGATAATCAGTCCGACGATGGCGCCTACCGTGCCTCCAAAGATCAGGGGCTCCAAAGCATCGGGATCGTTGCGCCACACTTCGTAGATGAACCAGGCGAACCACAGGGCTGCGGCTGGGTATCCGAAGAACAGCCAATTGTTGTCGAAACGCTTGGCGCTGGCGACCGTCCGGCGGACATCAATCAGATTGTTGTGCATCAAGTCGGTAGCCTTCAGCCGGCGGCTGTTGTAGAACGTGGCGGCGGCACTCACCAAGATAAAGACGGCTGTACCAATCCCGAAGGCCACGGAGAGTCCTGCCAGGTGAACAAAAGCCCAGTAGCAATAGGGGATGGCCAGGATGGCAAAGACGATGAGGGCATAATAGCGGCGGGTGATGTTATTGGCGCTTCGCTTCATCGAATGGCGTATGATGCGGTCGTTCACGATTTCCTGTTGTTCCAGTTTCTTCTTCAACGTGTCCATTTGCTGGCGCATGTTGTCTAATTCAAAGTCGTTCATAATGGGTAAGATTTTAATCGTTTGACATGTTTTTTAGTTGTTCCCTGATTCGGAACAGGCGGACGCTGACGTTTTTTGTCGAGATGCCGACGATCTGTCCGATTTCCTCATAGGGGAGGTTTTCGAGCCAGAGCAGCACGATGGCGCGGTCGAAGGGTTGTAGCTTGGCTATTCGCTTGTGGAGCATGTCCACTTGTCGGGTGTCCTCATCGCGGTCTTCGAAGAGGTTGATGCCCATCGACAGCCGTTGTTCGTCTTTTCCCTTGAGGAAGGAAAGTGGGTTGCGGCGCTTCTTCCTGTCGACAGAGATACAGGTGTTCAGGGCTACGCGGTAGATCCATGTACGGACGTCGCTGCGGTTTTCGAAGCTCTCGAAGCCCTTCCACAGGTTGATCAGTGTCTCCTGGAACAGGTCGTTGACCTCGTCTGCATCTTTCGAGAACATATAGCACACGGTGTAGATGGTGCTCTTCTGTTCCTTCACAGTCTGCGCAAACTTTTGTTCTAATGCATTCATTGTCGTTCTGTTCTTTTTGGTTTATCTGCCCATTAGACGCGCAAAGTTACGAAAAACTACACGAATGGGAATCTTTTTTTGCGTAAAAATGCCGTTTGTTGTCGTTGTTCAGAAAAAAGTTGTAACTTTGTACCTGAAAAAAACAGTATCAGAAGATGGAAAAGAACGACAACAGACAGCCTGGCTCCTGGAGCCAGAACGTGATAATCGCCGATGCCGACTATATCGACCAGGTGGCATTCAACCTGATCGTGAACTTCGAGCGTATGCTTGGCCGACGCATCCCACCCGCCGACTTGGCCCGTTGGGCAGAGTGCGTAGCCCTCGATGGCGGTCTTCGCGCCACGAACGATGGCGAAGGGCAACAGACTCAGGTGGTGCTCATCCATGAGAAGAAGAGCACGCAGATGCATAACTTCCTGCCAACCCATTACGATTCAGAGCTCCACGAACAAGCCTTCCGCGGACCTTTGGGCGAATTCGTGGTCAACGCCTACCCCGTTGAGGACGTCACGACGAAGGACGATTTCCTGCTCGATGTCCTGTCTACCATGCTCGCTGTTGAGGAGGTGAAACGCATCATGGTGGTGTCCAACGTAGAGCGCCAGGGCATGTTCGACCGTCTTCGCCACAGCCTGCGCGATGCACCTGAGGGCAAGACCGTCACCGTCTTCGCCATGCAGCCCCTGCCCGGCGGAGCATTCCGTCAGGAAATCCTGGGCTATTCGCTCCTGCAGGCCTTGGGAATCAGGGCTGAAGAAATAGGATAAAATCGATTGAAGAAACATTATTTTCATTAAAAAACTACCTACACACTTGCTATTACAAAAGTTTTGTGTAACTTTGCAACAAAATCATTTAACTACAAACGATCATGACTTCGGCACAACTTCAACTGAACAGTGAACTATTTGGCGCGCTACAGGTTATTTCTGAGGACGAAGACCTCATGAGAAAAGCTGTTAAGGCGCTGAAACGCATTGTAAAAAACAAGCAAGCAATGGACGAAACAGAGTATATCATGTCGTCGCCAGCTATGGTAGAGATTATCAAACAGGGACAGGAAGATATTAAAAACGGAAAAGGTGTAGTCGTAGAGTTAGAAGACCTATGGAAATAAAACTCATGCCACAGGCAATAAAAGACCAAGAATATTGGAAGGCAACTCACAATATTCGTGTCATGAAACGCATTACCGCCCTGATTGAAGATATAAAAAAACATCCATTCACAGGTAAAGGAAAACCAGAACCATTAAAAGGTGATTTAAAGGGATTATGGTCACGTCGCATAAACGATGAACACAGAATGGTTTATTCCATTAGCGATGGAATGATCTACATATATATTTTATCCCTCAGATTCCATTATACAAAATAAAAACATAACCATCAAAGAAAAAAATATGAGCAGAGTATTAATGATTGGCGCCGGAGGCGTCGCTACGGTTGCGGCATTCAAGATTGCGCAGAATGCCGATGTGTTCACAGAGTTTATGATTGCCAGCCGCCGCAAGGAGAAGTGCGACCAGCTGGTGGCTGACATACATGCCAAAGGCTATAAGATGGACATCCAGACCGCGCAGGTGGATGCCGACGACGTGGAACAGCTGAAGGCTCTGTTCAACAGCTACAAGCCCGAACTGGTCATCAACCTCGCCCTACCCTATCAGGACCTGACCATCATGGACGCCTGCCTGGCCTGCGGATGCAGCTATCTGGACACCGCCAACTATGAGCCGAAAGACGAGGCACACTTCGAATACTCCTGGCAATGGGCCTACAAGGACCGCTTCGAGCAGGCCGGCCTCACGGCTATCCTCGGCTGTGGCTTCGACCCGGGCGTTTCTGGCATCTACACGGCCTATGCCGCCAAGCACCATTTCGACGAGATACACTACCTGGACATCGTCGACTGCAATGCCGGCAACCACCACAAGGCTTTCGCCACCAATTTCAATCCTGAAATCAACATCCGTGAGATCACGCAGAAGGGACTTTATTATAAGGATGGACAGTGGATAGAGACTGAGCCGCTGGAGATTCACAAGACGCTCACCTACCCCAATATCGGTCCGCGCGAGTCGTACCTGCTCCACCACGAAGAGCTGGAGTCGCTCGTGAAGAACTATCCCACCATCAAGCAGGGCCGCTTCTGGATGACCTTCGGACAGCAATACCTGACCTATCTCGACTGCATTCAGAACCTTGGCATGAGCCGCATCGACGAGATTACCTACGAGGCTCCGCTGGCCGACAACCCACAGGAGAAGGTAAAGGTGAAGATTGTTCCACTGCAGTTCCTCAAGGCCGTGCTGCCTAATCCGCAGGAGCTGGGTCAGAACTACGACGGCGAGACCTCCATCGGCTGCCGCATCCGTGGCATCAAGGACGGCAAGGAGCGCACCTATTATGTCTACAACAACTGCTCGCATCAGGCCGCTTTCGAGGAAACGGGCATGCAGGGCGTGAGCTACACCACGGGGGTGCCCGCCATGATTGGCGCCATGATGTTCCTCAAAGGCATTTGGCGCAAGCCCGGCGTGTGGAACGTTGAGGACTTCGATCCCGATCCATTCATGGAGCAGCTCAACAAGCAGGGTCTCCCCTGGCACGAGGTATTCGACGGCGATCTCGAATTGTAAGAAGTGAGAATAGCTCTCAGGCAACATTAAAAAAACAATAATCAGTAACCACTCAGTACCCCCCTAATGCCCTCTTCTAACTCCCCCTGTAGGGGATTGCGACCCCCTCTTTATCTCCCCCTGTAGGGGGAGGAAAAGTTAGAACAGAGCGCAGGAACTCATCAGTTCCCCTCCTACAGGAGGTAACAAAACTAATCAGTCCCCCTCCTACAGGAGGTAACAAAACTAATCAGTTCCCCCTCCTACAGGAGGTAACAAAACTAATCAGTTCCCCTCCTACAGGAGGGGTTAGGGGAGGTCAATCAGCGAGGGATGCCAAGTGGTTACAATAATCATTAAAAACTATGGCAAAGAAAGAAATAGAAGAGGGAGCTATGAACCCTCAGAGCGAGAAACTGAAGGCCCTGCAGGCCGCCATGTCGAAGATTGAGAAAGACTTCGGCAAGGGCAGCATCATGAAATTGGGCGACGAGAGTGTAGAGAATGTGGAGGTAATCCCCACAGGCAGTATCGGCCTGAACGCCGCCCTGGGCGTAGGCGGTTATCCCCGCGGACGCATCATCGAAATCTACGGCCCAGAGTCTTCTGGTAAGACCACATTGGCCATCCACGCCATTGCCGAGGCTCAGAAGCAGGGAGGTATCGCTGCCTTCATCGACGCAGAGCATGCCTTCGACCGCTTCTATGCTGAGAAATTGGGCGTCGACGTGAACAACCTTTGGATTTCGCAGCCCGACAATGGCGAGCAGGCCCTGCAGATAGCCGACCAGCTCATCTCATCGTCGGCCATCGACATCCTTGTGGTTGACTCTGTGGCAGCCCTCACGCCCAAGAAGGAAATCGAGGGCGACATGGGCGACAACGTCGTCGGCCTGCAAGCCCGACTGATGAGCCAGGCCCTGCGCAAGCTCACCAGCACCATCTCGAAGACCAACACCACGTGCATCTTCATCAACCAGTTGCGCGAGAAGATTGGTGTGATGTTTGGCAATCCTGAGACCACGACGGGTGGTAACGCCCTGAAGTTCTACGCCAGCGTGCGCATCGACATCCGCCGCGTGACCAGCATCAAGGACGGCGACGAGGTCATCGGCAACCAGGTGCGTGTCAAGGTGGTGAAGAACAAGGTGGCACCTCCCTTCCGCAAGTGCGAGTTCGAGATCACCTTTGGCGAGGGAATCTCCAAGGTTGGCGAGATCGTGGACCTTGGCGTGGAATACGGCATTATCCAGAAGTCGGGTTCGTGGTTCTCCTATGGAGGCAGCAAGTTAGGTCAGGGACGCGACGGCGTGAAGCGTGTGCTGAAGGACAATCCTGAGCTCTGCGAGGAACTGGAGGCCAAAATCATGCAGACCCTCAGCGATAAATAAAGTTGGTGAAGATGGAAAAGAAATATAAGCACATTGACGAGAAAAACGAGCGCAGACAGAAACTGTGGTGGTTTTGTTCCCTGACAGCCGGAGCCGTAATGGCAGTCTTGGTTGGGGCGTTGCTCGAACGGTTTCTGCCCACGTTTGGGGAGTTCTGGCAGATGATGGCTTTCATTCCCGCTTGGTGTCTTTTCTCCGAGTTCGTCGTTTGGCTGTTTCTCCCTCGCCGCTATCAGCGAGAAGGCAGGTGGAAAAGCTTCCTGAGAGCTCTTTTGGCGCAGTACGTCCTGTATGTCTTGCTTGTTGGACTAACTTATCTCTTCAACGATCCAGTACAAAGTGCATCACGAATGTTCTTGATCATTCAGTTCATTCAGCTTCCCAACACTATCTATCAGCAACGGAAGGAGATGAGAGAGGCTGAGCTGAGGGCCATGCGAAAAGATGAAGATCTCTACGAGCTGGCCAAGAAGCAGATGGAAAGTGCACCCAACGCCCCGATCTAAACTCCATTACATCAATAAAGGCAATGATATAGGAGTTGGCCAAAGGCGCGAGGCTAACAATTGCAATGGCTATGGTTCGATGGAGTATTGCATCACTACAGCTGTGAAGATATAGGTATAAATCAGGGAAATTACTTGATTATGATAAAAAAATAAAAGTTGATTGTTTTTGAAACTTACGACCATAAATATGAAATTAACGAAAATATTCCTTTTATGCCTCATCTCCATTCTTTTTTCCTGTAA
>CADCIB010000046.1 GCA_902801375.1 uncultured Prevotellaceae bacterium | reverse complement strand
ATGGCATGATTAACGTCAACGTACAACAATGATGAAAATGAAGCGCATTATAAATGCTGATACTCAATGCGGCCGGATTGCAAATCCGACCGAGCGGAAATATAAGTTCATCCGCCGCATAGGCTCTGACAAAACAGGTCATTGGGAAATTATCAGAAAGGAGGGTGGAGTATGAGTGAGTGGAAAGAATATAGACTAGGAGATATTTGTGAAATATTTGCAGGTGGAGATGCTCCAAAGGAAAAATACTCCAAGTTAAAAACAAATGAATATAATATTCCCATTTTTTCAAATGGGATTACTGATGAGGGGCTTTACGGTTATACAGATAAGGCCAGAGTTCTTACTCCAGCAACTACAATAACGGCACGTGGTACTGTTGGTGTTGTTTTTAGGAGGAAAGAACCATATTTCCCTATTGTACGTTTAATATCTGTCATAGGTAACAAAGAATTATTAGATTCTGATTTCTTATATTATAAGCTAAAGAGTACGTATATTGATGGAGAAGGGAGCGTGCAAGCACAATTAACGGTACCAATGATAAGTAATTATAGGATAGATATCCCTTCTCTTGAGAAACAGCGTTCCATCGCTTCCATCCTATCCGCCCTTGACGAAAAAATCGCTGTGAATCGTCGTATCTGTGAGAACTTAGAGGCTCAGGCTCAGGCTCTTTTCAAGAATTGGTTCATTGACTTTGCCCCTTTCAAGAATGGTCAATTTGTAGAGTCAGAACTTGGAATGATTCCTGAAGGATGGAGAGTGGGAAGACTTGAAGAACTTGGAGATATTGTAGGAGGTGCGACTCCATCAAAAGCAGAAGATTCATATTATACAAGCAAAGGGATAGCATGGCTTACTCCCAAAGATTTGTCGAATAAACTGTCAAAATTCACTTCTCGCGGAGAAATCGATTTAACACAAGAAGGGTATAATAGTTGTAGTGCGAAATTGATGCCTAAAGGGAGTGTCCTCTTTAGTTCAAGAGCACCAATTGGATACTTAACAATAGCAAAGAATGACATTTGTACCAATCAGGGCTTTAAATCTGTAGTTCCAAAATATGCAGGAACTGCTTATATTTACTATTTGCTCAAGACCAATACGAAGAGGATAGAAAGCATGTCTTCTGGAACTACATTCAAAGAGGCATCTGGCTCATTAATGAAATCTTTGGCTGTAATCATCCCCCCAAAGTCTATAATTGATAATTATGAGGCATCTGTCGTTGAGATATTTAATGAGCAGGAAGTGATAGAGGATGAATCCTCCCGTCTCTCCACCCTCCGCGATACCCTTCTTCCCAAACTGATGTCTGGTCAAATAAAAGTATAAATCATGATGACAGGTCTAACAGAAAACGAATACGAACAGGCCTTGATTGCTTTGTTCCAAGAGTTGGGATACCGCTATGAGTACGGTCCTGATATAGTGCGCAACTACTCCAACCCGCTATTGCATGATGTGTTGCAGGATTCTTTGTTGCGCATCAACCCTGCGCTGCCCACGTCTGCCATTGATGATGCCATCAAGAAGCTACATCAGATAGAGGGCTCGTCGCTCTATGAGTGCAACTTCAAGTTCACGCAGATGCTGCAGTATGGCATTGAGGTGACATTCAGCGAGACGAACGACAATCCCTGGACAGCTTGCGAAGACCTTGCCTATTATGGACGCGAGAATGAGCGCGTGGAAATGCAACAGGGCCAGAAGACAAGGATTGTAAGACTGATTGACTTTGAGCATCCTGACGAGAATGACTTCTTGGTGGTGAACCAATTCACCATGCAGGAACTCGAGACCAAACGCCCTGACATCGTCGTATTCGTGAATGGTTTGCCTTTGGTGGTCGTCGAGCTGAAGTCGCCCAGCCGCGAAGAGACAGATGCCAGCGAGGCCTATCTGCAGCTGAGGAATTATCAGAAATTCATTCCCTCGCTCTTCATCTATAATGCCTTCAACGTGATGAGTGATATGGCGCTTACGAAGATAGGCACCATCACAGCCAAGGAAGACCGCTACATGGAATGGAAGCAGCCCACTGGCGAGGTGGCTGACTATGATACAGCCTTTAAGTCGGTATTCACGCCAAAGGTGCTGCTGAACCTCCTGAAGAACTATATCCTATTTGATGTACGAGAAGGAAGCTATGCCAAAATCCTTGCTGGCTACCATCAGTACTATGCAGTAGAGAAAGCTGCCATCAGGACAGAGGAAGCCGTCAAGGGTGATGGAAAGATTGGTGTGTTCTGGCATACGCAAGGCTCAGGAAAGAGTCTGTCGATGGTATTCCTGGCTCACCATCCCAAGGTGCAACAGATGAACCCTACGATTGTGGTTGTTACAGACCGCAACGACCTGGATGAGCAGTTGTATGGGCAGTTCTCGCGCACCATTGATTTCCTACGACAACGGCCTGTACAATGCACCAGTCGGAATGCAGAGAACGATGACACTTCGCTGAAAGCCATGCTGAAGAACCGCAATTCGGGTGGTATCATCTTTACCACCATGCAGAAGTTTGATGACTGGGATGGTGCTCTTTCAGATCGCCAGAACATCATCGTGATGACCGATGAGGCCCATCGTGGCCAGTATGGTATGGAAGAGAAGGTTGACACAGAAGGCAATGTGCATATTGGTGCAGCCCGCAAGATTCGCAACTCCTTGCCTCATGCTTCCTATATCGGTTTTACGGGTACTCCGATATCAGACAAAGACAGGGATACTCGCGAAGTGTTTGGCGATGATATCGACGTTTACGACATGACTCAGGCGGTAAAGGATGGCGCCACAAGGCCCGTCTATTACGAGAGCCGTGTCATCAAGCTGAAACTCAATGATGATGTTCTTGCCAAGATTGACGCTGAGTATGAAAGACTGAGAGATGAAGGAGCCTCGGAAACCGACCTGGAAGAGAACAAGAAGGAGATGTCGCACATGGATGCCTTGCTGGGTAATGATGCGACGATCAACGACCTTGTGACAGATATCATCTCTCACTACGAGGACAACCGCCAGTATGTCTGCTGCGGTAAAGCAATGATTGTGGCATACTCCCGTCCTATCGCGATGAAGATATACAAGCGCATCCTTGAACTCCGTCCTGATTGGACAGAGAAAGTGAAGGTGGTGATGACTGGTGGCAATCAGGACCCAGAGGAATGGGCAGACATTATTGGCAGTAAAGCTTACAAGAAAGAACTCGCCAAGAAGTTCAAGGATGAGAACGACCCCATGAAGATTGCCATCGTGGTAGATATGTGGCTGACAGGATTCGATGTGCCTTCGCTGGCAACCATGTATGTCTATAAACCCATGAAGGACCACAACCTCATGCAGGCCATTGCACGAGTCAACAGAGTATTCCCAGAGAAAGCTGGTGGACTGATTGTCGACTATGTGGGTATAGCGGCAGCCTTGAAAGAGGCCATGAAACGCTACACCAAGCGTGACCGCGACAACTACGGCAACAACGACATTAAGCAGAAGGCTTACTCAGAGTTCAAGGAGAAACTGGAGATTTGCCGCGACCTCCTTCATGGCTATGATTACAGCATGTTGCTCCCTGAGCGGGCATTGGCTGCACTCGGCAAAGACATCAGGCTCTCTTTGGCACAATGTTTCCATCACGGAACACCAGCTGAACGCGCTCAGTTGATTAAGGGGGGAGTAAACCACTTGATGGCTCCTGAAAAGGCTGAAGCTCGCAAGGCGTTTGTCAAGAATGCTTCATTGCTTCGTCAGGCAGTAACCCTTTGTCGTTCTTTGCTGGTTGAGGAAGAACGCTTTGAGGTGAGCTTTATGGAATCTGTACGAATCTTGATTGTCCGTTTGCAGAATCCAGGCGGAGTCACCAAGAAGGAAATCAATAAACGCATAGCAGCACTCATAGAGCAAAGCGTACAGAGCGATGGCGTGGTGAACATCTTTGAAACAGAGTTCTCTCTCTTCGATGAGAAATTCATGGAAGAGGTAAAAAAGATGAAAGAGAAGAACCTTGCGGCCAAGTTGCTCGAAAACTTGCTCCGAGGACGTGTCCGTACAATGGGTCATATCAGTGTTGTCAAGGGTGAATTGTTCAGCAACCGGTTTGGAGAAACGCTAAACCGCTATATCAATGGTTTGCTGACAAACGAAGAAGTCATCCAAGAGTTGCTTAAACTGGCTCAGGAAATGGTGGATGCCGAGAAAGAAGGCAATGAATTGGGCCTATCAACGGAAGAGAAAGCTTTCTATGATGCTCTGACTCGTCCTCAGGCAGTTAAGGACTTCTATTCTAATGACCAGTTGGTTGAACTGACAAAGGAGTTGACTGACATGCTGAGAAAGAACCGCACGATTGACTGGAATCGTAGAGAGTCAGAACGTGCCAATATGCGCAGATTGGTTAAGCGATTACTGAAAAAGTATAAGTACCCGCCAGAGGAAGCAGAAGATGCCATGAACGTGGTTCTGAAGCAGTGCGAACAATGGGCGGAGAATCAAGATGTTGCATGATTCGTTTTTTGACATGGGTTTAAGAAAAATTCTACAAAAGAGAAAATAGTAGTTACGCAGCTTTTCCTAAAACTGAAAAAAACGAAAAAACGGATGATATAACCTAAATTATTTTGCCGTGTGCGAAGATTGTACTAATTTTGCAAGCTAATCAATTGCACGACAGAATAACATGAAAGTAAAAGTCATCAACAAAGGCCACCAGCCCTTGCCCGCATACGCCACTCCGCAAAGTGCGGGCTTGGACCTGCGGGCCAACCTCGAAAGCCCAGTGGTGCTGCAGCCGATGGAGCGTCGGCTCATCCCCACTGGGCTGTATATTGCCTTGCCTCCCGGCTATGAGGCTCAGGTGCGGCCACGCAGCGGACTGGCCCTGAAACATGGTATCACCGTCTTGAACAGTCCCGGCACCATCGATGCCGACTATCGCGGAGAGGTGGGCGTACTGCTCATCAACCTCTCGCACGAGCCGTTCACAGTCAACGATGGTGAGCGCATCGCGCAGATGGTCGTTGCGCGTCATGAGCAGGCTGCGTTTGAACCTGTGGAAGTGCTCGACGAGACAGAGCGTGGAGCTGGCGGATATGGGCACACGGGGATGAGTTAGAAACTACGAGTTTGGAGTTGAAAGTTATGAAGAGATCGATTCTGCCTGCATTGCTTGGCCTTTGCTTCCTTGTGGTTTGTGGCTGTTCGCCTACACGGCCGACGTCTCAACGGCAACCGATGCGGCCGAAGCTGTCGTACAACGACGAGCAGCGGTTTAAGTATTTCTATTTCGAAGCCGTCAATCAGCAGAACCAAGAGCACTACGATGCGGCCTTCGACCTCTATTCCCATTGCCTCGACATCAACCCCTATGCCGCTGAGGTCTACTATGCGCTGAGTGGCTACTATGCCGAACTGGGCAACGACTCGATGTCGATGGTCACCGTGAGCAATGCGGCCGACCTCGACGAAGAGAACGACACGTACCTCGAACGGCTGGCCATCAACTATATCAATACGGGCAAGTTCGACAAGGCCACCGACTGCTATGAGCGACTCGTGGCGCGGAACAAAAACCGTTCCGACGCGTTTGGCATTCTCTTGCAGCTCTACAATCAGCAGAAAGACTACGATAAGATGATCTGGACGCTCAACCGCATGGAACAGTCAGAGGGGGCAAGTGAGCAGATCACGTTGTCGAAGATGCGCGTCTATGCCATGACGGGCAATAAGGAAAAGGAGTTGGAAGAACTGCAACAACTGGCCGGTAAGCATCCCAACGACATGAACTATCGTGTGATGATGGGCAACTGGCTGCTCCAGAACGACAGAACCGACGAGGCTTTGGGGGAATACGAATATGTGCTGGGCATCGAGCCTGAGAATCAGGCGGCACAGATGTCGATGCTCGACTACTATCACGCCGTGGGCAGCGACTCCCTGGCAAATGCCCTTCAGGAGCAGTTGTTGGTGAACCCCAAGACTCCCTTGCAGACGAAAATCAGCTTGATGCGTCAGGTGGTGCAGGAAAACGAGCAGAACGGTGGCGACAGTACGGAGGTGATCAGCGTCTTCCGCCGTATCCTTCAGGAACCGCAGGCCGACAGCGACATGCTTGAACTCTATGCCGCCTATATGAATCTGAAGGAGATGCCGCAGGACTCCATCAATCAGGTGTGGCGGCAGGCTCTCCAAATCACCCCCGACAATGCCGGCGTGCGCCTGCAACTGGCTCAGGCATTGTGGAGCGCCCAGCAGTTCGATGATGTGGCTGCACTCTGCGAAGAGGGGACGGAGTATAACCCCGACGAGATAGGTTTCTACTATTTCCTCGGCCTTTCCTATCTGCAGAAAGACGACGACGATGCCACGCTTGGCGCCATGCAGCGGGGCGTCAGCCAGATAGACGAGGAAAGCAATCCTGACATCGCCTCTGACTTCTATGCCATCATGGGCGATATCCTCCACAAGAAAGGACGCGACCAGGAGGCTTTCGCCGCTTACGACAGCTGTCTGCTGCATAAGCCCGACAATTATGGCTGTCTGAACAACTATGCCTACTACCTGAGCCTGAATCGCACCGACCTGCAAAAGGCCGAGCAGATGAGCTACCGCACCATCAAGGCTGAGCCTACCAACGCTACGTTCCTCGACACGTATGCCTGGATTCTCTTCCAGCAAGAGCGCTATGCCGAGGCGGCCATCTACATGGAGCAGACGCTGCAGAACGACTCTACACCTTCGGCCGATGTGCTGGAGCATGCTGGCGACATCTTCGCGAAAAACGAACAGATGGACCGGGCCGTCGACTTCTGGCAGCAGGCAGTAGATGCCGGCGCTGAATCGAAGGTGCTCATCCGAAAAATCAAACTTCGAAAATACATCAATAAAGAATGAAAAGAATCCTGATATTTGCCGCTTGCGCTTTGATCCTGACAGCCTGCGGCACAAAAAAGGTGCTCGTCGACGACACCAAACAACCGACCACAGAGCCAAAACCGAACAAGGAAGTGGATCCCTCGGTGGCCATAGCACAGTTCGTCAAGAAGGTGAACGACAATGCCGTGTATACAAAAAGCATCTCGTCGAAGATTGACTTCACCATCTTGCGTGGCGAGAAAGAGATCAGCGTGGGCGGAAAACTGCAGATGCGGCGCGATGAGGTGATACGCATCCAGCTGAACGTGCCCATCATTGGTATGGAGGCCGGACGCCTGGAGTTCACCAAAGACTATGTCCTCATCATGGACCGCATCCATTCCGAATATGTCAAGGCCGACTACACGCAGGTGGACTTCCTGAAAGACAACGGACTGAACTTCCACGCCTTGCAGGCCTTGTTCTGGAACCAGCTGTTCGTTCCTGGCCAGACAAAGGTGACCGATGCTATGCTCAAGCAGTTCACGGCCAATCTCGTCAATGGCAGCAAAACCACTCCCGTTGTCCTGCAAAGGGACAAGATGAAGTACACTTGGCTGACTGACAGCCGCTCTGGGCAGATACAACGCGTGGATGTGGACTACAACAGCACGTCGAATGGCAGTACCCATGTCTCGTGCGACTATGCCGACTTCAGGTCATTGGGCGTGAAGATGTTCCCCAACAGCATCGCCCTGAACATGCAGACCACGGCCAAACTCCCCGCTGGAGCCGCCAATGGCAAGAAACTGCCCAAAAACATGAAGCTGGCCATCCAGATGAAAGGCATCGACACCAACGGCAAGTGGGACTCCTTCACCACCGTTTCAAAGAAATACAAGCAGGTAAGCGTGGACGATGTCCTGAAGAAACTCATGTCCCTGTAATCTTATCCCCCACCATCCATCACCCATCGTTCATCGTGAAAAGACTTCTCACCATACTGACCATCGCCTTTCTGACCGTTTCCATCAGCGGTCAGACCAAAAAGCCTGCGCAGCAGAAGAAAGCCACCACCCAGCAGAAAGCGTCTTCATCCCAAAAGAAGACCGCAGCTAAGCCCACCTCGAAAAAATCCTCCAAGGGTGCTTCGCGTAGTGGTTCCGCCACTTCGTCTTCCTCCAAGAAGAAGGGCAAAGGCCAAGCTACCCCCACCACCAACGAGATTAAAGGTCTGCAAAACCAGCGCGCCACCATTCAAAAAAAGATTAAGGAACAGGAGCGCCTCCTTCAGGCCAACAAAGCCAGCGTGAAGGAACGACTCAACACCCTCTTGGTCATCAACAGCGAAATCGGCCAGCGCCAGAAGTCGATAGAAGAGATTCAGAAAGACATCAACAGCATCGAGGGCAACATCGACCTGCTGAAGACACAACTTGAAACCTTGGAGCAACAACTCGATGAGCGTAAGGAGAAGTATATCAAGAGCCTGCGCTACATGGCTCGGCACCGCTCCATTCAGGATCAGCTGATGTTCATCTTCTCGGCCAAAAACTTCACGCAGATGTACCGCCGACTGCGCTTCGTACGCGAATATGCGGCCTATCAGCGGGCGCAGGGCGAACTGGTCAGGGCCAAGCAGGAGCAGATAGCAAGCAAACACGAGGAACTGGAAAAGGTGAAAGGGCAGAAAGCCACACTTCTCACCAAGGGAAAGCGTGAGCAGGAAGCCCTGCAGGTGAAGCAGACGGAGCAGGAGCAGATGGTCAACACGTTGCAGAAGCAGCAGAAGACCATACAGGGCATCATCGACGACCAGAAGAAAAAAGATGCGCAGCTGAACATCGAAATCGACCGCTTGGTGGCTATCGAGGTGGCCAAGGCCAAGGCACGTGCCGAAGAGGAGGCACGCAAGAAAGCCGCCGCTGAGGCTGCCGCTAAGAAGAAACGCGACGAGGAGCTGGCACACAAGAAGGCCGAGGCTGAGAAAGCCGCGCGTGAGAATGCCCGCAGGATAGCCGAAGCGAAGGAGCGCGAGGCCAAGGCAAAAGCCGCTGCCAAGGCTGCCGCGAAGAAAAACGAGGCGGAGAAAGCGAAGGCCGAGAAAGCCGCCAAGCAGGCGCAAGCCGATCGCGAGGCAGCCGAACTGAAGGCAAAAGTCGACAACGAGCGCCATACGAATGCTGTGAAGGAGGCTTCAAAGAAGTCTTCTGAGGCCAACATGATGACCAGTGTTGACCGCAAACTGAGCTCCAACTTCGAGAGCAACAAGGGACGACTGCCCATCCCCATCACGGGCAGTTATCGCATCGTCTCACACTACGGACAGTACAGCGTGGAGGGACTGCGCGGCGTGACGCTCGACAACAAGGGCGTCAACATCAAGGGCAACCCTGGGTGTCAGGCACGCGCCATCTTCGACGGCGAGGTATCGGCAGTCTTCGCTTTTGGCGGGACGAGTGTCGTTATGGTGCGACATGGTGGCTACATCTCGGTCTATTGCAACCTTTCTAGCGTCAACGTGTCGCGCGGACAGCATGTCTCCACCCGTCAGGTGCTCGGAACGGTGGGAGGCGACAACATTCTCCAGTTCCAGCTGCGTAAGGGTAACTCTAAACTCAATCCCGAAGCGTGGTTGGGAAGATAGGAGCTGCATCGTGTTTGGCTATTTGCAAGTGTTTTTATCAGAACATCAATAATTTACAATAACAATATGAGAACAATTACTACACTCCTTCTGCTGGCCTCGTCGGCTTTTGTAACCGTGCATGCCGACAATGTGACAGAGCAAGAGGCTATGAATGTAGCCCGTCAGTTTATCGTGAATCATCAGACCGGTAGCCGCAAGGCTTCTCTCCAGTTGCACTTGGCCAAGAAAGCCATGAGCAAAAGAGGAGATGTCGACTATTATGTGTTTAGTCGTGGAGAAGGCCAAGGCTTCGTCGTGGTAGGCGGCGACGACCGTGCCCTCCCCGTATGGGGGTATAGCAACGAGGGAACGTTCAACGGCGAGGATATGCCTGAGAACGTGGCTTGGTGGATGGAGGAATACCAGCGACAGCTGGAGTTCTTGCGCCAGCACCCTGATGCTGCACGTCAGCCCCGCAGACTCTCAACAAGCGTTGACCCGCTGATGACCACCAAATGGAAACAGGGCGCACCCTACAACCAGGAGATTCCCAGCATACGCTTCCCCTTAGGCACCTACAAACCTGCCGTCGGCTGCGTGGCTTTGGCTATGGCACAAATGATGAAAGCCCACAATTGGCCCACCACTGGCGAGGGTAGCCATTCCTATTCCTGGCAACCGGAGGGGGCACAGCGCGCCACGACCTTCTCGGCCGACTTCGGCAATACCACCTACCAATGGGCGGGCATGAAAGACAGCTATAGCAGCAGTCAGGATGCAACGGCTGTTGGTACGTTATGCTACCATGCCGGCGTGGCTGTCGACATGATGTACAACACTGCCGACAACGGGGGTAGCGGGGCACAGATTTACGATGCCATGAAGGCGCTGCGCAACTATTTCCGCTACGACAAAGGCCTCGATCTCTACCTGCGCGACTTCTATCCCCTCGACACGTGGGAACAGATGCTGCGCGACGACCTCGACCAGGGCAACCCCATCATCTATGGAGGAAGCACAGAGAATATGTATGGCCATTGCTTCGTGTTCGACGGCTATGATGCCGACGGTAAGTTCCACATCAATTGGGGATGGGGCGGCGACTACAACGGATGGTTCGTCAGCAGTGTGCTCGACTCCGGCCGCTCAGGGGCTGACTTCAGCTCTTGGCAGCAGGCTATCCTTGGCGCTAAGCCCGACCGCGACGGCACCAGCACCGGCAGCAACTTGCGTCCGCTGACAGGCTATCTCATCGACCTGGAGGCAACGAAGAGCCAAGTGGTCGTGGGCGGCAGCGTGAACCTGAAAATTGAGGGCATCACCTTCCTGGGAGAAGGTTCCTACACGCTGAACTACTGCGGTGTAGAAATCGTGACCGACGACGAACAGACCGTCGTCAAGGACGAATGGCAGGCCGACTGCTCGGCAATGAAGGTGGGAGAGAGCTACGCCATCGATGAGTCGGCAGCCGTCAGCATACCGAAAGATATTCCTGAAGGTACCTATCGTATATATGGCGTCTATGCGTTGGATGACGAGGAAGCCCAAAATCCCATCCGCTACGAACGACCACCCTCGAAGCCCAAGTACATCAAGATGGTGGTGAAAAACAGCATCGCCTACTTCAGCGATGGCGACGCGGAACCTGTGGTCAGCACGCCTTCGCTCATGGTGAGACCTTCCGAACTGGCGTTCCAATGCGAAGAGGAATCTACCGAGAGCCAAACCTTTACCGTTTCCGGAGCCGATCTTCAGCAGGATGTGATGTTGACAATCGAAGGCGACCCCGTGTTCAGCCTGAGCACGACAACCCTCCCCGTCGAGGATGTAGACCAGAAAGAGGCCTCTGTGACGGTAACCTTCGCACCTGAAACCGCAGGAAACTATCTGGCTACGCTCACAATCGCTTCTGGAGGAGCCGAGAGCGTCGTGATCTCGTTGACGGGTGAAGCTACGGAAAAGATACCCGATGTTCCGCCAACGCCAACGGGCATCACGCACCATTCCTCATCCCTCTTGCTTCCTCCTTCAGAGGTGTACAACCTGCAGGGCAGTCGCATGAACGGCAGTCCTTCATCCATCAACAAGGGCGTGTTTATCGTGAACGGCAAGAAGGTGCTAATCAAATAAAGCTGTTGCCCGAATGTATCTGTCCTCCCCCTCCGGGTGCCAGTGAAGTGACTTTCCCGCATCCACGCTCATGCGCGTATATATAAATAAGGTGTCGGCCATTGTAATTCCTTGATTTGCGTCAAGAAATCGGAAAACTTTGATTTTTTCGAAAAAAAAGTTGCGAAAATATTTGGTGGGTTGCGGAATTTGCCGTACCTTTGCACCCGCTTTCGCGAAAAACTTCGGTTCGGATAGCGGAGGCATATAAAGAACTTCTCGATCAGTGAGGGAAAAGCAAGCTTGCTTGGTCTTCCGAGTCGAGAGAGAAGTCAAGGCCGAAAGGCATTAAAGAGTTCTTTGAAAGGCTTACATCGACAGAGAAAGGTAGTACGAGAAGCAAGTTTGATTGCACCCTTAGTCAGAAACAATCGGTCCCTTGCCTTCGG
>CADCIB010000045.1 GCA_902801375.1 uncultured Prevotellaceae bacterium | reverse complement strand
CCTGAAGGTCTTTGTTGGTAAAAAAATCATACATTACCGGATCTTTCTTTACAATTCTTGCTGTCAAGGTGTGATCAGAGTGTTAATATATGTAACCCAGCCCAAAAAAGAACCACTTTTTCAGTGGGCTCCTGTAGGAGGGGGATTAGTTTGTTCTGACGCTCCTATGGGAAGGCGGTTTTTCGTCCCGCCGGCGGTTTTGCCCCCCTCCTACAGGAGGGGTGAGGGGGAGGTCATAAAAGGTCAATTGCTATATCATTGCCAAAAAAAACGTGATTGTTTTGGCGTTTTGTGGAAAAAACTTTACCTTTGTGGCATGAATATCATTATCAAGCAATTGCGCGGCTTTGGGCGTGCCACGATGTTGACGCCCGTGTTCACCTCCTTGGAAGTGCTGATGGGCGTGTTGATACCCTACGTCACGTCGTGGATCATCGACCGCGGCATTTCGGCGGGTAGCCTGCGCGACGTATTTCTCTATGGTGGATTGATGGTGGTGCTGGCGTTTTTCAGCCTGCTGTTCGGCATTTTGGCAGGCCGTTATTCCGCTCAGGCTTCCACGGGTTTTGCGTATAACCTGCGCGAGGCGATGTACAAGAACATCCAGACTTTTTCGTTTTCCAACATCGACCGGTTCTCGACGGGCGGACTCATCACCCGTATGACCACCGACGTGCAGAACATGCAACGGGCGCTGCTCATGATTTTGAGGGCTTCCGTGCGCGCTCCGCTCAACTTGGTGTTCAGCGTGCTGATGTGTGTGTTCATCAGTTTCCGCATGAGTCTCATCTTCGTGGTGGCCCTCGTGGTGTTGGGCGTGTCGCTCTACCTCATCATTTCCCGTACCGTGAAGCTCTTTGCCCAAGTGTTCCTGCGCTACGACGATCTGAACAGTTCGGTACAAGAGAATGTGGCGGCCATCCGCGTGGTGAAGGCGTTTGTGCGCGAGGAGCATGAGACGAAGAAGTTCAGCAGGGCTTCCGACGCGTTGAGTCGTTTGTTCGTGAGGACAGAAAGCCTGCAGGCGCTCACCCATCCCGTGATGATGCTGACGGTCTACGGCTGTATGATCGCCCTCTCGTGGTTTGGTGCCCATTTCATCGTGGTGGGCGACTTGACCACCGGCCAGCTGACCTCGCTGTTCACCTACGTGATGACCATCCTCTCGTCGCTGATGATGCTGTCGATGACCTTCGTGCAGATCACGATGAGTGCGGCCAGCGCAAAGCGCATCGTGGAGGTGATAGAGGAGAAGGCCGATATTGCCAATCCCGAAGCAGATGTTGTGGGCGAAGTGGCCGACGGGACCATAGATTTCGAGCATGTGTGTTTCTCGTATGGCATTCGGCCGAAAGAAGACGCTCTCGCGCAGGGCGACACCCCCGTTGGGGAGCAGAAGCCGGGAAGCGTCGCCGCCTTCTATTCCCCAGTCGACCAGGTGGACTATGCGGTCTACGACGTTTCGCTCCGCATCCGTAGCGGCGAGACCATCGGCATCATCGGTGGCACAGGTTGTGGCAAGTCCACGCTGGCCATGCTGGTGAGCCGACTCTACGACGTGACGAAGGGCTCAGTCAAGGTAGGCGGCGTGGATGTGAGGCAATACGATCTGGAAGCGTTGCGCAACGCCGTGTCGATGGTGCTTCAGAACAATACCCTCTTCGCCGGCAGTATCCTGGACAACCTGCGTTGGGGAAAGACCGACGCAACCTTGGAGGAATGTCGCGAGGCGTGCCGTCTGGCCTGCGCCGATGAGTTCATCGACCAGATGCCCGATGGCTACGAGACGCGCATCGAACAGAATGGCGCGAACGTCTCGGGCGGTCAGAAACAACGCCTGTGTATTGCCCGCGCCCTGCTGAAACAACCGAAAATACTGGTGCTCGACGACTCCACCAGCGCCTGCGACCGAGCTACTGAGGCGAAAATCAGCCGGGCCTTGCATGAGGAGTTGCCGGGTGTGACCAAGCTGATTGTGGCCCAGCGCATCCAGAGTGTTCAGGCGTGCGACCGCATCTTGGTGATGGACAACGGCCGGGTGGTGGGCTTCGACACCCATGCGCAGCTGTTGCAGTCGTGCGAGGTGTATCAGGAAATCTACCGCTTGCAGATGGAAGGGACCGGCGATTTCGACAGCGTCCAGTAAAGAAGGGTAGGGGCGGTTCACTCAACTTTCGCAAGCTCCGAGTAGTGAGAGATGAGAATGTGAAACATGCGAAACTTGAAATAATCAATCAAAAAAAACAAACGAATTGTGGCAGGACAGAGAATGAATATGGGTGGTCGTGGCCCGCGCAACATGGGCCTGGCCAAGATGCCGGAGGGAGGCATGAAGATGGTGATGCGCCTGATGGGTTATGTGGGGCGGCATTACAAATGGATGATGCTGGCCGTCGTGGTGTGCATCTTGATCACGTCGGTGGCCACGCTGTCGTCGTCGCTCTTCACGAAGACGCTCATCGACGACTATATCATCCCGCTGACACAAAGCGATGTGGCCGACTTCCGCCCGTTGGCTCAGGCGCTCATGAAGCTGGCGTGCATCCTTGTGGCTGGTGCGTTTTGCGCTTACCTCAACAGCCGACTGATGATTCATGTGTCGCAAGGCACGTTGAACCGCCTGCGTAAGGACGTGTTCAGCCACATGCAGCAACTGCCGGTAAAGTATTTCGACACCCATGCGCACGGCGACATCATGTCGGTCTACACGAACGACATCGACACGCTCAGGCAGATGATCAGCTCGCTGCCCAACCTCCTCTCCTCGGTGGTGACCATCACGTTGACCTTGGTCAGCATGTTCGTGCTGAGTCTGCCGCTGACCTTCCTCACCATCCTGATGTCGTTGCTGATGGTTTACACCACGCGGAAACTCGGCCAGCGTTCCGCGCTCTACTTCCGCAAGCAGCAGAGCGACCTGGGGCAGTTGAACGGTTTCGTGGAGGAAATGCTGTCGGGGCAGAAGGTGGTGAAGACATTCTGCCACGAGCAGGAAGCCATAAGTGAGTTCAGCCGCCTGAACGACTCGTTGCGCGTGAGTGCCTGTAGTGCCAACCGCGTGGCCAACATCGTGATGCCCGTCAACGGCAATCTGTCGAACCTCATCTATGTGGTGGCTGCGGCTGTAGGCGGCGTCTTGGCCTTGCGGCTGGGCGCTCTGCCAACAGGTGAGGCGAGTGGCGGCAGCCTGTTCCTGACGCTTACGGTAGGAACGCTGGTGTCGTTTCTGACGCTCATCAAGAACTTCACCCGCCCAGTATCGGAAGTGTCGAACCAGATCAACAGCATCATCAACGCCGTAGCCGGGGCCACCCGTGTGTTCCGCCTGCTCGACGAGCAGCCGGAAGACGACCGTTCGTCGAACGTGACGTTGGTGAATGCCCGCGAACTGCCCGACGGGACATTAGCAGAATGTCAGGAGGAGACAGGCATCTGGGCTTGGAAAGACGGTCAAGAACTGGTTCGCCAGAAGGGCGAGGTTGACTTCTTCGGCGTGGATTTCAGCTACCCCGTCGTCGACAAGGAGGGAAAGGAAACCATAGGCAAGCAGGTGCTTTTCGATATTGAGCTCGACACCGAAGCCGGACAGAAAATCGCTCTGGTGGGAGGAACAGGTGCCGGCAAGACCACCATCACCAACCTGATCAATCGCTTCTACGACATTCAGGACGGGAAGATTCTCTACGACCACATCAACATCAACCGCATCAGCCGGCCGGCGTTGCGCCGCAGCCTGGGAATCGTGCTGCAGGAGACGCATCTCTTCACGGGGACAGTCCTTGAGAACATCCGCTACGGACGCCTGGAAGCCACCGACGAGGAGTGCATGGCCGCAGCTCGGTTGGTGAATGCCGACAACTTCATCCGCCGCTTGGCCGACGGCTACCATACGCTGCTCACGGCCGATGGCGGCAACCTGAGTCAGGGTGAGCGGCAGCTCATCGCGATAGCGCGAGCCGCCGTGGCCAATCCGCCGGCGCTCATCCTTGACGAGGCCACGTCGAGCATCGACACCCGCACCGAACGGGCCGTGCAACGCGGTATGGACTCGCTCATGCAAGGGCGCAGCACGTTCGTCATCGCCCATCGCCTGAGCACCATCCGCAACGCCGACATGATCATCGTGATGGACCACGGGCGCATCATCGAACGCGGTACACACGAACAACTGATGGCACTTCACGGGAAGTACCATCAGTTGAATCAGTAGTTGTGAATAAAACTATTTAGAATTCCTTCGTCATCTCTGCCACACGGCCGTTCACCTCGTCGATGAACTGCTGGATGGTCATCACGCTCTGTTCGCCACCGCCTTGCGGGCGCACGGCTACGGTACCGTCTTCCTGTTCCTTCTCGCCTACGATCACCATGTAGGGGATGCGCTTCAGCTCGTTGTCGCGAATCTTGCGGCCCAGCTTCTCGTTTCTCAGGTCGATGGTGGCGCGAACGCCCTGCAGGTCGAACTGCTTGGCCACCTCGCGGGCATAGTCGTTGTACTTCTCCGAAAGCGGCAGAATGGCCACCTGGTCGGGTGTGAGCCACAAGGGGAAGTGTCCGCTGGTGTGCTCTATCAGCACGGCGCAGAAACGTTCCATCGAACCGAACGGAGCGCGGTGGATCATCACCGGCGTCTTCTTCGTGTTGTCCTCGTCGGTATACTCCAGCTCGAAGCGCTTCGGCAGGTTGTAGTCCACCTGGATGGTGCCCAGCTGCCAGCGGCGTCCGATGGCGTCCTTGATCATGAAGTCGAGCTTCGGACCGTAGAAAGCAGCCTCGCCGTATTCCACCTTAGCCTTCAGACCCTTCTCCTCGCAGGCCTCCACGATGGCTTTCTCTGCCAATGCCCAGTCCTCGTCGGTACCCACGTACTTCTCGTGGTCGTTGGGGTCGCGCAAGGAAATCTGTGCCTCGAAGTTGAAGCCGAAAGCCTTCAGCACGATGTTCACGATGTCCATCACACCCAGGAACTCCTGCTTCACCTGGTCGGGACGGCAGAAGAGGTGTGCATCATCTTGGGTAAAGGAACGCACGCGCGTCAGGCCGTGCAGCTCGCCGCTCTGTTCGTAGCGATAAACCGTGCCGAACTCAGCGATGCGCAGGGGCAGGTCGCGATAGGAGCGCGGCTTCGAGGCAAATATCTCGCAATGGTGCGGGCAGTTCATGGGCTTCAGCATGTACTCCTCGCCCTCCTCGGGAGTGGTGATGGGGCGGAACGAGTCCTTGCCGTAGTGGGCATAGTGACCGCTCGTGATATAGAGGTTCTTCGAACCGATATGCGGCGTGATCACCTCCTGATAGCCAAAGCGCTTCTGCACCTTGCGCAGGTGGTCCTGCAGGCGCAGGCGCAGCTCCGTGCCTTTGGGCAGCCAGATGGGCAGACCCTTGCCCACTTTCTCGGAGAACATGAACAGCTCCATGTCCTTGCCAATCTTGCGATGGTCGCGCTTCTTGGCCTCCTCGAGCATCACGAGGTATTCGTCGAGCATCTTCTTCTTAGGGAACGAGATGCCGTAGAGACGCTGCATCTGCTCGCGCTCGGCATCGCCGCGCCAGAAAGCGCCGGCCACGTTGGTCAGCTTCACGGCCTTGATCTCGCCCGTGTTCACGAGGTGCGGACCGCGGCAGAGGTCGGTGAACGAGCCCTGCGTGTAGGTCGTGATGGTACCGTCCTCCAGGTCCTGGTCGATGTGCTCGCACTTGTAAGTCTGGCCGTCGGCGGCAAACTCCTTCAGCGCGTCGGCCTTCGATACCTCGCGGCGCACCACAGGCTCCTTCTTCGAGGCCAGCTCCTTCATCTTCTGCTCAATCTTCTCGAAGTCGCCCTCCTTGATCATCTCGCCGCCAGGCAGCAGCACGTCGTAGAAGAAGCCATTCTCCACGGCCGGTCCGAATCCGAACTGAATGCCGGGATAGAGCTCCTGCAGAGCCTCCGCCAGCAAGTGGGCAGAGGTGTGCCAGAAGGTGTGCTTGCCTTCGTCGTCGTCAAACTTATAGAGTGCAATCGTCGCATCCTCCAGGATGGGGCGGTTCAGCTCTACGGTCTCACCATTCACACCACAGCTCACCACGCTGCGTGCCAAGGCCGGTGATATGCTCTCGGCAATCTCGAGTCCTGTCACACCCTGTTCATACGAACGAACAGAGCCGTCTGGAAATGTAATGTTAATCTTCATGTTATTGTTACTGATTTGAAAATTCGCGTGCAAAGGTACTCAAAAGTATTGATGCAGAAAAATATTTGCACGAAAACTTGCCTTATTTTTGCGTAAGAGCCAAAATACGGCGTGCAATATGCAATGTGGCAATGTAGGTCAATCTGCCAGTTTGCGGTATTGCAAAATTACTAATAAATCCCAATATGTCGTGCCAAGGATAGTTTTTTTTTGATAAAATCCATATTTTTCATGGCATATTACACTCTTTTTCGATAATTCTTAGTATTTTTGCAGACTAAAAACAGTTAAATGAGACAAGATATAAAGGAAAACATAGTTGTTCCGCTAAATAGTTATCTGTGCGGCTTCGCAACAGAGAAGGAGATTGACTGGTCGGAACTGAAGTGGTGTGCCAGAAGAATCAGGCAAGATAACGAATCAGGGTTTTGGCTCGTTCGCGAGGCTCTTACCCCTTATTACCATAAGCTGTTAATGGCCGACAAGGGCTTTTTCCGCAACGGCAATACCGACTCGCTGGCCAAGAAGTCGATTCTGGAACTGCTGGAGGGTGAAGGAAAGTATGCCGGCAGGATACTGAATGATGTTGACATCGTGCAGGCTGCTGAGAACTGGGCTGATCAGCTGATGGCCGACAACCACGATCCGAAGGTCTTCCTGTGGATGATGAAGGCGATGCTGGAGCGTGACTACAAGGCCGACTGGAAGCAAGTTTACGACACGCTGAAGGCCAAGCTGGCCAAGGCTCGATACTCAGGAAATTTCAAGCTGAGCGAGATGCATTGCCTGTTGATGGGAATCACGATGATAGAGTTGACTGACCATCCGAGGGAAAGAAAGAATGAGTTGTTCAGGCAGCTCCAGTCGAATTGGGGATTTTTCAGATACATGTATTCGGTGCTGATCCATTACATCGTAGGAATGCGTGTTGACAATTTCGCCGCCCTTGCCAGTACGGCCTGCAATCGCAAGACAAGCCGCCCCTACATACATCTTTTCTATAAAGCGTTCAAGGCCAAGTATGTGTCATTATGCCCCGAGGGGTTGATAGACACTCGCAGCGGAGAGAGTGTGAGGACGCAAGCCGAGCACCATTTAAGGAGAATGGAAGAAGTCATCAAGACGACTCCTCAAAAAGAGGATTTAAACGAGTTGTGCAACATACTCTTCCCCAAAGTGATGGAAGAGGTGCTGAAGCAGTCGCGCCCCAAGACCTACGAGGAACTGGAGGCGGCCGTCGATGACTTGACTAATCGATATAATAAGGTGTTGGAGCAACTGACGAATGCCGTCAAGGATGTCGAGTCGGACAAGATTTCGGCTGACGACCTCACGGCTGCGTTCTTGCGATTCCCGACTCAGTTGGCGCTCTCGTTATTTGGAAGTATGTCAACGCTGCTTGCCCTTAATGCGACTTGGCAGAAGTATGCTCCTGATATTCAAGAAAAAATCTTGGCCAAGCAGGACGTACCCCAGGTACAGGTAGAGGGCGACTACGTGGTAGAGAAAAAAGTGGAGAATGAAGTTGTACATGTAGATGCCGGAGGTACGGGTGTCTGCATAGGAAAGAGCGGAAAAGGAAAGAAATGACACAGGAAGAACTACAGAAGGCTCTCGAGGCTATCAGCAAGGGTGGCATCGCGGTAAACGGCGACCTGGTTTTGAGCAAGCATGTTGAGAACGAGATTGGAAACGTAGAAGCAGGCGGCATAGGCATTCAGTATGTCTATGCGAATAAAGGTGCGAAACCGACCGAACAAAAAAGGAAAGTGGAAAAGAAACTTGGCGCCAAGCCCATGACGCTGCAATACTACACTCATGGCAACAAAGGAAAGCTTAAGAAGAAACGTGAGAGGGTAGACCTCGTTTTCAAAAAATGGAACGATTGGGGATGGATAGACGGGCAGACCTCCCCAGATGATTTTGATGCATTCTTCGAGGGCGAGCCGAGGCATTGCAACATCGCGTGGACGGCCAACTCGACCATCCTGACCATCCTGCTGCAAGAGCTGTTGCAGCAGTCTTATATTCTAAAACAAACCAGATGCTCAGCCAAGTCGCTGGTGGAGCAGCAGTTCGGCAAGACCGCCAATTCGTCCAGGATCCGTCTGACTGACAACGATAAGTTTAGGATTGCAGTAACCATCTATCTTCTCGATATCGACAATCCTTTGCCACTACGCAGAGGGAGCGACGATGATGATTATAACACAACGGATGCAGCATTTCAAGCAGTCCTTTCTGGTCAGCTTCGAGCAACGAAAGGAATATAACCTGTAAGCGTTTTCTTGTCTTTGTAAGCGATTATGTAAGCACGAACAATTTTTTTTGAAATTATTTTTGAGCCGGAACACTCTTGAAACACAGGGAGTTCCGGCATTCTTTATGCCTTGATGCGGAACCATGTAAGCAAATCCGGGAAAAGTGCTTACGCGCAGAGGGGTGGTTTCCCCATTGCTGAGGGCAACAATAACTGCCCGAGGTATATATGATTCGTAATAAGAAATGTTCGCGCGTAGGGTCTGAACAACAGTATGGCCCACGCCTCGCAGGAGAAATCCTGCACGACTATCTGGAAAACAGCAACGAACCTTTGGCTTGCGCTTATCGCGAACGCTCGACCGAAACCGACGGACCCGCCTGGCACCCCAACACGGAGCAGGGCTGCGACTTGAAGACCATCCTGCGCAGCGACCGCAAGATGAAGACGGGCAAGGAGTATGTGGGCGTGCTGCGGCGCGACTCGGATGCCGTTGCCGACGAGTTTCTCTACTGCGACCCGCACCTGACGTTTGTCGAGACGGTGTCCGCCACCGACGGCAAGCGCAATCCGCATGTCTTCGTGGGCCGCTACATCACGATCACGCGCAAGGACGACGGCTCGCTCAGGCCGAACTTCAAGCCGATGCCTGTAGGAATGAGTGCCGGCAACTACGCCTTCGAGGTGTTCCGCGAACTTCGCCAAGCGCTGACGGGCCTTGTAGAGGAGGTTGAGGGTTAAGGGTTAAAGGAAAGTGTTTCAGTTGTTTCAGTTTCAGTTAGGTTTCAGAGGTTCAGTTTTGCATCAAACCTCCTTTATAAGAGTATATAACTATCTGATTATAAGTAAGTTATAAGAGAAAAGGTGAAGATGGACAACCCTCGAAAACTAACTGAAACAACTGAAACTGAAACGCTTGGCACGAATTATTTTTCATCTAAAAAGCTATAAGACAATGACTTACGACATTTCAAAAGCGACTGCGCCCGCTATGCCGAAGCTCGGCAAAGGCACAGAATGTATTCAAATCCTGCTCTCGCAGGTGTCACGCGACATGAAGGAACCGCTGGTGCCGATGCTTTTCCCTGTACTTGGCGCACACGTCAGCGGGGCGGAATTTCAGTACCCCGACCTCACTTGGAAGGAGTTGTGCGGCCAAATGGCCAACCTGGTGGCTGATTCGGGCTGTAACAAAGGCCAGTTGTCGCTGCTTGTAGAGGCCATCTGCCGTGACTTCCGCCAGCACGACGAGGCGGAGTTGAAAAGGCTCGTGGAGTGGCAGAAGCAAGTGAAGACGCGTGGGGCGAACAAGGAGAAGCCTGCCCGGCCTGAAGTGAGCTTCTGGTTCCCGCCATCGGACATGACCCGCGCCGCCTACCTCCAGAACTCGGTGGGGTGTGAGTCGCTGGGCGGCCGTACGCAGTATCTGAACATGCCCGAGGTGGAGATGCTCGACTGCCTCTGCGGCGGCCACAGGCAGGTGACGCAGATGCTTCGCAACATCTACGACCGCCAGCGTGCGGGAGCCTTGCGAGCTACTGCCGACGGTGTGGTGGGCAATCCTTTGCTGCGCACCTGTCTGACGGTATCATCGACGCCTATAGCCACGCGCAAGTTCTGGAAGGGCGACCTGTTCAACGGCACCTTCGGGCGAATGGTTTTCTCTTACAAGCCCCGTCAGAACCGAGAGGGCAGAATACCCCGCGTGGGCAAGTTCCCCGATGAGTTCTATCAGAAGCTGGACGAGTACCTGGTGCGTCTCGACATCACGAAGGGCCGCTTCATCGTGCGTCCGCTGAACAAGCTCATCGACCGCTTGGCACAGGACATGGCCTCGCTGGGCGACCTGACCGACGACGATGTGTTGTGGGACATCTCGAAGCGAAGCCTCGTCAGCGCATGGAAGGCTGGCTGCACCTTGTGGGTGCTGAATGGTCAGACCTACACACGCTCGATAGGCGACGTGGTGGAATGGCTGGTGTATCACGACATTTGGAGCAAGATGCGCATAGCGAGCGACCTGTTGAAGGAGGGCGACAACAGCACCGCCGAGGCTGGCAAGGCCGGGCCCCAGAATATGCTTGAGCAACTGACCAACCCGTTCAACGAGGCGCAGCTGGAGGCGCTTCGCGGTAGAAGCGGCAAGTCGAAGGAGGGCACCAAGCGGCAGCTGCGCGTGTGGCAGAGCCGTGGGTTCATCGACTATTCGGCACAGACGGGGATGTACACGAAAACCGAGAAGTACCTCGGCGTTTCAGGAGTCTTTGACAAGCCAGGCGGCAAAGCCGGGCAAACGGTTAAAGGTTGATGGCAATGGACAGAACTGAACTTCAAAAGCTCCGCGACCTCCCCATCGAGGGGGTCGCAGAGCGACTCGGACTACGGGTCGTGCGGCACAAGAGCCTCTGCCCGTTCCACGACGACCATCATGCCTCGATGTCGTTTCATGTGCGGCGAAACACCTTCCGCTGCTTCGTGTGCGGCGCGTCGGGCGGTACCATCGACCTGGTGATGCGCCGGCTGAACAAAGGATTCCTCGATGCCTGCCGCTGGCTGGCCGATGAGCATGGTGTCATCTTAGAGGAATGGAAGCCTGCGCCCTGCCCGCCGAAGGAATACCGGTTCGACCCGACGCGCTACGAGCGGTTCTTCCTGCATCCCTGCCTGTCGCCCGAGGCTCGCCGGTTTCTCTTCGAGGAGCGCCAGATAGACGAGCGCGTCGTCAGCTGGTGTCGGCTGACCTCTTGGCGCGACCGCGAAGGCGTCTGTTGGCTTCAGACACCCTACTACGACCGCGAGGGCCACCTCGTGGGCATTCAGAACCGCAACCTCGTGAAGGGCGCACACCCCCGGTTCCGCTTCCCCGTAGGGTCGGAGTGCGGCATCTACAACCTGCCCGTGCTCAACTGGCTGCGCCCCGGAGAGCCGCTCTTCATCACCGAGGGATGTTCCGACTGCTGGGCGATGCTCTCAGCCGGCCATAAGGCCATCGCCATCCCGTCGGCCACGCTCCTGAAGCCGAGGGACGTCGAGATGCTCGCCAAGCTCGGCACCCAGCTCTCCACCGAATTCCACATGTACCCCGACCGCGATGAACCCGGCGAGCGGCTCTTCCTGCAGCTGCAGCAGCTGCTGCCCAGCCTGATCCATCACCAGCTGCCAACGGGGTGCAAGGATTTTGGCGACTACTACTCCCAGTCGCGCCACGACCCAGCAGGTTAAGTCGTCAGTTATGGTAAAAAAATATTCAAGAAAAACTTGAAAAAAATGGCTGAAATATTTGGTAATCTAAAAATTATTTTGTACCTTTGTAGCAGAAAATAAGCGCTCTTTGAATCTTATCTGAACACCCCTGGGAAAGGTTCCCTGACACGCACAGAGACCATCTCCGACACCCTCGCAGACCATCTCCGACACGCTGAAAAACGCTCTCACATCATCTCTCACGCATGCTTGCACCACCGCTAACACCACTAAAAATGATTCTCAACCCGTAACTACTCAACACCCTCTCGCGGACTGCCCTCCCCCTAACTCTCGCGGATTGACCTCCCCCTGACTCTCGCGGATTGACCTCCCCTGACTCTCGCGGATTGCCCTCCCCTGACTCTCGCGGATTGACCTCCCCTAGCCCCTCCTGTAGGAGGGGGACAGATTAGTTCCTGCGCTCAGTTCTAACTATTCCTCCCCCTACAGGGGGAGATAGAGGGGGTCACACATCCCATGCAGAGGGAGATAAAGAGGGGGTCGCATATCCCTGCAGGGGGAGATAGAGGGGGTCGCATATCCCTGCAGGGGGAGTTAGAAGTGTTGACGGGTGCTGGGTAGTTACCCCTCACCTCTCACCCTTCACCCCTAAAAACATTTCTCTCACCCCTCACCTCTCACCTCTCACCACTCACCACTAAACCCCTAAACCCCTAAACCACCATGAAAAAAGAAACCATCAAATTCATCATCCAGCTGATCATCAGCATCCTCACGGCCATCGCCACCACCCTCGGCGTCACCTCCTGCATGGGAGCTGGCCCCCTCTGATTCCAACCGCTATTCTCTCACCTCTCTCCTCATTTCTCTCTCCTCTCTCCTCTCTCCTCTATAATTTTCTAATTCTTTAATTTTTCAACTTTCCTATGGCAGTACTTTACAGACTTTACCAGAACAACAACAAGAAGAACACGAAGGCCTACGGCAAGTG
>CADCIB010000044.1 GCA_902801375.1 uncultured Prevotellaceae bacterium | reverse complement strand
CATAATTCTTCTGAATTTCAAGGCGCAAAGTTATATACTTTTTCCGAAAAATAGAAAGGATTTATATTACAATGTTATTAAATCTCAATATAGCAGGTGTGTCTTGCATGATAATTATTGTTTTACGTAAGTGTTCAGCCGCCTTTTCAAATTCGAGGGAATTCTGCAAAGTTGTGGGTGCAGGCTGGGTGCATCGTTCAAAATTGGGTGCAAATTGGGTGCAACTTTGAAATATGAGGAAAAGAAAAGTCCCGTAAGTCATTGACCTACAGGACTCTTTTCAAGGCGCTTCAGGATGGGCTTGAACCAACGACCCCCTGATTAACAGTCAGGTGCTCTAACCAACTGAGCTACTGAAGCAGCATTTGTGGAATGCGGGTGCAAAGGTAAGGCGATTTTTTGAAACCACCAAACTTTTTGCGACTTTTTTTTCAAGAAACTGTAATTTTCCACTAATTTTCGATAAAAAATCGGGACTATCGCATGAAATCTGCGCAGAAACGCGTATATTTGCACCAAAAATAAAAAACAAGTATTTCATGAAAAGATCATTTGCTTTGATGCTTTTGGTGGGGCTGTTGCTGCAGGCTGAAGCCCAGACGGAGAAAGACCACAATTTCGAGGTGGCCAAGAATCTGGAGATATTCAATGCCATCTACCGCAACCTGGATATGATGTATGTGGACTCGCTCAAGGCCGATCATGTCATCGGCACCGCCATCGACGCGATGTTTCGCCAGCTGGACCCCTATACAGAGTATTACCCTGAAGAAAAGACCAACGACCTGAAGACGCTTCGCACGGGCAAGTATTCGGGCATCGGTTCGCTGATACGCTACCACATGAAGCGCGGAAATGCCGTGATCGACGAACCCTATGAAGGCACACCCTCGGCAGATGTTGGCCTGAAGAAGGGTGATGTCATCCTGAGCATCGACGACTCGACGATGGTGGGCAAGGACACACGCTACGTGAGCGACCATCTGTTGGGCGATGCCGGTACAACGTTCATGCTGAAGTTCCTGCGCCCGTCGACGGGGAAGGAGATGCAGACGAAGATCACCCGTCGCACTATCCAGATGCCGTCGCTGCCCTACTATGGGATGCTGGACTGGATGATGGATGAAGAATCAGGGATGAAGGGCATCGGCTATGTCAACCTGAACAGCTTCACGGAGAACTGCTCAAAGGATGTGCGCCGAGCTGTCATCGACCTGAAGAACCAGGGGATGAAGGCCTTGGTGCTGGACCTACGCGGCAATGGTGGCGGCAGTGAGGCTGAGGCTGCCAACATCGTGAACCTTTTCGTGAGGAGTGGTGTCACCGTGGCCTCGAACCGCGGCAAACTAAAACGCGCCAACCATGACTACGTGACCACTGTGGAACCCTTGGACACAGTGATGCCTCTGGTGGTGCTGGTGAACGGCTCGTCGGCCTCGGCCAGTGAGATTACCAGTGGTGCCCTGCAGGATTTGGACAGAGCGGTAATCGTAGGTACACGCACGTACGGAAAAGGACTCGTGCAGTTGCCCATGGACCTGCCCTACAATGCCCAGATGAAGCTGACCACCAGCAAATACTACATTCCCTCGGGCCGTTGCATCCAGGCCATCAACTACAAGCATGGCGACGGCGGCTATATGGAGCATATTCCCGACTCGCTCACCCATGAGTTCCGCACCTTGGGCGGGCGCATCGTGCGCGACGGTGGCGGCATCATGCCCGATGTGGAGGTGAAGCCCGACTCGCTGCCCAACATCGTATACTATCTCAGTGCTTCGGGCCGCGACTCGACGGAGGTGATGTTCGACTATGAAGTGGAATACATTGCCAAGCATCCCACCATTGCTTCGCCTCGCGAGTTTGCCATCAGCGACGAGGAGTTTGAGGCATTCAAGAAACGTGTCGTGGAGAGTGGTTTTACCTACGACCCGGAGAGTGGAAAGGCGATGGAGGACCTGAAGAAGCTGATGGAGTTCGAGGGTTATTATGAGGAAGCCAAGGCGGAGTTTGAGGCTTTGGAAAACAAACTGAACCACAACAACATCGCCCGCGACATGGACCGCCACAAGGAGGCCATCAAGCAGGTGATGGCCAACGACATCGTGGCCGCCTACTATTTCCAGTCGGGTGCCATCGAGAATGCGCTGCCCTCCGACAAGCAGCTGCGCGAGGCTTGCCGACTGCTGAGTGATGCTGAGCGCTATCGTAGCATCCTCGTGCCCGCTGTCGCGAATCAGTAAGAAGGTTATTCTCTAATTTCTAACAAAAGATTATTCACATGAGACAATTCTTGATTAGCATGGTCTGCCTGCTGGGCGTGATGACCACAGCATCGGCACAAGAGGTGAAGAGCAATTCGGACGTGGCCTACCTATGGGAGAAGAAAACCATCGCCGTGAAAGGTGGTGGACAAACACCTGACGTCATGAAGCTGCTCAAGGCTTTCCACAACCAGTTTCCCACATGGGTGACAGAACAGGTGCTGAGAAGGGCGGTAGGTCTGAAAGACGGTGAACAGTATGTGAGTGATGACGACTACCGCGTGCTGGTGGACCGCCGCAATGGCTATGTGGATCTGGCCTCTGAGACTGATATCGACCAGATGCAGGCCTGCGTCTGGAAACGCAAGAACGGTCATCGGCTCTTTGCCGTCAGCCTCTACGATCAACACGACCCCGTGCCGAATGTGCTCTGCTGGTACGACTACGACCCTGAGACAGAGACGCTGAAGTCGGAGCGCAGTCCGCGGGACGAATTCCGCAAAGATCACCCGCATGCACAACTCGGCTGGAACCTGCCCTTGACGGGTACGGACTTCGAGCTCATGGAATACGACCCCCTGTTTCCCAACCTGACGCATGTCTACACATGGGATGGCATGAGACATCATGAAGCCAAGACGCGGATAGAGGATTTCCGCTATCAGTGTTTTGCTGATGACGACTGGCTGCAGGCCAGCGAACAGGGATTCCTGAGCTATGCCCTCTTCGACCCGACGAACTGCGGGAGTCCGATTCTCTGCCTGCGCAAAGCCCCTGCACAAGAACAGGGTGAGGCTGAGTATGCTCTCTTCGCCGAGTTCAAGGGCGATATGCAGATGGTGGGCTGCGACGGTATGATGTATTTGTTGAACGACATCTTCCAGCCCAAGCCGGAAGACGATGCCCCCTGGACAAAAGACGACGTCGTGGTCTACACGAGCGACTTCATGCACACCCACTACTAT
Source organism: uncultured Prevotellaceae bacterium (assembly GCA_902801375.1). GTDB lineage: Bacteria > Bacteroidota > Bacteroidia > Bacteroidales > Bacteroidaceae > Prevotella. Next base: position 11,926 of record CADCIB010000044.1, on the reverse strand, counting down.
GCGGTGCTCGATGGGAACAATGTGCAGTATTTCGTCATCGACGAACCTTTCGAGGATGAAGATCAGCATGGCTATGAGCCGAGGATTATCGGTTATGGGACGGACAAAGAATCCATCCACATTGTACATGCCTCGGTGGCGAAAAAAATCGCGCCAACCCTACGCTGGCACGATTTCGAGTTTGTCGAGGAAGAACCCTGACTCCTTTGCGCGCTCTGAGGGTAATGGAGCGCACAAAGGATATGCCTTTTGTTCTTTATTCTTTTAACGGATAATGATCTTTCTTGTCTGTGTGCCCTGCTGGCCACTGTTAGCGGAGCGCACAAGGTAGATGCCCTTTTTACAAGATCCCTGATACATCAACCATTGGTCATTTGTGGCGCTATGGGGCGTGTGGTACCCGATGAGGCGGCCCTGCAGGTCGTACACCCCTTCTTGTGTGGCCGAAACTGTAGTCGACGGCTCTATGAGCCCGATGGAGGTCGGCTTTTGGTAGGATGCGGGCAGGATAATCATTGTGCTGCCTGAACGGTTGACGGTCCGGGGAGCGTCATTGTCTTGGAGATAAATGTAGATGCCCGACTTGGGGAAGGTGATGATGCCATCGACAAGCGTTCCCATGACACCTTCCTCGATGGCCTGCTGCAGGTCGTAGCCGTTTTGTAGCCAATAGGCCCCGACCGATTGGATGTCGGTGGGTCCGCCTTCCTTCCATCCTGTGGGTTGGCGGTCGATGTAGACGGCTTGCGGGTTCTCGGCATGGATGTCGATGTGCCAGTCCTTCTCGTTGTAATATTTCTCCTCCTCGTAGTAGGGGTAGGCCGTGCCGTAGGGATTCATGAGGCGGAAAAGACCTGGGGTGCTGGCGCTTTCCTGAATCTCCACCTCGTAGGTGACGGGGTTGAAGGGGTTGCCATAGTTGTCGGTATAGATTTCGCAGAGGCTGCCGTCGGTGAAGGTTGCCATGCCGAGTGGGAGGAAACCATCGATGGGTTGCGGTTTGTCAGGGTCGTCGGGGATGACGGGAGTTTGGCCGGAGGCTCCGATGACCACGATTTCATCGATGAAGAAGCGGTATCTGTTGGAGTAGAAGAGCAGCTTGAGGGGGCCATTGCCGTTGAGGGTGAGCGTGTGTTCGGTCCACTGATGGGGTGTCATGAGGTCGAACACTGATTCTGAGAATTCGGCTTCATAGCCATCGTCGGGCATCACATACATAAAGTTTTCGTCGATGTTCCAAGGTGCAGCGAGGAATTTGACGAGGGCAGTGCCCTGAATGTCGATTTCGGGCGTGACGAGATAGCCTGCAGCACTCGTGTTGCCCACTCTGGCACATTGATTGGCGCCATAGGCTTTGTTCTGGGTCCAGGGGTTGTCGGGAGTGAAGGCTCCCGTGGCAATGTTGCCGCTCCACAGGCCATCGTTGCCGCCTTTGCCAGCACACTGGTTGAACGACTCGTAGAATAGGGTGTCGGTGAGCTCCTGCTCTTCGCTGATGACGGAGGGCACATTGTCGGTGAAACGGAACGAAGCCTTGCCGTCGGTGATCTTCATTTCGCTCAGCCGGATGTTCATGTAGTACATTCCGTCGGTGTTTTTGTTGTAGAGTTTGGCTATGGGTTTGGAATAGTTGGTCAAGCTATCGTTGCCTTCGAAGGGGTAGGTGTCAGTGGAGGGCGAGAAAACATCGTCGTAGCTACCGGCGTGGAACACGGTGCACATCTCGTGGTTGTTGTAGACAGGCGGATTGAAGCCATAGTCTTCGCCAAAGGAACCGGTGGAGTTGACGATGTTGGCTGCCCACAGCTCCGGTTTGTAGTCGACGTGGAGGATGAGCAGGCCTGATCCCCCGATGGCTCGGTCCCACTGGGTGGGCTGTCGGTTTTCCACGAGATAGTATTCGTCGTTGTGTCCCTTGTTATAAATGATGTAGGAGTTGCCACCTTCCGAAAGTGCCTTGAGACCATTGACGGCCATCGTGCCTTTCAGTTCGATGGGTGCGAGCCATCCGGCTGCCATCTTCTCGTAGCTGGTATATCCTGCGGGTATGAAGCCTCTGCCATTGTAACTGCCGTGGCTCATCACATCCCAATTGTCCATGCCATAGTGCCCACCATAGTTGATGTCGTACATATCAGGATAGCCGAGACAGTGGCTGAACTCATGGCAGATGGTGCCTATGCCGTCGATGCCGGAGGGTTGCAGTTCGCAGCTGCAGCCATAGGTGTTGATGCGGTAGCCGTTCAAAGTCAGCTCCTGTCCAGCCTCTTCGAGTGTCCACTCGTGGGGCCACACCGTGTCTCTGCTGCCCCCGTTGGCCTCGCCCTTACCGGCATAGAGGAGAAACACCTGGTCGACCTCGCTGTCGCCGTCCCAGTCGTATTGGCTGAGGTCCAGTTCATTGCCGAGGGCCGTACAAGCCTCAATGACCATCTCCTCAGGGTGCTGGTCGTTGCCCTGGTCGTCGTTGTTGCCGTAGTAGCTTCGGTTGTTGGCCAAAGGGACGGGGCCGTAGACGTCGAAGGTGAGGTCGAACTGTCCTTGGCTTTGCGCCTTGAAATAGTCGTGGACGGAGCCACAGAAGCCCATGTCGTTGGAGAAGTTCTCCTCGTTGGCAATCTGTTTGTAGAGCTCGAGTGTATGTGTGGGTTGGAAATGCACATCGGTGTATTCCACCAGGATGATGAGCCCTTTCTTCTGGCCGGTGTAGTCGCCGTAGTTGCCGATGCGGCGCTGTGCCATGCGGCGGTGGCGATGGTTGGCGGCACGGGCACGTCGGATAGCGGTGCGGGTTTTCAGAGTGGACATGTCGGTGGCGATATGGCGGTTTGTTGCCTCGTCGAACACATACTGCCGTCCCTGTTCATCCTGCCAGTAGTGCAGGTGTTCGTCGCCCACGAGCAGGGCTTTCACCCTGCTGCCGTCGGCCAGTGTGAGGGTGGTCCACTGTCCGCGCTTGGCGGGAATGGCCGAGGCCGCTACCGATAAGCATACGATCAATACGAATAAGATGGCTCTTCTCATAGTGGTGAGTGGTGAGGGGTGGGGGGTGAGTGGTGAGGGGAATGTCTACTCTCCGAATGGGATTTCCAGTTGCCCGTCGCCCAAGAGGTTGTACGACAGGCGGTGGTAGGGGGTCACCCCGTACTGTCGGATGGCCTCGCGGTGTTTCCGCGTGGGGTAGCCCTTGTTGTGCTGCCAGTCGTAGTGTGGGTATTGTTCTGCCAGTTGATCCATATAGTCGTCGCGATAGGTCTTGGCCAGGATGCTGGCGGCAGCGATGGAGAGGTATTTCGCATCGCCCTTCACGATGCAGTGGTGGGGTAGGGGGGGAGCGACGGAAGAACCGTCGAAGGAAGAACCGTTGACCACAGGGTGGTAGGGAATGAAGCGGTTGCCGTCGATGATGAGGGCTTCTGGACGCACGGAGAGCTGGTCGATGGCGCGATGCATGGCCAGGAAGCTGGCGCGGAGGATGTTGATGCGGTCGATCTCTTCAGGAGTGACAACGCCCACTGCCCACGCGATGGCGTCGCGCTGGATGGTGTCGCGCAGCAGCTTGCGCTTGCGGTCGGTGAGCTGTTTCGAGTCGTTGAGTTCCTCGTTCTGGTAGTCAGGGGGCAGGATGACTGCCGCCGCATAGACACTGCCTGCCAGACAGCCGCGGCCAGCTTCGTCGCAGCCGGCCTCTACGACACCTTGTTGGTAAAAGCTTTTTAGCATACAATCTTTGGCCTGCTTTTGGGAAAACTCCTTAGTCTTCTATTTTTGAAAGACAAAAGGAACCCATGCGTTGCCGCAGGGCTCCTTTGTCAAAGATAGTTATTAAAAAACGATTTTCTTTCCGCCTACGATATAGATACCCTTCTTCTGGGGGATGCCTTCGATGCGTTGCCCACCGATGTTGTAGATGGGCTTATTGTCCATCAGGTCGATGCCTATTTCGCGGATGGCCGTCGGGATGACAGGCTTTGGATCGACGGTTAGCGTGAACTGCAGTTCGAAGGGCAGGTACTCGTCGTTGCCCTCCTGGGTGGCGGTGACGGTGGTGGAGCCGGCTGCGATGACCGTGAGCAGGTGGTCGCTCACCGTGGCGATGCTCTCGTCGGCCACGGTCCACACCAAGGAGAGCCCCTCGTTGGTGGTCTCAGGCAGGGTGTAGGGCTCGTCGCCCTCGGTCATGGTGAGTTGCTCAGCCAGTTCGAGGGTCTGTGCCACACGTTCAGGTGCGGGCTTTTCTGTGATGATCAGTTTGCCGCTCACATACTTCATCGTGTAGTTGTCGCTTTTGGCTCCTGACACACGGATGGTGTATTTGCCTGGTTTGCTGGCGCTGGTGGCTGTGGTCTTGGCAATGGGCAGCTTGGTGAGCGCCGTACTGTCTTCTCCATATTGGAAACCGCTGTACGTGATGGTGAACTCAGGCACTTCGTCGCCTTCTACCATGGTGGTGTCTTCGACGGTGATGGTGAGCTGGGCTTTGGCAATGGTCAGCGAGAACGTCTTCGTGAACGGATAATACGCGTCGTTGCCCTCCTGCGTTGCGGTGATGGTGGAGTTGCCTGCCTTTAGGATATGAATCATATTGTCGCTGATGGTGGCCACATCGGTGTTGCTGCTGGTCCATGTGAGGGGGAGTTCCTCGTTGGTGGTCAGAGGAAGCTGATAGTCATCATCGCCGTAGGTCAAGGTGGGCAGTTTGTCCAGGTCGGTTGTCTGAGGCTTTTGGGCGTTGGGGTCGTCGGAGCCGTCAGTGAACTTGAACGAGACGGTGCCGTCGTCGTTGCGGGTGATGTCGGTGATTTCCACATTCATGAAATACGAACCGTCGATATTCTTGTTGTAGACCGTGGCAGCGGGCGCCGAGAGGTTGGTGAGTTGGTTGTTGAGTTGGTTGTTGGAGGCATAGGGATAGGCGTCGCCCGAAGCCTTTGCTCGTCTGCTGGAAGCATTGTTGGCGTGGAATACGGTGCATTGCTCGTGGTCGTTGTAGTAAGATGATGTGGAGTTGACGATGTTTTGCTCCCACAGATTCTTATTATAGTCGATGCGGCTAATGAGCAGTCCATTTCCTCCAAGCGAAGCATCCCAGCCCGTCTTCTGGCGGTTTTCCAGAATGTAGTACTCGTCCCTATGGCCTTTGTTGTAGACGATGTATGATTCGCCCCCGTCGGAGAGTGCCTTCAGATTGTCCACCTCCATGGTGCCTTCCAGCTCGATGGGCTCCAGCCATCCGGCCACCCAACGTTCCCATCCGGTATAGCCTGCTGGGCAGAACCCATTGTCGTTGTAGCTACCTTGGTCCATCAGGTCCCATGTGCCCATGCCGTAGTTGCCTCCATCGTCGGTATCGTACATGTCGGGATAGCCCAGACAATGGCTGAACTCATGGCAGATGGTGCCGTTGCCATCGATTTTCCAGCCCGTGGCAGTGTAGCCGGAGTAGACAGGTTGCAGTTCACAACTGCAGGCATAGGTGTCGACGATGACGTCGTCGATGATGAGGGAGCAGTTAGTGGCACTCAGCCAGTACATGTGAGGCCAAATGGTGCTTGAAGAGCCTCCGTTGGCCTGTCCGGGTCCTGCATAAAGCACGAACACCTGATCGGCCTCGCCGTCGTCATTCCAGTCGTAATCTTTGAAGTCTACTTCATCGGCAACCCCCAGGCAGGCCTCGACGACCATGGAGTCGGGGTGGACGTCGTTGCCCTGTCCACCACTGTCTTTGCCATAGAAAGAATAGTTGTGTTTCAGCTGCACGGGACCGACGACATCGAAGGTGAGGTCGAAGACGCCTCGGCTCTGTGCCTTGAAATAGTCGTGGACGGAGCCTTTAAAGCCCACGGAATGCGTGAAGTCCTCTTCGTTGGCAACGCGTTTGTATAGTTCCAGATTGTTTTCCTCTTGGAATTTCTTGTCGGTGAATTCCACCATAATGATCAGTCCGCGCTTGCTGCCGACGAACTCGTCTTCTATTGTACCTATCCGGCGGGCGTTGCGGCGCTTGCCCAAGCGTGAATTTACCTTGGCGCGACGTTCTGCGGCCTGCTTCTTCAGCTTCTGCATGTCGGCAGTCTTATAGGCTTTCAGCGTTTCGTCGAACACATAGTTGTTGCCTTCGGCATCCTGATAGTAGTGGGCGTGCTCGTCGCCTTTGAGCATAACCCTGACCTCTGTGCCGTCGGCCAATGTGATGATTTGCCATTGTCCTTGCTTGGCGGGAATGGCTGATACAGTTAACGTTGTCAACACGAGCGACAACATGAATAATAATCTCCTCATATTTTTTTGAATAATTGTTGAAAGGGATGCAAAGTTACGAAAAAATAATCGCAAGCGCATCTGTTTGTATCATTTTTTAAGCAAAATAACGTATTTTATCAGCAAGTCTATACCTATTATGGCCAAAGTGTCAGAACATTTGACTGACACGCCGCACTCCGTCTACAAGTATGTCCACCTCTTCGCGGGTGTTGTAGAGGGCAAAAGAAGCGCGCACGGTGCCGAGAATACCCAAACGGTTCATCAGGGGTTGGGCACAGTGGTGGCCGGTGCGTACGGCGATGCCGAGGCGGTCGAGCAATGTGCCGATGTCGAGGTGGTGGATGTCGCCAACATTGAAGGAGACCACCGCATCACCAGAGAGGCCGTATATCTTGATTCCTTCTATCTTTGCCAGTTGCTCTACGGCGTAGCGGGTGAGTTCTTGTTCGTGATGCTGTATCTGGTCGAAGCCGAGCTTAGTGAGGTAGTCGATGGCGGTGGCCAGTCCGTGAGTGGCGACGTAGTCGGGCGTTCCCGCCTCAAACTTAAAGGGCAGCTGGGCATAGGTGGTGCGCTCAAAGCTCACCTTGTGGATCATCTCGCCGCCACCCTGATAGGGAGGCAGACGGTCGAGCCATTCCTCCTTGCCATAAAGCACGCCGACACCCGTCGGACCATACATCTTATGGCCACTGAAGGCGAAGAAGTCGCAGTCGAGCTTCTGCACGTCGATGGCGAAATGGGGAGCGCTTTGGGCGCCGTCGATCAGTACGGGCACACCGTGTTCATGAGCGATGCGAATGATTTCCTCCACAGGATTCACTACACCCAAGACGTTGCTCACGTGGGCGACAGCCACCAAGCGGGTGTTTTCAGTGAAAAGTTTGCTGTATTCGTCGAGCAGCAGTTGGCCGTCGTCGGTCATGGGAATGGGGCGCACGCGGAAGCCGTTGAGCTGCCAGGGCACAATGTTGGAGTGGTGCTCCATCGTGGAGACGATGACCTCTGGGGTTGACGTGACCGAATCACGCCACATAGAAGCAAGGGAAGAAGCCACGAGGTTGATGCTCTCTGTGGTGCCTCGGGTGAAGACAATCTCTTCCGTCTTACGGGCGTTGATAAACTGCCGCACCGTCTCGCGTGCCGCTTCGTGCAGGTCGGTAGCCTGCTGCGAGAGGTAGTGCACGCCGCGATGCACGTTGGCGTTCACGTTGAGGTATTCGTCGCGCATGGCATCAAGCACGCAGAGCGGTTTCTGCGTGGTGGCCGCATTGTCGAGATAGACGAGCGGGCGGCCGTAGACTTCGCGGCTGAGGATGGGGAAGTCGGTGCGTATCTTTTGTAGGTCGTACATCTTTTGTCTGCTTTGTTTGAGGATGCAAAATTATAAAATTTTCCTCAGATAGGCAGTCAAAGGGTCTGTTTTTTTAATAAATTGCACATTATATTGCAAATATTCATTATCTTTTGCCGTTGTAAATTCCAACGTAGGGGGTCACGCCATTCCTAATGTGACACCTGCCACGGATGTCCCCGCTCAGCCGAATCTGCCCCCGTTCACCCCGCTCAGCCGAATTTGAATTTCGGCTGCTACGAGTCGGGGATTTGCAATCCCCATCTTCCGTAAAAGTCCCTATGACCCCAGTCTCCCTTTCTCCTATACTCCGTAGACATAAAAGCTAAAAAACTCTCTGCGCAAAGCTCTATAGTCTCCGCGCCTCTGCGTGAGATAATTATTTCTACGGAGTATAGGAGAAAAGGAGGGGCCGCCCCTTAAAAAAGCTAAGATGCCCGCGCCGCCCCTCTTCTTGCTGAGGAGCCGGCGCGGGCTATTTACACTTACATCTCAAAATATGTGCTCAGAAATTGAAAAAGCTTCGGGAGCAGGAATCCGTCTACGGCTGCGTTATGCTGTCGGTGATGCATTCGATGCGGTACAAGGCGCGGACAGCCTTGGGGTCTGCCTGCTGCAGCTGTGCCGTCGGCCAGCCGATGCACTCCATCGTCTTGTCGCTGATGGTTGACAGCCGGAAGATGTTCTGCAGAGCCTCAAAGCCGACGCTGCTGAAATGCAGGCTGTTGGCATAGAGGTTGCCGTAAAGGAATGTGCTCAAGTCGTTCTGTTCGACAAAGGCATTTCCTTCGCCAAGCACGACTTCCATTATCCGGCAGCCGTTGTCGGCGAAAAGTGCTTCACGGCCTGTCGTGCCGTCCGGGATGATGCTTTCCCGATCAATTGTGAAGACAGTTTTCCCCTTGGCCGGGTCAGCAATGTAAAACAGGCGTTCACCTTTAACTTTGTAAAGCACCACGAAGTGATTCTGGTTCCAGTGCAAGATGCAGGGCAATGTCATATCTGTCAACCGCCCTACTGTAAGTTTTGCTGCCTCTGCTTGGAACCCCATTTCGTGTGCTGCGTCAATTAAGGCCAGCATTGATACGCCTTCAGATGTGGCATGGCATAGATTTGCAATTTGGTCTAAGGTGTATGGTTGCCCATAGTAGTTGCAAATCATCTTTAGGCATGCTATGCCACATTGCATAATGTCATGCTGAATCGTCAGAGGAAATCGGGAAAAAAATGTTTTGTATTTCACTTTTGTTCAATTTGATTAGCATACAGGTACTACTCATGCACCAGAGGGTGTCGAGTAGTTATGCATACAGTTTACAGACGTTCCAGTTCGTTCTTTCCGGAAGTTCCTCCCCTGTATCTTGTTTTTGCCGGGTTGAATGTATAGATAGCCCGCACATAGATACTTTGCGAGTGGTGGTTGTCCCACTTGTCGAAATGCACTCCATTTATGTCGTATTCCCATTGTTCGCGATACGTGTTGAAAATGTCATTGGCTCCTAATGTCAACTGCCAGTTACCCATTGTCTTTCTGACGCTTGTATCCGCTTTGTAGCTTGCATGCTGCCGGATAGTCTGGTTGGTATTATTGGTGTTACCAGACAAGGCTACGATAATGGTCCATTGTTTGGGTAAGGTGAGAAAGTTGTTCCAGTTATAGAAGAAGCCGATCCCGTTGTAGCTTTTTCCTTGCAAATGAAGTTGCTGCCCGAAGACAGAAGCCGTGAATGCCGGTTTCCAGAAACGGACGGTCGGACTGTAGTACACGGTGGCTTGGTAAGTATTCATGTCGTGGTTTGTATAGTCGGCCATTACCATCGGGCGTGCTGCCAGCAAGTATGCAGTAAACAGTCTTACATCCTTTTGTATGTTGTAGGACAGGTCTACATACAAATCGCGATGCGACAAGGTCAGTGCCAGACGGTGCATGTAGGTGGGGTGCAGGTTGGGGTTTCCTTTCTGCGCGGCAAAGCTGCTGTTGTACTGGACAGTGTTACGCAACTCAAAATAGGTTGGCCGACTCACAATGGTTCGGTAGCTTAGGTTGAAGTGTGTGCTGTTGCTGCTGTAAGAAACCGAGACGGATGGAAACAGCCTGTCATAAATACGGCTCACGTTATCCAGCCGGTGGCCGTCCGCTTCATATAGCAGGTCTACATGCTCATAGCGCAGCGACATTGACGTGTGGAAAGCCCCCAGCTTGTATGATAAGTCGGCAAACAGGGTTAGTGCCTTCTGCCTTGATACATTTTCTGAACTCGGTATGAATTCTGCTATATCCGCATTTTCCATGAGATAGTCTTGGCTGTTGCGTGTTTTCGAGACTTCACTGCCCCATTCCAACATGCCCCTTTGCATTTTATGGGTGTTCCATATCCTTAAGGCCCAAAGTTCCGATTTCGCTTCACTCTTGCTGTCAACGCTGAATTCATAACCGCTATTGCTTTCGTTGTTATTGTGAATTAAACTAGAGGATGATTTCATCCAAGTGACATCAAGATTCAACTGCCATGACTTGAACAATTCGTTCTTGCAGTATGCGTTTACAAGATTTTTGCCCTTGTCGCTTGTACGCTCCGTACTACAAATAGAGAAGATGGAAGAGTCATCGCCTTCCTCGACATTACCATTAAAAACTGAGTTAGCCTTTCTCCTGAGTTTTTTGTCAAAACTATACCTTATACCTATTTGATGCTTGTCGCTGAAGATATAGTTCGCTTCGCTCGACGCAATCAGCTGTTGCATCCCCTTTGTTTCCAATATGCCCTCTTCGGTAATCCGGAATGGCTTATGGTCGTATAAAAACATATAGTGGTCTCGTTGGTGTTGACGCTTGCCGACAATACCGTATGTCCCTGTCACTATCAGGTCAAATCCTTTCCTTCGATAGTTCAAGCTTGCATTGTTGACATACTGGGGCAATGCGTTTTGCTCAAGGCGAGAAGCAAACTGCCCGCCAAAGCCATCCCCCAAAAGACGGAGGGTGGCAATCTTGATGACAGCTCCCACTTCCGCGCTGTAGCGGGAACTTGGGGTCAGCTCGATATCCACACTCTTGATGTCCTGACTTCTTATGGCGCGTAGTTCGTCATTGTTGCGTACCAAGCGGTTGTTAATGTATATGAGGGGCGTGCCCCGTCCGATAATGCTGTAATTCCCGTCGTTCTTGGTAATAAACGGCAACTGTTCCAAGACATCGTCGGCATTACCCAGCTTACTCAGCAAACTGCCTTGCACAGATGCCTTTAGCGTGCTGCCCTCCATCTTGTAAATGGGCCTGTGGCCTGTAACCACTACATCATCCACCGTTAGCCCCTCCTCCTTCATCACTACATGCATAGCAGAGTCAGGATTCAGGTATTGAGTGGAATAGCCCAGATAGCTCACGCGCAGAATAGTCGCTTCTTTCTTCCCTTGCATCTCAAAGTGACCATCCGTTCCCGTGGTGGTTCCTGTCATCAATGTAGAGTCGCCAGACTGTATCAGGGAGACACTGGCATAAGCTATAGGCTCCCCCCCTTCATCATACACATTGCCACTGATGGTCTGTGCCTTAATAGACAATACCAAGATTGTAAGGGACATAAGGATTGTAGTCTTTTTCATGTCTTTACGCAATATCATTTGATATTTTTTATACTACATTAAAAGTGCAACAGCCTTTTGTCAGCAGATTGGTTGTTTGGCTATCACATTCTCTTGCGTCTGACTATAATTGAGCAGGCATTCTTCCAAATTATTGATGTTTGAAAGGTATGAGCAGATATCGTATTCTTTCCCATTGATAACATTCTCATAGCGCATCCACCCACACCCTCCATCACACATTTACAGTTTGGGTTCTTATATTCTTAAAACCGGTTTATATGAATATTAGTTGAAGATTACCGAGGCCACCTTTTTGAGTGGATTCAGTATAGTAATTTAATCCTTTATTCTAACTCAACGATGCCTGTGAACAGGTACGTGTCGTTGGATAGCAGCAGCGTGTAGCTGCCCGAGAGGGTCGGTGGCAGGGCGCAGAACTGCACGCCTGCGGCGACATAGGTCTGACAGACGACTGTTTCGTTGTCGTCCAAAAGGGTGAGGGTGTACCCGCCGTGCTGCGACCATATATATAAGGTATGGTCGTCGAGGGTGACGTACGGAGGACGGACGGGTGACTTGTGCCCACCTCCTAATACCTCATCTGGATTAAAGATTGTAACATGGAGACTGACTTCCTCTCCCTGCCCTGATGGTTGTTGTGCGTATGCCGTAATCGGCAAGATAAGCGCACAAACTGATACTAAAAATTTTTCCATAACT
>CADCIB010000043.1 GCA_902801375.1 uncultured Prevotellaceae bacterium | reverse complement strand
CTCTGCTTATATTCCCGGAAGGTAACCTTTCTGGCATTTTTGAAGAAGGTGATGAAATCTCATTCGTGATAAAGAAATACGAGGAAGTCAGACCTGACGGTTTTAGCACAGGCTGGCCTCCTACTTATCGTTGCACAGTAAAACCTTGTAAATAAAAGCAAACAATTATGAAAAGAATGAATCATAAATTCTGAAGAAATGAAAAAGAAAAGAAACATGCAATTGCTGTTGGTATCAATGCATACGATAGCTCTTTGTCTTGCTGGGTGTTCTGGTGAAGATGAGGATATAAAGAATCATGTTGACAACGACGAAGTCTTCACCAGTTTACATGTTCATCCAAAAGGACTGTATGTAGCAAGAATTATTGCTTTTGAGAAAAGCGGAAACCCTGTCACAGTTGTTGAAAGTGCTCCTGAGATGTCCACCATTTCTCCTTGGCCCATAGTGAATGACACTGTTGTTGTGGAAAACCAGATGAACGGCATGGTTTATGAAGAAGGCTATCTGGCCTCATTCCAAATAAAGGAATGTCAATGGATTCACCCCAAATACATTTCGATGCTCGGACGAAAATGGAAATGGAGTGCTTCCGTGGAAGCATACGTGAAGGGAAACGAGAATGCCGACAACGGAGAAGAACGTTATCAGAACGCTTCTTACGGTTACGTTGATTACATCACCAAATTTCCACGAGGAGATTATGAGGGTGTCTTTGTGGTCGTTGAAGATGGCAGGAGGCTCATGAGAATAACGAAAGCTCCTGTCGCCGCACAAGATTCCCTATGGCCGACTGTCAATGACACTCTGTCGTTAGAGAATCTTTCTCTTCACGAGAGTGACATTCATAGTAATCTTTCTTTCCTGATAGAGAGCTGCGCCATCAGCAAATCCTTGATTTACAGAAGAAATCCTACATTTTGGCTTACACATATAGTAATAAAAGAATAAAGAAATGAAGAGAATTATATGTTTTTTTATAGCATCACTATTTGTGATGGATATTAGTTCCCAAGCATTGGGCTATTGGTATAAGTCTGAATACGTATCGCTAAATCCTATTCCAGATACGACACAGTTGTATATCCCATCGTATTCCATTGATATTCGTAGTCAAAAATACGACGACGTATTAAGTAAAGTTACATTCATTAAGCAAGCAGATATTCCTACCTATTCAAAAGGTTCTGGTTATATTTCAGACATGTATAGAGACAATCGGGGGCATAACACGTTTGTTCTTCCTATGATATGCATCGGAACGGAGAATGAATTCACCGTCAACACTGTTTTACAGCAATACGAAGGAGTCTTGAAGTTAGAATCACAGATAGGTTCTACTTTTTATCTGTCAGGCTCATTCAAGGAAGGCAAAGAAGTTCTTCAAGTTGTTTCCGCTTTGTCAACTATGGACGGAATCTGTTGGTGTCAGCCTGATATGACAACGGATATTGGAACTTCCAACACATATTATAGCGAACAATGGTATTTAAATGGCAATAACAGTTATGGTATTAATGTTGAATCAGCATGGAACATGGTTCAGGTTGACCCTGATATTGTTGTAGCTGTCATAGATGACGGAGTTGACCACACAGACTCTTTAAAACATGAGGATCTTGATGATTACGTTATAGAAGGCTATACTGTTGGGGATACGAGTGGCAAGGGAAATCCAAAAAATGAAGGTTGGTTTGACAGCAATTCACACGGAATTGCCTGTGCTGGAATTATATCCGCATCGGATAACACTATTGGAATAAAAGGTGTAGCACCGGGGGTGAGTATTTTACCTGTTAACATCTTCCCCAACTATTCATATAGTTCCGACAGCAAGGGTGATCCTATCAGCACGTACCAATTGGCCCAGGCTATTTACTGGGCTGGGCAGAGAGCTGATGTGCTGAGTTGTTCTTGGTATGATATGCGAGATAATGACGCAAATGTGCCTAATGCCATTGATTACGTTATCGAAAACGGAAGAAATGGCAAAGGATGCGTAGTGGTCTTTTCTTCTGGTAATTTTTACAGTAATGGACAATATGATGTGGGGTTTCCAGCTAATGTAGATGGAGTCATAAGTGTAGGAGCAATCAATGAAGACGGAACAATGTGGGGAGGAACTCAAAGAGGTAGCAGACTCGATGTCGTCGCACCTGGATGGAACATCTACACCTTAGACCGGATGGGAACAATGGGTGAATATCCTGGCAATTATAATCCCTATTTCATTGGTACTTCTGCAGCTTGTCCACAAGTATCAGGTGTCGCGGCACTTATGCTTTCTGCTAATAGTAATATTACCAGTAGTGAGGTTAGAACGATACTTAAAGGGACAGCAAAATACATGAGTATTAATGGGGGATATGGTCTTGTTGATGCCTATGCCGCCGTGTGCGCTGCCAAAGCTTCTATGACAGGTTCAACGGTATTGTGCAATTCAAATGTGTATTCTATATCGAACCTCCCAACGGGAGCGAGTGTTTCATGGAGTCTTGCAAGCGGGAACACGTCATGCGTTTCGCTTCAGTCCAATAACCCGTCTACGAACCAGTGTACGCTCACTCTGACCAATGCGAGCGGCTTCAATCAGGTAATGCTCCAGGCAGATATTGTGATGAACGGAACAACCGTTAGGACGATTAAGAAAATGATAGGAAAGGCATTGCCATTCGCTGGCACCTATGAGGAGGCGGCAGGTTACTACAACGGTTCATCGACTCCAGCCATCAGCCAGACAACCATCACTGATCCAAGTGGAATCGATGTTTATATCGGTGGAATGGTGACGGTGAGGTCGACATATTTCTTGGGCAAGACCATCACCACTACTGGCCCATACGGCTATTACAACCGCTCTGGGAACAAGATAGACTTCTCCCTCTGCTCCCAGAACGAGTATCAGCCCTTCACAATCATTGTACATGAACAGGGTTGCGATGATGAAGTCAGGCTGGTATTCCTTCCTCACATCACGTTAGACGGTCTCAATCTCAGCATTACGCCAGTCGGCAGTCGGATCTACGAGGTGAGCCTGTCATGCAAAAAGGCAGAGACTACAGAGTTGGAAGCTTCTACGGGCAAGGAATATGTATTGAAAGGCAAGACTTGGACATTGGAGGCCTACAACGCCATCACAGCCCGCAAGGCTACGATCGTTGAACTGAAAGATCCGACCTATCTGCTTGACACCACAGGCTGGGAGCCAGGCCTGTATCTCCTTCGCGCCGTTGTGGGCAAGGAATCCATAACCGGCAAGATTACCGTGAACTGAATATTCTTTTCAATTTCTGAGCATATATTAGAGTTGTAAATGTTTTGTGTTGGCCCGCGCCGTCCGGCATTCCCGTAAGGGAAGGGTCTGGGTGGCGCGGGCTTTTCTTGCAAATCATTTGAACGACATGCCGGATTCTGCAGAATTCACTTGCTGTCGGGCATAGTGCAGTCTTAGAAGCGGCTGTCGATGTCCTGCTGCGGCAGAATGGCGATGATGGGCTTGCCATCGGGGGTGTAGTTGACGTTCGCGCAGGCGAAGAGTCGGTTCACCAGGTTCTCCATCTCGTCGTTGGAGAGAACCTGCCCATAAGGGATGGCGGCACTGCGGGCGAGCGTAAGGCTTAAACGAGAAGTAAGAGGTGAGAGGTGAGAGGTGAGAGATGTGTCCTGATTGTCAGCAGACTGCACAACCGTATCTTTGGCCGAGGTCACCAGGTCCTGCACCAGCTTCACGGGGTCGAGGCCGTCGAGACCTGCTGGGATGGCAGCCAGGGCATAGCTGCCGCCGCCGAGATCGGTGAGTTCGAAACCTAAACGCTCGAGTTGCGGGGTGAGCGACTGCAGGACGACGATGTCCGACGGGGGGAACTGCACCACTTCGGGGAAGAGCATCTTTTGCATTCCCTGTGGGTTTCCGTCCTTGCGCGTGTATTCCTCGTAGAGGATACGCACATGCGCGCGGTGCTGGTCGATTACCATCAGGCCTGACTTCACGGCGGTCATGATGTAGCGCCCTTTGTATTGGTAGTGGAGGGGGGAGGTCTCGTTGAGGGGTGAGGGGTGTGGGGTAAGAGGTGAGAGATCAGTTTCAGTCTCTGCAGTCTGTTGCCCTGTGCCATTCTCGCCCCACACTCCTCGCTCCTCACTCCTCGAAGTATTACCGTATAGTTTCTCCCAATTACTGGGGACGTGTTCCTTCCTCTGCGTGTTCTTGAACGGATTATACTGCGGGTCGTAGCTCACGCGCGGTGTTTCCGCCTGTCGCGCAGGGTCGAAGACGGGGATGTTGGGCTTGCCCACGGTATCGAAGTCGATGGCGGGGATGTCGTTGAACTTGCCAATGGCCTCCTTTACGGCGGCGGAGAGGATTTGCCAGATAGTCTGCTCGTTCTCGAACTTTATCTCCGTCTTGGTGGGGTGAATGTTCACGTCGATGTCCTCGGCCGGCACATCGAAGTAGATGAAATACGGCACCTGCTCGCCCGCGGGGACGAGGCGCTCGAAGGCACCCTGCACCGCCTTGTGGAAATAGGGGTGGCGCATGTAGCGGCCGTTAACGAAGAAATACTGGTGCGCCCCTTTCTTGCGTGCCGACTCAGGCTTACCCACGAAGCCCGTGAGCGAGCATACTGTGGTCTTGACTTCGACGGGCAGCAGGTCTTGGTTGAGGCGCTTGCCGAAAACGTCGACAATGCGCTGCCGCAGGTTGCAAGCCCGCAAGTTGAACAGTTCACTGCCATTGCTGTAGAGCTGGAATGTGATATCGGGATAGACCAGAACGATGCGCTCAAAAGCCACGAGGATGTTATTCAGTTCGGTGGTATTGGTCTTGAGGAATTTCCGTCGGGCGGGCACGTTGAAGAAGAGGTTCTCCACCTTGAAGTTCGCCCCTACGGGACAGGCCACGGGCTCCTGACTCATCACACGGCTACCAGAGAGCATTATGCGCGTTCCCACTTCGTCGGTGGCACGGCGCGTGGTGAGCTGCACCTGCGACACGGCGGCGATGCTGGCCAACGCCTCGCCACGAAAGCCCATGGTGTGGAGGGCGAAGAGGTCGTCGGCCTGCCGGATCTTCGACGTGGCGTGACGTTCGAACGACAGGCGGGCATCGGTTTCCGACATGCCCTTTCCATCATCGATCACCTGCAAACTGGTGCGCCCAGCATCCTCGATAATCACCTGAATGGTCTTGGCCTCGGCATCCACGGCATTCTCCACCAGCTCCTTCAGGACAGAAGCCGGCCGCTGGATGACCTCACCAGCTGCTATCTGGTTGGCCACACTGTCGGGAAGCAATTGGATGATGTCGCTCATGAGTTGGGAGTTAGAAGTTCAGACAAATGTATTAAGCAGCAAAATATAAAACGAGGATAAGCAGGAGCAGGATAAGAATCATTAGGATGCTCATCAGGGGCATGGCGCGGTGAGAAGGCTCCTTGTCATTGAGTGAATCGCTGATGAGCCGTTTCGGGCGGGCATAGCGGTACTCATGCTGGAAAGGACGGGGCTGACGGGGGCGGAACAGGCTCATGGGTCAACGGGGGTATTTTCCGAGGGTGCGGGGATGGTAAGGTCCGAGGGTGCGAGATCACCATCATTGCTTGGGCTATTCTCGTCCCCACGTTCCTCCGTACCCTCGTTCCCACGATTATCCAACGTGCGCAGGGGCGCACTATGGCGGTTTTGCACCTTCATTTCCGTGCCGGCAGCTTTCCCGCGCCACTCGAAGATGTCGTCCTTGTGGAGCGGCCTCACATAATCGAACCAGGCGAACTGACTGAGTTTCGATTTCCCCCGTGGTATCTGCGTCATGGGGTACATGGTGTTGGTGGCCTTGGGCATCCAGATGCGCTGCAACTTACGTTCTTTCAGGAACATACGCATCTCATCGGTCTGCGTGTAGTTCATGCCAATGTAGGTGCTGTCCTTGTCGTCGACGGGAAAGTAGATGGCCTCTACGTTGCTCTTGGCATCGCTCTCATAGATTTCACCGTCGTGGAACCAGGCGAACATCTCCTTCGATGACACCTGGTTGTAGTGTTCCTCCTCGTCGAGTTTCTCCACGGAGAGGGCCTGCCCGATGATATGGGCATGCTCAACGGTGGAATCCTTCATGAAGACCACAATCTGCTCGCCCAGCAGTTGCCGGTTCTCGTTCCAGGTGATGGGGTCTTTATACATGGTCATCGTGGAGTCCTTCGTGTTATAGACTAACGAGTCGCACACCGCCTGCACGTCCACGCGGTAGGCCCGCACGTGGTCGAAGGCATGTATCATGCGATAGACGGAGTCGGTCTCGATGTTGAAGGTGAACATCTTCAGCGAGTCGGCATGCATGTAGAGCGTGTCTTTCTGCGAGTGGTCGATGAGCAAGGCGCGGTCGGTAGCCCAAGCCTCGCCCGTCTTCTCATTATACCAGAAACGGTTGCACAGCATCTTGTTCTTGTTCTCCTTGTCGACATACACCACATTCTGGAAACCTTCGCTGATGCCCGTCTGCTCGTTGTAGAACAGGCTGTCGCCGGTCAGTTCCTTTTGGTTGTCGACCAATGTGCTGCGACCGAAGAGCTCTGAGCGGCCTGTATTGGTGTCGTAGTAGCCCTGTGAGGTATGGATGACACTCTCTTTCGAGGTAATGACCGAAGGTCCCACGATGTGGGCCAGTTTCGTCCGCGTGTCGTAATGCAAGGTGTCGGTGGTGAGCAGGAAGTCCTTGTTTTTCAGATGGACGTCGAAGTTGAAGATAGCCTCGCGCGTATCGGTGTGGTACTCCCCCCAGTCGCTGGTCAGCGTATTGTCTTTGTCCACCATTTTTCCCCCTTCGAAGAAATAGCCAAAGTTGTAGAGGCGGTCGTAGTCAAGGCTGTCAGTATAGAGTTTCGTGCCGCGATGGGTCAGCAACACGTTGTGGCGCACGCGGGCAAACTGGTCGCTGCCGTCATAGAAGGCATAGTCGCCATCGAGCGTCAGCGTGTCGCCTTGGCGCAGTTTGACGTGCCCGAAGGCTTCAAATGAGTTGGTCTGGTCGTAGAAGTAGGCACTGTCGCAGGTGAGCGTGGCTCCTTTGTGGCGGAAACTCACCTTGCCTTTCAGCCTCTGCGCATTGGGGCCCAAACCATATTGGTCGTAGCTCAGTTGGTCGGCATGCACAAGATAGACGCGCTCGTCAGTCTTTTTCCGCGCCTGACGCTTCTTCCTGGGAGCCTGATTAGCCGCGATTCCCAAAGCCAAAAGACATAGAGTCACCATCATGATAACCCTATGCCCATCCATTAATATCTGTCTACTTTTCTTCAATCTCAATTTCTTCTTACTTCTTACCTCTCACTACTCACCACTAAACCATCACTTAATCCATCCCTGATACTCGAAGTCGCAGTCGCGATAGCGCTCGTTCATCCAGACATAGGTATCCTTGAGCTTGTTCTTCACCCAGTCGAGCAGATAGTCTTGCCGGCGCTTGGCGAGCACCACGTTTTTCATCACTTGGAAGTCGTCGGTGATGGTGGCACGATGGCCTTCGGTGCGACTCTTGAGTTTGGCTATCACGACGACGGTCTTGCCCTTGTTGTTGACCATCTGGAAGGGAGCCGATATCTGGTCCACCTGCAGTGTGTCGACTACGCGGGCCACCTCGGTGGGCAGGTCCTGCATGCGGAATTTCGACGACAGGCGGCCAGGCTCAGCGGTATTGGCCATCAGACCGTGGTTGTTTTTCGTATCCTTATCATCGGAGATGAAGGTGGCAGCATCTTCAAACGTGAATTTCGCGTCGCGGATGTCGTTGGCAATGCTGTCGAGCCGCAGTTTTGCCTGCTCGATGGCTTCGTCGGTTACTTTCGGCTTCAGCAGGATATGGCGGCATTTCACCTTGTCGCCACGCTTGTCGATGAGCTGGATGATGTGGTAGCCATACTCTGTTTCCACGATCTTCGAGATTTTGTTCGGGTCGGTCAGGTTGAACGCCACATTGGCGAAAGCCGGGTCCAAGAGTCCACGACCTGTATAGTCGAGCTCGCCGCCCTGTCGTGCGGTGCCCGGGTCCTCGCTATAGAGACGGGCCAACGTGGCGAACGAAGTCTCGCCGCGCGTCACACGGTCGGTATAGTTGCGCAACTCGTCCTTCACACGGTTCACCTCTTCTGGGCTGACACGCGGCGTCATAGCCACGATCTGCACTTCCACCTCGGTCGGCACGTAGGGGATGCTATCCTCGGGCAAGTCCTTGAAGAAGTTGCGCACATCGGCGGGCGACACGTTGATGCCCTCGACGAGTTTCTCCTTCATCTTTTCGATGAGCTGGCGGTCGCGGAATTCATCGCGCAGCTCCTGGCGCATTTCGGCGATGCTCTGGTTGCGATACTCCTCCACCTTCTCGCGGCTGCCGTCGGCCATCTGTATCCAGTAGTTGATCTGCTGGTCCACCTGGCTGATGATTTCCGACTCCGTCACCTCAATACTGTCGATGGCTGCCTGATGGAGAAACAGCTTCTGCACGGCTATCTGTTCAGGAATGGAGCAGTCGGGATTGCCATACCACTTCATGCCTTCCATCTCGCCCTGCAGGCGCATAGCCTCGACATTCGACTTCAGGATGGCCTCATCGCCCACCACCCAGATCACCTCGTCGATGATGCTGGGCTCTGGGGCTGCCGTCTCTTCCACGATGGTGTCGGCCGCTACCGTCTGTCCCTTGAGCATGGCCCACTGGTCATTCGGCATAGAGGCATGGAGGACGCCCCCTACCAGCGAAACCGCTGCGATAGATATGATTAATTTCTTCATTTTTTTCAGTCAGATCACTGTTCCTTGATGGTAGCGAGCACTGCCTCGTCGACCTTCACGGCATACTTCTTGCGCAACTCGGCCACCCACTGCTTCTCGAGCATATCCTGATAGTCGGCGGTCACCTGTCCGCGCACGTCCTCGTAGGTCTCTGCCTTCTTGATGAGCTTGCCATAGACATCGTCGATGGGATAGTTCTTCACCTCACGGGTGGTGGTGTCCTTATGGAACACGAGTTTGTCGATAAAGAGATTGTCGCCCTTCTTGAAGACGCCCTTCTCCACACGGATGCGGATGACGGAGTCGTTGTTGAATGTGGTGCGCAGGCGCTCAGCCCATTTCTCGAAGGGCAGACCTTTCACACACTTTTTCACGGCATCCACATCTTCGGGCACCTTCACGTGGAACACCATACCCTTGAAGCGCGGCTCGTCCCACTTATACTGCTTCTTGTTCTTCTTGAAATAGTTGGTCAGTGCCACCGAGTCCTTGGCAGCCTTGTCCCATACGGTCTGGTTGCTGATCTCGAAGAGGAGCAGACCGTCGTGGTATTCGCGCACGAGGTTTCTCAGTTCCACGTCGTCCTTGCAGAGCTCATCGGTGCGCTCGTCCATAAGCTGCTCCGTGGTGATGCCGCGCTCCTTGGCCAACGAGTCGACGATGGTCTTGGCCACATGGTCGCGGGCATTGCGGGCCTCGAGGAACTTCATGATGTCGGCCTTCAGCGAGTCGTACGGCTCCAGCTGCTTGCGGTCCTTCATCAGGATGATGTGGTAGCCGAAGGGCGACAGGAAAGGTTCGCTCATCTCGCCCACCTGCAGGCTATAGGCCACATCCTCAAACTCCTTCACCGTCTGGTTGGGGCCTATCCAGGGCAGCACACCGCCCTTGCGAGCCGAACCAGGATCCTGCGAGAACTTCGTAGCCATATCAGCGAAGTCGGCTCCAGCTTTCAGCGCGCCATAGATAGAGTCGATGCGCTCCTTGGCCTTGTCTATCTCTTCTTGCTCAGCCTTCTGCTTCACCTGAATCAGGATATGCGCGGGCATGACCAGTCCGTTGGGGCCAATCTGATCCTTCGTGTTCTGGTAGACCTTGCGAGCTTCAGCGTCCATATCGGCATCGGTGACGAACGACGGACGAATCTGCTGGTCGCGATACATTTTGAACTCGTCCTGGAACGACTTCATCGTATCGAGCTTGGCGTCGAGGGCAGCCTCCACCTTCAGTTTGTAGTTGATAAAGAGGTCCACATACTCGCGTACGGTTTTCTTGTCGATGACGCCTTCCGAGTTGTTCTTGTTGTACGAATATTCAAATTCCGACTTTTGCACGGGCTTCCCGTTCACCGTCATGATGACGGGGTCGTCGGCCTGCGCCAAGGCCATGCCTGCACAGAGCAGCAAGGCCGCCATTGAAAATAACTTCTTCATTTATAAATGGTTTTTTACGATATTACAACTTTACGAAGCGCTCAGCCCATAGCCTATTCCGGTCGGGAGTAGTTGGGAGCTTCGCTGGTGATGGAGATGTCGTGCGGATGGCTCTCCTGCACACCGGCATTGGTGATGCGGGTGAAGCGCGCGTGGTGCAGGTCGTCGATGGTGGCGGCGCCACAGTATCCCATACCCGAGCGCAGACCGCCCACGAGCTGATAGATGACTTCCTGCAGGGTGCCCTTGTAAGGCACGCGGCCGGCGATACCTTCTGGCACCAGTTTCTTCACGTCTTTCGTGCCAGCCTGGAAATAGCGGTCCTTCGAACCGTTCTCCATAGCCTCGAGCGAACCCATACCGCGATAGCTCTTGAACTTACGGCCGTTGAAGATGATGGTGTCGCCCGGACTCTCCTCCGTGCCAGCCACCAGCGAGCCAATCATCACGCTGTTGCCACCAGCGGCCAATGCCTTCACCACATCGCCCGAATAGCGCAGTCCGCCGTCGGCGATGAGGGGCACGCCCGTGCCTTTCAGAGCCGAGGCCACGTCGTAGACGGCACTCAGCTGCGGCACGCCTACGCCAGCCACCACGCGTGTGGTGCAGATGCTGCCCGGGCCAATGCCCACCTTCACGCAGTCGGCACCATTCTCGGCCAGCAAGCGGGCGGCCTCGGCCGTTGCCACATTGCCCACCACGATGTCGACCTGCGGGAACGAAGCCTTGGCTTCCACCAGTTTCTCAATCACGAACTTCGAGTGTCCGTGGGCGGTGTCAATGACGATGGCATCGGCGCCGGCATCCACGAGAGCCTGCATGCGGTCGAGAGTGTCGACCGTGACGCCCACACCGGCAGCCACGCGCAGACGGCCTTTGCTGTCCTTGCAGGCCATAGGCTTGTCCTTCGCCTTGGTGATGTCCTTATAGGTGATGAGTCCCACGAGGTGGTTCTCCTTGTCCACCACGGGCAGTTTCTCTATCTTGTTCTCCTGCAGAATCTCGGCAGCGGCGGCAAGGTCGGTCTGCTGATGGGTGGTCACGAGGTTTTCGCTCGTCATCACCTCATCAATCAGACGGTCCTGACGCAGCTCAAAGCGCAGGTCGCGGTTGGTGACGATGCCCACCAGATGGTTGCTCTCATCGACCACGGGAATACCACCAATGTGATACTCGGCCATCATCTCCAACGCTTCCCTGACGGTACGTCCGCGACGGATGGTCACAGGGTCGTAGATCATGCCGTTCTCAGCGCGTTTCACAATGGCCACCTCACGGGCCTGCGCCTCGATCGACATATTCTTGTGCACCACGCCGATGCCGCCCTCGCGGGCAATGGCAATGGCCATAGCGCTCTCCGTCACGGTGTCCATAGCGGCCGTCACGAAGGGGATGTTCAACTCGATGTTCCGCGAGAAGCGTGTTTTCAGCTCCACGGTTCTGGGAAGCACCTCTGAATAAGCGGGGATGAGGAGGACGTCGTCGAAAGTCAGACCGTCCATCACAATTCTGTCGTCAACAAAAGAAGCCATACTCTATTTTAAGTTTTTGCGTGCAAAAGTAGCAATAAAAATCCACTTTAGG
Organism: uncultured Prevotellaceae bacterium; assembly: GCA_902801375.1. GTDB lineage: Bacteria > Bacteroidota > Bacteroidia > Bacteroidales > Bacteroidaceae > Prevotella. The sequence continues at coordinate 3,713 of CADCIB010000043.1, read as the reverse complement.
AATAGTTTTCACTAAAAACATACCTTATTAATGCTAATTAACGCAGGTTTCTGCCCTTCGCACCTCTAACAAAGGGTTACTTTAGATGAAAGGGGAGCGGTTCAAGGTCAGAATGGTATATCATTGCCCTTTTTTATGCGCAAAAATGCATTGTCCAATTGTCACAATTGTCACGCTTGGGATTTCAGGGGCGCAAAAATGCATTGTCCAATTGTCACAATTGTCACGCTTGTGGACGCAGACATCCCCTCCCCGAAGCCGCCCTTGCCCCTGGGAGAGGGGCTGGGGTGAGGCTGGGGAGGGGATGCCTACGGGGTCCTATCTATCAGGCTTAGGAACCACCTGCAGAGTGCTACTTCTCCCTCACCGCATAGTTGATGACGGGATAGACGCCTCCTTCGTCATTGACATAGTACCAGTAGATGTTCCAGACGAACTGCGGGTGTTCAGGATCGTTGGCCGAAGGCAAGCCCGGCACTGTGCCCGCTACCGTGAAGTTCTCGCCAAACTCATGGACGCTCTCATCGGTGTGGTTATAGTTGAAGCCTACACCGGCCTTCACACCTCCAACTGTAGCTACAAGCTCGGTCTCAATGCCCAGTTCCACCGTCGTATTGCTGGTAGAGTCCCTGCTGAGGCTCAGCGAACGGGTTGAGCTACCGCCGGTACCCACCATTTCAAACGATTCGTTGTGGTTCAAGTCACGGCCACACAGGAACGGATACTTTTTGGTTCCATAGATTGAGGCATAGCCATCGTAGTTCCTGGGATAGCTGCTGGGGATGCCAGGCTTTCCAAACAAGAACCTTTGCGGACGTGGCACATGCTTCTGGCTGGTGGTCAGCCGCACATAATCGTCTACCATCAAGCCCACAAAGCGGCGTTCGCGCGGCATGGACATCACGAACGTTGTTCCCACATCGTCGGGATCGTCGCTATCTACAATCTCATAGGTATAGGTGTCGTAGGGCGTGGCATGCATCACCACCCTGTGGACTTCATCGGCAGTGTAGCTTTGGCCAAAGGTAATCTTCTCCGTATGTCCTGTTGCCTTCTCAAAGGCAGCGCTTGCCTTGGCGGTGAATTCCATGCCCACTTTTGCCGAGCTGAAGAACGGCACACTGTAGGAATGTTCATAGCCTGCAATAATGGAGCCGCCCCACTTATCAGTAGAGTTAGAACCTTCGCTGTCGTATTTCTCATGCCCCCAGATAGTAGCGGCTTTTTCCGACCCTCCAAGTCCTTTATAGTACGGTGCGGCAGCAATGGCAGCATAAATGCGCGGCTCACTGAACGTCACCTCGTGAGAAATAAACTTGAAGTGTTTGGCACGCTCGCGGTCGATAAACCTGCACAGGGCGGGATGGCCATTAAATTCATACCCTACATTGTAATCCCAGTAATTGGAAATCTCCGGGTTTTTGGTGTCACCATGGTAGTAGGGGCCGCTACTTGCAAATCCAAATATTCTTTCATTGTGTGTGAGACTGTATGACATACTATTGTTGTCGTTGTTGAGCCATACTTCTCCGAACTCAGCAAATGCCTCTGTATTATTCGATGTACTCATATCGGCATTTATGATCCAAATGAATACCATATGATCCTTGCCTTCGTTCAATGATACGGCTGTAATGGCATCAGCAGGAATGGATCTAGAAGCACTCTTTGTACCTGAGAGAACCTGGAATCGATAGGTGGGTTTCAACTGAGCATCATCCCAACGCCACAGACCGTCGCCCACAACCAGATCTTCATAGTAGCTACGTCCACGGAAATACCCGAACACCAAATCCATATTGCCCAAGTGGTTTCGGGTAGCGTCATCTGCTGCAAAGCAGTCAACCGATGTCTTGCTCAACACGACAGTCTCCGTCAGTTTCAAGCTTCCGTCATAACCCAGACGCGACACATACAGATAGCCGTTCTTTGTCAGCAAGTCGTTACGACCGGTTTCCAATCCTCTTGTGAGGACGGCAATTTCTGGAAACTCGCTTCCGCTCATGTTACCGACCTTCACATCACAGAACAGCGCCGACGAACCAATGTCCTTGGTAAAGATAGGCTCTTCGTCGATATGTCCCTTGCTGTACACTTTCAGGTAGCCCATACCATCGTTGCTGTTCAGAATCAAGACGATGTCTTTATAGCCATCGTTATTCACATCAGCAACGTCAAAGCGCAGGTTGGGTGTTCCGATATAGCTGCCGGCATCGGCAAACTCAAACTCTCGGATGCAACGCATGGTGACGCCGTTGAACACGGCAATCTTGTTGGCCACGTTCATCACGATCTCCTCCACGCCGTCGCCAGTCTCGTCCTGGATGCACTTGAGGTTGAAGGCGCGGGCAAAGTACTCACGTCTGAAGTCTGCCAGCCTGTTGCCATCATACACTTTACGGGAAAGCTTGCTGTTGTCGAACGAAGGCATCACCCACTTGTATTCATTGCCTTGGGCATCGAGCAGCGGGCATTTCTCCTTAAGGACTGCATGATTCTTTGTGGAGTCGCCATAGATAGTCAGGTAGACGACACCCTCGCCCATGACGCTGGCAACCGCTGCCACACTACCTGTCGTCGTGCCATCCGTATAAACCCTGAACTCTTTGCTCCATGTGGCATAGACAGCATTCTCATAGCCCGAAGCATTGCCTTGGGCGGCCAGTTTTCTCAGCTGGCGCCGCGAGTCCATGCCATTGACATTGTAATCCACAAAGCCCTTGTCAGTGAATACCCAATCACTGGAATTGTTGTTCTTGTAGAGAATGCCCGAGCGTTGCTCAAGGGAAGCGCCACCCGCCTGCTCACCACCATAATCAAACATGATACTGCTGCGGCTCGAACCGAAAGTGTAATAACCGCCTAAAGGGCCGTTGTCGTTCACCAATTGCATGGGCATCCGGCGCGGAGCATTTGATTCTTCAATACCATCGACAAAGAACTGCTGCAACATCTCATGGTAGACGGTGGGAGCAAGACGGCAACCGCGTACGGTGAAGCCGCAGCGCTTCTCGTGGATGATAAGCGGATAGAGCCGGGAGTCAGTGGCCTTGATCTCGAACGATACCGGGCAGCCGTGGTTGATGGTGTTGCGGGTGAGCCATGCACCCGTCAGCGCTTCATCTGTAAGTACACCGTTGGGGTCGATGAAGCCGTTGGGAAGCAGCTGTATGTGGATGGTGTCCGGGCCCTCTTCTAACGACAGCGGCCAGTCGTAGTCGCGGTCCTTCATGAAGTCGGCCAGCTTCAGGCTGTCGGCATTCAGCTCCTTGATGAAGGCGTAAATCTCGTCAATCGATGGCATCTCCCAGCCCTCGGGCAGGGCCATTCGGGCACCCTCCATCGTGTAATATGCCTTTTCACCAGCAACGAAGCAACCAGCACCTGACTCGTCCATTCCCTTCCAGATGGTGGGGTTGTCGGTCTTCAGTAGGCCGTTAATCTTCAGCGCATGCAGGTCTTCCAGCATCCAGAGCATGTCGCCGGCGCGCACAATCGGGTAGTTGTAGCCGTCAGCGTCTTGGCAACGGAAGAAATCGAAGAACACGTCGTGCGACGACTCAGGGCTGAGGTGCAGGATGGTGCGCATCCCGCCGCTCGTGCCGTCGAAGCGAAGGATGTCGCCCTCGTGGAAGTTCATGCGCACCACGTTGGCGCCCTCAGCGGCGTGATAGCCGTTGGTGAGACCCTCACTATCCCATCCTGCAGGAGGG
>CADCIB010000042.1 GCA_902801375.1 uncultured Prevotellaceae bacterium | reverse complement strand
TCTTTACAATTCTTGCTGTCAAGGTGTGATCAGAGTGTTAATATATGTAACCCACCCCCAAAAAGAACCACTTTTTCAGTGGGCTCCTGTAGGAGGGGGGTGGTTAGTTTTTGCGCTCAGTTCTAACTATTCCTCCCCCTACAGGGGGAGTAAAGAGGGGGTCACATTCTTCCTGTAGGAGGCTGAGGGGCGTTCATACTCCTTCGAACCCTTTCGGGTCAACTTCTATATCATTGCTTTGATAAAAATAAGGGATTCCGTGCAATGCGTCTGAAATAAATTCAGGGATTTCATACATTTTCTTGTGAAACTGCATCCGAAAACAACAGGAATCCCTGCGGTCCACTCACAAAAAAGGAGACATCGCTGCAAGCAATGTCTCCTTTTTTGTGGGGTGCCCGGACGGACTCGAACCGTCGACATTCAGAACCACAATCTGACGCTCTAACCAACTGAACTACGGGCACCATATTGATTTCGTCTTCGAGCTTCGCGACTCTGCCAAATAAGCATACTTAATGGCTCTCGCTGCTCTGCTCGTTGGTTTTGCGGGTGCAAAGGTAAGCGTTTTTTTTGAGAGCACCAAATTTTTTGCGTACTTTTTTCAAAAAAAGGCGATAAAGCAACATTTGCATAGAAGGAAAGAGGAGGGAACGAAAGTACTTTTATCACTTACACTCCCCCTTTCAACCCTTAAATCCTTACCCCCAAATACCCTACACTCCCCTTTAAAAATTGCAAAAAATTGTAGCGAGATGATGGCAAATTGTTAATTATCAATGAATCATGACGGGGGAAGAACCACAATCCGACGAGTTTTCATTATCTTTGCAGTCAGAATTCATCAATACTGCATCTTATGACAGAAAAGAAATCGCACGAAAGCTATATGAACGACATCAGCGCCGCCAGCATCATGACCGATGAGGAAGAACAGGCGCTGGCCGTGTTGGTGGAGCAGGGCGACCCGAAAGCCATCAACCGTCTCGTGGGAGCCAACCTGCGCTTCGTGGTGAAGATTGCCAACATGTACAAGGGACAGGGACTCGACAGCGAAGACCTCGTGAACGAGGGCAACATCGGACTGATGAAAGCCGCCAACCGCTTCAAGGCGTCCTACCACAAACGTTTCGCGCCCTTTGCCGCTCCTTACATCCGTCAGAGCATAGAATCGGCGCTGAGGAAACTCAACGGCGAGGGCAACGGCGACGTACGCCTCAGGTCGGTAGACGCCCCTGTGCCCATCGGAAGCCAGAACACCTACACGCTGCTGAGCATCCTGGAGAACCCCCACGCTGAAAGCGCTGACAAGGCCTTGGAGATGCAGTCCGACATCGAGAAGCTCTCATCGGCACTGCGCTGTCTCGACGAGCGCGAGCGCAAGGTCGTGGAATTGCTCTACGGCGTCGGATGTCCGCCCCTCACCATGATGGAAGCCGCCATGGAGATGGACCTCAAGCGCGAAAGGGTCAGGCAAATACGCGACAAGGCCCTCAGAAAGCTCAAGAAACTGAAGGCTCAATAGTACGTGATGTTGGAAAAGAAAAGACTCCTGGGAATGACCCTCGACGAGCTGCAGGAAGTGGCTCGCTCGATGGGTATGCCTGCCTTCACGGGCAAGCAGATGGCAGCGTGGATCTACCAGCACCACGCCAAGAGCATCGACGAGATGACCAATCTCTCGAAAGCCAACCGCGAACGGCTCAAGCAGCAATACACTGTGGGCCTCATGCCCCCTGTGATGTCGCAGCGCTCTGTCGACGGCACAGTGAAATACCTTTTCCCCACGGCTCCCGTGAGCCGCAACGCCTCATCGGAGGAGCAGCCCGCCGCCAAGCATGTGGAGACGGTGTTCATCCCCGATGGCGACAGAGCCACGCTCTGTGTGTCGTGCCAGGTGGGGTGCAAGATGAACTGCCTCTTCTGCCAGACGGGCAAGCAAGGCTTCGAGGGCAATCTCACGGCTGCCGACATCCTCAACCAGATATTCGCACTGCCTGAGTGCGACCAGCTCACCAACATTGTGTTCATGGGACAGGGAGAGCCGATGGACAACCTCGACAACGTGCTGCGTGCCACACAGATACTGATGGCTCCCTATGCCCTGGCATGGAGCCCCAAGCGCATCACGGTGAGTACGGTGGGCGTGAAAAACAAGCTGCAGCGCTTCCTCGACGAGAGCCCGTGCCACGTGGCCGTCAGCCTGCACTCTCCCCTCCCCGACCAGCGCGCCCAACTGATGCCTGCCGAAAAGGGCATGAGCATCGAGGACGTGGTGGGCCTGCTCAGAGACTACGACTTCAGTGGCCAGCGCCGTCTGTCGTTCGAATATATTGTCTTCCGTGGGGTCAACGACTCGCTGCGCCACGCTCAGGCCATCGTGAACCTGCTCAAGGGACTGGAATGCAGGGTGAACCTCATCCGTTTCCACCAGATACCCGATGTCCCCCTCAGGGGAGTCGACGATATGGGCATGATGCGCTTCCGCGACTACCTGACCCACCACGGAGTGTTCACCACCATACGGGCAAGCCGCGGACAAGACATCTATGCCGCCTGCGGACTGCTCTCTACGAAGGAGAAGGGATGAGGTGGACAGTCGCTGTCGCCACGCTGCTCATGCTCCTCGGCTGTCACGACGGGCGGAAGGCTTTGATGCTGGAGAGCGTCGGAAAGCCCTACGAGGTGCTGGTGGTCTGCGACGACAGCACGATGGCTGCCCTCGTTCGTGCGGAGCTAGAGACTCCCGTCTACGGACTGCCGCAAGCGGAACCCTCGTTCGATGTGTCGACAGTCGACACGAAGCATCTGAATGCCACCCTGCGCACGACCAGAAACCTCGTGATGGTGGGCAAGGGCAACGACAACGACATCCGCATCCGACACGATGTCTATGCCCAGCCGCAGATAGAGGTCTTGGTGAGCGCCTCTTCAGCCCAGCAGCTCAGCAGGCTGATGCGCGAGAAAGGGCAGCAGCTCCGAAAGGTGCTGACCGTCAACGAGATGAAGGCCGCCCACGAACAGCTGGAGCGCCACCACAACGCAGAGGCTGAGCGCACCATCCGCCAGCTGTTTGGCGTGGAGATGCTCATTCCTGCCGACATGACATCGTCGAAGCGTGGGAAGGATTTCCTCTGGCTGAGCAACAATTCGCCCGACGCCATGCAGAACGTCTGCATCTATATATATAAGAAAGGTACAGACCTGCACGATGTCCGCTGGGTGGCCCTTCGCGACAGCGTGATGCGTGCGAACATCCCAGGCGAGGAGCCAGGCATGTACATGCACACCGTCAACGAGCCATACGAGCGCCAGGTCATCGGCCGCATGGAAGGCCAGCGCTACTCGTTCTGCGGACTCTGGGAGATGACCGGCGACATGATGGGCGGCCCGTTCTCCTGTGTGGCCATTGCCGACACGGCCCGCCAGCGCATCATCGTGGCCGAAGCCTTCGTCTATGCGCCAGGGCGCACCAAGCGCAACCTCATGATGGCGCTGCAGCCCGTCGTCAGTTCCATCAATATCCATCAGAAATAACAAAACAATACTGAATATGAACAAAACCATCCGCGTGGCCATCACGTCAGAAAGAATAAACAACAGAAGCTACGAACTCACGGCCAAGACTTTTCTCGACCTCACGCTGTTCGAGCTGTGCACACCCATCGTCTACGGCTCGAAGAAAGATGCCGAGGCCGTCTTCAAATCCTTAGAAACTCAACCCAACTGGACATCGGTCAGACAGGCTGAAGAAGCACAAGACGGCCGTCTCAACATCATCGACACACCCGCCGACTCGGCCTATGCCCGCGCCCTCGACGACTGCCTGCAGCAGCGCGTAGAGGTGATGGTGGTGCTGGGGACGGCTCCACAAGACATGGGTCCACAGATACTGGTCACCGACGACCTGCGCATCTTCGTGCCCGACGAGCCGCTGTCGAACGAGAACGTCGAAGCACAAGCCAAGGTATTCAAGAGCATCCTCCGCCGCGACTTCATGCTGTCGGCTCCCAGGATAGCCTTGCTCCAACCTGCCGCCCCTGAAGGCGAAGCACTGCCCGTGCCCCCAGAGGGATGGAATGAGGTGGCCTCACTCTTCGGACCCTACAACGCTGAGCAGTTCGACGAGGCAAACCAATACTCCTTGTTCGACGGCATCCTGCCCACAAGCCGCGATCAGGCCAAGGTGCTCTTCGCAGAGAAAGACGATGCCCAGGGAGCCACCCTCATCACAGGACAGCCGTTTGTGGTCACGGCATCGTCGCTTGGCAACAAGTCCGCCCTCACGCAGAATGCCGACGACCCCACCGTGGGACAGCCCCTGCGCAACGCCATCTACCTCGCCCTCGACGTGTTCCGCCGCCGCATCAACTACGACCGGCCCTACAAGAACCCACTGCCGAAGCTCTATCATGAGAAGAAAGACGAGAGCGAGAAGGTGAGGTTCACCATCCCCAAAGCCAAGACAGAGAAGCAAAAGGAGGAATGAAAAAGAAATACCAGAACGCATTCTTCATCTTTGGCATCATCGTACTCGTCGTGATGCTCACCCAGCTCGACTTCGCACAGGTGTGGAGCGGGCTGTGCCATGCCGGCTACTGGTTTTTCGCAGTGCTCGCCCTCTGGGCCGTGCTCTACGTGTTCAACACCGCCGCCTGGTACATCATCATCAAGAGCCAGGCACCCACAGAACCGCTCTCGTTCCAGTGGCTCTATAAAATCACGGTCTCTGGCTTTGCCCTCAACTACGCCACCCCAGGCGGACTCATGGGCGGCGAGCCCTACCGCATCATGGAGCTCGCGCCCAAGATAGGGGCCGAACGGGCATCGTCGTCGGTCATCCTCTATGTCATGACCCACGTCTTCAGCCACCTCTGGTTCTGGCTCATCTCCGCCGTGCTCTTCGTGCTCACCCAGCACACCAGCCCCTTCATGGCCATCGTGCTCACGGCCGTCTCCGCCTTCTGCATCGCCGCCATCTGGTTCTTCCTCAAAGGCTACAAACAGGGACTCGCCATGCGCCTGATGAAGATACTGCGTCACCTGCCCTTCGTCAAGAAATGGGCAAAACCCTTCATCGAGAAACATCGCGATCAGCTCGACAACATCGACCGGCAGATAGCCGCCCTCCACAACCAGAATCCCCACACGTTCTTCGCAGCTGTCTTCCTCGAACTGGCCTGCCGCTTCGCATCGGCACTCGAGATCATGTTCATCCTGCTGCTCCTCATGCCAGGCGTCAACTACATCCAGTGTGTGCTCATCCTCGCCTTCACCTCGCTCTTCGCCAACATGCTCTTCTTCATGCCGTTGCAGCTTGGCGGGCGCGAAGGCGGCTTCCTCATGTCGGCAGGCGGACTGGGCATGACGGCCAGCGCAGGCATCTTCGTGGCCCTCATCGTACGTATCAGGGAACTCGTCTGGACAGCCATCGGACTGCTCCTCATCAAGCTCAACCGCCAACGAAAATGACTGGCTTTGGCAGAAAAAGCCTTGATATGTGACAAAAAACTGCAAATTTTCTGCCAAAATTGCAGATATATGAAAAAATATCCGTAATTTTGCACGCTCAAAATGAACACTTCCGAACTCCAGAAGATCAAACAGCGCTACAACATCGTGGGCAACAGTCCCAAGTTGAACAGAGCGCTCGACGTAGCCATGCAGGTTGCGCCCACCGATTTATCGGTGCTGATCATCGGAGAGAGTGGCGTCGGCAAGGAGATCATCCCCCGACTCATCCACGACAATTCGCCCCGCCGGCGTGAGCGCTATTTCGCCATCAACTGCGGCTCCATCCCTGAGGGAACCATCGACAGCGAGCTGTTCGGCCACGAGAAAGGGTCGTTCACAGGCGCCATCGGCGAGAGCGAGGGCTATTTCGGCGTGGCCGACAAGGGCACCATCTTCCTCGACGAGGTGGGCGAGCTGCCCATGGCCACACAGGCACGACTGTTGCGAGTGCTCGAGAGTGGGGAATACATCCGCGTGGGCGGCACACAGATACGCAAGACCGACGTGCGCATCGTGGCTGCCACCAACGTCAACGTGCAGAAAGCCATCAGCGAGGGACGCTTCCGCGAAGACCTCTACTACCGGCTCAACACCATCCCCATCCAGATGCCACCCCTGCGCGACCGTGGCGAGGACATCATCCTGCTGTTCCGCCTCTTCGCCCTGCAGATGGCTGAGAAGTTCCGGCTGCCCAAAATCACGCTCACGGAAGAGGCCAAGCAGCTCATGCTCCACTACAAATGGCCAGGCAACGTGCGCCAGCTGAAGAACATCACAGAACAGATGTCCGTGCTCAGCGAACAGCGCGAGATCACCGCCGACGTGCTGCGCCAGTTCATCCCACAAGACCCGGAGAGCACCATGCTGACCACCATCCCGCAGGCCGGCGGTGCCCACTCCTACGAGAGCGAACGCGAGATTCTCTATAAGATTCTCTTCGAACTGCGAGGCAACGTCTCCGACTTGCGACGCGAGATGAACAGCCTGCGCAAACAGCTCGACGACGTTCACGGCAGTTTCATGCAGCCCGTGCAGAACGCAGGCATCCCCTCCGTCATCCGCGACGGCGACAACAGCTATCCCCCCTACCCCGCCTATGTGGCCGGGCAGCCGCGCACAGAGGATGCTGAGGCGGAGGAAATCTCTGAACCGCAGTCGCTCAACATCGACGACATCGAGCGGCAGATGATCGAGAAGGCATTGGCCAGAAACAACGGCAACCGCAAAAAAGCAGCCACAGAGCTTGGCATCTCCGACCGCACCCTCTATCGACGCATCAAGCAGTACGGACTCGGACTCATCCTCTGCCTGCTCTCACTCGTCCTGCCCACAGCCTGCTCCGTACACTACGGATTCAACGGCTCAAGCATCGACTACGAAAAGACAAAGACCATCACCATCGCCGACTTCCCCATCCGCTCCAGCTACGTGTGGGGACCCATGGCAGGCATCTTCAACAACCAACTCAAAGACGAGTTTGCCAGCCACACCAAACTGCAACAGGTGAAACGCAACGGCGACATGGTGATAGAAGGCGAAATCACGCAGTACCAACAGCGCAACAAATCCGTCACCTCTGAGGGACACTCAGCACAGACGGAACTCTCGATGACCGTCAACGTACGATTCACCAACAACGTCAACCACAGCGAGGACTTCGAGCGACAGTTCTCCGCACAGTCCACCTACGAGACCACACAAAGCCTCAACAGCGTGCAGGAAGAGCTGGTGACACAGATGGTGGAAGACATCGTCGACCAGATATTCAACGCCACCGTAGCCAACTGGTAAAGGACTCAGGAACATGGATCTGCAACAACTCATCAACCATCCGGAACAGATGAACAAGGAAACGCTCTACGAGCTACGCTCCTTGGTGGCCCTCTACCCCTACTACCAGACGGCACGACTGCTCATGCTGCAGAACCTCTACCTCATGCACGACAGCACGTTCGACGAGGAACTGCGCAAAACGGCCATCTACATCACCGACCGGAAGCAGATCTTCAACCTCGTGGAGGCTGCCCACTACAAGATGAAGAGTGCCGACAGCAACCACGAACCGCAGCCCCAGCGCACCGATGGCACACAAGGCGAGAACAGGACCGTCGCCCTCATCGACCAATTCCTCGACTCGCTGCCCGATGAGCAGAAAAAAGAGAAAAAGGCGAAGACCAAACGCCATCCCACACCCGCCGACGCCGCCGTCGACTACGTGGCCTACCTCCTCGAGACGGAAGAGGAGACACCCACAGATGTGCCACAGGCCATGAAGGGACAGCACCTCATCGACAACTTCATCGACAAGGAGCAAGGCAAAATCCAACTCAAGGAGACACCCGAGTTCCTGCCGCCCGTCGAGAGCACTGCAGAAAACACGGAAAAAGATGCCGACGAGGGCTTCTATACAGAGACATTGGCCCGAATTTACATCAAACAAGGAAAATATTCGAAGGCTTTGGAAATAATTAAGCGTTTAAATTTGAATAATCCAAAAAAAAGTGTTTACTTTGCAGACCAAATCCGGTTCTTAGAGAAATTGATTATAAACAATAATAAAAAATAATAGTAAAAATGTACAATTTATTCGTAATCCTCATCGTACTCGTGGCCATCCTGATGGTCGCCATCGTACTGATTCAAGAGTCTAAGGGAGGCGGACTGGCCTCTAACTTCTCGTCGTCGAACGCCATCATGGGTGTGCGCAAGACTACCGACTTCATCGAAAAGGCAACATGGACACTCGCCGCCGCTATGGTCGTGCTGAGCATCGTCTGCGCATGGACAGCTCCCACAGCCACCGCTTCGCAGAGCGTGATGGAGAACATCGCCACTGAGCAGCAGCAGACCAACCCCAACAACCTGCCGGGCTTTGGCGCCAGCCAGACCGACAACAAGGAGGCTGCCCCCGCCGCTGACGCTGCCAAGAAGGAAGCCGCTCCTGCCAAGGAGGCCGCTCCTGCCAAGGAGGCCGCTCCTGCTGAGAACAAGGCTCCTGAGAAGAAGTAATCCCGCTCAGCGACCCCAGGTCGCCAAGTCAACGAATCACAATCCCAAAGGGGTGACGCATCACGCTGTCACCCCTTTGCTTTTTCATAGATTGAACGGATTCATCTTTACACTTGATTCTTCAGGACAACGGATTACACTAATTTCACGGATTTCTTCTCAACCCCAGAATCTTTTGAACACGGATTGCACGGATTACACGGATTTCTTCTCAACCCCAGATTCTATGGTAATGATATTGCAATTGACCTTCATGACCTCCCCCTAACCCCTCCTGTAGGAGGGGAGTGCAAAACCGCCACCCCACGAGCGCCACAACAAACTAATTCCCCCTCCTACAGGAGCGCCACAACAAACTATCCCCCTCCTACAGGAGGGGTGAGGGGAGGTCATAAATCCGAGGTAGAAAAAGTGATTCCGTTTTTTTTCGTGTTTTTCGATGTTCAGGATAAATCCGTGCAATCCGTTGTTTTGTTTATCAAGAATTTGAGAATGAAAGAATAATCCGTGTCATCCGTGCAATCCGTTGTTTTGTTTATCAAGAATTTGAGAATGAAAGAATAATCCGTGCCATCCGTGCAATCCGTTGTTTTGTTTATCAAGAATTTGAGAATGAAAGAATAATCCGTGTAATCCGTGCAATCCGTTGTTTTGAATAACCAATCTGTGCAATCCGTTGTTCTTTAATAAAGAAATAATTCGTGAAATTCGTGAAATTCGTTGTTGAAAAAAAAGTTTTCGTGCCTTTCGATGTCCTGTGAAGAAAAGCAACGACGCAACGTCGTGCTCCCCGCGTGAGGGGATCAGCACGCACGCTGCGTCATGGTAGCGATCAGCCGAGTGGGCTTACAGCGGGAAAGCGATGCCAGCCGAGATCACAGGACGATCCCAGTTGTCACCAGTCTGATACTTCGCTTCGAAGTTCAGTTTCACGTTGGAGGCAATGGGGAACTCCACGCCGCCACCCAGGTTTAAGCCCAGCTCCGTGTCGTTGTCGCCATGCTCAACATTGGCATTCAGCACGGTCAGACCAGCCAGAGGATAGATGCCCACGTTGCCCACGTGGAAGATGTAGTGAGCGTTCAGGTTCAGGTCCCACATCGACACACAGTCCTTCTTGAAGAAGTAGTTCAACGAAGCCTCAGCGCGCACGTTCTGCAGGAACTCATACTGAGCCTTCACGCCCACACCAAAGTTCTTGTAGTCGGAGTGCAGGCCATAGTTCACGTTAGCGCCCACATAGGTGGCACCCTTCTGGGCAAACATTGCTGTGCTGGCCAATGCCATGATGGCAATCATCAAAATTTTTTTCATAAATAACGTTACTTTTAGGGTTAAACATAATGATCATATCTTTTCTTGTGCAAACGGAAGAATTGATCTCACATTCATGAACCATTGCCCTTGGCGGCGCCTGTCGTTCAGAGCGTCTGCAGGTAGCGTTCCGCCTCGAGGGCAGCCTTACATCCCGACCCGGCGGCCACGATGGCCTGGCGGTAGACAGGGTCGCAGACGTCGCCGGCCACGAACACGCCCGGCAGCTTCGTCGACTGTGTCTGGCCCACCGTCTTCAGGTAGCCTATCTCGTCGGTGTCCAGCCACTCGCGGAAGATGGCGGAGTTGGGCGTATGACCGATGGCGAGGAAGAAGCCATCGATGGCCACGTCGTAGTGCTCCTCGTCGGCCTCACCCTTGCGCTTCACCAGGTGCATGCCCTCCACGCCGTTCTCGCCGTAGAGGCCCGTGGCGTTGTGCTCAAACAAGATCTCAATGTTCTCAGCCTGCATCACACGCTCCTGCATCACCTTCGAGGCTCTCAGGAACGGTTTTCTCACCACCAGGTACACCTTCTTGCAGAGACCCGACAGGTAGAGCGCATCCTCGCAGGCCGTATCGCCGCCGCCCACCACGGCACACACCTTCTTGCGGTAGAAGAAGCCGTCGCAGGTGGCACAGGCCGACACGCCCTGTCCGCGATATTTCTCCTCGTCGGCCAGACCTAAGTATTTGGCAGAGGCACCCGTGGCGATGATCACCGCGTCGGCCTCCAGCTCATGCCCCTCGTCCGTCCACAGGTGGTAGGGACGGCTCGAGAAGTCCACGCGCTCAATCACGCCGTCGCGGATGTCCGCGCCAAAGCGCTCCGCCTGCTGGCGAATCTCCATCATCATCTGGTTGGCATCCACCCCCTCAGGGTAGCCAGGAAAGTTCTCCACTTCTGTTGTCTGTGTCAGCTGTCCGCCCATCTGCAGACCGCAGTACTCCACGGGCTGGAGGTTAGCACGTCCAGCATAGATGGCAGCGGTATACCCAGCGGGTCCGCTACCGATAATCAATAATTTTACGTGTTCCATGACATTTCTTTTAAGTTTTTTGATCCACCCTTCTCCTCGAAAAGAAGCATTTCCCACTCCTCACTCCTCGAAGCATCGAAGCCTCAGAGCAGCTCCTCTATCGCCTTGGCGATATCCTCGAACTTGGCGGTCGGTTCGAAGCGAGCCACCACCTGTCCCTGCTTGTTGATGAGGAATTTCGTGAAGTTCCACTTGATGTCCGGTTTCTCCTTGTAGTCAGGATCCCCCTTCATCAGCATGTCGTCCAGAATATGCGCGATGGGGTGCTCCATATCCCAGCCCTGGAAACCCTTCTCCTCCTTGAGGAACTTGAAGAGCGGTTCGGCATCGTCGCCGTTCACCTTCACCTTCTTGAAGCGCGGGAAGTCCGTGCCGTAGGTCAGTTTGCAGAACTCGTGTATGCTCTCGTCCGTACCGGGCGCCTGCTGTCCGAATTGGTTGCAGGGGAAGTCGAGGATGGTGAAGCCCTCGCTGTGGTACTTCTCGTAGAGCTTCTCGAGCTCCTCATACTGTGGCGTGAACCCACACTTCGTGGCAGTGTTCACGATCAGGATCACTTCGTTGGCATACTCTTTCAGCGCCACCGGCTTGCCTTTTCTGTCTTTGACAGCGAAATCATAGATTGTTCTCATTTTTCTTTACAAATATAAAAAACTATTGCAAAGATAGTGAAAAAAAAATGAGATTCAACACAAAGCCCCACTCATTTATTGATTTTTAACTTACATTGTTGGTCGATGAAGACAGACTAACATCAGACCAATAAAGACAGAATAACAGAAGAACAGATATATCCCCAAACCATGGTTGAAAAAGACAAAGTAACAGAAGAACAGATTAATCCGTGCAATTCGTTGTTTTGTTTATCAAGAATTTGAGAATGAAAGAATAATCCGTGTTCAAAAATAAAAAAATCCCCGCACCCTCACGGGCGCGGGAACCAGGAATCATAGTTAACATTTTCAACCGAAGTGGCCTCCCTTTACGCGAAAGAGACCCTCGGCAGATGTTAAGGGCTCGCCACCTCGCGGCGTGTCAGGAGCCCAGGTTCTCTTATTATCCTAAACGAAGGACAGGCGGATGCCCCACCACCTTGCGGTCGCGGGCACCTCCATATCCTCTACGCTTAGTTTTCGTCGTCCCAGAAGGAGCTGTTCTCTTTCGATTCGATGTCACCCGGATTAATCGGATCGCTACCATCGTCGATGCCAGCATTAGGGTTCGATGTTTCCATTAATGCACTCAGAGAAAAGAATTTTGACTCTCCTACCATCGGTTTCTGATATATTTTTTTCATTGCTATGTCCTCCTAATTATTTAATGATAACCTTTTTGCCATTCACGATATACATACCCTTGGTCGGGTTCATCACACGCTGACCGTTGAGGTTGTAGTAGCGGTTATCCGTTGTACCCTCGCGGCTGACATTCATAATGCCCGTAGCCTCTTGGCTCTCGAAGATGATGTTGAAGCGGGCAGGTGTTTCTGTACCTACCTCAACAGGGAGATAAGACTTGTTGGCTTTCACCACGCCATTGCCCATCTTCACGAAGTTGCCACCGCTCAGACCATAGTTCTGGATGCCATTGCCATTCTCAACGTATGTGGGAGCTAACGTGCCTTCAAGCTGATTGCCTTCCAAAGTTGTCTCGCAGCTATTGGCGTAAGCCAACTGGCACTCTGCACCAGGTGTACCATAGAGGAAGAAAGCCTCACCACCCTTGATGGTTTCTGTAATCTCTGAGAAGGTTACGTCGCCGCTTGTCATGTCCACTGCGCTGACATACCAAGCTTTAAAGGTATTCTTGTCGATGCTTGTGAAGTCAAGAGGATATTGGCAGCAGTAAGAAGCATAACCATAAGCTGAGAGGGTGAGTTTTGGAGCTACAACAGCCTCAGCAGGCTTTTCAATCTTCACTTCGTCAAGGAAGAAGCGGTTCTTAGTTGCCTGAGCTGCAGAGAACTTAATCTTTGTATTAGCAGTTGCACCTGTAATTATCACTTCATAATCTGACCACTGGGAATCATCAAGGTCAAAAGTTGTTTGGCTCAATGTTCCTTCACCTTCATCTATGCTTAAAACGAGTCCGCCTTCGGTCTTATCGCCACTCCAAGCTCCTGACTTGAATGTCATCGTGAAATCACCAGCTTCTCCAATAGCAGGGGTAATGGCATAACCCATAACAGATGACGTTCCAAATTTGGCACTTCCACCATTCCCATTGCCTTTGTTTGCATCCCAACCTGTATTATCATATCTGATTTCACCATTTGCTGTACTCCCAGACCAACCTGTTGTTCCCGTACTTTCATCAAAGCTTTCATAGAAGACCTGCACAGCATCTGCACTTGGAGCTGTCGACTGTCCCTGTGGAGCAGTTACAGTCAAAGTGAACGTTTCGCTGCCAGCCTTGTAAGAATCATTTTCGGCAGTGGCGACGGTAATCGTTGTCGAGCCAACGGCAGCGGGTGTGATGACCAATCCATTGACAGTTGCGACCGACGTGTTGCTGCTGGTTACGGTGATGGCACCACCCTCTATTGTGCTTTCATCGACGGTAAAGGTTGAACCATAGGAAACGTTAGCGTCAGCCACGACGATAACGGCATCATCCTTCTCTCCTATGACAGTCACTGTAGTGGTCTTCTCGGCTGCCTTGTATTCATCGTCAGCCTCAACATAAGCGCGGATGACAATAGTACCCTTCTTGGAAACCATCAGATAACCATCTTCAAACTCGTAACCATCAGATGGAATTGTAGTGCTTTCAGCAATTACCTCATAAAGAACATCTGCTCCACTTGTGGCGGTCGCATTGAAGGTCAAGTCATATTCATCCTGCGTCATGTCAATGGTATAAGCATCTTCCAGACCATTGATGGCATTGTCCAAAAATTCCACTTCCTCTACGCTTTCCAGCATGGTGGTGAAATGGCTGCTGCTGTTAATTCCTGAGAAATAGCCCTTTACGTGAACTAACTTACCAACCAAGGCGGTTAATGCAGTTCCCTGTTCTGTAGTAGGATAGGAAATCTGAATATCTTGATCTCCGACTGTAATCAGGTAGTTTCCGTTCGTTTTCGTCAGTTCGCCTTTATACTCAAAATAGGTGCTGATATGGTAGCCCTCGGAATAATCAGGAACTTCGGTGATAAACGTAGCGGCAGGTGTGCCATTATAGTTGGAAGTAGTGGATTCTGTTACAGTAGCTGTATTGGTGAATTGGATGATGTTACCATATGTTCCCGTAGTACCCTCAACCATCACCATATCATTAACAGCTACAGTTGGTACTGCATTTTGATAGACGTACACATAGCCAGTTCCATCACCAAGGATAAAGCCTTTGCTATTGGTGGCAACCACGGTTCCTCTTACCTTATAGGAAGAGCCAACTTCTGTGATGTCAGAGATGTCATCAACGAGATTGGGGTTGCCGGTCTGTGTGACAGTCACGTTCTTAGTGACAGTCTCATTGTCGCCATAGTTATAAGTTAGCGTAACAGTAGCCGTGCGCTCAGCTGCCGTATTGTTAGCTTCGCAGGTGAAAGGAACCGTCGTACCCACAGTACCAGGGGCGAGCCAACTATCCTGAGTGGAAGCAGTCAAAGTACCTCCTTCAATGGAATTTTTAATTGTATATGCGATTTCACCTATTGTTGCATCGTATGTTATTTCAATGTCATCTGCATTGATAATGGGTCTGACAGGACGATCCAAAGATACCAGCTGACTATTAGCATCGAATTCGTAAGTCTCTTCATGTTTCTTCAGGTTACCAAAGATAACTACTACATCACCAACTTGAACATCATCAGCGCTGGTGAAGTTCTCACCGTTATAACTCTTTCCGCGATAAGCCTGAAGCTGGTCTGCTGTGGTCGTTCCGTCAGTAGAAATATTATAGGATATGTTACCATACTGAGAGTTGTATGCTGTTACAATCTCGGAAACGATACCTGTTGCATACACTCCAGTAATGCCCGTATTGGCATCAATGGCGGCACGAGCGTCTGCTATGGTGTATGGGTCAGTTTCTGTACCTTCATGACCTAAAATCACATAAGTGGCTTCTGCCAAAGTACTACTGCCCATTCCTTCTTTCACAGCCATAGCCTTGAGAGTTGTAGTCGAGCTCACATTGATAGCAGAAGAATAAACCGAACTGTTTGTTGTCGGGTCATTACCATCAGTTGTGAAATAAATGGTGGCCCCATCGGTTTCTGTACTGATAGTCACATCCTGAGCTGAGGTATAGGTGCCTGCGGCAGGGGAGAATGAGGGAGTAGCACAAGTAGGAACAGAAGAACCAACTTCGGTAGCAAATAATGTCAAATTATCTATGCGGACATTCGTATTGGTGTTTGTTCTTTGAAATTTTAAGTTGATGGTAGTATGCCCTGTGACATCTAACTCAGAACTCACAAATTGTTTTGAGGCAGATGAGTTGCTTGACAATTCAGTAAATGTGGAGTTTCCATCAAAAGCATAAGATACAGAAACTTTAGATGCACCTGCTTGCGCCCATGATATCTTAACCTTTGTAGTGTTATATAAAGGGATACCTGAAACCATTATATACGCTGTGGTATTCTTGTTGAGCCAAACATGAGTGTCAGTCATATTTGATGCACTACCTGCACTTGCCATAGCATTAGCAGAGGTGTATGAAAGAGCACTTGCATCTCCACTTAACAACGTTGTATATAGATAATTGCTCCAATTATTAGTAGCAGAAAATTGCGTTCCTGCTCCACCACCTTTGAATTCTTCTAACCATAAATTGTCTCCGACATTGGCTGTTTGTGCCCACGCGCCTACGCTTACCGCCAATAGCAGTAGCGTAGTTAAAAATTTAATTGTTTTGTTCATCAATACTTAGTTAATTATACATTTAATCGTTTGAAAATCAATGAGTTACATTAACAATATATAACTAATAAAATTTGGTCAAGTGCCTGATTTTCAGTA
>CADCIB010000041.1 GCA_902801375.1 uncultured Prevotellaceae bacterium | reverse complement strand
CCGTTGTTGTCGCCGTTGTTGCCGCCACCGTTCTCACCAGTGTTGTCGCCCGTGTTGTCGCCCGTGTTCTCACCCTCGTTCTCGGGGTCTTCCACGTTGCCCTCGTCGGTGGAGGTGACACGCTTCACGAGGTTGCCGTCGCGGTCGTAGCAGGTGATCTGGATGCTGGTGCTGGCCAGTTCGTTCTTCAGGTCAACAGATGGGGTGAACACGATGCGGCGGCTCTTGATGAGGTCAGCCTTCACGTCGTCCACGTTGGCCACAGCCTTGGAACGGAGTGCGAATCGCATGGTGCCGAGTCCTGGCAGAGCCACCGAGTGACCTTCCGTTGCCCATGCCTTGATCACCTCGCCGGCTGCATCCCAGCAGGCTTGCATCACTCCCTGGCTCACACCCGAGCGGAGGGCTGCCTCGCGGATCACCTTCTGAGTCTTCAGGGCGGTGTACAGTTCGGGGGTCATCACGTAGTAGTACCCCGGATTCTTACCGATTTTGAGTTCGGTCTCTCTTGCATTTACTTTGATTGCCATAGTTAGTTAGGTTTTAGTTGGTTAGTTTGTTAGTTGTTTAGTTTGTTAGTTTTTTTGTAGCTGTTAATTGTTACATTTTTTCCCCTTAGGGGTTGTGAATTTTCGGCCTTATGTTCACGGTGCAAAGTTACGACCTTTTCCCAGCCCCTGCAAAAAAAAGGGCGAAATAAGCACGCAAAAAAGCACGGGGCATTTTAGTGGAGAGTTGAGGGTTGAGAGGTTAGCGTTTGAGGGTTAGCGTGGAGGGTGTGATGTCAAAATGTCAAAGTCATTTTGTGTCAAAATCGATTTCACATGTGTGTCAAATCATCACTATATAATAATAAATTTTTATTATTTATAGTGAGCCAATGACAGCATCCGAAAATGAAAATGACCGAAAATGACTTTGACATTTTGACACCCATGTCTACTGGGCAGTGCCAGCGCTCAAGTTCGCCGACGAGACCGACTACGTGCCACTCACCGAGGTGCTCGACCAGAAGTCAGTGGAGTATGGCCTGAACATTGTTGACCACGCCGTTGATCCAGCGAAGGACGCCATCATCGTGGCTCGCCAGCTCATGCAGGCCGTTCAGAAGCTCCAGACCCTCTTCTATCAGACAGAACCTAAAGACGGAAACGTAGGGGTAAGAGTAAAATAAGTAATGATCCACATCCACAACAATCACGACCTCAGCAATGGGGTCGTGATTTTTTGTGTAATGGGGAAGAATGGGAAGAGGGCTGAAGGCTGATACTTTATTGTGCTATCAACTCGTAATTGGTAGAGCGACCTCCTTCGTCCGTCTTGCGGAGGATGTGCTTCTCTATTAGCGATTGGATGTCACGCAGCGCCGTGTCTTGCGAGCAATGGTTGATCTTGGCATATTTCTGCGTGGTCAGTTTGCCCTCAAAGCCATCCCAGAGGCGATTGAGAATCTTGCGCTGACGCTCGTTCATCTCGGCGTCCTTATGCCGCGCCCAGAACTCGACTTTGAGCAGTACGCGATCGGTTGTCCGCAAGCCGTAGAGCAATGCATTACGTAGCGTATCGATAAACCACATCAGCCACGGCGTAATGTCTATCGGACCTTTTTGCGCTTGTTCCAACGCGTCGTAATAGTCTTTCTTCCGACGCATGATCTCTGCGGACAGGCTATAAAAACGCTTGGAGTTCTTGTCTGCTCGCGCCAGCATCATCTCCGTGATGATACGCGCCATGCGACCATTGCCGTCGTCGAATGGATGGACGGTGACGAACCACAGGTGCGCTATAGCTGCACGGATGATGGGGTCGGTATAGTCGTCAGTATTCACCCATTGGATGAGCTGCTCCATCATCGTCGGCACAGCATCGCTTGGCGGCGCCTCAAAATGCACTTTCTGCTTGCCCATCGGTCCGCTGACAACTTGCATCGGCTCGCCACCCACGCGCCAGTTGGCAACGGTAATCTTATAGCCGTCGCTGTAACCCAATGGGAAGAAAGCGGCGTGCCAGGCGAACATCCGTTCATCGGTCAATGGTTCAGCAAACCCTTGTGTCGCTTGCATCAGGGCATTGACCACTCCTTCTGTGTAATGGTCGGTGCGTTCCATGCCTGCTGTCTCCAGTCCGAGATGTCGCGCCACGCTGCTGCGCACGCTATCGACATTGAGCACCACACCCTCTATCTGTGACGAACCGAGGATTTCACTTGTGAGCGCTTCCACCTGCGCAGCTACACCCTCAAAGCCCAAAGCGGCCATGCGCCCGAGCAACTGCCCTTGCAGGGTGTGTACTTCACCGAGCGGGGTGAGTAATACCTTCGTATCCCACTCAAACTGTGGGAACCGTGAGTTTTGCCAAAGATAGATTTCTTTCATACTTCAGTGTCGCTAGCTTTGATTCTGCGGTGAATGCGAGTACTTATCTCCGCATTTGTGCGGTGAATAAATCCGCTTATCTCCGCAATATATTCTCAAATATGCGCCGCAAAGGTACAAAAATAATCTAAAGTGTGCAAACAAAACATCATGTTTGTACATGATCGTTTTCGAAAACCTCTTTTGGCTCCGCCGAGCTAAAGATTGCTATCTCCGAATTTACACTTTTTTCTTCTTATCCTCATACATCCCCCTATCCATCGGCATTGCGTGAGGTTTTAGCATCAATCGGGTCGTTTTATCAATCCTCACCCTTCTGTTCCTTCCAAGCGCGAAGAATGTCGGCCTTTTTTGTGCTGTGATGAAAAAAGTTGGGGAAAAGTTTGGTTAGAAGGGAGAAAATTGCTTAATTTGCGAAAGAAAAAATAAAACCTGTATGGGAGGCATCTGCCGCAAAACAAGAAATCGACTAATTTAATTATAAATTTAATCAAGTGAAAAAATGATGAAAATTAAAGCAGACTATGCGAATGCACCCCAGTGGAAGGTGCTGACAGTGAAGGCTACATTGCCCAAAGAACTGAAGTGTCTGGACGAGATTGCCCACAATATGTGGTGGGTATGGAACTACGAAGCACGTGACTTGTTCCGCGACCTCGATGCAGAACTCTATCACGACGTGAACCACAATCCTGTGATGCTTCTGGAACGACTCACCTATGCTCGCAAGGAGGAGATTCTGAAAGACAAGGCACTGATGAAGCGTGTGAAGGAAGTGTATGGGAAGTTCCGTAAGTACATGGATGTGAAGCCCGATTCCAGCCGGCCTTCTGTGGCGTACTTCTGCATGGAGTATGGCATTCACTCTGCCCTGAAAATCTACAGCGGTGGTCTCGGCATGTTGGCAGGCGACTATGTGAAGGAAGCCTCCGACTCCAATGTGGATATGTGTGCGGTCGGATTCCTCTACCGTTTTGGCTACTTCACCCAAAGCCTCTCCATGGACGGCCAGCAGATAGCCAACTATGAAGCGCAGAACTTCGGTAGTCTGCCCATCGAACGTCAGCTCGACGAGAATGGCAATCCGCTCATGATAGACGTGCCCTACAACAACTATCATGTGTATGCCAGTGTCTGGCGTGTCAATGTGGGACGTGTGAAACTCTACCTGCTCGACACTGACAACGAACAGAATTCCGA
Source organism: uncultured Prevotellaceae bacterium (assembly GCA_902801375.1). Taxonomy (GTDB): domain Bacteria; phylum Bacteroidota; class Bacteroidia; order Bacteroidales; family Bacteroidaceae; genus Prevotella. The sequence continues at coordinate 13,274 of CADCIB010000041.1, read as the reverse complement.
CTACGACAAGCCTATCACCCACTCCCTCTACGGTGGCGACTGGGAAAACCGTCTGAAGCAGGAAATTCTTCTTGGCATTGGCGGTATGCTGCTTCTGAAGCGCTTGGGCATCAAGAAGGACATCTACCACTGCAACGAGGGTCATGCCGCCCTGTGCAACCTGCAGCGACTCTGCGACTACATCGATGAAGGTCTCAACTTCAACGAGGCCATGGAGCTTGTGCGCGCCTCTTCCCTCTACACCGTCCACACCCCCGTGCCTGCCGGACACGACTACTTCGACGAGGGTCTTTTCGGTAAATACATGGGTGGTTATCCCCAGAAACTCGGCATCTCATGGGATGAGTTCATCGGCATGGGACGCACCAACCCTGATGACCACGGCGAGAAGTTCTGCATGAGCACCTTTGCCTGCAACACCTGTCAGGAAGTCAATGGCGTGTCCATGCTTCATGGTAAAGTTTCCCAAAAGATGTTTGCCAATATCTGGGCAGGCTACTATCCAGAAGAAAATCACGTGGGTTATGTCACCAATGGCGTACACTTCCCCACATGGGCTGCCACCGAATGGCGCAAGATATATGACAAATACTTTGACAAGAAATTTCTCAGCGACCAGTCGAATGAGTCCATCTGGCACGGCATATACAACTGTCCCGACGAAGAAATCTGGGCGACTCGCATGGCACTCAAGAAGAACCTCTTCGACTATGTTGAGATACAGTTCCGCAACACTTGGCTGAAAAATCAGGGTGATCCTTCGCGTCTTACCAAGTTGGCAGAACGCCTAAACCCCAATTCCCTTGTCATCGGCTTCTGCCGACGCTTTGCCACCTACAAGCGTGCTCACTTGCTCTTCACCGATCTTGAGCGTCTGGCACGCATCGTCAACAACCCTGAACGCCCCGTTGTCTTTCTCTTTGCAGGTAAGGCACACCCAGCCGATGGTGCAGGACAGGGACTCATCAAGATGATATACGAAATTTCTCAGCGCGAAGAGTTCCAGGGCAAAGTCATCTTTGTCGAAGACTACGATTATATGCTAGCACGCAATCTCGTGAGTGGAGTGGACATTTGGATGAACACGCCTACCCGTCCGCTCGAAGCCTCTGGCACATCGGGCGAGAAAGCAGAGATGAACGGTGTTGTCAACCTCAGTGTGAAAGACGGTTGGTGGCTCGAAGGCTATCGCGAAGGTGCAGGATGGGCACTTACCGAGCACCGCACCTACCAGAATCAGGAGCTTCAGGACAAGCTCGATGCAGCCACCATCTACTATCTCTTGGAAAATGAAATAGCTCCTCTCTACTATGACAAGGATGAGAGTGGCATCTCAAGAGGCTGGATTCAGGTCATCAAGAACTCTATTGCCCAAATAGCTCCTCACTATACCATGAAGCGCCAACTTGATGACTACTACTCCAAGTTCTACGAGAAGGAAGCCAAACGCTTCAAGGAAATCTCTAAGGACAACTACCGTTTGGCCAAGGAACTGGCTCAATGGAAGGAAGCCGTGGCTCAGCGTTGGGATGCCATCCGAGTGGTGAACTCCGAGTGGAACTTCCCAGCTACAGGAGGTGAGGCTGGCGGTCAGTACACCCTCAAGTATGTCATCGACGAGCAGGGACTCAACGATGCTATCGGACTGGAGAAAGTCAATATCTTTGTGGACAAAAACGGTGAGGAGAAGGTCTTCTCTGTAGAGCCACTGACAATGACGGGGCACGAAGGCAATCACTACACCTTCGAGGCCACGCTCACTCCCCGTCAGTTCGGACAGTACAAGAGTGCTGTGCGCATGTATCCTAAGCACCCGAATCTCCCTCACCGTCAAGACTTCTGCTACCTCAAGTGGTTGGAACTTCCTGCATACAACAATTAATCATTAAATATTACACACAGAAAGCACGGGACGGTTCTGATCCACATCCACAAATATCACGACCTCAGCAATGGGGTCGTGATTGTTTGTGTAAAGGGAAGGATGGGAAGATGGATGGAAGAAGGAAGGGTTCGTAAAACGTATGTCTGAAGAAATACGTTGCGCATAAACAGCATTTTTTTTGTAAAATGTTGCGCATGTGCAACATTTTTGTTACTTTTGCAGCAAAAATTGATGCTTATGGACTCTTTATTCAGAAAACACGACAGGCTTTTGGCCAATACGTCGATGGAAATCATACGTGACAAGATGGATGACATTCATTGGAATGCACAACTTGTCAGCATTATGGGTGCTAAGGGTGTGGGAAAATCAACACTCATCAAGCAGTATCTCAAACAGAATTTTAAGGTAGGTGACCGCCGTGCCTTGTATTGTTCGGCAGATACAGTGGATTTCTCAACACGCACGCTTGTCGGGTTGGCAGAGGAATTTGTCATACGTGGCGGTGAAGTGCTGGTTGTTGACGAAATTCACAAATACAAGCCTGGGGAGGCAGACTGGAGTCGTGAAGTCAAGGAGATATACGAGTTGTTCCCTGAGTTGAAAATGATAGTAAGCGGCTCTTCTCTTCTACAATTGAAAGAAGGAGATGCAGATCTTTCCCGTCGTGCCGTTAAGTACACGATGCCAGGACTTTCCTTCCGTGAGTCCCTTCGCTTCTATCATGGGCTATCGCTCCCCAAATGGTCGTTGGAGGATATTCTGAATCATCCCTACGATCTATGGCAGACAGTAAGCTCAAAGTGTAAACCCGTAGCTCTTTTCAAGGAATATTTAGAGAAGGGATACTATCCTTTCCTGTTGGAAGGCGAAGGAGAGTATTATACAAAAATAGAGCAGATTGTCAACTATATTATTGAGACCGAACTGCCCAGGATATGCAAAGTGGATATCGCCAATGTCAGAAAATTGCAGGCACTCGTTGCGCTGATATGCAGCGAGGTGCCTTTCGAACTGAATGCCAATAAGATTGCTGCTGCCCTTGAGATTGGCCGCGATACGGTGGTGGAATACCTGAAATACTTAGGGGATGCTAAGGTGCTCAATCTGCTTTATTCCGACAAGAAAAAGATTGGTAAACTGACAAAGCCGGACAAAGTGTATCTGGAGAATCCTAACATCTTGTATGCTCTGGCTCCTTCTCGTGTGGAAATAGGCACACTCCGTGAAACATTTGCGATATGCTGTCTTTCTGAGTCTCATAACGTTGAATATGGCAAGACACAGGGAGATTTCAAAGTGGATGGCAAATACACCTTTGAGATTGGTGGACGCAGCAAGGACTTCTCGCAGATAGCGGGACTTAAAGATTCCTATATTTTTGCTGATGACTGGGATATTCCTGATGGGGCCAAACTGCCACTTTGGATGCTTGGATTCCTATATTGAGGGAAGAAGGAAGGGGACTCAAATCACATTCACAAATATCACGGCCTCAGCAATGGGGTCGTGATTGTTTGTGTAAAGGGAAGGATGGGAAGATGGAAGAGAGTCAAAGTTTTCCCGATGTATCATGAAAAGCGAATGAGTATGCAAAATATCGCATTCAGTAATAGCTTTTTATGTAAAATATCGCATTCTGATGCCATATTTTTATGTAAAATATCGCATTTTACGAATTGTTTTTGTATCTTTGCCCCCAAAAATCGTACGTATCACGGGACGGTTCTCTCTGATCCACATCCACAACAATCACGACCTCTTTTCTGGGGTTGTGATTTTTTGTGTAAAGGGGAAGAATGGTAAGATGGCTAAAGACGGCATTCAACTGGTTAGTGTCACTAACCACTTCAAATTTGAGGCTAAAGACGGCATGTGCCTTTTTTGTGCTTTTGCTTCTTAATATTTGTCTGCAAGGTACGAATAATAGTTGAAATGTACAAATGATAATTCAATAGCAATTTTGTTTAAAATTGATATAAGCCATCACTTTGTGTACTAACTTATTGTAAATCAATTTAATAAATGATTTGTATTTTGCATATTTGCATATATTTGGGCCACATCGTACTTTTTTAAAAAATTTGTTCATCTCAAATAATTGTCGTACCTTTGCAAACTTTTATATAACTATAATTATGAAGTCAAAAACATTTTTTTTGTTGACGTCCATGCTACTGACGGTCCTTTCGGGTTACGGTCAGGAGTCTGGCATCGCCTCATTGCAACCTGTGAATGTCGACGACGTGAAGATTACGGCCATCAACGATGCCTACTTTACCGATGAAGGCATCGTCGTGGTCAGTCCCGACGAAGACCCGGAGCCAGCACTGGCCCCCCGGCGTGTCAGCGGACTGCAAGATGAGGGCAGCGCATACTTCGTCGACGCCAAACTCTACTCCTATACCTATCCTTCGGTGGATGCCGACGGCAATAAGGTGACCCTGTCGTCGCTGATGGCCGTACCAAAGGGCGCTACGGCCGTCCCCAAAAACCTGGTCATCGGCTGCCACGTCACCATCACCAGTAACTACGAGTGCCCCACGGAATACAACAAGAGTGGCGGTTGGCTTTCGTGGATGACCGACGTAGGCATGCTGATTGACTACACGCGCCACGATGGCGTGCGCAACCCCCGCTGTCTGGTTATCATGCCCGACTACGAGGGCTACGGCGTGAGCAAGGATCGTGCCCACCCCTACCTCTACCAGGAACTGACCGCCCGTCAAGTGGTGGATGGCGTGCGCGCCGGACTGGAACTCTTTAAGCAGAATTCCTCCTTCATCGATTTTGATGACAATTGGAAGAGCGTATGCATAGGTTACTCGCAGGGCGGCTCCGTGTCATTGGCCACCCACCGCTTCATCGAGGAGAACGGTCTGGCTGACGAGCTGCATTTTGCTGGTTCGGTGTGTGGCGACGGACCCTACGACCCTGTGGCACACCTGGGCTACTATATGAACGACAATGGCGAGACCTTCGACGGTGGGGAAAATCGCACAGAGCATGAGACGGCCACCGTGTCGATGCCCATCGTCATGCCGCTCATCCTGAAGGGCATGTGCGACCGCAACCCCTTCATGCGCCAGCACACGGTGAGTGAATACCTGTCGCAGAAGTTCCTGCGCACCGGTGTCATCGACTTCATCAACGCCAAAAGCCAGGAGGACAAGAGCAGGCAGTATTCCACCGACGACATCAACGAGGCGTTCCGCCAAATGCGTAAGTATGGTAAGACATATATGTATTACGACGAAAGAAATCTCCCAGGATTGACACAGGGTATATATGATGCCGCCCAGATGAAGGAGATGCTCTATAAGGACGATGGCGACAACGTACACGGCAAGCTGGTGCAGATGATGACAACCGCTGCCTACGACTATTTCAGTGGCCTGAATGCGAACTCATCAGTACCGTCAGATCGGGGCGTGATGAAAGACCTGCACCGCGCACTGGCCAGCAATGCGAGGGTATCGGGCTGGACACCCAGCCACCGCATCGCCTTCTATCACTCCAGCTACGACACGGTGGTGCCTTACGAAAACCTGCTGTCGTTCATCCGTAATCAGGACGGCCTGAACTACTACTTCCATAACCGCCAGCGCTCACAGAACGCTAACGTCAATCCGACGCACATAGTGGAGGAGAAAAAGGCCGATGTCTATATCTACGACGATGACACGAAGAAAGACCATGTGGATGCCGGTAAGGACTTCTACTTCTTTGGTTCGCCGTCGCCCGACTACAAACTGATGAAGTGGGTGGTGGAAGGCAAGGAGGCAGGATCAGACAGTCCCGCCAGTTCTGACGACAAACTGGTCACCATCACCTTGCAGAACGGCGACAAGACGGTCACCGCCGAGGCACTGATAAGCGGTAGCTACAGCCTCTTACTGGGCAACGGACAGAATGCCTGCATATCGCAATACACCGAGGGTGCCATCACCATTCCCGGCAAGGTGACTATCGGCGGAACTGAATACGACGTAACGGTGAACCAGTTGGCCTTCCGCCTGTGCAACAAGTTGACGGAAGTGACCGTCGGCGAGGGAGTCACCTCGATTGGCGACTTTGCCTTCGTGGGCTGTTCGTCGCTGCAGAAGGTGTCGCTGCCCTCTACCTTGCACCGCATCGGCGACGGTGCCTTTGTGAATCTGCCTAACCTGAAGGAGATGAAGTGTGATGCCACAGACCCACCAGTCTGGGAATACAACGACCTGTTTGCCTACGAGGGCACCGCCAGTGCTACGGCGAAACTCGCTACCCAGCGCACGCTCAACGTGCCTCGCGCCAGTGCCAACAAATACAGAAATTCGAAATTCAACGGCGAAGTGGGGTGGGCCGATGCCTTCGGACTCATCAGCGAGGCCACCATGCCTACACAGTCCATGACCATTTCGACGTTCAAAGACTTAGAGGACTTAGCCAATAGGGTTAACGGCGGCGATAACATGGGCGACTATACCATCCGCCTGACTCAAGACCTCATTCAGGAGGGTGAAAAACGTGGCAACTGGTATGCCTTGATACCCATCGGCACCGCCGACCATCCCTTCAGCGGCGTGTTCGACGGACAGGGTCATACCATCAAGAACGTGAGGACCCATCATGATGATGATGAAACTATAGATGCCAATGTGGGCCTCTTCGGCTATACCGACGGAGCCGTCATCAGCAACCTCACCCTGCAGAACATCAGCCTGAGGGGAGAGGACAACGTCGGCGTGGTGGTGGGCAATGCCAACTACAGCATGATTCACGATGTGCTGGCCTATGAAGCCAAAGCCACCGACGGCAAGCCGTATGACTGCGCTGAGGCCACAGCCGGTAATGCCGGCGGACTGGTGGGCAGGGCCGACAATACGACCATCATCGACAGTTACTTCTATGGCAGTGTGAAGGGCTTTATGGCAGCCGGCGGCATCGTGGGCGAAAGCGTTACAACCAACGTCAGCGACTGTGCTGCAGGCAATTCCGTAGAATCCGGCGACATCGCAGGCGGCATCGTGGGCAAGGCCGGCACGGCTACGAAAGTGGCTCGCTGCTATTCACGCAGCACGCTCTCGGCAACCACCACCGTCGCTGGCATTATCGGACAGCATCAGGGCGACAGCGAGTCAGGCATCAGCAACTGTGCCTACCTCTCTGCCGACGGTACGCTGCCCGTAGCTGTCGCTGCAGAAGACGTTCCAGCCATCTCGGCGACAAACAATCGGGTATGTAACACCATAGCCGATATGGAGGGGCTGAAACTGCAAGACCTCTTAGGCGACGACAAGTGGTACTACTTCCACGCAGAGGTGAGCGACTGTCCTGTACCGGCATCGCTGGCCGACGCCTATTTAGCGTGGGCAGGCATGAAGGATGCCAACGGCTATATCTACGCGCTTAATAGCGGGGGCACAAGCTACAGCATCACCGGCTACGAAGGCAGCGCGACCGAACTCGTACTTCCCACAACCTATAAGGAGAAGCCCGTGACAGCCGTAGGCGACCGTGCCTTCAAAGGCAGTGCCATCACCGCCATGACCCTCCCCAGCAGCATCACCACCATCGGCACCGAGGCTTTTGCCGACTGTTCCGATCTGGTATCCTTCACTATGAGCGATGGGGTTACCTCGGCCTACAACGGCTGGTTGAAGAACTGCCCCAAAGTGGCGTCCATCTCTGGTAGCAACAACCTCGTCTACTGTTGCGAGAACAATACATTATACTACAATGCAAAGGAGCAACTCATCCGTTGCTCAACCACGATCAATGGTATACTTACTGTGCCGTCCACCGTCACCACCATCGAGGCCGGAGCCTTTTATGGCTGCGACGACCTGACTGTGGTCGATCTGAGACAGACCACTACTGAATGGGGCAAAGTGCAGCGCGACCTGCTCAACAACCCCTTCTACGGAGCCAGCAAATATACGCTGTTCATCATGAACCAGAAAAGCTGGGCTCAAAACAATGTCAGCAGCGAACCTAACGTGGTGAACCTGTCGAACGGTTTCGTTGAAGACGGCTATGAGTGCATGAACCTGTATGTCACCGATCGCTTAGGCATTAATTTGGGCGACAACACATTCCGTTTCACCGCTGTCTCATGCCATTACGACCGTAAGTTTGGGGCGACCCTCACCTACGGACAGGATGGCGAACCCGACTTCGTCTATCAGCCCAAGGCATACACCCTCTCGCTACCTTTTAAGTTCCGTCTGAAAGCTGGTCAGGGGGCGAAACTCTACCGTTACGATAAAGTCATCACTGAGGACGACGTCACCACAGTATTGTTCCAGGAAGTCGCGATTGATAATAGCAACTACTATTTGACACGTGCCCGACACCCTTACTACCTCGTCGTAGAGAGTGAAGACCCCTTCACACTTGAGTCCACATCGGAAAACACTGTGCAGGAATACGGCCAAGGCTCGCAAACTGAGAATGCCGGCTACGCCTTTGTCGGTACCAGGGTTAAAATCGACAACGACCATCTGTATGATCCCAACCAGCCGAAGTATATCCTGCAGAGCGACGGCAACTGGCATAAAGTGCCGCTGAATGAGCCGAAGGCCTTCGTACCACCTTTCCGCGCTTACTTCAAGGCCAGCCAGACACAGACTAATTTTGCACGCGCGCTGGTCACCTCTTTCGGCGATGTAGAAACGGGTATCGCTCCCGTCGTCCGCACCATCGACCACGATGGCACCAAGCACTACTATGACCTCAGCGGCCGCCGTCTCAACGGTAAGCCTAAGAGCGGTATCTATATCTTCAACGGCAAAAAGTATATTAATAAATAAAGTAAAGGAGAGAAGACAATGAAAAAGAAATATATGAAGCCCACAATGCACGAGTTCAGGATTCAGCACTACCGCATCATCTGCGCCAGCCCCCCTAATCGTTTCGTAGATGACCCAGACTGGAAGTGGGACGAAGGTGGCGGACAATAAATCGGACACCACTCGCTATTCGCTATCGATTAAATAAGTTGATAGAAGAGCATCCAATCGAATTTGAATCCATAAAAGAACAATACAACAAGTTTTTTAATGGAAGATAGCAGATCACGGGACAGTTGACTTTCCCTTCGGCCGTCGAGCTAAACCTTCTCTGGTCCACATTCACAACTATCACGATTTCAGCAATGGGGTCGTGATTTTTTTATGTAAAGGGAAAGGATGGATTTTGCTATCTCCGAATTTACACTTTTTTCTTCTCATCCTCGTGCATCCCCCTATCCATCGGCGTTGCGTGAGGTTTTAGCATCAATCGGGTCGTTTTTCGGCTCGATTTTTGCATCTGTTTGATTTTCATGGCATCAGTTTTTAGGGGCAAAAAATCTTTGTCTTTTCTTTAAAAAAGTTGGGGTTTTGCTGTTATGATTTGAAGAAAAAGATGTACCTTTGTGCAAAATCAATGAAAGTTGGGAGATGGCTCTGCTGGCAGGGCTGACTCACGGGGGAAAAGAGGCGATAGTGCCTTATGAAAACCCCGATTTGAAGTGTACAATCAAGGTGGTTTCGCTGAGACCTCCTAAACCCTTAACCGCCCTATATGACAGGAAATGACGAACATAACGAACTGATGGAGTGGCTGCTGGAGGATGCGGTCAGAGGTGGTGATGTAGCCTATACAACCAGGCTCGTCAATGCCATCGGTATGTTCTTCCTGCATCAGGCGAATCCAGAGGTGTACGGAGCGTTGGCATCGACAATGGCGCACACGAGGGAGGTGCAGGAACAACGTAACAACCCCAAGCAGATTGGACAGCTGGTGGCAAAGCAAGACAACAACTATATGATGGGCGAACTGCAGGTTGCTCATATCCTGCAACTATTACAAACGAAAAACAAACAGAACGGCAATGACGGAAGAAGAGAAGAAGACGCTTTCTGACCTATTCGAGGCGATGGGGAAGACGGGTGCCCAGTTCCAGATTGGACAGGTGATCGGTTCGCAGACGAACACGTACAATTATTATGGTGGCAAGCAGAAGGAGGCAATGAACGCTGAGGGTGCAAAGCCTTTGGAGCAAGTCTGTGCCAAGGATGACATTTTAGGTTCAGACAAGGCCATGAAGTACTGGAAGCGGTTGCAGACGGCGGGGTTTGTGGATGAGCAATGCCAACTCTCGCCCAATACCACTCGCAAGCAGGCGATGTACATTGCCGACATGTTTTCCGAGCGTTTGCAGATGCGTGCGAAATGGAAGGCTTTTCAAGACTTGTGGCATATCAACAATCTGGCTCAGGAGAAATGGGAGATGCAGGAGACGGGCAAGGCGCCTGTCCGATCGAGAGAAATAGAAGACATATTCAGACAATAGGATAACTCACTGATTATCAGTAATTGTTACCCCCTATATAGAGACTATTATAGCCCCTATATAGGGGTTTTTCTTTTTCAAATAGTACGAACTTTGCACCGTCAAACAGCCCACGCGTTGGGCGAAGTTCAACTATTAAAAACAATACAATTATGAAGAAGAAAAAGAACAATTTCACAATGACCGTCTTCGGGGTGCGAGTGAAGCAATGCTGCGCCTCATGTGTATGGAAGGATGCGACACGCTTGATGACCAGGCGCTATTGCACGAAACAAAGAAAGGCCGTAAGTCCGAGTGGCTGCTGCAAGCACTGGGCGATGAACCGACAGATGATGGAGGTGCGCAAGTCGGAAGGCCGCATCAAGCGACGCGAGTATCAACTTTATCTGCTGAAGATCCGTGAGGAGGAAGTCCTGAACGGAGTGATGGAGGAACGCCCCATCGAGGATATCCGAGCAGAATTCGAAAGCCTTTACGGTGACATTTATTGGAACTAAGAGGTTAGAGGTTAGGGGTTAGAGGTTAGAGATGGGCTGACCAAGTAAAACATAAAACAAACTACAACAATGAAGAAAACCAAGAAATTACCGAGAGGTTTGCGGAACAACAACCCCTTGAACATCCGAAAGGGTGCGCAACGCTGGCAAGGGCAGACGGGCAACGACGGTGCCTTCTGCATCTTCGAATCGATGGAGTACGGCTACAGGGCGGCATTCCGACTCCTGCACACGTACAACACTAAGTACAAGATCTATTCGGTGAGGGAAATCATCTACCGGTGGGCTCCCCCTTACGACCACAACAACACACGTGGCTATATCGAGAGGGTCTGCCAAACGGCAGGGCTGAAAGAGACCGACCTGATCGTGGTGAACTCGTGGATCGACGAGAAACGCAACGATGCCATCTGGCTGGTGTGGGCAATGGCAAAGGTGGAGAATGGCGATGCCTTCATTTCGTTCGAGGACATGAAGAAGGTGAGGAAAGGATACGACCTCGCTTTTGCGAGGTGAAAACTAAAAACTAAAAACTAAAAACTAAAAGTAAAAGTTACCAGAGAAAACTAAAAGTAAAAGTTACCAGAGAAAACTAAAAGTAAAAGTTACCAGAGAAAACTAAAAATTAAATTAACCGATTCGGAGGGTGAGTGAAGGAAGTCATCGATGTGAAAAAGGCCTAATTCTGACACTATCCTGATGCTCACAAAATTCGATTAAGGTATGAACAATTCTATTCAGATTTTCAGAAATGAGATGTTCGGTGAAATCCGGACAATGACGAACGAGAAGGGCGAGGCCTTCTTTGTAGGTAAGGACGTGGCAATGGCGCTGGGGTACAAGAATACTTCAAAGGCTGTCCAACAGCATGTGGATGAGGAAGACAAAGGCACCCTCCCAATTCGGGAGAGTGCCTACGAGACCCGAGCCATCGTCATCAATGAGAGTGGACTTTACTCCCTCATCCTCTCTTCGAAGCTGCCACAGGCGAAGGCGTTCAAGCGTTGGGTGACCTCGGAGGTGCTGCCAACCATCCGCAAGACGGGCAAGTATCAGCTGCAGCCCCACGAATTCAGGCTGTTGGGCGAGAAGGCTGAGTATTGCGACGAGGTGCTCCAAAGCGTGGACTGCGTGACCACGACGCAGATTGCTAAGGAGATGTCGATGACGGCCCCGGAACTCTACCGCACGCTCGTTGCTTTAGGCATCCTCTACTGGCAAAGCGGCGAGTATATGCTCTATGCGGATTTCGCCCGCATGGGACTGGCCAAGACACGTACCCACGGCCGTCGAAACCGCCTGGGCATCTATCACACGCACCGCTACCTGGTGTGGACAGAGGAAGGTAGGAAGTTCGTGCATGAGATGGTTCAATTTAACTAAACCGCTATGAGTGTACACATGATTTACTACAAGGATGGGGCGAAGATGATGCGCCCCATCCACTCCCGTGAGGAGTACCTGAAACTCAGGGACAGCGAGGAACAGCAGTCAGTGGTGAGGGCTGTGCGAGGCGGCAATGCCCAGCTGAAGAGCCGACTCATTCAGATGAACTACAGTTGCCTGCCCAATGAGGACGGGTCGCTGAAGGGAAGCACCACGATGAGCAAATCGGTGGGGATGGACATCGACCATATCCCTCCAGAAGAGATGCAACCCCTGAAGGAGCGCATCCTCAGCAAGAAAGACAAACTGGGCTTGCAGATGATGGAGATGAGTGCACGAGGTGGAGGCTACCACCTTGCGTTCAAGCGCAAACCCGAACTCTCGCAGGAGGAGAACCTGCAATGGGCAAGCGAACTCCTGGGCGTGGAATTCGACAAGGGAGCGAAGGACATCGCGAGGGTGTTCTTCACGACAACGGCAAGCGGGGAGGATCTGATTTATTTGGACGATGAGCTGTTTGATAATAGTGGCGCGGAGATTTTGTCGAACACGGATCTAACGGATCTAACGGATAAGGAAAAGAATCCGTCCAATCCGAGCAATCCGTGTTCAAATAAAAAAGAATCTTCGTGTTCTTATCCTGACAACTATCACGGCATCCCCTTCACCGACATCATCGCGAAGTACTGGGAGGTGAACAATCGCGGCTTTGAACCCACGCAGGGCGACCGCGACACGCTGACCTACCAGTTGGCCTGCGACCTTCGGCACATCTGCGGGCGCTCGTTCGAGTGGCTCGACCAGGTGATTCCCTGCTACGACGGCTTTCCGTTGGAAGAGAAGCGGGCGAAGATCAAGAGTGCGCTGAGTTCGGAGTTCAACGGCTTCCCCATCCGACTGCGGAATGTGCTGAATGCGTTGCAGATGGCTGATGGAAGAAGTCTGAAGGAAGAGGTTGAGGACGACGAGCAACTATCAACTGTCAACTCGCAACTGTCAACTCGCAAAATGCCTATGGGTGTTCGCGAGAGTATCGATGCTGTTGGTCCTCAGCTGACGATGCCCATTGTGACGGCTATCTGTCCCTGTATCGGAGTGTTGGCAACGGGTGTGAAGCTCGATGTTCACGGTCAGAAGAAGGGACTGAACCTGATCAGCTACATCGCCGGTGACTTCGCCAGCGGAA
>CADCIB010000040.1 GCA_902801375.1 uncultured Prevotellaceae bacterium | reverse complement strand
CAACTTTTAAGACACCTCTGCGCCTCTGCGCCTCTGCGCGAGAACAAATTGCTAATTATCCTCGCGCAGAGACGCAGAGAACGCAGAGTTTGCGCAGAGTTAAATAAATAAAGAATAAAGGATATCAAGAAATGGTTATCGACCGAGAATATACTTATCGACTATTGCAATGTGCATATCGTGTACACAACGCACTTGGGCCAGGACTACTTGAAAGTGTTTATGAAGCAGCTTTGATGTACGAACTTGAAGCGAATGGATTCAAGGTGAAACATCAAGTTCCTGTTAAAATAATGTATCGGGAAGTGGAGTTAGACATTAATCTTCGTTTGGACATTATCGTTGACGAGTGCGTCATACTGGAACTTAAATCGGTCTCAGAGATTCTTCCTATACACAAGAAGCAACTCCTCACATACATGAGACTAACAGACATCCAGCTTGGTTCAACTTTTAAGACACCTCTGCGCCTCTGCGCCTCTGCGCGAGAACAAATTGCTAATTATCCTCGCGCAGAGACGCAGAGAACGCAGAGTTTGCGCAGAGACCTCATAAAGAATAATTCATTTGATATAAAACCTAAGTATTAACTTAAACAAAACCAAATGCAAGAAGTAAAAAATCTGAACCCGCAGTGCATCTGGAAGAACTTTGATGCACTGACACAGGTGCCGCGCCCCAGCGGACATTTAGAGAAAGTACAGCAATTCCTGCTCGACTTCGCCAAGCAGGCAGGTGTGGAAGCCTTCAAGGATGCTGGCAACAACATCGTCATGCGGAAACCCGCTACGCCCGGTATGGAAAACCGCAAGGGCATCATCCTGCAGGCCCACATGGACATGGTGCCGCAGAAGGCTCCCGAGTCGAACCACAATTTCGAGACCGATCCCATCGAGACATGGATCGACGGCGAATGGGTGAAGGCCAAAAACACAACGCTCGGTGCCGACAACGGACTTGGTGCCGCTACCATCCTGGCTGTGATGGAGGCTAAAGACCTGAAGCATGGTCCTATCGAAGGACTGTTCACTGCCGACGAAGAGACAGGCATGTTTGGTGCCAACGACCTGGAGACGGGCATCCTGAACGGTGACATCCTGCTGAACCTCGACTCCGAGACATGGGGCAAGTTCTGCATCGGCTCCGCCGGTGGTATCGACGTGACCGCTACCCTGGCCTATCAAGAGGTGGAAACCGACCCGACAGACGCTGCTGTCCGTGTGACGCTGAAAGGTCTGCGTGGTGGACACTCCGGTCTGGAGATTCACGAAGGTCGCGGCAACGCCAATAAGATGATGGTGCGTTTCGTACGCGAGGCCATCGAAGAGTGCGAAGCTCGCCTGGCCTGCTGGCACGGTGGCAACATGCGCAACGCTATCCCCTTCAAGGCTGAAGTGGTGCTGACCCTGCCGAAGGAGAACGTCGCTGCCCTGAAGGAAATGGTAGACGACTGGAAAGCTGACTTCATCGACGAGTACAAGAACATCGAGAGTGGCATTGAATTCTTTGCCGAAGACGTGGCGACGCCGAAGATGGAAGTGCCCGTGGAGATTCAGGACAACCTCATCAATGCCATCTACGGCTGCCACAACGGCGTGATGCGCATGATTCCCTCGTACCCCGACGTGGTGGAGACCTCCTCGAACCTCGCCATCATCGACATCGAGAACGGCAAGGCCGCGCTGAAGATTCTGGCCCGTTCAAGCCGTGAGGACATGAAGGACTGCATGGTGAAGACCCTCGAGAGCTGCTTCAACATGGCCGGCATGAAGATCGAGACCGCTGGCGACTACGGCGGCTGGGATCCCAATCCCGACTCGGAACTGCTGCATTTGCTCACCGAGAAGTACCGCGAGCTGTTCGGCGAAGAGGCCATCATCCAGGTCGATCACGCCGGACTGGAGTGCTCGGTCATTCTCGGCAAATATCCGCACCTTGATGTGGTGAGCCTCGGTCCGACCATCCGCTCGCCGCACACCGCCACCGAGCGCACCCTCATCCCCACCGTTGAGCCCTTCTGGCGACTCATCTGCAAGGTGATGGAAGACGTCGCCGTGAAGTAACGCTTTTCATCAAACTTTGGGATTCCCTGAAATTCTGTGAGGACTTCAGGAAATCCCTTTTTTTTTTTATAAAAGCACTCCAAAGGGGTTAGCATTTCAGCCACGTTGTTGTATTATACAACAGGAAGAAAAAAGTCATGCAGACAAGAAATCTCATAGAACAGCTCTACAAGGAACAAAGCGAACAGCTCATCCGACAGGCAGAAAGCATACTGCACAACCACGACGAAGCGTGCGATGTGGTGGGCGAGGTGTTTGTCGAACTGCTCCACAGAGAAAAGGAACTGCAACCCGAGACCATAACGGGGCTTTTGGCTATATCCGTTCGCAACCGGTGTCTGAATATTATGAAACACCAAAAAGCTGTGAAGCGTGCTTACAAGCAGTGGCCTTCGGACAGTGACAACGAAGCATACGAAGAAAAACCTGTTGACGAAATTATGCAGTATATGCATACAAATCTTACTCCCCAGACGCAAAACGTGATACAGATGCGATACAATCAAAAAATGCGATACAATGAAATTGCCCGTGAACTTGGCATCTCACGTATTGCCGTCTACAAACATCTGTCGCAAGGTATCGGAAAGCTTCGCCTTCGATTCAATCCTACTCCCTTTATCATAGCACTTATGCTATTGGCTTGCATCGCCTATGCAGCCATACACATCTACAAAAGACAGCAAGGTACCGTTACGCATCAACAGAAAAGTACCATCACCCCCTCGCTCCCCACAGACGCCCCATCAGCCTCAACAGCTACCATCATCAATTTCGAAGATACAGAATTGCAAGACATCTTACAGCAGATTGCTACACACTACCACGTACGGGTTGTCTATACAGACGAAGATGTGCGTCACCTTCGCCTACATTTCGTATGGGACACCACCCTACCACTATCTGGAGTCGTAGCCCTTTTCAACCACTTCGACCGCATCCACTTGAGCATTACTGATAACGAACAAACCATCATCGTAGAATGAAACATCTCCTCATTACCTTAATATATATTTGTACATGCACGAGCGCAATGGCACAGACTGGGCAGCAGACAGTTCAGAGAAGAGCTGTCAAAAAGTACATACAACGAGCAGAAAAGAAACGTAACGAGATTTGGAATCTTCCTTTACCCGCTTTTTTAAACAGCCAGATACCAGAAAAATACACAGATGCCAAGGCCATTGTCTTGGCCGACTACGACAGTGTTGTCTACCGTCGAAATTGGCTATTCATGCCCTTTGTCATACAGTGCGTCTTTATGCCAATTCCTCACATGGAATATTTTGTAGGGGCAGAGCGTTTAAAACGTACTCGCATTGCCATTAATAGCGAAGAGAGTGTCGCCCGATATTCAAAAATCAGATGCCCCCATAAGCTACGCTATCATACATGGCACGATTACTCATGTTATGGTTCTTCTACAGAAACGAATGTGTACGACCACTTTTACGACATTCGCGCCACATCAAACAGTAAAGCCAATCTGGTGATGGGCATCCGCATCGAGAAGCCCGACGGACGGTGTATCGAAGTAGACACCAACCCCTATCTGCAACCCCTTGAAAAAGACGAACAACTCACCAATCGTCCCGACTCCATTTCTCTTTCAGACTTGGAAGTAGGCGACATCGTTGATTTCTTCGTTTATGAACGAGAACATTTTATTAGTGGATTGGCTCCATACACCTACAGTGTGCAGCAAGAGTATCCCATTGTTAGTTGGGCTTGTCGCATTCAGTCGAGCAAGCGCCTTGACTTGTCATTTATCCGTCATGGAGGTGCGCCTGAGTTCACAGTTACGAAAAACAAACGTGGTCACTTCCTATTGCGTATAGATACAGTAGATGTAGACACATCGACAATACTTCAACATATCGTTACGCGAGTAAACAATCGATCGATCAGTCCGAAATCCATCAGAAAGAAAGGTGTCACAGACTGTACTAACAAAGTTACATCACTTCATTGGTTCTGATTCTATATGAAAAGATTCTTGTACATTTTCACCCTTGTCATACTGCCCATGATGTCTATGGCACAGACCGTGAGCAGGAAATACACAGACATGCCGCTACCGCAGGTGCTGACCGACCTAAGCAGGGCGGCCAAGGGAGCTTACAACCTCTACTTCATCCACAACGAGCTGGAGGATTTTCGCATAACCTGCAACATCAAGCAGCAAACACTGCCCGATGCTCTTCGAACCGTCATCGGCTTCTATCCCATCAGCATGACCTTGGAAGGACGGAACATTTTCATCGAACCCATGCAAAAAGAGAAGCCGCGCGTTGTAGGGCGCATCGTAGACGAACATCTTGAGCCCTTAGCCTACGCTAATATCTCGTTGTTCACAACAGACGGCAAGCAGCTACTGGGCAAGGGTGTGAGCAATCAAGGTGGCCATTTTGCCATTCCCTGTGATTCGACCAAGACAATAGTGCGAGTATCCTACGTTGGGTACCAGACCCATCAAGTAAAATGCGGCTTTCAGGCTGGAACCATCAGCTTGAGACCCTCTAACACTTTCCTGCATTCGGTGACCGTGAATCAAAGTCAACCATCATTGGCTAACGTATCGACAGACCAACCATACGCACAGTTCGCCCAACAGGTTTGCAATTGGGTATGGAACATGCCACAGAAGGAGTTCACACTGACCGAAGTGCCGTCCGTCTTGCAAAAACATGACATCGTGGCCTTGGCAGAATACGACAGTATTTGTTTCGACCATGGACAAAATATTGATTTGGCCCCTTTAGCCGCAGCGACATTCGGCATTCCAGGTATTGTAGCCAATGCCAAAGCCAGACGATTAGACTTCCACGGCATCAGCCATCTCCACCGCGTCCGTCTCGCCCTCAACAGCGACTCGGCAACAAGTCAGCTGTCTACCATCTGCTATCCCCGCTTCTTTGATACCAATAGCATCCGTCGCGACGTGATAGGCATCAAGGTGGAGAAGCCCGACGGTCAGGTGCGTTTCGTAGACACTTTCCACTATCTTCAGCCTGTCGACAGACCAGGAGAATTGAAACGCCCCGAAAGGATTACGATCGACAGTCTGTCAAAGGGTGACATTCTGGACATTTTCTACTTCACACTCACCACGGCATCGCTCATTCCCCAATACACATACACCTTCAGCTTCAGCAAGCATATTCCGACGCTGAACCTGAAATACCGAATAGCTTGTGATGCACCCACCTATCTCCGTTATAAATATTTCCATTGGAGCAAGCCCTTCGATATCGGGATTTCCGAAGACCGGTTCTATCGTGAAATGCAGTTCGACGCACTTGTCTTAATGCCAGAAGAAGGAAAAAAGGCAGCGGCTATGAGCATCTGCGTACAAGGCAACCGACATACGATGACAGGGCTTTTCGAAAAGAAAGGCGAAGGCGGAATAGAGGAAGACAGGAGTCTGGTGCGGACATGGAACGAATGCTTCCTCAACAACTAAGATTATCCAACAACGTATTGAACATAAAACAATAACGAGTATGAGAAAGAATAAGAAACAATTGCTGGTAGTCTCCAGCCTTTGTGTGACAGCAAGTATTTTAACATCTTGCTCACCGAAAGTATTTTCAGAAGCAACGATGACACTCCCCGCCCAGTCGGTGGAGACCGTCCAGCTGTTTGAACCAGGCGATTCCGTTCCCGACGAGGCCATCGGCATTGGAACCGTAGCCGTGCGCGACATGGGATTTGCCACCCGCTGCAAATACGACAACGTGGTACACATGGCCAAGCAGCGCACCGCTGAGACAGGTGGCAACGGACTGCTCATCACCGAGCACAAGACGCCCAACTTCTGGGGAAGCAGCTGTCATCAGGTGACAGGCACGATGCTCTACATCTCTGAAAACGGCGAGATCAGCGACTCGTTGCGACGCGCTGCAACGATGAAGGCAAACAACCAGCGTGCCTTGGAAAAGCCATTACTCGAAAGGAAGTACACTTCGCCGAAAAATGTCATCGGCGTGAACGCTGGTGTTTCTTTCGTCAGTTCAAGGATAGAAACGCCCTGGGGCGATGTCAAGAATCAAGCAGGCTTCACCTTTTCAGCCTATTACGACCACCTTTGGCGTAATGGCCTCGGCATTGGGGCCGCCGTCGACTACTTCACCACCAGCATCGAAGGTTTTAACCTCTCAACTCTTTTTGTTGGTCCGGAGTTTGCATACGGGCTACGATTCGCCGACCACTGGCGTTTTGACTTTGCTTATGGCTTGGGCTATGGCTATTACAACGATGCCGACAAAGTCGGACATAGTGGTTTCGGAATGCTGGGACGCATCGGCATAGACTATATGTTTAGCGAAAAGCTGGGACTGGGACTGCTGCTGAATTCTAAACGCATCACCATGAAGAAGCCCGAAGGCTTCGAACTCCAAGACGACGAATATTATGGCTTTGGCAGCATAGGCATCCTCTTAGGCCTGCAATTCTATCTGTAGGAATGACAAGTTCACAAGAATAACAATGCAGTTCCCTGATTTTGGACTTCGGGGGACTATCACTGAGGCAGCCGGAGACTATCTCAGACCCTTCCACTCGCCATCGATGGTTTTACACTGCGTGTAGAGCGAGGGGCAGTTGAACACTTTGTGCAAAGCATTGTTGCCAGGCTGCAGGACCTCCACCTGACGCTTCTTGGTGTCCCATCCGTCGCCAAGGATATAGAGGTAGACGACGCGCCCCTTACCGCTAATCTTCAGGTCGCTGTGCGCATTGATGCTGGCCGTCATCTCCACGGTATAGGGTTCCGATGGCGTATAGCCATTTTCGGGCGTGGCTCCTTTCAGCACGGCGGCGGGCAGATAGGGCTGGATGTAAGTATCGCCAACAGGTGCATGTTTCGAGGGGGTGAACTTCTGTTTGAGCTGAGAGAGAACCGACGTGACATTCGAATCGTAGTTGATCAGGCGGATGTACCGCTCGCCCAGATCGCGGTCGCGCCCATACATCGCCATTGCCATCGGCATCATGGCCGCAGTGCCGTGAGGAGTCTTTCCAAGAAACTCGGAATAGACCCGCTCAAACTCCTCGTAGTCGGTCGGCACATTCGTAAACGTCACCCGCCCCCAGGCCTCGCGGTTGTATTGTTCGGCCGTAAGATTGCCCGTCATCGTGTAGCGATGCGAGCCATAAGTCATTGTTGTGTCCGTCAGTTCAACGGTTGTTTCCGTCTCGGCTGCCTCGACTGCTTCGGCTGTTTGCCCCTCAGGGACTGACGTTGCGAAGCTTCCCGTTGGTGTTTTCTGTTGCTGTTGGCAGGCTGCGGCCATCATGCCGACGACTATTGCCCCGATGTAAATGCTTTTCTTCATATTGCTTATCGTTTGTTCCGTTTGCAAAGATACGATTAAATGAGGGAAATACAAAACAAAATAAAGTTTTTGTTTTTATTTCCGAATGTGAGTACCTAATTTAAAGATACGTATAATAGCGACTGGAAGGTGTTAAAGAATGGTAATTGTTTGTTTGGATGAACCATCTTTTGTAATTTTGCGCCCGTTTTTGACGACGGTCCGCAGGACAGTGAATGCCGCCGAACCATCAATAGCATGAAAAAGAGATGACCACCGACCTGATTTTTCAGTACTATTATCGTCCGCTTTGCCTCTATGCCCTTCATTATTTAGGCAATGTCGATGAAGCCGAGGATGCAGTGCAAGACTGCTTCGTCAGGCTGATAGAGCTGCGTGAGCACAGGGGCGAAATGGACCTGACGGGCATTCGCGGATGGCTCTATACGTCCGTGCGCAACCGGTGCATCGACCTGTTGCGGCAGCGGAAGGGGCGCACGGAGATACTTCCCACCGATGCTGACGGGCCCATCACCGACGAAGAAGCACAGGAACGCTCGACAGAAGAGGCACGGCTGTGGACAGCCATCGACGCGCTGCCCGACCGCTGCCGCGAGGTGTTCCTCATGGCCAAGCGCGACGGAATGCACCAAGCCGACATCGCCCAGGAGCTGAACATATCGCCCCGCACCGTCGAACATCAAGTGGCCAAGGCGCTGCGCATTCTTCGCGGCAAGGCATCCGACTTTTTCCGCATGCTGTTCTGCGCAGCTTGATTTTATATTTCCTTAACGCTTTCGGAATAGGGGAAAACGGCTTTTCGTCCGTTATGATAACACCAGATGGGTTGGAACGCGTTTCCACCCGTACATAACAGTGAAAAGCAAACAAAAAGAAAAGAATGAAGAAAGCACAAACAAACCTGTTCAGAAAAGCACTCCTGCTGGCCCTGCTGCTGACAACGGCAGTGCCGACGCTCTGGGCGCAACAGACAACCCTCCGCGAGGAGATGGAGCGCCTGCACAAAGAGCGCAAGGTGAACTTTGCCTACGATGCAAAGCTCGCCGTCGATCAACCCTACAAAGGACCACGCATCAGCAGCCAGCCCCTCGACGAAGCCCTGAAGCTCTTGTTCGAAGGCACTGGCATCAGCTATCGGGTGAAGGGTCGCCACGTGTTGCTCAAGGCCAATCCCTCATCACCCATCACCCAACACCCATCACCCAGCACCCATCACCCAGCATCCATCACCCAACACCCATCAACCAAACGCCATACCATCAGCGGCTATGTGCGCGACGAGCAGGGCGAAACGCTGATCAACGCCACCCTGCGCGACCTCTCTACGGGGCTCGCCACCACCACCAACGAGCACGGCTTCTTCTCGCTGACCCTGTCCGAAGGCCCGCACGACCTGCACATCAGCTACGTGGGATTTGAAGACCGACAGGAACACATCATGCTGAAACGCAACCTGTCGGCCGACTTCATGCTGAAAGAGAATGCCCGTCTTGACGAAGTAGTCGTCACGGCCGACCTCAACTCGCCGCTGATGGGCACGCAGACGGGCAAGCGCACCCTGCTGCAGAGCGACCTCAAGACCGAGTTCGCGCTGCTCTCCACGCCCGATGTCGTGAAGCAACTGCAACGCATGTCGGGTGTGCAAGAAGGCATCGAGGTGGCTTCCGGCCTGTACGTTCATGGCGGCAACAACGACGAGAACCTCTTTCTCATCGACGGCACACCACTCTATCAGGTGAACCACTCGCTCGGACTCTTCTCTTCGTTCAATCCCGATGTGGTGAAGAACGTCGACTTCTACAAGAGTGGCTTCCCAGCCCGCTATGGTGGTCGCCTGTCGAGTGTGGTAGACGTACGCACCAACGACGGCAACTGGCAACGCATCCACGGCAGCTACCGCATCGGAATGGTAGACGGTTCGGTGCAATTGGACGGGCCTATCAAGTGGAAATCGGACCGACGGCACATACAGAACGGCGAAGTGCGCGGTGTCGACTTCGGCACCTCGTTCAACTTCGGCCTGCGCCGTTCGTGGCTCGACCTGCTGACGCGGCCCGCCCAGGCCATCGCCAACCACTTCAACGACGAAGAAGACCTAAAGGTGAACTACGTGTTCTACGACCTGAACATGAAACTCACCCACCTCTTCAGCCGGCGCTCGCGCATGAGCATCAGCCTCTTTAACGGGCGCGATGCGCTGACCACCTACGACGACTGGCACGAGGAGGGTTCTTATCGCGACATCATGGACAACAAGTTCCGCTGGGGCAACCTCAACGCCGCCATAGACTGGCACTACCAGTTGACACCGCAGATGGCCGCCAACATCACCGCCGTCTATACAAGAAACCGCTCTTACCTGCGTTCTATCGACGACGAACGCCAGCTGGCTGCCGACGGAACCATCGGCAATCAGTATTACACGAAGTACAAGTACGAATCGACCATCAACGACATCGGCTATCGCGCGGCTTTCGATTACCGTCCGTCGCCCATCCACCACATCCGCTTCGGCCACGACTATACCTATCACCTCTACCGCCCGCAGACCAACACCCAGATGAACTGCTGGACCAACAGCGAGGCGGCTGACACCCTGTCCAACCGCTCGAGCAACCGGATGACGGGCCACGAGCTGAACTTCTACGCCGAAGACCAGCTGACGTGGGGCGAGCGATGGAGCATCAACTTGGGCCTGAACGCCTCGGTCTTCGCCATTCCGCACAAGATTTTTGGAACAATCGACCCGCGTTTGGCCGTGAAATACCAGCTGCGGCCAGACCTGTCGGCCAAGCTCTCGTACACCCTGATGACGCAATATGTACATAAAATCAGCAATGCCTTCCTCGAACTGCCATCCGACTACTGGGTGCCGACGACACAGCGGCTCCGCCCCATGCGGTCGCATCAGCTCACGGCTGGCCTCTACTGGCAGCCCCAGCCGCGCTGGTTCTTCTCGCTTGAAGGCTACTGGAAGCAGTCTTTCCACCTGCTGCAGTATGTCAGCTGGGCTGGCATCGAGCCTCCGGCTGCTGTCTGGGACAAGCTGGTGATGGACGGTCGCGGCCGTTATGTCGGCCTGGAGTTCGACGCTGAGTATCGCGCCCGTCGGCTGAAGCTCAATGCCACGTACACGCTGTCGTGGAACGAGCGCCGCTACAACGAGTTCTACGACCATTGGTACTACGACAAGTTCGACAACCGCCACAAGCTGAACATCGCCCTGCGCTACGATATCAGCCACAAAACGCAGATGTATGCTGCCTGGACTTACCACACGGGCAACCGCATGACCTTCCCCACGCAGTATGTCCGAATGCCCAACGTGCCCGACGGCCGCCCCTTTGAACCGACCGACGATGGGTTTTGGCAACTGCTCAATGCCGGTTCCGACCATGAGCGATTCATCTACGAGCGGCCCAACAACATCACGCTGCCTGCCTATCACCGGCTGGACATCGGCTTCAACTTCCACCACACCACCAAGCATGGACATGAGCGCATCTGGAACTTGTCGCTCTACAATGCCTATTGCCACCTGAATCCGCTCTGGGTGGATATAAAATACCGCAGCCTGTCGGACACAAAAGTAGACCTCTCGGGCCACGAAACGTTCAAGGTGAAGCCCGTCGGCTTTATTCCCATCGTCCCGTCTTTCAGTTATACCATTAAGTTTTAAGGAATAGAATGATGAAGAAATACACATTGTTTACGTTCATCGTGGCAGCTTTCCTGCTGTCGTCCTGCAAGGACAGCTACGATCTCAGCGAGATGCAGAACCCTCGAAAGCTGGTGGTCTACGCCTTCCCATCGGAGGCCGACACCACGTTTATCAGTGTCACCAACAGCGTCGGCGTGATGAAGTACACCGACACGCGGAAGGTGAAAAACGTCACCGACGCACAGATAGACTATCGTGTGAACGGAGAGCCGCGCTCCGTGCAGACGCTCGACGACGGCAGCTACTTCGTCGTTGGAGGCCAGAAGGCCGGCGACCGTATCGATCTGCAGGTGGCTCACCGCAGCTTCCAGCCCGTCAGTTCATCCACCGTCGTGCCAGAAAGTGTGCCCGTCAGCCTGCAGCGCGTTGTTGCCGTCGACGAATTTGATGCCGACTACGGCGGAATGCGAAGCCTGCACAAGCTCTTGGCTACCTTCACCGACCCTGCCGAAACCACCGACTACTATGCCGTTCGTGTCTGCATGAAGGCCTATAAGGGCTACGGCAACGGTATCTATACCGACGATGTCGGCAACACGAGCACCGCATACGTCGATTCGGAAGAAAAATACAACAGCATCAGAGAGGCGCACCCAGAAATGGAATGGGACATCCACCTCACCGACTCCGCCACGTTCTGGCCCACCATCGTCACCAACGACGAACCGCTCCTGAACCCACTGATGAGTATCGACGAAGACTTCGGCTACGAGAACAACTTCTACGGCAACCTCTGCATCTTCAGCGATGAGCTCATCAACGGGCAGACCTACACGCTCCACCTCAATATCGGAGCCTACGAGGCATCCGACCTGTACAACTTCGGCAAGTGCTATCAGGTGGTGCTCTATCGCATCAGCCACGAATACTACCGCTTCCTGAAGTCGGTCAACGACCTCGACAACAACGAACTGGCTGAAGGCGGCTTCGCTGTCCTCATGCCCACATACACCAATATCATGGGTGGAGCCGGTGTGCTGGCAGGATGCAATGCGGCCTGTTCGGAATGGAAAAGTGTGACAAACCCCTAAAAGAATCTCATCAAGACATGAAACAACCATCTATCATTACAGGTCTCCTGACGCTGCTTCTCTCTGTTGTGCTGACGTCGTGCGACAACAACGACGACGCGATGCCGAAGGAAGTGGTGCAGACATCGGAAAACCCCAACTTCTACCTGCTCATCAAAGACGAAGAGGGCAACAACCTCATGAGTAACGCGGGGGAGGATCAGCGTTCTCTCCCGGTGCAAGCATACAACGGAAGCAACAACGAGGCGGTGCCCTTCCACCAAGAGTGCATCAACGGCACCGACTATCTGGTAGTGACCCCTGCCGCACCCTTTCACGATGCGTGGGACGACGAGTTTGTCTATACGCTCAATCCCACCACCGTGGTGTGTGTCGGCGATGCGGTGTTTTCGCTGCAACGCCTCTTCGACTACGACCTGCAGCGCTACCAAACGTCGGAGGGCCAGCGGGCAGTGAAGGTAGACTATTATGCTGTCCGTACGACCATCAACGACATGCTCATGCAGAGCGATACAGCCACCATCGTTGTCAGCAACGGCGATGCTTTCCTCTATAGGGAAGACTATAACCTGAAGGTGGAAATCCGCTTTCCGAATCTCACCGACGAACAATTGGCCACGGACTCTCTCTTCAGATTCCGCTTTTTCCACGAAGGACTGTCAATAGCCCGACCGCAGGCGCAATGGTCGTTCGGCCGTAGGGAAGGAACAGAGACTTCTCCCGCCGACTCTACCTACACAGCCCTGTGGGTAGAGTTCCCCATACCTTTCTATTACAACAGCTACGATAAGACACAATGGTTTTCGTTCCACTATCTCATGACGTCGCCGCTGCTTTTTGGCGATGAAGCCGAACATAGCTTTTCGATGCAACTCAACCATGTCGTCTTCTCGCAGACGAAAGATGCGCTGACCCTCTACGGCATGATGGTCGACCGCACCTATCTTTCGGAAGTCGAAACGTATGCCTATGGCGATCGTACGACAAACATCATACATCAAGAGAAGAAAGGCAACGACATCCTGCTATATTTCAACTGGCACGACATCTATCCATCAACAACAGACCGCTGAACATGAACAACCATCATCAACATGACCGTGAGCTCCGCTTCGTGCTCCGTCACTACCAGAAGCATAAGTTCGACACCCGACGGGCTCTGCGTGAAATACGTCCACGCCCACTTCGGAGGGTAGCTGCCGTCGTCGTGATGGCCGTCGCTTTCGGTGGAGCCTATGCCCTCTATCATCACATCGCTACCATCACCCCCCTCTCAACACCCACCACCCAACAGCCATCACCCAACACCCAACAGCCACCAGCTTTCCATTTTGAGAACACGCCCATCAACGAGGCGTTGCGCGAGATAGGCCGTCAATATGGTGTGCAGCTGACGGCTTCGGACTCCACACGTTGCATCACCGGCGATTTCGAAACCGACGACCTGCCGACGCTCATCGACATGATCGAACAGACGCTCGACATTGACATCAAGCCCTGAGTGTTGGAGGTAACGCCATTCCGCCCTGCCACTTAGGACTCCTCCCCCTTGGGGAGGTTGGGAGGGGTCTTGACCCTCCATTCGATGCCGAAAGGATTGTTGCGCAGCTCGAGGACGAGGGGGAGCGGCGATTCGGCATCAATCCACATCTCGGTTCCTGTGGCAGGAGCCTTCACATGGATGATGCTATCGTCGGCACTGTCGTCGATGCGCTGCCACAGAATGCCGTCGTAGGTAAAGGCTCCGTTCTTCTTCAGTTCTGCAAGCGCCCTATCCGAAATGAAAGCAAAGGTGCCGTCTACCACAAAAGACTGTCCGTCGAGCGGTTGCTGCCAACAGAAGTGGTCTGCCTGCTCTGCATGTGTTCGCGCTATATAATAATAGGTATCCTTGCAGCCCACCCGCAGCGTGTCGCCCTGCCAGCTGAAGGACAGCGGCCACGTGCGATATTGACGATGCAGCGTGTAGGAAATGTTGTTTCGAGGAGAGAGGAGAGAGATTACTATCGTTGTTTCGAGGTGCGAGGTGCGAGGTACGACCGATGCTCATCGAGGTGCGAGGTGCGAGGTGCGAGGTACGACCGATGCTCATCGAGGTGCGAGGTACGAAGGTGCGAGATATCTGTTGCATTGCTGATACTTTTTTAGGTTTTGCATGCAAAGATATTCATTTTCTTCCAAACGACAAACATAGCGGCCGTTTTTTCGCATGATTTGCGGATGTCGTCAGCGATGGAGGATGGCCGTAGCACCCGTTGAGGCACCGCCCATCTCCTGCCGTTCGGTCTGCCGTCCGAAATCGAAGGTGTACGAAAGGCGTGCATACAGACAGGGGCCATTGCTACTCCCGTAGATGCGCTGGTCGAAAGCATAGTGTTGCCAACGATGGAACCACGCGTGTGTCAACTTGTCGTGTAGAAACAACCTGCGCGCTCCTATCTCGGCAAAGAAGCCTTTCTTGCCATAGGTGGCGCTGATGCCATAGTCGGGTTTCTGTCGATAGTATTGCGTCATGAACCCCGTCTGTGCCGGCTGATAGTAGGCACTGAAGGAGAAGCTGCCCAAGAACACCTGCGCATTGAGGTTGTAACGGATATAGTTCAGCGAGCCACCTTCCGTTCCTGCCAGGATGTTGCGCCCCAGCGTCAATCCTCCCTGAAGCTGTAGTTTCCGGTCGAACAGCGTCAGCGTCTGTTGTGCCGTCAGACTCAGCATGTGGAGGTTGCCCTCTGCCTTACTGGACTGAACCAGGATTTCACCCTCCGGATGGTAGGACGACTGCGTGATGTTGGCCATCAGTTGGTATTCGGCATGGACGATGGCTCGCCAGTTCTTCAGCGAAAGTCCATACTGCACGTAGTTGGTCAGGAAGAATGTCTTCTTCAGGTCGGGATTGCCCCGTAGCACTTCGTAGCGGTTGACCACCTGTTCTACGCGGCTGCGCATCGATGCAGCCGGATTGCTGTTGCCCAGATAGATGGCATATTGCAGGTTGTGCGTACCGTTGGGCTGGTATTTTACTGTTACGGCACCACGCGACGAGAAGTACGACTGCTGGTCGGTTCGCGTCTTCCAGTAGGCCACGCTGAAGCCCAGCGGGCGGAAGTTGAAATACCACTTCACATTGGGACGCCACACATAGACGGGCCATACGATGGTCTCCGACTGTCGTGCATCCTGATCGGCCACCACCGTGTGGCGGTAATGGTCGACATAATGATAGTAGAACTCTATCACCGTCAGCGATAACGAATGCTGCCAGGTGGGGGTATATACATATTTCACAAAACCGTTCAGGACGGAAGTGTGCTCTTTGATGTGCGACGAAACGAGATAATCGCTGCCCTCCTGATAGTTGTTGTCGTAGCGGTTCCAGCCCAACGAGCCGTACACCTGTGCGGAGAACTGCTGTTTGTCCGTGATGCGCCAATCGGCATCGGCATTGAGATAAGCCGTCCGCTGCTGACTGCTCTCATGGATGGAGGCCGATGTCACGGATGTCACATCGCCGCTATAGACGAGTTGTTCGGTGGTGGCGTAGTCGGGCTGGCGGTTCTGCACATAGCCCACCTCGCCAGTAAGCTTCAGCCGATTGTCGCGATAATAGGTGTTGAACGAGGCACTCTGTGTCCATTTCTTGATATGGTCGGAATGGCTCTTGGTGCTTTTGTGTATCGACAGCGCCGTGAGCAGGTCTTCTTCTTTCTCTGAATAACGGCCCCGTTCGTTGTCGTAGCTGGTAGCTATGCGTAGTGCATAGCGCATGCGCTTTTGGTCGAGAACGGCCTGAAGGCTATTGCTGCCCGCGCTGTGGATCAGCATCGTGTGGTCCTTCGCCTCGACATAGCCGCCGTAATCGTAGTGTCGCATGACAAAGTTGACGACCACCTCCTTGTCGGCAAACTTCCCCTGCGGTGCGTCGATATATTCTACACGCAGCACATCCTTCGGACGGAGCTGCTCCAGCTCGCTGAGCGAGACGATGCGCTCGTCGATGCAATAGGTGATGGCGCGCCCCGTCTGGCTCTTCACCTCGCCTGTGATGCGGTTGACGAAGAGCTGCGGGATGGCCAGGTTGCTCAGCAGACTGATGCCTCCATTGGCGGCATTGCGCTGGCGGGTGGTGGGCAGGTACACCTCGCGCTCCATTTCAGACCGATGGCTGGCGGCCTGTACGGTCACTTCGGCGAGGTGTTCGGTAGAAGGTTGCAGCACCACCGTTCCGATGTCGGCCGCCTGACATGTAAAGCGTAGGGTGTCGTAGCCCACACATGTAACGACCACGCGAACACGCTCTTCGGGCGACGGAATGCAGAATCGCCCATCCTCGTTGCTCACGCCATGCACTTCTGAGGGGTGAGAGTTGAGTGGAGAGAGGAGCGTGATATTGGCGAAAGGCACGGGCCTCGGTACACTCTACGACGAGCAACGAGTCGCCCCGCCGCACCATACTGATGGGATAGAAACCGATGCACTCGCGGATGGCCTCGGGTATGGTGAGCCCTTCGAACGACTTGCTCACCCTGAAGTCTTCCAGCTCGTTATAGATAAACGAGATGCGATAGCGGTCGGTAGCACGCCGCAGACTGATGAGCACATCGCTCATCGACTTGTTGCGAAACTGTCGGCTCACCATCGGCTCTCCCTCTCTCGTCGGCTCGGCATCCTGTGCTGAAACCGCAGAGACACTCGTGCACGCGTATATTATAATAAGGTATAAGATGCGTCTCATGATTATTCTACGTTAAGTTTTTTTCCATCTGTACTGATCTTGATCTGCTCGAAAGCATTCAGCTCGTCGAGAACGGCCTGAAGACTGGCGGCGGTGTCCCACTCGTAGTATAGGCGCAGGTGGCGCAATTCCTGACGACTGTAGCTGATGCCCTCAAGCCGGTAGTGCTCCGTCATCTTCTGCAAGATGGCTTGCAGCTCGACATTCTCGAAAACGACATTCTCCTGTGGTGCTGTAGTGCCGAGCTGCGGGGATACGACAAGTGTATCTGCAGCTGTAGCTGGCGAGCCCTGATGCAGGTCTGTTCGCGCTGTTTCCTGCGGGCTTTTCTCCTTCGCGAAATAGCTCCCGAAGGCTGCCCAGGCGATGCCCGACAACATCATGACGGCGGCCACCGCAGCTGCTATCTTCAGCAGCGGATGGTTCTTTTCCTGCATCGGACGGACACGGACGGACACCGCCTCTTCTTTCCGTGCTGCTCCGCGTTCGTCCGTTGCCATATCTAAAGCATTACGTGTTCCTCCGTGTTCGTCAGCTGCCATCTTATTCTCCGTGGCCAGAACGTGGCTCCACTCGCGGCTGATGTCTTCGTCGGTAATGTCATGACCGGGTGCAAGTTGCTGCCAGTCGCTGTCCTGATAGCGTTCAGGATGCTCCGTCATGTCGAAAAGTTTCCTTAGCTTGCTCATCTTATCTTGTTTTGAAATGGTTTCTGATTTGTTCTACGCCCCGCTGCAACCGTTGGTAGACGGTGGCGCGCTTGATGCCTAATTGTTTGGCGATATCCTCTGCCCGCCGGTCTTCCAGATAGCGCATGCTGACCACGGTGGCCAACGGCTCCGTCATCTCCTCGGCGATGTATCTCTCTATCTCGGCATAGAGCGGGGAGCGAGAAGCGGGAAGCGATGAACGGCTATACTCCGCCGCTACCTTCCGATGCTTCAGCACATTGAGGCAATGGTTCCTCACAGCCACGAGGAGCCATGCTTCGGCCCGCTGCTCTTCGGGCGACCATTGCGCCGACAACAGATAGGCGAACACCTCGCTCACCGCGTCGCGGGCCTCTTCATCGTCGCCAAGCAAGGCGCAGGCTGTCAGGAACATCCTGCGGTAATGCTGCCGGAACAGCTGCTCTATGTTGCTCTTTACGTCATTCATACTGCCAAATATACAACCAGCTGGGCCAAAAATCTATTTTCCGCCCGATATTACAACATTATTTAACACGACGAAGCAGTTGACCAAAATAATGACCAAAGCCTGGTCATCTGCCTCGTTCTTTTTTTTTCGCGCATTACAAATGCTTACATTCACACCAGCCGAATTTCAAATTCGGCTGAACAGGAAAGTATGCGGTTGGGAAGCGTTGCCCCCCACTGTTACCCTAAAGAAATTTAATACGAAGAGACAGGCATGTTTGGTGCCAACGACCTGGAGACGGGCATCCTGAACGGCGACATCCTGCTGAACCTCGACTCTGAGACATGGGGTAAGTTCTGCATCGGTTCGGCCGGCGGTATCGATGTCACCGCTACGCTCGACTACAAAGAGGTGGAGACCGACACCGAGGACGCAGCCGTACGCGTGACGCTGAAAGGTCTGCGTGGTGGACACTCCGGTGTGATGCGCATGATTCCCTCTTACCCCGACGTGGTGGAGACATCCTCAAACCTTGCCATCATCGACATCGAGGGCGGTAAGGCTGCCTTCAAGATTCTGGCCCGCTCGAGCCGCGAGGATATGAAGGACTGCATGGTGAAGACCCTCGAGAGCTGCTTCAACATGGCCGGCATGAAGATTGAGACGGCTGGCGACTACGGCGGCTGGGATCCCAATCCCGACTCCGAACTGCTCCACCTGCTGACGAAGGAGTATAAAGACCTCTTCGGCGAGGATGCTATCATCCAGGTAGACCATGCCGGACTGGAGTGCTCCGTCATCCTCGGCAAGTATCCGCACCTCGACGTTGTGAGCCTCGGCCCGACCATGAAGTCGCCGCACACCACAACAGAGCGTGCCCTCATCCCGACCGTCGAGCCCTTCTGGCGCCTCATCTGCAAGGTGATGGAAGATGTGCCCGCGAAGTAAACCGCGAAGATTGATTATTTCAGCCCTGGCCACTCGCCATCGATGGTCTTACACTGGGTGTAAAGCGAAGGGCAGTTAAACACTTTGTGCAAAGCATCATCGCCAGGTGGGAGCAACACTTCCACTTGGCGCTTTTTGGTGTCCCATCCGTCGCCAAGGATATAGAGGTAGACGACGCGCCCCTTGCCGCTAATCTTCAGGTCGCTGTGCTGATTGATGCTGGCCGTCATCTCCACGGTGTAGGGTTCCGTGGGCGTATAGCCGTTCTCGGGAGTCGCCCCCTTCAGCACGGCGGCGGGCAGATACGGCTGGATGTAAGTATCGCCAACGGGTGCATGTTTCGAGGGGGTGAACTTCTGTTGCTGGCAGCCAACGAGCACCATGGCCAGGGCCGCCATTCATAAAGCATTCCTTCTTTTCATATCCTTTGTTTCGTTGACGCCACAAAGGTAGTGAAAAATGCTGGAACGCGCAAGCATGGCAGGCGGTATCTGCAAAAACAGCACATTTCCCATGGTTTTCTTGCATCTTTAAAGAATAATTATTACTTTTGCAGCCGTTTTTCACCTTATTATATATAAAGCGAGAAAATAACAAAAAAAACAATTGATAGTATTCATTAAAAAAAGAAAAAACATGAACGTACAAACTCAGAAGAGGGGCAAGACGTGGGTCGTAGTGCTTGCGCTGCTCTTGTTGAACAGCTTCTCGGCGTTTGCACAGCAGGTGACTGGCTCCGTCCGCGATACACAGGGCGAGCCGCTCATCGGTGTGAGCATCTTGGAGCAGGGAACAAACAATGGTACCGTCACTGACGTGAACGGTAACTTCGCTATTCGCGTAGCTCAAGGAAAGACGCTGCAGGTGAGCTACATCGGCTACACCACACAGCAGGTGGCCGTGCGCGGCCAACGCCTGGACATTGTGATGCAGGAAGAGAACACGGCACTGAACGAAGTGGTGGTCGTGGGTTACGGCACCATGCGCCGCAAGGACGTCACCAGTTCCATCACCACCGTGCAGGCAAAAGACCTAAACCAAGGTGTCTTCACCGATCCCGCCTCGATGCTGCAGGGTAAGGTGGCTGGTCTGACCGTCACCACAAGTGGCGACCCCAGCGGCACGCCGAGCATCACCCTACGTGGCGCTTCGTCGCTCCGCGAAGGTGAGGCCATGCAGCCCTACTATGTCATCGATGGCATTCCTGGTGTGGACATCTCGATGGTGGCTCCTGACGACATTGAGTCGATCGACGTGCTCCGCGATGCTTCTGCTACAGCCATCTACGGTTCAAAGGCTGCCAATGGTGTGATCATCATCACCACGAAGAGTGGACAGGAAGGCAAGACCAACGTTTCGTATAACGGC
This sequence comes from uncultured Prevotellaceae bacterium, assembly GCA_902801375.1. Classification (GTDB taxonomy): domain Bacteria; phylum Bacteroidota; class Bacteroidia; order Bacteroidales; family Bacteroidaceae; genus Prevotella. Next base: position 6,420 of record CADCIB010000040.1, on the reverse strand, counting down.
TACGTGGCTTTCGACAAGGTGCTGAACACCCTCGATATGGCATCGGCCAGCGAACTGCGCGCATCAGGCCTCGTGGGTACGGAGCAGGATGGCGGTGCCAACACCAATTGGCAGGACGAAGTGCTGCGCACCGGTCTGTCGCACAACCATAACGTGAGCATCTCTGGCGGCAACCAGAAGACCAAATACATGGCTTCTGTGAACTACATGAACCGCCAGGGTACCGTACGTGGTACAGGCATGAACCGCGTGAACGCCCGCACGCTGCTCTCTTCGAAAATCCTGAAGGACCGTCTGGAAGTGTCGTTCGGCGTGAACGCCATGCAGGGCAAGTTCAAGGGTGTGCCTTTTGGCGACGATGGCATGAGCGTGCTCGACGCCATGAACTACTACTCGCCCACCAACCCCATCTACAATACCAACGGCGGCTGGTATGAGTCGTATGTAGGTTCGCAGAACTACAACCCCCTGTCGCTTATCAACGAAGACGCCAACCAGAATGAGTGGCGCCGCATCCAGTATATCGCCAAGGGCGCACTGACCATCATGAAGGGTCTCGTCTGGAACGCCAATTACTCGTACGACAGTGGCCAGAACACCTACGGCTGGTATCAGACGCACCAGACCCAGATGGAAAAAGGCTTCGACGGCCGTGCCCATCGCGAAACAGGAATGCGCCACAACCAGACCTTCGAGACCTATGGCAACTACGACGTGACGCTGGCCAAGGTTCACAAGCTCGGTTTGATGGCCGGTTACTCGTGGGAGGAGCGCACCTCTAACGACGGTTTCGGCGTGACGGTGAACAACTTCTACAACGACGTGACTTCATTCTGGAACCTGCGCTATGCCAACAACATCAACGGCATCACCGACGTGACAGGCAACTCGAAGCAGACCATTCGCAACATATCGTTCTACGGACGTGTGAACTATAGCTACAACTCGCGCTACATGCTGCAGGCCAGCATCCGCCGCGACGGTTCTTCCGTCTTCGGCAAGGAGCACCGCTGGGGTACCTTCCCCTCGGTTTCGGCTGCATGGAACATCACCGAAGAACCCTTCATGAAGAACCAGACGCTGTTCGACCAGCTGAAACTCCGCGTGGGTTACGGTGTGAGCGGTAACGCCATGGGCTTCGGAGCCTATGACGCCATTGCCACTTATGGCCTGAACACCAACTCATTCCAGTACATTCTCTCCGATGGTACTACATACACCATGTACGGCATTGAGGCCCAGAACAACCCCAACCCAGAACTGAAGTGGGAGCGCACGGGTATGCTCAACATCGGTCTTGACTTCGCTTTCCTCGGCGGCCGCATCAACGGTAGCATCGAGTATTACAACAAGAAGACCTCCGACCTGATCTGGAGCTACACCGTATCGACCAACATCTATCCGCTGAACTGGATCCGTGCCAACGTAGGCGACATCGAGAACCAAGGTATTGAGTTCTCCATCAACGCCATCCCCGTGAAGACAAAGGACTTCCAGTGGCAGACCACGCTGAACCTCTCGCACAACAAGAACAAGGTGAAGAAGCTCTCCAATGCGCAGTACAGTGTGGACTATGTGGATGAGGGCGACCCGATGATTGGTGGTATCTCCTCGAACGGCAACACCCAGCGCATCATGGAAGGCGAGCCTCTCGGCACATTCTGGACCTATCAGTGGGCCGGTTACGACGAGAACGGCAACTCGGTGTTCTATGTTCACGACCTCGACGCCCACAAGGCTGCCGATGAAAACGGCAACATGGTGGTGCAGGCCGGCACCTATCAGGATGCCAGCGGCAAGTGGGTGACTGCCAATCCGCTCTATGGCGACAAGACCAACGTGGGCAACGCACAGCCGAAGCTGGTCTATGGATGGAACAACACCTTGAACTACAAGAACTGGAACCTTACGATGTTCTTCCAGGGCGTGCTTGGCAACAAGATTCTAAATGCCACTAAGGCACACTATTCGTTCCAGGGACACCTGGCAGGCGGCAAGAATGTGCTGGCCAGCGCCATCAACGACCCGAAATGGAAGGCCGACGGCAATGCACACATCCCCTCAGACCGCTATATTGAGAACGGCGACTTCCTGCGTCTGTCATCGCTCTCGCTGGGCTACACCTTCCACAATCTGGATGGCTGGGCCAAGTCGCTGCAGCTCTATGCTACGTGCAACAACCTCTTCACGATTACCGGTTACGACGGCATCGACCCCGAAGTGAACCTCGGCGGACTGACTCCTGGCATCGACTATCGCCAGAGATTCTATCCCCACAACCGTTCATTCATCTTCGGTGCCAAGATCAACTTCTAAAAACACAGACAGAATATGAAAGCAAATATAAAGTTATTGTTCGCAGCCGGTATCGTGGCTTTGACCACCAGCTGCACCGACCTGGACGTGACCCCAGAGGCACAGTTCACGGAATATCCCACCACTGAGGCCGCCATCGAGGCCCAGATGGCCGACGTCTATTTCCACTTGCGCAGCACACTGGGCCGCCGCTACATGGAAGCACAGGCACTGTCATCGGACGAATGGGTGGGCATCAGCTTCGACGGCGACTACGCCGACGGCGGCATCTATGCCCAGTGTTCGCTCCACAACTTCAACGCCACAAGCGCCTGCACCGACTGGTATGGTGATGTGACGGCTGGTATCACCAAGGCAAACCGCGCCATGTTCCTCATGGGCGAGTCGGCCACACCCGAAATGCTGGCACCGGCTCGTGCCATGCGCGCCTACTACACATGGATTCTGATGGACAGCTTCGGCGATACGCCTATCCTGGACCACCTGCTGAAGGACGGCGAGATGATTGACCGCTCTCCCCGCGCTGAAGCGGCTCGCTGGATTGAAAGCGAGTTGAAGGAGATTATCCCCCTGCTGCCCGACAATGTGGATGTAAGCACCTACGGCAAACCGACCAAGTACATGGCCGAGGCCCTGCTCGTGAAGCTCTACATCAACTGGCCCGTCTATACCGCCAATGACGTGACAGCCTACAATGCCGCCACCTACAGCAATGAGCATTTGAACGACGTGGTGACGCTTTGCGACGACATCATGCAAAGTGGCAAGTTCGACCTGGCTGAAGGAGCCAACGGCTACCGTTCAAAGTTCTGGCCCAACAATGGCTATCAGGTGAAAGACTTCATCTACGCCATGCCGTATGATGCCATCACGGCACAGGGATTCCAATATTGCCGTCCGCGCATCTGGCGTCAGGGACGTAACGACGGTGAGGGCGGACCTGGCTATTTCGGCGCCGACATCGGCAACTCGACCGGTGGAAACTTCTCCATCTCACCCGAAATGTCAGACAACCTGATGGCCCTTGAGACCGATGACCGCCAGGAGAACATCCTCGCCGGACAGATCTTCATGTTCGACCCGAGCACTTTCGCCAAGACCTCCACACCTTATAAATATAAGGGACAGGAGATCATCCTCGACAAGACCTTCCGTCTGAAGTACACCGATGCCGAAGGCGACCACTATCTGGAATGGGGAACCAACCCCGCCGACTATCCCGCCGACTGCGCTATGCTGAACACTGGTAAGGACGTGAAGGGCTGGAGCCAGGGTTACAAGTCGGTGAAATACTTCGTCATCCGTGAGGACTTCATCAACGGCCGTAACCAGTCGAACGACCTGCCGATATTCCGTCTGGCCGACATCATCCTGACCAAGGCTGAGGCCATCGTGCGCGGAGCTTCCGCCACCAATGGCGAGACGGCCCAGAGCCTGTTCAACAAGATTCGCGAATATGTACATGCTCCTCAGATCGACCATTCGCCCTCTTTGCAGGAACTGCTCGACGAGCGTGGCCGCGAACTATTCGACGAGAACTGGCGTCGCAACGACATGATCCGTTTCGGTACCTTTGAGAACGAGTACGGCTTCCACCGCGTGGGCTTCCCCACCGCTCGCTTCGAGAAGACCTGCCGAGTGTTCCCCATTCCACAGAGCACACTCGACGTGAACACCAATTGGAAACAGAACGCCGGCTATTGATTTGACAAAAACACCATACCATTATGAGGGCATGTCTCATCGCGAGACATGCCCTCGTTGCTTATCATTTTAAGGTCTGACTAACGATGGAGGATGGCGGAATTGCCCGTTGAAGCGCCGCCCATCTCCTGCCGTTCGGTCTTCCGTCCGAAATCGAAGGAGTACGAAAGGCGTGCATAGAGCCACGGCCCGTTGCTGCTTCCGTAACTGCGTTGGTCGAAGGAATAGTGCTGCCAGTTGTGGAACCACGTGAGCGACGACTTGTTGCGCTGGAACATTCTGCGTGCGCCAATCTCCGCAAAGAAACCCCGTTTGCCATAGGTGACACTCGCGCCGTAGTCGGAATGCTCGCGATAGTATTGCGTCATGAACTGGGTTTGCGCCGGCTTGTAATAGGCACTCAGCGAGAAGTCGCCCAAGAAATACTGCGCGTTCAGGTTCCAATGGAGGTAGTTCAGCGTACCGCCCTCCGCTCCCGTTAGGATGTTTCGCCCCAATTTCAAGCCTCCTTGCAGTTGCAGTTTCCTATCAAGGAGCAACAACGACTGCTGTACGTTCAGGCTGAGCATGTGCAGGTCACACCTTGCTATGGTGGAATGTACCAAGATTTCCCCCTCCGGCTCGGAGGAGTATTGGGTGACATTGGCCAGCAATTCGTGTTGAGCATGAATCAGCATCTGCCACTTCGAGAGTGAAAGGTTGTACTGCAGGTAATTTGTCATGAAGAAAGTCTTCTTCAAATCGGGGTTTCCGCGCAGCACCTCATAGCGGTTCACGACCTGCTCCACACGGCTCCGCAAGGAGGCGGCGGGGTCGCTGTTGCCCAAGTAGATGGCATATTGCAGGTTGTTTTTGCTGTTGGGCTGGTACTTCACGGTAATAGAGCCGCGCGAAGAAAGATACGACTGTGTGTCGGTTCTTGTTTTCCAATAGGCTACGCTGAAGCCTAACGGGCGGAAGCTGAAGTACAATTGGGCATTGGGCCGCCAGATATAGACGGGCCAGACGATGGTTTCCGACTGCCGCGCATTCTGGTCAGCCACTACCGTTCCACGGTAATGGTCGATGTAATGCTGATAGTACTCCATCACGGTCAGCGACAACGAGTGTTGCTTACTTGGGTTATACACATATTTCAAATAGCCTCTCAAAGCGGAAGTCCGCTCTTTTGTATGCGAGGAAACCAGATAATCGTCGCCCTCCTGATAGTCGCTGTCGTAGCGATTCCAGCCCAACGAGCCATACATTTGTGCGGAAAACAGCTGCTTGTCTGTAATTCGCCAGTCGGCATCAGCATAGAAATAAGCCGTTCGCTGCCGACTGCTTTCCAGGTTGAAGGCCACGGTTTCTTCCGCCACATCACCACTATAGAGAATCTGTTCGGTGGTGTTGTACTCGGGCTGACGGCTCTGCACATAGCCTACCTGCCCTGAAAGCTTCAGCCGTTCGCCGCGATAGTAAGTGCTGAAGGCGGCATTCTGCGTCCAAATCTTGACGTGATCCGACTGGCTCGTGGTGGTCTTGTGAATGGAAAGCGCGGTCAGCAAGTCCTCTTCTTTCTCAGAATGCACGTCGCGTTCGCTGTTGTAACTACTGGCGACGCGCAGGGCATATCGCATCTTTTTGTGGTCAACCACTGCCTGAAGACTGCCCAATTCCCCGCTATCTAAGAACTTCGTTTCGTCTTTCGCCTCCACATAGCCGCCGTAGTCGTACTGCCGCAGAACGAAATTCACCACCACCTCCTTGTCGGCGAACTTCCCTTGCGGGGCGTCGATGTACTCCACGCGCAGCACATCCTTCGGGCGAAGGTTGTTCAATTCACTCAGTTCCACGATGCGTTCGTCGATGCAATAGGTGATGGCGCGGCCCGTATTGCTCTTCACTTCGCCCGTGATACGGTTCACGGAGAGCTGCGGAATGCCTAAGTTGCTCAGCAGACCGATGCCGCCGTTGGCTGCATTTCGCTGGCGGGTGGTGGGCAGGTACACCTCGCGTTCCATTTCAGAGCGATGGCTGGCGGCCTGTACGGTCACTTCGGCGAGGTGTTCGGTAGAAGGTTGCAGCACCACCGTTCCGATGTCGGCAGCGTCGCACGTAAAGCGCAGCGTGTCGTAGCCCACACAGGTAACGACCACGCGAACACGCTCTTCGGGCGACGGGATGCAGAATCGCCCATCCTCGTTGCTCACGCCATGCACTTCTGAGGGGTGTGAGGAGGGAGGAGAGAGGAGCGTGATATTCGCGAAAGGCACGGGCCGACGATTCTTGTCTACCACCCGACCAATGAGCCGTTGCTCGTACTTCTCGGTACACTCTACGACGAGCAACGAGTCGCCCCGCCGCACCATACTGATGGGATAGAAACCGATGCACTCGCGGATGGCCTCGGGTATGGTG
>CADCIB010000039.1 GCA_902801375.1 uncultured Prevotellaceae bacterium | reverse complement strand
AACTGTTAATCTTATCACTTTTTATAGTTTTATCTAACGTTTTATGTTTAAGAGTTCTTAAGACTCTTAGTATTCAGCTGCAAAGTTAAAGTGTGAGATGAAAAAGTAAGGATCTGTGAGATAAGATAATTCGATGACTACGATAGAACTGTTTCTGAGGCTGGTGCGGAATGCACTGTGGCAGAGCGATGAGGCGCTGCCAGAGGAGGTGTCGGCAAATATGTCGGCTAACCTCCTGCGTGGCGGTAAGGAACAGGGGATGCTGGGATTGGTCATCGATGCGCTGCTGCGTAGCAAGGTGCGTGTGCCGCAGGACCAGGTGCTGGAACTCATGGTGACGCTGATGAAGGTGAAGCGGAGCAATGAGCTGGTGAACGGGGGACTGCGGCGGCTGAAGACGCTGCTCGACGAGCGAGGCATTGACTTCCTGGTGGTGAAGGGCCAGACGGTGGGGGCGTACTACCCTGACCCGTCGCTGCGCCAGGCGGGGGACATCGACTATTACTGTGATGCGAAGAATTTCCCCAAGGCGCGGGAGGCCATGCGGGAGGCCTGGGGCATCGAGGCGGATGCCCAAGGGTCGCGCTGTCATATCCATTACGACTACCAGAACGTGATCTACGAGGCACATTTCGCCCTGACCAACTTCCACAGCAGGAAGGTGAACCGCTGCTGGCAGCGATGGGTGGACGAGGATGAAGGCTGTGTGGTGAACGTCGATGGGATGGAGGTGCGTGCGCTCTCGCCCACGCTGCACACATTATTTATTTTTATTCATCTGTATAGTCACCTGATAGGCGTGGGTGTGGGGTTCCGTCAGTTCTGTGACCTGGCGGTGATGCTGCATGCCTGCAGGGAGGAGATAGACCACGACCGGCTGCGCGGGATGCTGCGTACACTGGGCATGGAACGGGCATTCCGTGCCGTGGGCTGTATCCTGACGGAGAGCTTAGGGATGCCGGCAGAGGACCTGGGCTATGCGCTGACCGACAAGGACCGCCGCTATGCGCAACGGCTCTTCGCCATTGTGAGGTATCGTGGCAATATGGGACATTACAACAAGAGATATGGTTTCAGCGGATGGCGCCATAGCATCGAGGCGGCGGGCATCAAGATGTCGCACTTCATGAAACTGTGGCCGTTGGCGCCAGCGTATAGCTGCCGTTGGATTGCTTTTGAACTGACAAAGAAAATATTACCGAATGTGGTTTCTGAATGATAAGGTAACGGTAAGGGACTGCGGTCTGCTGGAGGACTTCAGCGACTGCCACTGCCATCTGCTGCCCGGCGTGGACGATGGGGTGGGGAAGGTTGACGAGACGCTGCGCATCCTGCGTGTGTGGGAAAAGGCGGGCGTGAAGGAGGTGTGGCTGACGCCGCATATCATGGAGGATATTCCCAACGAGCCGAGCGAGCTCCGCCAGCGCTATGAGGCGCTGAAGGAGGTCTATAAGGGGCCCATCGTGCTGCGGTTGGCCGCAGAGCACATGATGGACGGACTGTTTTCGCGCCGCTTGGTGGCCGACGACGTGCTGCCCATCGGCACGAGCGGGACGCGCCTGTTGGTGGAGACCTCGTATTATATCCCGCCGATGAATATGGAGGTCATCATCGACCGCATCAAGAAGGAGGGCTATGACCCCTTGCTGGCGCATCCTGAGCGCTACCAGTATATGGAGAAGAACGACTATCGGTTCTGGAAAGACAAGGGGGTGTTGCTGCAGCTGAACTTGCCGTCGCTGACGGGTGCCTATGGTCAGGACGTGCAGCGTAAGGCGGAGTGGCTGTTGCGGGAGAATATGTACGACTATTGTGGTACGGACACGCACTCGATGCAACAGGTGGAATACTTCATGGAAGGAACGATGAGTAAGAAAGCGGTGAAGAAAATTCGGAAAATCATGGAAGGGCAGTAAGCAGCAGATAAGCCTATTATAACGACAGCAGCTATAACTTCATTTGTTGTAGCTGCTGTCGTTTTTTTGTAAAATATCTCCCTTTTTGTTGTTTATTCAAGAAACAAATTGTATCTTTGCACCAGAATAACGAATTTTAAACTAGATGACATCAGAGAGGTCGGAGGCTGGCTGGCAAAGGTCATGTCACCGTTCATCTCAAACAAAAGAGAAAATCCTATGACGTTTTCGGGCGAGAAATCATTCGTGTTGAGTTTGCTGTTGTCGTTGGGCATCATGCAGATGGTTGCTGAAGTGGAAGTAGGCAAGGCTTATCGCATTGTTCCTGAGAGTAGTGCGCAGAAGTCATTGTTTGTGAGCAACGCCTCGTTGGACGCAGGCGCTGCCGTAGTGATTTGGACAGAGACCGACGTGCCTGCCCAACAGTGGTTTGTGGAGGCGTTGCCGGAAGGCGGCTATGCCCTGAGGAATGTGTACAGTGGTCTCTTTATGGCGATGACCGACGGTGTGGTGGCGCAGGCCGATGAGCCCCAGGCTTGGGAACTCGATGCCGTAGACGAGGGGGATGGCCTATATAAAATAAGGTATAGCGACGGACAGTACCTGCGCATCACCAATATCAACGATGGGCAGCGGCCCGCTTTGGGCGGCGACCAAGCCTGGCGCTTCGAGGAAGTGGAGGCGCTGACGGCCTTCAACGAGACTGCCCGCAAGCGCATGATCGACGGCTACCTGAAGCAGTATCTGCAGGACAAGGGGCAGGGCTACCGCACCTTCATGAACGGAGGCTGGGGTGAGGCGGAGACCCTGGAGACCATCCTCGATGTGTATGAGGCCACAGGCGACCAGCGGTTGCTCAACATCCATGAGTCGTGCTACAACTACATGAAGTATCATGTGGGCGAATATTGGGACAACGGTGTGGCCGTCAGCGGCTACAACTGGTGGGGCTACAACTACAACGACGACGTGATGTGGCTCATCATCGATGCCATCCGTGCCTATTTGCTGACGGGCAAGCAGATGTACCTGAACGATGCGAAGCGCAACTTCGACCTTATCTGGAATCGCGCCTATCTCGGCTATGTGGGCCTGCTGCGATGGGCTGAGCAAGACGGCGACCGCAACGGCGCCAACTCCTGCGTGAACGGTCCGGCTGAGGTGGCTGCCTGCTACATCGCGTTGGCCACGGGTGACGAGAGCTATTATGAGAAAGCACGCGAGCTGTATAGCAACCAGCGACAATATCTCTTTGAACCAGGAACGGGAAAGGTGTTCGACAGCGTGGTGTTCAATCCCGACGACGTCACGGTGACCTCCAAGAATACGTGGGCTTCGACCTACAACCAAGGCACCATGCTGGGCGCCGCTGTGCTGCTCTACCGTCATTATGGCGACGAGCAGTACAAGAGAGATGCAGAGAAGATCATCTCCTACGCCCGTAGTGCGCTGTGCAACAATCATGGCATTGTGCGTGTGTGTCAGAATGCCAACGAAGACTTCCAGGGCTTCAAGGGCATCTTGATGCGTTATGTAGGGTTGTATGTACGCACGTTCAACGACCCCGTGTACCAGTCGTGGGCCTTGGCCAACGCCTTCCATGCCTATAACAACCTGAATTCCCGCTCGTTCGGCCATTCGGCTTGGCTGACGAAGGCTGCCGAGAACCTGCGCTTTGGTGATGTAGACTATGGTGCATCGGGCTCAGCCTTTGGAGGATCCACGGCCTTGGCAGCCGCCAGCGCCGTCGGTCTGGAGGACAGGATGCAGTGCGTTGCCACCTTGGAGGCCGAGGATGCACGGCGCAGCGGCAATGCGCGGGTGGAGAACGGCAACGACCAGGGACAGTACGTCACCGGTCTTGACAACAACGGCGGACAGCTCCGCTTCACCTACGACTGCCCTTCGGCAGGCCGTTATCTCATGGACATCTATTATCTGACAGACCAGAGCCGCAACCTGCAGGTGGCCATCGGCAGCAAGAAGCAGACCGTCACCTGTCCTGACGTCGACACGTGGAACCAACTTTCTGAAGCTGGACGGATGACCATCGCTGTGGATTTGTCGCAGGGCAACAACGCCATCACCCTGAGCAACCCCAACGGCGGTGCGCCCAACATTGACAAGATCACCCTCAATACGGTGCTGGAAAGCAGCATCGAGCAGGCCGAGCTGACGATCGAAGAAGCCCGTTCCGACGGCGACTACATGACGTTTGACTATGCGGCTGCCGCTGATGGCCACTATGCCCTGACCGTCTTCTACCGCACCGACGACAAGCGCAACATGTTTCTGTCGGTGAACGATGGCGACAAGGTGTCCACCGTCTATGCCACCACACAAGGTGCCTGCCATCAGCGCACGCTGTTTGTGGCCTTGCATCGCGGCATGAACACCCTGACCTTCGGAAACGACAGCGGGGAGATGCCCACCGTGGAGCGCATTGTGCTGACCTACCTCGCCCCGATCTCTGATGTTTTGGAGGCTGAACATGCTGTCCTCAGCGGACAGGTCAGTGTGGGCAGCGATACCAAAGCCTCTGGTGGACAGTACGTGAGCCATGTGGGCGGCAGCAATGGCAATCGCGTGGTTTTTCGCTTCGATGCCCCTGTGGCGGGCGACTACGAGCTGACGGTGACCTATTATACGGCACAGAATCGCCAGATGTATGTGCGTGTGAACAATGGGGATAAACAGAATACCGTGTATCCGGGTGTCAGCGGGTGGACCGACTTGGTGGTGGGTAGTTTGCAACTGAAGAGCGGCACGAACACCTTGTTGTTTGGCGACGACACCAACACGGCCCCTTATCTGGATAAGATTTCCCTGCGGCGGACTGCCACAGCCACGGGCATGAACGGCGCATCGACGGCTTTCGTGCAGTCGGTTTCTGAGAATGGCTATTACACGCTGGCTGGTCATCGCCAGAGCAGTCCCTCTGCTCCAGGCGTGTACATCCATCAGGGGCGGAAGTATATTTGGAAGTGAATCGTGACGTATAAGGTCTGTAAGGTGATGCAGTATAAGACAGAGGATTACGGGGATAAGAATCGGGCCCGTCAACTCAGACGGACGATGACGACGGCAGAATCCGTGCTATGGAGCTATCTGAGAAATAGCCAAACGGGGTATCGCTTCCGTCGCCAACATCCTATTGGGTCCTATGTTCTTGATTTTTTCTGTTACCCTTTGAATCTTTGCATAGAATTGGATGGAAGTGTACATGATGAGCATGGGGCGGAAAGGCATGATGAAATACGTACTCAGTACCTGAATTCTATGGGCATTACTGTTCTGAGATATAGCAATGATGTGGTTTTTCAGAACATCGAAGGTATTTTAGAGAGTATTGGGAATTATGCTGCTCATCCAGTTCTGATGCGAGGATGGCATATGAACGAGTATATAGGAAAGGAGGGATGACCTCCCCTATCCCCTCCTGTAGGAGGGGGACTTGGAATGTATATGAGAAAAGGAGGGATGACCTCCCCTAACCCCTCCTGTAGGAGGGGGACTTGGAAAGTATATAAGAAAGGTGGATGACCTCCCCTAACCCCTCCGGCCTCACCCCCAGCCCCTCTCCAAGGGGAGAGGGTAGCTTGAGAGGGGGAGTGATTAGTTTCTGCGCTCAGTTCTAACTTTTCCTCCCCCTACAGGGGGAGATTAAGAGGGGGTCGCATACCCCCTACAGCGGGAGTTAGAAGGAAAGCACAGAAATTTCTTTTTTCGCACTTTTTCGCTATTTCGCGTGTTTTCGCAATCCCTTTCCTAAGCGGAAATGATCTTAACCGCGAAAATTTTATCTCACACAGAAAGCACAGAAAGCAGAGAGATTAATTATTCGTATTTTTATAAGAAAAAATCATTTTTCTTTTGCATTTCCCCCGTTTATTTGTAACTTTGCACCCATATTTTTCAATAGTATACAATTTTTCAGGAACAATATGCCAAAAATTTCCATTCGAGGATACGAGATGCCCGAATCGCCCATTCGCAAACTGGCACCTTTGGCCGTCGCTGCCAAGAAGAGAGGGACGCATGTCTATCATCTGAACATCGGCCAGCCCGACTTGCCCACGCCGCAGGTTGGTCTGGACGCATTGAAACACATCGACCGCTCGATTCTTGAGTATTCTCCTTCGCAGGGCTACCTCAGCTATCGCGAAAAGCTGGTGAGCTATTACAACAAATACAATATCCATGTCACGGCCGACGATATCATCATCACTTCGGGTGGTTCGGAGGCTGTGCTCTTCGCTTTTCTCTCTTGCCTGAACCCAGGCGACGAAATCATTGTCCCTGAACCGGCCTATGCCAACTACATGGCTTTTGCCATTTCGGCTGGTGCCACGATCCGCACCATTGCCACCACCATCGAAGAGGGTTTCTCCCTGCCGAAGGTGGAGAAGTTCGAGGAGCTCATCAACGAGCGTACACGGGCCATTATGATTTGCAACCCCAACAACCCGACAGGCTATCTCTATACCCGTCGAGAGATGAACCAGATACGCGACCTGGTGAAGAAATACGACCTGTACCTCTTCTCCGATGAGGTCTATCGCGAATACATCTACACCGGTTCGCCCTATATCAGCGCAATGCACTTGGAGGGCATCGAGCAGAATGTCATCCTGATTGACTCCGTATCGAAACGCTATTCAGAGTGCGGAATCCGTATCGGTGCGCTCATCACGAAAAACGAAGAAGTGAAGCGGGCGGTGATGAAGTTCTGTCAGGCCCGATTGTCGCCACCGCTCATCGGGCAGATTGTGGCAGAGGCTTCACTTGACACCCCAGAGGAGTACATGCGCGAGGTTTACGACGAGTACGTGGAGCGACGCAAATGCCTCATCGACGGCCTCAACCGCATCCCCGGCGTCTACTCACCCATACCGATGGGTGCCTTCTACACGGTGGCCCGCCTGCCGGTAGACGATGCCGAAGAGTTCTGCCGCTGGTGTCTTGAGGACTTCAACTACGAGGGTGAAACCGTCATGATGGCGCCTGCTGCCGGCTTCTACACTACGCCAGGAGCAGGAAAAGACGAGGTGCGCATAGCCTACGTGCTGAAAAAAGAAGACTTGGAACGAGCGCTGGTGGTTCTGAAGAAAGCCCTGGAAGCCTATCCTCGCTAAGAAGTGATGATCATTGATTTTGGCAATTATATACTATTTGACCCCAAGATTACCAAATACCATAGTGGGATAAATGCCTGATAGGTGCGACTCCGTAGGCACTCCCCTCCCTTTCACAAAGGGGAGGGGCAGGGGGTGGGGTCAAATCATATATAATGGCCTTGATTTTTGCATCTTTCTATCGTTTTTATCGTTTCTTTCTATAATGGTAACCGCCGCCACAACCCATTGGGCACACAGCGCCAGAGGGGTGTCAGCAGACGGTATTTCCAGTCGATGATGCGTACGTGGTTCTTGTGCCGGATGGCTGACATAATCTCTTTCGCCACCTGCTCAGGACGCAGCATCATGGGATAGTGTCGGTTGCCCAAAAGGGCAGTATCGACAAATCCGGGACGGATGTCGGTGATAAGAATCGGGAGATGCTGTTGGTTGGCCAACTGTTGCAGAGCTTGCAGGTAAGTGGCCTGCATGGCTTTGGAAGCCGAATAGGCAGGAGCCGGCCCCAGTCCTTTGGTTCCTGCTATCGAAGAGATGGCTACAATATGTCCTCCGCCTACTTGTGCGAAATAACGATAGGCCTCGCCGATCATTCGAGTGAAGCCTAATACATTCGTTTCGACGGTCGCCATTTCGATGTCGGCTTGCAGCTGGCGGTTCACCTTTCCGATGCCAGGAGCGTAGAAGAACAGGTCGATGCCTCCCAGAAGTGTCAACAAGTCGTGCAGTTGATGGGTGGCTTCATCGCTGCATACATCTATCCTTGCTGTTTCCACGCGTTGCCCATCAGCCAGATCACGACCCACTTCGTTCTTGAGTTGCTGAAGATTTTCTTCCCTTCGGGCAGCCAGACCGACAGTCCATCCGTCGGCAATAAGGAGTTTTGCCACTTCTCGTCCGATGCCTGAAGAGGCACCTATGATGATTGCTTTTTTCATTATCATTGATTGTGTTTTCTGTAACCATTCTTTTCGCTGCACGTAGCCAAGCAGCAATTGTGGCTTCAGAAAAATAGTTTCTGACGAAGTGAAGTGGAGAGAGCGTTCGCCATCAACAGAAAGCCGAACTGACTTTCTTCAGGATGGCCTCAGTGGCTCCTGCCCTTCCTTCGACATACTGTGCTGCCACGTCGCCTCGCTCTTTACATTCGGCAGGATGGCTCGTCAGATCATCCATGTGGGTGGCGAAATCGTCGTAGGAATGTATCTCGATGCCTCCTCCATTTTGCTTCAGGTCCTGAGCCTCTTGGAATCGTTCGTTGTTGGGGCCGAAGAAAACGGGAACACCCCATACTGCAGCTTCGGGAAGATTGTGGATACCCACGCCGAAGCCCCCGCCCACATACGCCACATCAGCGTAGCGGTAGATGCTGGACAAGAGGCCGAAGCAGTCGATGAGGAGCATTCTCTTAGGGGTGAGAGGTGAGGGGTGAGAGGTGAGAGAATTGTTCTCGACCTGAGTATAACGCACTACATTTTCCTTTCCGCAAAGGGTTTCAATCTGCAAAAGATGGTCCTCGCTGATGACGTGGGGGGCAATGATGAGCTTCCACTCTGGATGCTCACGGAAATACTTCAAGAATATCTCTTCGTCGGGCTGCCAAGAACTGCCGGCCACAAACACAGGAGAGGCTTTCCCTACAAACTCTTCCACAATTGGCAGCACCTTGGCCTGCTTCATTATCTGCAACACACGGTCGAAGCGGGTGTCGCCCGTGACGTCTACATTGGTGATACCGATGCTTTCCAGCAGTTCGCGGCTCACCTCGTTCTGCACGAAGAAACGGGTGAAGCATTTCAGCACACGCCCATACTGCCGACCATACCAGCGGAAGAACACCTGGCCAGGACGGAAGATGCTGCTCACGCTGTAGGTGGGCACACCGCGATGTTTCAGGATATGGAGGTAGTTGTACCAGAACTCATACTTGATGAAGAACGCCATGCAGGGACGCACCAGTCGCAGGAAGCGGCGCGCGTTGCGGGGGGTATCAAGCGGCAGATAGCAGATGATGTCGGCTCCCTCGTAGTTCTTGCGCACCTCATAGCCCGATGGCGAGAAGAATGTCAGCAGGATCTTATACTCTGGGTGCTCGCGGCGTAGCTGTTCGATGATGGGTCGTCCCTGCTCAAACTCACCCAAAGAGGCGGCATGAAACCAGATGTAGCGGGCCGTGGGGTCCACTTTCTGCTTCAGCACGGAGAAGGCAGCCCGTTCGCCGTGCCACATTTTCCGCACCTTCTCATTGAAAAGGCTGGCCGTCATTACGCCCAAGCGGTAGAGATATATGATTAGGGTGTACATCTTTTCGGGAGTTGCAGGGGTTCAGGAGTTACGGGAGTTCTGTCAATGGTGTTGCAGGAGTCCAGCACTAACTCTTCGTTCCTAATTCTTGAACGGCTCTACGCATTCGGCGGAGTGTCTCCTCCTTGCCGAGGAAGGCAGAGATGTCGAACATGCCCGGGCCTTTGCCTTCGCCCACCAGGGTGAGTCGCCAAGCATTCATCACGTCGCCAAGCTTATAGCCCTGCTGCTCCACCCAGGCTTTCACCACAGGTTCCTGGCCCTCAACAGAGAAGTCGCTGATGCCTTCCAGCACGGCGACCAGTTCGATCATCACCTTCGGCGAGTCTTCCTTCCAGCGCTTGCGGACGGTCTTTTCGTCGTATTCCGTGGGAGGAATGAAGAAGAACGAACACAGCGGCCAGAGCTCACGGACGAAGCTCACACGGTCTTTCATCATGTGGACCACCTGTCGGATGCGGTCCATCGACTCCTCCACGCCATTGCCGGCCACAATGGGTGCAAACAGGCTGGCTATCTCGTCGTCGCTCTTCTTGAGGATATACTCGTGGTTGAACCAGATGCCCTTCTCGTAAGCGAACTTCGCACCGGCCTTCGAGCAGCGGTCGATGTCGAACTGCTCGATGAGTTCCTCCATCGTAAACATTTCCTGCTCGGTGCCAGGATTCCAACCCAACAAGGCAAGGAAGTTGACCACAGCCTCGGGGAAGTAGCCCTGCTCGCGATAACCGCTGCTCACATCGCCCGTCTTCGGGTCGTGCCACTCCAGCGGGAACACGGGAAAACCGAGGCGGTCGCCGTCGCGCTTCGAGAGTTTTCCCTTGCCGTCGGGTTTCAGCAGCAGGGGCAGATGGGCGAACTGTGGCATCGTGTCCTCCCAGCCAAAGGCGCGGTAGAGCAGCACATGGAGCGGTGCCGAGGGCAACCACTCCTCGCCACGAATGACGTGCGAGATTTCCATCAGGTGGTCGTCAACGATGTTGGCCAGATGATACGTCGGCAGTTCGTCGGCACTCTTGAACAGCACCTTGTCGTCGAGGATGTCGCTCTTCACCACCACCTCGCCGCGAATCAGGTCGAACACATGCACCTCCTGGCCGGGCATCACCTTGAAGCGCACCACATACTGCGTGCCGTCGGCAATCAGCTGCTCCACCTCTTCGCTGGGAAGGGTGAGCGAGTTGCGCATCATGCCACGCGTGTGGGCATCATACTGGAAGTTCTTGATTTCCTGACGCTTGGCTTCCAACTCCTCTGGTGTATCGAAGGCAATATAGGCCTTATCCTCTGCCAACAGCTGGTCTACATATTTCTTATAGATGGCGCGACGCTCGCTCTGGCGATAAGGACCATAATCGCCACCGAAGGAGACTCCCTCGTCGAACTTGATGCCGAGCCAGCGGAACGACTCGATGATATATTCCTCAGCACCCGGCACGAAGCGGTTGCTGTCTGTATCTTCAATGCGGAACACCATGTCGCCCTTGTGCTGACGGGCAAACAGGTAGTTGTACAAAGCTGTGCGCACACCACCGATGTGCAGCGGACCGGTAGGACTGGGGGCAAAGCGCACCCTCACTCTTCTTTCTGACATATTCTATTCTTTTAGTTTAATTTGGGTGCAAAGGTACGAATAAGTGAGAACAATACAAAATGAAAGTCAGAAAACTTTCATTTTTATTGTCGAACGAGAGTACCTTCGGCGCAAGCCAAAGTACGAATAAGTGAGAACAATACAAAATGAAAGCCGGAAAACTTTTATTTTTATTGTCGAACGAGAGTACCTTCGGCGCAAGCCAAAGTACGAATAAGTGATTGCCTAATTCATTAATAAAATGGAAAAAAGTGCGCCATATCTGCGTGGTTTAAGATTTTATTTGTAAATTTGCAGACTATTCAACCGATTATCGACAACAGTCATGAGTAAAATAGATGTTCCCCGCAATAGTTATTGGCGGAATATGATGACGCGAATCGCCATCATCGCCATCTCCGTGATACTCATCGTATGGTGCCTGCCACGCGACAACGGGCCACAGCTGCGCTACGATATTTCGAAGCCTTGGATGTACAGTTCGCTCATCGCCAAGTTCGACTTCCCCATCTATAAGACCGATGAAGCCATCAAAGCCGAACAGGACAGCATCCTGAGCGCATTCGAACCTTATTATAATTATGACAACGATGTGGAGACTGAGCAGGTGATCCGCTTCCGCGAGAAGTTCAAGGAGGGCATTCCTGGCCTGGCTGGCAACTATGTCAACCTGATAGCCGACCGCCTACACCGTCTCTATCAGGCGGGCATCATGGCTCCTGCCGAATATTCCGAGATTTTCAAGGACTCCACCAACATGGTGCGTGTGGTGTCGGGGAAGAATGCCACGAACATCCAGATCAACTGCATCTACTCTACGATTGCCGCCTACGAGCAACTGTTCATGGACGAACGGCTGGCTCCCCAGCGTCAGCTGCTGCAACGGTGCAACCTGAACGAGTATATCCATCCCAACCTGATTTACGACAAAGAACGCAGCGAGACGGAGAAGAGCGACCTGCTCAGCTCCATCGCCCTGGCTTCGGGCATGGTGCTGACAGGACAGAAGATCATTGACCGTGGCGAGATTGTGGACGAACACTTGTTCCGCGTGCTCAGCTCGTTCGAGCGAGAGACAAAGCGAAGGAGCGCAGCCTACAACGAGATCAGCTCGACCATAGCCGGACAGACCATCTTCGTGCTCATCCTGATGGCTCTGTTCACCATCTATCTTGGCCTATTCCGCAAAGACTATTTCGACAAGCCGCGCGCCCTGCTCATGGTCTATGCCCTCATCACGGTGTTCCCCATCATCGTGTCGTTTATGATGAGCCACAGCCTATTCAGCGTCTACGTGCTGCCCCTGGCCATCGCACCCATCTTTGTGCGTGTGTTCCTCGACTCGCGGACGGCCTTCATCTCGCATGTCGTCATGGTGCTCATCTGCGCCGCCGCCGTGAAATACCAATACGAATTCATCATCATCCAGCTGGTGGCTGGACTGGTGGCCATCTATTCGCTGCGCGAGCTCTCCAACCGCGCCCAGCTGTTCAGCACGGCTTCGCTGGTCACCGTCATGTCGTGTGCCGTCTATTTCGCCATGCAGCTGATGCAGGACAACAGCATCATGACGATGGACCACTCCATGTATAAATACCTGGCCGTGAACGGCGTGCTGCTGCTCTTCGCCTACCCACTGATGTGGGGCATCGAGAAGATGTTCGGCTTCACCAGCGACGTGACGCTCATTGAGCTGTCGAACACTTCGAAAGACCTCATGCGCAAACTGTCAGAAGAGGCTCCTGGCACATTCCAGCACAGCATCATGGTGGCCAACCTGGGTGCCGCCATCGCCAACCGCATCGGTGCCAAGCCACAACTGGTGCGTACGGGTGCGCTCTACCACGACATCGGCAAGATGCAGAACCCCGTGTTCTTCACAGAAAACCAGTCGGGCATCAACCCGCTGGAGAAGATGACACGCATAGAGGCTGCACAAATCATCATCAGCCACGTGAGCGAGGGTATCAAACTGGCCGACCACCACAACCTGCCCACCGAAATCAAGGACTTCATCCTGACACACCACGGCAACGGACTGGCCAAGTTCTTCTACATCAGCTACAAGAACGAGCATCCCGACGAGGAAGTGGACGAAAACCTCTTCCGCTATCCGGGTCCTAACCCGTTCACCCGCGAACAGGCCATCCTCATGATGAGCGACTCGGTGGAGGCAGCCTCGCGCTCGCTCAGCGAATACACCGAGGAGAGCATCAGCGCTCTGGTGAACAAAATCATCGATACACAGGTGAGCGAGGGCTATTTCCGCGACTGCCCCATCACCTTCCGCGACATCAAACAGGCCAAGCAAGTGCTCATCGAACGCCTGAAAAGCACCTACCACACACGCATCAGCTATCCTTCGCTGAGGACCTGATACGTTTTTAAGGGTGTTGCATGGGTACAATGGTCACGAACAAGGGAATGGGCAAAATAGCACATTCCCTTTTAATTTGTGCAAAAAGAATGGTCCTTTCTATTAACATATCATAAACATTTTACCATTATTATGGAAATGCAGAACAATAGTCATACCTTTGCAGCCAAATTAATAAACTTGTTTTCAGATTATGAAAAAGATTTTTGCAATTTCACTTTTTTCCCTTGCTTTCACAGCATGGCAACCTGCACAGGCAGGCGGCATTCTGACCAACACCAACCAAAACCTCGCCTTCAACCGCATGATGGCACGCGACGGAGCCATCGGCATCGACGGTGTGTACAGCAATCCTGCGGGCGTGGCCTTCCTCACCGACGGATGGCACCTCTCGCTCAACTGGCAGTACGCCCACCAAACGCGTACCATCTGGACCACCAATCCCGACTTCATCTTCGGAATGAACAACAACAGCCAGGAGGTGAAGAAGTATAAGGGCACAGCAGACGCCCCCATCATCCCTTCTGTTCAAGCTGCCTATAATAAAGGTAAATGGAGCCTGCAGGGTGCCATTGCCGTGACCGGTGGTGGTGGAAAATGCACCTTTGAGGATGGTATCGGCTCGTTCGAGAGTGCTGTAGGTGCCATTGCCGACATGCTGAAACCGCTCGGAGCCACCGGCTATGGACTAGACGGCTTCATGCGCGGCAAGCAATACTATTTCGGATTTACACTTGGAGCCGCCTACAAACTGACCGACAACCTCTCAGTCTATGGTGGTGCCCGACTGCTCTACGGCACAGCTTCCTATAAGGCACGACTGAACGATATCATGGTGAACACAGCCAACGGCGCCGTTCCCTTCGGAAGTTTTCTCGATGCTGCCAACAACACGATTGCAGGCGGTATTGCACAATATGCCGATGGCATCGCACAATTGGAGGCAGGCATCGCACAATACGCAGCAGCTGGTGTTCCGGCTCCTGAGGAACTGACCGCACAGCTGGCAGCCGCACAGGCCGCCAAGGCACAGCTGGAAGGTACCCAGGGCAAGCTCGCCTCGCTGGAAACCTACCGTGAGGGCGTGAACCTGATGTCCGACCAGTCGGGCATTGGCATTGCTCCGGTTATCGGCATCGACTACAAGTTGGGCGACTTCAACTTCGCCGCCAAATATGAATTCAAGACCAGAATGCGCATGAAGAACAGCTCCACGGTGAAAGAAGCACATGCCATTGCGGCCGTGAACAAGTTCCGCGACGGCTCATCCGTACCCGAAGACCAGCCCGCGCTGCTGACCGTCGGTGCTCAATGGTCGGTATTGCCCAATGTCCGCGTGGGTGCAGGCTACCATCTGTTCTTCGACAAATCAGCCCATTGGTACAACCACGAGGAGAAGAAACTCGACGGCAATACCTGGGAATATAATGCCGGTGTGGAATGGGACGCCACGAAGAAGCTGCAAGTGAGCGGTGGTTTCCAGAAGACCAACTACGGTCTGTCTGACGAGTACATGAACGACATGTCGTTTGTCGTGAGCAGCTACACCTACGGTTTCGGCATTGGCTATAAGATTACGGACAAGGTGAAGGTGAACGTGGCCTATTTCCAGACCAACTACGACACCTACCATCAGGAAGTGACTCCAACCATGATGAACCACACCACGCACAACGAATACACACGCACCAACCGTGTGCTTGGCGTGGGTTGCGACATTGACTTCTAAGCAACAACCGTTATTCGTTATTGAAAACGGTTATTGGTTACAGGTTATTGCAAGAGCGTTTTCCTGACACTACCATCCGGCAGTCTGACAATCATCAGGCTGCCGTTTTCTTTTCCTGACAGCCGACGCCCAGCCAGATCGAACCACGAAGCCCCTGTTTTTGTGTGGCGTGGTTTCGCCACGTCAACAACCGCCTCCTGAATGCCGGTGGGAGCTTCCTCCTCTCCATAGGCAAAGCGCACGGTGACCTTGGGCCCATAGCCGATGACTTCGTCGCCCGGCACCAGTGTGATTACGCCAAAACTGCTTTTTTCCACGATGTTGAACACATGTATCTGCAAGGTGGCCTCCCAGACAGGGTAGTCGCCCCCTTCAGGGAGCCATTCGGTTTCTAAGTAGGACACATCATCGGCATCGACTACCTTTTTGTTAGAATAATAACCCCCATTTTGATCCGGAAGATTCTTGCAACCACCGAAAACACAGGTTTTCCACATTCCGTTAGGCATATTGCGCATATCTTCATAGATGCCTGCAGCCGCCTCATTGCCCGAAACATTCTCCACGCTGAGCGGGATAACCATCATTTCCGTCTCTCCGTCCCAATCATCAAGCGTGATGTCACGGATGGTGATAACTGCCCCGTCGGGCACTTCGTTTCCCTCCTCGTCAACAAAACGGAAGGTCTGATCCACCTGAGCGGAACACAACTGCACTATAGAAAAGAAAGCAAGTGTAGAAAAAAGCTTGATGTTCATGATAAAAAGGAAAAACAAAAAAGTGCGAGGGCACATACGGCCCCCGCACTCCTTATGAAAAAACTACTTTACAACAACTTTGTTGCCGTTGATGATATTCACACCGCGCTGCTTCTCGTTGAGACGCACACCGTTGAGGTTGTAGATACCCTCTGGACGATTGCCGTTGGCGGTATTGATAGAGGTAGGTGTCACAGGTTCACCTTCCTCGATACCGATGAGCCAGCCACTCTTAATATCATTGCTGGGGCTCATCCAATAAGCCACCACGAAATAGGCAGGCTTCTGAGCCACGCTGTGCATGAGCTTCATGTTGTCGTTCTCGCTTCCTTCAACAACCCATCCTTCGGGAGCCTCGATGGTCACATCGCTGAAACCAATCCACTCACCGTTGACAACGAGTTTGAACTCTGTGTCTTCCTTGGGTTCAATGGTGACATTCCACTGGTTGGCATAAGGACCAGCCTCCATGTCGGGAGCGCTCCAGCCGTTGTAGGTGCCGGGGAGCTGCACGCTGGTAATCTCAGGGAAGTAGCTGTACTTCTTGCCATTCACGAAGAGCAGGTCGGGTGTCTGATCGGCTTCCTCCCACTCGTTGCCACCACCGTTGTTCCAGATGATGTACTGGGGCTGGCCCTCGGCAGCGAAACTATAGGTCCATGTGCGGTTCATACCCCATCCACTGTAGGTATCCACCTTAGTGCCAGGCCATGCGCCACTATACTCTGTTGTAGTGCCGGTTGCCTCGTCATAGGTGAAGGTGTAGGCATAGACCTCAGACCAATTGCCCTTGTTGTCGAAGTAGACCTCGAAGGGACGCTGCACGCTGAGCGTGAGGCTGTTGTTCTGCAAGTCGGCAGTGAACACGAGGGTATAGGTGCCAGCCTCTGTGGGCAGCCATTCGTAGTTGCCCGTTGTCGGTATCTGATAGCCATCCCAGCTCTTGTTGGCACGGAGCTTGTATTCGTAAGCTGTTTCGGGAACCTCAGGCACGTCAACATTTACCGTGACGGTATAAATATTCTCGTTGTCGGCACTCTGCGACATGATGACATCGTCTTCCCAGGTCATGCCAGGAATGGTGCCTACAATACCATAGACGGTTCCCTCGAGCTTCATGTTCTTAAAGTTCACATCACCCTTGGTAGCACGTTTCACATAGAGACGCACCTTCACCTTCTGGCCTGCATATTCGCTGAAATTCACCATGAAGGGAACGAACTCGCCATTCTTCCAGATGTTGACAGTCTCTCCAGTCTCTTCGTCAGTAAACTCGGGCATATTGTCCTTGTTCAGTGTGAGAATGCTCTTGAACTCCACACCATCGGTAGACACCTGTACGGCAATCTCATCGCCCTCACCCATGGTCCAGTCATCGGCCCAACGGACAGGTATAGAATTTGCACCAATCTCAATGCTCAGCCAGTTGCTACCCTCGTTGAGATAGACATCAGGACCTAACAACCATGTTTCGGCCATGCCATCCACAAAGTTCACCGTGTTATAGATGTAGATGTCGTTGTAGTCTTCAACGGCCCAGTAGAAGTCATCACTGACGTTGGTTGTCCATCCGAGAGGCGGTTCGCTGGGTGCGGCGCCTTCAAGGACGGGTTCCCAAGGCAGTTCGGCTGCTGTCAAGGCATTGATGTCGATCCACTGTGAAGAGTAACCGCCATTGCCATCGGTGCTCCAAGCACGGAAGAAGTAGACCTTTCCGGCTTCAAGCTCATTGACGCTGATGGCATCGTTGGTGCTGCCCACATAGACGACCTTGCCTCCGCCAGCAATCTCATCGCCGACTTGATAATCTCCGGTAGGTGTTCCGAACAGGCCAACACCCAACGCCTGATCATACTGGTTGAATTCCTGTACATCGGTGATGGCGATGACCATCTGTGAGCCACAGTCTTCAGCCTTCAGCGTCATGAAATCTCTGTCGGCATTAGCTACCACCAACGAAGCGGGTGCTCCGGGCTTCAAAGCGATGGAGTTGCTAAGAACGTCAGCACAATACAGCGGGCCATCCATACAGAGGCTGTTGAAAGCGATGACGAAGACATTGTATGTGCCCTGAGCCATGCCTGTAGCCCCACTGAATTCATTGCCCTCAACAATAGCGATGACCGTGGCATTGCCAATCACGTCGCCTACATGATATTTCGTCTGGTCGGCAGGCTTCTCGCTCAGTTGGTCGTCGGTCGTGGCCAGCACGATGTAGTGGTCGCCATCGCCAGCAACGAACGTACCTGAAATCTGGTCAGAAGTAGAGGTCAGTTCCAGGCCGCTGCCCGAAGCGGTGGGAGCCACACAAGGCTCGGGAGCCTGGAAGGTGTAGACCATTCCGTCGGCAGGATAGTTGTCGGCATTGTAGGAGATGCTGTTGTCGCTTGCTGAGACAACAGAGCCATCCCATGCATGTACCTGTATGAAGTCGTTGGAATCGCCCAAGATACCCATGCGGAAGAAGTTGTAACGTCCTGGGTCGGTAGGTTCAAATCCCTTGACCTTCATCTCAATGTTGCCACTCTGCTCATAGAGGCGGTACTGAATCGTAGCGTCGGCACCGCAGAACTCGCCGTTAGTGCCCCAGCCGCCACCGTTGCCGAAGTCGATGTCCTTGTACTCAATGCACAAGACACGGTTTCCCTCGTTGCCTTCAAGCCAGTAGCTGATTTGGGTGTTATCCAAACCGTAGACACCTTCACGCGGGAACATACCAATGACGTCATGAATGCCTTCGGTGGTGAATCCCGTAATCATGTTCTTGTGAATTTCAGTGCTGATGGTTTCCGTCGGCGAGAGCTGAATCTCCAAATCTGAGCCGATGAGGAAATGCGTCATCTTCTGTCCGTTGTAACGGAATTCGAAGCCAATGGGGAATCCCTTGGCATCCTCAACACTGTTGAACTCCATATTGCCCTCAGCGTCAATCATCAGGCCACTGAGATCTGAACCCACAGTTCCCTGCAGGTCAATCACAGTAGGTTCACCCGGCTCTGCCGCCACATTGGCGGATACCGAGTAGGCAATCATCTGTGCCGACATGCTCAGCACGCCGAAGACTGCCAAAGCCAAAGTAGAAAATAGCTTTTTCATAATCCTGTTTTTTTTAGTTAATATTAAAGTGAATGATAAGTAGCACATTATTCAACAGAGAACTTACGAACGCTGCCGTCTCCTTGTTTGACAATGTTCAATCCACGCTGTGGCTGAGCAATCTGCCTGCCGTCGACAGTGAAGTAGCGGTTGGCCGTTGTTGGTTTGCAAGTGTTGTTTTCAATACCATTGGGAATCTCTGGTTCGGGATAGCTCACATCATAGGAGCCGTCGACTCCAATGCGGAAAATCTTAAACCCTGGTTCCTTACCCTCTGCGTACTCACGATAGAAGAGATAGGCAGCCTCCTCCTCCACCACCAATTGGACACCGTCGGGAGCGAGGTCACGACCAATGGTCCTTGTCCACACCCTTTCTCCGTTTTGGTCGTAGCGACGAATCACAAAAGACTCATGGTTATAGGCTGCAAGGTCGCGGTAGACAGCAATCCAGTCGCCACACTTCAGCGAACCGACGCCCACGAGACCGAACATGTAAGTATTGGTATATTTGTTCTTACTGGCAATCGACATGCCCAGCTCATCGTAGAGATATTCGCCGTCGAATGAGAACTTTTGGTGCATCACGTTGCCTGTAGAGCCGAGTTCTGAGGCGAACTGCACAAGCATCTCTTCTGTCTCAGGGTTCACAGCAAGGCTTTGGTATGCGTGGTCGTAGGCATCTGCATTATAAGCATCAAGACCGGTCAGGCCGAACCCGAGCGATCCGTCCTCGTAGACGTGCTGTGCACGTATATTATGCGAGGTATTTCCCATGAAGCGCTGGAAGGCAATGCAGGCGCCACCGCTGCCGTCAGGCAGGATGTCATAATGGTTCATTTCATAGCCGCCATACGCATGTTCGTCGTAGATGACTGGTTCACCCCACACCGGTTCGAGGTCGCGGGTCGTACGCTGCACGCGTGAACCTTCGTTGGTGGTGTCGAACAAAAGGATTTCGTCGTCGTTGGTAGGCAACACGACAACTTGCAAAGGGTTCGTGCATTCCAGCACCTTGGGCTCCTCCCATACGGTAACGCCATCGTCGGTGATACGCTGAATGTAACCTGTCGATACGGTTGATTCATAATTGGTATTGACGAAAACGAAATAGGTATCATCGCCCACTACGAAAGCATTGGTATACATCGTATTATCGTACTCAGGAAACTCCATGCCATCAAGTCCCCAGAGGAAGTTCCCCTCCTGGTCAATCTTATAGATGGAGGGCCACGAATGATCGCCGTGCTCGAGTACTCCTGTCACTTCCTCTTCTATCAAGTTTCCTTCCTCGTCATACTGTGCATTTCCTTCCTCATCATAGATGGGTCTGGTGTAAGTATAAGTGTCGTCGATGGTTGCTTCCTGAAAGCGCTGATCGGCAATGGTGACGATGGCCGAACCGTCGGCAGCCACGAGTAATGCGTAATCCGACCACCAGGAATCGGTCATGTGGTCGTTCACCATGATGGGTTCCTCAAACTGTGGATTGCCGTCGCGGTCGAGCAACTGCAGGTAGGTGCGTACGGCATAGCGGTTGATGTCGCGAATCTTTTTGTGGCCCCATGTCTTCCAGGATATCCACGTCTTCTTGTCGGGCGTGCGGGCAACCTTGGGTTCACAGATGTAATAGTCGCCACCTTTACGCACTTCTCCCGTTTCCGGGTCGGTGTACTCTATGCCCATCAGGCATTTCGGAGTGGCATTGGTGTTCCACTGGGCAAAGGCCGAAGAGCCAGCCAATGCCATCATCATAACTGTAAACAATCTTTTCATAATATGAACTCCTATTATTATTGTTAATTCTTGATTACTTTCTTTGTTTGCTCAGACTGACGCAGGATATACACGCCCTTGTTTGATGTTGACGAGTAGCTTGACATGCGTCTTCCCTGCAGGTCATAGAGTGACTCTCCGTTCTCCGTTTTTAATCTTTCATCAGCAATGCCTGTGGCACTGGTGTTCTCCAAACTGAAGTACACGTCGTGGATAGCCGTCGTAAAGTCGGCCTGCACCAAAAGACGCACCTTGCCGTCCTCGCCGACTTCCTGCAACAGATAGTAGCCGCGGCCGTTCTCGCCTGTGATGCCATTGCCGCCAGCGTCAGAGAATTCCAACATGTAGCAGTCGTCGGCACTGATATTGAACACATGTGTCTGCTTCTTCCGAGCCTCGGTATAGGGACCACCTTCGTCAACCACCTCACCGGCAGAGTCGTAGAGTTTCCAAGTGATTTCTTCGGGCTTGTTATCGGTCATGAGCGTCAAGCGCACGGAATGCTGGGCTTTATGGGCATTGCTGAGAGTGAGCGTGCGATGGATACTCTCGCTCTCAGTTCCATTCAGGTCGGAAAGCCACAGTTCCACTTCATTCAACCCCTCATCGACCAAGTCAAAGTCCTCGAACATGGGTGTGGCCAACGTGTCTATTTCCAGATACTCCAACTTACCCGTCCAAGACGTTGTTTGCACCGTGCCATTGACTCTCACGTTCAGGTTGGCTTGCGTCAGTGTCTTTTTACCAATGTTGCGCACCACCCAGCGCGATGAGAACTGCGGTGTGCAGATACGGTCGGGAGTATTGATCACTTCCAGGATTTTCGCTGCCGATGTGCTGCCTGTGGGGCGGGGTGTATAGACTGCTCCCAGCAACTCCTTGGTCGACATGTCCTGAACGAAGGTGACGATGCCCAATTCTGTCTCGTCGGTGAAGTTCTCCACATTCCACGTCAACTGTTGGTGGGTAGGTGTCACCTGCGCCAGTTTTCCTGCCAATGACAGTCCATCGGCATTGGGTAGCATCTTCCGCATGACATAGTTCCAGGCCCGCTCGCCATTGGCTGCGGGGGAATCCCATTCCACACGTTCTTCCACCACCACAGAGAACAGGCGGAGTTGGCTGTCGTCGGCTACGTCTATCGGCGTCAGATCGACGTCAACCGTCAATTCCTGACCGTTCAAGGTGGCCTCGGCCTCTACCTTCACTTTCTCTACCGTCTGTCGGGCGCCATCGACATAAGAGTCAAGATACTCCTCATAGCCGTAAGATCCCACGTGTTCGCCCAGCACGAACATCGACGGAACACCTGAAACACCATAGAAACCGGCACGCGTCATCACTTCCCCGGGATTGGCCAGATAGAACGGGTCGCTGGCGGAGGGGAAGTTGTAGTGATAGGTGATGGCCACCATCTCGCCCATCCGTTCATGGATGATTCTGTCGAACGATGGTGAGAAGTCGGCGCAGGGATCGCAACTGGTATTGGTGAACTCCTCGAACACCACGAGGCGCGGTTGCTTCGGAGTGCCGGTAAGGTTGAAATAAAGGTCGAACACGGCACCCTCGTAGTAGCCTTGTGCAATGCGCGAACCCTTGCCTTCCTCGTTCAGCTGGAACAACTGAAAATAGCCATTGCCGCTCTTACCCTTAATGCCGTCGCCGCCAGCATCAAGGAATTCCAAGAGATAACAGTCGTCTTTTGTCAATTGCAGGTTCTCGGTCACGAACTTGCGGGGCTCTGTATAAGGACCTCCCTCACGAACCACATCGCCAGAGGAATCATACAGTTTCCACGTAATCTCCTCTGGTTTCTTGTCGGTATAGATCTTCAGTTGAACATCGTAGGTGGCTTGTATAGAATTCTCGAACGAGAAGGTGCGCGAATTGCTCACGGCCTCGCTGCCATTGACGTCGGTGAACCACACCTTACCCTGATTCTTGCCCTCACTGACAAGTTCAAACTCCGTAAAGTTCTCGAATTCCAGCGTGTCGCGCTGCAGATATTCCAAATGTCCGGTCCACGGGAATTGTCTCACCACACCGTTCACCTTCACGTTCAGTGTTGCTGAGGTCAACGCATTGGCACCGTTGTTGCGGAAAATCACTTTCCCGTAGAAGTTAGGAACACAGATGAGGTCGGGTGTGTCAATGAGGTTCTGCAAAGCCAGCTGGTTCTCACCTTCCGCTCCAGGACCTGTATAGGCCGTGGCCAGCACCTCTTTCGTCTCCATGTCCTGCAGGAAGGCCACCACGCCCAACTGCTCCACATTTCCAAAGAAATCGATGGTCCAATCGCCCGTGAACGTATAGGTCTGCCCGGCGTTCAGCGTTCCTTCTGACAACTGATAGCCGTTATCGGGAGTGATCATCCGGCGCATCGTATAGTTCACTTCGCGCTCACCATTCGAATAAGCTGTCGGCGAGACATAATGCTCCTCGATGGCAGCTACGAACAGGCGCACATTTCCATTCTCTATATTATTATAAGGTGTGAGGTCGGCCTGCACGGAAAGCTGAAAGCCGTCGAGTTGCTTACTCACGTTCAGATTACACACCGCGGGTTGTTTCATGCAATAACTAATGGCCGTGTTCATCATGGCAAACGAGCGGTCATTCAACTCCTCGCCGTTCACCACCGTAGTGGGCACACCAGTCACATGATAGAAGTCCAAGCGTGCCTGATGAGCATTGGGCTGATAGTTGTAAAACTCGTCGTTCGGATCGGGATGACTTGAATGATACTTGATGGCAATACAATCACCTAAACGATAGTTGATTGCAGAGTCGAGCACCGGCGACCATGTCGCGCAAGGACCGCAGCCCGAGTTCGTAAACTCTTCCACCAAAACCAGTCTGTTTTGGGCTAACAGAAGGGTGTACACACAACAAAGTACGCAAAGAGTAAAAAATTTCTTCATAAGCAGTCTAGTATAAATCAATGCAAAGGTAGCAATAATTTTTATAATGAACAAAAAAAATCAGCAAAAAAGTAACGATGTAATATGATTTTAACTATAACGGATCGACGTCGTAATAGAGTTGAAGATTGGCGTAACGCTTGTCTTCCAGCAGCTGGCCTTGAACCGCCCTCAAGGCCTGGCGCACTTGGTTTGCGTTGAGCGACAGCTCCAATTTCAAGACGAGTTTCCGGATGAACAGCGACTTGACACGGGCAACGGCAGGCTTGTCAGGCCCCAAGACACGCGTTCCGAACAACTGGCGCAGACGCGATCCCATCTCAATGGCAGCCGTATTGACCACCTGTTCGTCGCGGTGCTTCAAGTAGACATAAATCAGCCGAGTGAAAGGTGGATAGCGGAAGGCAGCACGCTCCTGAACCAAATTGTGGTAAAACCCTTCATAGTCGTTGCTCACCAACTGGCGAACAACTGGGTGATCTGGGTTCTTCGTCTGCAGCATCACCAGTCCGCGCTTATTCTTCCTCCCAGCACGCCCAGCCACCTGCATCATCATCATAAACGCCTGCTCATAGGCTCGGAAGTCTGGGACGTTCATCATGGAGTCGGCATTCAGGATGCCCACCACCGATACACGGTCGAAATCTAAGCCCTTCGTCACCATCTGCGTGCCAATGAGCACATCAGTCCGACCTGCTGAAAAGTCGTTGATGATGCGTTCATAGGCCTGACGCGAACGCGTGGAGTCCAGATCCATGCGTGCCACGCGAACATCGGGAAAGATATCCATCAAACGGTCTTCCACCTTTTCCGTGCCGAAACCACGACCATGAAGGTCGGTGTTGCCGCAGTTGGGACAGGCCTCCGGCACTCGGTAGGTATAGCCGCAATAATGGCAGCTGAGTTGGCCGGTCGCCTTGTGATAGGTCAGCGACACGTCACAATGTTCGCAATGAGGCACCCATCCACACACCTTACACTCCACCATCGGAGTGAAACCGCGGCGGTTCTGGAACAGTATCACTTGTTCGCCCTGCTTGAGCGCCTGTCGGATGGCCGACAATAACATGGGCGAGAAAGGGCCGGTCATCATCTTCCTGCGTTGCAGGTCTTTCACGTCAACCACCTCTATCTTGGGAAGCATCAGTCCCTGATAACGTTGAGTCAACGCCACATAGCCATATTTGCTACTGTCGCACTTCGAATTGTAATACGTCTCTGCGCACGGAGTTGCCGTTCCCAATAGCACCTTGGCACCACTCATCTGCGCCAGCATGATGGCCACGCTGCGGGCATGGTAGCGGGGCATGGGGTCCTGCTGCTTGAAACTGTTTTCATGCTCCTCGTCAACAATCACCAACCCAAGCCGTTGGAAGGGTAGTAGCACAGCCGAACGCGCACCAAGAATGACATCGTAGGGATTCCCCGACAGTTGCTTCTGCCAGATCTCCACGCGCTCTGCATCGGAGTATTTTGAATGGTAAATGCCCAGACGATTGCCAAAAACTCGTTGCAATCGCTCACGCATCTGAACCGTCAATGCAATCTCGGGCAAAAGGTAGAGCACCTGTTCGCCCCGGTCGATGGCCCGTTTGATCAGATGAATGTAGATTTCGGTCTTGCCACTTGATGTCACACCGTGCAACAACACCACCTTCTTCCGCAGAAACTGCATAAGCAACTGGTTATAGGCATCCTGCTGAACGACACTCAGCGGTTTGATATTCTCAAAATGCGGTTCATGCAAATCGTTCAGACGCCCCACTTCTTTCTCATACACATACAGAAACTTCTTGTCCATCAACTGTTTCAGCACAGACGAACTACAGTGCGATGTGTTCATTAGTTCATCGCGCGACACTTCCTCCGGACAAAAAGAAGCTGGTGACGCCTGCCCCTCTTCAAAGGCCGATGTCCAGCCTGACATTTCCAGGAAAGTAGTAAAAACGCTGTATTGTTTCGACGAACGACGCAACATGTCGAGCGCTATATGCAGCATCCTTTCCGTCTGCATAGGTTCAGGAAGTCCTATACATACTTCCATTTTGGGCTTATACACACCGTTCACCTTCAGTCCTTGTGGCAAAGCAGCATTGAAGACCTCACCAAGCGGCGAGAGATAATAGTCGGCTATCCACTGCCACAATTGTAATTGACTGTCTGTGGCAACAGGCTTAATGTCAAGAACTTCATCAACATCACGCACTTCGAACGAAGGATTATCTTCATGCACACGAGCCACCAGACCTATATATTTCTTGCTCTTACCCAGCGGCACCAACACACGCACGCCCTTTAGGGCATGCATGTCTTTTGGAAGCCTATACGTAAAGAGGCCCTCCAGCGGCAAGGGTAAAATAACATCGACATAGATCATCAGCTGCAAAAGTAAACAATTATCCGCGAACCTGCAAATGATTTTCCCACATTTTTCATCATCACAAAAAAACAAAGATTGTTCTGACAATGTATACACACACAAAAAACGTCCTCCGAATCGGCTGACCGAATCGGAGGACGCTCATCAAAAAAAGGCGGCTACCTACTCTCCCGCATTGCATTGCAGTACCATCGGCGATGGCGGGCTTAACTGCTCTGTTCGGAATGGGA
>CADCIB010000038.1 GCA_902801375.1 uncultured Prevotellaceae bacterium | reverse complement strand
CCGACCGAACCAAACTTTAATTAATCACATTTTCAAAGAACTCTTTGGCTGCGCGGCATAGCCGTTAGGCCGTATATTGAAATTTTAACGAACTATTGTGATAATGAAAGTGCGGAAATTTTATCTTCTTGACAGAAAAATATGAACTCAGTATTCCAATCAAAATAGATAGTGTGGTCACATGCAACCACCTCGTCACTTACAGAGACAAACTCTTCAGAAGAATCTATAGCTATAAGTACAGGGCGATCCTCTAACTCGCTATCTGGACGTATGAACTTGAATGGATATTTATATAAGAGTAAAACATTGGGAATACAATTCTCTTCAACAATATACCAATGTGGATTCCCAAAGCCCCGCCTATAATAGAATGATTCTGGCGAGATAGAATCCGATGAAAGAATGTTCCCTATATTCAGTATAGTGGTTGGAATATAATATCTCATAATTATTTGTCTTTAACGATATCTGTTATTGTTGTTCTGTATAATTCCTTGGGAATTGATGAAAGAGGATAAGGCAAATAGCCCTGATGAAGAATGAAAAGATCTCTGTATGTACGCGTCATTGCAACATATAATGGCGTCCGCATTTCACCAGCAAATTGTGGATTTTGATTAATCCATGGTAAAAAGACAGTTTGAAACTGCAATCCCTTGGAACTATGGTAAGTTAATACCTTTACATTATTTGTAGAAAAATCAAGAGTGTCAACACTCCTAAATTGTTCATCAGGAATACCACTAATTTTCTTTCCTCTTTTAGCAGCCTCTTTAAATGGGTCAGGAACATCATATTTCATTTCGCAATTAACTCCAAATTCTTTGAGTTTTGTACAAACGTTAATCACATCCAATTTATATGGAACTAAAATTGCAGTTTCCGAGTTTATATGCTCCTTACAATAATCGGCAATTAACTTAATTTGAATATCATTATTATCTTCCTTAATAATTCTCGGTATGGTTGTTTCTTTACTTTTATATTTTCCTTCTTCAAAAGATTCGAGATTCATACCAACATATTGCGCTACTTTTGCTATGCCTATAGGCAATCGATAGTTGTAATATAAAGTATATTCTTTCGGATTCATTGAATCAGGTATAGATTTTAAGACCTGTTTCATGGTTATCTTGCCTTTCTGATACACAGACTGAGCCATGTCGCCAAAAAAGCAACAGAACTTATCTGTGGATTCAATAAAAAGCTGGATATCTTTTATTGAAAAATCCTGGATTTCATCAACCACAAAATAATCTGCATGAGGACAATATAATTCTTTTTCAAAATATCTGTTTCCATTACTATCCCACTTCTCAACACTTCTCCATTTCCAAGGATCATGATGTGTTAAGTTACAATTAAAGTTCAGTGTCTTAATACCCTCCCGGATATACTCTTCTAATGCTTTGGTATAAACAACTATTCTACGTTCACCAAGTCCTTTTTCTTCTATGCGTTTGGCTATGGTTACCGCAATGAGCGATTTCCCACTGCCTGCACTCCCCGAGACAACAATTGATTTATTCTCGAGAGTAGCATATAAGATTTCCTTCTCGAACTTATCCATTAAGCCTTCGTCAACAAACCATTCCTTTCTCATATACTTATATGTTTTTTAATTATTCTCCAAGCAACCTTACTCACATCCGCATCCCTGTTTGAATGATGTACAGTAAATGTTTGATTGTAACCCTCGTTTCTCATGAGAACTTGACAATTAGAAACCGTTGTCAAGCCTGTGTCCATCATCTTCGGAAGCCAATCTTGAGACACATTATTGTATGTTGTGACATCATCAAGTACCATCAATCCTTCTGATTTAAGTTTAGGAATGAAAT
Source organism: uncultured Prevotellaceae bacterium (assembly GCA_902801375.1). GTDB lineage: Bacteria > Bacteroidota > Bacteroidia > Bacteroidales > Bacteroidaceae > Prevotella. Next base: position 19,254 of record CADCIB010000038.1, on the reverse strand, counting down.
TTCTGACGATGTGAGCGTATGGATTTTGCTTTTCAAACCTGTCCTTGGTAACAAATTCACATATAGCCTTGAATGTCATAACAAGATCAAACTCGTCTTGGAGAACAGATAATAAAACACTAAGGTCATAAAAGTCTTCAATTTCAAGAGGAACAACTTGAGTCTTTACCTCGTAGTTTAAATGACACTTATATTCTTCAAATATCCTCTCATATAGGCGTAAAGCATGACGATTACCATCGAACGCTTTAACATTTACTCTTTTTATAGTGGGGATGTTATTGGTAATAGCATCCAAAAGGCCTATTATTTCTCCGCCGGTTCCACAACCGAAATCAAAAATTGAAAGATCTTCTTTCTGAGAAAAAAGGTTTGGTTGTGTTTGGAATAGATGACAAAAAATGCAATACGCTTCAGCATAACTCCGAGGAAAGTAAGTACCCAAGTAATTGAGGACATTGTTCTTGTCCCAATCAATAACAGTCATATCAGAATTAGAAGGACAATATTTCGCTCCTAACTTTCCGAATATTAAGTCGTCAAGCCATTTAGGTAAATTTACGTGTGTATTCATAGCAAATAGAATTAGCAGCATCAATAAACCCTTGAATATTTATTCTATATTGAACTGCGTATTCATTACACAATTCAATAAAAACCTCTTTTGCCTTGTTGTTATATGCCTTCCTTGTCATTCCACTCCTTTGAAATAAAGAGTTATCGGTAATGATACCTTCCAATTTGAACAAGAAATCCCTGAACATATGGAAAAGTGGATTATAGCTATCACTTTCATAAAAGTCATGAATAGCAGTGTCATATTCTTTTCGCATAATTATTTCTAAATCATCTTCACTCATATATCTAAATTTATAACTATTTTTCTTAACTTCAAAAATAACAATTCACCACATGTGATAATTCCTGTACTCCAAATCTATCTCTTTTTTGAACATCGTTCCATGGCGGTAATGTCATCACGGGTTGACCGTCATCATCCAATACTGGACGATGATTGGTCAACTCCTTGAAGTTGTCTTCTGCCGCCATTATGGCCACTATATATTCTGATATTAACGGATAGTTCATAGATTATTTTCATTTGACAGTGCAAAGATACAACTTTTTCTTGGATTAAAGCTTATTCTGAAGAAAAAAGTTTTTCACAAGGCTTGTGAACGGTACCTTACCCTTCATTCACTCGTTTGTCGAAGCGCTCGCTGACATCCGCCATCCAGTCGGGAAGTTTCTTCATGGCCTGATAGACAAGGGCATCGGGCATGTGGTGGTAATGGGCGTAGGCCATAGGGCCGGCGATGGCGGCGAGGGTGTCAGCATCCCCACCAAGGGCGATGGCCAGCTTGATGCAATCCACATAGTCGCTCGACTCCAGGAAACAGATGATGGCGGGGCCTACGGTGCCGGCACAGGTGGAATTGAAGGAATAGTCATCGTGGAAATCAGCATAGCGCTGATTGGCCCAGTCGGGATAATACGCATTCAGGATGTTTTCTCGGATGAATTCCTTGTCCTTTCCACTTTTCAGATGGAAGATGGTGAGGGCTGTAGCCACCGCGCCTTTGATGCCTTCGGGGTGGTTATGCGTGGGGGCTGCCGTTTCGGTTGCCATACGGATGCATTCCTCCTCGGTTTTTGCCAGCCATCCTGCCGACGAGCAACGCATGGCGGAGCCGTTGCCGAGACTGCGATAAGGCTGGGGATAATGGCTGGCCATCCAGAGTTTGAACTTGCCGCCAAAACCCGCGTGGCGATGCTCGTTGGCACACTTCCAGAGGTTCATCGTCATGTCGAGATGGTCGATGAATGCTTCCGCGCAGGCAAAGGTCAATACGGTATCATCGGTGAAGTGCGCCCTCGAGCTGAACATTTTCACCTTGTTATAGTCTTTAATGCGGCGCGAACGGCCTTCGTAGGCACTCCCGGCGATGTCGCCGATGGCTTCGCTGATCAGGTAATTCATCATAAGTCAGTAATCTTTTATGGCCTGCAAAGATACAACTTTTTTTTCAGAGAGTAAAAGGGTTTAAGTAAAAATTTTCTCTCTATGATGTCTGTCAAAAGGAAAAGGCTGTCATCGCGACAGCCTTTTTCCTTTACAAAACATTATTTTTAGCGAACAAGATTAAATCTATCTGTTATTCATTATCTTACCCAAATTGTCGGTTGCAAAGGTATGTACATTTCCCCGTTCGTGCAATACCTAAAAATAATGGTTTTGCCTATACCCAATAATAATGAGGTGACAAATAATGGTTTAAATACAATAATTTATGTGTAAGAATTGAGGGAAATTCGTGAGAATGTATTATCTTTGCAGACGATGACCATAAAGAAAGGAATATGAAGAAACAGAAGACAAATGGCTGGCAATGTCTTAGAGCATTGACCTTGCTGACAGTGGGCGCAATGACCTTGGTGGCTTTCGCCCATCCGAGTGTAAACAATTTACGACAGAGTGTGGTGGAAGTGAGGACCGATACCCTTGATCAGGAAAAGACCTTCGACGTCGTGGACGAGATGCCGCAATTCCCTGGGGGTATCTCGGCTATGATGTCCTGGATAGGCGGGAATCTGACTTATCCGCAGTCGTGCATAGAACAGCGCATTGAGGGGCGTGTCATCGTCTCATTTGTCGTGGACAAGAGTGGAGCGGTGCGTGATGCGGCAATCGTAAAAAGCGTGGCGCCCGAGCTCGACGAGGCTGCCCTGAATGTGGTGATGGCCATGCCGCGCTGGATACCCGGACGGAAAGGTGGTGAGGCCGTAAACGTGAAGTACACCATCCCGCTGAATTTTAAGCTTCCGGAAGACAACACTGAAGAGTAAAAGCTTAAGCGCTCTGAGAAGCTAGGGAAAGTGATCGCACAAAGTGGTTTGTAAAGAATTAATTTTTTTTTCCATGAAAACAACATTTTTTCTTACAAACGCTTGTGTGGTTGGTTTTTTATTTGTATATTTGCAGCGAGTTTTATTAACCTGAATGTTTAATCCCAAAAAAGCAAGAGTTTATGATGAAAAAAATGACATTTGTTTGCTTTTGTTTGTTCGCCTTAAGTTCGGCATTCGCTCAGTCGTTAGCTCCCACGCATAGCGGTAAGGCTGTCGACGGGCAAGACAAGCAACCGGCGAAGGCCGGGCACATCAGGCTTGCGCCGAGCAACAAGTTCAACACACCGCCATCGGAGGTGTTCAACTATGTTCAGAAGCAGCAAACCGCAGTTACAAAAACGATGAAAACTCCCAGGCACATTGAGGCACTGCCCAACGTGGCTGACGAGGTTTTGTTGTATGGCTTGAACTACAAAGATGGCAGCTATCGTACGCCGTCATCGTTGCCGCCATACATCTATTCGTTTAATCCGGTTTCTACGCTTCGTTACCATCAGGAAGCCACGACCGAGATTATTCAACCAATGGCCGGCTTCTATGCCCAAGGTAAGTTTTATGCCTATTATTCATCTTTGACTGGAGAGTATGATGAGAATTGGAACTCACTGATGAGTGCCCACGTTGACATTTACGATGCCGTGACTTGGCAGAAGTTGGAGACGAAGGTTCTTCAGGAAAGCACGCCCGACTGGAACTACTATTTCCGTCAGACGGCTGTCTACGATCCTGTTGCCGATGTCGTTTATGCTGTAACTTGGGGAAACGGAAAACCGCTGGTAACCCTCGACCTGAATACTTTCGAGTTGACGGAAATTGGTCCTACAGACCAGTTTATTCAGACACTGATTCTCGACAAGGAAGGTAACCTCTACGGCATTTCGTTTACAGACGGAGGGAAGCTGTTCAGCATCGATAAGACAACTGGCGCCTGCACAGAAGTAGGTACCACAGATACGGGTATGGCTCTCTCGGCCAACGTGATGTCGGCCGCTACAGACCCTGTAACGGGAACCGTCTATTGGACTGTTGTTGACAACAATACTTTTGAAGCTGCCTTGTTCACTATCGACTTGACAACGGCCCATTGTGAAAAGGTTGCCGACCTGCCAGAAAGTGAGCAGTTCATGGGCTTGTATATCCCCTTCGTGAAGGCTGAGGCACCCGCTGCTCCGACGAACATCAGCTATTCCGACGGTAGACTGCGCTTCACCGTTCCCACGACTACCTATACCAGTGGGGCTGCCCTGACGGGCGACCTGACAGCCATCGTGAACATCGACGGCAACAAGGATTTCCTTGAGGTGACAGCCGGTATGGAGGCTGTGCTGCGTCAGCCGTTAAGCGAAGGTGCACATGTCGTTGAGATTAGCATTGCCAACGATGCCGGAATGGGGCCGATGCGCCGCTTGAACACTTTCGTGGGACAAGATGTGCCTGCAGGTGTGCTGAACCTGACCATCAATGCTGATGACGGTAGGAATATCGTGCTGGATTGGGATGCTCCTACGGCTACAATGCATGGCGGTCCTGTGGACGATGCTAATATGAACTATCAGGTGGTACGTTATCCCGATGAAATCATCGTTGCAGATGGCTTGACGGAAACCTCCTTCAGCGAGCCCATGCCTGCTGTCCGCAACCGCTATTACTATATGGTGATTGCCAAGAACGGCGACATGCAGGGCGTAGGTGTCACCACAGACTTGGTGTCGGCAGGTGCGGAGTATGTGGTACCGTTCGTCGAGAGGTTCGACACACAGGCCGACTTCGATGTCTGGACGGTAATCGATGCCAATAACGATCAGCATTCGTGGACATTTATGAACGGGTGTCTTTATATGTCGGGTAACGGCGTCACTGACCCAGAGACGGGTTATGAGGCTACGAACAACGACGACTACCTCATCTCACTGCCCATGCAACTAAAGGCTGGTAACGACTATCGTATTACCTTCAAAAGTCTCGACCAATATATGTATCACGAGTCTATGGAGCTCATGCTGACCGATGGTAATTCGACCTCCGTTACAGGCAATGAAACGCTGATTGCCGATATCGACATGGAGCCCAACAAGGACTATGTGTACATCTTCAACGTACAGGCAGACGGCATGTACCGACTGGTGTTCCACAGCAACACTGAGGGCAACAGCGTGAATATCATGATGGACGACATTGCTGTTGACCTCTATGCCAACTACAGCGGACCGGGCAAGGTGACCGACCTGAAGGCCGAGGCTGCTCCGATGGGTGAACTGAAGAACACCATCACGTTCAATGCTCCTACAGAGACCTATAAGCAGGAGCCTCTGACCACCATCAGCAACATTGACATCTACAAAGACGGCAGCCAGAGAGCCATTATGACCTTCGAGGCTCCCAATCCTGGCGATGCCCTGACTTGGGTGGACGAGGACGTGACCAACGGCATGCACTCTTATCGCGTGGTGGCCTTCAACGAGGAAGGACAGGGCGAGGAGAATATCGTGGAGAACTGGGTAGGTCTCGACGTACCTGGCTCAATTCCCAACGTGAAGGCTCGCATGAATGAGAACAACCAGACGGAAGTTACCTGGGAGAAGGTTGGCGCCGTGGGCGAACATGGCGGCTATGTGAATCCCGATGATGTGAAGTATCAGTTGTTCCGCTACAATGAGTATAATTGGGACGACCATTGGGAGAAGGCTTCCGACCTGACGACAGACTTCACCCTGACCGATGCTGATAAGACTATTTGGTGGCAGCAGGAGTATGTCGACTACATGTTGGCAGCCGTGAACGATGCCGGCAGGAGTTCTGGTAATATGTTCGGCATTACGCTTGGTGAACCTTACCCGTTGCCTTACGAGGAGTCGTTCGACTTCTACGGTATGGCCGGTATCAACAACCAATGCTGGACTCTCTTTGCTGACACCTATTACTACGCATGGGGCGAAGTAGATGGTAGCGGACTGGCCGTGAAGCCTTATCAGGGTGACAAGGGCATGCTGATGTTCAATCGTGTTGACGACGACAGCAACAACCAGGTGATGACCTCACCGCGCGTGGGACTTTCTTCAGCAGTGGCTCCTGAACTGTCGTTCTACATGTATCATGGCTTCGAGGCAGAGCCCGAGGACTTGGTACTCACCATCATGGCCAACTACGACGATGAAGGTTGGCAGGAAGTGGCTACCATACCTTATAATAATGGTTGTGATGGCTGGAGCCGCAGTGCTGTCCAGCTGATTCCAGGCAAGCGCAGCGTGCAGTTCGCTTTCCAGGGATATGCAGCTGATGCCAGTGCCGCCATCTATATTGACGCTATCAAAGTGGACGAGAGCGTGGCCAACGACATCGCGCTGGAGAACATCTCCATAGGCGAAAAGCGCATCGAGGCTGGCAATTGTACGACTGTCACCGTGGGCCTTGCCAACTATGGTACGGAAACAGCTGCGGACTACACTGTGGAACTCTATCGCGATGGCGAGAAAGTGGATGCTTTGCAGGGTGTCGAGTTGCAGAACAATGAGACGGCTCAGATGGAATTTGAGGTGAAGACCACAAAGCATGACGCCTCAAAGACCTTTGTCTACAACGCTCAGGTGGTAGCTGAAGGCGATGCCAATGTCGATAACGACTTAACAGGCGAGGTGAAACTCTTCGTCAAGGGCAACAGCCTCCCCACCCCAGAGAATCTGCAGGGTACAACTTCCAGAAATGGTGTTGCCCTGACTTGGGAGGCTCCCGCAACTGACGAGCGCACTGATGCCGTGACTGATGGTTTCGACGACTACGACTCGTTCATCATCGAGGGCATTGGTGACTGGTTGACTTACGACGGTGACGGCACACAGACCGTCTATTTCGGAGGACCGGAAATCGCTAACGCATTCGAGCCGAAGGCTTGGCAGGTATGGGCTCCCGTGGAGGCTGGCTTCAGTCTGGAGCGCTTCCCCATGCTGACCCCAATGTCGGGCGACAAGGTGCTGTCGTGCTGGGCTGCTTCCAATGGCGTTGATGCTACACTTGAACAGGATGACTGGCTCATCTCATCCGAAGTGCTGGGCGGAACCGACATCAACTTCTGGTATCGTGTACCTAATGAAGGTAGCGACCCGCAGGTGTTCGAAATCCTCTACAGTACCACTGATCAGGAGCCAGAGAACTTCGTTGTGCTCGATCGCGACTCACTGGGTGGCACAACCGATTGGCGTCAGTACGAGTACACTCTGCCTGCCGATGCGAAGTTCTTTGCCATTCGCAACTGTTCGTATGGCAGCTACACTGTGGCCTTCCTCGACGATATCACCTACACCCCGCTCTATGGTTCGCAGTCGAAGTTGACCATGAAGGGCTACAACGTTTATCGAGACGATGAACTTATTGCCACAGAGGTGAACGCACTCACTTATCTCGATAATCCGGAGGTGGCTGAAGGACATGTTTATGCCGTTGCTGCTGTATGGGCAGAAGGTGAGTCGAACCTCTCCAACGACTATGTCTCAGAGTTTGGACCGACGGGCATCAACGAAGTGACGACCGTAGCCAACGGCGACCAGAAGGTCTACAACGCAGCCGGACAGCGCACAGGCATGTCGCAGCACGGCTTCCGTATCGTGACAGTTGACAACAAGACCCGCAAGGTCGTTGTGAAGTAATTAATCATTAACAAAAGAGCTGGAAGCAAGAAACTCGTCGACGGGGCTTCGCTTCTGGCTCTTTTTCACTTTTCATATTCTCACTTTTTCACTTTTCACTATTTTACTTTTTGTAATGTATTTTTTTAGCTGTTCTTCATCACGTCTGTTGGTGGGCATATGTATGGCGGTTTTATCGTTTGTTCAAATCCAGGCACAGGTGGTTTTTCGTTACGGACCTAACATAGATGGCGGATGGGGCGATGCCAATGCCGTCATAACACCCTACGTCAGTTTTCCGGCTGCCTTTGTTGCTCCCTACAAGGGCTGCCAGGTGACCACCGTCCGCGTGGGATTGGCTGCCAACGCCACCAATGTCTATGTGTATTTCAAAAAATCGGCACGCGATTCGCAACCCCTCTACAAACAAAAAATCGGCGACCTGCCGGCTGGTTGGAATGAGATAGTCCTCGATACACCTTACGTCATAACGGGCGAGGATATGGCCATCGGCTATAAGGCCAGCTTCAAGGATGCTGAAGGCGTTGGGTGCAGCCTTGAGCATTTCAGCGATGGCGACATTATCTATTACAACAGCAAGAATAGCTGGACTTCCATGGGAGGGTCTATTTGCATACAAGCTGTCGTGGAAGGCGACCAGCTGCCGCTCAATGAGATGCTCATGGGTGGCATCAGTGGCGAAACACCCGATTATGAAACGACAGAAGTGACTTTTAAAGGTACGCTGCGCAATGTGGGGGCTAACGATGTGTTGGTCTACACACTTCATTATCAGCTCGATGACAACGAGGAACAAATGACATCGTTCGACCATGAGGTGGCTGTCAACCAGACTGATACATTCCAAATCAGCGTTCCGACCACAGATCCAGGCATACACCATCTTCGTGTGTGGATAGGTGAGGTGAATGGTGAGGCCGATGCCTACACCCAGAACAACGAGGCGAAGGCTGACTTCTTTGTCAAGAACCCTGTGTTCAAGCGTCGTGTGGTATGCGAGGAGTACACGGGTCTTTGGTGCGGGTGGTGCCCACGTGGTATGGTGGGAATGCAATTGATGCTCGAAAAGTATCCCGATCAGTTCATTCCTATCAGCATTCATGGCGGCGACGTGCTGGAGATCGATGCAGATGCGGAATATAGTTATACCGACTTCATCAATTCTATGACGGGCGCTCCCTACTGCAAGGTGGATCGTCGCATGGGTGGTGACCCATTCTCTGACATTCAGCGGCTCTTCAATACAGAGACTGCAGGCGATGCTCCTATCGCTTATACAATGACAGCCACTTGGAATGCCGACTCTACGGCCATCAGTATCCATTCGGAATACTTCTCTGCCAACGATTTAGAAGTAGACTATCATATCGCATATGTACTCACGGAGGACTCTATCACGGGGTATTCGCAGACCAATTACTTCGCTGGAGGTAAGAATGGCGAGTTCTACGGATGGGAAACGAAGGAGGAACACACTACTGACGTTTACTTCAACGATCTTGCACTCGGCATCTTCGGAGGATTTAAAGGTATGGACTGCTTTACAGGAACACTCATTGGTCAAGAGCTTTATACGCACGACTATGAACTCACGCTGCCTCCAACGGTGGTCAATAAAAGGCAATTGCATGTCATCGGTCTCGTCATAGACAATCGATCTGGTTACATCGCCAATGGTTTTCGTGCAGTACCAGAAAAAGGAATGCAACCTCCAACTGGTATCCCCACATCATCCATTATCCCTTATTCCTCATCTACCTATGACTTACAAGGGCGCCGCGTGGCTGACAATTCACCGGCTTTCAAGAGAGGACTCTATATCATAAAAACTCCTAATCATCAAACCAAGAAAATCATAAGCAAATGAACGTGAAGAATCTTTTTGTTAGTGTTCTGCTCTTGATGATGGCTACAACCGTACAGGCTCTTCCTGCATGGCGGGGCTGGCATCAACACGTGCAACCCGATGGGACGGTCGTTGAGTTCCAATTGTTAGGCGACGAACATTGTCATGCGATGGTAGCAAAAAATGGCCGACAACTGCGATGGGCGGCCGACGGACGGTTGGAGTATGCTACGGAGCAGGCGCTCGACTTCGGTGAGTATTACAGACAGAGGGCAAAGGCCTCTCCCTGTCGTGTCATGGGCGGTGTTTTCCCTACTAAGGGCACAGTCAAGGGCCTTGTGTTGATGGTACAGTTCGCAGATAATGAGTTCCAGCCAGACTACACCCGCGAGTTGTTCACAAACATGATGAACCAAGAAGGTTTTTCCGATTATGAAGCAACGGGAAGTGCACGTGACTATTTTATCGCACAGTCGATGGGACAGTTCACACCTGAGTATGATGTTGTGGGTCCCATCAAACTGCCTTTCATCATGCAGTACTATGGTCAGAACGACTCACAGGGCAACGAGCGCGTGGCCTTCCGCATGATACAGGATGCCTGCCAGATAGCGCATGACAGTTTGAATGTAGATTTTTCGCAATACGACTTCAACGACGACGGCGACGTGGACTTCGTATATGTCATCTATGCCGGCTTTGGCGAGAGCTATGGTGCTTCGACGAATACCATTTGGCCTCACGCCTCGACGCTGTCAGCCTGGGGAGGAAACATCACTCTCGACGAGAAGCGCGTGGAACGATATGCCTGCAGTTGTGAATTAAAATACACATCAGGAACGCAGTTGGAGGGTATTGGTACGTTCTGTCATGAGTTTGGGCATGTGTTGGGACTGCCAGATATCTACAATACGCAGATGCAAAGCCGTACTCAACTCGGGCAGTGGGATGTAATGGATACGGGCGCCTACAACAATGAGTCGCGTACTCCTCCCGCCCATTCTGCTTTTGAGCGATACAGCCTAGGATGGCTTGACTTCATCGACATCGATACACCGGCAGAAGTGATGGAACTGGAAGAACTGACGGAGCATAATGTAGCGTATAGAATTGTTACACCTAATAATCCGGATGAGTTCTTCACGTTGGAAAACCGCCAACTCATTGGTTGGGACAGCTACCTGCCAGGTGGTGGACTCATGATTCTTCACATCAACTATGACGAAGGTATCTGGGATAGGAATGCAGTCAATAACGGTGTGAACCCTTGCTATGATCTCGTAGAGGCTGATGGCAATCAAGGACAAAATTTGCCTACTAACTTGTTTCCAACTCCAACAAACGACATGTTCACCGACTACTCTACTCCAAATTCTCTCGCATGGGACGGCACACCTACGGAGAAAGGCATTACAAACATCCGAGTGGAGGATGGCGTAGTGAAGTTTCGATTCATGAAAGACAGACTCCCCAGGCCCATAGGGCTTGAAATCTCTGACGTGACTTCCACTTCCGCTCATTTGCAATGGGATGAAGTGGACGATGCCGATAGCTATCAGGTGGTTCTTCACGAGGTGTTACCCAACGATATCAACCCGCTGCTCATATCTGAGGATTTCAACTCGATGACCACAAAAAATGGATATGAGGACTTGGGAAATTCGCTCGATAGCTATACGCAACAGCCAGGATGGACTGGGACTGAAGTCTATGAGGCGGGTGAACGCGTAAGAATAGGTGCTTATGGCATTAGTGGCAGACTTATAACGCCTGCATTCTCACTGCCTGAAATCAATGAGGGTGACTCTTGCATTGTGGTTTTCCACGCTGCGTCCTATCCTGGTAAGTCTGTCAGCTATACCGTGTCGCTGCAAGATGCGACCACAGGCGAAACGCTTGCTACAGAGAGTTTGAAGGCCAAAAAAACGGAGGAAGAACAGGTTCTCGTCTTCCATCAGATGCCGCAGAAGGGAAAAATACTCATCGAAACACAAAAGGAGCGCCTGTTCCTGAATGACCTGCGTGTAGTGGCAGACTCTACAAGTGGCGTCTGGAACGTAGGACCCAAGGCTTGGACGGTAGACAGCATTCCTGAGACGGAGTACGTGGTGAGTGGATTGGTGCCTGGTCGCACTTACTACTGCTATGTGCGCGCCCTCTCAAAAGAAGCATTGCGCAGTTCGCTGCCGTCAGTTGAGTTGACCTTCACCACAGAAGAGGGAACCGTTCCCACCTCTCTACAAAATCAGCAGCTATCCCTCATCACTCACAAACCATCGTCTACTATTCAAAACTACGACCTTTTGGGCCGACAGGTAGGCAGTAGTCATTCGTCTATCCACCCATTACCCTTCAAAACGGGCATCTTTATCCTACGTACGGGCAACAATAGCAGGAAGGTGATTGTGAGATAGCGGTTGTCATGATGCTGACAAGATTAATGGCTATCGCCTGATGAGTGTAGAACCCCTGAGCTGCGGGTCATGACTGTTCATCTGAACGGCATAGACGGCTTGGGGCAGATGGGAAAGACTGACACCATATTGTTCGTGCCCTGCAGGAAGCGTTTGCTGCTCGACCACCTGGCCGCCAGTGGCATAGACACATAGGCGGATGGGCTCTTTTGAAGGAGATTCAAGACGGATGCACAGCATACCGTCGGCCTTCATGGAGAGGTGGGCGGCTCGAGGCTGTTCTTGTGAAATGTCCTGAATGCCTGAATAGCCGAGGATGTAAAGCAGGCCGCGGTAGGCATCTATCTCGCCATAGCCCCATAGGTTGTTGGGGCGTGGCGAGCTGTCGTCAATAGGACGGCAAGTCTCGGCCAGCACCTCACGGACATCGTCGGGCGTGAGATCGGGCTTTGCTTGCAGCCACAAGGCAATGGTGCCCGCAACGGCGGGTGTCGACATCGACGTTCCTGTCTCCACACGCCATGGGTACTGACGTCCGTCATATTCCAACATGCTTGTGTAGAGATACATGGCGATAGGTCTGTTGTGCTCTTCGAAATAGTACGAACTGCCTGCAGAGATGACATTCGAACCATTGGCCATTACATCAGGTTTCGTTCGGTCGTCGAAGGTGGGTCCCACACTGCTATAAGGGGCTTTCTCTCCGTTTGTGCCCCAATCGCGATTGTTGTTTTTCCCATCAATGTCGACATAGGAATTTCTGTAGGAGAGTGCTCCTACACAGATCACGGCGGGAGCGCTTCCTGGTGAGTAGATGTTGTGGCTACTCTCTCCGGGGCCGATGTCTTTGGTCAGCATGTCCTTGTATCTGAATTTTCCATTCACACGGAATACCTCCACATCCGCATCAGCCCCCATAATTTCCAATTCCACGGGAACGCTGTAACCGAAATTGTGCTGTGCCACTTGGATGAATACCTCAAAGGCATTCTGCTCCGGATGATAGCATGATGGATAGCCGGCCATCTTGACGATATATTGCTCTTCGCCTATCTGTAGTGTGTCTTCCACCAACGAGTCGGCCTCGGCAATGATGTCCTTTGCGTGCAATAGGTGGGTGTAGGGGTTCTCCTTGTCAATGTAGAAACGTACGGCCAAGTCGAAGTCACCTGAGGCGCGCATTGTGACAAAAGCGTTGTTTGGTCCATTGGTGATGTAAGTGTTGAGGCTCTCCGTTCCAAGCGGTTTATGCAGGTAGGTGCTGTAGTGTCCCTCGTTGCCTGCCGATGCCACGATGATGCGTCCAGGTCCCACGAGACTGTCGAGTACGGCGTACATCAGCACGTCGTCGCCCATAAAGTCTTGGTGCGATCCTTCGCTGAACGACACCACACAAGGTTTCCCTTGGCTCTCGGCGTAGTTGAGCATGTATTCGAATCCCAGCATGTCAGTGGCCGATGTGTATTTGTACAGATCTTCTTCGCGAATGAACTCCTTCGAGTCGTTCACGGCATTGCTCACCAGGCAGATGTCGCTCTCCCATGCTATTCCGCGATAGGGTGTGCCAACACCATTGCCTGCAGCGATGCCCAAGGTGTGGGTGCCATGAAACTGTGCATAGGCATCGCGCGAATGGGCATAGGTCAGAATGTCGTTGGGCGTAGTATACTCCGCCCCCACATATAGTTCACTGTCAAGGGTATCAACCGACAGGTGATCCCAGAAACGGCGTATGCGCAGCTCGCTGAGATCGGTTGTACGGAAGGTGGGATGGGTTAGGTCGAAGCCAATGTCTTCCAACCCCACCACGACACCTTTGCCAGTGAAGGCCTGTGGCAGGTCGGTTCCGCTATAGATGGGAGCTACGTTCAGCTTGGCGGCTGTCGTGTCAAGAAGTATGGAGTTAGATTCGCGTGCCTCGATGCGGGTCACCTCGGCACATAGCGAGAGCGGTCCGAGTTGAGTCATGGGTATGTCGGCAATGTGGATGTTTCCATATCGGGCCAATGACAAGCAGCCGTGCTGCCGCAAAACCTCATCGCCATTGCCCTTCAGCTGGATGAAGGCACACACATGCCGACCACTCCCTTTCTGCGGTGCTTTGCGCATGATGCGGCTTTCTGACGTCGTCAGCTGTCTAAGCATGGGCGACATTTTTGCAAAGTCTGCCGTCTGTGCCTGTGCCTGAAAAGAGACCGACCACAAGGTAATCATCCACAGGACGGTCTTCAAGAAGTGTATCGTATTGTTCATTCCGTTGTTTTGCTTTTTATGAATAAATCGCTGCAAATATACGCAATATTTACGAATTATACAATAAAACATGACGTTTTGTTTGCACCTTCCGAATTATTTCCGTAACTTTGCATCATCAATACGGAATCAATCATTAAAAAGAAGAGAACAATGGAAGAACAGAATCAGAAGCGTTTCATCGCTGTGGCTTACCGTCTGTATGATGCAGCGGAGCCGGAAACACCCATCGAGGAAGCCCCTGTCGACAAACCGTTCGTGTTTATCAGCGGATTCGGTGTGGCTCTTGAGGCTTTCGAGAATCAGATTATCGGTATGCAGGAAGGAGAGGAGTTCGATTTCACATTGCCACAGGAACAGGCCTATGGCCCATATCTTGACGAGCATGTGGTGAACCTCGACCGTGAGATATTCTCCATCAATGGACATTTCGACCACGACAATGTGAAAGAGGGTGCCGTGATTCCCCTTCAGAACGAGGATGGCAACCGTTTCATGGGCAGGGTTGTAGAGGTCACCGATGAACACGTTCGCATCGACTTGAACCATCCGTTGGCAGGCAAGGACCTCCGTTTCACTGGATCGGTCGTGGAAATTCGTGAGCCACACGAGTCTGAGGTTCAGCAGCTCATCAAACTGATGAGCGGAGAGTGCGACTGTGGCTGCGGTGATTGTGGTGGCCATGAGCACGGCGATGGCTGCAATTGTGGTGGTTGCCATTGATAGAGGAAGAAATGAATTCGTTCGGACGTTTGTTCAGGTTGACCTCTTTTGGCGAAAGCCACGGAGAGGTTATCGGCGGAGTTGTCGATGGGATGCCTGCGGGCATCGATATCGACATGGCATTCGTGCAGCATGAATTGGACCGCCGTCGTCCTGGACAAAGTGCTGTTACTTCGCAACGGAAAGAGGCTGACCGAGTGGAATTGCTGAGCGGTGTGTTTGAGGGGAAATCTACGGGCTGCCCCATTGCTTTCGTTGTGCGCAATGAGAACCAGCGTCCTGAAGACTATGAGCATCTGAAGGATGTATTCCGTCCGTCGCATGCCGATTATACCTATTATTATAAGTATGGCGTGCGCGACTATCGCGGCGGAGGAAGGGCTTCGGCACGTGTCACGATAGCCCGTCTGATGGGGGGCGCCTTAGCCAAACTAGTGCTTCGACAATTGGGGGTCAAGGTGGTGGCTTTCACCTCACAGATTGGCGATGTCGTGTTCGACGGCGACTATCGGCAGTATGACCTCTCATGTGCAGAGGAAAATCCTGTACGCTGTCCCGATCCCCTGAAAGCGGAGCAGATGGAGCGCCTGATTGCCACAGTGAGAGCCGATGGCGACTCGGTGGGCGGCACGGTTACCTGTGTGGTGAGCGGATGTCCGCCAGGGCTCGGTGAACCAGAATTCGGCAAGTTGCATGCGGCTCTTGGTGCAGCTATGTTGAGCATCAATGCCGTGAAAGGTTTCGAATATGGTACAGGATTTGCGAGTGCAGCCATGCGTGGCAGCGAGTCAAACGATCCGATAGCGGTCGAGAATGGTGTGGTGCACATGTTGAGCAATCATAGCGGTGGCATTCAAGGTGGTATCAGCAACGGAGAAGACATCTACATGCGTATCGCTTTCAAGGCTGCTCCTACCATTCAGATGGCACAACGCACCGTTGACAGGTTCTGCAACAATGTTGAGTTTTCAGCTGTAGGACGACACGACCCATGTGTGGTTCCGCGTGCCGTCCCCATCGTAGAAGCGATGGCTGCAATGACCATTCTTGATGGTTATTTGTTGGATAAAGTGGCTAAATTTTGTTAAATGATAAGAGAAATCGGGATTTTAGTTGAAAAATTTTTGATGAACCAAATATAATTTGTAACTTTGCAACCGGTGAATTGTAAGGTTTGTGAAAATCTACATTCGCTGAATTAAGTCTAGTTTAGTTTTTGTGTTGGTTGCCCCCGCTGTTTGGCGGGGGCTTTTTTTATGTGGATTATTCGTGGAGAAGCCAACGAAGGGCATTGCGCATAGTATCGAAAGCACCATTCATGTCGTAGTGCCCTGCCAACTGCTCATCGAAGACATAGAAAAGTGTGCGGCCGTGCTTTTCGGTGTTTGTCCAAAACTGCGGCACCCATTTGTCGCCAGCCTTGACAGTGGCTCCCTCGACAGGGGCGATGCGCAAAGTTCCGGCAAACGTGTCGTACCAAGGCCATTGCCCGGCAGCGTTCTCCACAGGCATGGTGAAATAGCTTCCCTTGGCCTGGTCGATGTAGCTTTCAAAGTCGCTCTTGGCTTCGGCCCCCAAGGAGATGATGTCGGCATTCAAGTTTACTATCAGGTGATAACGGTCGAATAGCCCTTTGGCGTAACGGTCACTCTGGTTCAGGACACTCACTTCAAACCCCATTTCCTGTCCAGTATGACGGAGCCATTCAATGCCCTGTCTTGTCATCTCGTCTTGTCTCTTGGTGAGAACCAACACTCTCTTCTGGGGCACGGTGGCTTTTTGGTTCTTCATGAGCGATAGATAGACAGTGTTCATGAGATCAAGCTGTGCATTGTCTTCTGTGCATTCCCAATACATGCCGCCCAAGAGTCCACGGTCAATAATCATCTGGCACTTTGCAGCTATCGAACGGGGATTGTCGAAACCCCATACCAGCTTTCCGCTGCGGTCGGTCAGATAAGGAACTTGGCCCACAGGGTCCCATTGTTCTTGATAGAGACCGTCGGAGAACAAGGTCTTCATATACTTGTCGAGTATCTTGTTTGAATGGTCACCACGTCCATAGAGTGGCATTCCCAAAGTGAGCTTCTCTGCTGGCACTCCGTTACGGATGTGGGCGTCGATGGCTTCCTCGATGGTGATGCGGCCCGAGAGCGGTGAGCGGAATAGGGTGGTGTGATGTTTCGGCGGGTTGGCCACATCGTAGGCCATGATGTTCACGAAATCCATGTATTTGATGCACTTCGGGAAGTCAATATACAGTCCGTCGGCGATGGTGGCACAAGTCAGGAGCTTCTTTTTGCCCAATACCTTTCTCAGGTCGCGCATCAACAAGGTGAAGTTCTTGGTGTCGTCGGGCGACGAACTGATGCCCGCTTCGTTGCTTGTAGGGTATTCCCAGTCGATGTCGATGCCATCGAGACCGTATTCCTTCACGATGCGACCGCAATCCTTAGCGAAACTCATGCGGCAGTGGGCGTCAGCAGCCATCTCTGAGAAATTGCCACTGGTCCATCCGCCAACGGAGAGCATCACTTTCAGCTTCGGGTTCTGCTGCTTCAGTCCCACCACCTGGCGCAGGAACGGCTCGTTCTGAACATCGCAGCCGTCGAAGGTCTTGTTCACATGCCCGAAGGCGTAGTTTACGTGCGTCATCAGCGTAGGGTCAGGCAGACGTAGGTCTGTCCACGAACAAACGTAAGCCACCACGATCTTTTCGTTCGTGGTCGTTTTTTGTTTCGCAGCTGATGCTGAGGTTGCAACAATCAGCATCATCGCTGTCATTGCCATGCATAAAATTTTCTTCATAATGTTGTTTGATAAATGATTCATGTTGCAAATTTACAGAAATATGTTCAAATAAACGATTATTTTGAGAATATTAACGTTCCAGCCTGTTGGCATTCAAATGATTATTCGTATTTTTGCAGAGTAAAATTATTGATTAGTCATGAAGAAACTGTTTTTGCTTTTGATGCTCATGTTTTCCATGGGATTGTGGGCGCAAAATGAAGATAACCGCAGAGTGGTATGTCTGGAAACCGATTCGGGCGTTGTTCGTATTGCGCTCTATAACGAGACGCCCCGACATCGTGATAATTTCCTAAAGCTTGTCGGCGAGGGCTTCTACGATGGCGTGCTGTTTCATCGTGTCATCAACCGTTTCATGGTGCAGTCGGGCGACAGTCTTTCACGACATGCGGCACCCGGACAGGAGTTAGGCGACGGGTTCTATGAGGCATATCAACTGCCGTCCGAGTTTCGCTTCCCGCAGCTCTTCCACAAGCGCGGCGCAGTGGCTGCTGCCCGAGAGGGTGACGATGTGAATCCTGAACGGCAGTCGTCGATGTGTCAGTTCTATATTGTCACGGGGCATCGCTATTCGCCCAATGCTCTCGACGACGTGGAGGAACGTGTCTCACAGGCCACAAAAGAAATCTTCCGATTCCCTCCTGAAGTGCGCGAAGTCTATCAGCAAGTGGGGGGAGCACCTCATCTCGACACGCAGTATACCGTTTTTGGCGAGGTCATTGAAGGTATGGACGTGGTGAATCGCATACAACTTGCTGAAACCGACAAGAACGACCGCCCCCTTGTCGATATACGCATCCGACGCGCATTTGTGGAGTGATCTCTGAGTTTCCTGAACAGGACTAATGGGTTTTCTCATGCATGTTTGTGTGGGAAAACTTTTATGATTCATCAGAGTTATCTCGATGAACTAAAAGTGGATGAACTTTGGATGGAATTTTTGTTGGTCATTTGCGCAATTATCCTTAATTTTGCACCGGTATTCTTGATTACCCAGGGTGCTACGCATGTTTTGGCGCAAGCTGGAGGTGTGTTCNAGCGTATGTATGATTATAGTATGGGCATGAATTCCACGACAGGTCGTGGTAGTTCGCCGAAGCGGGGAGTTGAGATGTATTCCCGCTTCGGCTTTTTTTGATGGGCTTGACTTGCCATGTAGTTAAGCATTTGTCGAGATCCATGTTGTGCCGGCTGTCGTCCTTTTGTTGTGCCTTTGCATACGCAACAGGACAGCTAATACTGTTTTCCGAGTCAGAAAACATTATTTTCCAAGTCAGAAAACATTGTTTTCCAAGTCAGAAAACGTTGTTTTCCAAGTCAGAAAACATTATTTTCTAAGTCAGAAAACGTTGTTTCCCGCATACGCACGTAATCCGTGCGCGTATATATAAATAAGGTGTCGGCCATTGTAATTCCTTGATTTGCGTCAAGAAATCGGAAAACTTTCTGTTTTTTGAAAAAAAGTTGCGAAAATATTTGGCGGGTCGGGAATTTTGCCGTACCTTTGCACCCGCTTTCGCGAAAAGACTTCGGTTCGGATAGCGGAGGCATATAAAGAAAAGAGTTCTTTGAAAGGCTTACATCGACAGAGAAAGGTAGTACGAGAAGCAAGTTTGATTGCACCCTTAGTCAGAAACAATCGGTCCCTTGCCTTCGG
>CADCIB010000037.1 GCA_902801375.1 uncultured Prevotellaceae bacterium | reverse complement strand
GGCGTAGCGTCCTTTCTCGTAGTTGTAGTTAGTATTCTCGTCCTCATAGAGCGTGAAGCTGCCGTCACGACCGGCGAAGACATAGAGATCGATGGTCTCTGCCGGTTTCTCGTCGCTCCATTCCATTTCCGGACCCAGTGGTAGCAGGCTACCCTCGGGCACAAAGACCGGTATACGCTCCAGCGGTGCGTCGGCCGTAATGGTCTGTCCGCCAGATGGCTTACCGTAACAGCGATACCGACTTGACGATATACGTCAATGGCAAACGGCTCGTGCCGTTAGGCGGCAACTGGGCATTCTCCGAGATCAACCTGAATTACAGAGCGAGGGAATACGATGCGGCTATAAAATTTCATAAAGACATGAACTTTACCATGATCAGGAATTGAGTCGGCCAGGTGGGCGACGAGGAGTTCTTCGAAGCTTGCGACCGCTATGGCATCATGGTATGGGAAGACTTCTGGCTGGCCAATCCCTGGGACGGTCCCGATCCGTATCATGAGGACATGTTTATGGCCAATGCCCGCGACTTCATACGCCGCCTGCGGCAGCACCCCTGTATGGCACTCTATGTAGGTCGCAACGAGGGCTATCCTCCGCAGTCTTTAGATCAAAATCTGAGACAGGCGATAGCCGAGCTGTACCCCCAATTGGGCTATATCCCTAATTCGGCAGCTGATGGTGTCATCGGTGGCGGACGTTACCGCAATATGCCGGTTGATTGGTATTTTGCAAATCAGACTCACAAGCTCCACTCTGAGCGCGGTATGGCCTCCGTGCCCTCCCTTGAAAGTGTAACTCGCATGCTTGCTCCTGATGAGCTGTGGCCTGTGGGAGAAGCCTGGGGGCGTCACGATTTAACGTTGGGAGGGGCAGTACATGCCACAGCTTTCAATGAAATACTTGACGGCTACTGGGGCAGGCCGCAGAATGTAAGGCAGTTCATCAGTTGGGGACTGTGGGTGAATTATGATGTCCATCGTGTCATGTTCAAAGGAGAACAGCAATTCCGCAAAGGGCTGCTCATGTGGATGAGCCACCCCTGCTGGCCGTCTATGGTCTGGCAGGCCTACGACTACTATCTGGAACCCACAGCTGCATTCTTTGCTATCAGGAAAGCCTGCGAGCCCTTGCATCTTCAGTATAATTCGGAGAAGAATACGATTGAGGTCGTTGACATTGCGGCCGGACCGCATAAGGTAAAAGCGATAGCCGAGTACTATGATATGAATGGGCAGCAGATGGCTGTCGATGGCCGTGATGTAACCATCGGCGAGGATCAGACCATTACCGTTATGGAGGGCCGGAAACCCCTGGCGGGATCTCATGAGGTGTGGTTTCTGAGGTTGAAACTTCTGGAAAATGATAAGCAGCTTACAGAGAACACCTATATGTTAAGTAATCCTGCCGGACATTTTGAGGCCTTGAAGGAGCAGCCCGAGGCACGGGTGAAGACCGTTTCCCATTTTACCCGAAAAGGAGAGGGCTGGCAGGCTGTTGTCACGTTGACCAACCAGAGTGACGTGCCGGCTCTTATGGTACGGCTGAACCTGAAGGGCACAGACGGAGGACAGGTGCTGCCCGTGAGTTACAGTGACAATTACTTTCATCTCATGCCCCACGAAAACAAGTCGGTAACCCTCTCCTGGAAGGAGGAATACACGCGAGGCTGCAAGCCCCGGATAGAGGTTACAACATTTAATTAAAGACGATCGTCGGATTACTATAGTCGTTGGCTTAATGGTGGTGTTGGTCTGAAGTATCCCTCTGGAGAAGAGAAACTACGGGGGGATACTTCAGGCCAACGCCACTATCATATCAATCAGTTAAATGCTAACGTCAGTTCTTCTAAGACTTTATTTTATTTGCAGGGAGATCTTAGCCCCCTGCGCAGACGAAGGACCAACCTGGATTATGAATTTTCCGGGTTCGCATATCCAGCGGTAATCTTCGTCATAGAATGACAGCAGCTCCTTGTCAATGGCGAAGCTGACCGTCTTCTTCTCTCCTGCCTTTAGATGGATGCGTTTGAATCCGCGGAGTTCTTTCACTGGGCGGGTCATGGAGGCATACTCATCGGTGATATACATCTGTACCACTTCATCGCCCTCACGCTGTCCTGTGTTCTGCACGTCAACACTAACCGTGGCGACATCATCGGCCGACATCTGGGGCTTATCAATCCGCAGGCCGCTATAATCGAACGTGGTGTAGCTCAGACCGAAGCCAAAAGGGTGCAGCTCCGGGGTTCCACCGCCGAGGTTATAACCGAGCCGGGCCGAGGGCTTGTGATTATAGAAGGCTGGAATATGACCGGCATCGCGTGGATAAGACACCGGTAACTTGCCACTTGGATTTACGTCGCCAAACAGGGCATCTATCATGGCATAACCGCCCTCCTGCCCTAAGTACCAGCACTGCATGACGGCGGGAACCTGCGTCTCCAGTTCGGAGATGTTATAAGTGGTACCGCCATTGACGAAGGCGCACACAGGTTTGCCCAAGGCCACGATCTCGCTGATCAGCTCCTTCTGCCCCGCAATGAGCTCCAGCGAGCTAAGGTCGCCTTTGGCATCCCAGCCATAAGCCTCACGGCTCATGCTCTCATTGCCACCCACAAACAGCACCACATAGTCGGCCTGCTTTGCCGTTTCGACGGCATGGCGTATCTTTGCCGCATTGTCTTCATAGGTCAGCGGGTGGATCACCAGTGGATAGGGGCTATGCTCCTTGGTCAGGCGGCAGCCCTCGGCATACAGTATTTCCATCTGATGGCCATATTTCTCGCGAATGGCACGCAGCGGACTTATCGTGTCCTTGGGATAGCCCGAATAGCCGCCCAGAATGCAACGGTCTGCATTGGGGCCGATCAGTGCGATCTTCTTCACTCGGTTCTTGTCGAGCGGCAGGAAGTTGTTGTCGTTCTTCAGCAACACCATAGCTTCGGCTGCCGCCTTATAGGCTATCTGGCGATGAGCCTCACAGTTGTTCACCTCATCGGCGCGCCTGGGATCTACATACGGGTGATCGAACAGTCCGAGCCTGAACTTGTTTACCAGCACATGGGTCACGGCACGGTCGATAACCGCCATCGGCACCTTGCCCTGTTCCACGCACTCTTTCAGGAAGACGAAGGTCTCCGGATTGGGCAGCTCCACATCGACCCCCGCATTGATGCAGGCAGCTGCCGCATCGGCCTTTGTGGGAGCCATCTTGTCGGTATCGTAGGTGCGGAAGATGCCGCTATAGTCGGACACCACCGTGCCCTTAAATCCGAATTCACCTCGCAGAATGTCGTGTAGGAGGTGCTTGTTGGCATGAGCCGGCTTTCCCCAGATTTCGTTATACGTCACCATGACATAAAATGGGTCACACTGGCGAATAACCTCGCGGAAAGGGTAGAGAAACTGGCTGCGGGCTTCATGCTCATCTACGAAGCTCGGCGCTGTGTTGTGTCCTCCCTCCGGCTGTCCATGCACGCCAAAATGCTTGAGCGTAACGCCGACGTGACTGTCGTCCAGATAGCCTTGGGCATTGGGCTGGCCCTGCATGGCATCGACGGCAGCCTTCCCTATCTCGGCATTTAGAAATGGGTCTTCGCCCCAGGTCTCCTCCGTACGTCCCCAGCGAGGATCGCGCACCATATCCAGCACGGGTCCCAGCGACTGATAGCCCCCCCTGCTGCGCATCTCCAAGGCCGTGGCAGCATAGAGCTGCCTCAGCAGTTCGATGTCCCAGGTAGAGGCAAGGGCGATGGGCACGGGATAGTTAGTAGCCTCCTGTGTCCACACGCCATGCACGCCTTCATCATGCATCACTACCGGAATGCCAAGGCGCGTCTGCTCAACGAAGTATCTCTGAATGGCATTATACTGTTCGGCACCTTGTCTGGCGGGATAAGCCTGGTGGGGCAGCTTGGCGTCCGGCCCCAGATATTCGTTGGGCCGGACCATTTCGCCCAACCCATGAGGAAAATATTGCTTTGCCAGTTTTGCATCGAACTTACCGCCCGGAAACACCACTTTCTTGTTGTCGCCCCACACACACTGTAGCTGCATGATCTTCTCGTCGAGCGTCATACGGCCGAGCAGGTCCTTGGCACGCTCCTGGGGTGTCAGCCTGCTGTCTTTATAAGGCATCTTACCAGCTGATGCTGTCATCGCAAGCATCAGCAATAGGGATATGCAGATTGTTTTCTTCATTATGGATCATGTTTTAGGGTCTATAACGAATCGTACGGGTAAAACGTGGCTTGTCCTGTTTTGGGTAAAGTCACGTTGATTGGGGTTTAATGCTTATGCGTGTTGCAATTAATGCTTATTCGCGTTACGATTAATGCTTATTCGCATTGCGATTAATACTTATTCGCACCGTGATTAATACTTATTCGCAGTGCCGATTTGCCTACGCGATTCGTTATCGTGACATTATTTATAATCTTCTATTCGCCATTCTTCCTTCCACTCTATCTGTGGTTTGCCGTTCTTGAACGTGACAGGCAGGAACACATAGGTAGAGTTGTAGGTCACGTCCCACCCTTCGCGCACTTCGTTTCGCTTATCCTTGGTCCTGGGTTCCGAGAAGTCGCGTGGGAAAGGTCTGTGATTTTTATATCTCGTTATCATTCGCTTAGCCTCCTCTGCCGGCAGCGTTGTGTTAGCTATCTGTGGCATCCAGCGGTCTGCCACGGCAACATAGAGATTTCGCCCCGGAATCTTCACCACATCGGTGATCTGTGAACAGAAGGAGTGATGATACTTGTCGGTGGGATGGGGATCGCCCAGATCTTTATACTGTCCATGATAGTCGGTGAATGAGGCCACCATGGAAACATTGGGTACATACCCCGTTGTGCCCGAACTGAACAGAAAGTGCTTGCCCTCATGTACGAAATGGGTTGGAGCCTCACGGGTGAAGGGCGGGCGCTTACCTACAAAGTGGCGGGAGAACTTCGGGGTTACGCCCAGGCAGTCGTCGGTGAGCTCGGCACAGATCAGCTCCCAGTGCGGCCGTTCGTACCACACATATCCCTTCTGTGTCTCCGGATCTATATACATGTCGAAGTCGCCCACGCCGTATCCTTCCGGCTTCAGCGATCGCACATATCTGTACGGCCCGAGGATATCGTCGGCCTGAAGAATGACAAAGTAGCCGTCCTCGTCCATCGACTTGATCCAGCATACGTATTTCCTCGTTTTGGGTGCATAGACAATATGCGGACGGTCCAATGTCTGCGAGAAGTGCAGCGGAGAGAGATAGTCGGTGGTGTCCGGTTTGATGATCAATCCGCAGTCTTCCCAGTTGTAGAAGTCCTTCGACCGATAGCACCGTATGCCGTAGGTCCACACATGGCTGCCCAGCGTGGTAAACTCCTTGTTCTCGCCATACCAGTAGTAGGTTCCGTCTTTCTCCATCACCTGAAAGCCATGCGCCTGTATAGGCTTCCCGTTGGTGTCAAGCCAGATTTGGCCGGGCTTGATGGAGGTATAGGGCTGAGGATTCTCCTGGATCAGTTTGATATCTACAGGTCCCATCAGTCCGGCCGGCAGCAGTTGCGAGTCAGGACGATAGAAATATTCAAAGGCACTATAGGTGTATTTCTTCTCCACATCGGGCTGTTTGTCGCCAATGATACGGTTTACCCATTGATTGATGACACGGATCACAAATTCATTGTTACCAGATCTGAGGGCACTTGTGATATCCACCTGATAGGGATACTTCCACAGCACACCCAAGTTTTTGCCGTTGACGATGACCTCGGCCATACAACCCACCTTTCCTAAGTCGAGCACAAAGCGTCCCTGTTTCAGTTCCGGCTCGGCTATCATCACACTGTTCGTATAGACGGCTGTGCCCGAATAGTATTTGATGCCCTTGTCTGCCGATTGCGTGTAAGAGATGAGCTTTCTGAAGGTAGTCTCCTTCGGTCCCCCCCACTGCTCATCAAACTTCACATTCCACGGAGTGTCGATATGACGGAAAAGTATTTCTTTCTTTTCGGGAAGCACGACCTTTGCCTGATCTGCCTTGCCACCGAACACCACGAAGACCGCATCGTTGGGTAGGAGGTTCAGGCGAACCATCGTCTCGCCCGCCCTGATCTCGTACGAAACATCTTCTATTTTTCCCGTTTCCGGGTGCCAGAGCTTAGGTTTTTTCCCATTAACGCGGAAGAAGGCATCAATGGTACGTGCCTCGTCTCTTCGGTTGTTCACCCAGTAGATGTCTTCGTGGGCTGTCACCCGATGAACATAGCGGAGATCTTTCATACCATCTGCCATGAAATCCGGCTTTATTCCTTGGAGTGCTTCTGCCACGGTCTGCGATCTCAGATCATAGATGGGAGCTCCCTGCTGTTTCAGTTGGTCCAACTTCTGCTGCACCTCTGACGCCATGTGTATGCAATGATGGTCTATGACGAGCACCTTATACTGGCTTCCTGATGGTGTCACGAAGTATTGTCCATCATACGTTATCAGCCGAAGTAAGGCCTCCTTGTTCAGATAATCATAGTTATAGCAGAAGGGTATCTCGGGGTGTTTGTGGGCAAAGATGCTCGTCACTGCATCGTCCTCACCGTAATAATAGAGTATGTCGGCTACATTTCTACCTTGCTGAAGCATATAGCTGGAACGCGCCAGGTAGTCTGTCCAGGGTCTGGCTTGTTCGGCCCATGTCTCGTTACGGTTAAACCACTGCCCGAAAATCATGAGTCCCAGCCCCGGCTTCTTGTCATCGACAGGCTGATGCGTGCTCTCGTGTATGACAAAGCGATTGACACCATTGGCCATCTCCAGATCTGCCGTGGGCTTCAGGTTGCCCGGGTAATAGCTGTAGGCACCACCGTCAAGGCCATTGGCCGTCAACGACTCGGCAGCCACAAACTTCTTTCCGTACAGATGCGACACCGACGCAGACTCGCGGATATCGCTCTCTGCCATCGTTGACGTTGAATTAGCCGACTTCTGACCGGGTATCACCGTCCACATCGCAGCCATAGGAATATCGGCCTTGCTCTTCACCGACATGCCGTCTGCCAGGTAAAGCCGTCCGTTCTCGTGAGATTCGAAATAGGTTCCCAGACCGTATTTTTTAGCAATGCTGTCTGCGCTGGCATACATACATTCCTCTATCAGCTCGCCTATGGTAGTACGCCAGTCAAAGAGAAACTGTTCGCTCCGCTCCGCGCTATCTACAATCTGCCCCGTAAGCACCGGGAGCCACTTCAGCAGACTATAGCCACGACGTTTCTCAAACTCTTGTGGCATCTTCGGTGCCCAGGTCTCCCAGCCGGCCTCATAGCTGTCAATCAGGAGATATTGCAGGCCATGCTGACCCATGAGCCCCCCTGTGGCATCTTGGTATGTGTCGAGATAGTAGCTCAGAAAGTGAGAAAAGGCCTCCTTGTCGATCTTGGTCACCTCCAGCCCCGTTGCTTCCGGCGAAGCAGGGTGATTCTCCTTGCCCGTCAGCGAATAGCCGAAACGATAGATCACCCAGTCTCCTTTCGGCGCGTCCCATACCAGACGGCCCTCGGAGTCCACCTTGTCGGTAACATCGATGACTTCGTCTGCCGCAACCACCTCGTCTGCCGCTGCCGTAGTCTTATGCTCCATCAGGTCTGATGGCGTGGCATATCCGGCCTTCTCCTCTGCATGATTAATCTTCGAGACGGTGTATAGCACCAGTTCTGCAACAGGGGTGAACTGTGGCTGCTCTATCGGGTTAGGATTGAGTGCTGCGTAAAGGTCGATGACTTGTGGATTGTCAAAGACCACCCTGAAATATTTTGCCCTTGTCGGTTCAAACTCTATGGTCTGGCGAGCCGCACCCCCGTGCGGAATGTCGCATACCCTTTGAAAGGTTTTACCATCGTCACTCTTTTCCAGATGTTTGGTTACCGGTGCCGGGGCGGCTGCCCATTCGCTTCGCACATATCCGTCTGCCACACTCAGGGCCTTGATGGTCTGCGGCTTCTTAAACTCATACTGTATCCACGCATAGCCTTTTTCATCGTCCTTGGGCAAGTTCTCGGCTTGGGCGAGATCACCGTCGGTGAGCTGCTCCAGGGTGAAGTGGCCGCCGCTCGACGTGACCTTTGCCCCTAACTCCTGCAGGGTCTTGTCGGCCTTGTTTCTGCGCACCGCAATCACATACAGATCCTTGTACCATTCTTTAGGGTTGCCTGCATTCGAGAAGGTTGCGGAGTTGGTCGCCAAGGGCACATTCTGGAAAAAGCCTGTGGTCTTGAAGGGGGCTGGCAGCAGCACGTCCAGGCGCCTGCCGCCTTTCACTATCTTTTCGCGCCATGTGAGCTTCTTCATGGCCTGCTCCGGCTTCACCCACGGTCCGCCCGTATTGCTCCAGCCCGGACAGGCCGCCGTTGCCACCTCCATGCCCAGCGAATCTGCCAGGGTCACGGCATAACGGAAAGCATCTTTCCACTCGGGCGACATATAGGTGAGACGCTTCTTCACCACCTGCGGCGTGGCCATGCCGGCATCGAAGTTATGATAGCCGCCTATACCCGCGCGATGCATCCATTCAATATCCTTGCGAATGCCCGCCTTGGTGATATTGCCATTCATCCAATGCCACCAGACCCTGGGACGCGATTCCTGCGGAGGCGTATGGAAACCTGTTTCCAGATGCTGTGCTGATCCGGCCGAGGCCATCATCAGCAACAGACAGATAACTTTTGTTCTCATGATTCTATTTGGTTTTCAGATCATTGCTTCCTGCTGCCAAGACATACTCTTTACCTTTCCACACCAGCGTTCCTGTTGTATGCTCGGGTAATACAATAGTAGCAGAAAGTCTGTTTGCATTTTGCTCATACATAACCTTTATGGTTCCGTTGGGGTGCGGCATCTCTCCACCGATCTTATGAATATCACCTAAATGCGGCTCTATCCTTACCTTCTTGAATCCGGGAGCATCGCTGTCGATACCCAGGACAGTCCGAAAGATCTCGATATTCGGGCTTGCTCCCCATGCATGACAGTCACTTCGTGTACCGTCCACATCAGATGTCTCTGCCCAGGTGGTAAGTCCCATACGTATGTTTTCGCGCCACTTGTCAAGCCATGAGAGATAATGATCCCCCATACCTGCTATCGTCATCGCCTGATGCACATAGAACTTGAAGTAGATGGAGGCTGGTGCAAGCGTATGGTCACCCTCCAGAGCATTGGCAATTGCCCGTGCCCTCTCACCCTTTGCAAGTCTGGTAATAATAGCCAACGCATTGGCATGTTGCGAGTAGGCATCTTTCTCCGCACGGTCAGCGTACAGGCCACGTTCTTCATTCCAATAAGCAGCCTCAATGCTCCTACCAAGCAGAGCAGCACGGTTCTCATAAATTCTGGCCTGTTCCTGTAATCCCAGGTGCCGTTCAAGGTCGGCTGCCATCTGATAGGCATAGAGCAGTTGCAAGTCCATCACACAGGTTGCGCCGTCTGCTCCAGGCATGTTCACACCCACGGCCCAGTTTTTTTCATTGTCCACCCAGTCAGTGAAGTTCCACCCAGGCAGGAAGCTCAGTCTGCCGTCTTCTTTCTGAAAACGATGAAAATAGTCAAGGATTGCCCGCATACCTGCCAGTTTTTCGGTCACGAAACGCTGTTCCCCAGAGTACATCATATAGTCGTGGAGCGACCAGATATAGTGTAGGGCGTAAGGGGTGATATATTGTGCCGTCTTAGAAGGATAGCGACTTTGTGTCAATCCCTCCACATTGCGCGACGCATCAGCTAAGGTCAGGTAATTGCGGATGAAGGCATCGTTGCCCACATTATAAAGTGTGACGAGCATCTGTATTCGGGTGTCGCCTAAATATTGTAGCTGCTCGTAATAGGGGCAGTCAGTATAGGTCTCCCAAGTACAGAGCTTGGCTGTGCGCCATCCAATGGTCAGAAAATTTAGTAGTTCCTTGCTGTCTGTATTAAGCTTAGCCTTTAGTTCAAACGGATAGCTGGTGTAGTGTCCATAAATATCTTCGATGGTCAGGGGCTCGTCTGCTGTCTCTATTGTCAGCTGCAGAAAGCGGTAGGTGCGGAAGGTAAGTGTCGTAAAAGTTTGGCCAGACTGTCCGTTTGATATAACTTCATCCTCCCGTCCTATCATCTTCTTGCCTTTCGTCTCATTGCGGTTTCCTTTGTGTGGATACTCTGTAAAGAGGCTTTCCTGATAGGATAACGTGATATGGCTATCCTTGCCGTGGCTAAACTGCATGGTTAGATAGGCATTGGTCAACACTTTATTGTCAAGCAGAATAGTCTTCTTGGAATGGGCTGGCACCGTCATTGTCTTGAAGTTCAGTGTGTGCTCTTCTTTATATTCCCGAGGTTGAAGAATGGATGGGGTTAGCAACCATGCCGGATATTTACCGACACCGCCGATGCCACCAGAATATATACCACCAATGCCACCCATAGCATTTTTGGGCAGAGCTGGCGACAGTATCTCAGCCTGCTGCCAGTCTGATGGTTGTTGGTTCATATCTACCCGTTCACCAGGACCCGTCACCATATAGGTAAGTTTTGACAGTTTGAAGACTTTAGGACTATATCGCTTGTCTTGTCGGCACTGCCAGCTACTATCCGTATTCAGCACAGTGGCTAAGCCTTCTCCCTTCATGAGGAAAGCTGTCTGTGCTGACATGTTGGCTTCTGCACGTTCAGTGCCCTCATTCCAGACAACGGCCCTGACTATGTTCTCACCCACATGCAGATATGGAGCCAGATCTACTGTCTCGTAATTCCAGTGAGCCAGATCACTCCTGTTGGGACCAAGTGATACCAGTTGTTCGTTGACAAGCAACTTATACCGGTTATCTCCTGTCACATGTACCACAAACGATGCAGGAATATCTTCCAGCCTACATATCTTCCGAAACTCATACACACCATAGGCATTCGCTTCTATGCCAGGAACGGTTATCCAGGATGCATCCCACTGACGTGTAAGCAGGATGTTTTCCTGAGCGCAGCCTGATAAATAACAACTTATCAATAGCACTAATGATACCAATAGTCTTCTCATCTCACTACCACTCTTACTTTCCCCAGATTTGCAATAACTGTATAGGGCGTTTGTACGTTACCCTTGCGTTCAGAGTAGACCTTCACGGTAGGGAAGTAAGTGCCTGCTTTATCGTAGCTGACGGTCTGTTCAAACTCTACATGTTCGCCATCGGCACTATATCTTGCCTGTGTCAGATCTGCTGGCTGGGTAAACTGCTTCGAATCGTCCAGACACCAGTCAGCGCGTACCACCTTGCCTGTTCCCTGAGGTACGTCCACAGTGACATGAATAGTAACTGTCTCACCTGGCTTCACCTCTGCGCGCTCTTTGCCGTGAATGGTAACGCAAGGCACAGGCTGAATGCCTCCACGCGACTTTCCGTCGGCACCAAGCATCACCTGCCCGTCTTCCACTACGTAAGTGGACGTATGCGATGGGGCAATGCCACGTTCCACCCAGTCGCTCACATCAAGCAATGCCTGATAGAGCGTCGTCGTATAGTCCACTATCTCCGTCGGATCGTCCTCACCGCCATGGGTAGCGTGATCGGTATACCAAAGGCGGAAGTTATCGTCCGTGGCACTGCCCAGATGCTCTATAATGTGCCTGCGATACCAGTCTCCTTGCCAGGCGAAGGCCTCGCGATCCCACACCGAACAGCAAAGGATCATCTTGCCATGGATCTTTCCCGTAGGCAGACAGCCTGCAGCTCCCCTCGTAAACATCGGTCCTAAGAGCTTGGGGCGCTGGGGATAGATGGGTACATCATTGTAACCGCGGAACTGATTCCAGACATAATAGTCCTTCGTAGGCACCTGATGACGGTAATAGGTCTCAACGGCCAGCCAGTCGCTGTTATCTACCTGCACACTGTCGCCGACCTTCAGCAGGGGCAGCAGCTGCGGTTGGTTCACGGCAGCAAGGGTCACATAGCCGTCTTTGGCTCTCGTGATCTGCAGCTGCTGCCCCTTGCCTTTGCCCGAAAGCATCATCAGCTCTCCGCCCAGTGTCGGCATATCCACTTTCTGATCTATTTCGTAGGCAACGGGCTTCTCCTTGATCTCGCTGCCCATACTGGCCCAGGCTCGGTCGGCACTGCCACGGTCAGCTTTCGACAAGGGCTTCACAAGTCCCAGCTGCTCTGCTTCTGTCTGTCCGATAATCCGTTTTACGACAGCCTTGGTCTGTATATGGTCGCGCTGCAGTGATGGCGGATTGTCAAATCCCAGATAACCGGGCTTATGCCAGAAATCCTCATGAAAATACTTCTGATCCATAGCCACGACAGAGCGATAGAGCACCAGAAAACCATGGGCGTCCATATATTTCCAGCCATACCACGACTTTAGGGGGAATCCCAGGCTCGACACCTCGTGCAGCACTTGTCGCTGTTCGGTGGTGAGCGTGGCGTATGGGTCACCGCTTCCACCCGGTTCCATGGCATCTGCAATATCGCCCATCTTATCGCGCAGCATACGTAGGGCATACATTCTGGCAGCAAACATATTGGGGATAGCCTGAGGTGAGCCGAGTACGAAAGGTACGGCACCGTCCCACACACCCTCTGTCGATTCCATGGAGCCTGTGGTACGATAAGCACCACCGCTGCCACCGAAGCAGTAGCCGTAAGGCCGTTCGCAGCCGTAGATCAACTGTGCTATATGGCGCGAGAACTGTGCACAGGCTGCATTGGCCCGATAAGCACCTATCGACGGTTCCCTGCGGGTAGAGGGGTCGGCAAAGTCCAGTTTGCCGCCTTCGTTCGTCTCCACGAAATAGGCACCATGCGAGATACTGAACCCAATGGGACTGGCTGCATAGTAGTTCTGCGCCGAAGTCTCGCTGTCAGGGAAAGGAGTGATATACTGGAAGAAACGGCCCGAATAGTCTGCCTTATCTATGGGAAAATAAAATGAGAAGCGTGTGCCGTCGTCAAAGCCGCCGTGCACATAGCGGCATTTCACAGGTTGGGTGATGACTTTGTCAACGTCAACGAACGGATTCTTAAACTGTGTGTCCTCGCAGACAAATGCAAACTTCTGTCCCTTCAGATTCTTGGCATGTATGCTGCCACAGAGCAGTATGAATACCCATATGAATAGTGTCCTTGATCTCATAATTCCTTAAAATTTAGTAGTGTCTTTTGTCCATCGCTCATGCAGCATGTGGGCTGCCATCTTCGGTTTACGGTCCTGAGTAAACACCCCTTTTAGGTTTTTGGCTGCCACACGGAACATGGCCTGACCCGTCGTGAAGTCTGCGAAATTCCAGATATGCATGCCGGCTATGTAGTCCTTCGTATTGGCAAGATCCAGATAGTCGGTAATGAAATTGCACTGGAACTCCTCCGAGAACATCGCAGCATACTCGGAGTGCTCTCCGGCGATGGCATCGGCCCCGAACTCCGTCATGATGACGGGCTTGTGATAGAGTCCCCAAAGGCGCTCCAGTTCTCCATCGAGAATCTTGATGGCACCCTTCATATCTCCCGGATTGGTGTACCAGCCATAGTAGCGGTTGATGCAGATGATGTCGCATACACCCAGCCAGCTTGCGGGACCTCCCGACACTCCGACGAATGAAGCCAGACGTGTAGGGTCCATCTTCTTTGCCTGCTTCACCAGTCCGCCTAAGAACTGAATGGCTTGCTGGTTCTCACGGTCGTTTCCCTTCTGCTCCTGTCCATTATAGTTTGCACCGCCCATGCCTTGGTAGCTGGGCTCGTTGGCTACGCTCCAGATAATGACGGAAGGATGATTCTTGTCACGAGTAATCATCTCCTCCAGATACTGGTCGCAGACCTCTCTGCGCCTGTCGATATTCTTCTGTTCATCATAGAAGAAAAGTCCTACCGATGGCATCTCGTCAATGATGAGAAACCCTAAGCGATCGGCCATCTCATACACGCTCTCGTCATAAGGATAATGCGAGGTGCGGAAGGAGTTGGCTCCCGTCCAGCGCATCAGCTCCAAATCTTTCACAGCCACCGGCTGGGCAAAGCCGCGTCCGAAAATGGGGAAGCCCTCATGGTTGCCGAAGCCCCGCAGCTTGATGGGCTTGCCATTGAGCAACAGTCTGCCACGATCTACCGAAACGGTACGTACCCCAGTGTTGCAGCGATAGGCATCTACGGTCTTGCTACCGTCTTTCAGCTCCACGGTGGTCTCATACAGATTGGGGTGCTCCGGCGACCAAAGCTGAACGTCAGGGATCTGCACCTTTACCGTGGCAGTGTTGCCTGCGAAGGAGAACGATTTGCCGACGGTCTTCCCGTCCTTATATCTCAGGCTTACGCTGCCACCTTTAGCTGTACCCGTCTTCTCCACCTTGAGCGTGACCGTACCATCGAGCTGGGTGGTTATGGTAACATCCGTAAGACTGCTCTTTCGTGGGACGGTATAAAGTACAACATCACGATGCAGACCTCCGTAAGGAAAGAAATCGTAATTGGTGGCCGGGTAGTTACGCATGGCGGCTCTCACGTTGCCCAGCGGAACACGGTCGGCCCGAAGTTCATTCTCCACCTCTATGGTGATACGGTTCTGCTGACCATACCTGACCTGCCTGCTGATGTCGAAGGCAAAGGGCAGGTGTCCGCCCTCGTGCATACCCACGGGATAGCCGTTTACCCAGACCTTAGCCTGATAGTTGGCACTGCCCACACGCAGCATCACCCGCTCGGTCTTCCATGTAGCCGGCACAAACGTCTCACGTTCATACCACACATGGCCTAAATAGTTATGAAGGCCATCTTTCTGATCGTTCCAACTGCCCGGCACGGCAATGGGGCTCCCATCCTTCAGCCCATCAAACCATCGCTCATCGATACCGACAGCCTTCTCGTCAGCACGGAAGTTCCACACGCCCGAGATGTTGAGTACGTTTCTATATTCATTCTGCTGAGGAAACAGGGCTATGCTGTGTGGCTCAGCTATAGGCATATCTGCTGCAAGCACTCTGGCTGCAGTGATCAATGTCATGAAGAAAAAGGCATATATTCGTTTTTTCATCACATCTTTTTTAACGTAAATTCGTAGGAAGTATTGTTCTCTGACAACACTCCTACGAATCTACTATTAACCAAATTGATTAACTACATAAGCTATTCAAATAATCGAAATCACCATCCTGGATTCTGCTGCAGACTCGGGTTGTTGTTGCGGTCGCTCTCAGGTATAGGGAACAGCTCGTTCTTGTTAGCCTTGAAGCCCACGCCGACAGCCGGTGTCACCAGCACATTGTATTCTGCAGGGCTCTGGATCGTGGTGTTGTTACCATTCTTGTAGCCCAGGAATTTATATTCATACTTTCCGCTATTGGCGAGTACCGTAGGCGCGTCACCCCAACGAACAAGGTCAATGAAGCGGCAGCCCTCATAGAACAGCTCTGCCTCACGTTCTGCCTTTACACCATAATCGGTGTTGTTCATATCGAGAGCGGGAGCATCTGCCAGACCCGCACGACGGCGTACGATGTTCAAAGCCTCCAGTCCGCTCATAGCTCCGGGTGTTCCACCCTGGGCCACTGCTTCCGCATAGTTCAGCAATACCTCGGAATATCGCATATAGACGAGGTTCTTCTTCGAGAACTGGTAATAAATGAAACCACCGCCCACGATGTCGGCCTGCATAGGCTGGAACTTGGCGTTGAAGTATCCCTGGCAGTCGGCTACCTGTCCTGTCACGCCCTTAGCACCACTGTAGCTATATACAGACTCGTCGAGCAGATCCTCATAGGCTGCCAGGGTACCACGATAACGGTTCGACTTCTTGCCGTCGGGAGTCAGGTCGTGCTTGGCCATGAACTGCCCGAAAGATTCCGACACGCCGCCGCCGTACCCCCACGACTTGCTCTGACTCCAGTCTGACGGCACGGCAATCTGCCCAGTAGGGAGTCCAAAACAAGCCACATCAAAGCGTCCTTCCTGGGCCGACGCATTGGCGGGATCATCATTGAAGTCGAACTCCCAGATGTTCTCTGCCGAGAAATCGGTAGAGCTGCTGCGTAGCGCATTATAGTCAGCTTCCAACGTATATTTGTTCGTGGCGATCACGTTGTTGTAAAGCGTCTGTGCCGCCTCGTTGTATTTCTTTTCCCAGAGATAAGCCTTGCCCAGATAAGCGTATGCAGCCTCCTTGGTGAGACGCCCGCCAATGGCAGCCTGACCGTCAGCACCAGCTTTGGAGGGCAGCTGTTCTGCAGCTTCCTGCAGCTCTTTCTCCACGAAGGCCCAACTCTCTGCAGCCGGCGTGTTAGCCTCGCTGCCTGTCAGGATATGGTCGGCCAAAGGGGGATTACCGAAGAGCTGCACCAGGTTCATCATGGCAATGGCACGGACGGCACGGGCCTCTGCCACGACACGGCGTTTCACGGCGTCACTGGCAACAGTGTTGTT
This sequence comes from uncultured Prevotellaceae bacterium, assembly GCA_902801375.1. GTDB lineage: Bacteria > Bacteroidota > Bacteroidia > Bacteroidales > Bacteroidaceae > Prevotella. The sequence continues at coordinate 31,644 of CADCIB010000037.1, read as the reverse complement.
GGGTACGTTGTCGATGATCATCGTGCACCAGTAGGCCTGCTTATAGTAGTAAGCCCACACCATCGAATAGGTAACACTCTCTGATGTCTCGTCATATTTGAAGTAGTTGGCCAGCTCGCCACCCATGCGGCCCAGCTCGTAACGCATACTTGCAGCACAGTCGGTGATGTTGCCGCCCATGGAGTACCAGCTGAACGCATCACCATGCACCTTACTATAGACAGCCGACATGAGAGAATTCACCTCATCGTCGCCACCACTGGTATAGACCTCGGTACCTGTCACGCCGCGTTGTGTTATATCCAGTTTGTCTTCTGAACAGGCAGTAATCATCATTGCTGCCATAGCCACAATCACATATTGATATATCTTTTTCATAAATCTGTAGTCGATATTAATTATTCACTTTTTCTTAGAACCCAACGTTGATACCGAAGGAGAAAGACTTGCTGATGGGGTAGCCACCGAAGTCACAGGCCATTGCATTAGAGTCTGTCGGGCGTACCTCAGGATCATTGCCTGGATAATCGGTGAATGTGAAGAAGTTGTCGAGCGACACGAAGGCACGGACCGAGTCCATGTGGATCTTCTTCAGCACATTCTTGGGCAGCGTGTAGCCCAGCTGTATCTGCTTGATCTTAAAGAACGAGCCGCTGAACACGAAGGCATCAGAGTTGTAGAACTTAGGATCCTTCTGATACAGGGCACTGGGCATCGTGGCATTATGGTTCTGCTCCGTCCAGCGGTTTTCATAGAGGAACATAGGCTTCTGGTTCGACAGGCCTGCAAGTCCGTAAAGTATCTTGGAACCGCTGGCACCGGCACCGTAAACAGAGAAGTCAAAATTCTTGTAGTCAAGGGCAATCGTAAATCCGTAAGTGAAATCGGGAATACCCTTGCCGAGGTTTGTACGGTCGGCATCGGTAATCTCGCCGTCCTCCTTAATGTCTTTATATACTGCCTCGCCTGTAGCCTGATCTATATGATCGATCTGATAACCGCGGATATACCACAATGGGTAACCTTCTTCGAAGAAGGTGGCATAACCCTGTCCGCCCAATATGGAAGCGCCGTTGATGCGGTTGCCCTCACCACGATACTCTGCCACTTTGTTCTTCACGGTGGCAAGATTGGCCTTCACTCTGTAACCCAGGTCACCTATACGGTCTTTCCACTCCAGTTCAAACTCGAAACCCTGGTTGTTTACCCTGCCCAGGTTCTGCCATACACGGTCGGCACCGGTTGTCAGCGGAGCTACCGACTCTACGAGCAGGCCTTCTGTGTTCTTGTTATAATAATCCATGGTGAAGTTCAGGCGACCGTTGAAGAAGCGGAGGTCGAGACCCACGTCAAACTGCTTTGACTCTTCCCAGCGAAGCATGGGGTTAGCCAGGCGGCTGCCGGGATAGATGCCATTATAGAGCTGGCCGTTCATGTAGTAGCTGTTGTTGGCAGGCGAGATGGGGAAGGAGGTCACGGTGGCACCCGATCCCAACGTGGCACGATACATATATCCGCCGTTAGAGGCCAAGTTGGATATCGAACCATTCTTACCCCAGCTGATGCGGAGCTTACCGAAGGTCAGCGGGCTCTTGCCGCCAACGGCATTCTTCATAAAGTCTTCCTCGGTAAACACCCAGCCGGCACTCACTGAGGGGAAGTATCCCCAGTTGTGATCGAGGTCCAGATAGGCAGCGTCGTAAGAGTCGGCGCGGAAATTCACCTGAACGTTGTAGCGGTTCATGAAGCTCCACGACAGACGTCCGTAATAGGCTATCTGGCGCTTGATGTCACGGTAGCCGTTCACATTGTCGTCGGCAGCTGACGTAGAGTAGTCCAGATAGTGATAGTTGGGAGCCTCGCTGGTCAGGCTGTTGGTGTTCACGTAGGTACGGTCCACCTCATTGTTGCTGTACGACATACCGGCCATGACGCTCCAGTCACCGCATTTGGTCTCAAGGTTATAGTTGGCAAAGTTCTCCCATTGGTAGTAACGCTGCGTATGCTGATAGTTCTCCAGGTAGGGGCGCTCATCTTCGGGTTTACCAAAATTGCCAAACGAATCCCAACCCGCTTCCTGATAGCGGTTGCTCACCAGATTCATGAACCGGTAACCCAGGCGGGTTGTGAACACGAATCCCCTGAAAGGCTTGAAATTGGCAAAGGTCATGCCGTTGATGCCAAAGGCTTTGTTGCCCGGACGATTCTTGTCCAATGCCTCTATTGGGTTATGCTGAGGATATTCCTGCCAGCTTACGCCGTAATAACGCCCTGTATCATTGTTTCTGTAGGGGTGTAATCCCTTGTCTATCGCTTGCTGTACGTAGCCCGGTATGGCATCGTAATATACGGGTGTCAGCGGATCCATCTTGTTGATGACGGCCATCTGTCCATACTGGGCACTGCCTTCCGAGATGGTATTGGCATTGATGTAGCTCAGGGCATTGCTTGTGCCTACCTCCAGCCAGGGCTTGATGTTATAAGTGGCATTCAGCTGTGCCGTGAAGCGCTTGTAAAGGTCATTCTTGCCTACGATCATACCATTGTTCTGCATATAGCCCATAGATACGAAGAAGGTGCCCTTCTTGTTATTACCCGATACGCCGACATTGTACTTCTGCATCACGCCGGTCTTAAAGAGCTCGTCCTGCCAGTCGGTGTCGGTCTTGCCGTCGTAATACTGGTTGAGCATGGTCTCAAAAGCGCCCGGTGCGGCCTCCTTGTTATATTCAATGAACTGATCGGCGTTCATCACGTCCATCTTCTTGGCCAGATTCGAAAAGGTCAGCTGTCCATCGAAGGTGATTCTGGTGTTGCCGTCCTTGCCACCGCTCTTGGTAGTGATGAGCACGACGCCGTTGCCTGCCTCTGCGCCGTAGATGGCTGCCGAGGCAGCATCTTTCAGCACTTCTATATTCTCGATGCTGCTTGGCTCCAGATAGTCTATGCTCGACACCTTCAGACCATCTACCACATATAGCGGCGAACTGGCACCATTAGAGGAGTAGCCGCGCACGCGAATGGTAGGCGAAGCTCCCGGTGCACCGGAGTTGTTCACCACCTGCACACCCGCCACCTTGCCCTGCAGGCTCTCTGCTGCATTGGCATTGACCTTGTTCTTCAGGTCGTCACTGTTGATGCTGCCTATGGCACCCGTCACGTTGCTCTTCTTCTGCACGCCGTAACCTATCACCACCACATCGTTCAGCGTTGCGTCCTCGGGCTTCAGCGTGAGGCTCAGCTTCTTCTTGCCTGCTACGGACACCTTCAGCGTCTGGTAACCGATATATGAAATGTTGAGCACCGCATTTTCAGGCACATTCTTCAATGTGAACCTTCCGTCCAGGTCGGTCACGGTTCCTGTTACGTTGGTGTTTTTCCCGGTTTCCGAACCGATAGTCACCGTGGCCCCGATCAGCGGTTCGCCTTTCTCATCTACCACGGTACCGGTAACATCTTCTCCCTGCTGCATAACGGCCTGCACGGAATTTCCCTCTCCGGCAGCCCCAGCTGGCATCGGACCCATTGCCAATGCCCCTATGAGCACTGCGCACCTGAACATCGAGTTCACTGACTGCTTCTTTTCCATCATGAGTTCCTCAGTTGTTATAGTTAATAAATGTGTAATAGTTAATAGTATTTAGCTTAATCTCGGTGACAAAGGTACTCACTTTTTAGAGATGGGCCGTTATCTATTCGGACAACAAATTTTCCTTTTGGATTGAATTTTGCTAAAATCATCAAAATCTTATAAACGGAATGGGAATGCAAACGTAGGGTTATACCCATTCTTTGTCATGAAAAGGATGATACAGCTTTGCCTGAATATACCATGAGGCTGGCACTCCTCTGCTATCATTGTGGTTCTGCTCTGTAAAATGTGTAGATAAGAATGTAGTTATAAAGCTACCGTACATGATGTGCCATTCCGAATTTCAGCATAAAGACATATTATTATGCCCAGCAGCCTATTTGGATAAGCTCATAGGAGGGTGTGTCAAAATACAAATCCACAACCTAAATTTCTTGACTCGAAATGAGTTTTGAAATGGCTTTTTCTTATTGGAAAGTTTCAATCTGTAAGATTTTCAAAATGGCATTTGCATTTTGACACACCCTCACGGTCGTGTTACTCGTCGGAGGTTGTGGCTGCGTGCCACCCTCGGCTATCAGAAAGCTACATTGAGGGTGGTGATTACCTGTATCCTATGATTTATGCTATGAGCCAAAATTTAAAGCTCTTTAGTCAAATGAGTAGATACATTGAGTGTGAGAAGGCACCAGCTAAAAACTTCTTAACCAATCGGCCAGCTCGTTCATCAACGAAGCGTGATATTTCCATTTGGGAGAGATGCCGAAACCATGACCGCCATTGGGGTAGATGTGGAGGCTGGCGGGCACCTTGTGCTGTTTTAGTGCCGTATAGTAGAGTACGGCATTCAGGGGTTAGACGGTATCATCATCGTCGACCAGCACGATAAAGGCACGTGGGGTCTTGCCGTCCACCTGCTTTTCGTTGCTATAAAGTGTCTCCATCTCCTGCGTGGGATTTTCTCCGATCAGCATCTTTCTGGAATAGCCGTGGGTATAGAGCTTATCCATCGTGATGACAGGATAAAAGAGAATCTGAAATGCCGGGCGCAGACTGTCAGGGGCATGAGTGGCAACGGTGGAAGCCAGATGACCTCCGGCCGAGGATCCCATGATGCCGATTTGGTCTGCATCTATATTCCACTCCTTGCTATGAGCCTTCACCAGTCGCATAGCCTGATAGGCATCGCTCAGAGGCACCTCGTGATGCTGATGGGGCATGCGGTAAATCAATGTGACCGTTGCCACGTTCTGCAGCTGAAAAAACTTGCCCCACATGTTTCCCTCGTGGTATCTCGCCAATGTAACGTATCCCCCGCCGGGACAGATGACGACGGCGCGCGTCGGCTTATCGCCCTTAGGAGGAAGCGACACTACGAGTTGTGGCATCATATCCCATGACGACTCTGGCAGATTGGCATAGTCGATCCCATTGTCGTTGGGCATTCCGTCTGGCCAGAGCGCCACGTTAATCAATTTGCCCGTGAAATATTCTTCCCAGGCGCTTTGCTTCACTTCTTCTTTCGAGAACTGGGTATAAGCCGTATTGACCACCAGTGCAAGCAAAACTGCCAGTCCAGCTCTGTTCATGATCCAATGTTTCATCGTCAACCTAATTTTTGATGGCAAAGATAGTATTATTTTATGAGCAATATTTCTCCAATGGGAAGATGTTTTTCGCTTTTGGACGAATCTTTTGCCAGGAGATAAATATTTTAGCTACATTTGTAATCAACTTAATCAATCAGAAAATTAAGATGAAAAGATTACTCATTGTGCTGTGCAGCCTGCTGACAGCTGTGCAGATGATGGCGGCGGAAAAACCGCGAGTGATAGTGATGACCGACGGAGAGGTGGATGACCGCTGCTCCATGGTCAGGTTCCTGCTCTACACCAACAATGTGGAGGTGAAGGCTATCATCGAGACCAATTCGTGTTTTCAGCGGCAGGGCTGGAGCAGCGACCCCTGGCTGGAACACGAGATGGATGCTTACGAGCAGGTTTATGACAATCTGAAAATACACGACCGCAACTATCCCACGCCGGCTTACCTGCGGAGTGTATGCTATGTGGGCGACGAGGATCCGGCGCATGTGGTGGTTGACGGCAATGCTCCTGCCCGACTTCCGGGAGAGGAACCAGTCATCAATCCCGACCAATGGGCTGACACGCCGGGATCAGACCGCATCGTGGAGGTGCTGCTCGACAATGATCCGCGCCCCGTATATATTCAGGCCTGGGGCGGCGGCAACACCGTGGCGAAAGCGTTTCAGAAGCTCAGGGCGGAACATGCCGGGGACTACGACCGTGCCATCAGGAAGGCGGTAGTCTATAACATCTGGTATCAGGACGGAGCAGGGGCATACATCGAGAAATATCACCCGCAGGCCACCATGCTGGTGCAGTATCACTTCAGTGGAACATGGGATTACGGTACGCTGATCTATACGGACGACTTCGTGAGTAAATATCTGCACAACGGCAAGAATGCCTTGGGTGCCCTATATACGCAGCCCATGATCAGCGAGGGCGACAGTCCTGCTTTCCTGTATGCTTTGGGCAACGGGCTCCGTGCGCACGAACACCCCACTTACGGGGGGTGGGGCGGACGCTTCTATAAGGTGGAGAAGATGGAAAATGTGTGGCGCGACACGGGCAACGGAGACATACGCCAATGGATGGAGGCTGCCCTGCACGACTTCCAGGCGCGGCTCGAATGGTGTATAACGCCCGACCATGCCCATGCCAACCACCACCCCAAGATCACGCTTGCAACTCCCGAGGATATAAGCGTCAGGTCGGGCGAGACTGTCACGATCAGTGCCGACATCAGCGATGATGACCCGTTAGATGTGGACAGGCTGTGGGAGCAGAGGCGGGCACTGTTTGAACAGGCCGGGCTGACCAAAGAAAGTTTTGCCCGCGACATCGACAGGCACGTGCAGCGATTCAGCACTTCGTGGAGCCAGGATGTCCAGGCAGGTGCCTATCCGTCATACGTCAACCTGAAACCGCAGCAGTCCAGCCTGAGCTTTACGGCCCCGAGAGTCAGCGAGCCTCAGACTATCCACATCCTTCTGGAAGTGACCGACAGGGGATTTCCATCGCTCACTTCCTATCAGCGATACATTGTGACGGTGAATCCATAAACGCATAAGGGCGAGCCCGTGAGCTCGCCCTTATGCGTATGTATTATTTTTTGTACTTCGCCGTGCGCCAGTCGTGAATCACTCCCTTCCAATTCAGGCCGAAAGCAAAATCGTAATCGTGTCCGTCGGCATCGCGTAGGCATTTCATATCGTGAGGCACATCTTCCTGCTGCGTCTCCACTGTCTCCATGTCGGCAGGCAGCTGCATGGGCAGAAGGCCCGACGGCTCATACTTGCCGCTGATGATGTCGAGCAGTGCCTGATGCTGGACGCCAAACGACAACAGTATGCCGTCTGAATGAGGCTCGAGCTCTGACAGTATGACGGGCTTGCCCAGTTCCACAATGGTGACGACAGGTCTGCTGCCCATAGCCTTCTTCGTGTGGAGCACCATCTGCAGATCGTCGCGGTTGCGCGTCGAGATGGTCTTGCCGTGGTAGGTGCGGTTCGTAAACTTCTCGAGGGGATCGCCTCCCGCGATGCTCTGCCTGCGGGCGTGGGCCGCCGTATAATCGTTGTATTGCAGGCTGATGGGTACATAGCCATTGTTTTCCTTTGCCACTTCGGCAGGGTCATAGCCCAGATTCAGGGCAGGCTCACCTATAATGCACAGGGCGAAGTCGGCCTCCGCGGGATTGTCGGTCACATGATAGTACTGGCGTACAAGATCCAGGTCTATGGGATAGTCGGTGTGGTCGTCCGACATTCCGCCCCAGATGCCCGGCACCGCAGGGTAATGGCGTTTGGGAATATAGACTATCTTCCTGGCAGTTATAGGCAGAATCTTGTTGCCATGATTCTTCAGCATCACCACAGACTTGAGCTGGGCTTGATAGCCCGCCTTCATGAAATTGGCATTGCCTACAATGGTGTCGGCTGCATCAGGATCGGTGTAGGGATTATCGAAGAGACCCACGCGGAACATGTTGAGCAGCAGCCGGCGGGCACTCTGCTCAAACCGCTGGCGGGCACTCTGCTCGCCGAAATCGCGGACCCACATGTTGTAAGCCTCGATAACGGACCCTTTCTCGTTATTGCCCCCAAACTGATCGACGCCAGCCTGCAGAACCTTATAGTGGCGTTCTGCCACGGAGAGCTTCTCCACGCCCCACGGCTTGCCGCCACCCATATAGTCCATGGCGGTGTTGTCGGCGGTAATACCCCAGTCAGTGCAGACCACACCCTCGAAGTGAGCCTCCTCGCGCAGCTGCTTCTGGATAAGCCATTTGCTGTAGCTGCCCCCGACATTCTCGCCTGACGGATCCTGATGCCACAGTATGCTATAGATGGGCATCACGGCAGAAGCCATCTTCGTGCCTCCCTCCAGGCGGAAGGCACCGTCAACGAAGGGACGCTTGTGCATCATGAGGTTGTTGCCGGGAAACACGGCATATTTGCCGCTTGCGAAGTGGGAGTCGCGGCCCGCCTCCTGTGCGCCATAGCCATACCAGTGTTTCACCATGGCGTTAACGCTCTGCCAGCCCCAGCCGTCAGCAATCTGCCGGCCGGCGGGTGAGGTCTGGAAACCCTCGCAGTAGGCGCGGGCCATGTCTGTGGCCAGCTGCGGATCCTCGCCGAAGGTGCCATTATAACGCCACCAGCGCGGCTCTGTGGCAACATCGATCTGGGGTGAGAGGGCGGTGGCGATGCCTAAGGCGCGATACTCCTGCGAGGCAATCTGGCCAAACTGCTTCACCACGGCAGGGTCGAAGGTGGCCCCCATGCCCAGCGAGCTGGGCCAGAGCGAGATCTGACCGCCCGCCCCGGCATTGAACTCTGCATTGGCAGTGGTCTCGTGACGGGGATCGGAACTGGTGTTGGCGGGTATGCCGTGGCCGAGGCCTTCGACAAACGACTGCTGATTGTTGTTCCACTCGGCTGCCACGCGCGGGCTCTCCACCTGGGTCACCAGAATGGCCCGGAGGTTATCATTCTTCAGGAAGGCCTTCTGCTCGTCGGTGAGGTCGCTTGCCTTGGCATGGCTCTCCTCAAACAGCATGCCGCCATAGTGGGCACCGCGCCCGCCCGCAGCCACCAGATACTGGCTTGCTGCATTGCGGAGTTCGGTATTGAGGAATATTTGCTTCTGCTCATCATTCAGCCCCGACAGATCCACCTTGCTGACGGCATCGGCATCCAACTTGTTCTTGAACACTTGGCGGAGGCAGATCTTGAATGCTTCCTGACGCACCGCTCTCTTCTGGTCGTCATTCAGGATGGAATTCAGATGGGAGGCACCACTGCGCGAGGGCACTGCCTGGTGAGCACTGTAGAGCATGAGCCCCGCTATCTCATCAATGCTCAGCTGTGAAGCTAGGTCGGCCGCACGCTCCTGTGGCGAACGCCTCCAGTCTTCGTAGGCATCAAGTTTCCCGTTACGGTTCAGGTCCTTAAAGGCAAATCCATTTGCCGTGAGCAATCTGACACCCGACTTGGGGGAATAACCCAATGTGCGTCCACCCTGCTGACTGATCAGTGTGTAGCCCGGTTTAGGAACCTCCGACCATCTGACCTGCGCATGAAGTGAGCTGGTTCCGGTAAGGAGAAATACGGAAACCAGAATTGAATGACTCTTCATTTTTTCTCCTTTATATTATAGTTATTTTTCTATTGTACGGTGAGCGTTGCCTTCCTGAGGTGTTTCAGACTGCTGTCTGGACCTATCATGATCTCGAAGTCGCCCGGCTCAAGGACATTCTCGAGGTTATAATTGTAAAATTTCAGGAGGTCATCGGTAATCTCGAACTTCACTTCGCGGCTCTCTCCCTTCTTCAGATGTATGCGTTGGAATCCCTTGAGCTCCTTTGTGGGTCGGCTGATGCTGGCCACCACATCGTGAATGTAGAGCTGCACAATCTCGTCTGCATCATAGTTGCCTGCGTTCGTGACCGTGACAGAGGCTGTACGGCCATTCAGACGGATATCGCTGTATTCGAAATGGGTATAGCTTAGTCCATAGCCGAAAGGGTAGAGGGCATCGTTACGAACGTCAAGGTAGTTGCTGAGAAACTTGGAAAACTTCTCGGCTCCCTCGCCAGCAGGACGGCCCGTAGGCAGCTGATTATAATAAAGAGGCTCCTGACCTGTAGCCTGCGGCAGGGAGACCGTAAGCTTTCCGCTGGGAGACTTGTCGCCGAAGAGCACGTCGCAGATCGCATCGCCCGACTCGCTGCCACCAAACCATACGTTCATGATGGCAGGCACATGCTGCTGTTCCCATGTCATTACCGTAGGACGGCCGGAGAAGTTCAGCAGTACGAGCGGTTTGCCAAGGGCAAGCAGCTCCGTGAGCAGATTCTTCTGCACATCGAAAAGCTGGAGATCGGTGCGCGAGGAGCTCTCGCCACTCATCTCGGCTTCCTCTCCCATGGCACAGACAATGACATCAGCCTCTTTGGCAATGCCGATCGCCTCATCGTGCATCTTTGCAGGATCGCCCCACGCTGTCTTGCGGTAATGGCTGCCGGCATCCTGAAGCAAAGAGTCGGAAGTAAAGTTACAGCCCTGGGCACACAGTACGGTCGCCTTACCATGAACGGCGCGCATCATCGCCTCCTTCAGCGTGCTGTACTTGTCGGGCACTGCAGCCACCGACCACGTACCAGCCATGTTGATACGGTTATCGGCCATAGGACCTATCAGGGCTATCTTGCCCTGCTTCTTCAGGGGCAGGAGCTGGTTCTCATTTTTCAGAAGCACAAAACTCTTGGCAGCCATCTCCCGGGCAGCCTTACGGTTTTCCTCTGTATATACATCACGATCGTGACGCTTCTCATCGAGAAAGCGGTAGGGATCTTTGAAGAGTCCCAGGTCGTACTTGGCTTCCAGTATGCGCCGACAGGCCTGATCTATTTCTGCCATTGTCACCTTACCTTCCTTAAGCGACTGCTGCAGGGTCTTGGCATATCCCCCTGCGCACATGTCCATATCGGTACCTGCCTTGAGCGCCATAGCCGAGGCCTGCTGAAGATCGCCCAACCCGTGCTTTGTGATTTCCTCGATCGAAGCATAATCGGTGACGATGAAGCCTTTCCAGCCCCACTGCTTACGAAGCACATCGTCGAGAAGCCATCGGTTGGCAGTGGCGGGAATATAGTCAACGACATTGAAAGACGTCATGAAAGACCCTGCACCAGCCTTGGCAGCTGCCTTATAAGGCGGGAAGAACTGATTGTACATGCGGATATGACTCATATCCACCGTGTTGTAGTCGCGGCCAGCCTCGGCGGCACCATAGAGCGCATAGTGCTTCACGCAGGCCATCATGTTCTCCACGCCATAGCTGCCCTGATAGCCCCGCACCATGGCTTCGGCAATCCTGCTGCCGAGGAAAGGATCCTCGCCGCTACCTTCGGCGATACGCCCCCAGCGGGCATCGAGGGCAATATCTACCATCGGACTGTAGGTCCAGTTCACACCATCGGCCGTGGCTTCCTTGGCAGCGATACGGGCACATTGCTCTATGGCCTCCAGATCCCAGCTGCACGACTGTGCCAAAGGAATGGGGAAGATGGTTTCATAACCGTGTACCACGTCCATGCCGATCATCAGTGGAATGCCTAAACGGCTCCTCTTGACAGCAGCATCCTGCAGCCGGCGGATGTTCTCAAACCCCTTCATGTTGAGGATAGCCCCGACCTTACCCTGGGCAATGATCTCGAGCCGTGGGCTGTCTTTCCTGACACCTGTGGTTATGGAGCCGGCCGGCATCAGATTCAGCTGTCCTATTTTCTCTTCGACAGTCATCTTTGACATGAGGTCGCTGATAAACTGATCCCGGGTCTGGCCCATTGCCGTGAGGCTCATCAACAGCATCAGGCCCATAAATAGTTGTTTCTTCATATCTGTAGTTTATATTATTGGTGAAGTATATTGATTTTCTGCACAGGTTTCAACGAGTTGCTCACCTTCTGTTTCATCGCAGTGATGCGGGCAGTGGCTGTACCCCTGATGTCGCGACTGGAGGCACCCACCCTGAAAGTATAAATACCGGCATCGACTACCCAGGCACTCTGCTTCTCGTGGAATGAGGCAAGGTCGGCCACGTCGATATTCATCGACAGCGTTTCGCTGTCACCCACCTTCAGCTCCTGGGTCTTGGCAAAGGCCTTCAGCTCCTGAGCCGGCTTTTCTATACTGCCACGGGGTGCGCTGACATATACCTGTACGATTTCCTTTCCTGCGGACTTACCCACATTGGTGATCGTGACAGAAACAGTAACCTTGTCGCCTTTTACATTGACAACAGGGTTATCATACTTGAAAGTGGTATAACTCAATCCGTAACCGAACGGATAGCTCACCTTCTGATGGAAGGTGTCAAAATATCTGTAGCCTACATATATGTCTTCCTCATAGTTCGTGTAGTCGATGAGTGGCCGCAGCTCGCCCGACTCTTTTTGCCCTACGGTGGGACGAACTTTGGGTGCATTGAGTGGCATGTTCTTACTGGAATAGTGATCTTCCAAACGAATGGGGAACGTCATGGGCAGCTTGCCTGATGGGTATCTTGAGCCACTGATGACATCGGCCATAGAGTTGCCACCCTCCTGACCACACTGCCAGGGCAGCAGTATGGCATCGGGTAGATGCTTCCAGCTGGCAGTCTCTATTACACCATCAATATTGAGCAGCACCACGACCCGCTTGCCAACCCTGTGGAAAGCCTCACAGACTTTAGCCACCAGCTGGCGTTCTGTCTCGTTGAGCGAGAAGAGATCTGCATGACGGTCTCCGCCCTCTCCGGCATTTCGCCCGATGGTGATGATGGCAGCGTCTGTACGGGTAGCCTGCGCCTGAAGGCTGTCGGCATCAGGGACAAACTCCCCAGCATGAGGAGGTGTGTCAAACCATGTGGTCGGCTGCTTGCGGGCCTCCTTCTGAAATGCGGTGATAAACTCGCGATAGGCTTTTAGAAGCTCCCGGTCGGAGGTATAACCGTTGTTACGCAGACCCTCGATTAAAGATATGGTATATAAGCTGTTGACAGAGCCCGATCCAGATCCACCTGCGAGAATGTCATAGCTTGTGGAACCATACACAGCTATATTCCGAACCTTACTGCCGAAAGGAAGGGTGGCATTCTTGTTCTCAAGCAGGGTGATACCCTCTGTAGCGGCTTCGCGTGTCATGCGGGCATGCGACTGAAGATCTGGAGTGTCATTATAAGCTTCGCCTTTGAAACGTGGGGTGCGGACGATGAGCTCCAAAATGCGGCGAACATTGCGGTTTAATGCCGCTTCGCTGATTCTGCCACTCTTGACACCTGCCCTGATACTATCCGGATCGAACGGCAAGCCTGGCTGGATCATATCATTGCCCGCATTAACGTTGGCAGAACGATCCTTGCCACCAAACCAGTCGGTCATAACTGCACCCCTGAATTTCCATTCGTTCCGAAGAATGGTAGTGAGCAGGTCATAACGCTCTGACGTAAAAGTGCCATTCACCTTATTATAAGATGACATGACTGTCCAGGGCTGTGCTTTCTTGACCGGAATCTCAAAGGCCTTGAGATAAATCTCCCTCGCTGCCCTCTGGGAGACTCTGGCATCATTGCCCATACGGTTGGTTTCCTGATTATTGAAGGCAAAATGTTTCAGAGAGGTGCCAACACCATTGCTCTGAACCCCCAGAATATAGGCGGCAGCGATGTTGCCGGAAAGAACCGGATCTTCACTATAGTACTCAAAGTTACGTCCGCCAAGCGGATTCCGGTGAATGTTATTGGCCGGCCCCAGCAGCACATCGACGCCATAGTCGCGTACCTCTTCGCCTATCGCCTTGCCCACACGCTGTACCAGATCTATGTTCCAGCTGCTCGACAGACAGGTACCGATGGGAAACCAGGTGCAGTAATACGTCTTGCTGAAGAAGTCACGCTTGGGGTCGATGCGCAGACCGGCAGGACCGTCTGCAAGCACTATGGCGGGTATGCCCAACCGTTCAATGGGGTAGGTCGTGCCGGCCGCTCCGGGCACCAGTGACCTTGTGCTGCCGACGACAGGCATTCCTACTGACACGCCGGGCATTCCCGTACCCACGAGGATACGCACCTTCTCGTCGAGTGTCATAGCCTGAAGCACTTCTTCAATGTTGTCTGCACGCAGCTGTGGTACTGAATTCTGAGCCTGGACAGCAGTGGTGCAGAATAGGGCTGCGAAAATAAGAAATGGTTTGATTTTCATTTTTTTAGATTGAGTTAGCTGTTTTGATATTCTGATGGCGACATGCCCGTGGCATTCTTAAAATACTTGGTGAAAAGAGACTGGCAGTTGAAGTTCAGCTTATCGCAGATCTGCATCATCGTATACTGACGGCTTTTGATCAGTGCCTTGGCCTCCATAATGACCATACGCTTGATATGGTCACCGGCATAACTGCCACTCTCTTTATAGATAATCTGAGAGAGGTACTTAGGTGTCAGGCAGAGCTTGTCGGCGTAAAACTTGATATTGCGTTCCCTCGTAAAGTTCTGTTCTACGGATTGAACGAAACGTTCATAGATATACTGGTTCCGGGTAAGTTTGCGGTGCTGGCGCTCTATGTTTTTTACCTCCTTGACCAGGGACGATATCAGAAGAAACGAGATGCTTTCGATAAGTCCACGCGCTATCTCACGAATGAAAAGTGGTCTGTCTTCTACGGTTAGGTTAGCTTTCAGCGTGTTGTACAATTGAAGCATAGAAGAGGTGGTCTCATCAGACATGTGGCATACGGGGTGGGTAACCGTAAGGTTCAGAATCTCGGAGGAGTCGCCACTGATAAGTGTTGGAAAATAGAAATTGTTGCTGATCACGAGCAGGAAGAACCGGGCATCAGTGCTCATGCCATAGAAGTGCCCTAAAGTTCCGCTGCGATTGACGACGGCATCATTCCTCTTTAGGGTATAGTCTGTGAAGTTATTACCAATGCCGATCTGGCCTTCAAGACAGATCAGAATAGTGATCGCGGACACTAATTTGTTGGGTGTATTCTTGAATGCATCACTGACTATCGGGTCCAGATGGATGGAAGAATCAAAATTGTCGTTTAATATCAATACATCGTCTAATGATGCCACCTTGGGTTGGTCGAATAACGTCTGAAAACCTACGTCTCTGTATGCACGTGCCATAATAGATCTGTTTTTAGTTATACACGCCACAAATATACTAAATATTTTAAAACGATGAGCAAAAATACGTCCAATGTTCAAACATTTATTCCGATAGGATAAGGAATAATACAAAATTGTGTTTAACTTTGCACCAATAACTAAAAACAAGGAGCCAACCAAGATGAGAAGAATATACGTTGCCATATTTATCATGCTGCTTCCCATAGCAGCGATGGCAGAAAAGCTACCCTATAAGAATCCTAAGCTGTCGCCCGAGGAGAGAACTCGTGACCTTATAAGTCGCATGACGCTTGACGAGAAGATAGCCCAGATGCAGTGCGAATGGCTGATGGGCAAGGTCAGGGTGATGACCAACGGCAAATTTGATGAGGCAAAAGCTGCTGGCAGATGGGGCAACGGCATAGGTGAGCTGGCAAGACTCAATGAAGATCTGAGCATAACAAGAAGAGAGCAGTTCGGGCAGACGCTGAGTCCGCGCAGGGGAGCCAAACTCTACAATCAGATTCAGAAATATTTCATAGAGAAGACGAGGCTTGGAATCCCTGTCGTGTCACACGAAGAGTGCCTGCACGGGCAACAGTCTAAAGATGCCACAAACTTTCCCGTACCCATTGCGCTGGCCAGCAGCTGGGACGAAGAACTGATCCATCAGATATATACTGCCGTGGCCAAAGAGGTTCGGTCGCGTGGAGGAAGTCATGTCCTGGGGCCTGTGCTGGACGTGGTGCGCGACCCGCGATGGGGACGTACTGAGGAGACGATGGGCGAGGACACCTATTATAATTCGCGCATGGGCAAAGCCATCGTAAAGGCTCTGCAGGGGACAGAATATCTGATAGACGACGAACATGTGGGCGTAACGTTGAAGCATTTTGGCGTACATGGCAACAGTGAGGGAGGCGTAAATACGGCTCCGAGCTATATGGACGAGCACGAGGCCCGCCAGACGTTTCTCCTGCCTTTCCGCGAAGTAATCCGTGAGTGCGATCCCATGTATGTCATGGTTACCTACAACGAACTCTGGGGGCAGCCCGCCCACGCCAACTCCTATCTGCTGCAAAACATTCTACGCGATGAGTTCGGGTTCAAGGGTACTATCGTTTCTGACTACGGCGGCATTAGCAACATACACGCTGTCGATAAATCTGCACCCGACTATGACGAGGCGGGCATACGGGGCTTGATGGCGGGAGTGGAAATGGAACTTCCTGACATTCTGAGCTATAAGAATCTCAAGACACTTGTAGCGGAAGGACGTATCAGTGAACAGGCTATTGACAAGGCCGTTACACATATCCTCCTGAACAAATTCCGGCTGGGACTGTTTGACCGGCCTTATGTTGACCCTGCTAAAGCGGAGCAGATCGTGGGGTGTGAGGCTCATCGGAAGTTGGCCTATCAAGCTGCTGCGGAGTCGATGGTGCTGCTGAAGAACGACAATCGTCTCCTTCCACTCGACAAAGATAAGGTTAAGTCGATAGCTCTGATCGGTCCCAATGCCAACCGCTGTATCTTAGGCGGTTACTCTGACGTACCCCGAGACACCATCACCCCGCTAAGAGCTATTCGGGAGAAATACGGAGACAAAATGAATATCCTCTATGCTGAAGGTGTTCGACTGACAAATTCGAACGACAATTCGCATCCTAATGTCAGGCTCCTCACGGAGCAGGAAAATCGGCAACGCATTCGGGAGGCCGTAAAGACCGCGGAAAAGGCCGATGTGATCGTACTGTTTTTGGGTGAGAATGAAGCCATGAGCCGGGAAGCTACTACTGCAGAAACGCTGGGCGACTTACCTACGCTGGATCTCTTGGCCGGGCAGAAGCAGCTCGTTGATGAGATTGTGGCATTGGGGAAGCCTGTGTGCGCCTTCGTCAACAGTGGTACAACGCTGTCGCTCGGCTATCTGGAAGAGAATGTGCCTGCTGTGATGCAATGCTGGTATCTCGGACAGGAAGGCGGCTATGCCATGATCGACGCATTGTTCGGCGATGTTAACCCCAGCGGCAAACTTACCATTTCGTTTCCGCGCAGTGTCGGACATCTACCGTCGTACTACAACTACAAGCCCTCATCTCGCAGAGGATATAACTTAGGATTTGACATTTCGCCATTGCATCCGTTTGGTTATGGACTAAGCTATACCACCTACCGATACAGCAACCCGAGGATCGACAGGCAGCAGATGGCGGCCGGCGATACGGCTGTCGTCAGCATTGACGTGGAGAACATGGGCTCGAGGGACGGAAGCGAGATAGTGCAGATGTATGTCACCGATGACTATGCCACGATGACACGGCCTGTAAAGGAACTCCGCGGGGTTAAGCGCGTTCACCTGAATCCCGGAGAAAAGCAGACCGTAAGTTTCAGGATCGACAAGGATCTTTTGTCATATTACGATAGAAACAACCACTGGCAGTGTGAGCCCGGCATTTTCACGATTGCCGTGGGAGCATCGTCAGAAGACAACCAGAAGGTAAAACTCGAAATAAAATAAAGCTGTTATGAAAACCTTGAAACAACTGATGATAGCTGTCTGTTGCAGTATAGCCGTTACGGCATCGGCAGATAGCTATGAAATTCCACATCTGGAGAAGACCAAGACCAGTGTGCAACTTGTGGTTGACGGAAAGCCTTATATCATGCTGGCCGGCGAACTGCACAACTCTTCTACGGGCAGCAGTCACTACATGGCACCCATCTGGCAGCGCATGGCCGACAAAAACCTGAACACCGTGATTGCCGCCGTCAGCTGGGAGCTGGTAGAACCGCAGGAGGGGAAGTTCGACTTCCAATTGGTGGACAGCATGCTTGATGGGGCACGCAAGGCCAACTTAAGATTGGTGCTACTCTGGTTCGGATCATGGAAGAACGGGGTCTCCACTTACGTTCCCGGCTGGGTAAAGAGGGATCAGAAGCGTTTCCCGCTTGCAAGATATAAGGACGGAGAGGTAACCAACACGCTCTCGCCACTGGGAGAAAACTCCATGAAAGCAGACAAACAGGCATTCTCTAAATTGATGGAGCACATCAAGGCTGTTGATGGCAGCCAGCACACCATCATAGCTATCCAGATAGAGAACGAGATGGGCACGCTCGACATGATGTCCAGCTATATGAACAAGGATAACCGGGCTATGCGCGACTATTCCGAAGCAGCCAACAAAGCCTTTGGGGAGGCTGTGCCCGCAGAGCTTCTGCAATATCTTAAGAATAACAAAACGCTTCTGCAACATGCTGTTGCAGAAGCATGGAAGGCCAATGGCAGCAAGATGAAGGGCAGTTGGGAAGAGGTGTTCGGCAAGAGCCAACCAGCTAAGAAGGTAGATCGTAACGACCCCAACCTGATGAAGGACATGTCGTGGCAGAAAGAATATCCGTGGCTGACGGAAGAGATCTTTAACGCCTGGTATTACGCCAGATATGTGGAACAGCTGGCTGCGGCAGCCAAGGATATTTATCCTATTCCGTTATATGTTAATGCATGGTTGAAACAGCTATGGGCACGCGAACCTGGGAAGTATCCCTCCGGAGGGCCACAGCCTCATCTGTTTGACATTTGGCATGCAGCCGCGCCTCATGTAGATCTATATGCCCCTGATCTGTATGCTACATCGCTATTCGACTGGGTGTTGAGTGGCTATGACCAGCCGGGCAATCCAGTCATTATGCCAGAAACCAAATCTTCTGCAGATGGTGCAGCCCGCTCCTTTTATGCCTTCGGACGCTACAACATGCTTTGCTATTCTCCATTTGGCATAGATGGTGGGGGCTGACGTTAAGTGCTGATCCTCATGACCATGCCTATGACAAGGCCTACGGACTGTTGAAGCACCTGACACCATACATTACAAAGTACGCCGGTACAAAACATAAGAACGGTCTGCTCCTTGATGAGGGCCGGGAGAACGACAAGATACAGATGGGTAAGTACACCATTACCGCCCGTCCTTTTTCTGCTCGTACCTCACAGGCTGTGGTAGGTGTTTCCATTGCCGACCAGAAGAAGGAAGCAACCAATGTCGCCGGTGCACTCGTAATCCAAACAGGAGAAGATGAATTTATTGTGGCTGGTGGTATTGGCGAAATGGTTGTCAGCTTCCGTCTGACCAATGCCGACAAGGAGCATCATGCCTCGTTTGAGTCTGTCGATGAAATCACCTTCACGGAGGATGGTAGGGAATTACTTCATCGCTTAAACGGAGATGAGACGGCCTATGGTGGCCCCGTAATCCCTAAGGGAGAAGTCAAGGCTTTCAGAGTGAAATTGTATGAATATTAAAATTAAACGAAGGTGTGCTAAAAACTGGTTTTTGATTTTCTCAACTTACACTGTGTAAGAATCAAATGATTAAAACGGTAAAATAAAAGCTATACCTTTACCTGCATCGGAGAAAGATATAGCTTTTTCATAGGTAGCTCATCATTTGTAACATTTCGAGAAAGTATTTTTATTTTTGACATACCCTCCTAAATCAGCAAAACATATGAGTGGGTCGATATAGTCACCAATCTTGGAACTTGGGTGTCCCAATGAAGAAAGCAGGATAAATAATGAGGGAGACGACAAACGAATGTCGTCTCCCTCATTTATTTATATTCAGCAGGTAAGTTTTCAGGGACACAGCCGAAGCAGTCACAGGTCCGACATCGAGGTCCCTTCATTCTAACCTCTGCCCTTTATAGCTTCACCACAACGCGGCTGCCATTGTACTTGACCAGTTTTCCTTTGACCGCATGGTCGATATCAAGGCCTTGCGCATGTGTCGGACTGACAAGGATGACGTTAAACTTACGGTTCTTCAGGGCGTAGCGTCCTTTCTCGTAGTTGTAGTTAGTATTCTCGTCCTCATAGAGCGTGAAGCTGCCGTCACGACCGGCGAAGACATAGAGATCGATGGTCTCCGCAGGCTTCTCGTCACTCCATTCCATTTCCGGACCCAGTGGTAGCAGGCTTCCCTCGGGCACAAAGACCGGTATACGCTCTAGCGGCGCGTCGGCCGTAATGGTCTGTCCGCCATCGTAGTGCTTGCCTGAGAGCAGGTCATACCAACCACGCTGAGCGGGCAGATAGACCTCACGGCTGCGTGCTTGGTACTTCGCCACGGGGCAAGCCATGAGCGAGGGACCGAACATCCACTGGTCCTTGACATTGTAGACCTTATCGTCGCCATTGAAGTCCATCACCAGCGCACGCATCATCGTGTAGTCACTGAAGTGTACGGCACCGGCCAAAGAATAGATATAGGGCATCAGACGATAACGCAGGCGGTCATACCATACGATTGCCTTGTAGGCAGGATGCGACTCCGGAGCAATGTTCCAGACCTCACGCAGCGGCCACTGACCATGGGTGCGGTAGAGCGGGATGAAGCATCCGAACTCATTCCAACGGGTTTGCAACTCACGCCACTCCTTCAAGTCAGCGTTTTCCTCACCGGTTTTGTCATAGAGCTGTTGGGCTTTGACATATCGGTTCTCCACCGAGAAGCCACCCTGATCCATGCCCCAGAAGGGCAGTCCGGCCATGTTGTAGTTCAGTCCGGCTGTCATCTGCGCGCGCATGTCTTCCCACCGTGTGCCGATGTCGCCGCTCCACGTAGCTGTGGAGAATCGCTGTTCACCGGCGAAGCCACTACGTGTGAGCAGGAAGACACGCTGGTTGGGGTTCACCTCGCGCTGTCCGTTGTAGATGGCATCGGCGTTGACGAGCGAGTAAGCGTTGAAATATTCCGTCGTAGAGCCCATGGCTGTCGGTCCACTCAGTGCCTTGCGGTACCACATCGGCGTACAGTCGCGCACGTTAGGCTCCGAGGCATCCATCCACCAGGCATCGATGCCATGGTGATATTTGGTATAGAGATTCTCATCCATCTGCCGCCAGAACATTTTGCGGGCACCTTCGGCATAGGCATCGTAGAACGAGTTCATATAGCCGGGGCCCACCCAGTCACGGATGGAATCAGCGATACTCTGATGATACATCCATCCTTTGGCATCGAGTTCCTGGTAGTTCTTCGTGTTGGGGTAGAACTTTGGCCATACCGAGATCATGAAGCGTCCGTGCATCTGATGTACGCTGTCGAACATCGCCTGCGGGTTGGGATAGCGCGAAGCCTCGAACTGATGACTGCCCCACTGGTCGTCGGCCCAGTAGTTCCAGTCCTGCACGATATTGTCCACAGGGATATGGCGGCGACGGAACTCAGCGAGTGTCTTCTCAATGTCGTCACTTGTCCTATAGCGTTCACGGCTCTGCCAGAAGCCCAAAGCCCACTTGGGCAGCACCTGCGCCTTACCCGTCAGCGTGCGATAGCCGTGGATGACCTCGTCGACGGTGTTTCCAGCAATGAAGTAATAGTCGAGATCCTTGGCCATCTCGCTCCATACGGTCAACTGCTGCTGACGTTGCTCACTACGTGGAGGTGCTACTCTCAGCGCGCAATACGACACATCGCCGTCAGGCAACCAGTCGATGAGCAGCTTCACCTTTTGTCCTGCTCTCATCGGAACGTTGAACCGGCACGCATTGGGGTTCCATGCCTGCCGCCAATGTTCGGGCACTACCTCCTTGCCGTCGACGTACACTTTGGTATATCCGGCGTAGTAGAGATTGAAATGATAGTTGTTATCAACAGGTGCCTCGAGGTATCCTTCATAGGTCACATGGGCGCCGTTGAGCTTGAAACCGGCAGGCAGATGGCTCACGTCGCCGTCGCTGTTGCGCTTCAACGCCAAAGCGGGCAAGCTCACCTCGTAGCAGATGCTGTCCTCGGCACGTGTGATGGTCTTGCCGTCGCGGTCGGTGTAGGTACCGGTAAGGTTTCCTGCCACACCATTCTTGTCATAGAGACGGAAAGCGCGGTTCAGCGGCAGGTTCTCACCGGGGTTGCCGAAGCGGCAATAGCTGTAGCTGTCCCACAGAATGCCATAGCCTTTGTTGCTCACCACAAAGGGCACGCTGACCTTGGTGTTGTACTGATAGAGTTCCTCGTTCAGCCCTTTCATGTTCAGCTCGTTGGCCTGGTGCTGTCCGAGTCCATAGAGTGCTTCGCCTTTGTTGTCGGCGAAGCGCAACAGCCACGTCCATCCATGCTTCTGCGCGTCGGTGAGATGGCTGTCCACGCCAATTTCGCGCTCAGGCACCGTATAGGGAAAAAGCTGTTTACCGCCAGTGTCCTCAGCGAGGATCTGCTTGCCGTTCTCGTCGTAGAAGCGGACCAGTCCCGTCTGCTTGTCGACTTTCGCCACTACTGCCGACGTGTTGATCTTCACGTCGCGGCTGTCCTCCGTTACCGAGTAACTGAAGGCAGGCTGTGGCTGTTTGACAATGATAAGACTCTGCTTCTCGGGGAAAGCCTTCTCGCGGGTAGCCTCCACGCGGATGATCTTCTTGCCGATGACCTGCAGGCGCACCCATTGCGGGTCGTTGGGACCGGGATGGGCGACCTCCACGGTGATGAAGTTGCCGCTGCGCGTAAATGACGCTGCGGACAAGCCCATGCTGGCGAGCAGCATCAGGGCGGCAATCAGGTATTTGTGACGAATGTGCATGATGATATTTAGATGATGATTGAAGACATATTTTTGCCTGGTTGGTTGAGTTTTAAAAGTATAATAATTGAAGCAGGCATGACAACCTGCTGTGAATCGTTATTAGGAATGACAATGCAAAATTAAGCTTTTTGCAACGAAACTGCCCGCAACCATGTTACAGAATAGGTACACAAATGTTACATATTTGGCATTTCGCACGCAGAGGAAGTGCTGATATGATGCAAGAACAGCATAAATACGGGGATGCATCCAATATTTTCGCGCTTGCATTTCATGGTATCAGCAGAAAAGCGTAACTTTGCGAAATGAGAGAATAGAACGGGCGAAGCGCTCGGTTTCGCCGTAACACATATTTATACGCACATGGACTACAAGATGATCGTGCTCGATCTCGACGGCACGCTGACTAATAGTAAGAAAGAGATGACACCACGCACACGCGACACGCTGCTGAAAGCAGAACAGCAGGGCGTGCGCATCGTTCTCGCATCGGGGCGCCCCACCTATGGTATCACGGCGCTCGCTGAGGAACTGGACCTGAAAACGTACCAAGGATTTATCCTTGCCTTCAACGGTGGACGCATCACCGACTGCGCCACGGGCAAGGTGGTCTTTGACCAACCCTTGAACCCTGAGGTCGTCCCCCCACTCTACGAGGCGGTCAAGAAGCACGGCATGGAGATGCTCACCTACCAGGACGAGAAGATCGCGGCAACGAAAAAGGCCAACAAATATGTCCTCCACGAGGCATTCATCAACAAGATGCCGGTGGAGGAATACACTGATTTCATCCATCAGATCCGCTACCCGATCAACAAATGTCTGGTCGTCGGCGACCCGACACCGCTGCATGAGCTTGAACTGCAACTGGCCGGGACGTTCAAAGGCGTGATGGATGTCTACCGCTCAGCCGGTTTCTTCCTGGAATGTGTGCCGCCCGGCATCGACAAGGCTCACTCGCTGGAGCGTCTCTTCGAACTGACTGGCATTCGCCGCGAAGAGGTCATCGCCTGCGGTGATGGCTACAATGACCAGAGCATGATACGCTTCGCGGGACTCGGCGTGGCCATGGCCAATGCGCCCAAAGACATCCAGGACACGGCCGACTACATCACCTACAGCAACGAAGAGGACGGTGTGGCGCACGTGGTCGAGAAGTTTATTCTGAAATAACTTTGTTGGGAGAATGGGGCGCAGGCGCAGAAGCCCGTGGCTGGACACCACGATGTTTTTCTGGCTTTGGGTTATGCAACTATGATCCTTGAGCTGTGGCCTCTCTAACCAACCAAGGAACTGTAACCAAAGAAGAAGACTCATATCAGCCCCACGGGAAATATCCACTGTGCCTATAATCAGGCTATCACGATTCCATTATCGTTGATGACAAGTTATATTCTTATGGCATCAAAGCACTGTTCTCGTGGGCGTGAAGTTGTGTTCTCGTGGGGTTGAAACTGTGTTCTCGTGAGGTTGAAACAATGTTCTCTATATTGTAATCCTATAGAAAAAGATCGTTCGCTACGTAGGGATTGATCTTTTCCTACGCAGCGAACGATTGTTCGTCAGACCGCAAAATCAATTGCCACGCATTGCCCAGCTCGCCGACATCGACTGCTTTCAGAACTTGACGACCTCTCTTTGTGCGTTTGGGTTTCTCCAGATTGAAGGCCCACATTGAACTACTTTTATTAGATTCTTTGGAACTAAACGACAGTCGATGCTTACCTACACCTTATTATATATATAACGCGTTGTCAATAAAGGCAGCTTTATTGTTCGCTTTTACCGGCTCTTGAAACCGTTAGGTCAAACATTGTAAAAATACTGATTTTTAGGTGCTTAAAAGTTGCAACCTATTGCTTTTTTCCCTATATTTGCCATTGTAAACGGACGCGATGAGAACTGCTCCGTACTCGTGTCTAACCATTCAATCGTCTTGCCTTATGAACTTACCTGTTGTCTTTTGGCTCATCCCGCTGGCCTCTGTCTGTGCCCTGATGATGGCATGGCTGTTCTTCCAAAATATGATGAAGGAAGACGAGGGCTCACCACGCATGAAGGAGATCGCCCTCTACATCCGACGGGGTGCGATGGCCTATCTGCGACAGCAATATCGGGTGGTACTCATCGTGTTTATCGTGCTGGCCATCATCTTCGCCATCATGGCCTACGGCTTCAATGCCCAGAACCCGTGGGTGCCGTTTGCATTCCTCACGGGCGGTTTCTTCAGTGGACTTGCAGGATTCTTCGGCATGAAGACGGCCACCTACGCCAGTGGACGTACGGCCAACGCGGCGCGCGAAGGACTGCACAAAGGCTTGAAGATCGCATTTCGCTCCGGTGCTGTCATGGGACTCGTCGTCGTAGGACTCGGCCTGCTCGACATCGCCGTGTGGTTTCTCATTCTGAACTGTTTCTATAGCGACATCGACCCACATACCGCTCTCGTCACCATCACCACGACGATGCTCACCTTTGGCATGGGCGCTTCCACACAGGCACTCTTCGCACGTGTCGGCGGCGGCATATACACCAAGGCGGCTGATGTCGGCGCTGATCTGGTCGGAAAAGTCGAGGCTGACATTCCCGAAGACGACCCGCGCAACCCGGCCACCATTGCCGACAATGTCGGTGACAACGTCGGTGACGTGGCCGGCATGGGCGCCGACCTCTACGAGAGCTATTGCGGCAGCATTCTCTCCACGGCAGCTCTTGGCGCCACGGCCTTTGCCATGAGTGCCGGCGACATGCAGCTCAGAGCCGTCATCGCACCGATGCTCATCGCCGCTGTCGGTGTCTTCCTCAGTCTGCTCGGCATCTTCCTCGTACGCACCAAGGACGGCGCGACGATGAAAGACCTGCTCCACGCCCTCGGAGTGGGTACAAACACGAGTGCCATCCTTATCGCCGTGGCTACCTTCGCCATTCTCTATTGGCTACAAATCGACAACTGGCTGGGCATAGGATTCTCCGTTGTCAGTGGTCTCGCCGCGGGAGTGATCATCGGACAGGCCACGGAATACTATACCTCGCAGAGCTATAAGCCGACACAACACATCGCAGAAGCCAGTCAGACGGGTGCCGCCACGGTGATCATCAAGGGCATAGGCACCGGCATGATCTCCACCTGCGTGCCCGTGCTCACCATCTCGGTGGCTATCATGCTGAGCTATCTCTGTGCCAACGGCTTTGATCTGAGCATGAGCGCGACCAGCATCAGCCTCGGACTCTACGGCATAGGCATAGCTGCCGTGGGCATGCTCTCCACGCTCGGCATCACGCTCGCCACGGATGCCTACGGTCCTATCGCTGACAACGCCGGCGGCAATGCCGAGATGAGCGGATTGGGAGACGAAATCCGCAAACGCACGGATGCCCTCGACGCACTCGGCAACACCACGGCAGCAACCGGCAAGGGCTTCGCCATCGGCTCAGCAGCTCTCACTGCACTGGCGTTGCTCGCCTCGTATGTCGAGGAGATCAAACTGGCCATGAGCCGCGCCGTTGCCGACGGGCGACAGTTTCTCGATGCCGCCGGACAGGCCTTTGACCCGGCCAAGGCGACAATGCCCGACTTCATGAACTTCTTCCAAGTCAACTTGATGAACCCGCGTGTCCTCGTCGGAGCGTTTCTCGGTGCCATGGCCGCGTTTCTGTTCTGTGGTCTGACCATGGGTGCTGTGGGCCGCGCGGCCGAGAAGATGGTCAGCGAGGTGCGCCGGCAGTTCCATGAGATCCAAGGTATTCTTGAAGGGAAAGCCACTCCGGACTATGGCCGCTGCGTCGAGATCAGCACGAAGTCGGCACAGCGCGAGATGATTCTGCCCTCGCTGTTGGCGATCATCATCCCCATCGTGGTGGGTATGGTGCTTGGCGTGGCGGGCGTCCTCGGCCTGCTTGTCGGTGGACTGGCCGCCGGTTTCACCCTCGCCGTGTTCATGGCTAACGCCGGCGGAGCCTGGGACAACGCCAAGAAGAGCGTAGAGGAGGGACGCTTCGGAGGCAAAGGATCGCCCTGCCACAAAGCTACGATTGTCGGTGACACCGTCGGCGATCCGTTCAAAGACACGTCTGGCCCCTCGCTCAACATCCTGATCAAACTGATGTCGATGGTGAGCATTGTCATGGCCGGACTGACCGTGGCATGTATGTAAAAGGCAAAAAGAAAGGCGCGGCAACAGTGCCGCGCCCGCTTTATCGTTTTGTTAGAGCACTAAATGCGGTATCCCACGCTGATCGACCAGCACTGGAGGCGCTCGTCACCGTCGGGATGCTTACCATCAGACTGATAGACCTTCGACAGCGGAATGCTGTAGCGAAGATCCAAGATGACGCGCTCATACTCCACAGCAACACTCACAGGCACGCTCCACAGTACGTTGCGCAGGCCATTGCCCTTGACATTGGCTTCCTCAATGTCTGTGGAGTAAGTGTAGCTACCGTTGTTGATCTTGACCTCCTGGGATTCGGTATGCGTGCGGTTCCATAGTCCTATGCCCGCCTGCACGCCAGTGCCCACGGAGAACTTGTCTGTCACATACCACCGCGCCATCACTGGAATCTTGAGATAGTCGATCGTGAAATAGCTGCGGCTGAGGACATTGTAGGTTCCTGGCACTGGATGATCCAGCACATTGTCCTTATAGTTGCAGCCCTCGCGAGAGTAATATGCTCCGACGCTGGCAGCAAGAGGCTTGCTGATGCGGTATTCGAGGTCTACGCCTGCCATAGCCCCCGCCTTATACTTGCTCTTCATCGTCCCCACATCAGTGGTGAGACTCTCGTCGCTGATGGTGGAGAGATTCAAACCGACACGGGGAATCACGGAAAAAGTACCCGTCTCTACCTGTGCCCAACCCATGGTAGACATGCCCATCAGGGCAAACAGTGCTGCAATGTGTTTCATATTCTTTTATATCAGGAATGGTTTCTTTCTATACAAGGACCAGCACTCGCCAACCAAGAAGCCTGCTCTTCAGCATAAGCCGCTTCCCTTTATTGAAATAAGGAGTCGATCCTTTTTCAAAGTTAGCAATATTCTCTTTCTCCCAACGTCTTTCTCAAGAAAAATGCGTCCTCTGCTCAAATAATTGCCCAAATATTTGGTGGACTCGCAAAGTTTTCGTAATTTTGCACATCGTAACACAGAGGTTCACACAGAGCCTTTCTTTACAAACATAGGGGCATAGCCCAGCTGGTTTAGAGCGCTGCAGTCACATTGCAGAGGTCATGGGTTCGAGTCCCATTGTCCCTACGAAGCCGTCCATAGCACATCTGTTGCTTTGGACGGTTTTTGCTTTATTTGTGCTGCTTGCCCCCTTGTCTCTTGCCCTCGCCCGCCCCCCTCCCTTCCTCTCCCTTGCCTTCTCCACCCTCTCCCTTGTTCCTTCTGCCTTCGCCCCTTGTTCCGCCCTTGTCCTTTTTGGAGTTCTGTTCGTCGCGATATATCGCGACGCTCCCCGCTCCTCCCCTTCTCCCCCTCCTTCCGCGCAGTTTTCCGCAACATTTCCTTCTTCTTCCTACACTTTGACAGGAAAAAACCGTAACTTTGCATTTGTCATCCTATCCCTGGTTCAAGAGTCTCTTCTTCTCTCCCCCGGCTTGTCGATGACTTTAAAAACCATCAACCCGCAAAACGCGCTAAAGCATATGCCAGAACAAAAAAATACCGCGCCCCGACGCAAAAAGGCTTCTGCCCCCATCGATCCCACTTACGGACACTTGCAACCGCAGGCCATCGACGTGGAGAAGGTGGTGCTCGGTGCCCTGATGATCGACAAAGACGCCTTCTCTGTCGTCTCCGAGCTCATCCGCCCCGAGACTTTCTACGACCCGCGCCACCAAAAGATCTTCAAGGCGATCCAGACCTTGAACATGGAGGAAAAGCCTGTCGACATCCTCACCGTCACCAACGAGCTGGAGCGCGAGGGCACGATCGACGACATCGGCGGACCGAACTATATCATCGAACTCTCCTCACACGTCGCCTCATCGGCCCACATCGAGCAGCACGCCAAGATTCTCAAACAGAAGTTCCTTGCCCGTCAGCTCATCTCCTTCGCCAGCGACATCGAGACAAAAGCCTTTGACACCACCGTCGACGTCGACGAACTCATGCAGGAAGCAGAGGGCAGCCTCTTCGAGCTCTCGCAGAAAAACATGAAGCAGGACTACACCCAGATCGACCCGGTCATCCGCCAGGCCATCGACACCCTGCAAAAAGCTTCCGCCAACACCAGTGGTCTGACTGGCATTCCCTCGGGATATACCAAACTCGACGACATGACATCGGGCTGGCAGAAGAGTGACCTCGTCATCATCGCCGGACGTCCGGCCATGGGTAAGACCTCGTTTGCGCTGTCTGTGGCCAAGAACATCGCCGTCGACTATCAGACTCCTATTGCCTTCTTCTCGCTGGAGATGAACAACGAGCAGCTCGTCGACCGTCTCATCTCCAACGTCTGCGAGATCGAGGGTAAGAAGATCATGAACGGTCAGC
The DNA here is from genome assembly GCA_902801375.1 of uncultured Prevotellaceae bacterium. Lineage (GTDB taxonomy): Bacteria > Bacteroidota > Bacteroidia > Bacteroidales > Bacteroidaceae > Prevotella. The sequence continues at coordinate 2,726 of CADCIB010000037.1, read as the reverse complement.
TTGCCCGCGACGAGTGGGAACGCCTCGACAAGAACCTCTCGCGCCTCACCGGTGCCCCCATCTATGTCGATGACACGCCGGGCCTCTCCATCTTTGAGCTCCGCACCAAAGCACGCCGTCTCGTCAGGGAGAAAGGCGTGAAGATCATCATGATCGACTACTTGCAGCTCATGAACGCCAACGGCATGCGCTTCGGCAACCGCCAGGAAGAGGTGTCAACCATCTCGCGCTCACTCAAAGGTCTGGCCAAGGAACTCGACATCCCTATCATCGCCCTCTCACAGCTCAACCGTACCGTAGAGAACCGCGAGGGCATAGAGGGCAAACGACCACAGCTGAGCGACCTGCGTGAGTCGGGAGCTATCGAGCAGGATGCCGATATGGTGCTCTTCGTCCACCGCCCCGAGTACTATCGTATCTATCAGGACGAGAAAGGAAACGACCTCCACGGCAAAGCCCAAATCATTATTGCCAAGCACCGTAAAGGTGCCACGGGCGATGTGCTCCTGACATTCCAGGGACAGTACACCCGCTTCATGAACCCAGAGGATGCCCAGCTGGCACCACTGCCGGGCGACATGAACGGTGGCGAGTTCATTGGATCTAAGATGAATCAGGAATATGGCGGCGACCCGGCGGCCGATCCTTTTGCCCAAGATCCACTGGCCGGTATGCCCCCAGACAATGGCGGATCAGTGCCATTCTAATAAATTATCAGTTTAAAGTGCAAAAAAGTTACAGATTATTTGCTTGTATCGACGAAATTATCTACCTTTGCACTCGTAAACAGAAATAGAGACAATACAAAAGATCAGGTTAGTTTCAGGGAACAACAGAGAAAGCAAAAACATTTAATACTTAAAAGATATGAGCGACAGACTTTACATTTTCGACACGACGCTCCGCGATGGCGAGCAGGTGCCTGGTTGTCAGTTGAACACAGTAGAGAAGATTCAAGTGGCCAAGCAACTCGAGCTATTGGGCGTAGACGTCATCGAGGCGGGATTCCCCATCTCATCGCCGGGTGACTTCAACTCTGTGGTGGAGATCTCCAAAGCCGTGACTTGGCCTACTATCTGCGCACTGACACGCGCCGTGGAAAAAGACATTGACTGCGCCGCTGAGGCTTTGCAATATGCCAAACATAAACGCATCCATACGGGTATCGGCACGAGCGACTACCATATTAAATATAAGTTCAACTCCACCCGTGAGAAGATCCTCGAGCGTGCCGTAAGGGCCGTAGCTTATGCCAAGAAGTATGTCGATGACGTTGAGTTCTATGCTGAGGATGCCGGACGCACCGACAATGAGTACCTCGCTAAAGTCGTCGAAGCTGTCATCAAGGCCGGAGCCACTGTGGTCAACATTCCCGACACCACAGGCTATTGCCTCCCCAACGAGTATGGGGCGAAGATCAAATACCTCAAAGAGCATGTCGACAACATCGACAAGGCTATCATCTCCACACACTGCCACAATGACTTAGGCATGGCCACCGCCAACACACTCGAAGGTGTGCTCAACGGTGCACGCCAGGTAGAGGTGACGGTCAACGGCATCGGAGAGCGTGCCGGCAACACTTCACTGGAGGAGATCGCCATGATTCTTAAATGTCATAAGAACATCGGCATTGACACGAACATCAACACACGCAAGATCTATCCTATCTCCCGCATGGTCTCCTCTTTGATGAACATGCCTGTGCAGCCCAACAAAGCCATCGTCGGCCGCAATGCCTTCGCTCACTCCAGTGGCATACATCAGGACGGCGTGCTGAAGAACGTACAGACCTACGAGATCATCGACCCGAAGGACATCGGACTCGACAACAACGAGATCGTGCTCACCGCACGTTCCGGACGTGCGGCCCTCCGCTATCGCCTGGAAGTCAACGGCGTGGACATCAAGGACGAGGAGACGCTCGACAAGATCTACAAGCAGTTCCTCGTGCTCGCTGACAAGAAGAAAGAGATCACCGACGACGATGTGCTCATGCTCGCCGGAGCTGACCGCACAGCCAACCACAGTGTGAAGCTCGACTATCTGCAAGTGACCACAGGCAAGGGTGTGCGCTCTGTAGCCAGCATCGGTCTCGACATTGCCGGACAGAAGTTCGAGGAGTGCTCCACAGGCAATGGTCCTGTCGACGCAGCCATCTCTGCTCTGAAGCGCATCGTCCGCAAACAGATGACCTTAAAGGAGTTTACCATTCAGGCCATTTCCAAAGGATCCGACGACGTGGGCAAGGTGCACATGCAGGTGGAATACGACGGGCAGGTATACTACGGCTTCGGTGCCAACACCGACATCGTCACCGCTTCTGTCGAGGCTTACATCGACTGCATCAATAAGTTCAGAATCAAATAACACACACATATTTTATAGATAGATATGAATACCCTGTTTGACAAAATTTGGGACAGCCACGTCGTTCAGATTGTGAAAAACGGTCCCACTCAGTTGTATATCGACCGTCTCTACTGCCACGAGGTGACCTCTCCACAGGCTTTCCAAGGACTGCGACAGCGCGGACTGAAAGTCTTCCGCCCACAGCAGGTCTTCGCTATGCCTGACCACAACATACAAACCCACGATCAGGACAAGCCCGTCGCTGACCCCGTAGGACGCAAACAAATCGAAACGCTCGACAAAAACTGCAAGGAGTTTGGTGTGACTGAATTCAAGATGAATACACCCGAGAATGGTATCATCCATGTCGTAGG
>CADCIB010000036.1 GCA_902801375.1 uncultured Prevotellaceae bacterium | reverse complement strand
GTTCGACATTGATATTTGAAATTGAGCTGTTAGGAATAGCATGACAAAAGAAGATATATTGATTCGTAGGGCAGAACGGCAGGACGTGCCGCTGTTGCTCGATTTCATACGGGGGATAGCCCGTTATGAAAAGTTGGAGAACGAGGTGATTGCTTCGCCAGAAGTGCTGGAACGTGAAATGTTCGACGAGCACAGGGCGGAGGCAGTGTTTGCCGTAGCGGATGGCAGGGAAGTGGGCTTCGCACTCTACTTCTACAATTTCTCGACGTTCATTGGACACTCAGGGTTATATCTGGAAGACTTGTTCGTATGGCCGGAAGAGCGAGGCAAGGGTTATGGAAAGGCTCTCCTGCTTCATCTGGTCAGAATAGCACGCGAGCATCATTGCGGACGCATGGAATGGACGTGTCTCAACTGGAACCAGCCCAGCATCGACTTCTATCTCTCACTCGGAGCCGTGCCCATGAATGAATGGACAATTTACCGACTTGACGCTGCGGCATTGGAGCGATTAAGTAAATAAAAGGTCGGATGAAATCCAACGGAATGAACATAGAAGACTATCGTGAGTATTGCCTGTCGTTGGGCGAAGACATAGAGGAGAAACTCCCGATGAGTTGCTACAGGAACTGACCAGAAACTCCTACGAGATAGTCAAGGCGAAATACACGAAAGTCAAGAAGAGGTAAAAAGCGTATGCAATGGACAATACTTGTAGATAATCGCACGAATGACGCTGCATTAGAGACAGAACATGGCCTTTCTATACTTCTCGAAACGGAGAAGCATAGCATTTTGCTCGATACGGGAGCCAGCGATATGCTGATCCGTAACGCGGCGCGATTAGGGAAAGACCTCAGCAGGGTTGAGTATGTGTTTATCTCGCACGGACATAGCGACCATGCGGGAGGACTGAAGCATTTCATGCAAATCAACAAGAAGGCAAAGGTTATAGTCTCACCCCATGCCCTCAGCGGAAAGTTTTATTCTAAGCGCAGCTATCTGCATAGCATTATCACCGAATGGCCGGAAATCCCACAAGAGCGGTTGCTGCCGATTGAGCAAAGTGGGAGCATTGGCGATGACATCTTTATCATAGCGCACATACCTCAGATTCATCCGATGCCTGAGGGTAATCAGCATCTTTTCATCCAAGATGCACAGGGACAGTTCATTCAGGATGATTTCCGCCATGAACTGGCTCTGTACACCGGTGGCCTGTTGTTCACTGGATGTGCTCACAGTGGGTTGGAAAACATCCTTGCAGCATGTCCGTTACCGGTTAATATGGTTGTTGGAGGATTCCATCTGCTCGACAATCATGAGGGCGAAGCCAAACTTACAGATCTTTCATACAGGCTGACGGATGCCTATCCTCATACACAGTTCTATACCAGCCATTGCACAGGTGACCAAGTCTTTGCCATCCTGCAAGGCGTGATGGGTAATAAGATACATCCTTTTTCATGCGGAACAACTATTTACAACATGACAGACAACATCAGATTAGTTCCAGTCACGCCCGACGATAAAGAACTGTTTATCCTCGACAACCAACGGGCATTCAAGTATGGAGCGCAAATCGAGTTCGGCATGCGCGATGACCGCATGGAAGAAGGCGAGGAGGTCATTTCAAGGAAGACCATCGAACGCAGTATGAACGGGGAACATGCAGAGACCTACCGCATCATCTGTGATGGGACTATTGTTGGCGGTCTGATTCTTCAGATTGACCAGCAGCATGCGAAGGGCGAACTTGAAATCCTCTTTGTCAATCCCGAGGCACATAGCAAGGGCATCGGCCAGGCAGCATGGAAGGCTGTAGAAGCCATGCACCCCGAAATACGCGTATGGGAAACCATCACTCCCTATTTCGAGAAGCGCAACATTCATTTCTATGTAAACCGTCTGGGCTTCCACATCGTTGAGTTCTGGAACAAACACCAACATGGCCCTGCCGTGCCCGAAGATATTGAGGAGAACTGGAGCGAAGATGACGAAATGTTTGTTTTCAGAAAATTCAGATAAAGATTGATAAAACAGGTAGACAAATCGGAATTTGGCATGGAACTCACTAAGTATAAAAACATTCATATCATTCATTGCTATTGTGCGCTGCATTTCATGGTATTGCGAATTTCTCGAAACGTGACCTGTTTTCTGACACAACTTTCACCGTGGCTTTTGTCGGCGTAATCGTCTTTTGGATAGTCATGTGGTATTTTGTATGTAATAGTGTCACTCAAAAAATAAAATGATGAGAAAAGCAAGCAGAGAAATGGATGCCACCTTCGCATTGGAGGTGCTGGATAAGGCTCCCTACGTGACTGTCAGTATGACCAGACCCGACGGGACTCCATACGGATTACCCCTGTCATTGGCTCGGACAGATGAAAGGACGTTCTATTTTCATTGTGCCTTGGAGGGCGACAAGTTAGACTGCATAGCACATTGTCCGACGGTGTTCCTGTCGGCAGTTACCAAATGTGCTCCTACTGTTGGTCCGAAAGACGGTAGCTTTACTTTACAATACAAGTCAGCAACAGCCGTTGGAAAAGCAGAGATAGTGACAGACCGCGGAGAGAAGGTCGAAGGTTTGAGAGCCATCTGCCAGCGTTTCCTACCTCACCACATGGATGCTTTCGATGATGCCATTGCCCGCAGCCTTGAAAGAACGGCAGTGGTTAAGATTACACTCACAGAACCTCCTGTTGGCAAGCGCAAACAGTATGATAAACAGGGAGAAGAAATGACCGGACAGTGCAACGAGAGCCATCAAGCTTGCATGAATGGCAGAGTCGCAAAGGACAAAGACGAAGTCAAATTGGGCTAATGGAATAAAGAATTGAATATGGAAACAAGAAAACATATAGCAGCAGAGAAAAAAAGGTGCGGAAGTCACAACTGCGCCCAGGCCATCCTACACACATACGCTGATATAGCAGGAATTGATGAAGAGCTGGCCATGAACATTGCCAACTCCTTTGGTGCGGGAATGGGCAATATGGAAGGAACCTGTGGTGCACTTGTAGGTGCCGGTCTTGTCTTGGGCTTGGTCAACAAGGACAAAGCCAAATCCATGAAGCAGATGCGAGTGATTATGACCCAGTTCCAGAAGAGAAACGGAGCCACTCAATGTAAATTGCTAAAAGGCGTGGGTACTAAGGTGGTACTCAGAGAATGCCCTGACTGCGTAGCCGATGCAGCAGAGTTTCTGGAAGAACAATTGAATCAGGAATAGGACTTATGTTAGAACACATTGCAGATTTCACGGCTTGGCCAATACTCACAGGTGTTTTCGTCGGCTACATTGCCAACCGCATTATGAGCGGTGAGGGCAAAGGATGCTGCATGAACCTTATCATTGGCATTATTGGCAGTTATGTGGGTTGGACATTGAACAATAGAAATTGAAAACAACATAGCATCAACGACAGCCATCCACGCAGGAGCCAACGAACATGAGCCTTAGAAGGAGTCGCAACCTTTTGGAGGTTATTCTTCTTGACAACACTTATCGGATCAATTATCGGTTTAAAAGTATTATCGTGATATGGAGCAATTTAGAGCAATGAGGCGCTTGCGCCAACAGCTTTCAGACGATGAAAGCATCAGCATACTGCAGAAATCCACGGCAGGGACTTTGGCTTTGTTGGGAGACAACGACTATCCGTATGCTGTCCCCATCAGCTATGTCTATGCCGATGGCAGGTTGTATTTCCATAGTGCGCTGAGCGGGCATAAGATTGATGCAATCAGAAACCATGACAAGGCTTCGTTTTGTGTCATCGCTCAGGATGATGTTCAACCAGAGAAGTACACCACTTTCTTTCGGAGTGTCATCGCATTTGGAAGAATCCACATCATTGAGGATGAAGCCGAAAAATTGCAAACAGCCCGGAAGCTTGGAAACAGATATAATCCCAACCATGAGGAAGCCTTGCAGAAGGAACTGGAGAATGGCCTGTCGCGAATGATGATGATTCGTTTAGATATAGAGCATCTTACGGGTAAAGAGGCTATAGAACTGATGAAGCAGCGAGAGCAAAGTCAAGCGAGCTTGAACTCTGCCGAGTCGCGACAGAAGAAGACCGAAGGTCAATTAATGAGAATGCGTCAAAAGCAATAGAGAAATATATGACAATACAAGAATTTCGTGACTACATGGCATCTGGAAAGCCCGTCGTAGGAGGCTCCGATGTCCACATGATGTTTCATCAGTTATCTCAGGGAGCTCTGAAGATAACGGCTGAGATAAACAGCAAATACCACACGCCCGAGCAGTTACACGACTTATTAGAGCTGCTATGGGGACGTGAAGTTCCCAAGACAGTAGGCTTGTTCCCGCCGTTTCATACCGATTGTGGAAAGAACACCATCGTTGATGAACGAGTGTTCATCAATATGGGCTGCAAGTTTCAGGACCAGGGTGGCATCACCATCGACGAGGGTGCACTCATTGGCCACAACGTTGTCCTGGCCACCATCAACCACGACCTTGACCCAGCCCGTCGTCAGAGCATGTCGTATGCACCTATCCACATTGGTAAGAACGTCTGGATTGGGGCCAATGCTACGGTGCTGGCAGGAGTTACCATTGGCGATGGAGCAGTAGTTGCAGCGGGTGCAGTTGTGACAAAGGACGTAGAGCCAAACACAATAGTTGGCGGTGTACCTGCAAAGGTGATTAAGAAGATAGAGGTGTAATCAGATAAATCGGAATTTATATGAGAGCTAACAATAGTAAATCAATCATCATTCAGGTCATAACTTTGCGGTAGGGAGAATCCTGCCTTTGGAAGGCAGAATCTTCGGATAGTACTCCATGTGTATCATCACAACTCCGCCCTTCTTGTCCATCATGCCGAGGATGTCGGCAAACGACACACAAAGTCGAACGGCTTTACCTTCCTTCCTTCAGCATAGATTAACGACGGACATGGAGATCATGTACGACGTGCATAGAGATGATTTACGACGTGCATAGAGATAATGCACGCCGTGCATGGAAATCATGTACGGCGTGCTCAAAGATAGTCTGAGTCGAGTGTTCCTGCTACTTCTTCAAGTCGAAGCCCATGCGGATGCCATCGTAGTTCTTACTCAGGTCGCCGATGGTGCTGAGGGTAGCGTTACCACTCATGGCACTTGCAATCTGAAGGGCCTGCAGAAGTTTCTTCGACTCGAAAAGCAGACTGATGCCTTTGGCGTTGCGAGTGAGATAGCCTGTGGTGGAGACCAGGAGTGTCTGCAGTTTGACGACACTCGTCTCTGGGTTGTAGTCGTAGGTGCCGCTGATGGGCTGGCCGTCTACCTTACCTTCGAACGTATTGTCCTGTTTGAAAGTGAAGTAGGTGTTTGAAGCCTTGATTCCGATGCTCTGATAGGGCTTTTCCAGCTCCTGACGTGCTTTGGCGGCAGCCACTTCACCACCAGCCTTGGCCAGAAGATTCTCTGATGTAAAGGCCACACCTGGTCCACGATAGCTCCAAGTACCGATGACGTCTTCTTTCGAGAGTTTTGTGGCACCAATGACATCGTAAAGGATGTTGGCGGCAGCATCGCCCTGAGTGACGGCGCCGATGATACCTCCCAGCACGCTGCCTAAGTCGGCTCCATTGTTGGTGGCTGTGCCACCCGTGAATCCGCAGCCCGACAGCATTATGGCGACGGCGCATGCGATGATAGAATTCTTTTTCATTTTCTTTTGAATATTAATTGTTTGCATTTGTTATTTCTTCGTCGTAGAGGCGGTTGAATATTTCCTTCAATTCCGATGGATTGGCAATGTGTTTCCGTATCTGCTTGAGTTTCTCTTCGTTGGGCGATCCTGGCATCCATAGACGTATGTAACCATGCTCGCTGTATTTCTCGCGAACATGCTTCAGGAAGCGGTCGAACTGTTCTTCGCGGTCTTTTTCGGGATAGTTAGACAGTCCAAACTGTATGGTGCGACGGAACACGGTATCGGGGTCGAGGTCGCGGTCAGCCTCAGCCACTATTCTTCCATAGATGCTTCGTGGCGCATGCGAGGCTGATGCACGATGGTCTTCCACGGCTTCTTTCATCACATTCAGCTGGTCGGTTGTGAACCAACGACGCAAGCGCACGTCGGCTAAGAGTATTTTTCCACTTGTCAGGTGGTGGACGGCTCGCGGACCAGAGAGCCCTAAGTCATGATAGGCTGCTATGGCGTAGGCCATATTGACATCAGCCCCTACCGATTGGGCGATGGCTATGGAGCGACGGATGACGCCTGTGACATGCTGCATGTTGTGTGCTTTGTCGAACTCAGCATAGCGCGGAAGGATTTCACGTTCGATGAACTCCATCAGATCGAGACTCACTTTCTTGTCAATCATAATCCATGAAAAAACCTAAAACATTTGCAAATGTACAATATTTATATTACTTTTGCAAACAATTTCTGCGAAATATGAAAAAAAATTCATTGAAGGCATGGGTCTTGGCAGCTCGCCCGAAGACATTGACGGGAGCTGCTGTGCCGGTGATGATAGCTTGGGCTTTGGCCTGGAAGGACCTTCCACATCCTCTGCAGGGGTGGCAAATAGCAGCAGGTGTGCTTTGCCTGTTGTTTGCTTTCATCATGCAAATCGACGCCAATTTCGTGAACGACTACTTTGATTTTCTTCACGGAAACGACGACGATACTCGCCTGGGACCCAAGCGTGCCTGCGCCATGGGGTGGGTGAGCGGCCGAGCCATGCAGCGGGCTATTACGCTGACCACCGCGACGGCCTGTGTTGTTGGTCTACCTCTGGTATGGTATGGTGGCTGGTGGTTAGTGGCCGTGGGGGTGCTTTGCGTGGTATTCTGCTTCCTTTACACCACCTGCCTGAGCTACCACGGATTGGGCGATGTGTTGGTACTGGTGTTTTTCGGCATCGTTCCCGTGTGCGTACCTTATTATATATTGGCACACTCGATAAACGCAGAGGTGATAGTAGCCTCCATAGCGTGTGGTATTGTTATTGACGGGTTGCTCATGGTGAACAACTACCGCGACATCGACAACGACCGTCGGGCTGGTAAACTGACGCTGGCCGTACGCATGGGGAAGGCATGGAGCCAAAAGTTCTACCTCGCCTTGGGCATCGTGGCGTGCCTGCTGGGCATCGTCTTTGCAATGAACGGCCATGTGTGGGCCAGCGTGCTGCCGCTCATCTATCTGATGCTCCACGTTAAAGCTTACCACCATATGGTGAGTATCGACCACGGACGGGAACTGAACCGGGTGCTTGGAGAAACGGCCCGCAATATGTTTGTCTATGGACTATGCGTCAGCCTCGGCATGATACTTTCATCAATCGTTGGGGCGTAATATTGAAATGTTTTAATATCGAAATATCGTAAATAATTTAAACTATATGATGCGATCAAGAACAGCAGAATGGTTTGAAACCAAAATCAAGTATGAGAAGACCATGGAAGACGGTCTGACAAAGAAAGTGACAGAACAATATGTGGTCGATGCCTTGAGCTTCACAGAAGCCGAGCGCCGCATCATCGAGGAGATGACAAACTACATCAGCGGTGCATTCGACGTGGCAGACATCAAGAAGGCTACCTACAAAGAGATATTCTTCAGCGATGCAGAGATGGCCGACCGTTGGTATAAGGCAAAACTCCAGTTTATCACCATCGACGAAAAGACCGAGAAGGAGAAACGCTCGAATGTCTATTACCTCGTGCAGGCTGGCACATTGCCCTCTGCCGTGAAGAACATCGAAGAGGCCATGAAAGGTTCAATCGTGGACTACGCAATTGCCAGCATCGCGGAGACACAGATCATGGATGTCTACGAGTATAAGAGCGCTACCCAGAACGACGAGGCAGAGAAGCCCGAATATGAGCAGGAAACGGAGGTGTGACGATGACTGACGTAAAGAAAAACCTGCATCGGGTGCTCGACAGCCTTCCTCAGGGTGTGCAGTTGGTGGCCATCAGCAAGTTTCATCCCAACGAACAGATTCTTGCTGCCTACGAAGAGGGGCAACGTGTGTTTGGAGAGAGCCACGAGCAGGAACTCAAGCTCAAGCACGAAACGCTACCCAGCGACATCCAATGGCACTTCATCGGTCATCTACAGACCAACAAAGTGAAGTACATCGTGCCGTATATCACGATGATCGAAGCGGTCGACTCGCTCAAGCTTTTACGCGAAATCAACAAGCAATCCGTGAAGGTGGGTCGTGTGACTGATGTCCTCTTGGAGCTTCATCTCGCAGAAGAAGCCACAAAGTATGGATTGACGCTCGACGACTGTCGGCAGTTGCTGGATGAGGGCGAATGGCGCGAAATGGCCGGTGTGCGCATCTGCGGACTGATGATGATGGCCTCGAATGTGGACGATGAGTCACAAATCAGGAAAGAAATGCTCACCGCAGCCGACTTCTTCGACGAAGTAAAGGCGCACTATTTCGCTGACAAGGAATACTTCCAGCATCGCAGTTGGGGCATGAGCGACGACTATCCGATAGCCGTAGAGTGCCGTTCCACGATGGTACGCATCGGAACCACCATCTTCGGAGAAAGGCAGTATTAAGCAGCTTTCAAAAGGTTGAACGTGGGAAAAAGATAAAAAAGAATTGGCAGCACGAAGCGTATTGAGATGGACTGACCATATCATGGCAGCTACGGCAACGGGAATCCTGTTGCTGACAATGGCTTCGTGTGCCGCCAACAAACCCTTGGGCGATGGCGAATACCGGCTACACAAAGTGAGTGTGAAGACGGACGACAAAATCATTGATGTCTCGAAACTTCAGCCATACATCAAGCAACAGCCCAATGGCGGATTGTTCCGCTCGTCGAATGTTGTCTACGACACGCTGTTGATGCGCCGGACATGTTCCGACATGCAAAACGCCATGCAGAACATGGGCTTTCTGGATGCTTCTGTCGAAGCGGAAACAGCTGTAAAAGGAAGGAAAATCGACGTCGACTATCTGCTCCATCCGGGTGAGCCGTACTTCATACGCCACATCGACTACGACATTCAGGACAAGCGGATTGCCGATATTCTCTCACCTCTCACTTCCCACCTCTCTTCGCTCAGAGAAGGAATGCGCTTCTCGGTAGACCAATTGGACAACGAGAGAAAACGTTTGACAAAGGCACTCAACGATCAGGGCTTCTATAAGTTTCATAAGAATTACATTTCCTTTACCGTTGACAGCATGCACGGTTCACGCCTGCTCGACGTGACCATGCACCTGCCTTTGCTGCTTGCCAATCGTGACTCGTTGCCTGTGCCTCATCCGCAATACAACATTCGCCAAGTGAACTTCGTCAGCGGCGATGGCGACAAACTGCACATACGGCAGAGCGTGCTTAGAGAAAATACATGGATTGAAGAAGGCAAACCCTACAGCAGTAGTGACTTACAGCGGACGTACAACCAACTGGGACGTTTGCCGGCTGTGAGGTATACGAGCATCAAGTTCAACGAACTGCCCGATACTACTTTGCTTGACTGCCATATTCAGGTAAGTACAAACAAGCCTAATAGCCTGAGTTTTCAGCCCGAGGGCACTAACACGTCGGGAAACTTGGGCGCTGCCGCATCGCTAACCTACGAAAACCGCAACCTATTCCGCGGTTCAGAAACGTTCAGCATGCAGCTGCGTGGTGCATTTGAAGCCATCACCGGACTGGAAGGCTATCAGAATGAAAACTACGAGGAGTACAGTCTTGAGTCGAAACTCGTTTTCCCACGATTCATCCTGCCCTTCATTTCGCATAGCTATCGAAAGAAGAGCAGGGCAAGTTCGGAGCTATCTGTCAGCTATAATTTGCAGAACCGCCCTGAATTCCAACGCCGGTTGTTCAATGCCGCCTGGCGCTACCGATGGACATCCACTACTGGCCGCACCTCATACAGAGCGGACGTCATTGACCTCAACTACATCAACATGCCTTGGATTTCGGCCACTTTCAAGCACGACTACCTTGACAGCGTGAGCAATCGAAATGCCATCCTGCGCTACAACTACGAAGATTTGTTCATTATGAAGATTGGTTTCTCCATGTCGCACACTTCGGGCAATAATGCCTACAAGCTGAATGTGGAGACAGCGGGAAACTTGTTGAATGCTACCAGTCGTGTGTTGGGAAAGAAAGAAAACGAAAACGGGCAATATACTCTCTTCGGAATTGCCTATGCCCAGTATGCGAAAGCCGATTTCGACTACACCCATGTGCTTCGTTTCAGTCCGAAAAACGAGTTGGTGCTTCATGCTGGTGTGGGCATTGCCTACCCGTATGGCAACAGTAAGGTGCTACCGTTTGAGAAACGATACTTCTCGGGCGGTGCCAATTCAGTAAGAGGTTGGAATGTAAGAGGACTCGGACCGGGTAAGTTTCATGGCACAAATGGTGCCATTGACTTCATCAATCAGACGGGCGACATGAAGATTGACCTGAATGCAGAATATCGCACTTTCCTCTTCTGGAAAATCAATGGGGCATTCTTCATTGATGCAGGTAACATCTGGACCTTGCGCAATTATGAAGAACAACCGGGCGGGCAGTTCAAACTTGATGAATTCTACAAGCAGATTGCCGTTGCCTACGGCCTTGGATTAAGATTGAATTTCGATTATTTTGTGTTGCGTTTTGATATGGGCATGAAAGCCGTGAATCCAGCCTACGAAACGCAAAAAGAGCATTACGCGGTAATTCATCCCCGTCTTAGTCGCGACTTCGTTTTTCACTTCGCAGTGGGCCTTCCATTCTAATGAACCATTTTCCGCCAAGTTTGACAGTCTGAATGCTGTAGTCAGACTTCCTCACCATCCTTCCCACTTTCCCGATACTGTCTTTCACGAGGTGATTCCTGACGGTCAGATGAATGGTTTTCGTGGTATCTGATTCCTGCAATTGTATTTCATCGTGCGTGATTTCTGCCTCGTTTTCTTGTTCGCGAAGCAGGTCTACATCACCCTGTTCGATGTTGGAAGCCAAAAAATCCAACCATTTCTGCGACTCTTCTGTGCAGAAACGGCTGGCTTGTTTCAGGTGGTAGTTGAAGTAATGATAGGCGAAACTGTCGACTGTTTCCGTCAGTTGTTCGCTCGTTCCGTCCACTTTCTGAGGGGTACATTGGGCAAGGCATAAGGCCAAAAGCCCTATACCTGCCACCCTTGCTGTACGTCTGAATGCTCGTTGCTTCATACCTTCTTCCACCTTTGATTCTTATACTTCAGCTTCTTTTCGGCTGAACTTCAATTCTTCCTTGTCTTCCAGTTTCTCCACGAGAATGGTATCGCCCGGGCGGAGTTCATTGCCGAGCAGCATTTCGCATACACCATCCTCAATGTAATTCTGGATAGCACGTTTCAGGGGACGTGCACCAAACTGCACATCGTAGCCTTTTGTGGCTACAAACTCCTTGGCCTCGTCGGTCAGTTGCAGGCTGTAGCCCATATCCTCAATACGCTTATAGAGTCCCTTCAGCTCAATGTCAATAATCTGTTTGATAGCATTGAGGTCGAGTTGGTCGAATGTGATGATTTCGTCCAAACGGTTCAGGAACTCTGGCGAGAACTGCTTGCTTAGGCTTTTCTGTATGATGCTGCGAGCATATTCCTTGTCGCTTTCGTTCAAGGCCAAGCCGCTGCGTCCACCTGCCGTGAATCCCACACCACGTCCGAACTCCTTCAGCTGACGTGTACCAGCGTTGCTCGTCATGATAATCACAGTGTTGCGGAAGTCGATGAGACGTCCGTTGCCGTCGGTCAACCTTCCTTCGTCGAGCACCTGCAACAGCATGTTGAACACGTTGCCATGTGCTTTCTCAATCTCGTCGAGCAGCACAATGGAGTAGGGGCGGCGACGAACCTTCTCCGTCAGCTGTCCGCCTTCCTCATAGCCTACGTATCCCGGAGGCGCTCCGATGAGTCGGGAAGTGTTGAAACTCTCCGAATACTCGCTCATGTCGACACGTATCAGCGCATCTTCGCTGCCAAACATGTGCTCGGCAAGCTTCTTGGCCAAGTAGGTCTTACCCACACCTGTGGGACCGAGGAACATGAAAGCGCCGATGGGGTGGCGCGGATCTTTCAGTCCTACGCGGTTTCGCTGGATAGACTTCACCATTTTCTCAATAGCCTTGTCCTGTGCAACGACAGCCTTTTTCAGTTCGCCCGAGAGGTTCTTCAGTCTCACCCCCTCGTCTTCAGCCATACGTTGCACGGGGACACCGGTCATAATTGACACCACATCGGCCACGTCATCTCCGCTGATTCGCTCACGCATGCGATTGTCGCCAATCTCCCACTCATGCTGTAGCCTGTCCAGTTCCTTCTCCAGTCGGGCTTGTTTGTCGCGCAAACCAGCTGCCAACTCGAAGTTCTGGTTTTTGGCAGCAAGCTTCTTGTTTTCAATGACCTGGGCAATTTCTTTCTCCATATTGATGATTTCGGGTGGCACGTCGGCATAGCGCAGGTGTACTTTCGACCCCACTTCATCCAAAGCGTCGATAGCTTTATCTGGGAAATATCGGTCTGTTACATAGCGTTCTGTCAGTTTGACACATGCCAAAATGGCATCATCGGAATAGGAAACATGGTGATGCTCCTCATATCTTGCCTTGATATTGTTCAGTATCTCAAGGGTCTGTTCCGATGTGGTCGGCTCCACGATGACTTTCTGGAAACGTCGCTCCAGGGCTCCATCCTTTTCGATGGAGTTGCGATACTCGTCAAGCGTCGTAGCACCAATACATTGAATGACGCCACGGGCCAATGCGGGTTTCAGCATGTTTGCGGCATCCATGGTACCCGCAGCCGACCCTGCCCCAATGAGTGTGTGTATCTCGTCCATGAAGACGATGATGTCCGGATTGCCCTCCAGTTCGTGGATGAGCGCCTTGATGCGTTCCTCAAACTGACCGCGATACTTTGTTCCGGCCACGATGCTGGCCATATCGAGGTTGACAAGTCGTTTGTTGAATAGGATGGGCGACGTGTGCCGCTTGGCAATCATTTGCGCCAATCCTTCTACAATGGCACTCTTACCTACGCCCGGTTCACCGATGAGAACAGGATTATTCTTTTTTCTTCTTCCGAGTATCTCGATGACTCGCTGTATTTCTTTCTCACGTCCTACTACGGGATCGAGCAACCCTTCCATAGCGGCCTTGGTGAGGTCGGTACTAAACTTGTCGAGCACGGGCGTTTTCCCATCACCTTTCTTTGTGCGAGTGACGGTATTTCCTATTGGCTGTTGCACGTTTTCGGCCGAATTGTCAGGCGAAGGATTATTCTCCTGCTGCTCTTCGTCGTCCTCGTCCGAGAGTCCAATACCATTCTTCGTGTTGATACTTTCCTTATTTCTTGAGAAGTAGGTCAATGCGTCTTCGTAGTTCATGTTATTCTGTTCCAATACTGCTTTAGCGCCATTGTCCACCTGATCGTGCAGGATGGCCAACAGCAGGTGTTGTTCTTCAATTGTCGATGTGGCCTGCATTCGTGCTTCGAGTACGGCCAGCTTCAAGATGTTGCTTGCTTTTTCGTTGAGCACCAGCTCATGTGAGAGCGTCGGCTTTATGTTTTCTGTTTCATGCACTTTCTGTTCCAGTTCAGCCTTGACAGCCGAAAGACTGATATTATATAGGTTGAACATTTCCCTGACCACACTCCGTTTGTTGCGCAAAATGCCTAAGAGCAGGTGTTCGGGTCCTACGCTCTGGCTCGACAAACGTGCCGCTTCCTCACGGCTGAAGGCGAGGATCTGGGAAACATTCGGCGAAAACTGACTGTTGATCATACGTTTTTGTTCTTGTAATATTTATAAAACTTCACGATAGCGTGAGTTTTTCTCTGCAAATATGATGCCAATACTCTAAAAGGCTGTTATGAGTGGGAAGAATCCGAACCCGACACCTTTGCTTTGTTCTTGTTCACAAAGTCTTTCCAATTGCTGTAATGTACTTCGCGCTCAGGTCGACCCATCTGCATGAAATGGCAGTAGGCGGCAGCCAGCGCGTCGGTGGCGTCCATAAATTTGGGCATCTCATCCTTGTCGAGATTCAGCAAGCGCTGCAACATGCCTGCCACTTGTTCCTTCGAGGCATTACCATTGCCTGTGATGGCCATCTTGATTTTCATGGGCGCATACTCGTGGATAGGCACGCTGTGGTGGATGGCGGCAGCAATGGCCACCCCCTGTGCGCGTCCGAGTTTGAGCATCGACTGCACATTCTTGCCGAAGAAAGGGGCTTCGATTGCCATTTCGTCGGGCAGGTATTCGTCGATGATTCCAGTGACACGTTCGAAGATTTTGCCCAACCGCAGGTAGGGGTCGCTCTCGCGTCGCATGTCGATGACGCCCATAGCCATCATCGAGGCCTTGTTGCCCAGCACGCTGATGATGCCATAGCCCATCACATTTGTGCCTGGGTCTATGCCCATCACGATTTTCTCTGCATTATTGCTGTTCGCTGCTCTCATGAATCTCTGTTGTTCTGACGATGTCTTAGCGTAGACATGGATTATGTCTCACTTCATAGCCGATGGTCGTTTCCGGCCCGTGTCCGCAATAGGCTGTCGTGTCGTGGGGCAGGGTAGCGATGACTTTGGTCAGCGAATGGCAGATGTCTTGCCAGTTGCCGCCTTCCAGATCTGTACGTCCCATGCTCATGCGGAAGAGTGTATCACCCGTAAAAACCACCTTTTCGGCTTCGCAAAAGAATACGACGCCGCCGGGTGTATGTCCTGGTGTTGCCATTACCAAAAGTTGGTGGGTTCCAAAGCTGATAGTGTCGCCATCCTTCAGAATGTTTGAAGGGCGTGGGCACCCGATATCACTCTTTACACCGAAAAACATCATCACCTGCTCGTCCATCTTGTTGAGCAGAAACACGTCGGCGCCTCCTATCTCAGGACTCAACCCGTATGTACTGTTCACCCATTCGTTGCCGATGCAATGATCGAAATGTCCATGTGTGCAAAGCAGATGAACGGGTGTGAGCTTTTCTTCGTTGATGTATCTGGAAATAGCATCGTATTCATCAGCATATACTGCTCCGCAGTCGATGATGACACACTCACGCGTCTCATCGCTCACCACGAAACAGTTTTCCTGGATGGGGTTGACTATGAATTTCTTGATATTCAGCATCTTTTATGAATATTGGATTTGATTGTTCTGTTGAGATGAAATGCCTATCCAGCTGCCTGAGGATAAGTTGCATTTTGATGATAACCGATGTCAGATGGGTACATAGAGGAGGTATTTCTTCTTGAACCATTCCTCGCTGAACCAATTATGGATGTCATCCACTTGAACGATGCGCTTGAAAGGTTGAATCTCATGCTGCAACTCTCCGCCTTTCAGCACCAATATGCCATTGGGCAAAGCGTTCTGCTGCTTCTTGGAGATGTTTTTGCGCACAATCTTCACCAGGTCGGGGAGCGGCATCACGGCGCGGCTTACCACGAAGTCGTAGAGTCCCTTCTCTTCCTCGCCGCGCAGATGCTCGGGATGGCAATTCTCCAATCCAATGGCGTTGGCCACTTCTGTAGCCACGTGGATTTTCTTGCCGGTTCCATCGATGAGCTTGAATTGGCATTCCGGGAACATGATGGCCAGAGGGATACCAGGGAAACCGCCCCCAGTTCCGAAGTCCAAAATCTTCGTACCTTCCTTGAACCGCAGGCCTTTGGCAATGGCCAGCGAGTGGAGCACATGATGCTCATAGAGGTTCTCGATGTCTTTCCGCGAGATGACGTTTATCTTCTGATTCCAGTCCTCATAGAGTGCCTTCAGCATTTCAAACTGTCGGCATTGTTGCTCTGAGAGGTTTGGGAAGTATTTCTGTATTAGTTCCATATCGTTTTGTTCTTTTTATTACTTCTTGAGGATTCCTTTGAGCGAACTGTTCTTGAGTTCCACTTGGATGATGCCCTCTTCGTGCGGGGCAATCTCCGAATCGCCGTAAATGAAGGTGATGTTGTTGCGACCCACCAAAAAATTGTCGGTAGCATAAGGCTCCATACCCACGAAGAACCCCTTTCCCTGCAGCTCTTCCAGGTTCTTGACGTTGCGGTCGTGGCAAAGCTGCTCTACGACGAGGTCAGCCAGGCGATCTTCAAATCCAGGCACAAAGAGGTCGGCCAATTGCAAGATATGGCGTTTCTGAGTATCGATGTTCTTCACCCGCAACTGTTCCACTCCATGTTGTCCGCCACCGAAATAGAAAGTCTCAGCCAGATAGTTCACAATGTGGTCGCGGCTCTGGCGAACACTGGTCTTACACGTAAACTGTACGTTGTAGGAGCTGGCGTGGCTCATGTCTGAGCGATACATGGCACCATAGTCGCGCTGATAATCCTCCGCAAACAGGCGGATATAGGTGTCGGCTGCCTTAGCGGCGTTAGCGGCAGAGTCGTTCTGCCAGAGATAATCTGGCGTCAGCACACCATCGAGCAGCAACGAGTCGTTTACCCCCTCAAAGCCTTTGTCCTTGATATAATATATAATAAGGTGTAGCTCGGCCTTGGGAGAATTGGCTGCCGAAGTGAGCTGTAGCGTGGTATTGCGTTCCACCACATCCCAATGGAGATCGCTACTGTCGACAATTTGGCCCTCTTTCTTGCCTCCGCAGGCACAGAAGAGCAGAACCGACAGCAATAAAATCAGGTGTTTTTTCATTCGCATACTCATGAATTCCGCTGCAAAGTTAATTGAAACAAGCGAAAATGGCAAAAATATTCGCATTTATTAGATATTTTATGTAATTTTGCAGCCGGTAAAAAGATATCCATCAGCATGAACAAGCAAATCAAGGCAGCACTCTTCGACTTAGACGGAGTGGTATTCCACACCGAACCCCAATACACTAAGTTTTGGCACGACGAGTGCGAACGCTATTATCCCGGACAGGGCTATCTGGAGAAAACCATCAAGGGAACGACGCTGGGGCAGACCTCTCCATGCTTTTCAGCGGTGACTTGGAAAAGGAGCGACCCGCCGTCACCGAACGCCTGAACCGTTTCGAGCAGACCATGCAGTTTGACTATGTGGAAGGTTTTCGCGAATTTCTGGCAGCCATTCAGGCGAAAGGCATCCTGACTGCCATCGTCACCAGCAGCAACCAGTTGAAAATGGCCAATGTCTATCGCAGCCATTCCGATTTCCGCAACCTTTTCGATGCCATTCTCACCGCCGAGGACTTTGCCGAAAGCAAGCCGCATCCTGACTGCTACCTGCGGGCGGCAGCTCGGCTTGGTGTGCAGCCAGAAGAGTGTGTGGTGCTCGAAGACAGCTTCAATGGCATCAAATCGGGTAGGGCGGCAGGTATGACGGTAGTAGGACTGGCCACGACCAATGCTGTTTCGGCGCTCCAACCATTGGCTGATATCGTTGTTAGCGACTATCATGACCAGGAAATGAAAAAAATACTCCAACTATTTGGCGCAATTGAATAAAAGTACGTACCTTTGCAGCCAGATACATAAGAACTTTCCTTCATACAAAGCGAATAGTTTCAATCAATAGTAAACCAGTTAATTGTAAATCACCAATATGGCAGGATATTTAGTAAGCGACACTCGGAAGGTGACAACTCACCGATACATCGAAATGAAGCAACGCGGAGAGAAAATCTCCATGCTCACGTCTTACGACTACACAACGGCGGGAATCGTCGACAGCGCTGGCATCGACGGCATCCTCGTGGGCGATAGTGCCTCTAACGTTATGGCTGGAAACGCCACAACCCTTCCCATGACTATCGACCAAATGATCTATCATGCGCGTTCCGTTATGCGTGGCGTCAAGCGAGCCCTCGTGGTGTGCGACATGCCCTTCGGCAGCTATCAGGTCGACCGCCACGAAGGTGTGGCAAATGCTATCCGCATGATGAAAGAGAGCGGATGCGACGCCTTGAAACTCGAAGGCGGCATCGAGATTATCGACACCATCAAAGGCATCCTCGATGCTGGAATACCCGTGATGGGTCATCTTGGGCTGACACCCCAAAGCATCAATAAATTCGGTACTTATGCTGTACGTGCTCAGGAAGAAGCCGAGGCCGACAAACTGATGTCGGATGCGATGGCGCTCGACGACGTGGGCTGTTTTGCCGTCGTGCTGGAGAAGATTCCTGCTACGTTGGCAGAACAAGTGACGCATCATTTGCGCATTCCAACCATCGGTATTGGCGCTGGCAGTCATACCGACGGACAGATTCTCGTGGTCGACGACATGTTAGGAAAGACGCGAGGATTCAGCCCTCGTTTCCTGCGACGCTATGCCGACCTTAACGAGATTATGACCAACGCCATCGGCCAATACGTGACCGATGTGAAGAACAACGACTTCCCTAGAGCGGAAGAGTCCTACTGATGGGTTCTACCCTGTCAGACTCATGGCCTGCAGACGGCTTCGGCTCTATAATGAATAAAAATGAACACACAAGAGACACCAGTACATAACCACTTCTGGAACAAGGACTTCGGTAGTTTGGTTATTGCAAACCTACTGCTCACGACGGCTGTCTATATGATGATTCCCGTCGTAGTAGGATGGTTGACCCAAACCAGTCTGCCGCCATTGCAGAAAGGATTTGTTCTGGGAGCCTATGGTGTGGGATTGTTCGTGTTAGGTCCTTTCTGTAGCTATTTCGTTGAGCGATACCGGCGCAACCACGTTTGCGAGTCGTCCATTCTTTTGATGGCGGCTTGCATGTGGGTGTTCGGCGTGTTACAAGAGAATAGTTCTGCCAACCATGTGGAGGCCTTTCCGCTGATGGCTCTTCGTGCAGCCGTCGGCGCCTTGTTCGGCTTGGCACAGATGGTGTTGTGCAGCACGCTCGTCATCGATGTTTGCGAGTCCTACCAGCGCACCCATGCCAATCATGCGGCCGCTTGGTTTGGCAGATTGTCGTTGGCTTTAGGCCCGCTCATGGTTGTGGTCTTCCAACAATTCCTTCCCTCGATACCCATCTACTGGATCATGGCGGGCATGTGTGTGGTCGCCGCCGTACTGATACAATTGGTGCAGATACCCTTCCGCGCACCTTCCGACAACTATCCCTCGTTCAGCCTCGACCGCTTCGTGCTGCCGGCTTCCTGGCCTTTGTTCCTCGTGCTGATGGCATTTACAACGGTTGTGGGCATGATTATCGTTCAGCCCCACGACGTGTTGTACTACGTCTTGATGCTGGCTGGGTTCTTCATCGCTCGATTGGTTCAGCGTTTCCTTGAAGACGATGCCACGATTAGGAGCACCATCGCCGTTTCCTTTGTCATCATGATGGGTGCTTTATCCTTCGCCTTTCATCCTTCTTCTTTCACGCAGCTTCTATCTCCCCTGCTGTTTGGTTTCGCGACAGGTGTATTAGGCAATAATCTTCTGTCTTGTTTCCTCAACATTAGCCTCCACTGCCAACGAGGCACATCGCAGAGTTCGTACTTTCTGGCGTGGGAACTGGGCATCTCGTTAGGCCTATTTCTGGCTTTTGCATTCAACGACCATCCGCTTGTGACTCAGGATGGCACATTTCTTTTATCCTATTTGTTGCTTGTAGCAGGTGCCTTGGCTTGGTTTTTCCTGATATATCCTTGGTACAAACGCCACAGACACAGATAACCATCATCCTTCATCTTTCATTCTTTATCCAAAACACCTATGGCAACAGTAGACGACAAGAAGATTATCTTCTCTATGGTCGGAGTGAGCAAGACCATTCAGCAGAATCAAAAACAAGTGCTCAAGAACATCTACCTTAGTTTCTTCTATGGCGCAAAAATCGGCATCATCGGTCTGAATGGTGCCGGTAAGTCAACACTTATGAAAATCATAGCCGGACTGGACCAGCGCTATCAGGGGCAAGTGGTATGGAGCCCTGGCTATACAGTGGGCTACCTACCTCAGGATCCGCCGCTCGACGAGTCGAAAACCGTGAAGGAGAACGTGATGGAAGGGGTGCAGCATGTTTACGACGCTTTGGCAGAATACGATGAAATCAACGTGAAGTTCGGACTCCCCGAATACTACGAAGACCCTGACAAAATGGACAAACTGATGGCACGGCAGGCAGAACTGCAGGACATCATCGATGCCACCGACGCCTGGAACATGGACTCCAAGCTGGAACGCGCCATGGATGCATTGCGTTGCCCGCCGGGCGACTGGCCCGTTCAGAATCTCTCAGGCGGTGAGCGCCGCCGCGTGGCCCTGTGTCGGTTGTTGTTGCAAAAGCCAGACGTGTTGCTGCTCGACGAGCCTACCAACCATCTCGATGCTGAATCCATCGACTGGCTTGAGCAGCATCTGCAGCAATACGAAGGCACGGTCATCGCCGTCACCCACGACCGCTATTTCCTTGACGACGTGGCAGAATGGATCCTGGAACTTGACCGAGGCGAAGGAATCCCCTGGCGCGGCAATTACTCCTCGTGGTTGGAACAGAAGAGCCAACGGCTGGCGCAGGAAGAGAAGACCGCCTCAAAGCGCAGAAAGACCCTCGAACGCGAGCTGGAATGGGTGAGAATGGCCCCGAAAGCCCGTCAGGCCAAGGGAAAGGCGCGTCTGAATTCCTACGACCGCATGCTCAACGAAGAACAAAAGCAGAAAGAAGAGAAACTCGAAATCTTCATTCCAAACGGCCCACGCCTGGGCAACAAGGTGATAGAGGCAGAACATGTGGCCAAAGCCTTCGGCGAAAAAGTATTGTTCAGCGACCTCAACTTCATGCTGCCCCCCAATGGCATCGTCGGCGTCATCGGTCCGAACGGTGCAGGCAAGACCACACTCTTCCGACTCATCATGGGCCTCGAACAGCCCGACAACGGCTCGTTTGCCGTGGGTGAGACCGTGAAGCTCAGCTATGTGGACCAGCAGCATAAGGACATCGACCCGGAAAAGTCAGTCTATCAGGTGGTCAGCCAGGGCAACGAGACCATCCGTATGGGAGGCCGCGATGTGAATGTGAGGGCCTATCTCTCGCGCTTCAATTTCACAGGGGTAGACCAAGAGAAGAAGTGTGGCGTGCTTTCGGGTGGAGAGCGCAACCGCCTGCAGCTGGCTATTGCCTTGAAGCAGGAAGGCAACGTGCTGCTGCTCGACGAGCCCACCAACGACATTGATGTCAACACCCTACGTGCTTTGGAGGAAGGCTTGGAGGCATTTGCCGGTTGTGCCGTCGTCATCAGTCACGACCGATGGTTCCTCGACCGCATCTGCACCCATATCCTTGCGTTTGAGGGTGAAGGCAACGTCTTCTATTTCGAAGGCAACTACTCCGACTACGAAACCAATAAAGCCCAGCGTCTGGGACAGGAAGAACCCAAGCGCATCCGCTACCGCAAACTGATGCAGGAATAACCTTTGTCAGGAGTGGGGACAGTATTGTCCCCAACTCCTGAAATTCTGCTGAATTTGTTTTACAAAATCACTTCAGAAATATCTGTCGTTCTGGAGAACAAAATGAAGGGAAATCGCCGTTTCTATGGGTTGTTTTTGTGATTGATGTCACATTACCTCGTGATTTGCGTCACTTCACGTCATGATTTGCGTCAGTTCACAGCGTGAAATGCCATCTCTGAGCGGCTCAGACCTATGCGTTGAACACCTGAAAGATGGCATTTTCCAGCACAAAACACCATCTTTGTGCATCATTTTCCTTTCACTTTTACATCCAAAAATCACAAACTCCTGAGTGACAGCGCATTAACAAAATCGCTCAAAACTGCCCTTCGTTTGTCCGAACGATTTATTTTTTGAAAAGAAGCGATTCTCAACCCACCAAAATTCGAATATTTCTTGACAATCATGAATTGAAAGAGCCATTACTTTCTTTTATTGTTCTATCAGTTGCCTGGCAATATGTTCTATTACGGTCTCAGACGATGAGTGCGTGGTGAAAACGGCGATAATGGCGCGGCTTCCATCAGGCATGAGAATGACACCTGCATCGTTCATGTCTTGCAATCCTTCAGCAGATGGGAATCCTGTACCTGTTTTATGTACGATACGCGCATCTGCGGGTATCGCAGCAGGGATTCGTTTCTGTCCTGTTGAGCAGTCAGCCATCGCCTTCCAGATGAATGTCAGATATTGGTTGTCGTCTCTATGATGATAAAACCAATCGAACAAACGAACCATTTCGGCAGGGGTGGAAGTGTTTTCGATAGCCTTTGCCGGATTATTGTGCATCTGTTTCTCTGTCATGTGGACATGGATATCGTGGAATCCAAGTTTTCTCATGTATTTCTCTACTGCTTTGGGCTTGCCGCAAAACTTGAAAAGGAGTTTGCTGGCATTGTTGTCGCTCTGTCCGAGAGACAATTCCAACAGTTGCGCATACGAAAAGGCTGCGAGTAAGCGAGAGCTGAACGGTGCTTGCATCAGCTCAGCCGAGCGGGAGCAGGCTCGAATGGAATTCAAGGCCCCTTCACTTTCAAACTGTTTTAGCATTGGCGACCATGTGTCTTGCATCAGGTCTGCTTTATCGACAACGATAGTGTCATCAAGATCCAATCCTTTCCGACTCAGGTAATCGGCGACGTATAAAGCTTGCGGGAATTTCATCACACTATGCATGGCAAATGGCTTATCCTCGTTAATGCCAACAATAGAGCCATCACGAATGATGCATGCGCCATAGCTGGTACTGTCGCTTGTTGGCTCTTGCGCCAAACACGATGTAGCAACCAATGCATAAACTAGAGTTGCTATTTTTTTCATATCATATAATATAGTTTCATTGGTACTCAGCCAGTTTCTTGACCTCACAGCCTTTGCTTTCGTAATAGGCTAGCATCTCGGGCAACTTTTTCAGATCATAGCTGGTGACACAGTCGGAGAGGACATGCACTGTATATCCAGCTTTAGTCATATTGAAACACGTTGATTTCACACAGGCCGTAGCATCGGCACCAGCAACGTAAAACTCATTGATGTCATTCGCTTCGATAAAAGCAGAAAAAGCCTCACTTGTAAGGGCGTTGCTTTTCGTCTTTACGAAGATATTGTCTGACACGAGTTTCATTTCGGGCACCAGTTCCTCGCCTTTGCTACCAGGCTTGAACGTCCGCGTGCCTGCTGTGGTGTTATTATGCTTGATATAGACAATGTGCATGCTTCCGCATGCGTTTCCATTTTTTTCTAGCCGCAGGCGCTCAGCCACTGCCCATTCGATAGCAGCATTGATGTTGCCGATGATGTCCCGATAGTGCTTGGTGATGTCGTTCTGAATGTCGATAACGACAAGTGCTTTGTTGCTCATCATTTACTCAATCACGAAACTACGTGGATAGAAATCGCTGTAGAAACGACCATCGGTGGCGGTGAACTTCAGCACGCAGTAGTTGGGATCGGTCACGCCGCCAGGGTAATACTGCTCGTCTCCATCGCGCCAAATCATTTCTTTCGAGGCGGCATCCGTCAGTACCTCCATCGTACCTCTGAGCATCATACCCTTGAAGCCTTCCGTATCGCAGAAATAGATTGAGGCCTTGGGGTTAGCCTTGTATTGAGCCACACGTATTGAGAATGTGTTGGTTGTAAAGTAGAAGGTTTTGATACCCTCACGCTTGCGCGGCTTCAGCATGGCCTTGGTC
>CADCIB010000035.1 GCA_902801375.1 uncultured Prevotellaceae bacterium | reverse complement strand
TCTTTACAATTCTTGCTGTCAAGGTGTGATCAGAGTGTTAATATATGTAACCCACCCCCAAAAAGAACCACTTTTTCAGTGGGCTCCTGTAGGAGGGGGATAGTTTGCTGTGGCGCTCCTATAGCGGGTCGCGGTTTTGCACAAGGGCGTGTCGCTCCTATAGCAGGGCGCGGTTTTGCCCCCCCCCTCCTACAGGAGGGGTGAGGGGGAGGTCATGAAGGCCAACTCCTATATCATCGCCTTTATTTATTATTTTTTTTTACAATGGCATGTCGCTTATTTAAATCACTGCAATTGTAAACTACTGATAAATGATGTTTTATATTCATAATTAATTTGAATTTGTTTTTTATTTTTTTTTGAAAATATATTACATTTGCAATGTGCTTACGAATATATAGCCGGATTAGTATTCAATAACAACATCCATAGATTAAAAAGCTAAATCAAATTGCCACGTACACACATATGAACATCGTTGTACGTATTTATTAACTAAAAACCGAACAATATGAAAAAGTTTATGATTCTCTTGTTAGCCGCCATCATGATGGCGGGTACAAGTATGGCCCAGACAGGCCAGAAACGACAAGTGCCATTGCCGGGTACAACGACCTCTGTCGTGAAACTATCTCCTGGTACTTTGCCTAAGGCAGAATGGCAACGGCAGCAGAATGGCATGTCGACCATGAGCCAAATGCTACAGAATCATGAGTACGACGGCTTCCCCCAAGCCCCCTGGCAACAGAAAATCAGGAAGGCGGAGGATGTTGCAGCTGGCTATTACATCACCGAACGGCCTGAAGGCGAAAGCGTGACCTACGTCCGCTCTGCCGATTCGTATGACCTCACCGCGAAAGTCTATGAACAGCGTGTCAGTGGACTTGTGGGGGAAGTCGTGTTCGGCACTTCCGGCGAGGTGTATGTCCGGAACATCATTTCCAGCACCCAGAACTCTTTCAAGAATTGGGCCTATTGGATTAGGGGTAAGCTCGAGGGCAGCACCATTACTTTCGAGGTGCCTGTGAAGATGGGATCTCAGGCCATCTTTGATTTCAGCGCCGCACTGCTGAGGTACGATGCTGAGTACAAGAGCTACTATTACGACCCCACGCTGACGTCGTTCACCATGAACTACGATGCCGCGACGGGAGCCATTACATTACCTGCGGGCAGCGAGCTGGCGACTGGCGATGTCATTCTCGGCCAGGTGTTTGCCAGTGATGGAGAATGGATGGGGGCGGCAGATTGGAATTTCGCGTTCGAGACATTTGCCGACGCCCCCGTGACAGCACCAGATGGAATGACAACCGAGCAATATGCCTTGACGGCCAAGGGATTCACGGGATGCCCCGTGCAGGTAGGTTTCAGCGGCGATGACATCTACGTGCAGGGACTCTTCCCCAATCTGCCAGAGGCTTGGGTGAAGGGAACCATCAGCGGCGACAAGGTCATTTTCTCCAATGGCCAGTATCTCGGCATTGAAACCGATGCCTTCAACCGGGGCTTCTTCCGCTATCTGGTGGCCGCCGATGAAGTGGGTGAGGGGTACTCGCTGACTGACGAGGACATCGTGTTCGACTATGATGCCTCCACCAAGATGCTCACCAACGGCACCACGTTCTTAGTCAATAGCAACAAGAAGGAAGTGAAGGAAGCGCAGGTCTGCATCAATGCGAAGATTGCTCCTTTCACCGAGGTGCCCGCCACGCCGGCTCCCCCAGAGTGGATAGAGCTCTATGAGGGAGGGTACATGCAATTCTCCTACTACTACGACTGGGGCTATGTCCACTTCAACACTCCTTCGCAGGACGTCGACGGAAACTTCATCCTCCCCGACAAGCTGTCGTATGCACTTTGGGCACGCACCAACGGCGAGGAAAAGCAAATCGTGTTCACGAAAGAGAAATATAGCTACAGATACCTGGAAGAAACCATGGAGGAGATTCCTTTCGGATATGTTGACGGATGGAATGGCTATGATATTGGCCTGGAAGATGGTGGCATTTACGCCTATTACTATGTCATCGGTCCAGAGGCCTTCGGCTTGCAGGCCATCTATCGCGGTGGCGGTGAGGAACACCGTTCGGAGATTGCATGGAAGAACGTGCAGACAATCGGTGCCGAGTTGCAGCCCGAGGCAGCTACGCCCGAGTATCCCGAAGTGGCGGCCGACAACGTAGGGAACAGCATTACCTTCAGTTATTACACGGGTGAAGAGGATACCCAGCTGTTCGGCGAACACAAGGTGCAGACCTACGACGTGGCCATGAAGGTGCAAGATGCAGCCCTTGTGGGTGCCCACATCGACAACATCATCATCCCGCTACAGGGATTGGAGAGCATGAAGAACGTGAAGGTGTGGCTGTCGTCGCAGCTCCGTGTGGAGAACAACGTGAACGTCCCCGACATCGTCAGCATTGACGTGACGCCCGAGGAGGAAGGCTTCGTGTCCGTTGCCCTGCCCAAACCCTACGTCATTCCCGAGAATGGCGTGTACGTGGGCTACTCCGTGTCCATCGACGAAGTGGACACCGAAGCCGCCGCCACTCCCATTGTGACCTTCCTTGGCGGACGACCCGGAGGGCTCTGCCTGCACACCTCGAACGGATTCCTGAAGTGGCTCGACGTCTCGGAACAGATGGGTAAGACAGCCATGATCCAGATTGTGGTGTCGGGTAAGGACGTGAAGGGCGAGGCTGCCAGCCCGAAGGCCGGCGAGTTGGCTTATGTGAAGGCGGGAGACCCCATCGAGATGCCCATCACCTTCGTGAACCACGGTTCCAATGGCATTCAGTCGCTCGACGTGGAATACACGCTCAACGGCACGACGACCACTGACCATATCGTCCTCGACAAACCCGTGAAGGGTGTTTTCGGCCTTACATGCACGACTATGGCTGCACTGCCGGCTGTTCCAACCCGCGGTAACTATGACCTGAGCGTGAAGGTGACGAAGGTGAATGATGTGGAGAACGGCGATGCAAATCCTGTAGCCGTCACACCCATCGCTGCCCTGAGTACCGTACCTAAGCACCGCACGCTGATGGAGGAATACACCGGCACTTGGTGCGGTTACTGCGTGCGCGGATTGCTCGGACTTCAGAAACTGGCCGAGCTCTATCCCGACGATTACGTCTGTGTGAGCTACCACAATGGCGATCCGATGGAAATTACGTATTACTTCCCCAGCAACGTGGAGGGTTATCCCGATGCCTGGGTAGATCGCCAGTTGGAGGTGGATGCCTACTATGGCTATAATGAAAACTACGGCATTACGCCGATGGGCATTGCCGACGTGATGGCCGAGCGTGCCAAGATATTCGGACAGGCCGGCATCGACATTGAAACCAACTTCAACGGCGACGATGACGTGGTGGATGTGAAGACAACACTGACCTTCCCCTTCAGTACTGAGGAGGCAACGTTCGCATTGGAATATATCCTCATTGCCGACGGACTGACTGGCGAAGGCGCCGACTGGGCACAGTCCAACTACTATTCTGGCGGCAGCATGGGCGAGCTGGGTGGCTTCGAGGACATGGACGAGCACATTTCCGGCTGGGTCTTCAATGATGTCGTCGTCATGAAATCGTGGGATGGCGGCGAGTGGGAGAGTGTGCCTGCTACCGTTACGGCCGACCAGCCGATTACCCACGAGTACAGCTTCAACCTGGCCAATGCCCTAAACACCAACGGCGAACCTGTCATCCAGGACAAGAGCAAGATGCGTGTCGTAGTGTTGCTCATCAACACTACTACGGGCGAGGTGTGCAACGCCAATCAGGTGAAGGTGGGTGAGAACACAGGTATTGTGACCGCAGGCAGCGACTTCGACAACATCCGCAGCATCGAGTACTTCGACCTCAGCGGACGCAAACTGAACCGCGCCGAGCAGGGTGTCAATATCATGCGCATCAACTACAACAACGGCAAGTCGAAAAGCATCAAGGTGCTACGCAAGTAAGTCAGCCGATATCAATTCAACGAAGGAGTGCTGCCCTCTACAGGGGTGGCACTTTTTTTTTTTGACAAATATTCGGGTGAACATTCTTTATTGTTTCAGATTATTTGTACCTTTGCCGCCGACAAACGAGCAAAATCAAAATCAAAGAAGCGAATAATGATGAAGAAGAAATTAGTATTTGTGACTGGTGCCAACAAAGGCATCGGCTATGGCATCGCCAAGTATCTCGGACTTAGCGGGTGGAAAATCATCTTAGGCGCCCGTCACGACGGACGTGCCGCCGTGGCTATCAGCGAACTGCGTTCCATGGGCATCGACGTGGTTGGGTGGGTGCGCACCGAACTCTCTGACATTGCAGGGCTGATGCACGCTGCCCAGGAAATTCAAGAGCAATATCCCGAATTGACATTGTTGGTAAACAATGCAGGCATTCCCGGCGATATGTCAGTTGACGCTCAGCACACGGAAATCAGCGACATCCGCCAGACACTCGATGTGAACTACATAGGCACCTTTGCCCTCACCCAGGCGCTCATGCCCCTCTTGGAGAAGAACAGTGGCCGCATCGTCAACATCACCGTACCCTCGGAAATCAGTCCCTATTGGCATCCCTTGGCCTACGTGGCCAGCAAGGCAGCGCAGAATGCCATGATGGGTGTCATGGCTATGGAGCTGCAGCAGCGGGGCTCAGCCTTAGAGATATTCTCTGTCCATCCTGGACCCACGACAACCGATCTCAACGGCAATATGAGCCTCCCCGGTTTCCACGACATCGACACTGTGGGCCAGAAGATGGCCGAACTCCTCAACGATGGCCGTTGCCACCAAGGCGAGTTCATCGAACTCTATCCCATCGTGGATGAGTCGCAGGGCTGATGCGAGAAACAAACTTCTGACGACATCTGTGGGGGGCTCGTATATAGTTACTTTTTTTGCTTAGTCTGCTCAGGTGAATAAATCAGGCCGTCGAGGGCGTGGCGTCCCTCCAAATCGGTCAGCACGAAGGTGAACATCCATTTGTTCAGCCGGACACCCTGTGCAGGGACGTAGGGCAGCTTGATGAACACTTTGTTCCATCCCTGGCGCAGTCGCACGCGGATGGGCTTTCGGGCTGTCAGGTTCTCATTGTGTAAGGGTGTTTCGTTGTTTACGCTCTCCAATCCTGCATTGTCCCAATCGGGTGGTGAAAGTTCTTCGTCGTTCAGCCACAGTCGCGTCCCTTTACGGTCCCACTGGCCGTTGTCGGGAGCCAGATCTTTCTCCGACCGTCCGTAGTTTTGGAACTCTACCAGAGCGCCGGCTTCCTGTTCAATGGGTGAGTAGACGAACGTCCAGGCATAGGCCGTGTGGTTGGGTTGTGGGTCGGCATAATAGCCGGGCACCTGCTTGCCCCAGGTATGGCGCAGGTAGATTCCGGCACCGATGGCGCATCCTGTATTGTAGGTTTTCCCCTGCCACATGTAGTAGTCCTTGGGACCTTCGGTCTCTGGGGGAAAAACGCTATCGGCATTTCCGTTGTTGGGGAAGGCATCGGTGATTCGCCAACAGACATTTGTCTGTCGGACGTAGGGGATGGGCTCATCCTTCAGAGAATGGGCCTTGTGAAAAAGGAAGCGTCGTTCCCAATCCTTGAATTCTTCAAGTTCCTGACCCTCTGTGGGGAGTAGAGTCCCCCCTGATTCTATGTATTGTTGCCCGCCTCCTTTCCAGGCTCGTTCAGTAGAGGCCAACACATTGGCATAAACGTTGTTCTGCCGCATGATGCTTTGTTCGTCTTCCATATAGCGGTCGTTCCATATGGCAGTGATCTCGCCGGCAATCTCCTCATTGCCCTGCTGTGCGTAGTAGATATTGCTTTTGTAGATGCCAACGAGGTCGGCAAACACATCGAAATGGTTCACGTAGTTATAGCGGCAATCGATGTTGGGCAGTCCGGCGATGCGTTTTCCTGCCGTGCTCCACATCTGTGTCATGTCGGCCCCTGTTTGGTGGGTAATGCTCACGCCACTGATGGGATTCCAAACCACCACGCCCTTCCCTTTTTCGTGGATATGGTTGGTGATGATACGCAGGAAATCGGGGTAGGTGATGGCCTGTTCATCGGCTCCGATATGGATGTAGGGCGCATCGACGAAGACTTCAGCCACCTCGTCGAGAATGTTTTTCAACTCTTCCACTCCCTGCGCCGTCTGCATGGAATGACCCATGGCGCGGGTGAAAGCTGCGCTGTGTCCTGGCATGTCGATTTCGGGAATCACCGTGATGCCGTATTCCGATGCCGTCTGCACTATCTCACGGCATTCCTCCTGCGTGTAGTAATGTCCAGCGAAGCGCGTCATGGTCGATGCCTCCGTGAGTTGCGGATACTGTTTCACTTCGAAACGCCATGCCTGGTTCTCCGTCAGGTGGAAGTGGAAGGTGTTCACCTTGAAACGTCCGAAGAGGCGCAGTTGCTTCTTCAGTTCCTCTACGCTGATATAACTTCGGCCAATGTCGTGCATATAGCCTCGGATCTTGAAGGCGGGCCAGTCTACGATTTCGCAGGCTTCCACCTCGCCGTTCTGTGTGTCGCCCTCGGCCAGTTGCGCCAATGTCTGTATGGCTCGGATTACACCCGTTTCTGTGGTTGCCGCAATCCGAATGCCTTGGCCGTCGACAGTCATGCGATAGGCCTCGTTGGGAAAGCCCTCCAAGAAGTAGTCGTAGGCTCCTTTAATGCTGTCTACGAGTGTGATTTCCACATGCGGAGCCTGTTTGTCGGCGGTGGGATGCTGGAGGGTCAGGTTGCGGAATGCCGCAAGAATACGCTCCGAGGGCCGCCCCTCGAAATACAGTAGACCTGTCAGTTTCAGAGGGGCCGCCCCCGTGGAGAGCGTCACTTGTTTGGGCGTGGGCATCAGGTGCTCCACCTTCCCTTGTGCGGTCAAGGTCGTCAGTGCCACCAAAGCGGCTACCAGTCGGAGAGTTCTAATTTTCATTGCAAATGCTCGAGCTCGCTCACGCTGACTTCGTCTTCGTTTGTCACGACTCGGCCATTCAAGCAGGCTTGATGGCTCTCGCTGCTCCAAACTTTCGATAAAGCATGAGCAAGCTCTGCTTTATGCTCACTTCATCACGACCTTGAGCTAAAGCTCGAGCTCGCTCACGTTCGATAAAGCATGAGCAAGCTCTGCTTTATGCTCACTTCATCACGACCTTGCGGCCATTCTGAATGGCGATGCCCTTGTAGGCCTTGCCTACGCGCTGTCCGCTGAGGTTGTAGACAGGTTGAGTCTGGTTTGCGTTGTCGACGACAGGAGCCGTCTCGATTTCTGTGGGGTTGCCCATTCCGATGTAAAGGGTACTGTAGCGCAAGAATGGTATCCAAGTGTTCAGCTCGTTTTCAGTGGTCAGGTCGTGCGTATAGTTGGCGTTCATGGAAGTGAGGTCCATGGTCAAAGGCTCAGCATCGGGCGTGAGGTGGTAGGCTCCGCCCTGAGTGTAGAACATCAGCTTGTTGTCCGAACACCGATAGTAATAATAGCTTCCATCCTGGTATTTCTCTTCTAACACGGGTTGGTCGAATAAATTGGTCCAGCCCTCCCGACTTGAAATCACCGCCAGCAAGGTGGTGTAATTGAAGCCCATGTCATCAACTTTCTCGGTCCAGGAGAGTCCGTTTCTGATGAATATACTCTTTGTGCCCAAGTCTTTGCGTCCAAGGCGAATCGCTCCGATAAATTGGAAATTCTCCCATCTGATGTAGCCACTAAATTGGTGTTTAGTGCCATCTTCGTCTAAATAATACCAATCTTGTGTTATGAAGTTGTAACCACCGTCTGGTTCCGTGTTGTCCACATCTTCACAAAAATACGAACCGTCAAAATTCAGCTCTTTCATACCCACTATCGAACACCGTTCCCTATTTTTCGAGGTAGGTTCGACCATCACGTCAGAATAGCTGACATTTAAGATGGAATTAGGTTCTCCATAGATGGTAAACCTGGGCGCATAGAGTTTTGCCTTGGCGAAGTCTGTGAGATTGAGTGTGATGTTCTCGCCGATGTGGATGGCGTGGCTGAACTCATTGGTGCTGGAGATGACTGTTTCTGAGTAGCCGTTCTGAAGTCCCATGATGGTGGTGTTGG
Organism: uncultured Prevotellaceae bacterium; assembly: GCA_902801375.1. Classification (GTDB taxonomy): domain Bacteria; phylum Bacteroidota; class Bacteroidia; order Bacteroidales; family Bacteroidaceae; genus Prevotella. The sequence continues at coordinate 16,001 of CADCIB010000035.1, read as the reverse complement.
CGTTCACCACGATGGCATCGTCCTCGCTTGTTAGAGCCATGTAACCTCCGTCGATGACCACGACCAGTCCGTCAATGCCGGGAATGCCACGCTCGATGTCGCCATTGGCGATGATGTGGTTGCCCTTGCCGGTGATAGAGTGGTTGCCTATACGATGCAGGTGCAACACATGATCGCCATCGAATTTGGCATAGCAGTGGGTCAAGTATTCCGTGGCAGCCATTTGGTCGTTCCATACCACCTTATGGTAGTTCTGGTCGGTCACCTGCTGGCCCATCACCCAGAGGGGGTAGCGGTGGTTGAGCGTCAGGTAGCCCGGGTTGCTCGTGCCGCCGTCGACGTGGGCATACTCGGCATCGGTGTGGTTTTCGTCGTAAGTGGTGCCTCTCTGGCCCTTCAGGTTGGTGCAGCCATCGAACATCATGAACGAGCCGGACACTTTGTCCATAGTCCACGTGTCGTCCACATAGATGGTTTCCAGATTCTTGCAATTATTAAACATTGAGCCTGTACGGGTGACGTTTTGGGTGTCGAACGTCGAGAGGTCCAGTGAGTAGATATTCGTGCAGTTAAAGAACATGGACATCATGTTCGTTACCTTGCGGGTGTCGAAATGCGAGAAGTCCACGTCTCCGCTGCCGATATTCGAGCTATCAAACATGCTCTGCATGGTGGTGACCTCGCTGGTGTTCAGGTATTCCATACCCTTGATGGCTGGAATTTTTTCGTAAACGGAATAGTTCTTGAGGGCATTGAATCCGTAGAACCAGTATGCCAGCGATGTCGGGTAGAAGTCGGCAAACGAGGAGTCGAACACCACGTGCTGGCATTGTGTCTTCATCGGGTCAGTGTAGTCGTCGTACCACTGCGGGCCTACCAGTGAGTAGACCTTGCCCGAGCGCGTCTGCTTCAGGTTGTCGTAGTAGAAGGTCAGCGTCTTGTTGGTGGAGGTGTAAACGGCATAGCCCTCAATGGGCATCTGTGAGATGGTGACCCACTGGTTGGATACCGGATTGCCGTTTTTGTCGCAGAGGTAGTATCCTTTGAAGTAGGCACCCTCGGGCTCTGTGACTCCCAGTCCGTCTTTGAGCGTCACGCCCTGATAATCGTCGTCATTATAGAAATTGGCAATGACGCGATTGGTCGAGAAGGCACGGATTTTGGTCGTCGCACCAGAGATTTCCAGATCGGCAGCATAATCTATCTCGGACGTTACGATGGCAGCACCTGGGTCTGATTTCGCCGTCAGCTGTAGGCCTCCCTCAATCTTTAAAAGTGTACCGTGAACAATAACGGCATTGAAACCGTTCAGTGTCACAGAGCCGCTTCCCGTCAAGGTCAGCACACCTTCCGTGTCAGAATAGATGGCTACATTTTTGTTTGTAGCCGTCAGGCTGTTCGTGCCCAAGAACCTGATGGTGACTCCGTTCATGTAATTCTTCACACAAAAGTCGGCCACATCGATAGTGGCATCGATGAACGTCAGCGTTTTTGTGTCGCTGTTGTATTCCACCGTTCCGTTGCCCAAGATGTTGTTCTTGTTGTTGTCGGTCACTTGTGTACCAGCTACCCACAGTTCGTAGGTGGCGGCGCTCGACTGTATGACTATCGCCAGGAGTGCGAGCAATGTAATGGTAAACTTTTTCATAATGGTATTTTTTTAAGTTAATAATAAATGTATTTCTTTCCGTTGATGATGTAGATGCCTTTTTCTGTTCGTGGAATGGGGAGCGAGGAGCGGGGAGCGAGATTACCCTCACCGCCTTCCAACAAGCCATTCTCACTCTTTGCTCCACGCTCTTCGCTCCTTGAGGAAACCAGTCGGCCCTGCAAATCGTAGACAGTAGCAGGGTGATGGGCTAAGGATGCAGATGGTTTGTTGATGTCCGTGGCCGTCATGGCGTTGGAGAGGACCACATCGTGAGCGAGATAACCGTTGCTGTCGTAGATGTTCCCTCCATTTTCGTCGTAGTAAGCCCCTTCGGGACTGACTATCTGAGTATGATTCATCAGATTGAGGTTGGTGATGCCCGAGATGGCCCCTTTGACGCTGAGTGTGCCTTTCTTCTTGAAGAGGTTGAGCGTACTTCCGGTATACCCGTCGATGCCACGTCCCGGGTTGTTGCCGCCCTCAATGGAGATGTCGCCCTCCACGATGTCGAGCTGGTCGCCAATGAGCAAGCCGTAGTTATATGCCTTGACCGTGAGCTTTGCTCCACTGTGTACGTCTATCGTGGTGGCTGCCGAGAGAGCCAAGCCAGCACTGTAGCCGCTGATGTTCTGTAATAGGCAGTCGCCATAGACCTCTATGCGCATGCCTGGTACACCGCCCGCCATCAGGAAAGAGCCGAACAGATACATGCACGCGCCGTTGGAAAGAATGGCCCGGCTCTGCAAGGGGCAGTCGATGGTGGCGTCTTCCAGTGTCAGTACATGGTTGTCCATATCGTAGCGGATGGTTCCCGATGCAGAGAAGTCGGGGTAGCCCTGGTCGTTGATGGCCTTCGTCAGGTCGTCGGCATTATCTGGCGTCACCTGTACGCCTCCCACATACACGTCTATGGGCCCTTGGGGCAGGATGGTTATCCAAGAGCAATAGGGCGCATCCCAGTAGAGCGCTTCCCCGATCTCCAGATTGTCGTAATCCCCCCGGTAGTACATCTCGCACGTGCCGTCGTCGTAGTAGAAGTTGCGACCATACCACTTACAGTTGTCATACTCAAGGTCGGAAAAGTAGCAGGCTTTCAGTTCCACCGTGTTGAAGTCGTAGATGGTGGGTTTTCTGTTGGTGACCTTCGGCCAGGCTTTCAGCGTGGAGTGATCGATTGTCAGTTCAGACCCTCTTCCGCTGATGGCGCTGTCATATCCGCTGGCCGCGATGTTGGCTTCTGCCAAGGTGAGCGAGCCTATCAGGACACAGATGGCTTCGCGGTACTGCGACTTCAGCGTCAGCTCGCCCGGTCCTGTAATGGTGATGTCGGTCCCTCGGAAGTAGAGACATTGGTCATCTGTACTCAGTTGGCTGTTGCCCTTCACTTCGATGATGAGCTTCTTGACATCGATGTTGCCCGGCACTCCGCCGTGTTCGCCATAGTTACAGATGGCGTAGTCCTCGTTGCCGTGACTGGTGATGGAAGCCCCGTCGAGTGTCATCGTGTTGGTGGTGGGATCGTATTTCATGGTGCCGTCGCCCAGGATGTCGCCCTTGTTGGCGTCGGTCACTTGCGTTTCGCCCACCCACAGCTTGTAGGTGTCGGCCTTTACTCCCGCAGCAATGGCCACGAGCAGCATCACGAGGGTAGTCAGTCTTTTCTTCATTTTCTTTATTCTATTTAATGTTCGCACGCGCGAGGATGAATCTTATCCGCTGGTCGATGATGCGGTTGAGGTGCTCCTCGTGCTCCATGAGGAAGTCCACTTGCTCGCTGATGAGCTGCCACGAAGCGTTCTGCCGCTGGTCGTCAGCCGTCGACAGAGGCTGCACATCGTCGTAGGTGTGCTGGCTCTTCGCTTGGGTGGTCTGTGTTGTTTTGCTCATGATGAACGAAGTGAAAATATGATTTCTGTGTGCAAAGATACAAAAAATCGGAGAAAGTGACTTTGCATTTCTGTTCAAATATCATGCAAAACTGTTCAAAATGCAGTTTTTCGGGCTTTTTAGCATGCTGAACGCGCGAAAAAGCCCCTTTCCCGCATTTATTTAGACATAAAAACACTTCGTTTCTGACTTGGAAACAAATTGTTTCTGATTTGGAAATATTCCGTTTCTCATCTTATGCGTTGCCTCGGAACTGCGAGGGGCTGACACCAAAGGCGCGTTTGAAGGCACGGTTGAAGCTGCTGGTGTCTTCGAAGCCGCATTGGGCACTGACTTCGGTGATGAGCATGTCGGGGTGGCGCTTCAATAGGTTAGAGGCGCGCCGCATCTGGATGGCGGTGATGTAGGCCTTGGGTGTGCTTCCCGAAGCGGCCAACATGCGACGACGGAAGGTGCTGCGGCTCATGCCCATCTCCTCGGCCACGGAGTCGATGTCGAACTGGCACGTCGCGAGATTCGTGTTGACCACCTCGATGACGCGGATGAGGAAGGCACGATCCTCGGCTGAGATCGGATTGTTGGTGTCGGGGGACTCTTTTGTGGGTGTGGGGGGATGGGGAGACGAGGGCGCGAGATTGCCATCCTGCGCCTCATGACTATTCTCGTACACTCGTACCTCAGATTCGCTCTCCTCACTCTTTGCCAGCTGGTCCATCAGTTCGCGGATACGCCTTTGCTGGCGTCGGCGATAAGAAAGCCAGAGAATGGCAACGAGAACCAGCGCAGCTATAAATAGAATAAGGTATAGGCGAAGTCGCCATCGATGGCCTTCGTTCTCCTTCCTGAGCGTGTCGTTGTCGTATTCTGCAGCGTATTTTGAGAGCAGTTCGCCCGTTTCTTGGTCGTAGAGCGAATCTCGAAGCTCGTTGTAGCGGTCATTGTGCTGCATGGCCAGGTCGGGGTTCGTGGCGCGCAGTGCTTCGTAGAGCCCTTGTCGCGAGTGGCTCTCATTGAAGAGGTCGTGCTGACGGGTGAAGATGTCGAGTGCTTCGTAGTAGTAGCGCACGGCTTCGGTGTCGTTTCCCTCCTGGTGCTGGAGCCGTCCCATTTGGTTGCAGGCGATGCCCAAGGAGTGCAGGTTGCCAGCCTTGCGCAGTCCGGGGATGGCTTCGTTGAGAGCTGCCATCGCTTCCTTGTTGCGCTGGAGGGCGATGAGGGCCGCTGCCCGCTGTGTTTGCCGGATGGCTATCTTGTCGGAACGTCGGAGCTGTTGCTCCAGGTTGTAGGCTTTTGTGGCATAGTCGAGCGATGTCTCATGCTTGCCCAGATGGTGGTAGGTCTCTGAGGCCATTCCTAAAAGCACCGCCATGCGCTGCGGGTTGTCCACCTGCTGGCAGTAGCTGATGGCCTTGAGAATGTATTTCTCTGCCTCCTTTGGCTGGCGAAGACTCATGTATATGCCCGCCAAAGTGTTGAGCGACGAGGAGATGTTGTCGGGATTGCCCACCTTCATGTCGAGCTGGTTGCAGAGCTTGGCATATTTCGCGGCTTTCTCGAAGTATCCCTGACGGAAATAGATGAGCGAGAGGATTGACAGACAGTCGCCCTCCACGGTGCGGTTGTTGCCCGCTTGGCAGAGGGGCAGCGCCTTCAGTCCATAGGTGGCGGCGCGGTTGTACTCCTGAAGGTCGTAGTAGTATTCGGCAGCCCAGTACCACACCTGCTGGCGCAAGGTGTCGCGAGGTGTGGTGTCCTTGAAGGATATGAGCGAATCGGTCAGCTCTTCGCTGTTGAGAAGCTGAAAGAACTGGTTGGCCACGGTGGCCGACGGATGCTTGTCGAACTGTTCAAGAAAGTGGTTGGCGTCTTGGGCCCGAACGATGTTGGCGGCGATAGAGCAAATGGCTATCAGCAGCCACAATCTCATTCTGAAAAGGTGGTTGAACGTATTTTGCGTATGGGCGAGGTGCGTCCAATGAAGGTATATATCGTGATTCTTCACTTCTGTAAGCTTCTGCTGATAAGTTGTAACCCGTTGCCGGGCTTTGGTGGATTTGTGTGCAAAGTTAGGTGTTTTATTTATATTTGCCAAATATTTTGTCAATTATATACGATTTGACCTAAACTCTCATATCACGTCGTGAGGTCGGAAAAACTGTTTTTTATGTTTTTTTTGCACAAAATCGGAATGGAAATACAATAAAAAACGAAAAAGTGCGTTATATAAACGTGTACAGACGAATTGTAACGGTCTTTGTACTGGCATTCTTGGCCTCTATCAGGGCATGGAGTCAGTATGACGTGGCTTTCAGCCACTATTTCGTCATGGAACCGTCGTTCAACCCCGCAGCGGTGGGTAAGGAGGCCAAGATCAATGCCGTGGCCGCCTATAATATGAGCATGGTGGGGTTCCGGCACAACCCAAACACCATGTTCGTCTCGGGCGACGTGCCCTTCTACGCACTGAAGACATACCACGGCGTGGGGGCAAACATCATGAGCGATAATATCGGAGCCTTCACCCATCAGCGCATCGCCTTGCAGTATGCCATCAAGAAGCAGCTCTTCGGAGGCATGTTGAGCGCTGGCATACAGGTGGGATTCCTCTCGGAAAAGCTCGATGGCTCGAAACTCGATTTTGAAGACACCGACCAGGCATTCCCCACCTCCGAGGTCGACGGCAGTGCGCTGGATTTGGGCTTTGGCCTGTACTATCTGCACAAGCGCTGGTATGTAGGCGCGTCGATGATGCACCTGACAGCTCCCACCGTAGAACTGGGACAGACTAACGAAATGAAGATAGACCGTTCGTACTTCGTGACGGGAGGCTATCATTTCAGGCTGAGAAACCGAAACCTGTCGATTCCCGTGTCCGTCTTGCTGCGCTCCGACCTGGTGGGCTATCGCGCCGATTTGACCGGTCGCTTGCTCTACCGCCATGAGAACAGGAATATGTACGCAGGCGTGACGTACAGTCCGAAAAACTCAGTGACGGTGCTCATCGGTGGCAGTTTCCACGGCATCAACGTGGGGTATAGCTATGAAGCCTACACGCAAGGCATCGGACTGGAGAACGGCGCACATGAGCTCTTTGTGGGCTATCAGCAGGATATAAACCTCTTTAAGAAGGGACGCAATATGCATAAGAGTGTGAGACACTTGTAATCGTGCATAGTTGGGATTTGAAAATTGTAAAAACTATAGATAGATGAAAAGGAAAGATTTGGCCCTGTGCCTCGTGGCAATGATCTGCCTGACGGGATGCTTTGGAAGCAAGCTCGCCAAGGGAGGCGGCAGCGGTGGCGAAGTGACAGGCATCGGCGGGAGAGGATTCTCTGAGCCGACACCTTTCGGCATGACATTGGTGAAACGCGGTTATCTGCGCATGGGTATTGAGGAAACCGACAGCCTGTGGGGCAAGCAGACTCCCGTGAAGGACATCTCCGTCGACGGCTTTTGGATGGACGAGACGGAAGTGACCAATTCCAAGTATAAGCAGTTCGTGATGTGGGTGCGCGACTCCATCCTGCGCACGCGGCTTGCCGATCCCTCGTATGGCGGCGATGAGTCGTTCATGATCACAGAGGATAAGAACGGCGACCCCGTGACACCTCACCTGAACTGGAAGAAATCATTGCCTCGCAAACCCAACGAGGACGAGCAGCGCGCCTTCGAGAGCCTCTATGTGACCAATCCCGTCACAGGCGAGAAGATGCTCGATGCCTCGCAGATGAACTACCGTTACGAAGTCTACGACTACACCACGGCAGCCCTGCGCCGCAACCGCTTGATTCCCGAGGAACGTGACCTCAACACCGACCATGTGGTGGATCCCAACGAGGTGGTGATGATCTCGAAGGACACCGCCTACATCGACGATGAAGGCAGAATTGTGCGCGAGACCATCGAACGTCCGCTCACCGGTCCGTGGGACTTCCTCAATACGTATATCGTGAATATCTATCCCGACACCACCTGTTGGGTGAACGATTTCAAGAATGCCGAGAACGAGGGCTACATGCGCTACTACTTTTCCAACCCTGCCTACAACGACTATCCCGTGGTGGGTGTCAGTTGGGAGCAGGCCAACGCCTTCTGTGCATGGCGTACCGACTTCCTGCTCAAGGGACTGGGCGATCAGGCACGCTACGTGCAGCGCTATCGCCTGCCCACTGAGGCCGAATGGGAGTATGCCGCCCGCGGCAAGGAGGGCAACGAGTTCCCGTGGGAGAATCAGGGCGACACGAAGAGCGACCGTGGCTGTTTCTATGCCAACTTCAAGCCCGACCGTGGCAACTACACCAAGGACGGCAACCTCATCACCAGCAAGGTGGGTATCTACGGCACCAACTCCAACGGTCTGTGCGACATGGCCGGTAACGTGGCCGAATGGACCAGCACCGTCTACACAGAGGCTGGCGCAGATGCCATGAGCGACCTGAATCCGCAGCTCGACTACAAGGCTGCCAAGGAGGATCCCTATCGGCTGAAGAAGAAGAGCGTCAGAGGCGGATCGTGGAAAGATCCCGAGAGCTACATCCGCTCGGCTTGGCGCACGTGGGAGTATCAGAACCAGCCTCGCAGCTACATCGGTTTCCGCTGTGTTCGCTCGCTGGCAAGCTCTTCAAGCGAAAAGCAGAAATCTGGAAAGGGTAAAAAAAAATAAAGGGCAGCAGCGAAGTCAGGCGTAGCGATCACATCACTACTGCCCACTGATTCTGCCTCGCGCCAATCAATCGTAAATCGTAAACTGTCAAATAGTAAATCGCAATGACCAGATACAGTAAATTCAACATCGTATATCGTCTGCAGAAGTGGATGGACAGTGTCCCCGGACAGACGTTTCTGAACTACGCGTACTCGTGGGGTGCCAGTATTGTGATCCTTGGTACGCTGTTCAAACTCACCCACCTGCCGGGTGCTAACTTCTTCCTCTTCCTGGGTATGGGTACGGAAGTGTTCGTGTTCTTCATCTCGGCTTTCGACCGTCCGTTCGACAAGACAGCCGACGGCATGGACCTGCCTACGCACTTGCGTGAACACGAGAATGAAGAGGAGACTGAAGTCCAGACCGACGAGGAGGGCAATCCCATCCATGTTGAGCAGGGCGGCTTCGTCGGTGGCACTGGTGGCGGCACCATCATCATCGGTGGTGGCGGCGGTAGTGGAATCGCTACAGGTGCTGTCGGCGAAGAGTCGGGCGTTGTCGTCAATGGCGGCAGCGTGGGTGCTGTAGGCGGAGGAGGCTTCGTTGGCGGTGGCGTGATTGGCGGTGTCGTCGACCCGAATGTGGCTGCCGTTCTCGATACCGAGGCTCTTGCTTCGAAGAGCATATCTGAGGAGATGACCGAGGCCACCAACAGCTATGTGGAGCAGTTGAAGGAACTGACCGAGGTCTTGGAAAAGGTTTCAGAGCAGAGCCGCCGACTGACCACCGACTCAGAGGAGATGGAGAACCTCAACCGCACGCTCACCGGTATCTGCAAGATCTACGAGATGCAGCTTAAGACGGCCAGCTCACAGATCGGCACCACCGACGAGATCAATGCCCAGATGAAGCGCATGGCTTCGCAGATAGAGGAGCTCAACCGCATCTACACCCGCATGATCGAGGCCATGACCGTGAACATGCCGGGAGGAGCCGTCCCGCCTGCCAACTCCTAACTTCTAACTCCTAACACCTAACAGAAGACAGTAATGGCAATCAAGAAAAGACCCGTATCTCCGCGCCAGAAGATGATCAACCTGATGTACGTCGTCCTCATGGCCATGCTGGCACTCAACGTTTCGACCGAGGTGCTGGAGGGATTCTCTGTGGTGGAGGAGAGCCTGGGACGTACCACGGCCAACTCCACGAAGGCGAATCAGGCCATCTACACCGACTTTGAGGCGTTGATGAAGCAGAATCCCGAGAAGGTGAAGCAGTGGTTCGACAAGGCTACTTCGGTGAAGCGCATGAGCGACTCGCTCTATAACTTCGCGCAGGAGCTGAAGGAGGCCATCGTCCGCGAGGCCGACGGAAAGGACGGAGATGTACACAATATCGTCAACAAGGAAGATTTGGAAGCTGCCACGCAGGTGATGCTTGCACCCGGACGTGGCCGCGGACAGCAGCTTTATAACTCCATTAACTCGTTCCGCGAGCGTATTTTGAAGATGATTCCTGAAAAACGACAGCAGGAACTCATCAAGAGCAACCTGAACACCGACATACCCAAGAAGTCGAAAGGACTGGGCAAGAACTGGCAGGAAGCTATGTTTGAAGGAATGCCCGTGGCCGCTGCCGTAACGCTTCTCTCCAAACTTCAGAATGACGTGCGTTATGCTGAGGGTGAGGTTCTTCACTCCTTGGTGTCGAATATTGACGTGAAGGACATTCGTGTGAACAAACTCGATGCTTTCGTTATTCCCGAGAAGACAGTCCTTTATCCAGGTGAGCAGTTCACAGCCAACATCGTCATGGCCGCTGTCGACACCACCATGCAACCGGAAATCTATGTAGGTGGCACAAAAATCAATACCAACAACGGCCGCTACGCCTTCACAGCCAATGGGGTGGGAGAGCATTCCTTCGGCGGATACCTGTTGACGAAGAATGCCGCTGGCGAGACCATCCGCCGCGACTTCCTGCAGAAGTACAGCGTCATTCCTGCTCCCAATACGGCCACTGTGGCCGCCGATCTGATGAACGTGCTCTATGCCGGCTATCAGAACCCGATGACGGTCAGCGTGGGCGGCGTGCCTGCTAATGCCGTCAATGTCAGCATGAGCGGAGGTACCCTCACAGCCAAAGGTGATGGACACTACGTGGCCGTACCCTCGTCGGTGGGCAAGGACGTGACCTTCAATGTCACGGTCAACGACAAAGGCACCACCCGTACAATGGCGCCCGTCACCTTCAAAGTGCGCAAACTGCCCGATCCTACACCCTATATCGTCGTTGGCGACAACCGCTTCCGTGGTGGCGGCCTGCAGAAGGCGTCGCTCATGTCGCTCAGCAATCTCCGTGCGGCCATCGACGACGGTCTGCTCGACATCGAGTTCCGCGTGACGGGCTTCGAGGTAGTGTTCTACGACAACATGGGTAATGCTGTGCCGCGTGTCAGCCAAGGCGCATCCTTTACGGAAGCCCAGAAGGATTATTTCCGCAAGATGGCCCGCAACAAGCGCTTCTACATCACCCACGTGCAGGCTGTCGGACCCGACGGCATCTCGCGCACACTGCCTGGTGCTATGGAGGTCATCGTGAAGTAATGCATCATTCATATAATAGAGATTGCCAACTACTTGTCAACTCGTAAACTTGTCAACTTAGAAAATGAAAAGAATAGCAATCATATTGACAATGGCATGTGTCGCTCTCTCCGTGGTGGCACAGCCCGCTGCCCGCAGACAAGAGCAGCAGAAGAAAGAGCAGCAGAAGTCGAATGCCAACAACATGACCACGCGGGCGCAGATTTCCTTCCCCGTAGCTCAGGCCATGTCGGAGGATGTGGTGTGGCGGCGCGACATCTATCGTGAGCTTGACCTCAACGAAGCAGAGAACGCCGGGCTTTATTATCCGAAAGAAGCCATCGGTTCGCAGGTGAACCTCTTTGTCTACATCTTCCAGTTGGTGCTCTCTGGCCGTGTGCCCGCCTACGAGTATTCGCCTGTCAGCGACAGTGAGTCGTTCGAGCCGAAGGCGCGTGTGAAGGGAAAGACCATCCTCGACAACTACCACATCTACTACGAGGTGAACGACGAGGGCCGCATGCGCATCGATCCCAGCGACTATCCCTCGGCTGAGGTGAAGAGTTACTACCTGAAGGAGAGTGCCTACTACGACCAGGCCAATGCTGAGTTCCATCGTAAGGTGGTGGCGCTCTGTCCGGTCTTGAATCGTGAGGACGACTTCGGCGACGGCACTTCAAAGTACCCCTTGTTCTGGGTGAAGTACGACGACCTGGCTCCCTTCCTCGGAAAGCATGTGCTCATGACGAGCGACAAGAACAATGCCGCCACGATGTCGGCCGACGACTTCTTCACGAAGAATATGTACAAGGGCAAGATCTACAAGACCAACAATCTGCTCGGACAGACCCTGGCACAGGTGGCCAACGGCAACGACTCTATCATGAAGGCGGAGCAGAAGAAGATTGAAGACGAGCTGCTGGCCTTCGAGAAGACCGTCTGGGGCGATCCGGAGAAGAAAGACTCGCTCGACAGCATTGCCAATGCCCAGGCCGATGTGAAGGTGAAGAAGAAGCGGAGTGCACGCGGTGGCCGTCGAGGCGCATCGGCAGAAGTTAGTGGAAATACTTCAGAGAAAGAACCGAAGGCTGCCCGCGAACCTAAGGTGCGCAGAAAGCGGTCTACCTCTCCTTCGTCTTCGTCGAGTGGATCGGCCCGCGTCTCTGTGCGCCGTCAGCGCCATTGATCTTTTTCTAAATATACGGTGTGCGGTGGGAATACCCATCGCATACCTGTTTCCTAATCATTCCTAACGCTATTACCACAATGAAAAAACTAATTGCCTTGTCCTTGGTGACACTGATGGCCGTTGGCGCCATAGCACAGGACGCTTCCAAGTTGCGATTCGGACTCCGAGGGGGAGTGAACCTCACGGAGATGACATTGAAACACAGCGATTTCGATACCGAAAACCGTATGGGATTTTTTGTCGGACCAACGGTCAAGTTGGCACTTCCCGTGGTGGGATTGGGTCTTGACCTCTCGGCACTCTACAATTACAAGGAGAGTGAACTCGAAGGCGAGACGGTGAAGCAGCACTCCTTGGACATTCCGCTCAATGTGCGCTACAGCTTAGGAATGGGAGGCGTTGCCAATGTCTTCGTGGCTGCAGGACCGCAGGTGGCCTTCAATTTGGGCGACCGCGAGGTAGACCTCGACATGGTGAACGATTGGCGTTTCCGCGATTCGTTCTTCAGTTTCAACGTGGGCGGGGGCCTCACGCTCATCAACACGTTGGAACTCTCGGCACGCTACAACATCCCCATCGGCAACACCAACGATGTCACATGGAGCTCGGCATCGGACAAGGTGTTTCATGCCAGAACCAACAACTGGCAGGTAGGACTGACCTATTACTTCTAAATAAGAATCATGGAAATCATCAAAGACAAATCATTCGGTGGCGAACGTCCGTTGTTTGCCATCCATGACGTGCGCCTGGAAAACGTCACCATTACTGAGGGCGAGTCGGGCATCAAGTGTTGTGAGAATATCGAGGCCGACGGATGCCGGTTCATAGGGAAATACCCTTGGTGGCATGTCGACAAGTCGCTCATCACCAACTGCTACTTCGAGGTAGGCTCGCGCTCTGCCATTTGGTATTCCAACAATATGGTGATGCGCGACACCGTCATCGATGCACCCAAGCTCTTCCGCGAAATGGAGAATGTGGAACTGGAAAACGTGTGTTTCAACGATGCCGACGAGACTTTCTGGCGCATCAAGAACCTAAAGGTGAAGAACTGTACGTTGCGCGAAGGCACCTATCCCTTCATGTTCTGCGAAAATGTACAGGTCGACGGGCTCGACTGTGAGTCGAAATATATTTTCCAGTATTGCAAGAACGTGGAAGTGCACAATGCCAAAATCACCACCAAGGACTCGTTCTGGGAGTGTGAGAACGTCACCGTCTACGACAGCGAGCTCAATGGCGAATATATAGGCTGGCACTCCAAGCACATGCGTTTCGTGCGCTGCCACTTCACGGGCGAACAACTCTTCTGCTATGTGAAGGACCTGCAGCTGGAAGACTGCACCTTCGGTCCCGACTGCGATCGTTTGTTCGAAGATTCTCAGGTGCATGCCAACATCCGTGGCCACATCACGAACATCAAGAACCCCATCACCGGACGTATTGTCTGCGACAGTGTCGGGTCGGTAACCATCGACGAGAACGTGAAACTGCCTAACAACTGCCAGATCATCGTCCGATGAAAATGGCTTCTCACCCCTCACCTCTTACCTCTCACCTCTCAATCATATGAACTACAACTTCGACGAAATCGTCTCCCGCCGCGGCACCAACTGCGTGAAATGGGATGAGACCAACGACAGTGACATCATCCCCTTGTGGGTGGCCGACATGGATTTTCGCACCTATCCTGCCATTACAGAAGCCTTGCACAAGCGTGTGGAGCATGGTGTCTTCGGCTATACCCATGTGCCGCAGTCATACTACGAGTGTGTCATCCGCTGGTTCATGCAGCGCCATCAGGTGTTGCCCTATCAGCCCGATGAAGTCATTATCACCATTGGCGTCGTGCCGGCCCTCTCTGCCATCATCCGCGCGCTAACTCTGCCTGGCGACAAGGTGGTGGCTATGACACCCGTTTACAACTGTTTTTTCTCCTCAATCCGCAATCAGGGATGCCAGATGGAGGAGTCGCACCTGATTTATGAGAATGGTACGTATCAGGTTGACTGGGACGACTTTGAGCGCCGCTGTGCCGACTCGCGCACCCGACTGTTCCTGCTATGCAATCCCCATAATCCGGCAGGCAGGGTGTGGACACGCGAGGAACTGCTCCGCATGCACGACATCTGCATGCGTCACAACGTGTTTGTGGTGGCCGATGAGATTCACTGCGAGTTCGTGATGCCTGGTCACGAGCATCATTCTTTTGCTTCGCTCAGCGAGGAGGCCCAGCGCAACTGCGCGCTCTGTGTGGCAGCCTCCAAGGCCTTCAACATTGCTGGTTTGCAGACGGCAAACATCTTGGTGGCCGATCCGCAGAAGCGTGAGCGCATCGACCGCGCCATCAATCTGCATGAGACTTGCGACGTCAATCCCTTCGGCATCCTGGCTACAGAGGCAGCCTATACTGAGGGTGGGGCAGAGTGGTTGCGGCAACTCAACGAATACATCTGGCAAAACTATCAGGTGCTGGTGCAGTCCATGAACGAGCAGTTGCCGCAGTTCCCTGTCGTGAAACTCGAGGGCACCTATCTCGCTTGGGTCGACTGTCAGGCACTTGGCCGCTCTTCGGCAGAGATAGCCCAAGTGCTCTACAATGAATATGGCGTATGGGTGAACGATGGAGAGATGTATGGTGCCACCGACCGTGCCTTCCTGCGCATCAATCTGGCTTGCCCCCGTGCACAACTCACAGAAGGCATCCGTCGCCTCATCAAGGGCATGAAGGCTCAGCTTTGTCAGTAGTTTCTTGCTGTATGATTGATTCTTTCGTACAGGTGTGGGAACATTTATGTTCCTTCGCCTAAAAAATAGTTGGTTTCACTTTCTCCCTTCTCGGTTCTTTTCACAATCTTCCAGTGGGCGTTGTGGCTGTTCTTGTCCAAAGGCAGCATGTGCAGCACAGAGTCCTTGCCGTCGTAGGTGATGAACAGGCGTGAGTCGTTCTGCAAGGCATAGCATCCGTCGGGCTGGCGCATGAAGTACCAAGCCTGCGCATTGATGCCTATCCATACCAAGTCGTGTTCCACATCGTGGAAGTTCAAAAAGCGCTCTTCCACACCGTCGCCTTGATCAAACTCATGAGTGTCGATGATGTAGCCCTTGCCGCAGGGAGCCATGTCAAGATTGATGGTGTCTTTGCCCAGACAGCCCTGCCCGTGCTGGTTGTGGCGGAGATACTTGCCCGTCACCTCATGCTGCAGAATGAAAGTGTGCTTATAGTCCACTTCGTCGCCTTCAATGTCGGGCAGTTCTTCCAGTTTCCAGTTGTCGAAATGGAAGACGTAGGGAATGCCGTCCTTGACCCATCCGAAGTTGATGCGCACATACATCAGCTCGTTGGTGGCAGTGAAGTCTACCGTCATCTTCTTATGCTTTGCCCCATTCACGGGGAGGATTTTCGAAGCCATCGCACCGCTGTTGTTGCGCACACGCCGCGGAATGCTCTCGCGCACCATGATCTGGAATGCCGCATCGCCCACTTTCTGCGGGATGTAGGCAGGGCCGCTGTAGTCCACCGTCAGCCGGTAGCGTTTGCCTGTCACCACGTTGATGGGGCAATGGGCGGGCTCTACCTGCGGCCCACCCGTGAAGCGGATGGTGTTTCTCACGCCGTCGCTCTCCACCTGGAAACATTCTTCCTCGGTATACTCCCAAGCCCGCATGTCCTGGAAAACCTGTTCCAAGGGGCGATGCGTGTACCAATACCAGAAACCGCCACCCAGGGCAAGCACGGCCAGCAGAACGACCAGCACCCACGATGCCACGGTATTGCGGAGATGGCGGATGCGGTTGAAGGCATCAGCCACCTCGCCGATGTTTTGGTAGCGTTGGTTTGCGGGTTTCATGCAGCGGTTCGCTATGTGGCGAACCATCGGACCCAGGTCCATTTCTTTCAGGATGACGCCCAGGGAGTAGATGTCGTTGCGGGCGTCGGCCTGCATCCCTTCTCGTTGTTCGGGTGAGATATAGCCCTCAGTGCCGGCCGGTTGTTTCAGAATCGAGAAATAGTCGGTGTCCGACAGTCCGAAATCA
>CADCIB010000034.1 GCA_902801375.1 uncultured Prevotellaceae bacterium | reverse complement strand
ACCATTGAGGCTGTGCTGCGATTCGTTAGCCAAGAAGTGAAGAAGATGAAACGGAATGAACCCAATATTTTTGACTACGGCAAGCCAAACCAACGGAGCTATCCGTTGAAGAATTTCTGCTCGTCTGCTCTCAGAAGTCTAAAGCAATATGCACAATACGAGCAGGAAGTGGTGGTAGCTGATAGTATTGTTGCTCAGGAGCGGAATCCGCGAGCCATCTCTACGAAGCTTATTGCACATTTTGACATCACAAAAGATGGCGAAGACAAAATTTCACTTACCAAGCAGCGCAAGGGCCAAGACTATTTCCGTCGGATGATTCTTGCTAATTATGGAGGCCGTTGTGCCCTTACGGGCATCGACATTCCACAGCTGTTGCTTGCCAGCCATATCATACCATGGGCAGACAAATCTCACAAAAAGGACCGACTAAATCCCAGCAATGGCATCTGCCTCTCTGCCCTGTACGACAAAGCCTTTGATCAAGGTCTCATCACAATCTCTCCAGATGACTACTGCGTCGTACTCTCCTCTGTTCTTCGTGAAAACGAGACGAAAGAATACTTCGACAAGCATTTTGGTGTTATCATAGGAAAAAAACTCATGATGCCTACTGAATACCTGCCTAACCGTGACTTCTTGGCATATCATCGAGACAAGGTGTTTGTAGGGGTGTAATTATAATATAAGAATTAAACAAATAAAGAGCTATGGAAATAGTACCTGGTGTATATGAAACGCTAATTAGTCAGGCAATTGAGGAAAAGCTTGCAGGCTTTCCCAATACTGAGTTCCTGATTAAGAAAGAAGATATAGATAGTTCCGACTCTTACATTAGATTGGCAGACTATCTGGCTGATGTCGTTTCTGGTATTCTGAAAGAGTATTTCCGTGATAAAGACGCAAAGGCCACTATCAGCAAACAAGTGGATGTAGTGAACCGTATTCTGAGATTCATTGAGGATGAATGGCGGACAGAACAAATCGACACTGAACAAGACCAATTGAGTGAAGAATCTAAACTACAATTCCTCCGTGGTATCTATAGTAAGATAGGTTACACGGAAGAACAGGTAGAGGCAAAAGCCAAGAATCATCCCGTGTCGGGCTATAGGGTGAGCAACCTGTTTACTGGAGGCAATGATATCTCGATGGATGATGAAGTGCGGCGAGATATTCAGACAGCAGACCAAATAGACCTTGTGGTATCGTTTATCAAATTCGAAGGATTACGCCTACTGATAGATGAACTGAGAAAGTTTGTACAAAGAGCTGGTACTCGTTTACGAGTGATTACTACCACCTACATGGGAGCTACAGACCCTAAGGCTATTCGAAGACTATATGAATTGGCGCAGTTGGGCGATGTCACCATCCGTGCCTCATTTAACATACAACAGGAGCGTCTGCATGCCAAAGCATACATTTTCAACCGTCATAACGGTTTCAACACTGCTTATATTGGGTCCAGCAACCTCTCTCGCTCTGCACTAACGAAAGGTTTGGAGTGGAACATGCGAGTTACCTCTGTAGAAAATCCACATATCATCAACAAGACAAAAGCTACTTTCGATAATTACTGGAATAGCGATGATTTTGAACCTATTGACAGCGAAGAGGCTCTTAAGCGTTTTGAGGATGCTATTTGGAAAGAACGTCACCAAGACAGGGACAGAGATGGACAACCCGAATATATTGTGCGTTTTGAAAGAAAGACACATCAGATACGTGTTCTGGAGAAACTTCAATACGAACGAGAAGTGGTGCATAGCAATCGTAATCTGATTATAGCCGCAACGGGTACTGGCAAAACGGCGATCTCGGCATTCGACTTCAAGGACTTTGACAAGCGGATGATAAAGGATATGGGACGTCATGCCCGTCTGCTTTTTGTAGTACATCGGGAGAAGATTCTTAAACAGGCTCGTTCAACATTCCGTTCGGTTATGGTAGATGCAAACTTTGGTGAGATATGGACAGGAAGGATTTCGCCAAGCCGTAGTGGAAACCTCGACCACTTATTTACAACGATCCAGACGCTGAACAACCACTGGGATGACATACTGCTGTTGGGATCCGATTACTACGATTATGTCGTTATTGATGAAGTACACCACAGCCAAGCTGGCAGCTATCGAGAGATGTTCAGTCGCCTGCAACCAAAAATATTCATCGGTCTGACAGCTACTCCTGAACGTATGGATGGCAAGGACATCAAGCCAGACTTTAACGACCGATTTGCTGCTGAGATAAGGCTCGAAGAAGCCTTAAACCAACAATTGCTGGCCCCTTTCGACTATTTCTGTGTTACCGACGACAGTGTAGATTTGAGCCGTATAGCTTGCCGTGGCGATGCTTACGACAAGAGCTCTCTGAACAGTCTATATAATGACAACAAAGACAGATTTTCCATTATTCAACGAGCACTGGAAAACTACGTTAACGAACCAATGGACTGTAAGGCTGTCTGCTTCTGTTGTAGTATAGACCATGCTGAGTTTATGGCAAAAATGTTCAATGAGACAGGCTACAAAGCGATGGCAGTCACTTCACGCAACAGCGAAGATATTGATATGGCATCAGATAAGTTAGCTCGTGGAGAAATCAACTATCTCTGTGTAGCCGACATGCTAAACGAAGGTATCGACATACCAGAGATTGACACCGTTTTATTCCTTCGCCCAACAGAATCACTTACAGTTTTTCTTCAACAGTTAGGACGTGGATTACGCTTGGCTGACGGAAAGACATGCCTGACAGTACTCGATTTTGTAGCTCAGGCACATCAGAGTTACAACTACGAAAGCCGCTTCCGTGCGTTGGTTGGACGTGGAAACCGTAGCGTAGAGGATGAAATCAAAAATGGTTTCCTGTTTCTACCTCGTGGCTGTTCTATTACAATGGAACGACAGGCACAGGAGTATATTTTAAAGAATATTCGTGAAGCAATATTCAATTTGCGTCGACTACGCCGTGAGGTGCAGAACTTCCATCAAAATACAGGACAGGAACTTACATTACCGAACTATCTGGAGAACTTTGGTCTTGATTGGCGACTGATTTATAAGACTCCCGGATCGTGGGCACGACTGAAACAACAGGCCGGCATCGATGTTGAAGGTTTCAATCCCGATTCCAAATATGTCAGATTACTTGAGGGAGGACTTGCTCGCCTTTTCCATACCAACAGTTATGACTATCTGTTGTTCCTGAGGAAACTTGTTGTGAACCAGATGATGTTGCCAGCCAATGCCTCCAAACGTGAACGTAAGTTCATGGAACTCTTCTATTACACGATATGGATGGACACTATCGAGAAGGTAAATCATACATTTAGCATATCAATAGGAGATATTTCAGAGGCTGTAGCATCATTGTTTTCCATGAAGTGGTTTATTGAAGAACTCTATGTGCTAATAGAACTCCGCCTGTCGCAACTGAGTAAAACTACTCAGTGGATTTCCATTGACGATGAAGCTGAAATAGAACTTTATGGATGTTACTCTGCTGATGAGATACACTTGCTACTCGAAAACAAACTTGGTCGTTGGCAGGTCTTCGGAACCCAATATAATATGGAGCGAAAGTTTGCGATGGTTTTTGTCACCATCAATAAGTCTGACAAAGAGTATTCTCCAAGTACGAGATATGAGGATTATGCCATTTCAGCAAATCAGTTCCACTGGCAATCGATGAATGGCGTACGTATTGACAGTGAGGAAGGACAACGCATCATACAACAGCCCACCAATGGTTGGAAGTATATCCTGTTTGTTCGTGATGCAAAGAAAGATGAGTATGGGAATACCAACGGCTATTACTGTCTTGGACTGATAGACTACAATTCGAGTATCGGTGAACGCCCGATGAATGTAGTTTGGGATATGCAGCATTTTATTCCCGGCTTTATTTTGGAGTCAGCTAAAGCTGTATAAAAAGATAAAAGAATGCTATTGGCTGCCGAGTGCGAGATGCTGTTAGACCAGCTTTGAACTCAGACATACATGGAATTACGCATACTCATGGTAAATTTGTCAAGAAAACTTCGAATTTAAGTGGGTCAATACTCCCCTTCTTTCAAATTATTTTTCCTGCGGCTGGAAAAACGCGGAAAATGAGCGATTTTTGTAACTTGTTGTATACGAGCTGTTTATAAAAAGTAGAGGCTTGTTGCCCTCTGAAGTATTTATGATTTGCGTCACTTTGGCTTGCAGTTTGCGTCACTTTACCTCGTGATCTGCGTCAAATCACCTCGTGATCTGCGTCACTTCACGCGCTCATTGATGTTGTTTCGCACCCTCATTCCATATCTCTGACCGCCTCTTAGACCATAAATGATGGCATTGGGAACCATCAGCGACGGGATGAGGCCTTTCGAACGACGCGAACATCGATTTTTCAGGACGCTCTTTTCGCTAAAACGCGACAAAAAGTGGACGTAAATTTGTAAAGATAGTTCAAACAAAAAGAATGCTCCGTTTTACCAGTTGAAGTGCTGCTTCTGGAGTATGAAGAATTGGCATCGAGAAGGCGAAAGCTATAAAAAAGCATAAAAGGACAGGGCAAAACGGAGATTATTTGAGGACTGACAAATGAAATAAAAAATAAATCGCTACCTTTGTGCCACAAAAAAATGATGGAGGATTTTGGCAGGGATCGTATTCATTGATACAGAGGTAAATCCGTACACGAAGAAAGTGGTGGATTACGGAGCAGTAAGGGAAGATGGTGCCATATTGCACACTCATTCCAAGGCTGATTTCGATGCCTTTGTGTCAGAATGCAATATGGTCTGTGGTCATAACATTATCCATCATGACCTGAAATATACTGGCCTGAGGAATCATCCTACGGTTATTGACACGCTGTTCCTTTCTCCATTGTTGTTCCCCAAGCGACCTTATCACCGTTTGGTGAAGGACGACAAGCTACAGGTGGACGAACTGAACAATCCTGCAAATGACGCGATGAAAGCGCGCGACCTGTTGCACGACGAGGTGGCTGCCTGGAATGAGCTATCTGCCAACCGACAGGAAATCTATTATCTACTGTTGCACGACACGAACGAATTTGGAGGATTCTTCAAATACGCGAAATACAAATCGTCGCTTCATCAGTCTTTTTGGGAGAGAATTCTCAGGGGGCAGCCAGATTGGGGCGAATTGATGCTCAAAGAATTCAAGGGCAAGGTGTGCAGTCATGCAGACTTCAATACGTTGGTTGAGCTGTATCCAATAGAATTGGCATATTGCCTGGCTGTAGTTGGTGCTGACGACATTTTTTCCATGACGCCAGCATGGGTGATACGCAACTATCCCCAAGTGGTCAATGTGATGAACCTGCTGTGTAACACGCCGTGTGGAGATTGCTGCTACTGCCATCAGCGGTTAGACGCGCACAGCGGTCTTAAGGAGTTCTTCGGCTACAACGAGTTCCGCACCTTTGACGGAGTTCCCATGCAGCAACAAGCGGTGGAGTCAGCCATTCGTGGAGAATCGCTGTTGACAATTTTTCCGACGGGAGGTGGCAAGAGCCTCACCTTTCAGCTGCCTGCTTTGATGGCAGGAAGGAATACTCATGGGTTGACGGTGGTTATCTCTCCGCTTCAATCGCTAATGAAAGACCAAGTGGACAACTTGGCAGCGCGAGGAATCAGTGAGGCTGTGACCATCAACGGACTGCTTGACCCCATAGAACGAGCCACAGCTATCCAACAGGTGGCAGAGGGAACGGCAAACATTCTCTATATTGCTCCTGAGATGTTGCGTAGCAAGACCATCGAAAGGCTGTTAATCAACAGGAATATCGTACGTTTCGTGATTGACGAGGCTCACTGTTTTTCTGCTTGGGGGCACGATTTCCGCGTGGACTACCTGTATATTGGCGATTTCATCCGACGGTTGCAGGAAAAGAAGCGGATGGGGCTACCGATTGCTGTTTCGTGTTTTACGGCTACTGCAAAGCAAAAGGTCATCAGCGATATCTGTGATTACTTCAGGACAAAGTTAGGTTTGGAACTGAAGGTTTTTGCTGCAAATGCCGAACGTAAGAATCTGCGATACTCTGTGCTCCATGCTGATACTGACGACGAGAAATACAATCTGCTTCGTTCACTGATACTTGGCCACAACTGCCCATCGATAGTCTATGTGTCGCGTACCAAACGAACTCTTGAGTTGGCACAGCATCTCATCAGGGACGGCATCCGGGCATTGCCTTTCAATGGCAAGATGGAGGCGGCAGAGAAAGTGAAGAACCAGAACGCCTTTATGAGTGGCGAAGCACAAGTGATTGTGGCCACCTCAGCTTTTGGTATGGGCGTAGACAAGAAAGATGTAGGACTGGTGGTTCACTACAACATCAGCGACTCGCTGGAGAACTATGTCCAGGAAGCGGGCCGTGCAGGACGAGATCCTCAGATGCAGGCCGAGTGCTTCGTGCTGTTTGCAGACAGCGACCTCGACAAGCACTTCATACTCCTCAATCAGACCAAGCTGAGCATCAGTGAGATTCAGCAGGTGTGGAAAGCCATCAAGGAGCTTACCTCGAAACGCGAAGAGGTGAGCTGTTCCCCATTGGACATCGCACGACAGGCTGGGTGGGGTGACGAAGTAGACGACTTGGAGACACGTGTGAAAGCGGCAATTGCAGCCTTGGAAGAAGCTGGATTCATCCATCGTGGCAGCAACTCCCCTCATGTCTTTGCAACGGGTATATCAGTGAGAAACATGGATGAGGCGCGCAAGAGGCTGACGGTCTCATCTCTCTTCGATGAACAGTCGCGCGAAGAAGCTGCTCGCATCATCAAGTCGCTCATCAGTGCGCGTGCCACAGCAGAAGGTCGGGGAGCTGAAGCTGAGAGCCGTGTGGACTATCTGGCAGATATCCTTGGCATGAACAAGGCAACTGTCATCAGGAACATCAACTTGATGCGGCAGGAAGGTTTGTTGGCCGACACACGCGACATGCAAGCATGGATATCCAAGAGCACCTCTCTGCGCAATCTTGACATCATACTGAAGCTGGAACATTTCCTCTTGCAGCGTTTCAGGGAAGAAGCACTGAGAATCAATTATAAAGAACTCAACGAAGAGGCCCTCAAGGCCGGGCTCACATACTCAAGCGTCAAGCGCTTGAGGACGCTGCTCCATTTCCTATCGTTGAAAGGTTATATCCACAAACAAGAGCATAGTTTCAGCGGCAGCGTGAATGTGCGTTTGCAGGCTTCAAAGGAAGTCACAAAGGCTCGTTTTGAGCGCCGCATGGACATCTGCCGGTTTATTGTTGCCACGCTTCATGCAGACCGAGATGCCGGTAAGGACTTGACCCTCGTGAACTTCTCCATCGTGGAGCTGCTCAGGCAATTCCTTGCCAGCCGACAAGAAACGCTTTTTTCCGAACAAGAGAAGCCTACCATCGCTGACATAGAGGAGGCTTTGCTTTATCTCACTAAGACAGAACTGATGAAGATAGAAGGCGGTTTCATCGTCGTCTACAACACCATGCAGCTTGGTCGCATTGCAGACCGTCGAGCACGTTATAGCAAGGAGCAATATCGGCTGTTGGATGAGTTTTACAAGCAGCGCATTCGCCAGATACATATTGTGGGTGAGTATGCCAACCTGATGGTTCGCAACTACGATGCCGCCTTGCGTTTCGTGAACGATTACTTCACCATGGACTTCCGCAAGTTCATCAATCAGTATTTCAAAGAGGAACGCCGCATACAAATAGACCAAAATATCACACCTGCCAAATACAACAAACTGTTTGGCGAACTCTCCAAACGTCAACGCGAGATTATCGACGACAAACAATCGAAATACATCGTAGTGGCTGCTGGACCAGGCAGCGGCAAGACCCGGGTGTTGGTCCACAAACTGGCTTCGCTGCTGTTGCTTGAGGATGTGAAACACGAACAACTCCTAATGCTAACCTTTTCGAGAGCCGCCGCCACGGAGTTTAAGAAACGTCTCATCGGTTTGGTCGACAATGCCGCTCACTATGTAGACATCAAGACTTTCCACTCCTACAGTTTCGACCTGATAGGAAAACAGGGAAACCTGGATGAGGCGAAAGATGTGGTGCGCCTTGCGGCAGAGATGATAGGGCGGGGAGAGGTGGAACCATCGAAGATAGCCAAAAGCGTACTTGTCATAGACGAGGCACAAGATATGGGTGAGGATGATTTCCGGCTGATACAAGCCCTGATGCAAAAGAATGAGGAAATGCGCGTGATAGCCGTTGGCGATGACGACCAAAACATCTATGCTTTCCGTGGTTCCGATGCTCGCTATATGCAGTCGCTCATCAGTCAGAACGGCGCTAAGCTATACGAGATGACAGACAACTATCGCTCTGCGAAAGCTGTAGTCGACTGTGCCAATCGCTTTGTGCAGCATATACCAGGTAGAATGAAGCATACGGCCATCCATTCGGCAACAGGAGAAGAAGGCAAGGTGAAGACTTTGAGGTCGCTCTTGGAATCAGAAACCATTATCCAGGGAAGCACGGCAATACTCACACGTACCAATGAGGAAACGATGCAGGTGGCCTTTGAGCTGGAACAACGCGGATTGCATGCCACTGTCGCTCAGTCGATGGGTGGTTTCCGTTTTGGAAACCTTGCAGAGATACGTTATTTCCTGAAACAGTTGGGACGGGATGATGAAATCTCAATTGCGAAGGAGAGGTGGGAGGAATCCAAACGACGAACACTACACTCCTATTCATCCAGCGCTTGCCTTAGCGTCATCCAGCATTTCTTCTCAGATTTTGAGGCGACGCATAAGGTATATTATCGTAGTGATTTGCGTGAGTACATTTTTGAGTCGAATATAGAGGACTTCATTGCTGCTGATGCGCAGTCGGTCTTTGTGAGCACCATCCATAAGGCAAAAGGACGCGAGTTTGATACCGTCTATCTGCTGTCGAAGATACCCGACAATAGGGATGTCAACGATATGCGTGCCTATTATGTGGGCCTCACCCGTGCCAAGCGTAACCTCTATCTTGTCCCAGATCTTCCCACAGCGTCTTCTTCCATCATTATACCGTTGAGCATGCGTGATGTGTGGCTTGATTTTTTCATAGGGCGAAAGGATATTGTTCTCCGACTCAGAAGTGGCGACAGCCTGATTTACAAGGCGGGCTTTTTGCTGGATGAACGGGGGTTCAACATTGCCGCATTGTCCGCCTCTGGTAAAGAAAGAATAGAGGTGTGGACAGAAAAAGGATATGAAGTGGCAAGTGCCCATGTGAGCTATACTTTGGCCTGGAAGCCCCAAGACTATGATGTCGAATATGCTGTTTGCTTGGCAAATATTGTACTAACAAAGGGAGATAAATGAAAAAGATAGAAGTCGTAGCTGCAATCATTCGAAAAGAGGATGAGATACTTGCCACTCAGCGGGGATATGGTGAGTGGCAGGATTGGTGGGAGTTTCCTGGCGGGAAGATAGAGGCCGGGGAAACGCCCGAAGAAGCGCTCAAACGGGAGATTCGTGAGGAACTCTCGACGGAAATAAACATGGAAGAGTTTCTGTGTACGGTAGAGTATGATTATCCAAAGTTTCATCTCACCATGCATTGCTATCTGTGTTCGCTGCTGACGGAGGCACTTCATCTGAATGAACACGAAGCTGCTAAGTGGCTGGTGAAGAATGAACTGGACAGCGTGAAGTGGTTGCCTGCGGACAAGATTATCATTGAAAAACTCAAAACGTCTTAAGACCCATGCCTAAATCCCATTCTCCAAAACAGCAATCAGCCAAGGCTGCGAATAAACTGGAGCAGGATGATGCTTGCATCAATACTGCAGAGCGAGAGCAGGCTCGACGGTCAGCTAACATGGCTGCCATCCACGGCAAAGATACCAAACCAGAGATGGTGGTGCGCAAATGGTTGTGGGGCCATGGTTTTCGTTATCGGCTGAATCATCCGA
Source organism: uncultured Prevotellaceae bacterium (assembly GCA_902801375.1). Taxonomy (GTDB): domain Bacteria; phylum Bacteroidota; class Bacteroidia; order Bacteroidales; family Bacteroidaceae; genus Prevotella. The sequence continues at coordinate 15,685 of CADCIB010000034.1, read as the reverse complement.
GATTGCCAGGCAAACCGGATATCGTGATGCGTAAATATAGGACTTGCATCTTTGTGAACGGTTGCTTCTGGCATGGGCATCATGTAAGCCTCACCACAGCCTCCTCTCCAAAGGGCGAGGGGAGTGATATCCTCTTGACAAGTTCTGAGTGTTGCAAGATTCCGAAAACGAATAGAGATTTCTGGGTGAAGAAGATACAAAGGAATAAGGAACGCGACCTGAAGGTGCAAAAAGAGCTTGCCCTGATGGGGTGGCACAGCATCACAGTATGGGAGTGTGAGCTGAAGCCGAACCATCAAGAGCGGACATTGCAATCGCTGGCCTATACGCTCAACAAGATTTTCCTGCAAGATCACAGTGTAAAGCACTATGAGATACCGGAAGAAGAACCTATGATGGCCGCAGAGGAAATGCTGGATAATTGATGTAACTTTCCACGATTATTCACATTTTTATCCTAAAAGGTATGTTGATTCAAAAAAATTGACTATATTTGTGCCCAAAACCTAATTTGTGCTCAAAACCAACAGCATATATGAAAAGAATGATGTTTTTGGCCTTTATGGCCCTGACTGCCGCCATCAGCATGGCGCAGCAGTCGTTAGAATGGGGGCAAAGACCCCTGCAGTCTCCTGAAATCAATAGCGACAACACTGTCGTCTTCCGCCTGAAGGCGCCCGATGCCAAAAGCGTGATGCTCTCTGGCGACTTCTTGCAAGGGCAGCCTTCTGTGGCAATGACGAAGGGTGACGACGGTGTGTGGGAATACGCCACGCCCGAACCGCTGGCCCCCGAACTCTATTATTACGCGTTCAACGTAGACGGCCTGCGCATGAACGATCCATTGAACGTCTACCAGATACGCGACGTAAACACCGTGATGAGCGTCTTCTTCATCGGTTCGCCCGAACAATGTCCCTACGTGGTAGGAGCCGTTCCTCATGGCACGGTACAGAAGGTGTGGTACCCATCGCCTACAGCCAGCATGACGCGTAGGATGACCGTCTACACCCCTGCTGGCTACGAAGACTCGTCGCGCAGCTACCCTGTACTTTATCTTCTGCATGGCATGGGAGGCGATGAGCAGGCTTGGAGCGAATTGGGGCGCGCCACGCAAATCATGGACAACCTCATCGCACAAGGAAAAGCAGAGCCGATGATTGTGGTGATGCCCAACGGCAACATTTCGCAAGAGGCCGCTCCTGGGGAGAAGTCGGGTGGATTCATGCAGCCATCCTTCAACCTGCCGCACACGATGGACGGACTCTATGAGGAGAGTTTTCCCGACATCGTCAGCTATGTGGAGAGCCACTTTCGCACATTGGCCGACAAGCACCACCGCGCCATAGCCGGACTATCGATGGGCGGTTTCCACTCGCTTTACATCTCTGCAAACCATCCCGATTGGTTCGACTATATCGGGCTTTTTTCGGCTGCCGTTGGACGTGAGCCGCGCGATGGCGGCGTATCGGAAATCTACCGCAACTTGGAAGGAAAGTTTGCCACGCTCTTCGCCCAGCAGCCCAGCCTTTACTGGATAGGCATTGGGCGCGAAGACTTCCTCTACCAGCAAAATGCTGACCTCCGCCAGCTCTTTGGAGAGAAAGGCTATCCCTACACCTACGTGGAAACTGAGGGTGGACACATCTGGCGAAATTGGCGCATCTATCTTACGCAGTTCGCTCAGCTACTCTTCCGATAAGACTAAAAGAAAGAGACTGTATACACAAAAATGTTTTTAGGGAGAGGCATCACTACCTAAAGCATCTGTAGGGCGCGTTGCACGATATGGTTCTGCTGATTGATGATGTGATAGTATTCGTTCATATCCCAAATATCGCGAGCCACAAGGGCCTTGAGCTGCAGCCGAAGGAAAGGCAGGGTGCGCTGTAGCTCCTCGTCGTCCTTTGGCTTGACATTAGCTTTCTCACCTTCGGCTATAATATGGTCGATGAGTGATTGGGGTATCTCGAACTGCTCCTCAAATTTTTCGAAAGTATCATATCCTTTCTTCAGCTCTTTGCGATGGTCGTCAATATAGCGCAGGCTGGCATTGATAATAATACTTTTGGCAGCTAACTGTCGATGGAATCGGGTATATTGAAGGGTATCCAGCGGCACGAACTCGTCGGGCATGATGGCACCGCCGCCATACACCGTGCGATGCTCTTTAAGCGTTTCGAACTTTAGCGAGTCGGCGAAGTGGATGCTGTCGCGGTTAGTCAGTTCCCCATGCTTTAGCCGGTTGTCGAAGTCCATCTCATATTCTTTCAGGTCGCCTTTCTTGTAGGGTTTTTGAATACAACGACCTGTAGGCGTGTAATAATGGGCTACGGTGAGGCGGATCATAGAGCCGTCGGGCAGGTCGATAGGACGCTGCACAAGGCCTTTGCCAAAGGTGCGACGACCCACAATAATACCACGGTCGTAGTCCTGAATGGCACCGCTGACAATCTCAGCGGCAGAGGCGGTGAACTCGTTGACCAATACGGTGACGGGCAAATCGCGAATGCGCCCGTTTCCATCGCAGTGGTAGTCCATGCGTCCTGTCGTGCGTCCTTCTGTATAGACGATAAGATTATCTTTTTCAAGAAACTCGTTTGCCAACTGCACGGCTGCCTGCAGATAGCCTCCGCCATTGTCTTGTAGGTCGAGGATCAAGCGTTTCATGCCTTGTGCCGCGAGTTTGTCGATACCCTGCATGAACTCGTTGTAGGTGGTGGCGCCGAAGTTACCGATGCGGATGTAGCCCACTTCGGGGCGAATCATATAGACGGCATCGATGCTATGCACGGGAATCTTGTCGCGGGTGACGGTGAAGAACAGCGTCTCGGGCACGCCACGACGTACAATGCCAAGTTTAACTTTTGTGCCACGGGGACCGCGGAGCCGCTTCATGATATCTTCTTTTGACATTTTTACACCTGCGATGGCCGTGTCGTTGACGTTGATGATGCGGTCGCCAGCCAAGATGCCCACCTTCTCGGAAGGACCTTTTACAGTAGGCTGAATGACAAGCAGCGTGTCCTCAATCATGTTGAACTGTACACCGATGCCCTCGAAGTTGCCTTGCAGCGGTTCGTTCAATGCTTTCACCTCCTTGGGCGTGGAGTAGGAGGAATGTGGGTCTAGCTCTTTCAGCATGCCTCTGATGGCGTCCTCTACGAGTTTCGCCTCGTTGACAGAGTCCACATAGAGATTGTTGACGGCCATCTCTGCGATGGTGAGTTTGCGAATAGGGCTGTCGTCGCCCATATTGATTTTGAACTGGGCATTGGTTTGTAGCGGGAGAACTGCCACACACAGTACGAAAAACAGTATTCTTTTCATTGTCTAATTATTTCGTTGTAACGTGATTTTGTCATTTCGTTAAGACGTTATTCTGTTCATTCGTTTAATCATCGTCACAACTTTTAATGTTTTATGATTAATCCTCCTCAGGGCGGTCTTCTTCCACGACAAGGTTGTCGATGATGAAGTTCTGGCGCTCAGGGGTGTTCTTTCCCATATAGTATTCCAAAAGCTTCGCCACCTGGTCGGTTTTGTGGAGCGTCACCTGCTCCAACCGGATGTCAGGACCGATGAAACCGGCAAATTCATCGGGTGAAATCTCACCAAGACCTTTAAATCGGGTTATCTCAGGGTCAGGCCCTAACTCGTTGATGGCCTTCAGTCGTTCTTCTTCGCTGTAGCAGTAGCGGGTGATGAAATCAGACTTCTTGGGTGATGGGCCTTGCGTGTTGGGTGATGATGAACGGCTGTTAAGTTTCTCGTCCTCTGCGGCCAGCACCTTCTTGTTCTTGATTTTGGTCCGCTTATTGCGAACTCGGAAAAGCGGTGTTTGCAACACATAGACGTGGCCTTTTTTAATAAGGTCAGGGAAGAATTGCAGGAAAAACGTGATGATGAGCAGTCGGATATGCATACCATCGACATCGGCATCGGTAGCCACAATGACCTTGTTGTATCGGAGCGTGTCAAGGCCATCCTCAATGTCGAGAGCTGCCTGCAGTAGGTTGAACTCCTCATTCTCATAGACCACCTTTTTGGTGAGGCCGAACGAGTTGAGCGGTTTTCCTCGAAGTGAGAATACCGCCTGCGTGTTCACGTCGCGACTCTTGGTGATGCTTCCGCTGGCTGAATCGCCCTCGGTGATGAAGATGCAACTCTCCTCTTTCCTGTCGTTCTTCGTATCGCTATAATGGATGCGGCAGTCGCGCAGCTTGCGGTTGTGCAGGTTTGCCTTCTTCGCCCTTTCTCGTGCCAGTTTGGTGACACCAGCCATGGCCTTGCGCTCCTTCTCATTCTCGTTGATCTTCTGGAGCATGATTTCCGCCACATCGGTATGCTTATGGAGGTAGTTGTCCACTTCAGTCTTGACGAAATCGCCCACATACTTATTGACGCTCACCCCATTGGGACTCATGGTCAACGAACCGAGTTTGATCTTGGTCTGGCTCTCGAACATGGGTTCCTCCACGTTTACGGCGATGGCTGCCACGAGACCATTACGGATGTCGGTATACTCGTAGTTCTTGCCGCTATACTCCTTGATGGTACGGGCGATGTGCTCTTTAAAGGCGCTCTGGTGGGTGCCGCCCTGCGTGGTGTGCTGACCATTGACAAACGAGTGGTATTCCTCGCCGTATTGGTTGGTGTGGGTGAAAGCAATCTCGATGTCTTCGCCCTTCAGATGAATAATGGGATAGCGGGCGTCGGTGGTCATGGTGTCCTTCAGCAAGTCTTCCAGTCCGTTGCGACTCAGGATGCGCCGCCCATTGTACATGATGGTAAGACCGGTGTTCAGATAGGTATAGTTGCGGAGCATAATCTCCACAATATCATCATGAAACACGTAGTTCTTGAACAACGTATCGTCGGGTTCAAAACAGATATAGGTGCCGTTTTCGTCCTGCGAAGATTCCATCGTGTCTGACTTCATCTTACCTTTTTCAAAGGTTACAGACCTCACCTGTCCATCGCGATAGCTGCGAGCCTCAAAGTGTGAACTCAGGAAGTTCACGGCCTTGATGCCCACGCCGTTCATGCCGACGCTCTTCTTGAATGCTTTCGAGTCGTACTTGCCTCCGGTATTCAGCTGACTGACGGCCTCGATGAGTTTTCCTTGCGGGATGCCTCGTCCATAGTCGCGAACACTCACCCGGCGGTTGTCTTCAATGTCTATTTCGATGCGTTTACCCGCATTCATGCGGAACTCGTCGATCGAATTATCGATGGTCTCTTTCAGCAGCACGTAGATGCCGTCCTCGGGCAGTGATCCGTCGCCCAGACGGCCAATATACATACCCGGTCGGGTGCGGATGTGCTCCACGTCCGACAAATGGCGTATGGTCTCGTCGTCGTAATTTACGGTCTGTTGTATCTCGTTGTTCAAATCTTCGCTCATCACTCCCTACTCTTAATTCCTTACTCCTAACTCTTTTTTAAAGCAACGGCGTCGTTTGTGGTGCTCGGTATGGAAGTAGCTCCACTGTCCTTGCACATTTTCGTTTGTCTCCATTTCCACTTGGCTCTCACCCCATTCTATGCCGTATTTGTTGTACCAAGGGATGAGGTCGTAGAACATCAGGGCGTTGACACCCTTCGAGCGGTATTCCGGCAAGACGCCAATCATCTCCAAGTCCACGATGTTTGTCTTGTGCATTTTCAGTGCCCTCAGCACATGCCACCAGCCGAACGGTAACAGTCTTCCGCGACGACACTTCTGCAAAGCCCTCGACAGCGAGGGAATGGTGATGCCCACACCCACCAGTTTGTGCTCTTCGGTCGACCAGTCCTCTACGATGGGGATGAGGTTCAAGTCGGCGTAAGGGAAGTACATCTTCACATATTGGTCCACCTGCCGTTCCGACAGTTCAGAGAATCCGTATAGGTCTTTGAAGGTGTCGTTGATGAGGGCAAAAATCTGATGGCCCATACCTTCCTCGAAGATTTCCTTCTTGGTGAGTTTTCTGACGCGGAGATTGTAGCGATTCATGATCATCTCCGAGATGCGCACCATCTTCTCCGGCACTTCCTTCGGCACAAATATCTTGAACTCCACGTAGTCGTTGTCTTTTACAAATCCCAACTGCTCCATGTGTTTCGGATAGTAGGGGAAGTTGTAGATGGTTGCCATCGTACCCAGTTCCTCGAATCCCTCAATGAGCATTCCTTCTGGGTCGAAGTCTGTGAACCCCAACGGGCCGATCATTTCTTCCATGCCATGCTCACGTCCATATGTTTCAACGGCATTCAGCAGCGCACGGCTCACCTCCAGGTTGTCGATGAAGTCTATCCATCCGAACCTGACGCTCTTGCGTTGCCATTTTTCATTGGCCTTATGGTTGATGATGGCAGCCACTCGGCCCACCAGCTTTCCGTCTTGGAATGCCATGAAGTAGTCGGCCTCACAGAAGTCGAAGGCTGCGTTTTTCTTTTTGTCCAACGTCGTCATGTCGTCGCTGAACAAGGTGGGAACATCGTATTCGTTACCTTGATACAGGTCGTAATGGAATTCCACGAACCGCTTCAGGTCTTTGCGCGATTCCACTTTTCTGATTTCTATGGCCATTTTTATCAATGTATGTTTTAAAACTAATTTGCAAAGGTAATCAAAAAAAGCGAGAATTCCAAATTATGGATGCGATTTTCAAGTTTTTTTAGCGATTACCAACACCGGACCAGACTTCACTTTCCATATTTCAGCAAAAGCTCTGTTGTCCACCGTCGTGCCGAAGATGTAGGTGTCGCCTCCGTCTTTCAGCTTTAGTTTCTTGCGCAAGACATCGGCAGTCATGGGGAAATTCCTCACGGCAATGTTGGCCCTGTCCGTTGAATCGAGCAACTGCCGTGTTACGTTTTTGTTAACCGATGAAACCGCCGAAATCTGAAACTTGCGCCCTGGGAAATCTTCGATGAAATGGGCAGAAACGAACAGATGACTGTTTTGGCCGATAGGTGTTACACTTAAACGCTTTTGCAACAGGTTGAAGCACCCGGCCTTCATGATTGAGGCGTTCGGTTCGTAGAGGTAGTCTTGTGTTTGGGGAGCGAGGAGCGAGGAGCGAGGAGTGAGGTAAGTATTGGCTTTCCCCGTTGGCGTCGAATTACAATTCTCGCTCCCCGTTCCTCGCTCCTCGCTCCTCGATTCATTACAATTCTCGCTCCTCGAAAAGACAAAACAGGAATCGTCGTTAACGCAATGAATGGAGAGTTCGTCGTCGTGGTTCTTGCTCAAAAGCAGCAGCAGTTCTTTACACTCATTGCCGACCGAGACGATATGCACCTCCCTGACGACATCGCCCAGACGGTTCAGGTCGCTCACGGCCTTATGCCAGTCGAGCATGGGCGAGAGTTTCAGCATCACCCATTCTGCTTTCTCCAGCAGTTCTTCCTCCAAAGTCAACACGTCTGGCGTACAGTCGCTGATGGCGTAGGTCCGACCGCCGTGGCCATCACGACGGGCGGGATCCAGGTAGATGAGTGTCGCTCGGTCGAGCTGATGCAAATATTCCACACCATCACCACATACTACCTCGGCATGTGTCAGCCCCAGCAACTCGAAGTTCTTGCGAGCAGCCTCGCAGAGATGGGGCTGACGTTCTACGTAGGTGGCGGTCGCCTCTTCAAAACCGCAACGCAATGAATCAGCGACAGGCGCTATGGCCTGGGTCAAGAAGGCAAAGTCGACACCTAAGCCGCCGGTGAGGTCGACAATTCGAGAACAATTCTCGTTCCCCGCTTCCCGCTCCCCACACCTTGAAACTACCTCCGCCTTGTACCTCGCTGTTTGTTCAGACGAGCACTGCTCCATAGAGAGGTGTGGCGGATAGACGATACCGTCGATGGCTGCCCACGAGGGAATCTTCTTCCTTGCCATCTGCCATCCGGCAATCTGCTGCAGGGCGAAAGCCATGTCCACGTCGGGATAGCGTCCGCCTTGCAGCGCCAACTGCCGTACATCGTCCTCGCGATGCTCACGGATAAAGTCTTCCAAACAACTCATTCAATTCGTGAAATTCGTTCAATTCGTGGTACAAGAAGAGCTCACTTGTTCGGTGAATCCGTAGTACCCTTACATGTGCAGGTTCTTCATGATAAAGGCGTAGATATCGGCCTGTTCCTCAATCACCTTGCTCATGGGTTTTCCGCCTCCGTGTCCGGCTTTGGTGTCGATTCGGATTAGCACGGGGTTATTGCCCTTGTGGCATTCCTGCAGACGTGCAGCGAACTTAAACGAGTGGGCGGGCACCACACGGTCGTCGTGGTCAGCGGTGGTGACCAGCGTAGCAGGATAGCTCACCCCCTCTTTCAGGTTGTGCAGGGGTGAGTAGCCAAGTAGATACTCGAACATCTCTTTGGAGTCCTCGCTGGTACCATAGTCAGGTGCCCAGTTCCAGCCGATGGTGAACTTGTGGTAGCGCAGCATGTCCATCACGCCCACCTGCGGTATGGCTACGGCGAAGAGGTCAGGGCGCTGTGTCATGCAGGCACCCACGAGCAGTCCACCGTTCGATCCACCTTGGATGGCGAGTTTCTCTTTCGAAGTATAGCCATTGGCGATGAGCCACTCGGCAGCACCGATGAAATCGTCGAAAACATTCTGTTTCTGCATCTTTGTGCCCGCCAAATGCCAAGCCTCTCCATACTCACTGCCACCGCGAAGGTTCACGTCCACATAGATGCCTCCCTGCTCCAGGAAAGGCACACGGAGGGCTGAGAAACGAGGTGTCAAGCTGATGGCAAAGCCGCCATAGCCGTAGAGCAGCAGCGGGTTCTTGCCATTGCGCTTCAATCCTTTTTTATAGGTAATGAACATGGGCACACGTGTACCGTCCTTACTTTCAAAGAACACCTGCTCCGTGGTGAAGTCATTCTGTCGGAAATTCACCTTCGGCGCATAATAGAGGCGGCTCTCATTCTTGTCGATGTCATATTGATAGATGGCACCTGGTACGGTGTATGAGGCGAAGGTGTAGAAGCATTCCTTCCGGTCTTTTTCGCCACTGAAGCCCACGGTTCCCACACCGGGCAGTTTCACCTCATATTTCCGCTTGCCGTCGAGGCCGTAGACATAGGCATGGTTTGAGGCATCTTTCTGGTAGGTCAGGATGAACTTGCCATCGATGAAATCGGCGTTTTCCAGCACTTCGGGGGCTTCCGGCACCAATTCTGTCCAGTCGTTGACGCCAGGCCGGTGGATGTTGGCTTTCATCAGGCGATTCATCGGAGCCTGGTAGTTGGTGAAGAGGATGATGTCGTCGCCCACGATGGCCACGGGAGCGTAGTTGCACTCCATGTCGTTGGTCATCTGGATAAACTGCGATCCTGGCACGCGGAGGTCGCGGACGAAGAGCGTGACGCCCTGGCCGGCACCGCTCTCATAGAGGAACATCATTGTCTCCTCCTTGTTCACTGATACAGAGTAGAAACGTTTGGGATAGGCGGGATTCTGGTAGAAGAGCACATCTTCCGACTGCGGTGTCCCCATTTTGTGGTAATAGATCTTGTGACCCTCGTTCATGTCGGAGAACTCTTTACCCTCCTCGCCATGGTCGTAGGCGCTGTAGTAGAAACCGTCGCCCAGCCAGCAGGCATCCGAGAACTTCGCCCACTCGATATGGTCGGGCAGCATTTCGCCCGTCTCGGCATCCATCACGTAGAACTCCTGCCAGTCGCTGCCGCTGCGTGAGATGGCGTAGGCGGCATACTTCCCGTTGTTGGAGAAGTAGACGCCTTTCAGGGCCACCGTACCGTCGTCGCTCAGCGTATTGGGATCGAGAAACACGCTCCCCGCTCCTCGTTCCTCACTTCCCGAAAGACGGTACAGCACGTATTGGTTCTGCAGTCCGTCGTTGCGATACTGATACCAGTGACCATACCTGTAGAAAGGTGTGCCCACCTTCTCGTAGTTGTTCAGTTCCTTCATGCGTTTCATCAGTTTTCCACGCATGGGCAGTTTTTGCAGGTAAGCTTGGGTGACCGTGTTCTCAGCCTCGACCCAGGCCATGGTTTCCGCGCTTCTGTCGTCCTCCATCCAACGGTAGGGGTCGGCCACTTGATGTCCGTAATACGCATCCACGGTACCGTCCTTGCGGGCTTGTGGATAGTTCAACACTTGTGCTGTCAAACTTGCTGTCATCGTGGCCATCAGAGCCACAGCCAAAAATTTCTTCATGTTTTTATGGTTTTGATGTAAATCTTTCGTGTCAGAGACTGCAAAGGTACGAATAAGCGAGAACAATACAAAATGAAAAAGTATTTTTTTATGTTTATTGTCGAACGGAAGTACCTTCTTTCTCCGTTTCACTATGAAAGCGTCTCCTTCATCGCCAAGCGCGACGCAGTCAGAGGTGCGAAAAAACAGAACCTCCAACGATTCTCCGCAAAAAATCGCATTAACCGTTGGAGATTCTTCAGAAGGCAAGCGTTTCCATCGTTCAGAAATGCAAACGATGGTGACGGTCTTACAGGCTATTCATCGCGGTGGCGCCGCCAATCACTCCGAGAAGGGCAGTGGCAATGGCCACCACCACTTTCAAGATGGTTTTCCATGCATTCTTTTTCATATCACAATCGTCTGTTATGTTTTGCGAATGAAAAAACGCAGGATTAACCCTGACCTCCTTCGCCACCTTCGCCGCCATTGTCGCCGGTATCCTCGCCTTCGTCCTCTTTGGGTTCGGGCATCACCGTGTTCTTCGGAGCTTCCTTCACCGTCACGCCGGCAACCAGGGCCTTGATCATCTTCTTGTCGGCGCCACGTTTCTGTTCGGGCTGGAAGCAGACATGGACACCCACCACGTTCTTCGAGGCGTTGAACTCACGCACCGTCACAGTACCCGTGCTGCTCAGTCCCATGCGGAACGTGCCCAGACCGTCGAGGCGGACGGCGTGAGAGTTCTGCAACTCCTGGGTCATCACCTCGATGAGCTCGTCGAGCACGGCCTTCACGTCGCTCTTCTTCATCGAACAGTTCTGCTGGATGCGCAGGGCCACGTCGTTCAGGCCGATCTTGTTGGTGGTCACAGCGTGGGCATACCACTTACCGTAGGCTTTCGTGTTCTTCTTGTTGTTGTTCTGACTCAATCTATAAAGTACTGACATGATTCTTTTTCCTTTCTTTAATTTCAATGTTTAACGTTTCATGTTTTTCCCTCATCCGCCCGACTCCGGTTCCTGATGTGCACCTCATTCTCCGTCGTCGTGCGTCGCGTTGCGCAACACTGTCGGGTTTTTGCTCGCGGGATTATCCGTATTTTGTGATGCTTCCCGATTGCGTTTGCAAAGGTACGACATTTTTGAGCTGAATGCAAGCATTGCCTTATTGCCGTGCATCCAAACTGCGTTTCAGGTTAAAAACAAAACAGAAAAAAGAACCTAACAGCGTTATCTGTTGCTGAAAAGAGGCGGTTGGCGTTTACAGGTGCTCCGCGAGGTATCGCTCGATGGCCTCAAGCGAAGTGTCCTTGAGAATCACCCGTTTCTGGCTGTCGAGCAGATAGAGCGACGGCATGGCAGGCAAGAAATAGAGCTGTCGCGCGGTGATGGCCTGCCCGGGGTCGTAACCGTCAATCCAGTTGTCGGGTAGCGGCTGATCGTTGATGGCACCTACTCCCTGCTCCTTCTCCGTATTGACAAGCAGTACACCGACGGCGGGATGGCGCAGCGTGGCCATGGCATAAGCTATGGGCATCTCCTGCTGGCACGACTCACAATCGGGGTCGTTGAAATAGAGCACGAGATAGTCTGCCTGGGTTCCCGACAAAGTCCGCCGGCGCTGGGCACGCGTGTCGTAATAGGTAAAGTCCGTAGCCTGCTCGCCCACACGGTTTTTCTTCAGGTTGGTTATCAGGAACCGCGGCCTTGTCTTTTCTGCATCGTCCACACCTGGCAGCTCCACGAAGGCGCTGAGGAAGTCCACATACAGGTCGTCGCTGTGCATCGGCGACTGCGGGTTGCCGAGATAGTGGGCGGCCAAGTCCATGAAGCGGTTCAGCATGTCGGGCTGCGGCAGCTTGCCCATCAGCGTGGTCACCCCTTTCTTCCGCTCGGTGGCATCGGCCATGGGCAGCACGGCGATGTAGTCTACAAAGGCCTGTTCTGTAAATACGGAGTCGGGATTGTCGGCAAAGGGGAACCGCTCCCAATAGTGCGCCGCCACGTAGTTGGCGCGCTCTGTCGGGGTGGTCACCGATGGCGGCATGTCGGGCATGGCGTAGTGGTTACTGGCCGTTGTCGCCGCCTTTTCAACAGAAGGCGTGTCGGCAGGTTTCGAGGGCTTGCAGCTGCTGAGCAGCAGCACTGCCAGGAGGGCGAAAGTGTATTTATACATGATTCTATAAATGGTCTGTGCTGCAAAGGTACAACAATAATCGGAGACCGAAAAAAAAAGAAGAAAAAAAGTAGGTTTTTCTTTTGCCGTATCTAATAATCTTCGTACCTTTGCCGCACTTTTCGAAGCGAGCATCCAATCTGGAATGGAATGGTACGCAAGAATGGTAAAAACACACTCAATACAAACATTATTTATCTTATGAACGAAAGGAAAACACAAAATCTGTCACCGACGGGAGGTCTTGGTGACCAGAATCCGGATGAAACCTTCGCCACCAACGGCGAAGAAAGCCCGAGGTCTGTACCTGAATCTTTCAATGCAGACGCTACTACATGTCAACAATCTTTGAACCAGATGGCCAACCACCTCGACTCGCTCCACCATTATGAGGAGCGGATGCTGAAACGCGAGGAGGAAGACCTCGTCATGAAACGCTCCATGCTGAACCAGCGGAAAGAGATGGCTGGCATGTTACGACAGCTCTCCAAACTGATTCGCAAAATGGAAAAGCAACATTGCAAGCAGCTGGTCTACTCCATGCACGACGTGGTACGCGAGGAACTGCTGCGTAGCAATCTTGTCACCAGCGATGTGCCGCAGCCTACCTTGGTGATGAAGCAAATGACCGCAGTACTGATGCCTTGGCTCACCCAGCGGAAAGAGCGTGAACAACTCTTCAAGCAACACTTCCTGCCCATCATCGGCGAGAAGAAGGTGTGGATGGAGGCCGACAGGGTGTGCATACAAAGCCAATACCTGTCGAAGTTCATCAGGGCACTTTTCCTATGCATGGACGAATACCACCTTGGCAAATTCCACACCCAGCATCTGGAGTCGTGTGTCAGTCTGCGCAAGTTTCTGGAGAAAAGGGTATGCTTCAAAAGAGATGGCAAAATCTGTGAGCCCCACCTCATGGTACCCATTGAGCGCGCCGCTCCGAAACCCACCTGATCCCTACATCCTGGCCCCCATTTCGCCCCACCCTTTGGTTGAGCGAAATGGGGGGCTTGCATCTCACGCGCACCATGTTCTGTCATAAATATATGCCAGTTCTGTTGTTAATTAAACTTAATTTTGACACAAAAACACATTTTTTTTTAAAGAATCCTTTGTTATTATATATATAATGTTTATCTTTGCAGTCGATTTCCTTTAGGAGTAAGGGGTCAAAAGTGACAAGAAGTGAGAAGTTCCTGTGATATGAACGGAAAAAGCATTAAGCAGGGATGAATGTTAAGAACTTAAGAACGCTCAATAGATAGTTATGATGATATACAAATCTAAACGGATGTTAGCCACCCTGCTGCTCTGGACAGCATTCAGCGTGGGTGCCATGGCTCAGACCTTTGTTGTAAAAAACAATCTGCTCTACGATGGAGCGCAGACACCTAACCTCGGCTTCGAGCTCAAACTCTCCGACCACTGGACGACAGCGCTCAGTGGCGGCTACCGCCCGTGGCCTACCGACGACTGGAAGGAGAAGAAATGGCGTCACCTTCTCGTCGACTGGGAGATGAAGCGTTGGTTCTGCTCCACCTTCAACCGTGACTTCATCGGGTTCAATGCCGTCTACAGCCACTTCAACGCATCGAAGCTCAAGTTCCCGCTCGGACTCTATCCGTCTATCAAGAACGAGCGCCGGCAGGGCGATTTCGTGGCAGTGGGTGCCTTCTACGGCTACTCCTGGATCCTCTCACCACACTGGAGCCTTGAGGCGCTGGCAGGTGTCGACGTGGGCTACACCTGGTATAAGCGCTACGACTGCGTGCACTGCGGAGAATACTACGGCAAGGACCACAAGCCATTCCTCATGCCTAAGCTTGGCATCAACATCGTCTACAACATCAAATAAATTAGGATCATGAAAAAGGTATTATATATAATAATAGGTATAGCCTTCGCCACCACGGCCCAGGCACAGACCATTATCAAGAAACAGTTGATGCCGCAGCAGCTCGTCATCGACTATCAGATGCCCGTGGCAAAACCCTCCACCGACTACGCCGCTGTCGTCACACCCATGATCTGCTCCGCCACCGACACCATCCGTTTCCAGAGTGTCATCGTGCGTGGCGCACGCAACGCTAAGGCCATGCACCGCGACATGCGGCTGAACCATAAGCACGAGGCCGAACTGCCGTACCTCCGCGCCAAGGACCTCACCGCCGACGGCATCACCGGCCAGGTGGTGGCCGACCTCAGCGAGTATCCCTGGGTGCGCACAGAGCCCATCTCGCTCTGCATGCTCACCGAACTGGAAGGCTGCTGCCATGTCAACACCATCGACATCTCCTGCGCCGACCTCGGCCGTAGCATGGTGCCCACACGTGTGCCCATGCTCCGCGTACAGCTGTCGCCCGACGACTATAAGAAGGTACGCCAGCTGGAAGGCCGTGCTTACATCGACTTCCGCGTCAATAAGATAGACCTCGATCCCAACTACCGTCGCAACCCGCAGGAGCTGAAGAAGATCATGGCCACCATCGATCAGGTGCGCGGCAAGAAGGATGTCGACATCGACCGCGTCACCATCCATGGCTATGCATCGCCCGAGGGTAGCTACGACCACAACGCCTGGCTGGCCGAGAACCGTGCCGCCACGCTCTCGAAGCACATTCAGAAACTCTATAAGTTCAATCAGGGTGTCATTGGTTCCACCTCCACTCCGGAAGACTGGGCTGGCCTGCGCGACTACGTAGCCAAGAGCTCGATGGAAGAGCGTGCCGAGATTCTCAGCATCATCGACGGCAGCCTGGAGCCCGACGCCAAGGACGCACAGATCAAGCGCCAGTTCCCGCAGCGCTACCAGCAGCTGCTGGCCGACGTCTATCCCGGCCTGCGCCACTCCGACTATGTCATCCAGTACAGCATACGGCCCTACACCCTCGAGGAGAGTCGCGATGTCTATCGCACCAATCCTGAGGACCTTTCGTTCTCTGAGCTCGTCGCCCTGGCCAACGATGCCGGCATCGACACTGAAAAGGGACGTGAGATTGTCTACCGCGCCGCTGAGCTGAACCCGAAGAACCCGCGTGCCGTCTTGCTCGCTGCACAGACTGCCGTCGGACAGAACGACTATGCATTGGCAGAACGCATACTCCCCGCCCGTCCCACTGACCCGCAGCACGCCTATGTGCTTGGCGGCATCCGCAAGATGCAGGAGCGCTACGATGAGGCTCGTGCCCTCATGAACCAGGCTCTCCAGGGAGGCGTTGAAGATGCACAGGCTCAACTTGAGGAAATACGCCTCCTCTCTGGTGAGTAGATGTAGCTAACTGTTTGAAACTGAATAAATTCAGCGAAGGCAGCAGGGTAAGAGTAAAATAATCCCTTATGTTCAAGATT
>CADCIB010000033.1 GCA_902801375.1 uncultured Prevotellaceae bacterium | reverse complement strand
GCGCAACTGCTCCATGAAGAAATCGGACGTGAAGGCCGTGATTGAGGAGCTCTGCGAGGTGATGGCCCGCGAACTGGGCAACTCTCACACCATCAAGCTGCAAGGCTTGGGCACCTTTCGTGCTGGACTGAAGTCGACGGGCACTGTGACTGTCCGTGAGTTCAACGCCTCGAAGAACATCACGGGGGTGAAGATCAACTTCCTGCCCTTCCGCACGCGAGACGCTAACTCGAAGGCTTACTCTTCGCCCATGACCTCGGCTTGGCGAATCCAAGAGGCACCGAAGAACACGGTGTTGCCGGAGCCTCAGGAGGATGACAACGATCCCGATGGCGGTAACGACGAGCCCTAAGCCCTGAAAGGTCGCCACTGATGAGTGGCGGCCTTTCTTCGTTTGGCTAAAAAGAGTGGGGGGTTAGTCGTGGAGGATGAGTGCCGACTGGGGGGCGGCGATGGCCTGATGGCCGTTGAACTGGCGGATGCCGCGCTCGTTGATGACTCCCTTCTCGCAGACCACAGTGTAGTCGGCCTGTGGGATGTCGATGCAGGCTTCCTCCTTGTTGGCGTTCAGGATGACAATGATGTCGCGCCAGTCGTCGCGTCCGGCGTAGTTCTTCAGACGGAAGGCCACCACGTTCTTCGGTGCATCGAGGAATTCCAAGTGCTTGCGCACGAGGTCGGCGGAACCGAGCCGGAAGGCAGGATGGTGCTGGCGCAGCGCGATGAGGCGGCTGTAGTAGTCGAACACCTGCGGATAGCGGTCGAGGTTCGCCCAGTCGAGGTGGTTGATGTCGTCGGGCGACTCGAAGGAGTTGTGCACACCCTTCTTGTCGCGCAGCATCTCTTCACCGCAAAGCATGAACGGTACGCCCTGTGAGGTGAAGACGGCTGTCTGTGCCAAGAGGTCGAGACGTATCAGCTCATCAGTGGTGATGCCGGGAATGCTGGCGCGCAGACGGTCGGTCAGGCACATGTCGTCGTGGCAACTGACGTACGAGATCATCTGTGTCGGCTCCACAGCCCAAGGCTGCTTCGAGTAGTTCACCTTCTGCATGTCGATCTGCGGATGACGGATGGCACCCACGATGCCGAACTTCACGCTCTCCTCGCAGTCGGGCACACAGGCCAAGAAGGCGGGTTTCTTGTCGTTGTCGAACGGACCGCGTAGTGCGTCGCGTATCTCGTCGGAGAAAGCAGCGATGCCTGGCATTTGCGGGATATGCGCTTTCATGCCTAGTTTCTCGTAAGGATAAGCACAACCGCCGGCACTCCATCCCTCGCCATAGATGAAGATGGTGGGATCGATGTCATCCACAGCCTTGCGGATTTGGTTCATGGTCTCGATGTCGTGGATGCCCATGAGGTCGAAGCGCAGGCCGTCGATGTGGTATTCGTTGATCCAGTGTTCCACGCTCTCTATCATGAACTGACGCATCATTGGCTGGTCGGAAGCTGTTTCGTTGCCGCAACCCGAGCCGTTGCTGTAGGTGCCGTCGGCGTTCTTGCGATAGTAGTAGTCGGGATAGGTGCGCTGGAAGTTTGAGTGATCGATGTCGTAGGTGTGGTTATAGACTACATCGAGGATGACGCGGATGCCCGCCTTGTGCAGGGCCTGCACCATCTGCTTGAACTCACGCACACGGCAGGTGGGGTCATACGGGTTGGTGCTGTAGCCGCCCTCCGGCACGTTGTAGTTCACAGGGTCGTAGCCCCAGTTGTACTTGTTCTTGTCTAATTGCGTCTCGTCCACCGATCCATAGTCGTACGACGGCAGAATATGGATGGCGTTCACGCCCAGTTTCTTCAGGTGGTTGATGGCCTTCGGCTCGGTCAGTGCGAGGTACTTTCCTTTGTATTGCAGGCCTGAGGAGGCATCGATGGAGAAGTCGCGGTGGTGCATCTCGTAGATGACGAGGTCGGCGGGCGATTTCACCACGGGTCGCTTATCTGCTTCCCATCCCTCGGGGTTGGTGGCCTGCAGGTCGACGATGGCACCGCGTTGTCCGTTCACACCCACGGCTTTGGCGAAGACACCGGGAGTCTCGCCACGCCCGATGTCGAAGGTGTAGAAGCGTCCCATGAGATCGCCCTTCACCGTTGCCGTCCACTGTTCGTTGGCGGTGCGGGTCATTTTGACGGTCTTCAAAGCTTTCCCGCCCTGCCCTTTGTCGTAGATGCGAAGTTTGACGGCTTTGGCATCGTTGGGCGCGAACAGGCGGAAGGTGGTTGACTGTGGGGTGTATTTCATCTCCTGGAACTGCTGTGCAGAGGCGGTGGTGGCTGTCATGGCCAAAAGGGTTAGGATAAATGATTTGATGATGTTCATTGTTTGGTAATTAGTGAGGTGATGGTTGTTGTTTAGGTCATGTAGGCGGTTGCCGCTGCAACCGCCTACAAAAGAGCTGTTTACGTCGATGAGGAGATGGGCTATTTCCTTCCACTCTGTGCTACCAACTGCCGGATGTCGTCGTTGAAGTCTTCTTCTTTCATTAAGTCTTCAATGGCGATGTGCATGCGGTAGCGCCAATAGTGCTTGGGATTGGCCGGAATGTTGATGCGCTCGGCATTCGGGTCGGGCAGTCGCAGGTTCTCGTCCATAGCGAGCCAGTCCTGGATGGAGAGGATGCAGAGCATCGACGGCGAGGTGAGATGGCGCGAGATGATGTCGCGTGCCAGCCAACCGGGCAGTGGATGCGGTGCGGCATCGCCACGATAGAGCATGGTGTTGTAATACTCCTGCGTGCGTGGCCAGTCCTCGTCCCACCACTGACGGAGTGTCGGCATGTCGTGCGACGAGATGGTGCATACCGAGCGGTAGGGGTTCTGCGACAGATGGCCGAAGCGCACCTTCGGGTCTTTCGGCATCGACTGCAGTTCCAGCGAGAGAATACGCAGTTCGTTCATCACCCAAGGCACGCAGTCGGGCACCATGCCTAAGTCTTCGGCACAGACGAGCATGCGTGTGGCCTCCACCAGTTTCGGCATCTTCTTCATGGCTTCGGAATACCAGAACTGGTTGTTGCGGCGATAGAAGTAGTCGTTGTAGAGTTTGTTGAACACCGCCTTGTCGGCGTCCCACAGGCTTTCGTAGATGAAGTCCAGTTGGGCCGAAATACGCGGATGGAACAAGTCGGGATTCTTATGGTCGCGCACAAACAGCACATCGCTCACCAAGGCATACAAACCGTCGCGCAGGTTGGCAAGCTCCGTCGTGGTGCCGGGTTCCAGGGCGGCAGCCTTCTCGTTGTACCAGTTCTCAATCTTGCGCTGTGTGTTGAACGCTTCCTTCATGCGGTAGTAGCCATCGTGCTTGGGCTCACAGAAGGTGTCGCGCACGTAGTCGGCCTTCGGACCAAACATGCGGTTGAGCACCCAATCCATGATGAACGGCTCTGTGAACAGCTCTTCCTGCCACTGCAGTCCGTAGCCTTCTATCTCCTCGCGGCTCATGCCGAGCGACGGCGAGAACTGTCCCAGCAGACCGTGGACGGAGTCGATGGGGATTTCCCAGATGCGGAAGAATCCCAGCACGTGGTCTATGCGGTAGGCATCGAAGAATTTGGCCATGTTCGAGAAGCGGCGCACCCACCACAGGCAGCCATCCTTGAGCATCTCGTCCCAGTTGTAGGTGGGGAAGCCCCAGTTCTGTCCGTTGGCCGAGAAGTCGTCTGGCGGCGCACCGGCCTGCCCGTTCAGGTTGAAGTAGCGCGGCTCCATCCAAGCATCGCAGCCGTAGCGGTTCACGCCGATGGGGATGTCGCCCTTCAGGATGACCCCTTTCTGGCGTGCGTACTCATGCACCTCGCTGAGCTGGGTGTTTAGGATGAACTGCACGAAATAGAAGAACGACACCTCTTTATATATATGCGTGCGCGAGGAAGAGAGCGACGGGCGGTCTTTCTCGTCCCACGTGTTGTGGTCGGGCCATTCGGTGTAGTTGGCTGTGCCGTACTTGTCGCGCAGGTAGCAATATTGTGCGTAAGGCACGAGCCAGTGTTTGGTTTCGTCGAAGAACTTCTTGTATTTGCTCGAAGCCATCATCTTATGCCCCTCCTGCTTGAAGAGCAACTGCAGGTATTCCGTCTTGGCATTGTTCACCCGTTCGTAGTCAATCTGCGGCAGCGCATTCAGTTCCTGGCGCAGGGCTTCGAAGCGAGCACGCTCCTTCTCGTCGGCCAGTGGCGGCAGCTGCGTCAGGTCAACATACTGCGGATGGATGGCGAAGATGCTGATGCAGGAATAGGGGTACGAGTCGGTCCAGGTGTGCGTGGTGGTCGTGTCGTTGATGGGCAGGATCTGCAGTAGGCGCTGGCGGGTCATCGACACCCAGTCGATCATTTTCCGCAAGTCGCCAAAGTCACCCACACCAAAGCTGTCGTAGCTGCGGAGCGAGAACACCGGTACCAACGTTCCGGCACATTTCTGGGCATAGAGAGGGAAGAAGGCCTGCGGCAGTTCATACACCACCACGTCGCCACGTCCCACTGGCGGCAGCTCGATGACGCGGTTCTCTCCGCTTTCCCAGATGGTGGCAATGTTGGTGTCCTCGTCGATGATGATGAACTTGAACTCCAACCGCTTCGACAGCAGCATCGTGGCATCGAGGTTCACCATCCACTCGTTGTGGTTGTGCTCCGTCATGGGCTGCGAGCGCTTGGCGTCCCAGGCTCCGAGCAGTTCGTCGCTGCCCACCAATGCCAGCCGCTCGCGCTCGCGCAATTGCGGAGCCCGCACCTTCAGGCGCACCGTAGCGGTATAGGGCTTCATCGGACTCTTCGCGGGAGTGTGGCGGGCAATGCAGTCGGTGAAGGCCGAACTGTAGAGGTAGCTGTCATCGGGGATGTCTATCCAATGGTCGTAGATGGTGTAGTTGTAGCCTTTCTCGCTCACCAACTCCAGCCGATGAGGCTCCACCATCCACTCTTGGCGCACCAGTTGTCCGCTGCTTTCCACGCTGTAGTAATAGTCGATAACACTGCCAAGCTCAAACTTGGCCTTACTCTTACTCGATGGAGCGGCTGGACAGTTCAGCTCGTAAGTCCAGCGCATGCCGTCTTCCGTTTTCATCCGATACGACGACACATGGTTTTCCGCCCCGTCCTTTTCCACCAGGTTCAGCAACAATTCCTCGCCGAACACGGTCTGATAGTCGATATTGAATATTAGTTTCATAGACAGGATAGTTTGGTTAATTTGGTTGTAAAATTACATCTTTTTTCACCAAACTTCCATCATGATTGTCAAGTTATTTGCCGTTTTCGTGCGCAAACGATTGCAATTTTTCGCATATCCATCCGTCAGTAGCGCTTGTCGATGGTAAGCACTTGGTCGCAATAGTCGACCACGGCGGGGCGGTGAGTAATGAAGATGATGGTCTTGTCGTGGCGTGAGAGAATGTTCTGCAACAGCTGTCGCTCCGTCTCAGGGTCGAGGGCGCTGGTGGCCTCGTCGAACAGCATGATGCTGCCGCTGCGCAAGAGTGCGCGGGCGATGGCGATGCGCTGTGCCTGTCCTTCGCTCAGTCCGGCTCCGCTCTCGCTGCACACGGTGTCGAGTCCGTCGGGCAGTTCCATGACGAAGTCGGCACATGCCTGATGCAGAGCGTCGCGCATTTCCTCCTCAGTGGCTGTGATGCGGGCCAGCCACAGGTTGTCGCGGATGGTGCCGCTGAGCAACGTGTTGCCTTGCGGCACGTAGACGAAGTTGCAGCGCATACGGGGCGACAGCGTGCGCGTCATCTTCTTGTTGTAGATGGCGACCTTGCCCTGCTGGGGGTGCAGCAAGGCGAGGATCAGTCGGATGAGCGTTGTCTTGCCAGCACCTGTCTCGCCCATGATGGCGGTGCATGAGCCTGGCTTGAAATCGAACGACAGATGCTCCACCACGTTGCCCGTCTTCTCTTCGTAGGCATAGCTCACGTCCGTCAGTCGCACACCAGCCGGTGCTTTGAGTTCTATGGGGTCGCCCTGTTCCTCCAAAGGGTTCTCTTCCAGCTCCATGAGTCGTTCGGAAGCTGTGAATACGCTCACAAACTGCGGCACGAGCTTGGACAGACTGCGGGCGGGACCTTGTATCTTGTTGACCAATTGCAGGAAAGCGGTCATTCCACCAAAGGTGAGTGTACCAGCCGACATGCGGAGGGCGCTCCAGAGGAAAGCCACGAGGTAGCCAAGGGCGAAGCCGAAGTTCAGGATGAGGTTGCTCATCACGCTGAAGGCAGTGCGCTTCACCACCTTCTGGCGCAACTCACTCTGTGTGGACTCCAGTTTGTCGACCATCACCGAGTCGCTCTCCATTGTCTTGATAAGCATGCGGTTCTGAATGGTTTCCTGCAAGACACTCTGCACCTTCGAGTCGCTGTCGCGCACCTGTCGTGTGAGATGTCGCATGCGCCTGACATAGTATCGGCTGACGATGATGAATAGCGGCAGCATGGCGATGATAATCACCGACAGCCAGCGATCCATCGAGAAGAGGTAGCAGAAGGCGCCGAGGAAGAGCGTCAGCGTAGAGATGGAGCTGGGGATGGTCTCCGTGAGGAAGTTCACCACTTGGTTGACGTCTTTCTCCAGACGGTTGATGACGTCGCCGCTGTGCAACTTCTCACGCCCGTTCCACTCTGAGCGTAGGATACGGTCGAGCATCTGCTGCTGCATGCGGTTCTGCGCCTTGATGCCTAAGATGTTGCGCACCCAAATGCCGGAGATATGGATGGCGAAGTCGGCCAGGATGAGCAAGCCCATGATACCCACCGCCCAGTAGAGGCTGCCCTCCTGGACGTGGGAAGCCACATCGATGGCGTGCTTCACGGCCCATACCTGGCTGAGGCTGACCACCACCTCCAGGAGTCCCAGCGTGGCATTGATGATGGCCTGCAGACGGTTTCCCCGCCAGGCGCGCCATAGCCATACCAGGATTTCGCTGACCTTATATTTAAACGGCTTCTTCATATTCATATTTCGTTGTCTCAGCTTCGGATGTCGTGCCCCCACATCATTTTCTGGCGCAGCGTGTCGATGTAGCTGCGCCCCTTTTGTTTGATGATGAGCACGTCGTGATCGGCTCGCCGGATGGTCAGTCGCGTATGCTCGTGGCACTGTTCCGAGCGGCCGTCGATGGCCACTAAGAAATGGTGCGTACGGCTGCTCACCGTCAGTTCCACACGGCTGTCGGCAGGGATGGCAATCGGCCGGATGTTCAGGCTGTGCGGTGCCACGGGCGTCAGGCAGAGAATGTCGGCATCGGGCATGACGATGGGGCCGCCGTTCGACAGCGAATAGGCGGTGCTGCCCGTGGGCGTGCTTACGATGAGTCCATCGGCCTGATAGGTCACCAGATGTTCGCCGTCGATGCTGGCATCGATGGTGATCATCGAGGCATTGTCGCGCTTCAGCACGGCGATGTCGTTCAGTGCGAAAGGTTTGTTGAACGAGGCTTTTCCGCTACCCTCCACACAGATGGCCGTGTGGCGTTCCACCGTGTAGTCGCCTTCGTGGAGTGCGCGAATGGCCAGTTCAATGTCGTCGGGACTCACGTCGGCGAGGAATCCCAGCCGTCCCATGTTGACGCCCATGATGGGAATCTGTTTGCTCCCCACCCAGGCGGCGGTCTTCAGCAGGGTGCCGTCGCCTCCGAGCGAGATGGCGAAATCGGCCTCGAAGCTGTCGTCGTCGATGAAGTGGTCGGGCTGGTATTGCAAGGCATGCTTCTTTACGGCAAATTCATGAAACTGTCGCTCCATGCTGACCTCAGCCCCGAAAGCCTGCAGGCTGTCGAGGACGCGCTGGATGGAGTCCGACTTCTTCGTCTGGTAGATGTTGCCAAAGATGGCCACGCGTCTTTTCTGTTCGTTCATACGGAGATGGTTTGTGAAAAAACTGCGTGCAAAAATACGCAATCTTTCACAAACCACCAACTTTTCACGAAAGAAACTGTAATCTTAGAACACTACTTTCTTCCTAATGAAGACGGCGTGGCTCCTCAGCGTGTTTTCTGACTTGGAAATGATGTTTTGTCCCTATTGAAAAAGAAAAGTGAAAAAATGTGGGGAAAAGCATGGCGAAATGCGATTTTTTTCGTATCTTCGCAGCCGAAACATTCATCATTAATAAGAAAGATATGGCAAAAGTATTTCAATTCATGGCCAACGGCTTCGAGGATATCGAGGCCTTGATACCCGTTGACGTGCTGCGTCGCGGTGGTGTCGACATCAAGACAGTGAGTATCTACGACACCAACATTGTGGAAAGTGCCCACGGTGTGCAGATGGTGACCGACTTGACCTTCGAGGAGGCTGAGCCGATGCTGAAGGATGCCGACCTGCTGATGCTGCCGGGAGGCATGCCAGGTGCCACCAACCTGAACGAACACGAGGGACTGAAAAAAGCG
Source organism: uncultured Prevotellaceae bacterium (assembly GCA_902801375.1). Lineage (GTDB taxonomy): Bacteria > Bacteroidota > Bacteroidia > Bacteroidales > Bacteroidaceae > Prevotella. Next base: position 18,428 of record CADCIB010000033.1, on the reverse strand, counting down.
CTTGTGGCGCAGGCAGAAGCTGGAAAGATGGTGTCGGCCATCTGTGCCGCACCGCTCGTATTGGGCGGACTGGGCATTCTGAAAGGGAAGCGGGCCACCTGCTATCCCGGTTTCGAACAGACCTTGGAGGGCGCAGAGTACACGGAGGACCTGTGGACCATCGACGGCAACATCATCACAGGCGAGGGACCGGCAGCCGCACTGCCTTACGCCTACTCGCTGTTGGCATTGCTCGTCAGTGAGGAGGCCGCTCGCGAAGTGGCCGAGGGCATGCGCTACATCCACCTGATGGAGGCCAGGATGCTCTAAGACGAGAGTGATGAGAAGTGCGTGGTAAGAAGTAACACTTTGAGAATGACGGACTACGCGATTATTTTGGCTGGTGGCAAAGGACTGCGCATGGGCAGCGATGTGCCCAAGCAGTTTCTGCCCATAGGTGGGCTACCTGTGCTCATGCATACTATCCGGCGCTTTCGTGCCTACAGCGCGGAACTGAGAATCATCTTGGTGCTGCCCCGTGAGCAACATGCCTACTGGGATGAGTTGTGCCAAACGTATCATTTCGAGGAAGACTATGAAATGACAACGGGCGGCGCGACACGTTTCCACTCCATTCGGAATGGACTGCAACTGATTCCCGACGATGCCCAGGGGGTGGTGGCCGTACACGACGGTGTGCGTCCCTTCCCTTCTTTAGAGGTCATCGCCCGATGCTATGAAACGGCGCGCAAGACGCGTACCGCCGTGCCCGTGGTGCCTGTGGTGGAGACGCTCCGCCATTTGGGGGCTGGCTCTGGTTCTGTAGGGTATGCCTCTGTCACATCGACAGCTTCGGTCACCGTCCCTCGCGATGAGTACCGCTTGGTGCAAACGCCACAGGCTTTCGACATTCAGTTGCACAAACGGGCCTATGCCCAACCCTATACCGACATGTTCACCGACGATGCCTCGGTGGTGGAAGCATTGGGGCATGACATCACCCTCGTGGAGGGTAACCGTGAGAACATCAAGATCACGACTCCTTTCGACCTCCTTGTGGCTGAAGCCATACTCAGACAGAAAAACTGAGAATGCTCGATATACTTCAACAGGACATCAAGTTCGTACCAGGTGTCGGCCCCCATCGGAAGGACATCTTGGAGAAGGAGCTGGGCGTGAAAACGTTCGGCGACCTGCTGGAGTATTATCCTTATAAATATGTGGACCGCAGCCACATCTACTCTATCAGCGATCTCTCCGGCGAGATGCCCTATGTCCAGCTGAAAGGGAATATCCTGAGTTTCGAGGAGTTCGACATGGGGCCGAGGAAGAAACGCATCGTTGCCCATTTCACCGACGGCTCGGGCATCGTAGACCTCGTGTGGTTCGCCCGCGCCCAACAGCTGACAAAAGGCCTGCGGGTGGACACTGAGTATATCGTTTTCGGCAAACCATCCATCTACGGCGGACGCTATCAGTTCGCTCACCCTGAGATAGAGAAGGCTTCGGAGCTGACACTCAGCGACATGGGCATGCAACCCTACTACTCCACGACGGAGAAGATGAAGAAGATGGGGATGACCTCGCGCACCATCGAGCGCATCACGAAAAGTCTTCTGGAGCGCCTCACCACACCCCTGCCCGAGACGCTGCCAGCCTTCATCACCAACCGCCTGCGCTTGGTGTCGCGCGACACAGCCTTCCGCCATGTCCACTATCCGAAGACTGCCGACGAGATGAGCCATGCCCGTCAGCGACTGAAGTTCGAGGAACTGTTCTATGTGCAGTTGAACATCTTGCGGTATGCCAGCGACCAACGGCGCAAATACCGCGGCTATGTGTTCAGTCGTGTGGGCGATCTTTTCAATACGTTTTATCGCGACTATCTTCCCTTCCCACTCACTGGAGCGCAGAAACGCGTCATCCGCGAGATACGTACCGACATGGGCAGCGGACGGCAGATGAACCGTCTGCTGCAGGGCGATGTGGGTTCCGGCAAGACCCTCGTGGCTCTGATGTCAATGCTCATAGCTCTCGACAACGGCTATCAGGCGTGTATCATGGCTCCCACGGAGATCCTGGCCGAGCAACATCTGGCCACCATCCGCGAATTCTTGAAGGATATGCCCATCCGTGTGGAACTGCTCACTGGCATTGTGAAAGGCAAGAAGCGCCGCGAAGTGCTGCAAGGCATTGCCGACGGTTCGGTGCAGATACTCGTGGGGACGCATGCCGTGATAGAAGATACGGTGCAGTTCCTGCATCTCGGATTCGTCGTGGTCGACGAGCAGCACCGCTTCGGCGTGGCTCAGCGTGCCAAGCTCTGGGGCAAGAGTGCCAATCCGCCCCATGTGTTGGTCATGACGGCCACCCCCATCCCGCGAACGCTGGCGATGACCATCTACGGCGACTTGGACGTCAGTGTCATCGACGAGTTGCCGCCCGGACGTAAGCCGGTGGTGACCATCCATAAGTACGACAACCAGATGACGTCGCTCTATCAGGGAATCCGCCAGCAGATTCATCAGGGCAGACAGGTCTACATCGTGTTCCCACTTATTCAGGAAAGCGAGAAGATAGACCTGAAAAACCTGGAAGACGGCTTCGCTGCGTTGCGAGAAGTGTTCCCGGAGTTTCGCATGAGTAAGGTGCATGGTAAGATGAAACCCGCCGACAAGGAGGAGGAAATGCAGCGCTTTGTCAGTGGCGAGACACAGATTCTCGTGGCAACAACAGTCATTGAGGTGGGCGTGAACGTGCCAAATGCCTCGGTCATGGTCATTCTCGACGCCCAGCGTTTCGGCCTGTCGCAGTTGCATCAGCTGCGCGGTAGGGTAGGGCGTGGCGCCGACCAGTCGTACTGCATCCTGGTCAGCAAGTATGAACTGAGTTCCGATACCCGTCGCCGGCTCGACATCATGTGCGACACCAACGACGGCTTCCAGATTGCTGAGGCCGACCTGAAACTGCGAGGTCCTGGCGACTTAGAGGGAACACAGCAGAGCGGCATGGCCTTCGACCTGAAAATTGCCGACATTGCCCGCGATGGGCAGCTGGTACAACTGGCGCGTGATGAGGCGCAACGCATCATCGACGACGACCCTGAATGCCGGAAAACGGAGTATCAAATGTTGTGGAACAGACTGGCCGCATTACGTAAAACAAATATAAACTGGGGCGCCATATCGTAAATTCTGTTAATGTTTTTCGCAGATTCCAGACTTTTTTCGTACCTTTGCGCCATGTTTTCGAACAGAAGACAGATTTTTCATGGCTGTCTTCTCCTGCTGCCATCGTGTGGCAGCACCCAACAAACGTATGATTATGATATACAATAAAACGATAAAAGCCCTTGCAACCGTCGCCTTTTTGGCATTATCTTCTACACAACTTTACGCCCAGGACCTGTTGGCCCGTCAGGCTCCCGTAGATCGCAAGGCAACCAAGGTAGACACTTTTGCACTGAAATCAGTGATTGAACGCGAGCAGGCCAACTCGGCTGTTGCCCAGCTCTACACAGAGTGGAACAACAAGTATGCGCATCGCGCCACTGAACTGCCCGACTCTTTCCGCATTGACCTTCGTCACTTCTGTATGCCCACGCCGAGCCGTGTCATCACGAGCAACTTCGGACGCCGCTGGGGACGTATGCACAAAGGATTGGACATCAAGGTCTATACTGGCGACACCATCCGCGCTGCCTTCGATGGAAAGGTGCGCATGGCGCAATACGATGCCAATGGCTATGGTAACTACGTGGTCATCCGCCATCCCAACGGATTGGAGACTATTTATGGACATATGTCGAAACACCTCGTCAGAGAGAATCAGAATGTAAAGGCTGGAACGCCCATCGGTCTGGGTGGTAACACTGGACGAAGCACGGGTTCGCACCTACATTTCGAGACCCGTCTCTGTGGCGTGGCCCTCGACCCGGCACTGATGTTCGACTTCAGGGCTCAGGACGTGACCGCCGACTACTATATGTTCCGCAAGAAGGCTTCCCATGCAGGTCGTGCTGTGGCTCAGCGCAACACGAAGAATACTGTTGTCAAGGAAGAAATCCAGGAGCCGGAAGTGGCTGACAACAACCAGGCTTCTGTGAAGACGACACGCGAGAACACCACGCGCAACAGCAAGCAGCGCAGCCGCGAGAAGCAGCAACGCCAGCAGGCCAAGAACTACAAGGTGAAGAAGGGCGACACGCTCTATTCCATTGCCAAACGTAGTGGCATGACTGTCGACCAGCTTTGCAAGATGAATGGCATCAAGAAGAATTCGAGCATCAAGCCCGGTCAGGTGCTGAAACACTCATAAGATTGTTCTGAAAACGTGATTATTTCATGATACATCCACTCCGCGATGCACAACGTCGCGGAGTTTTTTTTGAATAAACAGACCCATTGTTTTGAAAACTCTCGTCAAGATATTGCGGACGGTCATCGCCCCCCTCAGCAGCAATGCCTTGTTTGCTTTGGCAATGTATCTCTTAGGTACGTTGGTCGTAATGGCAGCTACCGACTGGAGCAAGGGCGGCCCAGGGTATGAATACTGGTGGGCAGAGCTCCTCGTCGATGTGTTTTTGGTATGCTGTCTGTTGATGGTTATTCCGAAGAAGATACGGCGGTGGGTGCGTGTCGTTTTCGCCGTAGTGGCCTATGTGTTGGCCCTTGTTGACCTTTTCTGCTATGTGAAGTTTGGGTCGACAATTACGCCCACCATGCTGTTGCTCGTGGGAGAGACCAACAGTCAGGAAACGTCAGAGTTTTTCCGTTCTTATTTTTCCTTCGACTTGTTGGCTGGCCCCGTCGGGTGGGTATTGCTGTTGGCAATGGGACATTTGGCAATCGTTGTGGTTCAGCGACTTACAGGACTAAAGGGCTGGCTTCGGAGGCTTAAAGAGCGCATTCCGGATGTTGCGCTTTCTGTTTGTTATGTTATGCTCCCGTTGCTGTTGGTGGTGGCTTTGTGTGTCTCTGCCGTGCTGTGTGCTGATAACAAACAGGCCTTCGCCAGACTGATGACTCACCGTGACATCGGCAGCGTGGAACACGAACTGACCCGTACCGACCGCGTCTCTCTCTACCAACCGCTCTACCGTCTCGCCTTCAGCATACGTGCCAACCAATTGGCATCGCAACAGCTGACGCAGATTATCGACCATATTGACGAGGCTCAAGTGGACAGCTGCTCGTTCCGCAGCCCGGAAATCGTGATGATTGTGGGTGAGAGCTACAACAAACGCCACGCCCAACTCTATGGATACGACAAGGAAACGACCCCCCGACAAGTGGCAATGGCTAAGGAGGGAAGCCTTGTCCCCTTTACGAATGTCATTGCCCCGTGGAACCTGACGAGTTTTGTCTTCAAGCTTATGTTCTCCCTCTATGCGGTCGGTGGCGAGGGTGACTGGTGCGACTACCCGTTGTTCCCCGTCCTTTTCAAGGAGGCTGGCTACGAAGTGGACTTCTTCACCAATCAGTTTCTTCCGCAGGCCAAAGAGGCCGTCTATGACTTCAGTGGCGGGTTCTTCCTGAACAATCCTACCCTGAGCCAGGCGATGTTTGACCGGCGCAACCACAAACTGCATTATTTTGACGAGGGATTGTTGAAGGAGATAGGCGTGAGGAGTGAGGAAAACGCTGATAGTGTAAACCCACGGTTGACCATTGTGCACCTGAAAGGGCAGCATGTTGACTACCGCACGCGTTGTCCGAAGTCGAAGCAGCACTTCAAACGTGCCGACTACGACCGTCCGAAGCTTTCCAAGAAAGAACTCCAAGACCTCGCCTACTATGATAATGCCACTCGCTACAACGACAGTATCGTGGCTGAGATAGTTCATCGCTATGAGAATCGGAATGTTATCATCGTTTACACGCCCGACCACGGCGAGGAGGTCTACAACGACGATGTCCACCTCCACGGTCGCCTTCACAACGATGTCATCGATTGTCGACTGGCCCACGAGGAGTTTGATATTCCCTTCTGGATATGGTGCTCACCAAGCTATCGGCAGCAGCATCCCGACCTCTGGCAGACCATCCGCGAGAGCAAAGACAAGCGCTATATGATTGACGCGTTGCCTCATCTGTTGCTCTACCTTGCCGGCATCCACACGCCGTTCTATCGCGAGCGACTCAACATCCTAAGCCCCACCTATGATGAAGGGCGCCCGCGCATCTTAAAAGGCTATGCCAACTACGACGAGCTGACGCGTGAGCAAGTGAGGATGCCAGAATCTTCTCAGTTCTCACCTCTTCCCCATTATCCCAAATAACTCCATGAACGCTTCACTCAACATTCGACAGAGTCAAGCCCTGCGTGGCATCGCCATCCTCGGCATCATCCTGCACAACTACTGCCACTTCCTAAAGTTCGCGGTGAAGGAGAACGAATACACCTTCATGGCTGAGAAACCCCAGCAGTTGTTGGAGAAGCTGTTGGCTCTCGACTCTGACCTCTTCATCCATATCCTCTCCTTCTTCGGGCATTATGGCGTGCCGGTGTTTCTGTTCATCAGCGGCTACGGGTTGGTGAAGAAGTACGAAGCTTCGGAGGTACGTGGGGGCGAGAGTGCGCGGATTTTCCTCTGGAACCACTTCAAGAAGCTCTTCCGTCTGATGATCTGGGGCTACCTGCTATTCGTGGCTGTCTATTTCCTCCGCAATAGCAACGGGGCGGAGGTCTATTCATGGGATAGAATCGTGGCGCAGTTGACGATGACCGTGAACTTCCTTTACGAACGCCCCGACCGTATTATCAAGCCTGGGCCTTATTGGTTCTTCGGACTGATGATGCAGCTCTATGCCCTTTACATCTTCGTCATCCACCGTTGGCGCAACAACTGGCTGCTGTTGGTCATGGTTATTGGTTGCTGGCTGATACAGGTGTTGATGCCGACCGCCGATGCCCTGAATTTTGTACGCTATAATTTCATCGGTGGTGTGATGCCGTTTGTGGCAGGTGTGTGGACTTCGAGGAGAAGCCTCAGCCCCAACCCCTCTCCAAGGGGAGAGGAGCGTGATGTGTCTATAGACAGTAAGCAGGGCATGAATGTATCTACGCCCCTCTCCCCTTGGAGATGGGTTGGGGGCGAGGCTTTCGTTGCCGCTCTCTTTGTCTTCGCCGGCAGTTTTTGGTTCCATACTTGGCTGTGGGTACCGTTGTTCATCGTCATCGGGGCGGTGGCTACAGTTCGGCTGATGCCCGAATGGCTGTTGAAGCCCTGTGCCTGGGTGGGCAGCATCTCGGCAGCCCTGTTTGTGATGCACCCCTTGATGCGCGAAATCATCATTCCCCACTACCGCCATACCGATATTTATTATGGTATAGCGGTCTATCTGTTGGCTTCCATTGCAGCCGCAATGTTGCTGCAATGGCTTACGAATAAAACAAAAAAATAGTATTCTCTCTTCTCTCACTCTTCTCCCCGTATCCCTCACTCATCCGGCCAGGGGCAAGGCTTCCCAGTAGCTTTGAAGGTGGGGCGTTGGGCATTCATGCGGCGCAGTTCACGGCCTAAGCGGCGCGACAATTGTCGCACCTTTTCCGGGTGATCTGCGGCAAGGTTGTGTTCCTCGCTGATGTCTTGGTCCACATTGTAGAGTTCCTTTTCGCCCGTTTTATAGTTGTAGATCAGTTTCCATGATCCTAAACGGATGGCGCAGTTCAGGCTGATGCCCGGTCCTGTGTTGCCCCATACGTTGGGGTAGTTCCATATCAGAGCACGGCCTCGCGAGGGGTCGCCCGTCTGCTGGAGCAGAGGCATGAAACTTCGCCCGTCCACTTGTTGTGGCACTTTGTACTGCCGCACTCCACCCATTTCGAGTAAGGTGGGGTAGAAGTCCTCAATCATCACGTAGCGGTCGCAACGGCTACCCGATTCCACCACTCCTGGCCAGCGCACGATCATCGGTTCGCGGATGCCGCCCTCCAGCAGCGAGCCCTTGCCGGACCGCAGAGGCGCGTTCTGCGTGTAGAGCGGTTCGTCGCGGTAGTAGCTGCCCGTGGCGTAGCCCCCATTGTCGCTCATGAAGATGACGATGGTGCGCCGCGCTTCGTCATTGCGGTCGAGCCAGTCGAGAATCTCCCCCAGGCTGTGGTCCATGCCTTCCACGAGCGAGGCGTAGGCGGCCTCCTTTTCCGAGAGACCCTTGTCGCGGTATTTTGGGTAGTAGCGCATGTCGCGGTCGATGGGGATGTGCACAGCATAGTGCGACATGTAGAGATAGAACGGTTGTGCGTATTGCTTTGCCTTGTCGAGGGCAGCGAGGCATTCCTGTGTCAGGGCTTCCGTGAGGAAGGTTCCTGTCTGCCAATACTTCTGCAGTCCGGGAATGTGCATCGGCGAAGTGGGCTTGCCGTTGGCATCGTGCCCGTAGTTCTGTTCGCTCAGATAGGTGGCGGGACCTCCTGCCGCATGGCCGGCAATGTTTACCTCAAATCCGAAGTGCTCCGGCCGTTCCCCTGGCGTGTCGAAAGCCCCCCAATGAGCCTTGCCCACATGGATGGTATGGTAGCCGTTGGCGCGCAGGATGTCGACAAACGAGCGAGCCACAAAGGTATGACCGATACCTGGCACCTGACTGATGCCGTTCCAGTTCCAGTCGGGTGTGCTCACTTCGGCATCGTCGAGATCTGTCGTCTCATCGCGCTGCAGTGTCCAGTTGGTCACGCGGTGGCGGGCAGCGTTGGCTCCAGTCATCAGTGAACAACGGCTGGGCGAGCTGATAGGTGCGGCATAGGCTTGAGAGAAGAGCATCCCCTCGCTGGCCAACCGCTCCATGTTGGGTGTTTCGTAGGTGTCGTTCAGCGGCGTACGCTGGGTCCAGAAGGGCACCGATGTGTCCTGCCATCCCATGTCGTCGACCATAAACAGGATGATGTTTGGCCTTTGCTGCGCCCCTGCTGTGGCTGGAGCGGCAACAGCGACGGAGACCACGAGGCCCGGCAGGAGAGTTCTTTTCTTTCTCATTGAGGTTTACTGTTTACTTCGTCACATGTATCTGCACTCTGTGGCTGCAAAGATACAAAAAGTTTTGGATGTTTGCAAATTAATGAACAGTTAATTGTTGCTTTCCTTCCTCGACTCAGCAATCGCAGTTCTTTCTGAAGCAAAAAACAGTTCTTCGCTTGGTCGGTCCGCTTTTTTTTCGTACTTTTGCAAACGAATATGAAGGAGGACGATGATTATGAATTATGAACTGTTGAGCCGCTACCGGGCGGCACTGATGGGACTGGCCATGCTCTTCGTGATGTGCTTCCACGTGCCAATGGCCAAAGGCGAATTGATGTATGGTGTTGTCCGCTTGGGCAACATCGGTGTGGATATGTTCCTTTTCCTCAGTGGCATTGGGCTGTGGTTCTCATGGACGAAAAATGTCTCGAGGAGCGAGAATAGTTATGAATCGCAGCATGAGGGTGCAGATGGTAATCTCGCTCCTCGCTCCCCACTCCTCATTCCTCGATTGAAGTCTTTTTACCGCAAGCGCATGCTGCGCATCTACCCCGCTTGGTTGCTCATCGCCTGCCTCTATTATATCCCCGATTTTTTCGGTACCGATTTGTTTGGGCAGTTCCACTATGCTACTGGCGACTGGCACAGCGTGAAGAGTCCCGACGTGTTCCATCTCGTGGCGAACATTCTGGTGAACTGGAGTTTCTGGCGCATCGATGACGGTGCCTTCTGGTTCATCCCCTCCATCATGATGATGTATGTGTTTGCCCCGTTCTATATGGAGTTGATTCGTCGCCATCCCGTCTATCGTTGGTTGCCGGTGGTGGCGATGGTGTGGGCCACGATGGTGCAGTACATGCCGCCCATCCACGATGCAGTAGGCCACATTGAGATATTCTGGAGCCGCATACCTATCTTTTTAATAGGCATCAACTGCGGTGAGCTGGTGAAGCAAAAACGACCGATTGAGCCGTCGGCCATTTGGCTCCTGCTCGTCACCTTCGGCCTGTCGTTGTGGATGTGCATCGAGTTCGAGAACCATTGGCGCGGCCATTTCCCCTTGTTCCTCGAGCGCATGGTGTATATTCCCCTGAGCATCAGTATCATGATGTTGGGATGTAGATTGTTCTCGCTCCTCGCTCCTCGAAGAATCCTCATTCCTCAAAGATTCCTCGCCTTCATCGGTGGCATCAGTCTGGAGATCTACCTCGTGCATGCGCAGTTTGTGCTGCGCTACCTCACACCGCTGGAGCTCGGCTATGTGCCTACGCTTCTGCTGCTTATAGCCATCAGCCTGCCTTTGGCTTGGCTGCTCAAACGGCTGACGGAGCGGATTTTGCCTTGATTCGTGAAAAATATGGGGCTCCCCCTTGGTGATTTAAATCTTATTTAGTACTTTTGCAGCATAAAAAAAATGTCAATATGAACAGAACAATCTTGCAACACATGATTGCCTTCGTGTTGTTGCTCATAGGCGTGCAGAGTGCGATGGCAGCCGACGGCGACCGCTTCGATGTAAAAGTTGGTGCGTGGAATATTCATTTCCGCATCACCAGTGAGTCGGATGCCACAGTGGCCATAGCCCTTGATAAAAAGGGACGTCCCAATACGGAGATGTGGGGCTCTTTCTCCCTTCCCACCAGTGTGAGTTACGGAGGCAAGACCTACAGCGTCACGTCGGTTGATCCCCAAGCATTTATGGGCAACACCGGACTGACTTCAGTCACCATCCCCGGCGACATCAAGACCATCGGGAGCCAGGCTTTCCAGGGATGCAAGAAGATGGTTCTCTTGACGCTGAAAGAGGGCATTGAGAGAATGGGCGACCTCGCCTTCTTCGACTGCGATGAGCTTACCAATGTGACCATCCCCAAGAGCATGAGCGATGCGGGCGAGGGTCCTTTCGCCGACTGCGACGACCTGACCACCATCAATTGTGCTTCCGGTGGCTATTACTACACCATTGGCCCTGTGCTTTACAAGGGGAAAAAGCTGGTGCAGTTCCCGTCGGGTGCCGACTACGAAAAAGATGGGATTGTCGTCAATCCATATACTTTCCGTCACGTAAAAGCCTTCAACATCCCCAAGAACATCACACAGATTGGAAAATGGGCTATCATGAATACCAAAATCGAGAATCTGGGCATACACGAGATGGTGGAGCTTGTCGATTTTGGCGCTGTCCTTGACAATCAGCATCTTCATGTGTATTTGGCGTGGGACGAGAATACCATCGTAGGAAAGGAAGTGAACGAGAACAACTTCAACAACGCGCAATGCGTGTATGTGCCGAAGGGAACATTGGGATATTTCCAGAACCGCTATCCTTTCAAGAATGCGAAAGACGTGAGTGAGTGGGACGACGCATACACGGAAGTATTATTCGGCGGGCAGCCCGTTACGAGGAGTATCTGCGAAAACCTTACTCTCGGTGTGACATCCGGCAAGGTGAGCTACGACCGTTTCAAGAGAATGTTCGTCATTCAGGATGCCGTCATCAATACCAACGAAGATGTCGTTTTCACGATGAATGAGGGTTGCCAGGGCATTGAGGTTCATGGGGCAAACAGTATTGAGAACACTGGTGGAAGCAGTGCCATATTGGTTAGAAGTAATGCCTCGCCCATTGTCACAGGCATAGATTATTGGCGAGAAACCAAGCAGAACCCCAAGTTGATCATCCAGTCAGAAGGACAAGCCATCAAACTCAACAATAATGCTGAGCTGCAATGGGAGAGCGTGGAGTTCCAGATGGGCACCACGGGAGACTGCAATGTGGTGTATGGTGATGAATCATCGGCCTTGTACATGTACGACAGCCCGGGAGGAATGCACAACAGGGATTATCCCAACCGACAACTGATCAACATCTGGGGCGATTTCTACTGGGGCGGCATGTATGTCAGCGACCCACCTTATGCCGTCTTCGTGCCAGAAGCGAACAGCATCTGCTATGCGGGAACGCAAACACCCGTGACGAAACAGCTGACCTTCTCGCTCGAAGGCGATATGATGGAGGGAATCACCATCGGCGGGCAGCCCGTGACGAGCAGCCATGTGCCCTTCCTGGAGAAGGGTAGCCTGACGTGGGATGCCGACGGCCAGACCCTGACGCTGAAAAATGCCACCATCAATGTGCCCAATGGCGAAGGACTTCGCGTCTCGACAGGCTTGACACTGAACATTGTTGGCACCAACACCATCACCTCGAAGGGCAACGCCATCATCATCATGGACGGCGACTCGCAGTTCAGCGGCACAGGTTCGCTCAAGGTGAACAGCACCGAGGGATATGGCTTGGTCTATGACTACTACCTGGACTTTGCCAGCGGCAGCTACGACATACAAGGCAAACTGGGCGCTCTCGACGGCACATCGCGGCGTGGCTTCATCGGCGATTTCGTGGTCAACTGTCCGTTGCGGCTCAGCAGCGACGGCCAGCACGATGTGGTGCGCAATGCCATGATCACCGACAACAGCTCTACCTATCAGTTGAACTATGCCGTCAGTCCGAACGACTGCTACTTCATTGCCACCCCCGGCAATGCCTACTACGATCCTGACAAGCAGTCGCTCTGTCATGTGGACGGTGAACCCGTGAAAACGGAGATTGTCTACAAGACCGGAAGGGAGTTGGGCTATGAGCGCTTCCCGCTGAGCATCGCTTCCTATCCCGTGTCGAACCTCAACCGCCACCAGATTGTGAAGGGCGTGAGTTTCATTCCTGACACCACCTACCTCGACCGAGAAGGGGCTGTCCTGACAATTGCCGGTGACGTCAGCGCCTGGGGAAATGACGCTATTCGTGTGGAAGACGGGCTTACGAGCCTCAGTATCTGCGTGGATGGACAACGCACCGTGAGTGCCAAATCCTCGTACAACGATGCTGCAGCCCTGCACATCGCAGGAGAAGACGCTTATGTCTATATCTATGACTCGCGGCCAGACAAGAACAAGGCTGCCACGCTAAGCCTGATAGGCGACATTAACTACAACGACGGTGCCTACGGCATCAGGATGGACAAGCATACGCATCTGACATTCTATTCCCTCAGTGCCTTTGTCTCTGGAAAGCAAGCCATCAGCGGCAACACAGAGAGTTCCTATCTCAATTTGGAGCATTCCAATGTGGTCTTCAATAATGCGGATGGGTATGCTCCCGTCACCGTCTATTCGCTGAACAACTATCACTCCCATCTCACCACAGCTGGTGTCAGGTTCAGCAGCACCAGTCACTGTTTCATCAACGAGAATACGGGTACCAACTATCTCGGAGCCGTCACCTACGAGCAGCGCCATCCCACCGTTTGGATTGGCGGACAACAGGTGGACTGCCCGCAACCTTTTATTGGTGAGAACAATACAGGTATGGCCTACTATGACTTCGACCAAGATGTCCTGACGCTTCAGGATGCTCACATCGAAAACAACAACGGACCGGCCGTCCGTTTCCTCTGCGATGACACCTGGCACATGCAGACCGATACATACATGTCGTTCAGTGGCGACTGCTACCTGAAAGGCAAATACGAAGGAATCCTCGTGGAAGGTGTGCACGACGAGCAGCACGACGAGTATCCTTATTACTACATGAGTTTCCGCGGACGGAACGAGGACGGTTCCGACCGTCTGACCATTGTGGCCGAAGATGGCCCGGGCGTCTACTGGAAGTGTTATGAAGGTGGAGAGTTCTCATTCTACGACCTGAACCTCGACATCGACGGCGTGGGTGCCGTCCATGGCGACTCTGCTCCCAGCGACTATTTCGACATCAAGTCTATCGCCTTTGTCAATTGCAGTGTCAAGGCCAAGAATCGGCGAAATCGGTATCCCACCTTCAACTACTTTGGCGACCTTTACATGAAGGACTGCTACTTCTTGGCAGAAGATACCTATCTGGACTCCGACAAACAATGCGTCTGTGACGGCAACGGCAACCCTATCTACGATGAAATCCGCATCCTGCGTGGCCATCGCGGCGACGAGCCGTTGGGCATCTCGCACTCCGCTTCTCGCTCCTCGCTCTCCGCAGCCCCCTTCTACAATCTGCAAGGTCAGAAAGTGGATGAGCACTACAAGGGTATCATCATCTGTAACGGTAAGAAAATATTGAAGAAATGATTGGAGCCATCGTCAGGATTTTACGCCCCAAGCAGTGGGTGAAGAATGTGTTTGTGCTGCTTCCCGTATTCTTCGGGGGCAGCCTCACCCATTGGGACAGTCTGTGGGCTGCCCTTGTGGCGTTCTTCGCATTCTCGTTCATCGCCTCGTCGGTGTATTGTTTCAACGACATCATCGATGTGGAGGCCGATCGCCGGCATCCCGTGAAGTGCCACCGCCCTGTGGCCTCTGGCGAGGTGAGCAAGGCGCAAGCATACGGACTCATGGCACTCATGTTTCTCCTGTCGATGCTCGCCTCAGGGTTTCTGCTTTCCGGCTCCTCACGCCTCACGGTCGTTGGCGTCATTCTTCTCTATTACGTGCTGAACATCGGCTACTGTGCTTGGTTCAAGCGCTATGCCATCGTCGATGTGGTCATCATCGCCTTCGGCTTTGTACTCCGCTTGTTGGCGGGTGGCTTGGCTGCCCATGTGGAACTCAGTAAGTGGATTGTGCTGATGACATTCCTGCTGACCCTCTTCCTCTCGTTTGCCAAGCGCCGCGACGACGTGGTACGCATGGAACAGACGGGTGAAGCCCCCCGCAAGAACACCAGCCGCTACAACCTGACGTTCATCAACCAGGCCATTACCATCACTGGTTCCGTCACTCTGGTCTGCTACATCATGTACACCGTGAGTCCTGAGGTGACGGCACGCTTCAACACCCAGTATCTCTACCTGACAACGGTGTTCGTGCTGCTTGGACTATTGCGCTACATTCAGCTCTCTGTGGTGGACAACCGCTCGGGCGACCCCACCAAAGCCTTGCTGTGCGACCGCTTCCTGCAGGCCGTCGTCCTGCTCTGGGCATTGGCCTTTGCCGCCATCATCTATCTGTAGGCGCAGTCTGTTTGCATAGCAAAACGTATAATCAAAAAAATAAAGAATAATTATGAAGAATCGAGTTTCTATACTTACTTTCGCATTGGCCGTGTTCGCTTGGTGCGGCGCTCAGGCAAGTGTTGCCCTTGACGCGGCCAACTTCCCCGATGAGAACTTGCGCAACTATGCATCGCAATACGACGAGGACGGCGATGGAACGCTGAACGACGACGAGTTGGCGCAGATTACAGAGATCAGTGCCGGTGACATCCTGAACCTGAAGGGTGCCGAGCATTTCAAGAATCTGGAATACATCTGTCTGTGGTATGGTGGCACAGAGTACCCTTCTATCGCTTCCATTGACCCGAGTCTCTTTCCGAAGCTCTACCGCTTCTCTTTGCAGGATTGTAACGATGTGACGGCTTTGGACTTCAGCAAAAATCCGCTGCTCACCGATTTTGAGCTGCTCCGTTGTCCGAACATCAGCTCGCTTCAGCTGCCCTCCAGCGTAGAGCAGATTCTCTTGGATGGTGTGACGAAACTGACCTCCCTTGACATGAGCCTCTTGTCGAATCTACGCATGTTCAGTATGGTGAACAGTGGCATCACTGACCTCGACTTTAGCGACAATTCTACCCTCAGCTTAGTCTCCGTCACAGGCTCCGAAGATGAAAAGCAGGAACTGAACTCGCTGAATCTGGAAAACTGCGACGGACTGGAGAACATCGACATCCGCTACACCACCATCAAGAAGCTCACGATGAAGCACCTGCCCATCGTCCGTACACTGATGCTGCTCTACAACGACATCACCAGCACCACCATTGACGACTGCGCTGAGTTCAACGACATTACCTGCAACGACAATGTTTTGGGTACGCTCTATCTGAAGAACAACCCTTTACTGCAGGCCATCAACACTGAGGATAATCAGCTGAAAACGTTCATCGCCGACAACTGTCCGAAGCTCGGTTGGGTGCAGGCCTACAACAATCGTCTGATGTGGCTCGACCTGAAGGACGTGGTGAAGGCCGAAAACGACGTGGAGTCAAGACTGATGGTCGACAACCAGCAGCCCACCGTGCAGGCCGTGAAGATTTCGCCCACAGAGGTCGGTCTGCGTGTGCATGAGCGCTTGGACGTGGACCGTGTGCTCAACCTCCGCGCCAAAGGAATCGCCCAGACACCAAAGGAAATATTCGTTGACGACATTCGCTACCTCGTCTTTTACAATAACGGTCCAGATACCCCCAACCTCGTAGGCAGCGACTGCTACTACGAGTATGAGACCAAGTGGCCTTATCCGTGGATGGAAGGCAACTCGCAGGACAATAACCTGCCCGTAACCCTCAACGTCACTTCTTGGACGAAGCACCCGTCGTGGATTCGCATTGACGGCGAAACCTCAATCGTTGTCAATCAAGGTACTGTATCAAAGCTGCCGTCGCCCACCATACTCCGTTCGCAGGACTACAACGGACAGCTGACCTATCGTTCCAGCGATGAGAACGTAGTGAAGGTCAATGCCACTACCGGCGAAATGACCATCGTGGGCTTCGGTACCGCCGTCATCACCATCACTGGCGCAGAGACCGACTACCGCCTGGCGCCTCAGAGCATCACCTATACCGTTGTCGTCACGTCGCCGACGGGCATCAATGAAACATTGAAAAGCCCATTACGAGGCGACATATACGACCTGCAAGGCCGACATCTCACACCTCGCTCCTCAATCAAGAAGGGTATCTATGTGATGAACGGGAAAAAGGT
Source organism: uncultured Prevotellaceae bacterium (assembly GCA_902801375.1). Classification (GTDB taxonomy): domain Bacteria; phylum Bacteroidota; class Bacteroidia; order Bacteroidales; family Bacteroidaceae; genus Prevotella. The sequence continues at coordinate 1,736 of CADCIB010000033.1, read as the reverse complement.
GGTATTGAAATAGGGCTTCGACGCCATTTTGTGCATTTTCCGCATGAAATCCAAGATCTGTGTTTTCGACTTCGACGGTACGTTGACCACCTGCGACACGCTGCTCCGTTTCATCCCTTTCGCCTGTGGCCGTTGGGCTTTCTGGTGGGGGATGCTGCTCCATGTGCCGCTGTTGGTGCTAATGAAGCTGGGGCTTTACGACAACGGTCGCGCCAAGGAGCGCGTGTTCCGGTACTTCTTCCGAGGGATGAAAGAGTCGATGTTCAACAACCTGTGCGATTCTTTCGCCGATGCCAACGACGACATCCTGCGCCCTGAAGGCATCAAGACCCTCCGCCAAGCCCTTGCCGAAGGCCACGAGGTGGTGGTGGTCAGCGCCAGCATCGACCGTTGGGTGCGCCCGTTCTTTAAAAGTAATCTCACACCTTCGCAGCCTCGCACCCCCGCACCCTCGATCATCATCATCGGCACTCAGATAGAAGTGCGCGACGGCCTCCTGACTGGCCGCTTCGCCACGCCCAACTGCTACGGCGAGGAGAAAGTGCGCCGTTTGCGACAGCTCTTCCCTGAGCTCTCCGACTATCGCATGATTGCCTATGGCGACAGTCGGGGCGACCGCGAACTCCTGCAAATAGCCGACGAAGCGCACTACAAGCCTTTCCGCTCTTCTTCCCAACCACAAGCGTGACAATTGTGATTAAGTGAGAACAAAGTCAAGCTCGGTTGGTGTCGTTTTCCCAGTCAGAAAATACTGTTTTCCGCGTCAGAAAACAATGCCAGATAGTTTGGACCCGTAGTCGCTCCCCTCCTGATGCCTGATAGGTTGGACCCCGTAGGCACTCCCCGCCAAATGCCTGAAAGGTTGGACTCCGTAGGCACTCCCACAAATGCCTGAAAGGATGGACTCCGTAGGCACTCCCACAAATGCCTGAAAGGTTGGACTTCGTAGGCACTCCCCTCCTGCAGGAGGGGTGAGGGGGAGGTCATGAAGGTAATCAGCCTCCTGCAGGGGAAATGCGACCCCCTCTAACTCCCCCTGTAGGGGGAGGAATCGTTAGTACTGAGCGCAGAATCTAACCACTCCCCGCCTGATGCCTGATAGGTTGGACCCCGTAGGCACTCCCCGCCCCTTTTTAAGGGGAGGGGTTGGGGTGGGGAAATCTGCGCAATTCCAGCGAAAGTGCAGAAATGAAAGAATACTCCAGCTGCGGAGCGAGTGTGGACTTTTGCAAAACGGTGTGTGGACTTTTGCGAAAAAAGTGTGGACTTTTGAAGAAAAAGTGTGGAGTTTTCATTTTTTGCGAAAACTTTATACAAAATTGTTTGGCGCTTTGCAGATAAATATGTATATTTGCACCACATTTATGTTTCATTTAAAACCATACGGATATGAAAAGCTTCTACCTGTTAGCCGCCGCGCTTGCGGCGCTACTCTTCCCCCAGACCATGTTGGGGGAGGTGAATTTTCCGATTGACATCACTTTCGCGGCGCGTGGTGAGGCCACCACAGTCGATGAAGTGACAGTGACCAACCTTTCTGATCCCGACATTGCACCTGTGACGCTCAGCGGCACGGACATCCTCCGCTTGGTCGATCCGTCGAGCATCCCGACGGCCATTGAGAACATTCAGGTGGTTGAGGGTGTGACGAAACCCATCCTGACGCCGAACCCGTCGATGGGCGACGGCACGCTGATTTTCGACGCCCGCGAGTCAGGTCCCGTGCATGTGAGCAT
>CADCIB010000032.1 GCA_902801375.1 uncultured Prevotellaceae bacterium | reverse complement strand
GCTCGGCGTGTCGGTCGCCAGTTGTGCGGAACTCCCGCTATTGAACGTCAGGCTCCAGGAAACGCTCATGCCCGTGGGCAGCCCAGAAACGTAATAGGTTTGTGTACCGCAGACGACAGATGAACCAGAAATCTCAAATCTTCCTATTCCGTCACAATAGGAAACGCCAGAGTTTATCGGGTCTAACCAATCTTTCAATCGCCTGCGTGAATCACTTGCTCCATTTCCATTCCATGATATGCCCAGTTTTCCGTAATAACTATTACCAGTTAAATTTGTACAAGTCGTACTGGCTGCATATAGTTGACCAATAACTTTGTGATTGTTATTGATAAGGGGTGATCCCGAAGAGCCATTTTCTGTTATTCCATGCCCATTTGTGGTTGCAATCCAACCAACTTTCCAATATACTTGTGGACTATTATTTGCTGAACTTGTTTGTGGCGTTGTATTATAAGTTGATATTTTTTTTACATCATGTTTGGGATGATGTATGCCAACCCCACCTGTATTACTATTTCCTGAAACATCCCATCCTAAGTAATAAGGCTCATAATCTGTTAGATCCCAAGGATTTTGTGTCAATTGAAGTAAGGCGAATTCGGCATATACTTCATTATTGGCTTTAACGGTTGCACCCATTGTCGTTTTATTGTTGTAATTGGGTTGACTTGTATCGGAACAAGTAGCTGTCTCATACCCCCAGTAGAATATCCAGTCAGAGAGGCTTGGATCGTCTATTGCATCTTTCTTTTCCAAATAGCCTCCATTCTCTGTGTTATCAAACACAATACAATGATTTGCTGTTAGGAACAACGGTGTCAAATCATTTTGAGTGTTATTGACAAGAGAACCAGAAAACCATACTCCACCTTGTTCAAATTTCCCGTAGACTAAAGCAACGGCATTTTTTTCTTTTTGCCAACTCAAACCTTCTTCGCAATTAACATTAACTTCGTATGAACAAGAAGTATTAAAACCAGGGGTCTGAATATAGGTATAGTACACTTTTGACAATTCTATAATCGGTGATTCCTGTGTTTCTTCTGGTTGATAGTACTCTAAGACAACAACATCTCCTTTTATAATACTCGTAGAAAAACGATTTGGTGATGATTTGCTCCCTTTTAAATGAGAGGAGGTGAAAGCTCCTATGGATTCTTTTGTAGAAGGATTGAACACGAAGAATTTACCTCCTTCAGGAAGCCAAAAGCGACTAAAGACAAGGTCAATTCCTGTTGCATCGGTTGCATGGATTGCCAATTGCCATATTTTTCCTCCATCTTCAAAATCTGTCCAAAACCCATTTCTCGTTGAATTCAGATCGACATGGATTGGCACAGACGTCCTTATTAAGGCATTTGGATTTCTTTTTCTTACGGAATCTTCTTGGAAAATTCTTTTCATGTCAGGTGTTTTCAGGCTTATCATTGCTCCACCCTTTACAGCCCTACTTGTAATATCATCTAAGTTTTTTGAAGAACTTACAGGAATTTCTCCAGTGCTTATCTGTGAAAAACATATATTTACATTAAACACAGAAATGATAAAGAATAGAATAAAACGTACATTCATTATTTTTAATTGGCTTTATGGAAAACAAAACAATAACCATTTTTACAATTCAAACGCAGCTCATTATCTGAGAGAAGAGTGTAACTACTGACATCGCTCATATATTCTGTAAAAAACACTTCTGCATTCTCAGGATAAACCGTTTCCACAAACTCAAGAGTCATCCGAATACCCTCGCCTGAAATCTTGTATTTTCCATAATAATGATTGATGTATTCTGTTCCTTCAAATGTTCCATCAGAATGGAAAGAAATATTTATATTACCATTAAACACCTTTTGAGTGGATTGCCCTCCATAGCTGATCAAACACCACTTGTCATTTAATATATATTCATGGTCGTTGCTTTCTTCACTACATCCCACGAATATAAGTATAGTCGATGCTGATACCATCAGCACGAGGCAACTGATTAGAAACAAATGCTTTTTCATGCTTTATTTAGTTGACAAGTTGATTGTTATTATTTAGTTGACGAGTTGACGAGTTGACAAGTTAACAAGTTAACAAGTTGATTGTCATTTGAGGTTTATCTTTTCTGTGAGGGTCTCATCGCCGATGATGGCGCGGACGATGTAGATGCCGGGCTTCCATCGTGAAGTGTCGAGCGTGCAGCTCAGGCCCTCCACCTTCTGCGTAGTGGTCAGTTCAGCCTTCGCCGATTCATACACCTCCAAGGTCCAGTTGATGTTTTCTTCTTCCTGACCTGCATTCCTTGCATTGAGGACTTCCGTGTTCGGAACCAGGCTTACCTGCATCAGGTTTCCCTCACCGCTGATGTCCAGCGCATAGCTTTTCGAGGAAGATGCCGCGAAGGTGAAACTGAAGTTGTCGCAACCGCTGCCCGTGGCCGCTACTGTCATGAATCCCGACGGTGGCAGGCTCACCCTTATCTCCGTTTCGCTAACGCGAGTCATTGTGTAGCCTGGCACTCCCGATGGGAAGGAGGGCGTGAGCGTCATCCCTGGCAGGCTTGGAGAAGTGACGTAATAATAGGTGTTAGGCACCACATTGATGTAATTGGTTGTACTGAAGGGATGAGGCAGTCCTGCTCCTCCCTGTGTGGTGCTGTAAGTGTAGAAGCTCATGGCGATAGGAATGTTGCCGCTCAGTGCCTTCGTGAGTGTCTTGATGGTCTGCCCCTGATAAGTGATGGTTGCCGTGAGTGCGGCCGAGAATGACGTGGAAGCCGTCCGCGTCACTTGGCATTGGTTCGTGCTTGGCGTGTCGGTTGCCAATTGTGCGGAACTCCCGCTGTTGAAGGTCAGGCTCCAAGAAACGCTCATGCCTATTGGTAATTCGGAGACGTAATATGTTTGTGTACCGCAGACAACAGACGAACCAGTAATAGATTCTATATGTGTTGATGCTAATGAATTCTGTAGATAAGTTAGATTCTCTATATTATCTCTCATTTTTTCACCTTGCATAGTTGAAAAATATGACATGCATCTAACGTCTGTATATGACATAATAAGTCGTGTATCAGGAATATAAGTGTCGCCATTAGCATCTATTCCTGTTCCCAGCCACTGGAATGTTGCAGGGTTGACATTATAACTAAGATTCGGATCAGCAGGCGTATCCTCTATATAATCGCCACAGGTGTCAGAGTTGCTACCATCTACTAATTCTGCACATTGGTTAGTATCACCTCCTTCATTAAACGTTCCATGATGAGTGTGCCACAGACCTAGTACGTGTCCCATTTCATGAGAGACTACATGAGAGGGTACAAGCGATGGATAAGGTGTCTTCCAGTATTTGCCACCTACATAAAACTCCGAACTGTTTCCAACGCCATTTGCAAGTCCTCCTGCATCGTCTTCATCTATGTCGTCAGAATATAAGTATATATCTATACCATTTTGATGATTATTGTATGTAAAAATACTAACGCTTGGAACATAATACTTGTTGGTATCGTCAATATAGTCAATAGTACCATTCCATACAAAATATATGTTGTGGCTGTTAAAATCGGCGTTTAATAAACTAAATGTATCATTCACATCTTGTAACGTATGCCCCCCTGTCCCATCACTTTTCCTTATGACATGAAAATACACATACAGAATGTATGAGTTGTTATTACTCGTTCTTGTTTTGAGACAATATCTCTGCATTAATTCCTTGGAAGCAATTTGCTGGGTGTGGCAAATAGTCTGCGCCAAGGATACTAAATGCAGGAGTGTGACAAAAAATAATACAGTTGTTTTCTTCATTGTTTGAGATTATTTTGATTTCTTTAATGTAAAGGTTGGGCCATCGTACGCAGAACCGCCATCTAAATTCATGGTTTCGTCAGATATAGTGTAATAGTAAGACATTCCGTTTATTGAAACAACATGTTCTTCTGGAGAGCATTGATAGATGCCATAGTTCTTGAACAAATGGTTGTCTTTCGTGAAGAATGCTTCTAATGTTCCGTTGTCATTGAAAGAGATTGTCAGTTCGCCTTCATTGAAAAGACCACCCCTCCCAAAACCTTGCGTAAATGATTCCATATTCCATTTACCGACAATAGAGGAAATCGATTCAGCGGTAGGAGTATATGAAGAGCCAGTGACCAACTTTACATTCGAAAGATGGCAACTATAGTATTTATCCATTCCTCCCAAAGGTGGGAATCCGTTGGTTATGTTGATAGCACAATCCACAAGGTTGAATTCAATAGCTATACCAACAGTACACTTGTTTTTTGCAAAAACGCTCTTATGTGCCTTTAAGATACTGTTCTTGTAATAAGAATCAGCGGTTTCTGACTCTTTCACATTTGTTACAAGCAGATAGACGCTATCCTCTGATGCAGGCACCGCTATGATAATGCCCGCGTAGTCTGTCTCTCCTTTCTCCAGAATACCATCGGTGTTATTATCCGATGAATCGCAACCCATCAATATCATTGCTGCTGACACCATCAGCGCGAGGCAACTGATTAAATAAAAATGATTTTTCATGCTTTTTTATGCTTTTTTTATTTGGCAATTATATACTATTTGACCCCCTCTAACTCCCCCTGTAGGGGGAGAAAAGTTGGTACTATCTCCCCCTTAGGGGGAGGAAAGTTAGTACTATTTCCCGATGACGGCGTAGTCGTTGCCGGGGATGTTGGGGTCTTCGGTGTTCACCATGAAGAGCCAGCCGCCGCTCTCGGTCCAGAACAGTCGGTCGCCGTAGGTGCGGTACCACGAGCGCCACTCCTGCGGTGTGGCAAAGCGCAGCAGCGTGTAGCGGTAGAGCAGGCGCTTGGCCATGTCTATCTTGTCTTGATGCTGCGGGTTGGTCAGTTGTCCTGCCGGGATGCTGGCCTGTGCCTTGCTTCCTTCCTCCCAGAGGCTGATGGCCTTGTCCAACAGGCGCTTGTCGCCCACAGCGATGCCGAGCTGCTTGCAGTCCTCGTCGATGGTCAGCTCATAGGAGCCCTGTCCACCGTAGAAATAATCAAGGTTCTGGTCGTAGTAGTCGAAGTAGCGCTGCTCGTCGGTGCCGAATTGGTCGAAGAGCTTGTCCTGATATCTTTGCAGGAAGTCCTCATAACTCATCGGAGGCTGCGGCTCAAACTGTGCGTACATCTTCTCCATCTCGGAAACTTCCACGCCTTGTGCCATCACCTGTTTGATGCTGTCGGCGAAATGCTTCATTTGTTCGTTTCTCTTTTCCGTGATCTCAGAGAACGACTTCCAGCCTTCACGAGAGGCCAAGTATCGAAGTTCTTTCACATAGCTCTTTGTGGCGATGCTTTCGTTCCACTTACGGGCGATGGGCTTGTGGCCTGCAAACTTCGCAATGTAGGCGATGGCATTGGCCAGCACGGTCTTGCCTTGCTCCGTCAGGTATTGGGGCGATGCGGAGAAGCCCCAGTGGAAGAAGTTCGCATGGCGGCCGATGGCTACTGCATCGATGGTCTTGGCACAGACACCGCTGGAGATGTATTCACAGTCGGGCGAATCGGTGAAACCCCACGGACGGGCCACCATGCCGATGCGATAGTTGCGAGTCTCTGGCGTGTCGGTGTTCTGCACACGCCACATGGGAATGCTGTCGGGTATGGGCGTGTCGCTGAAGTAGTAGTATTCGTGCTTGGCGGGGTAGGGCGTCTGCTTCATCTGCCAATCAAGTGTCACCTTGAATGGTCCTTGGAAGATGGGGTGGTTGCGCACGCTGCTATGGGCGTCGGCCTCCAAGCAGAGACAGTACCAGTCGCTCTTGATGCCCGAGCCGCGGCCAACCTTCTCGCCCGCTTCTGCGATGGTCAGCACGGGTCGGTCGAAGTCCTTGGGGAAGTAGATCTTGTCTTCCATCTCGCGGTCGCCCCACTTGGTATTTATGGTGTATTTCTTGATTTCGATGGGTTTGGGTGTGCCGTCGATGATGGTCACGTCGTAGTGTTTCGACATCTCGGGCGTATAGTCCTTGGCATGGATGCTTTTCACGATGGTGAAATACTGGCGCAGGTAAGCGTCGAACGATGCCGCGCGCTCTTGGGCGCTTTTGGCCACAACGGTGCTGTCAGCGTCGCGGTTGCCCATGGTGTCGAACTCTGGGCTACCGCCCACATACAGCACGCGCAGTGCCACTTTCTTCACGGCGGCATTCATAGTACAGCAGCCGAGAAGAATCATTACGGAAAGAATCAATGCTTTTTTCATAAGTTGTGTTTTTAGTTAGAAACGGTTTTTTTCTATATTGGAAACGGAGTGTTTCTGCGTCAAAAACAGTTTGTTTCTGACGCAGAAACAGATTTCGTTCATCATTTCAGGTATTCCTGAATGCGTTGTTCGAGGAGCTCCTCGCCGTCGATGTTGCGGGCGACGATGGTGCCGTCCTTCGTGACAAGCAGTGTGAAGGGGATGGCCTTGATATTGTAGAGGTCGGAGGCGGCGCAGTCCCAACCTTTCAGGTCGCTCATCTGCGGCCAGGGGAGGTCGAGATCCTTGATGGCCTTGACCCAGGCTTCCTTCTTCGAGTCGAACGATACGCCGACCACGCCAAAGCCCTGCTTCTTGTACTTCTCGTAGAGGGCTTTCACGCCCGGTATGGCTTTGCGGCAGGGACCGCACCATGAGGCCCAGAAGTCGACGAGTGTCAGCTTGTTCTTCTTAATGAATTGACTGAGGCTCACGTCCTTGCCTTTCGGGTCGGGCATGGTAAAATCTGTGATGGGCTGTCCTTCTGCAGTCTTGGCCTCTACGGACAGAGCTTCGCGCAATTTGATGATGCCCTCGTAGTCGTTCCACTTTTCGGGCAGCTCGGCGAGGCACTTGGCGGTGAAGTCCTTGTCGAAGACCATCGAGTAGGAACTGACGAGGTAGGCGCCAAGAATGTTGTCGAGATTCTGGTAGGCGAATTCCTGCTGGTACTTCACCATTTCATTGTAGATGTCTTCAACCTGTTGTTCTTTTTCTTTAGAGTCATCGGAAGTTTCCTGAAGTTGTTTTATTCTTTCGCTGTACTCAATAATCTTGTCGCTATAGACATTATTGATGTAGTTAAGTGGCGAGCCATAGACGCGACATTTCTTGTAGTCGTAGGTCAGGGTAGCTTTCAGCGTAGCATCGGGTTCTATGATGACGCGAGTGCTGGCTCCTTCGCGAAGCGAGCGCCGGTGGCTGACCAGAATGGTGCTTTCCATGAACTCTTTCGTGGCAGGGATAGAGAAGGCAAACTGTCCGTTTTCGACCACTGTGGAGTCGATGCGACTGAGGCCCTTTTCTAACTTTTCGAGATAAATAGTTTCGCCGTCGTCGATGTCAGGCGTTGTGCCTAATACCTTGCATGTAGACTGTGCAAAGCCCGATGCTGCCGTGAGCAGCATCAGGCTTAGGGTTAAGAGTGACTTCTTCATATCTTTACTTGTTTTCTTGTCAACTCGTTAACATGTTAACTTGTCAACTCTTACAATTACCAATTATGCGTAAGGTTGGGGTTCACCTCCACGGCATTGAGCGGGAAGGGGAAGATCCAGAGCTTCGAGTCGGGGCGGAGCGTGTAGGTCTTGCCGGCAATCTCGTGGGAGAGTGTCGTCTGCCACTCGCTTTCCACGTTCCAGCGCTTACGCCATACGAAGGTCCAGTCTTGCCATAGGAACTCGGCGGCCACCGTCTTCTTCAGCCATTGGATGGCATCAGCTTTTTCCGTGACTGTACCCTCCAGTGGGCTGAAGCCCTCGGGCAAGCGCTTTGCGCGCAGTTGGTCGAGCCAGTTCATAGCTGTGGCGATGTTGCCGTTGCGGAGTTCACACTCAGCCACGATGAGATACATCTGCGGCGTGTTGAGTCCAGACTCGTTGAACTGGTTGTCGAAGTCCATGCTTCCTTCCCATCCAGGGAGACCGATGGTGGCGCCATAATCGCCGTAGTCCATACCGTAGTAGATATAGCCCTCGTATTGCTTGCGCATGGTGTTGGAGAGTCCGCGTCGTCCGTATTCAGGTTCCATAGCGTTCCATTCGCTGGGTTCCACCCAAGCGTAATAGATCATGGAGGGGATGCAGAAGAGCGTTTCGGCATTGAAGCGGTCGTCGATGGCGGCATACTGGTAAGGCACGCCCGTAGCGCTCATGCCGTCCTGCACATTAGCCCACCAGTCCCAAAGGCTGTTGTTGTTGGCGAGCACTTGCTTGGCAGCGGTTTCCGCCTCAGCGTAGTTGTGCATGCCCATGAGGATGAGCGCTTTCACGGCGAGGGCCGATGTTTGGTCCCAGCGCATGAAGTTGGCGGCCTTGGTGGGCAGACTGTTCATGGCGAGCGCATCGTTGACGTCCTTGAGCATTTGGTCGTAGCACTCCTGGATGGTGTTCTTCTCGTGGAGTTGCATGATGTCCTTGTCCTCTGTCATGTAGATGATGGCGGGGCTGTCGCCGTTGGAGCCGTTGAAGGCTGGTGCGAAGCGCTGGAGCACCATGTAGTGGCAGAAGGCGCGTGCCACGAGGGCTTCGGCCTTGAGTGCATTCTTTTTCGACTCAGGGCCGGTGGCTGTCTCGAGCTGGTTGAGGATGGGGTTGCACACACGTCCGATGATGTTGTAGCAAGAAGTGTACATACCGTCGCTGTTGGTGAGCGATGCTAGGCGTTTGAGGCTCTGCTCGTCGTCGAAATAGCCGTTGAGCAGGGCAGCGCGCGTCTTGTTCTCTACAGCGAGCGGTGCGGTGACGTCGGCGTAGGAGTAGATGATGTTGCTACCGATGCGCCAATGATCCATGGAATAGATGCCATCGTAGGCGTCGGCATTGAGCAGTAGCTCGAGGTCGTCGGTTGAGGCGAGCAGGTTCTCGCCTTTGGGCTGGATGTCGGTGAAGTCTTCGCAAGATGCGAGGGTTGCTGTAATACAACAACTTACGAAAACCAGGGTCAGGAAATTATAAATTGCTTTCATATCTGTAATCATATTTAATGATGAATGATGCATTTTGGATAAGCTTAGAGGTTGACGTTCAGGCTGAAGATATAGCTTGAGCGTGTGCGGATGCCGAGCGTTTCAGGATCGACGCCGAGGTCGTTGGCCGTCCAGATGGCTTTGGGATTGTCAATCTGGAACTGGAGACGCAGGCGGTTGATGCCGAGGAAACTGGTCCAAGCGCGCGGGAAGTTGTAGCCGAACACGATGTTACGGATCTTGAGGAAGTCGGCATCGTGGATGGAGTTGTTGCCGTAGCGAGGCTCACTGCCAAGCGCCATCGAAGCATATTGTCCAAAACCAGGCGTATTGGTGTGGTTCTCAGGCGTCCAAGCGTTGAGGAAGTAGCTGGCCACTGTGTTGTAGGAAGGTTCGAAGGTTTCCGTCTCAGCGAGACAACGCATGATGTGTCCGCCGTAGTAGGCCATCTGAATGCCGAGTGTGAAGTTCTGCCATTGCAGCTCGTTGCCCATGCCGATGATGACCTTCGGGTCGCGCTGTCCGCTGAACTCCATGATATCGGGCGAACCGTTGCTGACTCCATGCGAGATGACGCCGTTGTCGCCATACCACAATGTCTCGCCCGGGTTGCTGCCATAACCGTTCTCCTTCGTGCCGTCGGAGATGCCTGCGAAGCGGTACGACCATTCAGCGCTGGCGGGATATCCCTCGACGTAGGGGTTGTCGGCGAGCTGGTAGGCATAGACGGCGGGGTTCTGCACCTTGGTCACCTTGTTGTTGTTGTGCGTGAAGGTGAAGGTGGTGCTCCATCCGAAGTCTTTCTCCATGCGGGCTCGGAACCATTCAGCAGTGAGCAAGAGCTCGATACCGTGGTTGCGCATCGAAGCCGTATTGACGACGAGCGAGGTGAAGCCCGTTGTGGGGTCGAGCGGTTTGTTGGCGAAGACATCGTCGGACTGCTTGTAGTAGTAGTCGAGGGTACCGCGTACGCGGTTGTCGAAGAGCGAGTAGTCGATACCGATGTTGGTGATTTTACTCTTCTCCCACTTCAGCTCAGGGTTGCCTGGGCTGGTGATGGTGGCCAGCGGCAGGTAGGTATAGTAGTTGGTTTCGCCGGTTGAAGCCGTCATGTAGGAAGTGGCACCCTGATAGATGTTACCCGTGGCACCATAGCTGGCGCGCAACTTGAGGTAGTTGACCCATGCCTGCTCCTTCATGAAGCCCTCGTTCTCGATGTTCCAGGCCACACCGACGGACCACAGCGGTTTGCCACGATACTTCACGTTGAGGCCATAGACGTCGGCATAGTCCTTACGCCAGGAAGCGAAAAGGTTGTACTTCTCGTCGTAGGTGTAGGTGAAGTTGGCATAGCCCGATCCGTAGCGGTGCTTGATCTCTGTGACGAGATTCATGCCACCTTCGATATAGGGTACGAAAGCGAACTGGTTGCAGGGGTATCCGTTGAGATAGGTGTAGTAGTTGTAGCGCATACCCTTGATAGTGTTGAAGTTGATGTTGTCGGTAAGGCTTGTCTGGAGCTGGTCGTCGTAGCCGAGGAGTACGGAGTTGTTGCCCCACGTCTTCGTCTCGCGGAACTCAAGACCGGCGAGTGCGTTGATGGCGTGCTTGCCGAAAGTCTTGGCGTAGTTGAGCTGGAAACGAGCTGTCCAGTAGCGTCCGTCGGTATTGGTGAAACGCTTGATGCCGCCCGTTTCGGGTGTGAGGTGGACGACATTGCCGTTCTCATCCAGACTGGTGAATGCATTGCGCAGGGTACGTGCAGCGTGGCTTTCCTGTGTGGCATACCACTCTGTGCCTACATGGTCGGTCTCGTAGACATATTGAGCGCTGGCTGTGAGCCCGTCGATGATCTTGAAGAGCAGTTCGCCGTGGTAGCGCATGTGCTGGCGGTTGCTGGTCTCTGTGTTGTTGTAGAGCTCGTCGAGTACATCGGCTCCCGTGTCGACCAGTCCTTCGCGGTCCCATACGTTATAGTAGTAGTTACCGTCGTACCATCCGTAGAGCTTGCGGCGTGAGCCGTCGGGATTGTAGAAACTCTCGTAGGCGGGGTGCGCCCAGATGTTGCTGAAGCTTCCGCCGTTGCGGCCGCCAAGGGTAGCATAGCTATTGTAGTCGTAGCCCTGACCGCGATTCTTGTTGTAGAGGGCGTTGACGCTGACATTGGCGGTGAGCCACTTGGCGAGGTCGAACGAGCCCTTGTAGTTGAGGGTGAACTGACGGTCCATGTGGTTGACGATGCCGAGATTGTCGTGCTTGAAGTCAGCGTGACGTTGTTCTGCATATTGTCGCCCTTGCTGCGGAGCGAGAGGTTGTAGTCCTGCATCACCTGCTGACGAGTGACGGTCTCGCCGAAGTCCTTGGCGAAGTTGTTCTTGCTGAGCTGCTGCTTGATGCTCTGCAGTTCGGCATCGGAGATTTCACCAGCAGCGCGGCGATAGTAAGCATAGGCCAAAGCCGAAGTGGGTTGTGTGCCGGCGGTGATGTTGGAGAGATAGGCTTCTGCGGTGTTGCCTTCCAGGCTCCAGTAGTAGTCGTAGTATTTCGACTCGGCCTCCACCTGCTGGGCGGCGTTCATGTAGAAGTTGTCGTTGTAGTCAAAATTGTATTTCTCCTTCAGGGTGAGGTTGGCGCTGAAGTCGATGTCCACCTTTCCCTTCTTGCGGGCGTTCTTGGTGGTGATGACGATGACACCATTGGCAGCGCGTGCACCATAGATGGCCGAAGCGGCGGCGTCTTTCAGCACGTTGACCGTCTCGATGTCGTAGATGTTGAGGTCGGAGAGCTTGCCTTCCATAGGCAGTCCGTCGATGACGAGCAGGGGCGAAGTCTCAGCAAAGAGCGAGGAGGTACCACGAATCTTCAGCTCACCGCCATAGGTCGACAGACCGGCCACGCGGCCTTCGAGGTTGGTGATGAGGCTTGGTGTGTAGCGATCCTGCAGGATTTCGCTGGTCACGGTGGCCGTAGCACCCGTCATGTTCTTTTTGGCGATGGTCTGATAACCGGTCACGACCACTTCCTCGAGCGCGGTGCTGCCCGTCATGGTGACGTTCTGCTGAATGAGGGCGTTGCCAGCCTTGATGGGCACGATGGCCTTGTCCATGCCGATGAAGCTATACTGCAGCGAGCAAGCTGTGGCAGGAATCTTCAGGGTATAGAAGCCATTGACGTCGGTGACGGTGCACACCTTCGAGTCGTCGATGCAGATGGTGACACCTGGGAGCGGTTCGCCGTCGGCATCTTTCACATAGCCGGAAGCTGTTCTCGTGCGCGATCCAGAGAGCTTACGTGTGATGGTCACGATGTTGCCATCGATGTCGTACTCGCAATTGATCTTACCCATCACTTCGTTGAGTACTTGTCCGACAGGCTTGTTCTGCGCCTTCACCGTCACCTTTGGCAGCGACTTGGCGAGCTCGGCACTATACATGAAGTTCAGGCCTGTCTGATTTTTCACTTCCGCGAAGAATTGCTTCACGGTCACTTGCGTGAGGTCAAGCGTCACGGTCTTGTCCTTGGCTTGCTGAGCGTAGGCAGTAGTTGCCAGGCATAGCGTCAGCGCAAGGAGCGTTAGCATTTTAGTGATTCTGTTCATAAGATTGGTTGTTATTTGGTTAATAAATAAAGGTTACAGGGGGAAGTTGAAAGCGACGTCGCGGGGCGGGAAGCAGGCGTGGGCATCGCAGCATTGGTAGTTGACGTTGAGTTTCACCTCGCCGTGGCCAGAGCCCTTGATGCGCTGGCGGAAGGTGACGTCGCCCTCGTAGATGGTGGTGCCATACTGACCCGTTGTCTTGAACGACGGGATTTTCATGTCGCCCACTTTCTCCCATCCCTCCGGCAGCTGGATGTCGAACGAGGTGGCGATGTAGGGATCCTGCTCGGCCACGAAGCCGTAGATATGGTAGGTGGGATGAATCTTGATGCGGATGACGAGTTCCTTGGCGTCGCCGCTGGGCGTGTCGTTGAGGAGAGCCGACACGAGGACGGGGTTCTGCTGGTCGGTAGTTCCCTCAATCTCAGGCACTTTCTGCTCAGGGGCTTTCCAGTAGTTGAGGATATCGTAGTTGTTGCCCTCCTGGTTGATGTCCTGCGAATTGACCAGCCAATACCAGCCACCGCTCTCCGTGAAGAAGAGTTTCTTCTCGTATTTCTTCACCCAGGCGGCATATTGGTCGGGATTGTCGTAGCGCAGCAACGTGTAGCGCTCCAAGAGTCGGCGACCCTTTTCCACATCGGAGCCATTCTTCCAGATTTCAATGGCCTTCTTGAGCAGTCGCACATCGTTGTTGGGGATCCCCAGGCTCTTGGCGTCTTCGTCGAGCATCAGGCTATAGCTGCCAAAGCGGCTGTAGAAGTAAGGCGTGTTGTCGGTATAGTATTTCTTGTAGGCAGCCTCGTCGGTGCCAAACTGAGCGAAGAGCGGCCCAGCCATCTGCTGGAGGAATTGCTCACGCGACGGAATCTCTTGCGGCTGCCACTGAAGGTAGAAGGCATCGTGCTGACCCAACTGACCTCCAGCGGCGGCTACGGCCTTGATGGAGTCGCTATGTTGGCGCATCTGCTCGTTGAACTGATTGATAGAACGTTTGTAGTCGTTGTAGCATTCCTCCGTGATGCGATAGCAGTTCTCTTTGGCTACGATGCGTGTGGAGATGCCCTCGTTGTACTTTCGGGCGATGACATGCTGTCCTGCGAACTTCGAGATATAGACGATGGCGTTGGCGAAGAGCGGCTTAGCCTCATCGGTCATGTCGTCGGCACCGCCAGCAAAGCCCCAGTGGAAGAAGTTGGCGTGACGTCCGAGCGCCATTGCGTCGATGCTCTTGGCACAGAGTCCGCTGGAAATCCATTCAGCCTCGGGCGAGTCTTCAAAGCCCCAGGGTCGCGACACCATACCCACCTTGTAGCCTCGGTCGGTCATGTAGCCTTTGGTGTTGACTCGCCACATGGGGGTGATGTCGGGCAGTACTTCGCCCACCATCGGTGCGAACTCCTTGGCACCCTCGGGGGTAGGTCTGTCTTCAAGGGTGACGTTCACCTTGTAGGGACCTTTGAAGATGGGGTGCGAAGTGCGCATGCCCAGTGCCCATTGGTCCAGGCAGAGGCAGTACCAGTCTGTCTTCAGTCCCAGTCGGCCACCGATGTTCTTACCCAGCTCAGCGATGGTCAAGACGGGACGGTCGAAATCGTCGGGGAAATACTTGGCCTCGATGCGCTTGACGAAGCGCTGACCGTCCATGATGTCCTGGCGAGGCTCAATGGGCTGGGGCTGTCCGTCGAGTACGGTGACGTCGTAGTCATAAGACATGCGGTAGTTATAATCTTTGGCATCAACGACTTTCACCGTGGTGAAATACTCGTTGAGCAGACGTTCGAAGGCAGCCGTGCGTGCCACGATGCTCTTGGCGTTGGCCACAGAGTCGTAGTCGGTGGCAATGGTCTCCAAGTCGCCATGACCGCCGACGTAGAGCACCCGAAGGTTGGTCTTCTTCACAGAGGCTCCCACACTGAGTGCGATAGCCATCAAAAGGGTAAACAGAATACTTTTTTTCATTTTGTCTTATTGAATGATGATTGTTTTTCCACTGATTCTCACGTCGACGTCGGTCACTTTGCGGATGGCCCTGAGCGTGGGTTCCACCGACACGAACTTATCGAGCTCGCCCGTGAACATGGTCTGGCGGGTCTTGTCGCTTTCAAACCGTATCTCCAGCCCATACCAGCGCGCGAGCACATCCATGAGTTTTTCCAGCGACACGTTGTCGAACGAGAAGCGGCCTTCGTTCCAAGCGATGTAAGGCTCCAGGTCGGCTTCGCTCATGGCCCATTGCCCATTGAGCAGGGTGCATTGCTGGCCGGGTTGCAGCTTCATTTCATGGCCACTCTTGGGTGTGAAGCCCACGCTGCCCTTGATGAGGACAACGGCATTTTGGGAATTCACCACGAACTCCGTGCCGTAGACCTTCACGTCGCCCTGCAGCGTATGCACGATGAAGGGTCGGCTGCGGTCTTTGGCCACCATGAAGTAGGCCTCGCCATCGAGGATCACCTCGCGGGTTTTGCGCCCGAATTTCTCCGGGTAGATCACGCGCGTATTATAATTAAGGTGTACCAGCGTGCCGTCGTCGAGCTTCAGCCAGAACTCTTTGTCGTGGTAGGTGGTCACACGGCGGGCAGCCATGAGGTCGAAATCCTCAGGAATATCAACCGCAGCGGGTTCGGCGATGTGGGAGTCGGAGGGAGCCAGCGTGCCATCAATGCCTTGGATGTGCTCTTCCTGAAGCACCCCCGTGTGCTCATCCCCACGAGCGTTTGCGTCTTGCGCATCCGTGCCGTCATCGGCCAGCGCATATTGGGCCTTTCCGCTTTCCACGCTCCGCTGCATAGCCAGTTGCACGGCTTGGGAAATCTCCGGCGGAGTGACTTTCGTGTATTGAGTATACCACACCAGTCCGCCCGCCACCAGTAGCAGGGCGATGGCGGCAGCGATGCGATAGACCTTCATGGAAGTTGTGTGGGCACGTGGTTGAGTGTCTATCAGCCGACGAAGTTCAGCCAGCGCCTCTTCGTCGTTGATGGAGTCGTATGTCTGCAGACGTTTCTCAAGCTCTTCGGCATCGATGCGGCCTTGAGCCATGAGCTTTTTTAGATGGTTGAAATCTGTATTGTTCATTGCTTGTTTTCCTTTTTTTATTTGTTAATACGCAAAAAGAGGAAAACAAGGGACAATTTTCGAAAAAAAATGTTATCCGGTCTTTTCCAAAAGCAGCAATAACAATAGGAACGCATCGGGCCGTAGCATCATCCTTAGCTTGGCAATGCCACGCTGGCGCTGCTTCTTCACACCGTCGATGCTGATGTTCATCTCGCGGGCTATTTCCTCGCCCGTCATGCCCTTCACCGCCATGAGGAAGAGTTGCCGCTGCTTGGGGGGCAGTTCCTCAATGGCCAGGAGCAGCTGCCGCATCAGTTCCTCGCGGTGCATCTCCATCTCGCTTTCGTCCTTCGGGTTCATCAGTTTGTATTCCTTCTCGTATTGGGCGATGCGGCGATTCTCCACCTGCATGTGGCGTAGATGGCTGATGGAGGCATTTCTCACCGTGTTGTAGAGGTAGGCCTTCAGTGTGTTCTCGTTCTTAAAGGTGTTGCGCAGTTGCCACAATCTGCAGAAAGCATCTTGCACGATCTCTTCTGCCACGGGCACATCGTCCACCATCTGACAGGCAAAGGCGATGAGGGCTTTATAGAAATGCCTATAAAGCATGCGGAGCGCTTCGTCGTCGTAGCGATGTATGATTTTGAGATCTAACTGCAATTCGAATTTTTGTAAATGTTTGTGCAAAAGTAGTGCTTTTTTATAAAATATGCAAACATATTAGCAGATTTTTGATGGTATTTGTGATATAATGTAATATTCAGGGTTGGCGGCTATTATGTGCCGTTGGCTATCTGAGGGCTCGCCGTTGAATATCGCTGAGCGCTTCGTTTGATATCTCTTTGCCCACCAAACGATATCTCTCTGCCTGCCATTTGGTATCTCTAAGCCTGCCAAACGATATCAGTCAGCCTTTTCGTTGCATATCGCTTAAGCCAGCTGTTAGTAATCCTAATGTGGACTTTGCGCGTTAAATTATTTCAAAAAGCGTTATGGAACGTTTGCCAGAGGAGTGCGTTTCGCAAGAAATGGTTAACTTTGTCAGATAATTATCGACTACTTATGAAAAAATTTCTTATCATCGTTGGAGCCCTCTGCTTGATGGCGGGCGTTGCCGTAGCGGCAGAAAAGCAAGATGTATTGCCGTATAAGAACCCGAAACTCTCTGTGGAAGAGCGACTGAAAGACCTTATCAGCCGCATGACCCTCGAGGAGAAAGTCGGCCAGTTGCGCTGTACGCTGGCCTGGAACTACTATGAGATTCGAGGAGCGCGTAGCGGGGAGCGAGGAAAGGGAAATGCCAAGCTTGAAGTGGTGCCGTCGGAATCGTTTAAGAAAGACATTGCCGAGGGGCAGATAGGCATGCTCTGGGCCACCTACCGCGCCGACCCCTGGACGCAGAAATCGCTGAGCAACGGCCTGAACCCTGAGCTGGCCGCAATGTGCGGCAACGCCTTGCAGCGATATGTGATGGAGAATACGCGCCTGGGCATCCCCTTGTTCCTGGCCGAAGAGGCGCCTCACGGCCACATGGCCATCGGCACAACGGTCTTCCCGACAGGCTTCGGAATGGCGGCTACTTGGTCGCCAGAGCTGATAGAGCGTGCCGGAGAAGTGATAGCCAAAGAGATTCGCCTGCAGGGCGGACATATCAGCTACGGACCCGTCATCGACCTCGCCCGCGAACCGCGATGGAGTAGGGTGGAGGAGACCTTTGGCGAGGATCCCCTGCTGGCAGGCTCGTTGGGAGCCGCAATGGTTAGCGGATTGGGTGGCGGCGACCTCTCCAAGCCCTACAGCACCTTGGCCACGCTGAAGCACTTCATCGGCTACGGTACGACCGAGGGCGGACAGAACGGTGGACCGACCATCGCTGGTGCGCGCGACCTGAAAGAGAATTTCCTGCCGCCTTTCCAACAGGCCATCAATGCGGGAGCCCTTTCCGTGATGACCTCTTACAATTCGCTCGATGGCGTACCTTCTACGGGCAGCCGTGCGTTGCTCACCGACCTGCTCCGCAACGAATGGGGATTCCGCGGCTTTGTAGTCAGCGACCTCTATAGCATCGATGGCATGTGGCACACCCATCACATCGTCAACGATGCCAACGAGGCGGGCATCATGGCCCTGAAGGCTGGTGTCGATGCCGACTTGGGCGCCAATGCTTTCAAGGATTTGGCAGAGGATGTCCGACAAGGCCTCGTCGATGAGGCCGACATCGACCGCGCCGTAGAACGTGTCTTGCGGATGAAGTTCGAAATGGGACTCTTCGACAATCCCTATGTCGACCCGAAGGCTGCCCGTGCCGTGCGTTCTGAAGAAAACAAGCAGGTGGCTCTCGATGTGGCTCGTGCAGCCGTGACGCTGCTGAAGAACGAAACTCCCTCAGGGGCAGTGGGAGACGCTCACATCCTTCCCCTCTCCAAAGACCTCCGCGTCTTGGTGTGCGGCCCCAATGCCGACAACCGCTACAACATGCTGGGCGACTACACCGCTCCGCAGGAAGACAGCAATGTGAAGACTGTGCTCGATGGCATTCGTCAGAAACTGCCTGCCTCGCAGGTGGACTACGTGAAGGGCTGTGCCGTGCGCGATATGGACAATAGCAACATCCCAGAGGCTGTGGAGGCTGCCCGAAAGGCCGATGTGGTGGTCTGTGTGGTCGGAGGGTCGAGTGCCCGCGACTTCAAGACCAGCTACAAGGCAACGGGAGCCGCCGAGATCAATGCCCAGAGTGTGAGCGATATGGACTGCGGCGAGGGCTACGACCGCGCCACGCTGCAACCGCTTGGTCGACAGATGGAACTGCTCAGCGAACTCAAGAAGACAGGCAAGCCCCTCGTGGTCGTCTATATCGAAGGACGTCCGATGGACAAGACGTGGGCAGCCGAGAATGTCGATGCCCTGCTCACGGCCTACTATCCCGGTCAGGAGGGAGGCACGGCCATTGCCGACGTGCTCTTTGGCGACTACAACCCCGCCGGCCGTCTGCCCGTCACGGTGCCGCGAAGCGTCGGACAGTTGCCCGTCTATTACAACAAAAAGGCTCCTGCCGCTCATGACTATATGGACCTGTCGGCCAAACCGCTCTATGCTTTTGGCTACGGATTAAGCTATACGACCTTTGAATACGATAACGTCTCGTTGGAGGAAACGGGCGACACACAGTTTGAAATCACCTTCGACGTGACCAATACCGGCCAGCGCGACGGCGAGGAAGTGGTGCAGCTCTACCTCCACGACGAGGTGGCCTCCGTGGTGCAGCCCCTGAAGCAGCTGAAGAAGTTCCAGCGCGTGTTCATTCCCAAGGGCGAGACGCGCCAAGTGAAGTTCACCCTCGATGCCGAAGACCTCTTCATCATCAATGCCGAGATGGAAAGCGTGGTGGAGCCAGGCGACTTCACCGTGATGATAGGCAGCTCGTCCGACGATATCCGCCTGAAACTGACATTAACGCAAAATTAGAATATGAGAACATCCCTATTGGCGGCTCTGCTCGCCTTTTCCGCAACTGCCCTCACGGCTCAGGAACCGGTCGATTATGTGGACCCCTTCATCGGTACCACCAACTTCAGCGTGTGCAATCCCGGCGCTGTCTTGCCACAAGGCATGATGTCGGTCGTCCCCTTCAACGTGATGGGCAGCGACCTGAATCCCAACGATAAGGACGCCCGATGGTGGTCGGCACCCTACGAATACCACAACAAGTTTTTCACAGGCTTTGCCCACGTCACCCTGAGTGGTGTGGGATGCCCAGAGTTAGGTTCTTTGCTGACGATGCCCACAGCCGGCAAGCTCGATGTCGACTATCATCACTATGGCTCAGAATACGAAGCCGAACAGGCTGTACCAGGCTATTACGCCGTCAGCCTGAAGAAATACGGCATTCGATGCGAAGTGACTTCCACGTTGCGCTCATCGGCCGAGCGATATACCTTCCCCAAGGGCGAGGGGCATGTGCTGCTGAATGTGGGCGATGCACTTTCAAACGAGGTGGGCGGTATGGTGAAGCGTGTGAGCGACACAGAGATAGAGGGTTTCCGTCTGTTGGGAACTTTCTGCTACAACAGCCAGGCCGTGTTTCCCATCTATTTCGTCATGCGCGTGAACAAGACGCCAAAGGCTTCCGGCTATTGGAAAAAACAGCCGCCAATGACTGGACCCGAAGCCGATTGGGACAGCGATAATGGTAAGTATAAGCTCTACACCCGCTATGGCCGCGAATTGGCAGGCAACGAGGTGGGCTATTTCTTCAGCTACGACCTTGAGGAAGGCGAGCAGGTGGAAGTGCAGATGGGCGTATCGTTCGTTTCCATCGATAATGCCCGTGAGAACCTCAACACGGAGCAACCGCAGTTCGCCTTCGATGCCGTCAGGAAGAACGCCCGACAGCTCTGGGCCGACTGTCTGAACAAGGTGACGGTGGAAGGTGGCACAGAGCGTGACAAGCGCATGTTCTACACCGCCCTCTACCACACGCAACTGCATCCCAACATCCTCAACGATGTGAATGGAGAATATCCGAGAATGGAAGAATATAGTCGGGGATGCGGAAAAAACACTCGCTATACCGTATTCTCCCTCTGGGACACCTATCGCAACGTGTCGCAGCTCATGACCTTGCTCTATCCCGACAAGCAGATAGGGATGGTGCGCTCGATGATTGATATGTATAAGGAATGGGGATGGATGCCCAAGTGGGAACTCTACGGACGCGAGACTTGGACGATGGAGGGCGACCCCAGCATCCCCGTCATCGCCGACACCTGGCTGAAAGGCTTGCGCGACTTCGACATCGATACGGCCTATGAGGCTTTCCTCAAGTCGGCCACGCTACCCTCGAAAGACAACCTCATGCGCCCTGACATCGACCCTTACCTCGAGCGCGGTTATGTGCCGATGGGATTCTATGCCGCTGATATGTCGGGCGACAACTCTGTCTCTCATGCCCTCGAATACTACATCGCCGACTATGCCCTGAGCCAGCTGGCTGCAGCCTTGGGCCACAAGGCCGATGCCCAGCGATTCTACAAACAGAGCCTGGGCTATCGCAACTACTACTCGAAAGAATATGGGACCCTGCGCCCGCGCAACATGGACGGATCGTTCCTTTCGCCCTTCGACCCCAAAGCGGGTGCCGACTTTTCCAATGCGCCCGGCTTCCACGAGGGTTCGGCCTGGAACTACACCTTCTATGTGCCGCACGATGTAAAGGGACTGGCCCGCCTGATGGGAGGCGACAAGCGATTTGTCGAAAAACTGCAGATGGTGTTCGACCAAGGGCTCTACGACCCCGCCAATGAGCCCGACATCGCCTATCCTTACCTGTTCAATTATTTCAAGGGCGAAGAATGGCGCACGCAGAAGATTGTCAGCGACCTCATTCATAAGTATTATTCCGACCAACCCAACGGCATCCCAGGCAACGACGACTGTGGCACGATGTCCACTTGGCTCATCTTCTCCATGATGGGGCTTTATCCTGACTGCCCGGGCTCACCTTACTACAGTATCACCACGCCCACATTCGACCGTGTGACGCTGCATCTCGACCCGCACTATTACCCCAATGGCGACATCGTCATAACAAAAGAAAATGGTCAAACCGTCAATAATCCCCCATCACCCATCACCCGAATGACCCTCGGCGGCAAGTCCCTCAACCGCTTCCGCATCTCGCACGATGAACTCGTCAAGGGACGTCGATTGGAGTTGATCATGAAATAAGTGAGTCCCCACCGTTGAACGAGCCCATCAAAACGCTCCTATCTATAGGATTCCATCAAGCACCATCCAGCGAGTGTTCATTCTAATCGTCATCCATCAACGGGAATAGCTGTAGGTATTCCATCAGCACAGAATTGCCAAACACGCTTTCACCATAGCGGGTGATGTTGTCGAAAGAAGCCAGGAAACAGAAGTCGTTGATGGCTTTGATATCCTTGGGGGCGGCGGCTACACGTCGGAGTATCGTGTTCAGGCATCGGTATCGCATACGGTTGTATTCCAGATTGCAGATGATACCGTCGCGCGACGGACTTTCCGCCATTTGTTTCAGGCAACGCCACACACGCCACACTTGGTGTAGGTAACGCGAGAACTGCCCCGATGTCATCAGATCTTCCAGCATTTCTACCGCCTGTTCCTTCTCGTCGCCTTCAACATGTGCGGCATATTCTATCGTATAGATGCATCGGCGGTCGAAACTCATCGTCTGCTCTGCCATCCCCTTCAGGTATCTGGCGTGCGATATGGTGTCCGAGCGAAGGTCGAAGATAGAATCGTAATTCGGGATGAACTGATTGATGTCAAAATATTCTTCAGTATCCTTCTCTGTCATTGTGCCGTAACGTTCCAGCGCATAACGCTGAACGAGCCGATCACCAAATTCATTGCAGGCTTTCCGTATCATGTGATAGCGTGCCGAATCATTTTCCTTCCACATCATCGTATCGCATGGTATCACTTTCGCAAGCGAATGGATGTAATCTCTTGCAGAAGCCTGTGTACCCATATCGAGAATCTTGTCGGCTTCCATCTTCGAGATAACGTCACCCACCAACATTCCGAAGCGCAAGTACAGTTCGGCATCGCAATAGCCCGCCCGCAGAATGGCGTAGGCATTGGCCAGATCAATCATGTCGCGCACCACAGGATTGTCAGGCATCACCATATCAGGATGGAAATAAATATCCTTGTCAGACAAGGTCTCGAACGGCATCGAAGATTCGTCGTCACTCGTCTCCCCTAACTCTATGGCATCCCTCTTGTTGTCCTTTCCCGAGCAGAACACTACCTCCACCATGATACCGATAGCGGCTGCCATCAACATTACGGACAAAATAAACTTCTTCATATCAACGCCTCCAACTGTTCCTTTTTTTTAATAATTCTTATTTTCTTGTTATCCTTGTGAATCTGGCAATGGGCATTCCCATGAAACGTTCGTGCGAGGCAAAGCTATCATCTTCGCTTCTCCACGACGGCCAGAGATGGTATAGTATTTTGCCTTGTTCCTCGGCAGGACTGCATTGAACAACTGCCTGACTCTTGTGCATTTCTCGTTGATGGAGTTCAAGGTGGGGTTGGTCACATCCTCGATACTCTTTTCCACTCTACTCGTCAATCCTTTCGGACGCAACAAGAGATACAGATTCTTTAGCTCTTCCCGATAGTCGGGAAGGCATTTCAAGACAATCCCTTCAGGGTGTAGTAGAAACAGCAGATATACAGCTTTTACCAAAGGTTCCATCTTCACCTCACCATCTTTGTTGCCCGAAAGGACCATCTGGTAGTCTTTCGTGACAACAAGCCGGGGGAGCATGTCCTCGTCCTGCAATACTGCTTCAATTTCCGCGTCATTCACTCCGTACGATTTGAGCCTTCGCACTCTCTCCTTCACCTCGTCCAGAAGGATGGAGCAATGAAACCGCTCCATTTCCTTCGTCACCAATTCTTTCAGTTCTTTGCTTTCCATGTGATTCCCATTTTTGTTTTTTTTGATGGTGCAAAGTTAATGAAACTGAAAAATGACAACAAGAAAAAAAAGGGCATCTGTACGAAATGCCCGTTTAAAAGTTTGAAATGAAAACCGTTTTATTTCCCTTTCTTTTGTTTTTCCCATACGATGTAATTCACTACATCTGGGAAGTCATATTCATCGGCACCGGCAATGAAGCGGCGGCCAGCCTTGTCAACGGCCCACCGTACAGCAGCCCCACTACCCATGAGCGAGATGGCATCAACCACATCATAATGTTGTAAGGCGATGGAGAAACTGTCAAGCGACACACTCATGTCTGTGTCTATCACACACAGCCGTCCGTCATTCAAGCGGCATAGAGAGCGACGTAATGCGTCTTTATGTGTAGGCGGATTACTGACCACCTCTCCATTGTGAACCAATGCGTATTGCCTGAAGAAGTCGCCTTTCTGGTCTATGGCTTTTTCGAAATAGGCTGTCGTCAGGTCGCAGCCTATCACTGTTGTGTCGGGCAGCAAAGCACAAAAGCCATACTTCGACTTCGAATAGCTTATCATGTTTCCTCTGTAGATGAACCCGCCAATCACTTCGTATTTGTCTTTGATCAAACCGAAGTCGGCAGCCATCGCGCCTAATATATAGTCGGAGGGAAACTTCTGAATCACTCCCACCTCCAACTTAGGTTTCGCATTCACAGGAATGAACCGGTGCAGACTTATATTATTAATAATGGTGTCAGAAATCTCAACATACGATTGTGCGTTTAGAGTTTCTGCGGGCAGCTGTGTTACCACTGGTTTCTCGTCATTATGTCCAGAACAACTCCGCTGTATAAGAAATGCCACCAGAAGCAGCAAAACAATGAAGACGGCAGCAACGACAGCTCGGTTACTGCGTAGCCCTTTGTTTTCCTTTGTGGCATTCTCTTCAATAGACGGCGACTCTTTCTCTTCAGGGACAGATCCGATGACACGGATCTCATTGTCGCCGATGTTATCATATTTGTCCATTTCCACTCATTTTTTCAGTGATGTTCTTTAATTGTATAAGGGCTTCGCGTGAGGCACTCTGCACATACTTTCGCCCTGAGGCGTCAAGCAAATACAATTTGTGCTTCGAGATGTTGATATAGCAGAGATACCGCATGTTGATAATCAACCCACGACCGATACGCACAAAATAACCATACGACGAATGAAGCTGCTCGCCGATGAGCTGCTCTATCTGCCCCAACTGAGAAGAAACGATGAAGGTCTCACCGCCGATGGCACAGATATGCGAGTAGTTGCCATCAGAGGTAATGCACACAATGCTTTCCTCACGGAGACGAACCATCTCCGTCGATGTCGAAAACATCAGCCATTCCGTTTCCTTCATCATGGATTCCATTATCATTACAGATGGTGCAAAAGTACACATTAATGTCGAATACACCAAAATATTAGGCGGGAATCTGCATTTTGACTTATGCGACTCCCGCCGTTCTGATGAAAATCAGCCTTTCACAAGACTTGTGGTTTCATGTCGTTATGCCTTCATTTGCTCTGAACTCCAAAACGCGGGATGTTCACCCCCTAGTGATGCCGGATACTGAGGATATGGCTCGTCGGGGAACATACCGCAGGTATCTTTCATGAAGAAATTTAACATAAAATAGGAATAAAAAAGGCCAGGCTCACCCTGACCGTTCAACAACCGCTACCATCCAGCCTGATGGCAGCGGTTGTTTTGATGTGCAGCCTAATGAAGACGCTTATACTTCAGGCCGTAGCTCAATCCGATGTGGAACACCATTCGCATGCAAACAAGGAACACTCGCTTCATCATGGGCACAGACATTGCATAACCTCGCTTCTGGTACTCCATGACTTGCAACATCAACAAGCCCTCACAGTCCAGCTCCATCCTTTCATACCAGCTCTCTAAGGATGAGTCTTGCCAGACGACATCATCCTCGAATCGTCCGACGACGTCTCCGTATGAACCCATACCATAATCATAAAGTTCTTTTCCTTCCCATTCCAGACTATCACCAGTGACAGGCAAAATGAATCCTATTTTCAGATTTTCTTGAAGAGCATAGACAAGATTAGCAATCGGGCGATTATCCCAACCGAACAGATAGCTATTCCTGATGGTTTGCTCCAGAAAAGAACAGAACGACTCGTCAATTTGGCTGATGAATGGATAGTCTTCCGCCCTGACAAGCTCATCGCATTGGAGGAAGCTGCACTTTGACATCGTGTATTCCCATGCCTTCTGAATGATCTCTGCTTCATCCGATTCTGCAACCTTATCCTTGCACACAAGGTCTGCTGAAACGATCGTACAATCCTGCAGGCTATACTTGACGAACATTCTCAACTCCTCATCCACGTCGATGATGATAGGGTAGCCCTCTATCTCATCAAGAATGCCATCCTCTTCGAGTTCATCATCCGTCACCCCATACTCCTCACTATCAAACCAACTGATATACTGCGGCAGTAAGAAAGCATATTTCCGAAAGGCATCCGCGTCCTTAGGTATCAGGACTTTGGGAATCTGCAAATAGAACTCATCCTGCCGACCAGACACCATGAAGGCCAGCGGACTGATATACTCCATATAATAAGGTAGATGAAGCTCAAGAATGTTCATGCAGTCGCGAAAGGCAAAGTCCTCAATTCTGAACACCGTCTCCGGTATTCGTACAACTCTCAGTTTCGCGCATCCGCTGAAAGCCCCTTCGCCAATACAGCGTACGCCGCGTTCCATCCCGTCAAGTGAAGTGATGTCCTTGTCGGCCCACAACACCGTCGCCAGGTCGTCGCTATACGCGAAGTCGCCGATACGGATTGCATTGAGATTCTCCATAATAGCAATATTCACCTTCATCGTTACTAACTAAAATGGGACTTCGTCTTGACCATCATTTATCATCGCCTTGAACTTATCCTCCATTCCCTTTGGGTAAACGAAGTTCTGAAGATGGTCACTATGCGCGAACGCACAAGGTGCTATCTCCCGAAGCGATGCTGGCAAAGTCATTGTCTTTAGGTTCCAGCAGAAGCTGAAAGATTCAAAACCTATCGACTCTGTTCCTTCGGGCAGTACCACATTGTCAATACTCTGACATCCGCTAAATGCTTCCCTACATATCGTTCTCAATGAGGTTGGCAGTATAACCTCTTCCATACGATTTCTACCACAGAAAGCACCTTGCGCAATTGTTTCAATGCCATCTTTCACAACTACTCTTTTGTCATCATTGACACACCTGAACAAGATCTTACCATCAGCACTCATCAACATCCCGCCTTCTATTTTGAAGTTTGGGTTTGAGTTCTTAATGACTGTCAGGTTTTTTGTATAATAGAAAGGATTATCATCCAACCAAGACGGTGCCCACTTGAAATCACCACGTATTATCAACGTCTCAAGCTTATCACAGCCATAGAAAGCACCCTCACCAAGATAGTGCAGGTGTTTAGGCAATACAATCTTTTTCAGTCCATTCCCAAATCCCCCACAAAACTGGAAAGCATATGGATCTATCCTGACGATAGAATCGGGTAGATTCAGGCTCTCCAGACAATGTGCCCGCAGGAATGCATTAGGCTCTAATCTTTTGACAGTATCAGGTAAGCTGACATGTACAACCAGACTGCTGTCAAATGCCTCGGTCGCTATCACCTCAACCCCTTTCTTCACTTTTACCATTCGGCAGTATTCTGCCACTTTCAGAAGAACCTTATTGTCCTTGCTATAGGTTACTTCACCGTCATATTCTTTTAACATACCAGACAACTTGAATAAAAAACAACAGGCATAACTACAACAAACAATAATCGGAACGGCCACAGGATCCAATTCATCAGAAGTCGAAACCTCACCGCTTTGTTATTACCTGCCGCCCGTCTTAACAAGGCATACTCCTTTTCCGTCCAAGGAGTCCATGTATATACATCCAAGGTTTCATCCCTGTATAAGGGATAAAGAAGGAACAACGCGTGAATAATCACAACACCCACTAAAATATAAATCAATATCATAAGCTTTTAATTTTCAATAGAAAAACTTGGTTGCAAAAAAACTATTTGTCTCAAGAACATGCTTGATGTCTTCCCTGAAGTTTGCCTTGCCCAACTGACAACTCCCCACCAGCTGTGCCTGTGTCAGCCACACATCCTCATCAGCAAAGCGAGTATTCACACTCACCTTGCCACTTTCATCTTTATAGAGTATCAATTTGTTTTCCTTGTCCATATCTTCAATATTTATTGTTCGTTGCTCACTCTATTGTTATTAGAATGTGTGAAAACGTACCATTTCTATATCTTCTACATGGTCTATTTTCTAATCGTCCCATTTGAAGATTCCATGTTTTATGCAAAAGGAGAGCATTCTTTTCGCCACTTCACGTTCATTATTGTAATCATATACCCCTACCCGTAAGTGTGTTTCTTTACCATTTATATAAGAACCTCGAATAAACAAATGCTCACCATCAGTTAAGTCAGAGATCATAAATTCATGCAAATTGATTGGTTCACGATTTCCCACTTTCATTTCTTTTATAAAACGAGTCTTGGCTTCATACACATTTGCTAATTCTGGGTAGAGTTTCTTCACATCATATACTTGAATATAACGTGGATTCTCACACGAACCTGTTTGAAAACGATTCTCAAATTCCTCTACAAAAAACACAACCATATAAGGCTTATTTTCACAGAAGAAAAAAGGGGTTATAACTTTTGAAACTATTGCCATGATATTTGTCTTAATCAGTTTTAGCCAATTATACTTTCACTCTCGTCGTTATGTTTGTCCCTATTCTTTAGTACAACTTCCTTACTAGTATTAGCGTAGCAATACACACAAAGGTGGCGGCAGGTATTGTACATGCCGATGTCCTTGCTTACCATACAGCCACATATCTTACGCTGCCCCTTGTCTTTCAGATTCTTTTGTTTCTCTGGAATTGGTGGTATCTCGCCGAACATATCAGGTTCAGGCATCTTACCTGTATGGAGATAACATACGAGTTCTTTATCATCAGCAAAGATGCGTTTCATCAATTCACCATCAATGCAACAATTATGCTCTATGCCATACTGCGATAGTTCCATATCTTCTGCACACGTAGCCATTTGAAGATTCCATCCTTCCCGCTTCCAAATATCACGCAGTTTCACAAGCCCCTCCACAATTTCCATTCGTTGTGCATCAGACATTTCTGCCTTTTCCACATCTTCTTTCGTAAAGTATGCTGTTTCCTTTACCAAATTGTTTTGAACTTTACGATAAGCTTTCACATCAACGAAACTGAAAACGAGTTTGTCTGTATATCCTTTCAACTTATTGCCGACATGCCATATTCGCGTCAGCAATTCTCTTGGCCCAATGTTTGGAGTAATGATGAGAGGGTCAAAACGCCAAATCACCTTTTCTTTTCCGATGAGGTTAGACAACTGTTTGAAGGTCTTGACACGTTCCTCTACAGATGGTACATTAGGTTCGAATCCTTCTTTCACATAATCGTTCAGCGTCACCTGAAAATAGTAATGAATACCCCTTTTGTCCAGTTCTGGCAGATAAGGAATGATGGGCTCAGGATTCTTAGTCCAAAACACCACAACCTTGCAATTCTTGAATGAAATATACATGGGGTGTTGATTAAACGGATTATACCACACACAATAGCCTTTAGCCAAGCGGTTGAAGAACCACTTGGCATAAAAGGCCGGTATATCCGTTGAGCGGCTAGCTGAGATTATAACAGGAGTAACAGCCTCTACTCGTATTCCTTGATCAGTTATTATAATATCCTTATCCATTGCTAAACATGTCTGGTTGTTTTAATTTCTCATTAAAGAATTTCCATCTATTTGTTCTTTTTCCCCAATTAGTTTGCTTGCTTAGTTTATTTAAGAAGGAGTTTAAGTCAATTGCAGGTAATGACTTTGTTAGACCTTCCTCCAAATTTTTCTCTTTCTTAAATTTAGGAGGCATATTATTCCATATTTCCCAAATTGTTTCCTGCATAGACTTTTTAGGCTTTGGTTGTTCTGTGATATTACGTTGAATATGTCTGCCATGAATCTGTTTATATATAAAATCGTAATAATCACCTATATATTTACGCTCTTGATCAAATAGATAATCCGTAAATGTTCGTGGCATATCGGCAAATCCTACAAATGTTCCCCACAGAGCAAAGGCAAGACGATAGTCGTATATACCCTTCTTTTGCATAAACAGAAGCATTTCTTCCCAATCATCACCATTGACAAGAAAAGCCGCTAATGACGATAGTAAGCCGTTATCCCATTCCTGATGAAAAGCCTCACCTGCGAGATGGTGTCGCAGGTCGTTAAGAAAAGCTCTAATTTCCGACGTTTCCCAGTCATCTTCCCATACTTTAATAGCTTCGTCTGTCAATTCGTCAGCTAAAGTAGATTTTATGGAGTTTATATGTTTCCCCCAGTTGTCTTTTAAGAGTACTGTGTTTATCCAATTCAATAAAAGATTTTGTTCTCTTACTTGGTTGACATACTTGTTTGAAATTCGTGCAGCCCTTTCTTTTTCGATTTCTATTTCATTTGAAGCGATTGACAACGCATGATGAGAGTTGGCAATTATACTTTCAACCTTGCCAATTTCATTAGCAAGACATTCTTTTGCTATTTTTACACACTCTAATGCCTCCTTCTTTTGTGTCTTACCTAAAAATGAAGACAAGTCAGATACCAATGCATCATATGCATTCTTCAGAGAGCATAGGCATCCGACATTATAAGGAGTTGTTGTTAAAAATGCGCCTACATAATATCCATACAGAAGGCCTTGTAATTTATTCTTTTTATATTCTATGCTTAATGCTTTTTCATTTATTGCAAATTCAATTTGGCTTACATCCCAATGAAATTTCTTCATAGGAAGAGAATCTTCGACCTTCATTCTTTTCTCCTTATATAGAATTGTCATTTTTGTAGTAATTCCAATATTTGATAACAATACTTAGTTAATTATACATTTAATCGTTTGAAAATCAATGAGTTACATTAACAATATATAACTAATAAAATTTGGTCAAGTGCCTGATTTTCA
>CADCIB010000031.1 GCA_902801375.1 uncultured Prevotellaceae bacterium | reverse complement strand
CGCTGTAAAGCGATATAAAGGTCAAAGAGGTCACGGCCTTTCTTGCGCTGATAAAGGGCACGAAGTTTGGTTCCCAAGAGTTCTTCGAAATGATAGGTCATCAGTTCGGCTTCGCCTGTGAACCATGAGTTCTCCACTTTGAACGGAATCTTTGTCAGTCCAAGTACGTTGAAATGTTCAAAGCAATTGATTTCAACTTTCAGACGTATCTGTACCGTTGGTGGTATTTCAGACTCCACACGGAACAACATCGTATTATTGTATCGTTTCTGCTTAGTTACCCTGTCTGGCAACCAGTCTAGAACTTCTCCTAATCGATACATGATTGGCTTGATAGGTCCAGGGGTAATCTGAACCAAATCGATATCTTCACTATAGCGTGGCTGAGGTGAGAGATACAATTTATGTAAGGCTGTTCCACCACGGAAAGCTAACTGCGACGCCAAGAACTCATCACTAAAGATGGAAACCAAGGCACGACATATAATCAGATCTTGCTCTATCTGGGCATTATCTATCCACGGAGCATATTCACTCCATTGTTGTATTGCTGTTCTGTTTATCATATATCGTCTGTTTCTATTTCTACGTTTATGTTTATCTTCCACCGGCTGTCTCTGACAGATGGATTATCTTCTGCCGATGTACTCAAAGGTTGATATTTGAAATAACCCGATGATGTACGAAGCTGTTCATACAATTTATCTGCTAACTTCTTTTCCCCGACAACATTTTCAAGTATATAGCCAAGTCGTTGCCATACAACCTTTTTCACATAAGTTGCAAGTGGCGCAAACTGATTATTAATGTCAATCTGCTCTGAAAGTTCTTCAAGTATGGTGGCGACTCGCGACAATCCGCCTACATGTTGCTGATATTGCACTAAGTCAGCGGCGGTTAGAAGAGGATTTGATATACGGATAGTTCCCGTTTCAGTATTCTTTGTAATCAGGGCTTCCTCTGGCAGTCCATCCCGATAATACCAATCAATGGTTACATTACGAGTAGAGACTGTCCTACGCTTAGGAAAAGTCGTCATTACAGAGAATTGCTGGGGACGTTGATGAGCAGCGCCAAGTAGCTCTGCTGCACTAAGCATACATACATAGTAAGGCTTTTGCAGATACGACATTAACTGATCAATATAATAGGTTGCTGGCACAGATCCACGCAACACATATTGAGTGGGAATAATAACGTAATACCCTCTATATACACTGGCTATGGTCTTGTTTGAACTAAGTCTGGAAAGTTCATTTTGAAGAATCTGTTCTGAAGAGCACAAGTCAGCAGCCCTTACATCCTCAATAGAAAACGTAGGAAAACCATGAATAGCTCTATCTTCAATCCACTTTTGCAATGTCATGGTGAGTAATTTTGGTGCAAATATAATAAAAAAAATATTAGCTTTGTACTGTTTTCGCCTAAAATCACACTATTTTATAGATTTTTATCTCCAAATTCGCATTTTTATCGAATTTGGAAGCAAAATACACGCATATAACTCTAAATATGAGATTTGATTGCCGTCCAAAAGAAAGAGAAGCCAATTATTCTGTTTGATAGCGCAACCCTTTGGTTTAGTTTATACCCATATTAAATATCTATAACCTAAACTAAACCTTAATGTAAGAATGTGCAAAAACCTGCGTTAAAAAGTGTAAACGTGCAAAGAACTGAGAAATCGATTTTGCAGATGTTTGCATTTTCTTTTTTTGAAGGCAGTCATATTTGCAGATTTTTGCCTATTTTGCGTCCCCCCACCGTCCCTCGGAGTCACTTTAGACACCCTAAAACAAAGGTGTTTGTACTGATTATCAGATACTTATATTTGCAGATAGTAACTTCTGCGTCGGAAAGAAGATTTTGCGTGGGAAAGTAGATTCTCTATTGTGAAAAAAGACACAATAAACAAGATGCAGCCATTTCTGACGGCATTTTAAGAAATCTTGGGTCAACTTCTATGTTATTCCCAAAATAATGTATTAGTTCATTCATTTACTATCGCATAGAAGTATGGCCAACATGTAGCACGATGCCCAATTCTACGGAACTATGCTGAAATTGTAGGGTTCTTTTATTATACTATTTCTCTCCATTGACCTTACAAATTAGTTTTCGGATTCTTGAATATATAGCACCCTCATTACGTTTGAATATAGACATAAGTTCTTTTATGCTTCTGTTTTCATCATATAGAGTAACAAGCAATTTGTCATCCTCATCACTCCATGGCTTATATGCATTAGGAAATTGCTTGCGCTTCTCATTAAGCGTATAGGCCTTATCTTTGGGTTTTTCCTCTTGTTGTAAAAACATAGAAGCATCGAAAGACAGTATAGGACATAGATAATCAACTATTGATTGATTTCCTGAGCTTATTGAAACGATTTCCTCTAAAGGGATTTTGTAAAGTAGTTCTGGATTGCATGGCTCACCGCCAATGCCAAGGATGATTGTTACTGGCATGTGCCGAACTTTGGAGAAACTCATGTAATTCTCAATTCTTCTTGTCGGGAACAAGTCCTTACTCCAATCAAGACTTAGCTTCTCTCGCCACTTACATTCTATGGCAAATTCATTTTGTTTGTATCGGAAGACGAAATCGGGATTGCTGTTGTTTTCTGGCAGAATCATTCCATACGACTTGTCGCCCTGCCATTCTTGCAGAATGAGTTCATCACTTTCCTGAAAGTTAAACAGGCTTAGTACATAATCCTCAAATTCTCGTCCTTTTAGTAACTCTTCTGGCAACGTGATGGAATGAATACGTGCATAGACAGCAGCGTATGTCCTTTGCATCTGCTTATGGATGGCATGGATTCCCATGTCATCATAAAACATCCGAAGCAGCTTCTTGTCCTGTGCCACAGTCCATCGTTCATGGCCAGCAATTGGTTCTGATGCCATTGAATATGCATTTTCATCGATAAGATTTACAACATCTTTTCGTCCTGCCAGCAGCGAGAATACACTTCCATTCTTATTCACATAACCACAAACGACATGCTGACAAAGCGATAACACATATTCATTTCTAAGTTTGGGCGTAGCTCCTTTTGCTCTTGGTTCATCACGCCTCAGGATAACAATGAGCATTCTGTTTTCTTTAAGAGCTCGTTCTATCTGAATGTTATTCACGTCAGTAAAGCGGTTCATGACAAACAAAATGGTAGGAACTATAGCAACAAGCAAAGCCTTCAATACCTCCGATTCCATATCGGTAGAATTGAAGCATACTATGCTATCCCTCTCTGTAAGGCTGTCTGTCCATCTGAACACATAGCCATACAGCTCTATAGGAGTCCTCTTGGAACAAAGAAATAGCGTTTTTTCTCTATTCATCAAATTTTGATTGCCTATAGTCTCAATTATCTGCATAGCCTCTTATTTTTGTTTTCTATGTATCACTCCACGAACTCCACCTTTGGGATTATCTACGTCGCCTATGTATCTCGGAATGTACAATGTAGTCATACAATATGCCTGATGTCTTCAGACGTTTGTATACTTCTTTTTGAGCAATTTAAGCAATACGGATAGTTTCCCGATGCAATATGTCACAAATTCTAATGTCTTTTTTATCCATTAATCATATGAGAACGTGGTTGGCACACAATCAAGATGTTCAACCTGCCATTTATTGGTTCTTTTCTTCTCTGCAAGCACCATTTTGATAATATTGATGTCTTTGCCCATATTAGGATGATGAAATGATATGTGTACAAAGATAATCATTTTTGTCGAAACAAAAGCAAAATATCACGATTATTAACTATACTTCTCAATAAATTGCCGTTATTTCACTTTTGAATTCGCAATAGCGGAAGATGCCCTACGACTACTTATGTCATTTGGGGGACGTTACTCCCTCAATATAGCAGAGTTTCAATGGGTAAAAATGCGAGTAATTGATTTTTTGGCACGAAAAAAGGGAACCCGTAAGGTCCCCTTTTCATTAAATAGCGGAGAGACCGGGATTCGAACCCGGGATACGCTTTTGACGTATACACGCTTTCCAGGCGTGCCTCTTCAGCCACTCGAGCATCTCTCCTTCAAAAAGCGGTGCAAATTTACGGCTTATCTTTTAGATAGTGGCCAATCTCTCCTTGATTTTTAATTTTAATAATAATTTTTTGCTTATCTTTGCCTTGTCGCTGCCGTTTCGTCAGGCACTTCGGAAACAAAAAGGAAAAAGCTTGCGCTCCTTATCACAAAAGAGGAACGCAAGCTTTATTATACCGACCACCCTTTCATGTGAGGGCGGCATGCGAAGTGCATCAGCCACCGAAGTTGTCGTACATGATGCTCTCTGGGTCAACGCCCAGAGAGTCGAGCATCTGAACAACGGCATTCGACATGGGGCCGGGACCGCACATGTAGTATTCCACATCCTCGGGAGCCTCATGGTCTTTCAGGTAGGTGTTGAACATCACCTGATGGACGAAGCCCGGTGTGTATTTCACGCCTGCTGCATCGGCTGCCGGGTCTGGACGGTCGAGTGCCAGGTGGAAGTGGAAGTTGGGATACTCCTTCTCCAAACCGAGGAAGTCGTCGAGATAGAACACTTCGTTCAGGGCGCGTGCGCCATAGAAGTAGTGCATCTCGCGATCGGTGGTATGGAGCGTCTTGGTCATGTGCATGATCTGCGCACGCAGAGGAGCCATACCGGCACCACCGCCCACCCAAATCATCTCACGCTTCGAGTCGAAATGCGGATGGAAATCGCCAAAGGGTCCGCTCATGATGACCTTGTCGCCAGGCTTCAGCGAGAAGATATACGATGAGGCAATACCCGGATTTACATCCATGAAGCCGCTCTTGTCGGGCTTGAACGGCGGGGTTGCAATACGCACGGTGAGCATGAATACGTCGCCTTCAGCCGGATAGTTGGCCATCGAGTAGGCACGGATGGTGGGCTCGGGATTCACGCACTTCAGCGGGAACAAACCAAACTTCTCCCACGACGGCAGGTATTCTTCGCCGATGAGCGACTTGTCGATGTCTTTGTCGTAGTCCATCTTGAAGGTTGGAATCTTGATCTGTGCGTACGAACCGGGGATGAAGTCCATGTGTTCGCCCGGAGGCAGCTGCACCTTGAACTCCTTGATGAACGTAGCTACGTTCTTGTTCGATATCACTGTACACTCATATTCCTTGACGCCGAGAATCGATTCGTCGACATGTATCTTCAAGTCTCCCTTCACTTTCGTCTGGCATCCCAGTCGCCAATGGGCTTTGATCTCCTTGCGCGAGAAGTGAGGCTTCTCAGAATCGAGGATTTCTCCTCCACCCTCGAGCACCTGCACCTTGCATTGTCCGCACGAGGCCTTACCGCCACATGCCGACGGCAGGAAGATGCCATTCTCGTTGAGCGTAGCCATCAGGTTGTTTCCCTGCGGCACGTTGATGGTACGGTCGCCGTTGATTTCAATGTTCACATTACCGCTGGGCGACAGATAACTCTTCGCCACAAGCAGAATCACAACCAAAAGGAGTATCACAATGAGGAAAACTCCTATGCTATATGCTATAAACTGTGCCATACCTTATTATATATTTAGTCCAGAGAAACACATCATGGCCATTGCCATCAGACCTACAACGATGAACGTAATGCCCAGTCCCTGAAGGGGTTTGGGTACATCGCAGAACTGCATCTTTTCGCGGATGGCGCCCAGCGACACGATGGCCAGCGTCCAACCGATGCCCGAGCCTACGGCATAGACCATCGCGTCCCAGACGCTGGTGATGGCCTGTGTGTTCGACGGGTCGAGCAGGATGCGCTGCTGCATGAAGAGCGAGGCACCCATGATGGCGCAGTTCACGGCGATAAGCGGAAGGAAAATGCCCAAAGCGGCATAGAGCGAGGGGCTATAGCGCTCAACCACCATCTCCACAAGTTGAACGATACCGGCAATGACGGCGATGAAAAGGATGAACGAGAGGTAGCTCAGGTCAACGCCTTCCACCAAACAGTCTGGGCCGAGCACCTTTGTCTGAAGGAGATAGTCGACGGGAACGGTTACCAGCAACACGAAGGTTACAGCCATTCCCAGTCCGATACTAGTCTTCACGGTCTTCGAAACGGCAAGGTAAGAACACATGCCGAGGAAGAAGGCGAATATCATGTTGTCGACAAATATCGACCGAAAGAATAAACTTATTGCGTGTTCCATAACTTATTTCTCCTTATAAAAGTAAGCTCTGTGTACCCAAATAACACAACCAACGAGGATGAGTGCCATAGCTGGCATCGTCATCATGCCGTTGTTGATATAGCCGAAGTCGTAGAAGCTGTCGGGGATGATCTGGAATCCTAAGAGCGAGCCGCGCCCGAAGAACTCACGGAAGGCGCCCACGATGACAAGAATCATCGCATAGCCCAGTCCATTGCCGATACCGTCGAGGAACGACGGCCATGGTTTGTTCTGCATGGCGAAAGCCTCCAGACGACCCATCAGGATACAGTTGGTGATGATGAGTCCCACATAGACAGAAAGTTGCACGCTCACATCGTAGGCAAAGGCCTTGAGGACCTGCGACACGATGGTGACGAGCGTTGCCACCACCACCAGCTGCACCACAATACGGATGCGATTGGGGATAGTGTTGCGAATCAGGGAAATGATGACATTGGCAAACGCCGTTATCACCGTTACGGCCAATCCCATCACGATGGCAGGCTTCAGCTGCGAGGTGACGGCGAGGGCCGAGCAGATGCCCAACACCTGTATAAGTATCGGGTGGTCGAGGTTCAGCGGATTGGTGAGAGCCTCTTTGTATTGCTTATTCCAAAGTGCCATAATTTATTCCTCCTTCAATTTAGAAATATACTCGTTCAGTCCTTCACGAAGCATGTCGCTCACACCATTAGAAGTCAGCGTGGCACCTGTGACGACGTCAACCTGGCTTTCTGGTATTTCCACATTCTTCACTACGCCGATGGCCAGCTGTCCATCCTCACCGTAGATCTTCTTGCCTTGGAAACGTTCCTGCCACTCTTGAGAATCCTTGATCTCGGCTCCCAAGCCGGCGGTCTCGCCTTCATGGTTGAAATAGGCGCCATAGATGGTGTTCAGATCGTCGTCGACCGACACAAAAGCAGAGATGCCGCCCCAGAGCCCCATACCCTTCAATGGGAAGACATACTTACGCTGACCGTCGATGTCGCAGACATAATAGGGCTTGTCGCCGGCCTGCTGCTCTTCCTTCACCACCTCGGCATATTTGGCTTCAGCCTTATGACCGTCGAGGCCGCGGATGTTGAGCGAATAGAGTATCTGTTTCTTGATGTCGAGGGCCACATTGGCATCCTGCATCGGCTTCAGGGCCTTGAAGATGAATGCCAGCAGGAAGGCCACCACCACGACGAGTATCGCACTATATATAATAATGTAGGCGTTGGAGTTTGTATTCAGCTTACTCATTTGATACCTCCTCTCTTCATTCGTTTCGAGATATTACGCTCCACCACGAAGTGGTCGATGGTGGGAGCAAACATGTTCATCAGCAGGATAGCCAGCATCATGCCCTCGGGATAGCCAGGATTCATGACGCGAATGACTACAGCCATTACGCCGATGATGAAACCATAGATCCATTTACCGCACTCTGTACGGCATGATGTAACTGGGTCGGTAGCCATAAATACGGCACCAAAGCAGAAACCGCCCAAAACGAGATGCTCATACCAATGGAGCGGTGTGCTTCCCAACGACTCAAACAGGCAGGCCATCAGGCCGCCGCCAACGAAGACGCTCAGCATGGTCTTCCAAGAGGCGATACCTGTCCAGAGCAGAATAAAGGCTCCGATGGCGATAGCGATGACGCTCGTCTCTCCAATACTGCCGGGAATGAAGCCCGTGATCATATCGCAAAGGGGTGCGCTCACGTCCGTTCCGGCACCCACCTGTCCAAGCGGAGTGGCCATCGTGAAGCCGTCGGGCAATGTGTTTCCGAGGCCGAAGATGGTGTCGTTGGCCACCCAAACCTGATCGCCGCTCATCTTCGAAGGATAGGCAAAGAAGAGGAAAGCGCGGCAAAGCAGAGCCGGATTGAAGATGTTCATGCCCGTGCCGCCGAAGATCTCCTTACCGATAATCACGGCGAATGCGACAGCAATGGCGAGAATCCAAAGCGGACAATTGACGGGGATGATGAGCGGAATCAAAATACCACTCACGAGGAAACCCTCCTGAATCTCCTCGCCCTTCCATTGTGCCCAGGCAAACTCGATGCCTAAGCCAACGATGTAGGAAACAAGAATCTTGGGAAGTACGGCAAAGAAGCCGTAGAAGAACATGGCCCAGAACGAGGCTCCCTCCAAAGCACCTGCAGCAAGGTAGTTCTGATAGCCCACATTATACATACCAAACAGCATGGCCGGCAGCAACGCGATGACCACCATCGACATGATGCGCTTCGAGTCGATGGCATCGTGAATGTTCACGCCGCTCTTCGCCGTTGTGTTTGGAACATACAGGAAGGTCTCGAAGCCGTCGAACAACGAGCGGAACGCATGCAATTTGCCCTCGGGCTCGAACTGCGGCTTCACCTTATTGAGATAATTCCTTAATACTTTCATTGAACATTGAATATTGAACGTTGAACATTATGCATTCTCCTTGCGCAGGATGTCGAGTCCCTTGCGTACGATGGCCTGCAGCTCCAGCTTCGAAGAGTCGACAAACTCGGCCAAAGCGAAGTCCTCCGGGCTTACCTCGTAAATGCCCAATTGCTCCTGCCGGTCGATGTCGCCTGTGATGATGGCCTTGATGAGATACTCGCCAAAGATGTCCATCGGCAGCACACGATCGTACTCGCCACTCATGATGATGTGGCGTTCGCCACCCTTAATACGAGCATCGGGAGCATACTCGCGTTTTTTCCCAAAGAGCCACGAGAAATAGCTACGGTTGACAGAGAACTGGTTCAGTCGAGGCATGATCCAACCGAGCATCTCGTCGGCATCGTCGCCTTCAGGGATAACCGTCACTTCCGAGGTGAATGCACCCAAGAAATCGTCAGCCTTACAAGGCTTTCCTGTCAGCACATTGCCATTGATGATGCGCACCTTATGGCCGTCCTTCACGTTTTCATCGGTCAAATCGCCTACACGCTGTCCTACCATTACATCATAATAGGCTGGATTTAACACTTCGCTTCCGGCCAAAGCCACTTTCCTGCGGAGGTCAACATGACCATTGTTGAACAGTCGACCGATGAAGACCACCACCATAGGATCTACCGTCCACACCACTTCTCCCTTGTTCACGGGGGCGATGTGGTTCACCTGCACACCGACATTACCTGCCGGACAGGGGCCGTCGAACACGTTGACTTCCACATCGGCAGCATCGGTCAGCGCCTGAGCGGTCTGTTTCGCGCCAATTCCGAGATAGGTCTTCGCCATCTTCGACAAAGCGGTCAGTCCTGTCTGGAAATCTTTTTCATTGTCCTTAAGCTCAAACTCAAAGTCGGCAGCCAGCGGTTTGTCGCGCAAAGCACTCACAAAGATGGCTTTTGGCTGTGTGTCAGGGGTTGTGGAGACTGCATAGGGCAATTGGTTGATGAAGCCGAAAAGCCCAGATTCGAGCAATTTCTGCTTCACCTGCTCGCCGTCTAATTGGCTCACATTTACCCCTCCAAAGTCAACAAATTCCTGCTTTTCGTCTGCCTTTACCTGAACGGAGAGTACCTTTCGGCGTTCACCGCGCTCCACGGCGATGACTTTTCCGCTCACGGGCGAGGCAAACCTGACGTCGGGACACAACTTGTTGACAAACAGCGCGTCCCCAGCCCGTACATGGTCACCCTCGCGAACGACGACTTTCGGCACCAAGCCGCAGAAGCTCTCGGGAGTCAGCGCATAGACGCCTCCTTGAAGGGCTTTCTGCAAATCGGGCTCAGCCGCACCCTTGAGGTGAATGTCCAGGCCTTTTCGCAATTTTATTACCTTTACCATTGATATTATTTTGAAGTTATACTTATTGAATTCAAAATACCCTGCAAAGGTAATGAAAAAAAAATAACAATACAAACTTTTCTTTCTTTTTCTGCATTTTAACCACCCACTTTTTGTATTTATTCAAGCTGATGGCATACGGTTTCTGTCAAGTTTTTGTCAGAAATAAGTGCGCTGAGGATTCTTTCTTTTCATTCAGGCTTTCACTGGTCGCAACGAAGGGCGTTTTTGGGTGTTTTTTGCTAACTCTTTGAAATATAGAAGTTTGTGTGTGTTTACAACTCATTTGCTTGCGATTCCACCACCATAAAGGACAGTTTATCCGCTGAAACATGTCGTTTCGGACGCTCAACGATATCAGATGAGCCTGCGATTGATGTCAGTTTGCACGGTGATCAACGTCAAATCACGTTATGATTAGCGTCAAATCACGTCATAAAGTGACGCAAATTGCAAGTGGAGAGCTATTGAACGAGAAAAACATTGCAGGAAAGCGCCTTTGCCTTTGTGTAGAATTGAAAATTCCGTTGTCAAGAACTATTACTTTTCGTAAGGATATTTCTAAAACAATTACAACAAGTCCATCATGTTTTTAACATGCTTTGTAATTCAAAATTTGCGTGTTACGATTTTTCTTCGTAATTTTGCAAATTATTACAGCAGTTTGAAAGCAATAAAACACATCATACGCGGAGTGCTCTGGACTGTCATCGGTCTCTACCTACTCTTGGTCGTATTGCTGAAAATACCGGCAATACAGGCTTTCATGGGAAACACAGCGGCGAGCTTGCTGACTAAGAAACTGGGCACGGAAGTAAGTGT
The DNA here is from genome assembly GCA_902801375.1 of uncultured Prevotellaceae bacterium. GTDB lineage: Bacteria > Bacteroidota > Bacteroidia > Bacteroidales > Bacteroidaceae > Prevotella. The sequence goes on along the minus strand of CADCIB010000031.1, from coordinate 28,149 downwards.
CGGGCGCGTAGAAATCGGGCTCTTCAACCGCATCATTGTCGACAATGTAAAGATGAAAGATCAGGCTGGGAAGCCTTTCTTCAGAGCTTCTCGACTATCGGCAAAGGCAAGTGTTCCTGCTTTGTTGCGCGGAAAAATATCTGTTTCGTCGGCTCAAATATTCGGGCTTCATGCTGATCTATATAAAGTCAGTGCCGACGACAAGCCCAATTTCCAGTTCGTGCTCGATTCATTGGCCTCAAAAGACTCCGACAAGAAGACTCCCCTCGATCTGAGCATTTATTCGCTGGTGGTGCGCCATAGTGCCATCAGTTACCATCGTCTGGATCTGCCGCCTACGCACAACCGCTTTAACGCTGCGCACATCGACCTGTGCGATATCAGCGCCCACCTCGTGATTTCGCATCTCACAGACAGCGAAGTCGATGCACATATCAAGAAACTGTCGTTTCGCGAGGCTTCAGGCCTTCGGCTGAAATCATTTGAAATGAAACTGAAAGCCGACAAACAACAGGCCTTGCTGACAGATTTCAGGTTGGCTCTTCCACAATCGCAACTGACCGTCGATAAAGCGGAAGCTCATTACCAATGGCTCGACGGCAAGCTTGACAGCCATTCGCTGACGTTTAATATCAATATTCCCGAATCGCGCATAACACCCTCTGACATAGCGCCTTTCGTTCCATCACTAAAGAAACTCAACAGCCCCTTGGCCTTTTCTCTGCAGGCCAAAGGCAACGACCGAAGGCTCCAGATAGATAATCTACATGCTCAAGCCTACAACCGTGGACTCACGCTCAACGTTCCGCACTTGATGCTTGCGTTTGGTTCCAGGCTGAAAGGTTCTGCTAAATTACCCCCCACCCTCTCAGCGCCAGCCACTCGGCTCAGCGTCAGCAAACAAGCCTTAGAGGAAATCACCAAAAGCCTACACGACAACGGCCTACAACTGCCAGCCGCTGTAACCCGGTTGGGGAGTATCTCTTGGAAAGGCGAATTGGGAATGGGCACTCAACACTTGTTGGCCAACGGACAGTTGGAAACCGAAGCAGGTGTTGCCAACCTGAAAACCGAAACGCATGGTGCGCTGTTCTCTGCCCACATACAGACCGATGGTTTCAACATCGGACGTGTGCTTGACAACGAGCAGCTCGGCATCGTCAGTACCGACCTCCACGCCGACGGCCAATGGCCCATCGAAACCCATGCGCTGAATCTGAAAGGAAATGTTTCGAAATTCTATTATAACGGATACCATTACAACGACTTATCTATCGACGGTCATTATCTGGACAAGACGCTGACGGGCGATTTTCAATTAGACGATCCCAATGCACAACTCAGTCTCAACGGCACCATCGACTTAAGCCAGCAGGAACCTCATGTGAAAGCTACCGCAAGTGTCAGGCAATTCAACCCGAATGCTCTCGGACTGACAAAGAAATACGAGGACACTTTCTTCGAAGCCGACCTTGACGCCAACCTCACAGGCCGTTCGCTCAATACAGCCAATGGTTCGTTGACGATGAATCAATTTACCATGAGTAGCCCTGAAGGCCAATACAGCCTTGACCGTCTGACCTTGGACGCCACCAGTCAAGACGGCGAGCGCTCGCTGGCTATCGACAGCGACTTTGGTCAGGTGGGGCTGCGTGGACAATACAACTATGCTTCTCTTCCGGAAAGTATCATCCACTTTCTCTCTCAGAAGCTGCCCATGCTGCCAGGATTGCCCAAAAGTCAGCCTACGGGCAACAACGAGTTCTCCCTTCATGCCAACATTACCAAGAGCGACTGGCTACAAGCCTTGCTTGGCCTCGACCTGTCGCTCCACAAACCCGTGGTCATCGACGGGTTCATCAATGATTGGAAAAAGCAGGTGGCACTCGACATGATTGCTCCCCACTTCTCTTACAATGGAGGTCAGTATGAGAATGCATTAGCCAATATCACCACCAATGCCGACGGGCGTTTGGTGGCTTCGACAAGCATTTCTAAACTGATGGGCAATGGAACCCTACTCGACATTGGTCTTGAAGCAGAGGCTCAGGACAACGAGATTCTGACCACTATCGCGTGGAACGATAACCAACCGCGCCCCATGAAAGGCAGCCTGAGGAGCACCACAGAGCTCTTTCGCAACGAACAAGGTCAGCAGTCAGCCCACATCCGCGTACACCCTTCCGAAATCCTCGTCAACGACACTGTCTGGCGAGTAGAGCCGTCGGACATCGTTTATAGCAAGGACAATCTGATTGTCGACTATTTTGCCGTAGCCCACAACCGCCAGCACATCATTATCCAAGGCAAGGGCACAAAGCATGCAAGCGACTCGTTGGTAGTGGAGCTTAGCGATGTGGACGTGAATTACATCACCAATCTCGTGAACTTTCATTCGGTGGAGTTTGGCGGAAAAGTCAGTGGTCGGGCTTGCGTACGCTCAGCGTTCAACAATCCCGATGCGCATGCTGACATCCGTGTGAACCGCTTCACCTTCGAGGATGGGCGCATGGGCACCCTTTTCGCCAATGTTCGATGGAACAAGGAGGAGAAGCAGATTGACATCGATGCTCATGCTGACGAGCCGGAGGAGTCGGGCTACGGTCGCACCCTCGTGAAAGGCTACATCTCGCCAAGCAAAAACTACATCGACCTCGCGCTTGTGCCCCAAAGTGCAAGGGCTGAGTTCCTGAAGAGTTTCTGCGGCAGCTTTATGGATAATGTAGAGGTGAATGTCAGTGGCGACCTGCGCCTGCATGGTGACTTGGGGGCTATCAACCTAACGGGAATGGCTGTTGCCAACGGTGAACTCGACATCTCAAGTCTCAACACACACTACCGTCTGACGAACGACACCATCGTGCTGATACCCAATGAGATAATCTTTGCCCGAGATACCATTCGTGACAATCGTGGCGAGATAGGCATCGTCACCGGTGCCCTCCATCACAAGGCACTGACCCGTCTGACCTACGATATCGATGTGGAGGCTCAAAACCTGCTCTGCTACGATTTCCGTGACTATGGTGAAAGCACGTTCTTTGGAACTGTCTATGGCACAGGCACATGCAGCATACGCGGAAGAAGTGGCACGATAGACTTCGACATCAACGTCACACCCGAAGAAGGTTCGTTCATCGAATATAATGCTGCCTCGCCCGACGCCATCACCAACCGCGAGTTCATCACGTGGAATTCAAGGAGGGAGGATGAATCTTCGAGGAGAGATGAATCTTCGAGGAGAGAGGAGAGAAGCGAGATTAGTGATTCAAGTATTTCAGGAACTGAGGAGCAAGGAGTGAGTCGTGAGAATAGTATTGTGATAAGCAAAGAAAGTAATCTCGCACCTCACTCCCCACTCCCCACTCCTCGAAACGAAGAGTCTGACCTCCGCCTGAATTTCCTCATCAATGCCACGCCAGAGTGCACCTTACGCGTGCTGATGGACAAAGAGAGTGGCGACTACATTGCATTGAATGGCTCAGGAGCCATCCGCGCCACCTATTACAACAAAGGTGGCTTCGACATGTTTGGCAACTACCAAATAGACCACGGCCTCTATAAACTCACCATTCAGAATCTGATGAAGAAAGAGTTCCAATTCCAACCTGGTAGTTCCATAGTCTTCGGAGGCGACCCATATTTGGCGGCTCTCGACTTGAAAGCCCTCTACACAGTGAACGGTGTGGCCCTCAGCGACCTTCAGATAGGTCGTAGTTTCTCTTCGAACAACGTGCGTGTTGACTGCCTGATGAACATTGGCGGAACACCCCAACAGCCACATGTGGAATTCGACCTCGATATGCCTACGGTGAGTGCCGATGCCAAACAAATGGTGCGCCAGCTCATCAACAGCGAGGAGGAGATGAACCAGCAAGTCATTTACCTACTCTCTATCGGACGATTCTATACTCAAAACGCCAATAATGCCGAAGAAAACCAAAGCCAGACCTCGCTGGCCATGCAGTCGCTGCTGAGTGGTACCATCAGCCAACAGATAAACTACGTGCTGGGACAATGGGTACATTCGTCGAAATGGAACTTCGGTGCCAACATTTCTACAGGCGATGAGGGGTGGAACAATGCCGAATACGAAGGACTGCTCTCTGGCCGACTGCTCAACAACCGCCTGCTCATCAATGGCCAATTTGGCTACCGCGACAATGCCAATGCCACTACATCGTTCATCGGCGACTTTGACATTCGCTACCTACTCCTGCCCAATGGCAACCTCGCCGTGAAGGTTTACAACCAGACCAACGACCGCTATTTCACGCGCAGTAGTCTGAACACACAGGGCATCGGATTCGTGATGAAAAAAGACTTCAACTCTTGGCGTGAGCTCTTCGGATGGAAGCCTGCTGGAAAGGCAGCGACAAAAAAATCCCCTTCAGTCAACGGGCTGCAGGGAAACCGGAAGGACGAGCGTCTTGAACCAGTCGCGGAGGAGTGAGCCATAGCGGTTTTGCGAGTCGCTGACCATCACAACCACCTGCCGACCGTCAGGGAGCAAAGGACCGAGACACATCCCTTCGTAGTTGGCCAAACGCAGATTGCGAGTACGCCACTGACAGAGCAGATGTTTCTTCAGGCAAGAGGTGTCATCGCTCATTTTCTGAGAAGACGTGGTGAGAGAATCCGTACTATGAGTATCAACCAAAAATAGCCGACACATCACCCACGCACCAATTTTTCGCTTTGGTAGATAGCACTCTCGCTCAAGCACCAAGAGTCTGCCGTCGGGCAGAGCGGTCAGCGCACTCACGCCCAACACATGTGCCCTTCCAGGCTTCTTTGCCATTGGAGGTTCCAAACGATAGGCGAACTGCTGAAGCGGGAAGAGTGTGGCGGCATCAAATGATTGCAGCCTGATTAGATTCTGTGAAGAATCGGCAGGCAGAGAATGCTCGGTGGTAAGCCATATTCGATCGCTCTCTGCATCGTACGCCAGCGACTCGATACCTTGGTTGGGCCGGATATGTTTAAAGATTTCTGGCATTTGCAGTCTTCTTCCGGATGGTTGTCCTTCGATTAGATATTCGAGGACTTCAGAATCAGCTTCTCCATTGATAAACAACGTTTTTGACAGAGGTCGATAAACAATATCTTCAGCGTCGCGATTGGATAACCCAGACGCAACGAACCCCTTATTCGTGACCTTCTTCAGCTTTCCATTCTTAAAGCGGAAATCCAATTGGAATAGGTAGAAACCGTCAGGCTGTTTATCGTCGACCACTGCATATAATCCTTGTGATATCTGAGTTATGCCACTAAAGTTGCCTGCAGGGATGCGCTTTGCAAAAGAGTGCTGCTTGTGAAGTACCAAGGGCTGAGCCAACAGTCCTGCGGCAATCATGACAAAAGCTATGGAGAGAAAAATCCTATTCATTGAGAAGTGTTTGAATTGCAAAAGTAGTGATAATCCAGAATACGGGCAAATCGATTATGAAAAAGTTTATCTAATTACAATCTTTTAACTAAAAAATCGAACACCGTATTGTTTTTTTTAGTAACTTTGCATCGATTATCGTCCAAAAACAACATATATATTTGGTTTTCAGAAAGTTATAAGTTTTAAGACAAACGGAATGAGACAACTAAAGATTCAAAAAAGCATCACCAACCGCTCAAGTGAAGCACTTGACAAGTATCTTGTAGAAATCGGTCGTGCACCGCTCATCACTATCGACGAAGAAATAGAGCTTGCACAAAAGATACGCAAAGGCGGTCCTGAAGGTGAGCGAGCAAAGGACAAACTGGTTACGGCAAACCTCCGCTTTGTGGTATCCGTGGCTAAGCAATACCAACATCAAGGACTCACTCTGACCGACTTGATAGACGAAGGAAACATTGGTCTGATCAAGGCTGCGCAGAAGTTTGACGAGACCCGTGGATTCAAGTTCATTTCGTATGCTGTCTGGTGGATTCGACAGAGTATCCTACAAGCCATCGCCGAGCAGAGTCGTATTGTGCGCCTGCCCTTGAACCAGGTTGGCTCACTGAATAAAATCAACCACGAGATCAACCGGTTTGAACAAGAGAACCAACGCCACCCATCCATCTCTGAGCTATCCGAGGTGACGAACCTTGACGAGGAGAAGATTGGTCAGAGCATGGCTGCCGATGGTCACCACGTGAGTATAGACGCACCGTTCCAGGACGGTGAGGACAATTGTATGCTCGACGTGATGCCCAGCGGTGAGGACTCGCGTACAGACCGCATCGTCGACCACGAAAGCATGGCACAAGAGTTAAACTCGGTGCTTTCGAAAGTGCTGAAAGAGCGTGAGATTACGATTATTCGTGCTTGTTTCGGTATCGGTTGTCACGAGAAGGGACTGGAGGAAATCGGCGACCAGCTGGGGCTTACCCGCGAGCGTGTACGTCAGATTCGCGAGAAGAGCATAGCTAAGCTCCGCGACAGCGGCAATGCCAAAATCCTCATGAAATACCTGGGATAGACTAAAGCTATCCTACGTAAATCTCTCAACAAAAAACAGAAAGGCTGCAACCCAACGGTAGCGGCCTTTCTGCTTATACCTCCCCAAAAGAACTCAACAGTTCAGGGCGCTTTGTTTTTATGTAAGTGCGCCTCTATGCATTAACAACGTTGATGGGTGCACCTTCGACGAAAGCTTTCACATTGTTGATGGCGATGTCTACCAAGCGGACACGAGCTTCGTAGGTAGCCCAAGCGATGTGTGGGGTGATGTAGGCATTGGGGGCAGAGAGCAGCGGATTGTCAGCTGCAGGCGGCTCGCTGCACATCACATCGGCACCATAAGCACCTAACCGACCTGTGCGAAGAGCCTCGGCCACATCCTTCTCGTTCACCAATGGTCCGCGGCCTGTATTGATGAGAATAGCGCCTGGCTTCATCATCTGAATGGACTCCTTGTTGATCATTTCGAGTGTGGAGTCGGTTAGCGGACAATGCAGCGTAAGAATGTCGCTGACGGCAAGCAAGCCTTCAAGGGTGGTTTTCTGAATGCCTTCGGGCAGATCGGCCGAGTTTTTGCTGGTCATCGCAAACACGTCCATTCCAAAATCGCGGGCAATGATGGCTACTTTCCATCCGATATTGCCCAGTCCGACAATGCCAATAGTTTTTCCTGCCAGTTCGTGGAGCGGTGTATCCCAATAGACAAAGTCTGGACTCTGGCTCCAGCGGCCTTGACGGTTTTGCTCAGCATAGTGACCGATGCGGTTAGTGATGTTCAGGATATGTGCGAACACCATCTGCGCCACACTTGCGGTGCTATAGGCAGGAATGTTGCAAACGTCAATTCCTTGCTCACGAGCGGCACGGATGTCAATGTTGTTGAATCCTGTGGCCAGTTCGCCGATGTACTTCAATCGTGGCAACGCCTTGATGACCTCGGCGGTCATCTGTACTTTGTTTGTAAGCACGATATCAGCTTCTTTGGCGCGCTCTACAACCTCATTAGCTGGTGTGCGATCATACACGGTCAGCGTTCCTAATTCTTTCAGCGGTTCCCAACTCAGGTCACCGGGATTGGCACTATAGCCATCTAATATTACAATGTTCAACATCATGTGAATTAATAATTTACGATTTTATATTAATCTAATACTATATTCTTTTTATTTCTGAATACGTTTCTTACATTCCTCCTTTCAAAGCAGGGTCGGCTCCTTGGCTGAAGCGGTCGCCCCAACATTGGAGCATGCGCTGATAGAGTTTCTCCTCTGAGGGCGTGTGCTGTGCCTCCCATAACCGTTCATTTTGGAGAGAGTCGGGCAAGAACTGTTGGCGCACGAAGTTGCCAGGATAGTCATGGGCGTACTTGTAACCATCACTATAACCGAGGTCGGCCATGAGTTTCGTGGGAGCATTTCGTAGATGGAGTGGCACAGGTTGGTTGCCCGTCTTGCGCACAAGGTCGAGCGCTCGGCCAATGCCCATATACGAGGAATTGCTCTTGGGACTACAAGCCAAATAGACGGCACACTCGGCCAAGGGGATGCGGCCTTCTGGCCATCCTATCTTCATTACTGCATCGAATGTGGCGTTGGCCAGAAGGAGAGCATTAGGGTTAGCCAGACCGATATCTTCAGACGCACTTATCACCATGCGTCGGGCTATGAACTGCGGATCTTCGCCACCCTCTATCATGCGGGCCATCCAATAGAGTGCCGCATCGGGATCGCTGCCACGGATGCTTTTGATGAAAGCCGAAATGATGTCGTAGTGCATCTCGCCATCCTTGTCGTAGGCCAAGGGATTCTGTTGCAGCCGATTTTCCACCAGTTCATCGGTTATCTCCACGGTTTCGCCTTCATTGGCCGCCTCGACCACCAGCTCCAAAATGTTCAGCAGTTTACGAGCATCGCCTCCACTATAACGAAGCATCGCCCCCGTTTCTTTTAAACTGATGGATCGTTTCTGCAATTCCACATCGTTCGCGATAGCTCGGTGGAGGAGTTGCAGCAGATCGTCTTTCTCCAATGGCTTCAACACGTAGAGCTGACAACGGGAGAGCAGCGGGCGTATGACCTCGAATGACGGATTCTCTGTAGTAGCACCTATCAGATTGACGATGCCTTTCTCCACAGCTCCCAGGAGCGAGTCTTGCTGCGACTTGCTGAAACGGTGGATCTCATCGATGAAGAGGATGGGACTGGCCTGACGGAAGAAACCACCCTTCTTTGCCCGTTCGATGACGTCGCGCACGTCTTTCACACCACTGGTCACAGCACTCAGCGTGTAAAACGGAGTCTCCAACTTATGGGCTATGATCTGTGCAAGCGTTGTCTTCCCTACCCCGGGAGGTCCCCAAAGGATGAACGACGAGATATGTCCTGCATCAATCATCTTGCGCAGGACAGCCCCTTCGCCCACCAAGTGCTGCTGACCGATGTATTCGTCGAGCGTCTTCGGGCGCATTCTTTCTGCTAACGGCTGTGACATATTCGCTGCAAAATTAAGCAATAATCCTCATATTATCGAACAATTAGCGAACATTAACCATGAGAAAGGAAAAAAAATCTGCAAAAAACTTGCATAATAGGTTTTATGCCATTAACTTTGCAACCGAAAGAATTCGAGATACATGAGAATCTGTATTCTACAGACCGATATCGCTTGGGATGCACCACAAGAAAACCGTCGATCAGCCGAACAATTGATGTCTGCGGCTGGAGATGCCGATATGTATGTGTTGCCAGAGATGTGGAACTCCGGGTTCATGACCGGCACCACCCCACCCGACCATCGCGAATCCCTGATATGGATGCAACAGATGGCTCAGCAAAAAGAGGCAGCCATTTGCGGTAGCATGGCCGTTGATGTAGGAGGGAGATGGGCGAACAGGCTCTTTTTCGTCTGTCCAGACGGAAGGATAGAGCATTATGACAAGCGCCATCTCTTCGGTTATGGAGGTGAGCCACAACTATACAAAGGCGGAAAGGAACGCATCGTTGTGGAATATGGTGGCATGCGATTCCTTCTGGCAGTATGCTACGACCTACGATTCCCCGTGTGGATGCGCAACCTGGGCGACTATGATGCCCTACTCATTGTGGCCAACTGGCCTGAATCGCGCAAACAGGTTTGGACTACGCTGTTGAAGGCAAGAGCACTCGAAAACCAATGCTATGTGATAGCCTGCAACCGTATTGGCGACGACCCTGTGGCACATTACACTGGGGGCTCCATGATCATCGATGCAAAAGGTCAGATATTGACTGCCGACAACGGAGCAGAAGAAGCTATCGTTGGTGAAATCCATCGCGAGGAATTGCTGAAGTTCAGAAAGAAATTCCCGGTTCTCCCCGATGGAGACCCGTTTACCATTTTAATATAATTATACGAACATAATATGAAAGAGACTCAGAAAAAAACATTCACGCTAAAAACCCTGACCAAGAGCAGTGTCTGGGACATTCAGGAGAATGATGTTTTCAGAATGTGGAACTCGGCAGAAAAAGATGCCGACTTGAGAGAGAATCTCAAGCACTATCTCGACGTGATACGTTCGGCCTTCGAGATTGAAGAAATCAAAATCGACAAGCCCGAAGTGGTTAAGAAAATCACAGCAAGAGGCTTTAAGGTGGGAAACATCAAAATAGACGAGAATACAAAAGTGAAGCTCGCCGTGAAGAAACGTCCCATATCACGGGTTACCGACTTGACCTACGAAAACATACGTCATATCTCAGCCGCTAAACTGATAGAAGTGCTCGATAGAAATTTCGGGGGTGGATGGGACTCTTTGTCGCAAAGCATCAAGGACATCATACAGAGTGGTTTTGACATTAGCACCACCACATTGCCTAAGGATCGTCTACGCAAGCCTGGAGGGATGTATGAGAAAATGATGAACGAAGGCTTTGAGGTGCTCGAAATTGCTAAGGGCATGTGGGTGGAAGCCATCTTCGCAAAAGTAAAACCCATCATTGAAAGACCGAAGATGAAGTTCAATGTCGAAGACGAGGAAAAAGACTATGAAAGCGACGAGGATCTCCCCGACAGAGACGACTACGACGAAGACGAAGACGAGTACGACGAGGACAAACTCACAGAGGAGAGCTATCGCACTACCATAGATACCGACCCAGAAGAGCTCGACCTTGAAGCCGCCGAGGTGGCCGACGATGACGATTATTAATGCTTGTTTTCGAGGTAAAGCCGCCGCTCCTTTGATTAGGATTATGCGTTCATAAGATACTGGTGGCACATGTCAGCACAACGCTCGCCGTCGATTCCTGTCGAGACGATGCCGCCGGCATAGCCGGCTCCCTCGCCGCAGGGGAAAAGACCTTGGACGGTAATATGCTGAAGTGTGTCGTTGTCGCGGATGATTCTTACTGGTGAAGAGGTACGAGTCTCAGTGGCGATGAGCACAGCCTCATTGGTTAGGAATCCGTGGCTCATCCGTCCGAAATTCTTGAAGCCCTGCTGCAGACGGCTGACGATGTAGGAAGGCATCCAAAAGTGCAATGGACTGGATATCAGCCCAGGTGCATAGCTGCTGCGCGGTAGGTCGTAGCTCAAACGGTTGTTCACGAAATCGGCCATTCGCTGAGCTGGTGCGGTCTGTTTCATATTCCCTTGTTGCCAGCAATCGTGTTCCAGACGTTCTTGATAGTCCATCATTCGCAAGGGAGAGTCACCTTCTACATCCTCGGGGTGAATCTCCACCACCATGCCGCTGTTGCTCCATTGGGTGCCACGATTGGCAGGACTCATGCCGTTGACCACAATCTGTTGGGGACCAGTGGCAGCCGGAATAACAAACCCACCAGGACACATGCAGAAAGAATAAACGCCGCGGCCCTCTACTTGTGTGACAAAACTGTATTCTGCGGCGGGTAGCCAATTGCCTCGTCCATTACGGTTGTGATACTGTATCTGGTCTATCAACATGGCAGGATGCTCCAAACGTACACCCATAGCCAATGCCTTGGCCTCAATTTCTATGCCTGAAGCAAAGAGATAGCGGTAGACATCACGGGCAGAATGTCCTGTGGCCAAGATAACAGGTCCTCGGAATTCTACCTGTCTTCCGCTGACGAGTTCTACAGCTTCGATGCCTTCCACACGACAATCGTGCAAAAGCAGCCCAGTCATCTTTGTCTGGAAATGCACTTCTCCCCCACTCGCGAGAATGGTGTTGCGCATGTTTTCGATAACTCTTGGCAACTTGTCCGTACCGATGTGGGGATGGGCGTCTGACAAGATGGCTGTAGATGCCCCATGTTGGCAGAACACGTTGAGTATCTTTTCGGTCGAGCCGCGCTTCTTACTGCGCGTGTAGAGTTTGCCGTCGCTGTAGGCTCCGGCACCACCTTCGCCAAAGCAGTAGTTGCTCTCAGCATCGACTTTTTGTATCTTGGTGATCAGGCTGAGGTCTTTCTTCCGCTCGTGCACGTCCTTGCCACGTTCCACAACGATGGGTCGCAGTCCTAATTCTATCAACCGCAGGGCGGCAAAGAGCCCTCCCGGTCCTGCTCCTACCACCACCACAGCTGGACGTTTTTTCACATTATTATATATAACGCGCGCGAAAGCCTCATCGTCTGGATCCTCGTTGATGTATATACGGACTTTCAGATTGACGTAGATGGTACGCTGACGAGCATCGATACTGCGTTTGAGCACCCGAATGTGTCGGAGAGTGCGTATGTCAGTTCCCTGTTCGCGGGCTACATATTCCTTGATGGATTGCTCATTGGCAGCCTGCTGAGGCAATAGCCTGAGTTGCAGTTCTTGAGTCATATAGTCTATTGTGCTTGATCGCGCCGAGTGCGAGTAATGTCGAAGAAATAGGTAAGCTTCACGACGATGTTGCTGAAACGTGAAGTGCTGAAAAAGTCGCGCTTCGTGTCCTTATACATATTACCCAGTCCATAGTAATAGCGCGCTTCGAGCAAGAGATGTCCCATCTTCGGATGAGAATACTCCATACCTACACCAGCTGCAATACCATAGTCCACCTTGTTCTGTACGGCCATAGTATCCTGCTGTACGGTATTATTCACTCGATCGAGGAGATTCCGGTCAGACAGTTCGAAGTTCTTTACGGTCTTGTCGGAGAGATGAAAGCCAACCTGAGGTCCAGCCTGGAAGAAGAACTGCATCCCCTTCTGTTCGCGTCCCCAAGCCAGGTGTGCGAAGACCGGCACCTGCAGATAAGTCATATCTCGCTGGCATTGTTCTGCCACACCCGTTGTTTCGTTGATGACAGGTTTGTCGTTCCTATCCCATATCCGCTCTTTCCATCCTATCTGTGCCAGGTTCACCTCGCCATAAATAGAGCAGATGGTGTTGAAATACTTCTCGCAGACGTAACGGACAGACAATCCGCCCGTTAACCCGCCGTGGAGCGACTGGGGCACTTTAGGCAGGAAGGCCACATTGCTCAGTACATATCCACCATTCACACCGATGGCCAGGTCGTTGCGATGCTCGCCAATCTGCGCCTTTGTGGGCAAGTAGAAAAGTAGCAACAAGCAACATGCCCATAAGAAACGGCTGAGGAATACTGATTTGTTCATCAAAATGGAAGAATTAGAACGTAACGGTAGAAATTGTCTTGTCGTGGTTGTAGTGTATCAGCATAAACTGGTTATTTTGCCAGCCTCCCGTACCCACACGGTCGAACTTGAACTGAGTCTGCACGGCCTGTGTATCGGGTTTATTGCCGGTGAAGTCGTTGCCCTGAACATGGATGCCTTTGAGGAAGAACATAGCCTGATCGTAGCCTGTGATGGCGAACCTCGGTTTGGCTTCCATCATCGGCGTATGGAACCAGCGCTGATAGTCGCTCTCGAGCTGAGCAGTTTTCGACGACGATGCGTTATGATAGAAATGGGTGGGTATGAAAACGTCGTACTGGAAGAAGCGTTCCTTGTTGATACGTTCGTAGAGAAGCCAGTCGGTATAGCCATACATCGACACTCTCAGGTTGCGGTTGTTCTGCGTCAGTACATCGAGCTTTTTGAACACAGCAGTAAGTTCTGGCGAACGTCCAGTGTTCAGTATCACTACATTGGGCTTGTCGAGTGAGAATGCTTTGGCAAACAACTCGTCGGAGCTGGTAAGGTTGGTAATGCTGTATTCTATATTTCGCTTCTCGAGCTGTTCGCGCAGCCCAAAGGTGAAGATGCCCTTATTGCTAGTTTTGTCGTTACAGTCAATGATGACGGGATGATAGTCGGCAAAACGGGCGAGAAAGGAGCTGATGGCTTTGCTGTTAAGCTCCTCAGGCGACTGGTATACTTGGTAAACGAAGGGATTCTCAGCCACTTCATTACCGTTGATGGAGAACGGAATGACCACGCGGATATTGTTCTTGCGGGCAAACTCGCCCAAGTGTTTCACTTGCTTGGTGTAGAGTGGTCCGAAGATAATGTCGAGTTTGTCGGCTCCTTCTTGAAGGAAGGTCTGCCGGATGTCGGCATCGATGTTGACGTTCCACGCACGGACATCCACCGAAACGCCCTGCCGTTTCAGTTCACTGATAGCCATCAGCATGCCACGATAATACTCCACCATGCGTCGACCATCACCGTCGACATCGTGAAGAGGCAACATCACGCCTACGCGGATGGGCCGTTTCGTGATGTCGTCGACTGGCTTCACAGGCTCCTTGGGCGTCTCCACTTTCTCTGTAGGATAGGGAATATAGATGTAGTCACCCTTCCGAAGTTTGTAGTTGGGCAAGCTCATCTCGGGGTTCGCCTTCATCAGTTCCTCCACACTAATACCGTATTGACGTGAGATGCCGAAGAGCGTCTCCTTCTTTTTCACTTTGTGCATGGTCTGCCAGTTCTGAACTTGTGCTTCCACCTCCATACCTCCTAAAAAGAGGAATATTAGCGCAAAATATCTTAAATAATGCATCATAATAACGCTTAGTTGATGAATTTGGATGCAAATTTACAAAAAAAGTTGTATCTTTGCACAATAAACAGACAACAAAATGAAAATATTTCGATTATTTGCACTATCAATGCTGATTTTAACGGCACAGAGCCTCTGGGCTGACGATGAATATCCTTCTGTTCACCCCTCTGTCACCTTTATCAAAGCCAATGGCGAGGAAACCGACAGCGCGCAGTATGCCGGATCTGCACCCATCATCGGACGCTTCATGGCAAATCCTGAAAATGTGGGCGACTATACTGCCAACTACGAATGGAGATTTTCGAAAGAAGGCGAGGAAGAACCCTACCTCATCCGCTATGAAGAAGACACCGAATATCGGTTCACTGATTCCGGATCACACTTGATTGTGCTCTACGCTACTTTTGTCAAAGGCAACGACACCATACCTTACCGGGATGAGACAGAACCCTTCCGGCTCGTCATAAGCGAGAGCCGTCTGGAGATGCCAAATGCCTTCTCCCCTAACGGCGACACTTTCAATGATGTCTACAAGGCCAAACGCGGATGGCAGTCGCTTGTGGAGTTCCACGCCGCCATCTACAACCGCTGGGGGCAGAAACTCTACGAGTGGGACGATCCGGCTGGTGGCTGGGACGGTAAGTTCAATGGTGTCGATGTGAAACAGGGTGTTTATTTCTGCGAGGTGAAAGCCAAAGGGGCAGATGGTAGGAAATACCACATTCGCACAGACGTGAACCTACTTCGTACCTTCAATGAGAACGGCAACTCCAGCGTTTCCGAATAGCACATACCACTTCTCTCCCCTCCTTTTGAAAAGAGTCATGGAGGGTTTTTAGCCTATTTTCTGTTATGGAAAAAATCTCTGTCTATGGAGCCCGCGTACATAACCTGAAGGATATCGACGTGGACATCCCCCGCAACAGTCTGACAGTTGTTACAGGACTGAGCGGATCGGGCAAGTCGTCACTGGCCTTCGACACCATTTTCGCTGAAGGTCAGCGACGGTATATCGAGACTTTCTCGGCCTATGCTCGCAATTTCCTCGGTGGTATGGAGCGTCCCGATGTGGACAAAATAACAGGGTTGAGCCCCGTTATCAGCATCGAACAGAAGACGACCAACAAGAATCCACGCTCTACTGTAGGCACCACAACGGAAGTCTACGACTTCCTGCGCCTGCTCTATGCCCGCGCCGGAACGGCCTATAGCTATATGACAGGCGAGAAAATGGTGAAATACACGGAGGAGAAAGTGCTCGACATGATCCATCAGGACTATATGGGCAGGCGCATCTACATCCTCGCACCTCTGGTAAGAAACCGAAAGGGACATTATCGCGAACTCTTCGAAAGCATGCGTCGCAAAGGTTATCTCCACATCCGCATAGATGGCGAGATGCAGGAGATTGTGCGAGGAATGAAAGTGGATCGCTACAAGAACCATAACATCGAGGTGGTTGTAGACAAGCTTCGTGTGCAGGAGAAAGACGACAACCGACTGAAAAAAAGCGTTACAACAGCCATGAAACAAGGAGACGGACTGCTCATGATTCTGTCGGAGGAACCCACGTTTACGCTTAAGTACTACAGTCGCCGGCTGATGTGTCCCACTTCAGGCATCTCCTACGGGGACCCTGCTCCCAACAAATTCTCGTTCAACTCGCCGGAAGGGGCCTGCCCCCATTGCAAAGGGTTGGGATTTGTGAACGCCATCGACCTTGCTAAGGTGATACCCGACGACCGTCTCTCCATTCACGAGGGAGCCATCGTCCCTTTGGGCAAATACAAGAATCAGATGATTTTCTGGCAGATAGAGAGCATCTTGGAGAAATATGACTGCACAGTCAAAACTCCTGTGAAGGACATTCCGCAGGATGCTATGAGCGAGATACTCTACGGATCGTTAGGCAATGTGCGCATCGACAAAGAACTTGTACACACTTCGTCCGACTATTATGTGGAGTTCAACGGTATTATCAAATATCTGCGCAACGTGATGGAACACGACGACAGCGCCAGCGCGCAGAAATGGGCCGACCAATTCCTGGCCACCACGCAATGTCCGGAATGTAAGGGCATGAGACTCAACCGAGAGTCGCTCTCGTATAAGATCTGGGACAAGAACATCACGGAATTGGCTCAGATGGATATTGCTGAACTGCGCGAATGGCTCAACGTCGCACCAGAGCACATGGATCATCAGCAACAACAGATAGCCGCAGAAATTATCAAGGAGATACAGACACGGTTGGGTTTTATGTTGGAGGTGGGGCTCGACTATCTCTCGCTCGACCGCCCCTCAGCATCGCTCTCTGGGGGTGAAAGTCAGCGTATCAGGCTTGCCACACAGATTGGTTCGCAATTGGTGAACGTGCTTTATATCCTTGACGAGCCGTCAATCGGACTTCATCAACGCGACAACGAGCGTCTGATTGCCTCGCTGAAAGAACTGCGCGACATCGGAAATACCGTAATCGTTGTAGAACACGACAAAGACATGATGCTCAATGCCGACTACATCATAGACATCGGACCGCGTGCTGGACGTAAAGGAGGAGAGGTGGTGTTTCAAGGGAAGCCTGCTGATATGCTCAAGACCGATACGCTCACCGCACAATATCTTAACGGAAAGAGAACCATCCCCCTGCCTGCCGCGCCACAATCATCTGCCTCAGAACCTACTCCTTGTCCAGAGAGTAACGCCTCCACCGTTGCCCCTCCACCCTACCGTCGTGCTGGCAACGGAAAGAAACTAATCATTCGAGGTGCTTGCGGTAACAACCTGAAAAACATCGACGCCGTGTTCCCCTTGGGTTGCCTCATCGTGGTGACAGGAGTTTCTGGAAGTGGAAAGTCGACACTCATCAACGAAACACTACAGCCAATCCTCTCGCAGCATTTTTATCGCTCGCTGAAAAAACCAATGCCATATGCCTCTGTCGAAGGACTTGAATACATCGATAAGGTGGTAAGTGTAGACCAGTCGCCCATCGGGCGAACACCTCGCTCCAATCCTGCCACCTATACAGGTGTGTTTACCGACATTCGCACCCTTTTCGTCAACCTGCCAGAAGCCAAGATTCGGGGTTACAAGCCCGGTCGCTTCTCGTTCAACGTGCGCGGAGGTCGCTGCGAGACCTGTGGAGGTAATGGCTACAAGACCATCGAGATGAACTTTCTGCCCGACGTGATGGTGCCCTGTGAGACCTGTCATGGGAAGCGCTACAACCGCGAAACCTTAGAGGTACGCTACAAAGGAAAGTCGATTGCCGACGTGCTTGATATGACCATCAACCAGGCGGTGGAATTCTTCGAGAACGTGCCTGAAATACTTCGCAAAATCAAGACAATCCAAGATGTGGGTCTCGGATATATCAAACTCGGACAACCCTCCACCACCCTCTCTGGAGGTGAGAGTCAGCGCGTGAAACTGGCTACGGAACTTAGCAAGCGAGATACGGGAAAGACAGTTTATATCCTCGATGAGCCTACCACAGGACTGCATTTCGACGATATACGCGTGCTGATGGACGTGTTGCAGAAACTCGTAGACCGGGGCAACACCATAGTGGTCATCGAGCACAATCTTGATGTTATCAAACTGGCCGACTACATCATCGACCTCGGTCCTGAGGGCGGTCGAAATGGAGGAAAGCTTCTCTCTGCAGGTACACCCGAGGAAGTGGCTGAGAGTGCTCTCGGCTTCACACCTGCTTTCCTGAAAAAAGAGCTTGATGAGAGCAGAAAAACAGGGGGGGCAATTAGGGAAAATATAGAATGACCGGCTGTACTGAGAGGTTTACATGCTACTTCTTTTCCGAATGATGTGCATAGCGTCGTCGATTCATGTAGTAAGCCGACACTGATGAGAATCCCGACCGCTGAGCCAGTTCTTCCGCATGCATTTCCGGATATTTTGCTTTCAGCCGTTCTGCATAAGCAATACGTTGCCTGTTGATATACTCAGAAAAACTGACACCCTCACATTGACGAATGGCCTGCAACAGATAGGTGCGATTCGTGCCTACATGAAGCGCTAATGTATTCAGGTTTAAGTCGTTCTGCAGGAAGTAATGATCTTCATCCATCGTCTGTTGTACAAGAGCCATCAACTTGCAATATCGGTCGTCTGGCTTCTCCGTCTCTTTTGTTTCCTCATGTTCTTCAGCCGAAGGAGTCGGTTCCTTTAAATCACGATGCATATCAATGATGCTGAATGTATTGGTAAGACCCAGCCAGCCGATGTACAACAGCATGACCGAAAAGAGCACAGACAACACATACAACGTCCAACTATGGCTTTCGAAATGTTGGCGGCCAAACAAATTCACAACAAACGATACTATCGAACACACCATCAGTGCCCAGAGCACAGCCCGCTGACGCCCCATGTGGCGCTGCTCGGTGTCGGCATAAAACTGCTCAAGCGAATGGTTGAAGCGGTTGATCTGTCGAATGCCGAAAATGCAGGAAACGATTAGGAACACAGCGAACAAAACACGACATAACTGGTGAATACGTGTCATGATGAGTGCCAAACCATGAATCGAAGATGTGCGACCATGATAAAGAAACTCGTGTTGAAACACTTCGCGTTCACCCTGCGACATCAGCAGATACATTGTGCCGACCAAACCTCCCATCAGCACCGGCACCCCAATAAAACAAGCGAGCTCCCACCGACGCGATGATAGAGGGCGCAAGTCTGTGAGCTTATATATATAAATAAGGTATAGAGGATAGACCAGCAGATTGCAAACGACATAGATGGTGTCGAAACACTCATAGAAGCGTAGCTGACCAGAGAAATAGTTCAAATGCATCGCATACAACAGTGTGGCCGTAGCTGCCCAAGCCATGAGCCACGAACGAGCTCCATCGCGGTGGCGCAATTGGCTAAATAGTAGTTCTACAAACACGATGCCGCATACAAACATCGGCAAGGATAAAATGAGAGTCCGAATCATCTTTTGTGAAACATATATGAAAAGGAGGCTTTATGCCCGACCTTCGAATTGCGGGTGCAAAGGTAATGTAAATCGGTGGATTGGCAAAACCTTGAGACGGTTTTCTGACTTTATGCTGACAATCTGCCCTAATTATATTGCATTTTGCATATTTTGCACACTATATTTGCAGATTATGAAGACATCAATTCCCCTTTTTGTGTAATTTTGCAGTGCATTAGCAAAGAGTATTACAAAATTTAGATTTAAAAAGAAGACAACACTCTGATAATGTCCAGATGAAGATGAGTGTAATGTAAAGGGACAATGTTTCACGACACCTCTCGAATGATGATTCGGAGGTGTCTTTCTTTTTGGCCATTATATATGATTTGACCCCACCCCCTGAGCAATCCCCTCCCATGTAGGGGAGGGGGGCAGGGGTGGGGTCAGTATTGTTTTTATGGTATTTGGTAATCTTGGGGTCAAATAGTATATAATTGCCTTCTTTTTTGTTATATGGAGAAACAATCGTTTTTTTGACAAACTCGCTGTCGGCTACTCGTAGTCGTCGACGACATCGTTGATGAAATCCATCATCGGCCGCCCCACCTTAAACACTTTTATGGCTTCGTCTATCCAGTTGTCAGCTTCGAAGAAAGTATCCGGTACGTTTTTCCAACAGCAATAATCCTTCATGCGCAAATAGTCGATATACTCATAGTCGCGTGGAAAACCGCTGGGCGCTGACTTCAAATGAACAATGCCAAAACCTTTGGGCAATCCCATATCATATTCTCCAGCATCAGCTGATTTCGGTGCACGCGCAACATCGCCAGGTCGGCCAAAGAGATTGACGAACTTGTGGCTCTCTACGATGCTCCTCCAATTGTCGATGCGGCTCATGATTTCATTCCTGCAGGCATTGAGAATGTTCGTAGGAAGCCAATAAGTGCCCACACACAGCATGCAATGGCCTGGTTCAAGATGGATGTAGTAGCCTCCATGAAGCGATTTCTTGCCGTGGGCGGCGATATATGCGCCGAAATGACGCTTATAGGGCGACTTGTCGGGCGAGAAGCGGGTGTCGCGGTTAAATCGGTAGGTCACATCCTTGATGCCGAGATGGGCTACCGACGCATCAAAGCTTGCAATTCGTGAGATAGCATTGATAATGTCTGCCTCGAAATCTTTTCGCACAGCATCATACTCTTTCTTGTTGGCATAAAACCACTCGCGGTTGTTGTTGCGCGCTATTTCTGACAGGTAGTTCAGGATTCTTTCTGCTTGCATGGGATTGAATATAGTTGACAAGTTGACGAGTTAACAAGTAGACAAGTTGCTTGTTTAATGCTCAATGTTCAATGATTTTGGGGACAGATTTCCTCGAAAGGGCACTTCTCGCAATGCGGTTTTCGGCTCTGACAAATATAACGTCCATGAAGCAATAGCCAATGGTGGGCGTCAGCACGGTCTGCTGCAGGAATGTTCTTCCGGAGTTCCATTTCCACTTGATAGGGCGTGTTAGCTGTCTTCGACACCAATCCTAACCGATGACTCACCCGAAAAACGTGTGTGTCGACTGCTATTGCCGATTGCCCGAAGGCCACCGCCTGGATCACGTTGGCGGTTTTTCGCCCTACTCCAGGTAAACGCATCAACTGCTGCATACTTTCAGGCACCTCACCGCCGTATTCATCGACCAACATTTTTGACAACGCAACCAGATGGCGCGCTTTTGAGTTGGGATAGCTCACGCTGTGGATATACTCCAACACGTCCTCTTCGGTTGCCTGTGCCATCGTGTGGGCGTCAGGATAGTGTCCGAACAATGCTGGGGTAATCATATTCACGCGTTTGTCGGTGCATTGAGCGCTTAATACGGTTGCCACCAGCAATTGGAACACAGAACCGAACTCCAGTTCTGTACTCACACGGGGCATCTTCTCGCGATAATAGTCGAGAACGGCCTCGTAGCGTTGTTTTTTGGTTGTCCTGTTTGTCACGTTGTAGAAAACGGTCACTCGTCAATGATTGCCTTCAAAGGTGATCTGAGCGCATGCAGAGTTTCTTCGGCACGCAGTTTCCATTCGTTGAACGTACGCACATCGTTCTTACTCCAAGCCGAACCGAAAAAGTAGGTATAGCGGCTCTTCGGCTCATAGTCGGCAATGCCTACAGCGTGTCCTGTGATACCATTCTCAGGCTTGTCGTACTTCAGCTGCTGCGTCTGCACCTTGCCTTCTGGGAAAAGTACGCCTACATATATCTGGAAGTTTTGCTTTTCCGGATTGTCGGTAGGATCAGCATACAACACCATATCCTGCCCCAACAGCAAGTCGTCTTGCTCTTCTTCATGCACCACCACACCCATCGCCAGTCGCTCTGATGTGTTCAATCCCTCATACCAAACGGTGCAGCGATTGAAGTTAGAGCCTTTGTCGAGCGAGATGATGCGATGTTCCACCACGTCAGTCTGTCCGTTGATGGTTGTAGGATTGTATGTCACATGCACCGTAAAGCGCAGCGGCCCATTGTCACATATCTCATAGTCGCGGTAGCAATAGGGAAATATGAGCCGATCGCCATCCATCAGGGCTGGTGCTCCTCCACCCAGCGAAGGCCCTACTTTGTAGCAGTCGAGCCCACGTCCGTGATCATAATGATAGGTGGTCTGCTGCTCCACGAGGAAAGCTTCATCTTCCTTTCCCTCAGCCTTAAGCTGCTGAATGCGCGGATGGTTCGACAGCTCAGTCGCATATCGTTTCTCCACTTCCAGCTCTGGTGTATTCTTCACCCACACATCCACGCCAAAGGCTCGTTCTTGGTTGCGCTGAAGAGCTGGTCCATAAATGCGGTATGCTGTGCGATCGTTCTCCCAAGCTATATCGTCTACGCGTTCGGGATACTGCCGGCCAAAACAAATATTCTCAAATGATGAAGGCTGACCAACAGCAACCGTAAACTTCGCAGCCCCACGTGGTCTTACTGCCGCATCCATCAGCAATAGGCCATCGTAAGTGATCTGAGAGGCCACTTCCTGCCCAAGAGCATTCTTGACGACCAATGGAGTGCCGGTTTTCACTCCTAAGCGGTGATAAACGTCGATGACCGACACCCCCACCACTTCCTGTCGCTGCATACGGTCGGGATTGCTGACCACGAGCGTCAGTTCTTTCTTTTGCGCCCATACGATTGTACTCAGTACGACGCTCATGAGTAATAATAAAGTTCTCTTCTTCATTTTTCCTCTCAACTATTTACACATTTTCTCTACCATGAAATCGGCTATCTGCCGCAACAGATGGTTGCGGGTGTTGCCCCCATAGATGCTGTGGTTGCGGTTGGTGTAGACATTCATGCGGAAATCCTTATCGGCCTGCACCAATGCTTCGGTATACTCAAAAGTGTTTTGCGGATGCACATTGTCGTCGGCCAACCCGTGACAGAGCAGCAAAGCGCCGTGCAGTTTGCTGGCTCGGGCTATGGGGCAGTCATCGTAGCCCGTGGGGTTCTCCTGCGGCGTGCGCATGAAACGCTCTGTATAGACTGAATCGTAGTAGCGCCAGCTGGTAGGAGGAGCCACAGCCACACCAGCACGGAACACGGGTCTTCCCTCGCTCATGCTCATCAGCGTGCAGAAACCGCCATAACTCCAACCCCAGATGCCGATGCGGTCTTTGTCGACATAGGGCAGCGAACCCAAATAGATGGCGGTTTCCACCTGGTCTTTAGCTTCCAGATTACCAATATTCTTATAGGTGCACTTTTCAAATTCTGCACCACGGGCACCTGTGCCGCGTCCGTCTACACAGACCACGATGAAGCCGCGCTGAGTGAGGTAGGCATCATAGAGCGCACCGCTGCCCATGCTGCCCATCGTCCAGGCATTCTTCACCTGCTGACTGCCTGGTCCGCTATACTGCCACATAATGACGGGATATTGCTTCGAAGCATCAAAATCGGCAGGACGAATCATCACGCCATTCAGTTCCACGCCCTCGCTTGTCGTGAATTTGAAGAACTCTTTTCGGGGTAATGTATAGGTTGAAAGTTTCTTGACAAGTTCTTGGTTGTCAATCATTTTATTTAAGAGCTTACCCTGATTGTTGCAGAGCGTATAGACGAACGGTGTGTTGCAGTCGCTCCATTGGTTGATGAAGTAGCGGAAGCCTGTGCTGAACCAAGCGCTGTTCCATCCTTCCTGAAGCGTGAGTTGTTGTGTCTTTCCATTTTTCAGGGTGACATAAACCTCGCGGTTAAGCGGGTCTTTACCGGCTGCCTGATAGTAGACGTTGCCCGTCTGCTCATCGTAGCCATACACATCGGTGACACCATTCTTGGCATTGGTGAGTTTCTTTACCAGCGTACCCGTCGACGTATAGAGATAGAGTTGCATCATGCCGTCGCGATCGCTGGGCAGCAGGATGTAGTTGTCGGTTAGGCGAATGCCGCTGATGACGTCCTCTCCCACATATTTCTCCACTTCCTCTTTGATGAGCAATTGCGAAACGGTGCTGCGCGGATTGACGCCATAGAGGCACAGGCGGTCCTGATGGCGGTTCATCGTGAACACCACCATGCGGTCGGCATTGCGAGTGGCCTTGATGCGAGGGATATAGCCGTCGGCATCCAGGGGAACGTCGAGTGTGCGTGTCTGATGGCTCTTGATGTCGTAGCTCAACACGCTCACCGTGCTGTTTTCTTCGCCAGCCTTCGGATATTTATAGGCATAGGCGCCCGGATAGACGCTGTAAGCCTTGTTCTCAGGCATCAGACCTTTATAGGTTTCCAGGCTGAACTCAGGCACTTTCGTCTCGTCAAAGCGTACCCAGCAGAGCATCGTGCCATCAGCATTGAAAGCCATCGCTGAATTGAAGCCGAACTCCTCCTCGTACACCCAGTCGGGAATACCGTTGATGATGGCGTTCTGCTTGCCGTCTTTCGTCACCTGACTCTCCGAATTGTCGTAGAGCAGTTTCACCAAATATATATTATTCTCGCGGACGAAAGCTACCTGCCAACCGTCCTGGCTCCATACGGGAGCTTGCTGAGGTCCATTGTCGGAGAGTTTTTCCAAACGCCGTGTGGCAATGGTATAGATATAATAGTCTGCCGTAAACGAACGACGATAGATGCGCTTTGAATGAGTCTGAATGAGCATTTTCGTGCCGTCGGGACTCATGATATAGTCTTCAAATCGGTCGATGGTCTCCCCTACGGTGTTGTTCACATCGAAGAGCACGGCCTGCTGTCGTCCCGTCTTGTACGAATAACTGACAATCTGCTTCCCGTCCAAACTGATCTGGGCATAGCTCTCGCCGTCGGCCAGAGGGGTGATGGTACGCAGATACTCGGCAGAGAACGTACTGCCGGTGATGTCTTTCAGTTCCAACTCGTTGGCTGCGCTTGCATTTGCCCAAGCCATCAGGAGGGCTGCGCAGAATAACACTATTTTCTTCATGATAATCGGATTTTGTTGCAAAATTACGAAATAAAAACGTATTCTTGCGCGGTTTTTCAGATATATTAATGTAATTATATACCTTTTGACCCTGAAGGCGCGACATGCTTATTTGAAGCTGGAATAATCAGTCATGTCGAGCAGCTGACTGACAGAAACTGTGGGGTGCTTCTTCATGTACTGTTCGGTCTTTTGCACTTCGGCCGTCTTGAAAAACCGTTTGCCGAGTGCTTGGTTGGTCACCCACATGATTTTCCCTACGTGAAGGTCGCGCTCTTCCTGCTTGCAGTTTTCGAAATTGTGCAGTGGATAGAGGCTCAACAAGTAGAAGCTGACGCAGTCGGGCACGATGTTCTCGCGGTTCATCGACTTCCGTTGGCTCGCGTTGAAATACTTCTCGTAGAGCGGATACGACTCGCCCAGATACTTGTCGAGCGAGATGCCGAGGCTCTGGTCGCCCACCACGATGCTGTAGTCGAGTGTGCCTATCTGCGAGTAGATCACGGGTACAGGCATATCGGGCAATGCCTTCGTCAGCCATTCGAAAGCCACATTCAGCTGGTCGTTGATGTCGTTCATGTTGGCAAAGGCTGCTTCCGCATCGCTGATGAGCAGCTGAAGCGTAGAGTCCTGGAAGAAAGTCAGAAAGCGTCTGTTGATTTCCGAATCGTCTACCGACCCCAACTTCAGCACGTTCTCTATCAACGTGCGTGTTTCCATCGGGTAGTCGGTTTCCATTTGCTGCAAGGCGGCATAGTCGCCGGTGGTCAGATACTGGCTTTCCATCCTGTCGTATCGCAACACTTCGATACGATGGATGGTATCGTCTTCTGTAGGCAAAAGCCTGAATTCACATGCTGTGAAGACCAGAAGTATCAGCACGAAATAGCCAATCTTTTTCACCTGAGACTTGTAAGTTTGTTGATTTCGCTTGCAAAATTACAAAAAAAATACTTATTATGCAAATTTTAAGCAAAAAAAATAAAACAAATCTTAGGTTTCTGTGTAAGAGACCACCAATTCAGTTAAAAAGGCTGCAAGTGTTTTAGGAAAAGAAACACTTCAAGAAACAAAAACGCCGCTACGAGAAGGATAGTTTTTCGAGTTTGGCTTTCAGTTGTTCGGCCAACGACCGTCGAATGCCCAGCACAATGCGGCAATTGTTGTCGTATGTCTGTGAGACGATGCGGGGATTCATTTCTTTCACCACACGCATCACTTGATTCATCATCACGTATGGGAAGTCGTAGGTCACCAGTTCTTCCACTTGGCGCATCTCCGTCTGACTGTTGGCAATGGCCTCGGCGGCGGCTGTCTTGTAGGCCACAATGAGCCCTCCTGTTCCGAGGTTTACACCGCCGTAGTAGCGCACCACCACCACAAGTGTGTCCGTCAGTTCGTTGGAGTTGATTTGCCCGAGAATAGGTTTCCCCGCCGTGCTGCTTGGCTCCCCGTCGTCGTTGGCACGGAAATCTTTCCGTTCTGCGCCAAGCATATAGGCGTAGCATACGTGGCGAGCATCGAAATACTTCTTCCGATATTGCGCCACAAGGTCTTTCACCTCGTCGGCTGATGCGACGTGGTGAGCAAAGGCGAGGAACTTACTACGTTTTTCCGTGTAGTAGCCCTCGCCCTTCTTCGCTATAGTCTTATATTCGTCTGTCAATTTATAAAACGATTGCTATTACGAAAGCTTGTGGATGACCAAGCCCGAACGGAGTTTCGGCTCAAACCACGTAGCCTTCGGAGGCATGATCTTGCCGCTGTCGGCGATGTCCATAATCTGCTGCATCGACACGGGATAGAGGGCCAGGGCCATACGCATCTCACCGCTGTCTACACGACGCTTCAGCTCGCCCAGACCGCGCAGACCACCCACGAAGTCGATACGCTTCGACGAACGAAGGTCACCAATGTTCAGGATTTCCTGCAGGATGAGTCGGCTGGAGATGTCCACATCGAGCACACCGATGGGATCGTTGTTGTCGTAGGTGCCATCTTTGGCCACGAGGCTATACCACTCACCATCAAGATAGAGCGAGAACTCGTGCAGGCGGGCAGGCTTGTAGATGTCAGCACCCTTCTTCTCTACTACGAAGTTCTTGCTGAGCGCCTCGAGGAACTGCTCGCTGGTCAGGCCGTTCAGGTCTTTCACCACGCGGTTGTAGTCGAGGATGGTCAGCTGCGAAGCCTGGAAGCACACGGCCATAAAGTAGTTGTACTCCTCGTCGCCCTTGTGGTTCGGGTTCTGCTTCTGCTTCTCTGCACCCACGAGGGCAGCGGCAGCGCTGCGATGATGACCGTCGGCAATGTAGAGAGCCTTCATCTTTGCAAACTCATCGGTGATGGTCTTGATATCGGCGGCATCGGAGATCACCCAGAACTGATGACGGAAGCCGTCGATGGGTGCGATGAAGTCGTACTCAGGCTCTGTCTGAGCATAGCGCATGATGAGCTTGTCGAGCACCTCGTTGTCGGGATAGGCGAAGAACACAGGCTCGATGTTGGCGTTGTTCACGCGGACGTGCTTCATGCGGTCTTCCTCCTTGTCGCGACGTGTCAACTCGTGCTTCTTGATGGTGCCGTTCATGTAGTCGTCAACGTAGGCACCCACCACCAGTCCGTACTGCGTCTTGCCATTCATCGTCTGAGCATAGATGTAGTAGTGGTCTTCCTTGTCCTGAACGAGCCAGCCTTTGTCCTGGAACTTCTGGAAGTTCTCGGCAGCTTTCTCGTACACCCGCGGGTCGTACTCGCTGGTACCTTCGGGGAAGTCGATTTCGGGTTTGATGATGTGATAAAGACTCATTTCGTTGTCACCTGCCTCCACGCGTGCCTCATCAGATTCCAGCACGTCGTAAGGGCGCGACTCCACTCGCTCCACCAGTTCTTTCGGTGGACGAACGCCTTTGAAAGGTTTGATAATTGCCATGGTATTCTTTTTTAGAATTAATTTTATGAATGAATCACAGTTGTTGTCTGCTCAAATGCGCCGCAAAGTTACGCAGAATAAATGGAACAGCCAAATTTTCACCCAGATATTTTCGTTTTTGGCATTACTGCAACTTGATGGAAGTTCACCTCACATGTTGCTGTTCGATTTGTTTTCCAAGACAGAAAAAGACGTTTTCTCAGTCAGAAAACAATGTTTTCCAAGTCAGAAAAGAGTGTTTTCCAAGTCAGAAAACGCCCTGAAAAACTATTGGCGACTTCTTTTCCCGCTATATTCTGTTCCAATAACTGTGCAGATACAGGAAAGATTATTAGGGCGCAGATGAAAACTTCCGTGGGAGCCTGATGCATGCTTAGCCGAAGATGGTGCATATATGATGCATGAAGAAATATTTTTCGTACCTTTGCACCATG
>CADCIB010000030.1 GCA_902801375.1 uncultured Prevotellaceae bacterium | reverse complement strand
AAAGCGCGACTGAATTTTTGTCTACCCATAATTCTTAAATGACTTTGATAATTTAACATTTAAGGCGATCCATGAGTCAACCTATTTCAGTACAAGACAACGTGCTGACCATATTACCAGTCTTCTCTATTCTCACCTTGGTGAGCTGCAGTCCCGACTCGTTGAGGAATATCGTCTTGGCCTCGTATTTGGTACCTGATACCTGAATCAGGTATGAGGTTTTGTCCTCCTTGTCTACATGCACCTGCAGTGCATTCGATGGGTTCTTGTAGCCCAGTGCCTTGGCCACATCTATTCCCACGAAGAAGGTTTCCCCCTGTTCGTCGGTCATCGTCCGGATTTCTCCGAAATTTCTCCGAACTGTTCATTTTTGAAAATGGTTATTTCTGTCATAGTCTTGTTGAAATTTGCGAGCCTTGGAAAAGCGAAGATTGGTTTGAGCTCATTTGCTATATCATTGGCATAAAACAAACCACCTGTCCATAAGTGAACTGAAATCTGTAATCAAGTGGTCTTCACTTGGTTAAGGGTGATGCCGCGTGAAACATTGAATGACTATACATTCGGTTTTGCATGTTTATGCATATTGGTCGTGCAACCGTGAAACATTTTTATAGAGTGCACGATAGCGCTTCTTTCGTGCAATTCCCAAAGCAAAACCGTGGGGCGCAGAAAAAAAATGATTTTAGCGGACAAAAAAGTCAAAGAAAGTTTTAATATTCGCAAAATAATGCGTACCTTTGCACACGTTTTAAAACACGTATGCTTTAGCGGGCATATAACTTTAATAATTAAATATATGTATTTTACTTTGTTTATCACCGTTATCGTAACGGCTATCGTCTTGGTAGCAGGCGCTTATGTCGTCGCCAAGCTGATTGGTCCGCGCTCGTACAACAAGGTGAAGGGAGAGCCCTATGAGAGCGGTATCCCCACCCGTGGTTCGTCGTGGATTCCCGTCAGCATTGGCTTCTACCTGTTCGCGATCCTCTTCCTCATGTTCGATGTGGAAACCGTGTTTCTGTATCCATGGGCAGTGGTGGTAAGGGAGTACGGTGCTTGGGCTATGGCCAGCATTGGTTTCTTCCTGCTTGTACTTGTATTTGGCTTGGCTTACGCCTGGCGGAAAGGAGCGTTGGAATGGAAGTAAGAAAGCCGAAAATCAAGAGTATTCCTTACGCAGAGTTTAAGGACAACGACCGTCTGGAAGAGCTCGTACAGGAGCTCAACGAGGGCGGCGTGAATGTGGTAACCGGTTCGCTCGACCAGCTCATCAACTGGGGGCGCTCCAACTCGCTGTGGTCGCTGACCTTCGCCACCTCGTGCTGCGGCATCGAGTTCATGGCCGTGGGTTGCGCACGCTACGACTTCTCGCGCTTTGGCTTCGAGGTGACGCGCAACTCACCCCGTCAGGCCGACCTCATCATGTGTGCCGGCACCATCACCCACAAGATGGCTCCTGCCCTGAAGCGTCTGTACGACCAGATGGCCGAGCCGAAGTATGTCATCGCCGTGGGCGGCTGCGCCATCTCAGGCGGTCCGTTCAAGTCGAGCTACCACGTCGTGAAAGGCATTGAGGAAATCGTGCCCGTCGACGTCTTCATTCCTGGCTGCCCGCCGCGCCCAGAGGCTATCCTCTACGGCATGATGCAGCTGCAGCGCAAGGTGAAGGTGGAGAAGTTCTTTGGTGGCGCCAACCACAAGCAGACGAAGGCCGAGCGCGAGCTGGGCGTGTCGAACGAGGAACTGACGTTCCGCGAGAAGCTGGGCGACCATCAGCGCGAGACTATCGTGGTGAACGACGTGCCCCAGGAGTTCGTAGAAGAATTGAAGTCTGCCCAGGCAGAAAATAAAGCAGAGGAGGTAAAGGCATGAAATTAGCGTTCCTATCATTCGACTTTGACAAGTTCGCACAGGAGATGCAGAACTTGAAGGACAAGAAGGGCTTCGACTATCTCGTCACCATCGTCGGCGAAGACTTCGGTGAGGAAGGTCTCGGCTGCGTCTACATCTTGGAAAACACCCAGAGCCACGAGCGCTGCGCCGTGAAGATGCTGGCCAAGAAGGTGGGCGAGGACAGCGTCATCCCCTCTGTCATCAACATCTGGAAGGTGGCCAACCTGCTTGAGCGCGAGGTCTTCGACTTCTACGGCGTCAAGTTCCTGGGCC
Source organism: uncultured Prevotellaceae bacterium (assembly GCA_902801375.1). GTDB lineage: Bacteria > Bacteroidota > Bacteroidia > Bacteroidales > Bacteroidaceae > Prevotella. The sequence continues at coordinate 31,720 of CADCIB010000030.1, read as the reverse complement.
ATCCCGACATGCGCCGACTCTTCCTGCGCAACGACTTCAAGGGTCATCCCTTCCGCAAGGACTGGCAGGCCTACGAAGGCTACTCGCTGGAAGACGACGTGGAACCCGAATACGGACTGGAGTACTCCATCAATGCCGACGGCCAGCTCGTGGAGAAGCGCAACCCGCTGTTCGAGCAGGACGACTACGTCATCAACATCGGCCCGCAGCACCCCGCCACCCACGGCGTGTTGCGCCTGCAGACCGTGCTCGACGGTGAGACCGTGAAGCGCATCTATCCCCACCTGGGATATATCCATCGCGCCATCGAGAAGATGTGGGAGAGCATGACCTATCCCCAAACGCTCGCTTTAACCGATCGTCTTAACTACTTGGGAGCCATGCAACACCGCCACGCTCTGGTGGGCGTCATTGAGGAAGGTATGGGCATCGAACTGACCGACCGCATCAAGTACATCCGCACCATCATGGACGAGCTGCAGCGTCTCGACAGCCACCTGCTCTTCACCTCGTGTGTAGGCCAGGACCTGGGTGCCCTGACGGCCATGCTCTATGGCATGCGCGACCGCGAGCACGTGCTGAACGTGATGGAGGAAACCACTGGCGGACGACTCATCCAGAACTATTATAGAATAGGTGGACTGCAGGACGACATCGACCCCAACTTCGTGAAGAACTGCAAGGACCTGGTGAAGTACCTGCGCCCGATGATTCAGGAATACATGGACGTGTTTGGCGACAACGTCATCACGCACAACCGTCTGGAGCAGTGCGGCCCGATGAGCCTGGAGGATTGCATCAACTACGCCGTGACCGGTCCTGCCGGACGTGCCTCTGGCTGGAAGAACGACGTGCGCAAGAACCACCCCTACGACCTGTACGACAAAGTGGAGTGGGAGCAGTGCACGCTCGACACGTGCGACTCTATGGGACGCTATCTCGTGCACATCAACGAGATGTACCAGAGCCTGAGAATCATCGACCAGCTCATCGACAACATCCCCGAGGGCGACTTCTACGTGAAGCAGAAGCCCATCATCAAGGTGCCCGAAGGACAGTGGTACTACTCCGTGGAGGGTGTGGCCGGCGAGTTTGGCGTCTATCTCGACTCGCGTGGCGACAAGAGCCCCTACCGCATGAAGATGCGCCCGATGGGCCTCTCGCTGGTGGGTGCCTTCGACCCGATGCTGCGTGGCCAGAAGGTGGCCGACCTCATCGCCACCTGTGCCGCCATCGACGTGGTGATTCCTGATATTGACAGATAATATTGTATCTTTCAACGGATTAGACGGATTAAACCGATTTAGTAAGGCGAAAGCCAATCAGTGAAATCAGTGGAATCCGTTGTCGAAAAAAAATAAAGAATATATGTTTGATTTTAGTATAGTAACACAATGGTTCGACCAGTTGCTCCGCCAGACATGCGGTCTGGGCGACTTCTGGACGATACTGATTGAGTGCGTGCTGGTGGGAGTGCTCATCCTCGTGGGATATGCCCTGCTGGCCATCGTGCTGATATTCATGGAGCGTAAGGTCTGCGCCTACTTCCAGTGCCGCATCGGTCCTATGCGTGTGGGACCGTGGGGACTGCTGCAGGTGTTTGCCGACGTGCTGAAGATGCTCATCAAGGAGATCTTCTTCGTCGACAAGGCCGACAAGCTGCTCTACATCGTGGCACCCTTCCTGGTGCTCGTCGCTTCTGTAGGCACATTCTCGTTCCTGCCTTGGAACAAGGGTGCCGGTGTCCTCGACTTCAACGTGGGTGTGTTCCTCATCACTGCCGTTTCGAGCATTGGTGTGGTGGGCATCTTCCTGGCTGGTTGGGCTTCCAACAACAAGTATTCCGTCGTGTCGGCCATGCGTGGCGCCGTGCAGATGATCTCCTACGAGATGTCGCTCTGCCTCTGCCTCATCGCCGCCGTCGCCCTCTGCGGAACCATGCAGGTGAGCGGCATCGTGGAATACCAGACAGGTCCCTGGAACTGGCTCATCTTCAAGGGCCATCTGCCTGCCATCATCGCTTTCATCGTCTTCCTCGTAGCCGGCAACGCTGAGGCCAACCGTGGCCCGTTCGACATGGCCGAGGCTGAGAGCGAGCTGACCGCCGGCCACCACACGGAGTACAGCGGTATGGGCTTTGGCTTCTTCTATCTGGCTGAGTACCTCAACCTCTTCGTCATCTCAGGCATCGCCGCAACGGTGTTCCTTGGCGGATGGGCTCCTATTAATATAGGTATAGAGGGCTTCGACAACGTGATGAACTACATCCCCGGCATCGTATGGTTCCTGGGCAAGGCCTTCTTCATCGTATGGCTGCTGATGTGGGTGCGCTGGACATTCCCCCGTCTGCGCATCGACCAGATCCTGGCGCTCGAGTGGAAATACCTCATGCCGCTGGCCCTGATCAACATCGTGCTGATGACCATCGTCGTGGCCTTCGGCCTCCACTGGTAATTAAACTAGAAAATCTAGAAAATCTAGAATCTCTAGAAAATCTAGAATCTCTAGAAAATCTAGAAAATCATCAAAAGCAAAAAGAATGGAAAACAATCAATCATATTTCGGAGAGCTCGGCCACGGCATCAAGACGTTGGCTGTGGGCATGAAGACAACGCTGAAGGAATACTTCACGGCGAAGTCGACCGAGCAATATCCCGAGAACCGCAAGACAACCCTGCACGTGGCCAGTCGCCATCGTGGCCGCCTCGTCTTCAAGCGCAACGAAGACGGCAGCTACAAGTGCACGGCCTGCACCTTGTGCGAGAAGTCCTGTCCGAACGGCACCATCAAGATTCTCTCTGAGATGGTCACTATGGAGGACGGCAAGAAGAAGCGCGTGTTGCGCGACTATCAGTACGACCTGGGCGACTGCATGTTCTGCCAGCTCTGTACCAATGCCTGCAACTTCGACGCTATTGAGTTCACAAACGATTTCGAGAATGCTGTGTTCGACCGCAAGAGCCTGGTGCTGCATCTCGACAAGGAGGTCTATCAGGGCGGCTCGCTGCCTAACCTCCTCGATGGTGGCGCACCCCTCGAAATCGGTAAGTTTAACACCAAAACAAAGTAAGTGAAGTATGGCTAACACAATCGTTTTTGCAATACTCGCCGTCGTGATACTCGGCTCGGCCGTGATGTGTGTCATGACGAAGCGCATCATGCGAGCCGCCACGTTCCTGCTCTTTGTGCTGTTCGGCATTGCCGGAATCTATTTCCTGCTCGACTACACATTCCTGGGAGCTGCGCAGATCTCGGTCTACGCCGGTGGCGTCACCATGATTTACATCTTTGCCATCCAACTGGTGAACAAGCAGACGCTTCGCGGATTCGTGGAGCGCATGAAGGGTAGCCGCGTGGCCTTTGGGGCTTTCGTGACGCTCATCGGCTTCCTCACCGTAGCGTTGGTTTTCTTCAAGAATCATCTCATCAACCGTTTTGCCGAAGTGGCCGATACAGAGGTCTCGATGAAGACCATCGGCGACGCATTGGTAGGTGCCGGACGACATGGATATGTGCTCCCCTTCGAGTTCATCTCCCTCTTCCTCCTGGCATGTATCATCGGTGGAATCGTCATTTCAAGAAAGGAGTAATAGATTATGGTACCTGTAGAATGTTTCTTCGTGCTTAGTGCACTGTTGTTCTTCATCGGTGTGTTTGGTTTCATCACACGCCGCAACCTGATTGCCATGCTCATCTCCACAGAGCTGATCCTGAATGCTGTCGACATCAACTTCGCCGCATTCAACCGTCTCGTTCATCCCGACCAGTTGGAGGGATTCTTCTTCACGTTGTTTGCCATTGGTGTGGCAGCCGCTGAGACAGCCGTCGCCGTGGCCATCATCATCAATGTTTACCGCAATTTCCACAATGATAGCGTGAACAGCATCCAGGAACTCAAAAATTAAAAGAATTGAAAAGTTATGGAATATAGTTATGTATTTTTGATTCTTCTGCTCCCGCTGCTCTCGTTCATCCTCTTGGGCCTTGCGGGCATGAAGATGTCGCACAAGCTGGCTGGTATCATCGGTACCGCTTCGCTGGCTGTCGTGACCGTGTTAAGCTATTATACCGCCATCGAATATTTCCTCGTCATCGGACGCGATGCCGCTACGGGGATGTATCCTGTGCTGACTCCGTTTGACTTCACCTGGCTCGACTTCGGCACCATCAACGGCATGCAGCTGTTGTTCACCCTGGGCTTCCGCCTGACGCCGATTTCTGTGATGATGCTCATCGTCATCTCCACCGTCAGCTTCATGGTGCATATCTACTCGTTCGGCTATATGCACGGCGAGAAGGGCTTCCAGCGCTACTATGCCTTCCTGAGCCTCTTCACCATGTCGATGCTCGGACTGGTCGTGGCCACCAACATCTTCCAGATGTACCTGTTCTGGGAGTTGGTGGGTGTGAGCTCTTATCTGCTCATCGGTTTCTACTATCCCACCCACACCGCTGTGGCTGCTTCGAAGAAAGCCTTCATCGTGACGCGTTTCGCCGACCTGTTCTTCCTCATCGGTATCCTGTTCTACAGCTTCTATGTGGGAACGTTCAGCTTCGACATTAACGCGCTGCCTGAGCTCTCTGCTCATCTCGACGGAGCCTACTGGGTGCTGCCGATGGCCCTGTTCATGATGTTCATCGGTGGTGCCGGTAAGAGTGCCATGTTCCCCTTGCACATCTGGCTGCCCGACGCTATGGAAGGCCCGACGCCTGTCAGTGCCCTCATCCACGCCGCTACGATGGTCGTGGCTGGTGTCTATCAGGTGGCTTGCCTCTTCCCCATCTGGGTGGAGTACGCTCCTGAGACGCTCCATTGGGTGGCCTACATCGCAGCCTTCACCGCTTTCTATGCCGCCAGCGTGGCTTGCGCACAGAGCGACATCAAGCGTGTGCTGGCCTTCTCCACCATCTCGCAGATTGGCTTCATGCTCGTGGCACTGGGCGTTTGCCTGCCGGCAGTAGGCGGCGATGCCTTCCCCATGACTGAAGAATATGCCGATGGCAACGGACTGGGCTACATGGCCAGCATGTTCCATCTCTTCACTCACGCCATGTTCAAGGCTTGCTTGTTCCTGGGTGCCGGCTGCATCATCCACGCCGTCCACAGCAACGAGAAGGCATTCATGGGTGGCCTGCGCAAGTACATGCCCATCACGCACATCACCTTCCTCATCTCCTGCCTGGCCATCGCCGGCATCTGGCCGTTCAGCGGTTTCTTCTCGAAGGATGAGATTCTGGTGGCTTGCTACAACTTCTCGCCCATCATGGGTGTCGTCATGTCGGGCATCGCCTGTATGACCGCCTTCTACATGTTCCGTCTTTACTACGTTATTTTCTGGGGAAAGAGCCACTACGAGTCGCAGTTGGCAGCAGGCCTTGAGGCCCACAAGCCGCACGAGGCCCCGCTGACGATGACCATTCCGCTCATCGTGCTGTCCACGATCACCGTGCTTTGCGGCTGGTTGCCCTTCGGCGAGTTCGTCTCTGCCAACGGTGTTGGTTTCCATACCCACATCAACTGGCCGGTAGCCATTTCCAGCACCGTGCTCGCACTGATTGGCATCTGTCTGGCCACCTATATGTATAAAGGTGAGGAAACGCCCGTTGCCGACATGCTGGCCGCCAAGCTGCCGCGTCTGCATCGTGCTGCCTACAAGCGTTTCTATCTGGACGAAGTGTGGTTGTTCGTCACCCACAAGATTGTGTTCCGCCTGTTCTCGCGACCCATTGCCTGGTTCGACCGTCGCGTTGTCGATGGCACGTTCAACTTCATGGCATGGGGAGCCAACGAAGCTGGCGAGAGCCTGCGTCCTTGGCAGAGTGGCGACGTGCGCCAGTATGCCGTGTGGTTCCTCACGGGCAGTGTGGCTTTGGCGCTCATCCTGCTGGCTATTTAAAGTTCAATAGAGAATAACATTGTAAATCGTAAATTTGTAAATTGTAAATTACAAAGATGAGTATACTAACAATATTCGTAGTAATCCCCGTCCTGATGTTGCTTGGCCTCTGGCTGGCTCGCAACTTGAGTCAGGTGCGTGGTGTGATGGTGGTAGGCGCCTCCTGTCTGTTGGGCCTGTCCATCTGGTTGACGATAGACTTCATCCAGCAGCGTGCGGCTGGTGTCACTGACGTGATGCTCTATACCTACGCCGTTGACTGGTTCAAGCCCCTGAATATCAAATACTCTGTAGGTGTGGATGGCATCTCTGTGGTGATGTTGCTCCTGACGGGCATCATCGTCTTCACGGGCACCTTCGCCTCTTGGCAGTTGAAGCCAATGACCAAAGAGTATTTCCTCTGGTTCACCCTGCTCTCGACGGGTGTCTATGGTTTCTTCATCTCTGTCGATATGTTCACCATGTTCATGTTCTACGAGGTGGCTCTGATTCCCATGTACCTCTTAATTGGCGTGTGGGGAAGTGGTGCCAAAGAGTATGCTGCCATGAAGCTGACGCTCATGCTCATGGGAGGCTCGGCCTTGTTGATCATCGGTATTCTGGGCATCTACTTCTTCAGTGGTGCCACTACGATGAATGTCAACGAGATTGCCGCTCTGCACAACATCCCCGTAGCTGTCCAGAAGGTGTTCTTCCCGTTCATCTTCATCGGATTTGGTGTGCTGGGTGCTTTGTTCCCGTTCCACACATGGAGCCCCGACGGTCATGCTTCTGCGCCTACCGCCGTGTCGATGCTCCACGCTGGTGTGCTGATGAAGCTGGGAGGCTATGGTTGCTTCCGCGTAGCCATGTATCTGTTGCCTGAGGCTGCTCAGGAGCTGGCTTGGATTTTCCTCATCCTGACCACCATCTCTGTGGTGTATGGTGCACTGAGTGCCTGCGTGCAGACCGACCTGAAGTACATCAATGCCTACTCGTCGGTTTCCCACTGTGGTCTGGTGCTCTTCGCCCTGTTGATGATGACCAAGACCTCTTGCACGGGTGCCATCCTGCAGATGCTTTCTCATGGTCTGATGACGGCCCTCTTCTTTGCCCTCATCGGTATGATCTATGGTCGTACACACACCCGTGACGTCCGCTATATGGGTGGTTTGATGAAAATCATGCCCTTCCTCGCTGTAGGATATGTCATCGCTGGTTTGGCCAACCTCGGACTGCCTGGCTTCTCTGGCTTCATCGCAGAGATGACCATCTTCGTGGGTTCGTTTGCCAATGCTGATGCCTTCCATCGCACTTGCACCATCATCGCCTGCTGCTCCATCGTGGTGACAGCTGTCTATATCCTGCGTGTGGTGGGTAAGATTCTCTACCAGAAGGTCAACTATCCGCATTGCGACACTGTGAAGCTCACCGATGCCACTTGGGACGAGCGCGTCGCCGTCATCTGCCTCATCGCTTGTGTGGCAGGTCTTGGCTGCTTCCCCCTCTGGGCAAGTCACGTCATCGACTCGGGTGTAGCTCCTATTCTCACCAATATCTTTGCATCAGCAATGTAGAAGAATTAGAGAATTAAAGAATTAGAAAATCAGAGAATTATCTATAATTGATATACAGCATAACGTCATGGTTATTGAAAACAGTGATAATATCATTAAAGACTTGACTTTTAATTTCGCAGTGAGAATTGTGAAGTTATACAACCACTTAACAGAGGTAAAGAAAGTCTATGTGCTTTCAAAGCAGATTCTTCGAAGCGGCACGAGCATCGGTGCAAATGTCCGTGAGAGTATTCATGCCCAGAGTACATCCGATTTTATCAATAAGCTTAGTATTGCTCTCAAGGAAGCTGACGAAACTCAGTATTGGTTGGAACTAATGTATGCAACAGAGATTATCAACGAAGTTGAGTTCAACTCTCTACAAGATGATGCTAAGCAGATAACAGCAACGTTGGTGAAGATTATCAAGAAACTCAAAAGCTCAGTCTAATATCTTTATTCTTTAATTTTTTAATGTATAATTTTTTAATTTTATCAATATGGGATATTCGCAATTTTTAAATATGATACCAGAAGCTACTTTGGTGGCCATCCTGGTGATTGCATTCATTGCTGATTTCGCATCTTCGAAACATGCACGCCGCAGCTGGTTCAACCCGCTGATGTGCGTTCTCTTCCTGGCTCAGCTGGTGGTGACGCTGCTCTGCAACGAACCCACAACGGCCTTTGGAAACATGTACGTGACGACTCCTGCCGTCAACGTGATGAAGGCCATCCTGGCTGGTGGCACGCTCATCGTTGTCATCCAGAGCCGTCTCTGGCTGTCACGCGAGGACACTGCTTTCAAGGAGGGTGAGTTCTATATGCTTGTGGCTTCCACGCTGCTGGGTATGAACATGATGATGTCGGCTGGACATTTCCTCATGTTCTTCCTCGGACTGGAAATGGCTTCTGTGCCGATGGCCTGCCTTGTCGCTCTCGACAAGTATCGCCACCACTCGGCTGAGGCTGGTGCCAAGTTCGTGCTGATGGCCACTTTCTCCAGCGGCATCATGCTCTATGGCATCTCCTTCCTCTATGGAGCCGTCGGAACACTCTATTTCGAGCCGTTCTGCTACATGTTGCAGGAGAACAACAACACGCCACTCATCATCGTGGGCCTTGTGTTCTTCTTCAGTGGTCTTGGCTTCAAGATTTCGCTGGTGCCCTTCCACTTCTGGACTGCCGACAGCTACCAGGGCGCTCCCACCACCGTCACCGCTTATCTGAGCGTGGTGTCGAAGGGTGCTGCCGCCTTCACGCTGTGCGCCATCCTGATGAAGGTGTTCTTCGCAATGGTCGACCAGTGGGAGATGATGCTTGCCATCGTCATTGTGCTCTCCATCACCGTGGCCAACCTCTTTGCCATCCGTCAGAGCGAGCTGAAGCGATTCATGGCCTTCAGTTCCATTTCGCAAGCCGGCTACATCATGCTGGCCGTGATGGGCAATGGCCAGTTGGGCGTGGCTGCCCTGAGCTATTATGTGCTCGTTTATGTGGCTGCCAACCTGGCTGTCTTCACCGTCATCAGCGTGGTGGAGGAGAAGAATGGCGGAACCACTGAGATGGATGCCTACAACGGATTCTATGCCACCAACCCGAAGCTGTCGTTCCTCATGACGCTGGCACTCTTCTCGTTGGCAGGCATCCCACCGTTCGCTGGCATGTTCTCGAAGTTCTTCGTATTCATGGCTGCCGCTGAGCAAGGTTCGTTCATGGCCTACTTCGTGGTGTTCATCGCTTTGATCAACACCGTCGTGTCCTTGTACTACTACCTGCTCATCGTGAAAGCTATGTATATCAAGAAAAACGACACACCGCTGCCCACGTTCAAGAGCGACTTCAACACGAAGCTCGCCTTGGCCATCTGTACAGCTGGTGTGGCGCTGTTTGGCATCTGTAACCTTTTCTACGATTGGATTGCAGCCGCCAACGTTTAAAATGACCTTATGGTTTTAAATGAACGGAAAGGGAGGCATACTACATAAGTTGGTACGCCTCCCTTCATTTTAATCACACAGTTTCAGAATGATTAGGAAAGAGATGAAAAAGATGATGTTGCTCATGCTGCTTGTCCTCTGCACGCTGACAGGACAGGCAGTCGTACAGCCTACCTCAGCCCTGGTTGGCTCTTGGTCGGGCAAACTGAATGCAGGTCTTGTGTCGCTGAGGTTAGTGCTACATATCGAGCAGGCCGACGGCTATGTGGTTGTGACGCTCGATAGTCCTGACCAAGGGGCGAACGGGCTTGGTGCCTATAAAGAGTATCTCTCCGATGACTCCATTGCCGTGCGTTGGGATTTGCTGAAAGCCTCTTACCATGCAAGGCTGATTGATGGGAAACTCGATGGTAAGTTCAGCCAGAACGGCTTCTCGCTGCCCCTCGTGCTGTCCAAAGGCGTACCCGAAGTGAAACGGCCACAAGAGCCGAAGCCTCCCTTCCCATATCAGACGGAAGAGGTGACTTTCAGAAACGAGCGCGACAGTGCCACATTGGCAGGAACACTCACCTGGCCTGTAGACTACCGTGCCGACAACAAACGGAAACCAACGGTTGTCTTGCTCGTTTCAGGCAGCGGACAACAAAACCGCGATGAGGAACTGATGGGGCACAAGCCGTTTCTCCTCATTGCCGACTATTTGGCCAGACAGGGCATTGCCACCTTGCGCTACGACGACCGCGCCACAGCGGCTTCTGTAGGAGGCGATATGAAGAATGCCACTACGGCCGACTTTATGCGCGATGCTGCAGCCGGACTTGATTTCCTGCGGTCGAAAAAGGCGTTTGGCAAAGTAGGCATCCTGGGACATAGCGAAGGAGGCGCCATCGCATTCATGCTTGGGGCACAGCGGAAAACCGACTTCATCGTTTCGTTGGCAGGACCTGGCGTGAAGCTCGACACCCTGCTGGCGGCGCAGAGCAACCGCATGCTGGCGCTGATGGGGCAATTACCCATCATGACTGTTGACAAATACCGTCAGCAGACGGCCGTGCAACAGAATCCCTATCTGCAGTGGCTCATCGACTACGACCCTTCTGCCGATATCCGACGCACACGCTGTCCTGTTTTTGCTCTTAATGGCGACCGCGACTGCCAGGTGATTTCCTCTCAGAATCTTCCTGCCATCCGTCAGTTGTTGCGCAAATCGAAACGAAACCTTATCAAGGAGTATCCTGGGCTGAACCACCTTTTCCAGCATTGTACTACAGGACTCCTCACAGAATACAGCCAGATAGAGGAAACCCTTGCGCCTGAGATGCTTGCCGACATTACGCAATGGATTCTCCTTCTGAAATAGGAAAACGAAGTAACACCTTATTTAGGTAGACATCCGATGGCAGATGGCAGTTTTCTCGTAGTCACCTCCGTTGAAGCAGAATGCGGCTACAATGGAGGTGATTACTTTTTGGGTAACGATAAAGTAAGGTAGCTATCGTCGGCCATTAGGATTTCTTCAGCAAGTAGATGGTCTAACACGGATTTGAGGATTTCCGACCTGACATTCAGTTGTTTCAGTTCCGTGATGTGGTGGGGCTTATGGTCGGAGAGTAGGTCGAGGATAGCTTGTTCGGCCGCTTGGCGATAGGTCTCCTGTTGGCGATCCTGCCGACGGGCAATACACACATCGCACACATCGCAATCATGGTCGCTTTCTTCGCCGAAATAATTGAGCAGATAGCGTTGGCGGCAAATGTCGTCGGTACTGAAGAAACGAATCATCTCTTCTATGCGATGAGTGAATTCCCGTTTACGGTCTTCGTAGACGTTGGGCGGAAAAACCAGATGCTCAGCATCTTCGCGCCGTCGCGTAAAGGTGATATAGGGCGTCTTTCGCTGTGGGATGAATCGCAGCAACCGTTTCTCGCTCAGGTTTTTCAGTATCATGTACACTTGTTGCTGCGTCTGCAACCCAGCCTGTTCGGCTATGTAGCCTTCATTGATGAAACAATAGTCGGTGAAGAGTCCTCCGTAGTTCCTCAGCATGGCATCGATGACTGCGTTTTCCTTCGCAGTCTGAGTGTGCAGGCGGTAGAGTTCGTCGCGGCCGATGATGAAATGTACACGCGCCTTGTTGTCGCGTTCTTCTTCGTAGTTGATGTAGCCCGCTTGCGTAAGAATGTTGAGCGCGGCTTCCACACGAACGGGGAAATGCTTATAGATGCGGCAGAATTTGTCGATGTCGAACTCAAAGGCTGCATCGGCACCACTTCCCACACCTATCTGATAATAGTAGGCGAGATGTTCGTACACCTGCCTGATTTCTTCTTTTGGCGGATATGTGCTGTCAATGCGCTGATGCAATTTATGCACGTCGTTATTATCGCAAAGAAGCACGGCATAGGCTTTCTCCCCATCGCGACCTGCGCGGCCGGCTTCCTGGAAGTAGGCTTCAGGTGAATCTGGGCAGTCGTAGTGAATCACAAGGCGCACATTGGCCTTATCGATGCCCATGCCAAAGGCGTTGGTCGCCACGATCACGCGCGCTTCGTCGTGTTGCCATTGTTCCTGTCGGAGGTCGCGTTCTGTGGAATCGAGGCCGGCATGATAGGCCAGTGCCGTGATGTTTTCGCTGTGGAGTAGGGTGACCAGTTCATTGGTGCGCTTCCTGCTGTGCACATATACGATGGCGCACCCTTCTACAGCACGCAGGATGTGGAGCAACTGCTCCACTTTGTCGTAGGTTATTCTGACGATATAGGCGATGTTCTTTCGCGCGAAACTCATGCGGAAGACATTTTCCTGGCGAAAAGCAAGCTGCAGCTGGATGTCCTTGACTACGGCGGGCGTAGCCGTTGCCGTCAGGGCGAGAATGGGCGCATGAGGTTTGATTTTCCGAATGTTGGCTATCTGTAGGTACGATGGGCGGAAGTCATATCCCCATTGGCTGATGCAGTGGGCTTCGTCGACGGTGATGAAACTCACCCGCATGTGGCGCAGTTTTGCCTGAAATAGTTCCGAGCCGAGGCGTTCAGGCGATACATAGAGAATCTTCGTGTTGCCGTTCACGCAATTCTCAAGCGTCTTCAACACTTCGTCGTGCGACATTCCGCTATAGACGGCAGCCGCCTGGATATAGCGCTTACGGAGGTTGTCCACCTGGTCCTTCATGAGCGCAATGAGCGGGGTGATGACGATGCACACCCCGTCTTTACAAAGTGCTGGCACCTGGAAGGTCACAGACTTGCCACCACCCGTAGGCATCAGCCCCAGTGTGTCGCGCCCCTCGCAGATGCTCTTGATGATATCAAGCTGGATACCACGGAAATCGCTATATCCCCAATAGTGCTTGAGGATATAGCGAAAACGGTCTACCGACATCTGCCCGTCGGCAGGATGGGTGTTATCAATTGTCAATTGCAATTGTCAGTCTTCTATCAATTATCAATCAACTCTGAGGGCCGGATGTCCTCTATCTGTAGCTGCACATCATTGTGCTTGAAGATGTTGTCTTCGATGGTATAGGCGATGTCGAACGAACGCTTGCTCTTGATGTAGCGGGCACTGGCGCTCTGTCCGAAGGCGATGCCGTTCATCACATTGTTCGACTTCGAGTCAACCAGTTCCAGTTTGATGTGCTCCTGTTCGCGACCCACCACTTTGCTCGTGCCGAAGTCGTAGACATCGGTGGTGCAGAAGAGCGGTTTGGGGTTGTCCTGTCCGAAGGGGCCGAATCGCTTCAGGTCGTTGTGGAGCTTGCGGTTGATGTCCTTGAAGTCTATCACGGCGTCGATGTTGAGCAGCGCTTCCGTCTGTTCAGGCTGTATGTGTTCCTCGACGTATTTCTGGAAGCGGTTGCGGAACTCAGGCACATCGGCCCATTTCAGCGTCAGGCCGGCAGCGTAGGTGTGGCCGCCGAAGTTCACCAACAAGTCGCGACAGCTCTTGATGGCAGCATACACATCGAAGCCGATGACACTACGGGCCGAACCTGTTGCCAGGTCGCCCATGCGCGTCAGCACGACGGTTGGCCGGAAGTAGATTTCCGTCAGTCGCGAGGCCACAATGCCCACCACGCCTTTCTTCCAGTTCTCGTCGTAGAGGACAATGGACTTATGGCGTTTCTGACTCTCGATGCGCTCCACAATCTGGTTGGCCTCTTCAGTCATCTGCTTGTCGATGTCCTTGCGCTGCTCGTTGTACTCGTTGATGTGTTTCGCTTTGCGCAAAGCTGTTTCTTGGTCGCGCTCGATGAGCAGGTCGACGGTTTCCATACCGTTCTCTACGCGTCCGGAGGCATTGATGCGCGGACCAATCTTAAACACGATGTCGCTCATGGAGATGTCGCGTCCGTTCAGTCCGCAGATTTCGATGATGGCCTTCAGTCCCACACTGGGGTTCTGGTTCAGCTGTTTCAATCCGTGGAACGCCAGGATGCGGTTCTCGTCGATCACAGGCACGATGTCGGCAGCAATGCTCACCGCCACAAAGTCGAGTAGGGGAATCAAGTGCGAGAACGGGATGCCGTTGTTCTTGGCAAAGGCCTGCATGAACTTGAAGCCCACCCCGCAGCCGCACAGGTGCTTGAAGGGGTAGGTGTCGTCTACGCGTTTTGGGTTCAGGATGGCCACAGCCGGCGGCAGCACCTCGTCGGGCACGTGATGGTCGCAGATAATAAAGTCAATGCCTACGCTTTTGGCGTAAGCAATCTCGTCGATTGCCTTGATACCGCAATCGAGAATGATAATCAGTTTCACACCTGTTTCCAGAGCGTGGTCTATTCCTTTTTTGCTCACCCCATAACCCTCTTCATAGCGGTCGGGGATGTAATAATCCACATTGGAATAGAACTGTTGCAGAAACTTGTACACCAATGCTACGGCAGAGCATCCGTCAACGTCGTAGTCGCCATAAATCATAATACGCTCCTTGCGTCCCATCGCATCATTCAGCCTGTCTACGGCCACGTCCATATCCTTCATCAGGAACGGGTTGATGAGATCGCCCAATTGCGGGCGGAAGAAACGCTTGGCGGCTGGCTCAGTGGAGATGCCACGACGTATCAGGATTTGCGCTAAAATGGGGTTTATGCCCATCTTGGCGCCCAAGGCTTCAGCTGCTTTCGATTCTTCTGGTGTAGGTGCTTTGTAATTCCATTTGAAGTGCATTTATATTGTTATTTGTTCTTTCTGCCCCCAAAATTACGAAAAAAAATGATAGCTTATACGCTTTTCTACTATTTTTAGCAGAAAACAATGATTATTAACGCTACTCACTTGAGGTAATGAAGGAAAATTGATGCATGGAGAGATAGCCTGCGGGACTGTCGGAGATAGCCTGCGGGACTGTCGGAGATAGCCTGACAGAGTCTCTTGAATCATCTGCGAGCGCGTCAAAGAATATCTGCGGGACTGTCGGAGATTATCTATGAGCGGGAGAATAAATATCAATGGGTATACGAATAGATACTACTGACTTAAAATACAAAATCCCCAGGCAAATTGATTCAATAATTAAATACTCTCTAGCAGGTTTTCGAAATACCTAAAATCTTAGCTCTCACCTCTTAATGCTAAAAGAACAACAATTGATTCAACATAAATGTCGGTTGACTTAAAAATGCATAAAAACAGATGCAAAGTTGTTGTATTTCACAGATAACATGTATCTTTGTAAATATTACGCAAAAACAAATCATTATGAAAAAATATTTGACGTTGATTATTGTCCTCCTTTTCACAGTCGTGCAAGGAGTTTGGGCACAGACTGATTTCGGCAACGTGCCGGATACGGTTGACTCCAATAACGCAACCATCACGAAGATGGGTCACCTGACTATGACCATGGGAAAGGAAGTGGTGGTTGACCCACAAACGCAACAGGTGGATACGATAATTAGAGTGAAGAAAGTGGAGCGGGACACAGAAACGGGCACAGCCCAGAAACGCATGGCACGCCGACAAGTTCCACATGGCTCGGATTTCCTTGACAAGGATACAGACTGGTGGCTCGACATGTGGTATTTTACCTACAACTACCCGTCGGTGAACGCCGATGGTGAGGATGTCATTCTCTCGGCTATGGCATGCATGCCCGACGAGGATTGCAAGCACGTCAACAACGTCATCATCGGCTGTCACGTGACCATCACCAGCAACGCTGAGTGTCCGTCAAGATACATTGATGAGGGCAGTTCCGATTCGGACGTGAGCATGCTGATGAACCATGCGGGCAGCGGACTGGTGTTTCATTCTGAGCAGAGCGATATGCCTTACTACAACCTGGTGATTCTGCCCGACTATGAGGGCTATGGCGTGACACGCAACCATGCGCATCCCTATCTTTATCAGGAGCTCACGGCCCGCCAAGTGGTGGATGCGACACGCTACGGCATCAGCCTCTACAAGACGAGCAGCAGGGTGGACAAGGTGCGCCACTCGTTCCGCAGCAACTGGCGCAGCATTTGCGTGGGTTACTCTCAGGGCGGTTCGGTGGCGTTGGCTACGCAACGCTTCATCGAGCAGAACGGACTGACGGACGAGCTGCATCTGGCAGGCTCGGTGTGTGGCGACGGCCCTTACGACATGATGGCCACGCTGATGTATTATGTGAAACAGCATAAGGAGGGAAAGAACCTGAGCATGCCTGTGGTGATGCCGCTCATTCTGAAGGGCATGTGCGACAGCAATCCCTATATGCTGGACCATCAGGTGAGCGAATACATCAAGCCGAAATTCCTTGAGACGGGCATCCTGGACTGGCTTACAGACAAGAATTTGACCACGGACGACATCACCTGGCAATGGAGAATGCAGTATTTGTTCGGGAAGGAAGCTGACCAGATAGAATACGTGTTCGAGGGGATGCCCACCTCGGACTACTATCATGACGTGCTCAACAGCGACGGCACCTCCTCGCTCTCGAAGATGTTGCGAGAAGAAGCACTGGCGTATTTCGAAACGCTCTACAACATGAACCAGGTCACCTACACTACGAGCATCGGCATTCCGCTGCCCATTAAGCGCGGGGTGATGGAAGACTTGCACTTTGCTTTGGAAAGCAACAATATGACCAAGGGATGGCAACCGCAGCACCCCATCTTTATGTACCACAGCTTCAAGGACACGGTGGTGCCCGAGGTGAACCGCGAACGAGCCGGTAATACCATCGGCGAATGGGTGATCAAGTTGCATGCCAGCGGACACTTGCAGTTCGACCATGTGGGCACCGGCGTCCAGTTCTTCCTCGGCTTAGAGGAGTTTAACGCCATCCGCGCGCTGGCCAAGGCGCCCCTGCATCCCACGGTGGAGCAGGTGACGCAGATGAGAAACGATTACGGCAGTAACAGTGTTGACGACTAAAGGAAGGAGGCTCACAATGAAAAAGCAAATTATATACATCATACTGATTGGCTGTCTGCTGCCCCTCACCATGTGGGCGCAGCCGACTCCTGTGATGGGCACGCTGCTGCTGAACGGAAAGGAGATTCCTGCCGAATACGTCATTAGTGGCGGGAGGGCCTCGCTCGGCTCGGGGCGCAACGCCTGTATTCCGCAATACTCGGTAGGTCGCGTCATTGTGCCCAAGGAAATCACGGTAAACGAAACAACTTACCCTGTCACCGCCATTTCGTCGATGGCCTTCCGCCTGTGCACCAAAATCAACTTCGTGCAACTGCCCGAGGGCGTGAAGCGTATTGGAAACTTCGCCTTCAAGGGCTGCCGCTCGCTGCTTGTGGTGGTACTGCCCTCCACACTCGAGAGCATCGGCTCGGGAGCGTTCATCGGGCTTGGACTGCGGGGCATCTATTGCCAGGGAAACACTCCGCCAACATGGGAATACAACGACGTGTTCTGCCGCCATGAGGGTGGCATCGGGAGCACCAATACCTATAGCAACACAACGACCACGCTCTACGTGCCGGAAGATGTTAGGGAGGCCTATGAGCAATCCGCCTTCTCGGACGAAAGCCTGGGATGGACCACGCCCGACGGCTGGAAGTATTTCCAGAAGGTCAAGGGCACTAACGACTACGAGACGGAATGGGGACTCGGCATCAGCACGCTGCCCGCCCTGAACAGTTTCCGCGACCGCGTGAACAGTGGCGAGAACTTTGATGGAAAGATTGTGAAGCTGGAGGCCGACATCGACATGACTACCCAGGAATGGGATTCGGGCATCGGCGGAGGTGGCGCTAACCCCAATTACCGGTTCACTTACAAAGGTACGTTCGACGGACAGGGGCACACCATCAGCAACCTCAGCATCAATATCGATTCACAAAATAGCGACATTCAGACTTTGGGATTCTTCCGTCTTGTTGAAAATGCTACCATCACCAATCTGCGCATCGACAATTTCAATCTCATCTCTCAATCGCCGATAACAGTAGCGGCCGGTATCATTGCAGGTATGTCCAATGGTGGTACTTTCTCCAATATTTACGTCAGCAATAGCCAGGTGCATTGTGGTGGCGACGCGGGTGGTCTCGTGGGTCTGGCCGCTGTGTCGGAATTCAACAAGTGCGTAGTCGATAATGTTTGGGTCTATCACTCCGAACTCGGTAATAATAACAATTATGGAGACGGAGGTCTGGTAGGTTGTTCACAGGCAGCAACCATTAGGAATTGCGCTGCGATTAACGGGTTACGTACCACAAAAGAAACTATACCGTGTATCAGAGGCCCATTTGTGGGTCGTGGCAGTTTCGGCACAACTATCGATTACTGCTATACCGATGCTGAACAGTTCAATAAGTTTGTCCCAACCGAAGAAGACCAAGGCTATACGCATGGAGGACATGTGGTGGTGAACAAACAGGAAGTCTGGTTCCCACAGGGTGGCCTATACAAAGAGGTTGACGTTGCGCTAATGAGGAATTTCTTAGTACTTACACCTATTTTGGGTCTCGATGACTGGGTATATTGCATCGGCGAATACCCGTTGCCCGACTGCTTCGAAGACCGCTACCCGGTGGAGGTGAACAAGTTCAGCCTGCGTCCCGCCACGATCACCACACCACGCCCCAATGCTCTGTCATTTACGACGCTGCCCAGCGGCGAAGATTGGAACAATGGCAACTACCGCAATGCCAACTTCAAGGCCTCGTCGCTCTGGATTGACGACAACCTGAATTCTGGAGACCGCGAGCAGCTTCCCATCGGGACGGCCACCATCGAGTGTACCAACGGCGTGCGCTACGACCGAACGCTCACGGCACCTGAGAACGGAACCCGGACAATGGAATATCCCGTCTATCAGACAGATGAAGACGGCACCATCGTGCTCGACGAGAACGGACAGCGCATCCCGACGGGCGAGACGACGGAAGTGGAAGAAATTGTCTATAAACCAACGCCCTACAGTTTCTGCCTGCCTTATGAACTGACGTTCAGCAGCAACGTTCATCTTTTTACGCCTACCTATGTATCTGAGATTGGCATGCCCGACGGTGTGGCGCAGGTGAGTTTCGAACGTAAAGAAGACGGCGTAGCTGAGGCATGGACACCTTATTATGCCCTTGTAGATGCTGATTTCGTATCGCTCAGCACTGAGGAGCATGTCACGCTGGTGCCCGCCCCCCATATCGTCATCGAAGCCTCGAAGGCCAACTTCGAGGGAACGGCAGCGGCTACCAAGCGCAGCACGAAGGACGCCTATCTGTTGCAGGACGACAAGACCTGGCGAAAGGAAGGCAACATGATTCCGCCTTTCCGAGCCTATTTTTACGCTGTACCTGGCAACCTTTCGTCGGTTGAATACCTTATATCATTCGTCGGTATTGAGTTGTATGATAATCGTGAGAACAGCCCTGACATTAAAAATCATGACGGTCTGACGGTTGATGTCAGCTTAGAAGGCCGCACAATCAACAGAAGCAGTTCCTGGATTACCCTCTGTCTGCCGTTTGACTTGAACGACTTCAGCGGAACGCCGCTTGAGGGTGCCACAGTCAAGACGCTACACTCGTCATCGTTCGACGCCAATACAGGTACCCTGACACTCGACTTTGTGGAAGTCACGTCTATCAAGGCCGGCAAGCCCTATATTGTGATGTGTATGACGAACGGCAAACCCATCAAGGACCCCAAATTCATGGACGTCACCATCAATAAGCAAGTCAAGAATATAAAGACGGATGCCGTGACTTTCTGCGGTACTTTCGATCCCTTCCTCTTGGAAGCCAACGACAGGACCAAACTCTACCTGGGCAGCAGCAACACGATCTACTATCCCAGCCAGGAAACATACGTCAATTCCTTCCGTGCCTACTTCCAGTTGGCCGACGGTATTACTGCCGGCGATCCTGTACAAGGAGGACAATGTGTCAATGCGTTTGTGCTGAACTTCGATGGTGGTCAAGTAACGGGAATCTTATCCACCCCCACCTCCTCTTTGAATGGAGAGGAGTGGTTTGACACAACTGGTCGCCGACTTGCCGGAAAACCCACGCAAAAAAGAGTTTACATCAACAACGGACGTAGTATCATGATAAAATAGAAATATGAATAGTGATATGAAAAGACGTGCATACATGAAGCCCGAGGCACGGGCATTGATGATACAGCCAAGCACTCACATCTGCACCAGTATGAACAATGTCAGCGGCGAAGGCCTGATTTACGACGGGCCTGGTGGCGACAATACACCCCAAGCCAATAGTGGCATTTGGCAAGACTGGGATGAGGAATCCTCAGAAGAAGACGACTAAACGACTAACGGCTAAGAAACAATATTCAACAAGGAAGCTGGGGAAATACTTTTGCCGTTGCTCATAACGGTGTAGATAAGAAGGTTATTCTTCATCGGTAGCCCGGAGAATGATGCTGGTGGCTCCGAGGGTGAAGAGTGTGCCGTCTTCGATGATGCGTTTTTCACGGGGCTTAAGCTCTACGTCGCCCACGAAGGTGCCTGTGTTGCTGTTGTTGTCGGAGAGTGTGTAGCGCAGTTGCCCTTTCTTGTCGCGACTGACACTGATGGTGCAGTGGTTGAGGTCAACACTGGGGTCGACGGTCTCAAAAGGTGTGTTGATGGGGTTTCCCTTTTGGTAGCGGCCTATCACATTCTCGCCCAACTGCAGAGGAATGACCTGCTTGTAGTGGAAGACGTTCTCGATGACAACAATCGAGCCGAAGCCTTTTTCGTTGGCTTGCTCGTCGGGATTCTCGTCTTTCTGCCGGTCGCGCAACTTGCTCACGCCAATGCGGATGCCGAACTGCTTATTGCAGTTGGGACATTGGAATACCAAACTCGATCCTTCGCTGTATTTCGTTTCATCGAAGATGATGAAATTGTCGCACTTGGGGCATCTTACTCTTTTCATGGTTCTTGCATCTTCATAACCCATGCTTCTGCAAAGTCGGCACTTTCCTGACGGAGCGTGCGTACGCGATTCTGGGCTTCTGTTTCGCTGGAGAATCGTCCCATCACTACTTTGTTGCCATTTCGACGCAACACAACGGTGGCCTCCGCATAGCCTCGTTTCTGCAGACTTGCCGTGAACAGTTCGGCATTTTTCTTACTCACCTGACTGGCCAATACGATGGTCCAATAGGTTGCAGGCTCCTGAACCTTCTCTTCGACAACGGGTTGCTTGGCCTCATCCTTCACGGGAGCGGCAGGCTTGGGTGTTGCGGCTTTCGTGTTGACGGTGGCAGGGACGGTGGCAGGGACGGTGGCAGGCTTAGGCTTGGAGGCTTTCTGGTTGACGGTGGCAGGCTTGTTCGACGTGATTTCCTTCGGCATAATTCTGTAGAACCACGACTTGTCTATCTTGCATGTATCGAGGAATTGGCGTGTGCTGTTGCCCACAGGAATGGCCAGCATGACGAGCAATGCAATTGCTGCTGCTATGGCGGCCGTTTTGCGCAGGGTGCTCATCTTGATGTGGATGGCTCTCTCTGTCGGCTCCTTTTGTTCTTGCGCAGGCTGGCGGAGAGGTTCGGCAATTGGGGCAACGGGCACAATCTTGTCAATCTCGAGCGTGTTCAATCCATAAAGCGAAGGGGTGAGAATGCCCGCTTCACAGGGCTCAAACTCGTAGTTTCCTTCGCCGTTGAGACGCAACGTGCCGATATCATACAACTCGTAATACCCTTCATTTTCAAGATGTTGATGAAGTTCGCTCACCTCTTTCTCTATTCTTGAAATAGCTTCAGGGAAACTAATGTCGTAGGCCTCGACATACGATTGCGCCAGGAGAGAGTCGTTCATGGTGAGCTTAGGATTGAACCCCAACGTGCGCAGCGGCGGCAGATACAAGTTTTCTCTGTCGTCGTAGCGAGCTTCTATGTAGTGCGACATAAATCCTCCGAGGTCGGGAACAATGACACAGTCGTTATCCAGAAGCAGTATTTCAATATGTCTTTCCAGCTCTATCACTCGTGAAAAATAGATTGCATTGTTATTTCCAATCATGGCGGCAATCGCTCGGATTGCATGATTTCGGGCACAAAATTACTGCATTTCTTTGAGAAAACCAAATAAAAATGCTCACAAAAAGAAAAAAATCACTAAATGTTTGATAGAAATCCGATTTTTATATTTAATTTTGCACGTTGTTTGGGGCTTGCTGGCACCAGCAGAAACAAGTTTTCGTGAATGAGAATGAAATATTTCATAGTGTTCGCTGCGCTCGTCCTGATGGGATGTGTTTCGTGTAAGCGAAGTGAGAAACCGGCTGAACCTCGTCAGGAGGATTTGCAGGCGAAGAAGATGCTGCAGGGCATTTGGATTTCTGCCGACGACGATAGTCCTGTCTTGATGGCGAAGGGAGACTCTATATTCTATCCTGACTCCACCAGTATGCCTGTAGCCTATAAGATCATTTCCGACACCTTATTCCTTAGCGGAGCCACCGAAACGTCCTATGCCATAGAGCGCCAAACCGAGCATCTTTTCCAATTCCGCAATCAGAACGGTGATCTGGTGAGACTGGTAAAGAGCGAGGATGCGAGCGATTTCAGCTATTTCGATTCCAAACCGCCTGTAGTGCTGAATCAGCGTAGGCTCATCAAGCGCGACACCATAGTGGCCGGTCCTTCCGCACGCTATCATTGCTACGTGCAGGTGAACCCTACCACCTACAAGGTGATCAAGACCAGCTACAACGACGAAGGAATGGAAGTGGGCAACGTATACTACGACAACACGGTTCATTTTGCTATTTTCATAGGGGCGCAGCGTCTCTATTCTCACGATTTCCGCAAGCAAGACTTCCAAAAACTGCTGCCTATGCTCGACATGAAGCAGGCCATTCTGAGCGACATGGAGTTTGAGAAGACCGACGAGAGCGGCATTCACTATCATGCGCTGCTGGGCATTCCCGACACAGCCACTTCATACATGGTTGAGGTGTCGGTGAGCTATCAGGGTAAGCTTTCTATGAAATTGGCCGAATAAGTTTCCTTTTGTTTCTATTTTTGGTGTGTAAGCCGTTTGCGGTTTATGCTTTAGCAGCGTATCCTTTGGTAAGCCAAACGCTCGTCGACATCGGTGAGATAGATGATGCCGCAATAGCTAAACCCGTTTTTCTCGAGCAGGTGCTGCATGATGGTGTTGTCGCGATGGGTGTCGATACGGATGTTGTCGGTCTGGTGGAAGCAGTAGTTGAGCAAATCTCTCATCACGCCTCGCTTGCCGGCTTTGCTGGCTATGCGATGTACGACATAGTACGGGCTCTCTTCGTCAAGCCATTTCCCTTCGTAGATGTTGGCATACGTTGGTTCGGGCGAGGGAATGAAAGCGAAGGAGCCAACGGGCACGCTCTCTTCTTCTATCAGGTAGCTGTGACCGCCTTCTACGTCGCGGCGAATGACAGCCTCAGTGGGATAGCCGTTTGCCCATTGTTTCATATTGCCGTTCTGTCGCATGATGGAGCGTGATTCATCGCACATCTGCAGAATGGCGGGAATGTCCTCAAGGGTTGACTTGCGCACCCTGCGTTGAGCGATGTTCAGTCGAATGACGCCGCCGTAGGGCGTCAGGTTGTGGTAAGCTTCTTCGGGTTTATAGAGCCCGGCAAAGATGGCGGCACAGGCCAGCACACCACCGTGAGCGAAAATGAGCACTCGCCGTGAGGGCTTGGTGGCCAGCTCGTTGAAGAAGGAAACCACGCGCTGGTAGAACAGTGGAAAACTCTCTCCGCCAGTAGTCGTCTCACGGAGGTAGTCGTTGTACCATTGATGGATGTGAGGGTCTTCGCGCTCGATGTCTTCGTAGCGCCTCATTTCCCAATCGCCCATGAACATTTCTTTCAGTCTCTCGTCGACGATGGGTTGGGGGAAACCGCAGAACTCTGCCAACAGGCGCGCTCTGGTCAGGGGCGACGAATAGACGGCGTCGAATGGACCGCGTTCCTTCACAATCATTTCCAGTTGTCGGTGGGTTTCCGAAGCTTCCGCCTCGAAGGTATCGGCGACGGGAACATCGCTCCATCCGTAGCAAGTACCTTTAGGCACGCCTACAGATGTGTGTCTGACGAGAGTTATTTCCATAATTTTCAGTAGATTGTGGTTAGGTGAATGAAGTAAGAATTTAGCAAGTCTGAATCATGATGTTGAGATAAAAACTCAGCTCTACGAGCAGGAACAAAGCGCCGCAACAGTCGCCTGTATAGCCTTGTAGCTTACGGAGCATCATGTAGTAAAGGAAATACATGACGATGCAGGGAACGAATATGACCAGTTCCCATTGTAAGGTTTCGTTCGTGATGCCTATATATAAAATAGGTATAAGCAGGAGGACACCCTGCAAGAACATGCTGATGCCTGCAGGCACGCTCATCTTGCGGTAGACGGTACGATTCTTTGCCGTTTCTTCGGTGCGTGCGTAGGGCAGGAACAGAATGATTTGTCCGGCCACGAGTTTGCTATAAGCATCACCGGCCAAGACGGCCAAAGCCGCGTAGAGTGGGGGCATGTTGAAGAGCGTCAGAAAGAGCAGGGCGAAATAGAGAATGAGCGCCAGCACACCGTAAGTGCCGATGTGGGAGTCTTTCATGATGGCCAGGATGCGTTCGCGGTCGTTGCCGCCACCTCCAAACCCGTCGAAGAAGTCGGCGAGCCCGTCTTCATGGAGTGCGCCAGTGATGAGCACACGGCAGATGATAGCCGCAAGCACAGCAATGGAATAGGGCATGATGGCCGGGCCGAACCAGAGAATCAAGGCCATGATGCCTCCCGTGAGCCATCCAACCAGCGGCCAATGCTCCACGACGGTGCGGTAGCATGCCTGTGGCGGTTGGTAGATGCGCCAGAAGGGCAGGCGGGTGAAGAAGATGAATGCGGCCCAGATGCGTTGCCACCAGCGGGTATTATCGATGCTTTCTATCATGTCAGGAGCGTTTCGTGATGTTTGTATTTAGTATAATCTCATGTCAGAAATACTTGGTGATGTTGGCATTTTGGAAGTTGTTCATTTCGTTCACCATATTCACCGCACTCTGCACGATGGGGAAGGCGCAAAGGGCGCCGGTGCCCTCTCCCAGGCGCAGTCCCAGGCGGAGCAGCGGTTGAGCGTCCATGAGTGCCAGCATGCGCTGGTGTCCGCTCTCGTCGCCACAATGTCCGAACACCATGTAGGGCAGCGCTTCTGGGTAAAGACGCGTTGCGGCTAGGGCGCAGGCGGTCATGATAAACCCGTCGACAAGCACAATCATTCCTTCTTCTGCGGCACGAAGCATGGCTCCGATGGCAGCAGTCATCTCGAAACCTCCGAAATAGCGGATGATTTCAAGGGTTGAGGGGTGAGAGTTGAGGGCGCGGAAATGGTCGACGGCTTCGTGGAGCACCTCGCGCTTATGCTGAAGTCCCGGATTGTTGAGCCCAGCGCCCACGCCGATGCATTCGTCGAGCGGAATGTTTCCGAACAGGTGCATCCAGATACTTGAGGGCGACGTATTGGCAATGCCCATTTCACCCATACAGATGATGTTGCAGCCTTCCTTGTGGCAGTCGTCTACGAGGTCGGAACCTATTTGGATGGAGCGGTCGAACTCCTCCTCGCTCATAGCTGCTTCGTGGAGGAAGTTGCGGGTGCCGCGGGCAATCTTGCGGTCGATGATGCCGGGCGTGTCGCTCAGGTCGTAGTCTACGCCCACGTCGACGATGCGCAACTTGAAGCCGTGTTGGCGGCAGAACATGTTCACGCCTCCTCCGCCGCGTGTGAAATTCTTCATCTGCTGCCAGGTGACGTCGCGTGGCGACACACTGACATGTTCACGCTCGATGCCGTGATCGCCGCCGAAAAGCAGATGGCAGGGATGCTCGAGGGTGGGGGAGAGCGTCTGCTGGATCAGGCAGATTTGTTCAGCCAGAGTCTCCAGACGCCCTAACGATCCCTTCGGTTTATTGAGGTTGTCGATTTTCTGAAGAATGTCGGCCCTGATGCTTTCGTCGGGCCTCACGATGTGGAATGTTCTCATACAGACGAGTAATATGTTTCAGAGTATGCAAAGTTACGAGAAAAAACCAATTTTCGGGCAAATGATTTGGCTATTTTGGAAAAAGTAATTATTTTTGCACTAATTTTAAACCAAAAACGATAAGTAGTATGAAAAAGTATTTCATCACGCTGTTGCTTGCGATTGCCTTCCAGGGAGCATTCTGCCAAACGATGACTGACTTCGTCAACGAGTTCAAGGGTGCGGAGAAGGCCGAGTACAACGAGATTCCGAAGGCCTTGCTGGCTTTGGCTGGCGCAGCGTCGGAGGAGAGCGATGGTGGATTCATCGCACACACCGACAACATGATGATGTTGTCTATTCCCACTCCCAGCGATGATCTCAAGAAGAACATGCTGAAGAGCCTCACCAAGTTAGAGGGTAATGGCTACTCGAAACTGCTGGAGAGCAGCGATGAGGGCGAGAACATTATGATGTATTGCATGAAGAAAGGCGAGGTGATCACAGAAATCCTGATGGTCAGCTTCGATGAAAAAGAGTGCGAAGTGTTGGCGCTCACCGGTAAATTCGACACCAAAGACGTCGAAGAGCTTACCAGCGACGAAGAAGACGAGGAGTAGGCTTACCCCTTGATTTTCACGGGAATGCCGCTCACCATGAGCACCACCTCATCGGCACGTGCGGCCACAAATTGGTTCATCCACCCTTCCAGGTCGGTGAACCTTCTTTGTATGGCGTTGTCGCTCACCCCACCGCTACCTATCTCGTTGGTCACGAAGATGAAAGTGGCATCTTGGCGTGTGAACCGGTCGAACTCAGCCTGAAGCTCACGGAGGGCATCGTCGACCGACGGCTGGTCCCATTCGTCGGCGTGGCGGTCGAAAAAGTAGTTGGTACACCAGAGCGTGATGCAGTCGATGACCACCACACGCCCGCTCACGTCGTGGCGGCTCAGCAGTTTCTCCTCCTCGATGTTGGTCCATTGGGAGCCGCGCCTTTCCTGATGGCGCACCACGCGCTGGCGAAACTCCTCGTCCCAGACATGCGCCGTAGCGAGGTAGACGGGATGGTCGGTCAGGCTCAATGCCAGCTTTTCTGCATACAAGCTCTTGCCGGAGCGCTGACCGCCTGTGATGAGTATGATTCTTTTCATTGCAGCCACAAAGTTACAACGAATAGGCCACCTGGCAAAGCAATTCACAAAGATTAATGCTTTCTGAGGCGGTTTTCAGGCAAAAAAGTGTAATTTTGCACCCCGATTCTGTGGGTTAATCATTCAAAGACAACAAAAGATGAAAGAATACACCACCTATATTTTCGACCTCGACGGTACGCTGCTCGACACCCTCGACGATCTTGCCGCCAGCACCAACTATGCCCTCCACCAGCACGGAATGCCTCAGCACAGCAGGGATGAAGTCCGGATGTTTGTGGGAAACGGGGTTGGCAGGCTCATCGCACGGGCTGTGCCTGAGAATACGCCCGTTGAGACTTACGAACAGGTGCTTCAGACCTTCCGCGAGCACTATCTGGTTCATGGGCTCGACCGCACGAAGCCCTATCCCGGCATCATGCCGCTGCTCCGCGACTTGAAGCAGCGCGGCAAGCTGATAGCCGTGGTGAGCAACAAGTTCTATGCCGCCACACAAGAACTGTGCACGCATTTCTTCGGTCCTTTGGTGGATGTGGCCATCGGCGAGCGCGAAGACATTCGGCGCAAACCGGCTCCCGACACCGTGAATGAGGCCCTGCGCCAGCTCCACGCCGACAGAGCAAGTGCGGTCTATATCGGCGACAGCGACGTAGACATCGCAACGGCCCGCAACAGCGCGATGCCCTGCATCAGCGTGCTTTGGGGATTTCGCGACAGACAATTCCTGATTGATAACGGCGCTACATGTCTTGTTTCTTCACCGCAAGAAATCCTACCGTGAAGAAACAAGATGTAGCCTGAAAAACGCTTGCAAAAAGCACTACATGAGCGTGTGAATGTCGAGGAAGCGTTGCACTTCCTGCTTGTAGCTCTCGGAAATGGGGATGAACTCTTCGCCGAAGACGATTCGACCGCGGTCGACCATCTGAATCTTGCACATGTGTACGATGAACGAACGGTGCACGCGCATGAAGTCGGGGTGGGGCAGCGTCTCGTCTATCTTCTTCATGTTGATGAGCGAGAGGATGGGCCGCTGGCCTTCGCGGTAAATCTTCACATAGTCTTTCAACCCTTCAATGTAGAGCACTTCGTCGAGGTCGATTTTCATCAGCTTGTAGTCGCTCTTCACAAAGATGAACTTGTCCTGCGTGTAGAGGTTCATCTGCTGTTCGTTCTTGAACTGCTCAAGAGCTCTGTTGGTCACATCCACGAAATCCTCGTAGCTGATGGGTTTGAGCAGATAGCCCAGCGCATTGACCTTGTAGCCGTCGACGGCATACTGGCTGAAGGCTGAAGTGAACACGATCTTCGTCTGCTTCGGGAGTACTTTCACAAATTCCAGGCCACTGAGTTCTGGCATCTGGATGTCGAGGAAGAGCAGGTCGACGGGGGTGTCGCGCAAGTCTTTCATTGCTGTGACGGCACTGCTGTAGGTGCCGCGGAGGTCGAGCAGCGGTAATTTCTTCGCATAGCTGGCAAGCAAGTCGGCTGCCAGGGGCTCGTCGTCAATGATGGCACATTTTAGTATCATAAAGCATTATTTTTGAGATGTAAATGTTAGTATCTGTTTTGATGTTATTGGTCCATTCGTACTGTGCACCGTAAGCATTCTTGAGCAACACTTCCACCTGATGCAGGCCAATGCCGTTGCCGCTCTTGTCGTTGGCGGTCTTCGGGTAGTTGGTGTTCTCGGTGCAGAACACGATTTTCTCGGCCGAAGCATGTAGCGACACTTTCACGCTGCTCTCTTTCGTCGGGCTCACCCCGTGCTTGAAGGCATTCTCCACAAGGGTGATGAAGATGTTGGGCGCCACATAGACGTTTGGGTCGACAACCTGGAAGTCGGTTTCAATGCTCACGTTCTTCTGCTGGCGTATGCTCATCAGGTTGATGTAGCTCTGTAGCAAATCGATTTCCTCCTGAATGGCGATGCGCGGGGTCTGATTGCCATAGAGCATCCTCTGGAGCAGGTGGCTGAGCGACATCACGGCTTTCTGTGCCTTGCTTGGGTCGATGGCTACCAGCGCATAGATGTTGTTCAGCGTGTTCAGCAGGAAGTGCGGATGTATCTGGTTGCTCAGCAGTTTCAGGTCAGCCTCCGCCTTCTGCACTTCCATTTCTTTCCGTTTCCGTTCCTCTATTTGCCATTTCATGGAGAGCTTCAGCAGCAAGGCGATGGCGCCGGAAAGGATGATGGTGAGGAAATTCCGCGCCACCAAAGCCGTCATCAATGGCCATCCAGGCATTTCGCCGACTCCGTTCCGGACACTCACCATATGTCCGACTTTGACGCTCATGGCTCCGTTGACCAACACCCCCAGGACGAGTGTCATGACGAGGTTTATGCCGACGTATGTCCTGTATTTCTTCTTCAAGAAGTATTCAGGCACGAGCCATAAGAAATTGCTGTAGAACATGAGGCACATGCTCACCGGAATAGACATCCGCAGCAGGGCGAATTTCACGCCATCGTGTAGGTTGGGCGTCGTAAGCAGAAAGCTAATCAGGAATACGACAATCCAACACAAGATGTTGAATTCTACGAACAACCTGTTGTTCCTGGCGGTGCTCCCGGATTCTTTCATACCTTATTATAGTACTCTTTTCCTCTCGAAATCCACGTCATCTTCAACGGATGGCAGAATTCACGATTTTTTCTTTATTATTGTGTTGTAAGCCCACAGGCCTTTTTCTTCGACACAAAGTTACGAATTATCGTCGGAATAATCAAATTCAAATGCGATTTTTTGTAAAAACGGGCAAGGAATTAATATTTTTTTTTACAAAATACCCGCGATTTATCATTCGTTAAGACTTTGGAGCCGCGCAATGTACTTGCCGAGAATGTCGAACTCGATGTTCACGATGCTTCCAATCTTGATGTCGCAGAAGTTGGTGTGCTCGAAAGTGTAGGGGATGATGGCCACCTGGAAAGTGTCCTGAGAAGGGTTGCAAACCGTGAGCGACACGCCGTTCACCGTCACGCTGCCCTTGTCGACGGTGAAATACCCGCGCCGAGCCATCGCCTTGTCGTAGGCGTACTGGAAAGTGAAATAGGTGCTGCCGTCGGCATCTTTCATGTCAATGCAGGTCGCCGTCATGTCCACATGCCCCTGCACGATGTGCCCGTCGAGCCGCCCGTTCATCAGCATCGAGCGCTCCACATTCACCTTGTCGCCCACGCGAAGCCTGCCCAGGTTCGAGCGCTCCAGCGTTTCCTTCATCGCCGTCACCGTGTAGGTGTCGCCCGCAATGTCCACCACCGTCAGGCAGACACCGTTGTGAGCCACGCTCTGGTCGATGGAAAGCTCACCTACAAACGAACAACTCAGCGTGAAATCTATATTCTCCTTGTCGTGCTTGATGCCCACGACCGTTGCAAATTCTTCAATAATACCAGAAAACATAATGATGGATGATGGTTGTGATGATGGAAAAAAAGAAAGGCCGCACCGTGATGTGATGAAACTCCATATAATGAAGTTATGAAGGATTCCAGCTTTTGTAATCCACCGGTCAAACGACTGGGGAACTTGCGCTCCCTGTGGCCCGCCATTGGCATGGAATACCGAATCAGTTGTTACTTTTATTTGATGAGTATCCCGATCGAACGATGCGACCTTATTTCTGTGATGCAAAGATAATGCTTTTTTCTGAATCATTCATACCTATTTCTTATTTTAACTTTGTTTTTAACGTTATTTTTCATCTTTGCGTGAGGCCGTAACGACTCAGCACCCCATCGATGCCCCCTTCTAACTCTCCTTGTAGGGATATGTGCCCCCTTCCAATTCTCCCTGTAGGGGATTTGCGACCCCCTTCCTACTCTCCCTGTAGGGGATTTGCGACCCCCTCTTATCTCCCCCTGTAGGGGATTTGCGACCCCCTCTTATCTCCCCCTGTAGGGGGAGGAATAGTTTGAACTGAGCGCAGGAACTAATCAGTCCCCCTCCTACAGGAGGTAACAAAACTAATCAGTCCCCCTCCTACAGGAGGTAACAAAACAAATCAGTCCCCCTCCTACAGGAGGGGTCAGGGGAGGTCAACCAGCGAGGGTGCTGAGTAGTTGTGGGTTGAGAATCATTTGGCGGTGAGAGGCGTGTGAGCGTGTGCGAGCGGTGGCGTGAGAGGTGGTGTAAGCATGTGTGAGAGATGATGTGAGAGCGGTTTTTTGCGTGTCGGAGATGGTCTGCGAGGGCGCTGGAGATGGTGTCTGAGCGCGTCGGAGATGGTTTCTCACACGGAGGAAATGTTTTCTCGCGCAGAGGGGCAGCGTGCGCAGAGTTTTCGCAGAGCATTCTTTCTATGCTCCCTCCCCTTGGGGAGTGTTGGTTAAGCCGGTGTGTCAGTAAGTTAAAGAGCGATTGCCTGTGGGGCGGTTGTATGTTGTGCTTCAAGCTATCTAAGCTCCCTCCCCTCTGGGAGGGCGGGGGGTAGGACTTCCCCTTATACACCGCAAGGGAAGTGCAAGGCGAATGCAGAGCCGAGCTCGCTCGAGCTATGCTGAGCCGCAGCCTTCACTCGCGATGTATCTCAAATACATCGCAAAGGTACGGCGATTTCCGTGCACCTCCAAATATCGCCTTTCATAGCGTGCAAATTTCTGTTAAGCGAACAAGTGGAAAGAGTTAATTATTGTAAAGGTGTTAGCCCATAGCGTTACACTGTTACAGTGTTACAGTTCTCGAAAAGCTTATCACGCCCCCCAAATGTACTTCTATATTTATATATTTATATATATATATATAAATATATAAATATAGGCTTGAATTTTGACTTTCGCACAACCT
>CADCIB010000029.1 GCA_902801375.1 uncultured Prevotellaceae bacterium | reverse complement strand
ACCAATGACTACCACGTCGTTGATTCCATTGTTTTCGAGCTTGCCGTTCTCCACGTTGAAGAATGTCTGTTCGCCTGTAGCCTTGTCGATGACGACCAGCCCACGCTCTGCCGTTGCCAGATAGAGGCGCTG
This sequence comes from uncultured Prevotellaceae bacterium, assembly GCA_902801375.1. GTDB lineage: Bacteria > Bacteroidota > Bacteroidia > Bacteroidales > Bacteroidaceae > Prevotella. The sequence continues at coordinate 33,785 of CADCIB010000029.1, read as the reverse complement.
GGCATCATGCGCCATCCTCACCACCTCCCAAGCCTTCTCTTTGTATGGCTCTGCCATTGCCCATGATGCCACCAGCGAAAGCACGGCGGTGAGCATCAATGTCTTGAATGTGTTTCTACTGTTCATAATCATTGGCCTTTCACTAATTCTTTATAGGATTGTTTAGATGCAAAAATAATGATAAAAAACGAGATGTTGACACCTAACGAAAAAACATTAACTTTTATTAAATCACATTAGTGTTCCTGTGAACATATACGTGTCGTTAGATAGCTGCAGCGTGTAGCTGCCCGAGAGGGTCGATGGCAGGGCGCAGAACTGTACGCTTGCGGGCAGATAGGTCTGATAGACGACGGTGTCGCTGTCGTCAAGCAACGTCAGGGTGAACCCACTGTGCTGCGACCATATATATAAGGTATGGTCGAGGTAGGTTACATACGGTACCTGGACGGGGCCTTTATGACCTCCACCCAAAATGCCATCGGGATTGAAAATGGTCATTTGAAGATCGACTTGCTGACCGTCACCTGATGGTTGCTGTGCAAATGCCACGACAGGCATAGCCAACAGACTTGTTGATAATAATAATGTTTTCTTCATTTTGTAATAATTTTTTGGATTAGACATAAACCACTTGTGTTTTTTCCCCAAAATTAATAACAAAACAAGAAAACGCCCAAACTATTCTAGTACATTTTGTACATACTCTCAGCATGCGAAAGATGGAAGTGCCTGTTTATCAGAAAGTTTTAAGGATAGTACAATTTGTACACAACTTGTCTTGCAACGTCAAATCATGCCAATTTCGTTGTCAAGTCCCTTAGTTCCCGACTTTCCGAATAATTTCTTGTTGATTGATGACCTGATGTTGCTGGCATTCTGCTTCGTCTTATTCAACAGGACATAGCATTCGGAAACGATGAACTGAAGCCTGATGAGGATAGCCATTCGTTTTTCCGTTTCGTTTAGTCCAAACTGAGGGTCTGTTATTCGCTGATAGAAATCAGTCAGATGCATGCTCACAAGTTCCTCCAGTTCTTTCCATTTCCGTTCAATAGGAATAGTCAGATGAAGGGCCATTTGGTGGAATTCCCTCACAATTTCGTATGACATCAATGCCTGTTCTGCACTCCATGATGGCGAGTCGCTGCTGTCTTCGGCGATAAACTGCGACAATCTCATCCTTAATTCCGTGTTTTGAATGGTTTTGACCTCAATTTCTTTTTCGAATTGCGATTGAAGAAACGACATCTGCCGCTGGCTGTCCCTGTACTTGTTTAGCATCTCAAGATATCGGTCATTGTTAGTCTCTTGTCGTGATACATAGTAGGACATTTGTTTTTCATAGTTGGCTATGGTCTCTGCCAACAATGCCTGTTGCCCGCTCATTTGTCTGGCAATCTCGTTCTTTTGTTTTTCAGAAATCCTATATTCCATCAAAAGTGAGTTGTATTCGATATTCAATTTGACATATTGGCGTTCATTCTCCCGTCTCTTTCTCGTCACCCACAACGATACAAGGGCAAGACATACGAGTACAATGGATAATATTGCCATCAAAATGTAAATGGTATTCTTTAGCCTTAAAGACTGAAGTGTTTTCTTGGCAGCCAATCGTTCCAACCTGTTGTAATTGTACATGGAATTTGCCTTTACCAGTTCTTCCGTATAAGTTTGATGGTAGGAAGAATCGTTTGCCTCGCAATAAAAACGGGCATACTTGGCTATTGAATCTGGAATGTTCATTTTCTCATAGAGTTTGAACAGTCCCTTGGATGCCGCTTCTGTGCTGTTGAGATTACATCCTGTTTGCAAGAGTTTCATGTAATAATGCCTAGCAGAATCGTACTGGCCGATTGCTGTAAGATAATCGCCTTTCACGGAATAATAATCTTCCCGCCCTTTTTCAATTTCACCATGTTTGTCGAAAAGACCTGATTCTTGCTCATATTCCTTCATGAAACTGGAAGCGAGTTCTGTACTGCCCTGTTTCGTTAGGATAGATGCGATGAGGGGATAAGAGTTATATGACTGCCTTATGTAACCATGTTTCCTGTATTCTTTCATCGCATACTTACAGACAATCAATACACTATCATGCCGATTCTCCATAAAATAAGCACTTGCCATATGTTCATGACATGAAATTCCTAACAATGTGTCCCCACCCTGATAGGCAGATTGCTCTGCTCTACCATAACTATCAATAGCTTCTGGTAACAACATCTGGTATAAAAAGAGTCGTGCTCTCTGATAGAATATGTTACTCAATAGAAAAAAAACACACCCATTTTCTGCTGTATCTGCGATTTCCGTGGCGTGTGTGAATTCTCTTAATGCGGCGGGGGCTTCGCCCATGTCGTCGTAGCAGCGGCCAAGGAGGTAGTGGGCGAGCATACGGGAAGCCCCCCTCTCATCCCCCCAAAAGGGGGAGGCCTTATGGTCGTAGTAGTCGCAGACGCGGCGCATGAGGGCGGCGTGGCGGGCGGTGAGCACGGTGTCGCACTTGTTCTCAGCGTTGGTGCGCAGCAGGTGGAAGCGCATGAGGTCGCCCTTCCGCATCTGGTTGGTGTCGGGCAGCAGGGCGCTGAGGAGGGTCAGTGCCGAGTCTGGCCGGGCATTCATCAGGCTATCAGCACAGTCGAGGACGGCGCGGTGCTGGGACGAGGTGCAGGCGAAGAGCATCATGGCCAGCACAACAATCATTGCCAAAGGAGCGGAACACGGTTTTCTCATGACGGCTGCCTTTTTATGTTTTTGCGTGCTGACTGATTCTGCCGTACACATAACCGCCAATGCCGGCAAGGAGGATGATGAGAATGGGCGACACGCCGAAAGCCCAGATAGCCAATGCCCCGAGGACGGGAATCCAGCAGTTCGTCCACGTCACTGGCACCTTCTTAGCCAACCGGAAGGTGGGCACGGCGATGAGTGCCACCACGGCAGGACGGATTCCGCGGAACAGTGCGGCCACGATGCGATTGTCCTGAAACTGGTGGAAGAACATGGCAATGAGCAGGATGATGAGAAACGAGGGCAGGGCGGTGGCCAAGGAGGCCGTGAAGGCTCCGCGGTTTTTGTCGAGCTTATAGCCCACGAAGGTGCTGATGTTCACGGCGAAAACACCGGGACAGCTCTGCGCGATGGCTATCAGGTCGAGCAGCTCTTCGCGGTCGAGCCAATGGTGGCGGTCCACCACCTCCGTCTCGATGATGGGAATCATGGCATAGCCACCACCGAAGGTGACTACGCCAATCTTAAAGAAGGTTCTGAACAGTTCAAAGTTCATAGTGCTCAGTTTCTTGCTTCGAGCCACTTGCGGGCATTGACGAAGGCTTCTATCCAAGGTGTCACCTCGTCAGCATGGCGGCTGCCAGGATACCAGGCACACTGCCAAGGGAAGATGGCACGCTCGAGATGGGGCATCATGGCCAGATGGCGGCCGTCGGCCGAGCAGATGCCTGCCACGTCGTAGTCGGAACCGTTGGGGTTGGCGGGATAACCGCCGTGGTTGTACTTCGCAATGATGTTGTACTGATTCTCTTCCTCGGGCAACGAGAACTTTCCTTCGCCATGGGCCACCCAGATGCCAAGTTTCGTGCCGCTGAGGCTGCGGAACATCACGCTGTCGTTTTGCGGAATGCTGAGGGTGACGAAGCCACTCTCAAATTTCCGCGAGTCGTTGTGCAGCATCTTAATTTTAGTTGACGAGTTGACGAGTTGACGAGTTGACAAGTTGTTACTTCCTGCCCCACCAGCTATCAACTGGTCTACTTGTTTACTTGTCAACTTGTCTACTAATCCCAATTCAACCATCAGCTGACAGCCATTGCAGATGCCCAAAGACAGCGTGTCGGGACGAGCATAGAAGCGGTCGAGTGCCTCCTTGGCCTTGGGATTGAAGAGGAAGGCACCTGCCCAACCCTTGGCAGAGCCCAGCACATCGCTGTTGGAGAAGCCACCGCAGAAGACGATCATCTGGATTTCCTCCAAGGTCTCGCGGCCTGTGATGAGGTCGGTCATGGTGACATCTTTCACGTCGAAGCCAGCCAGATAGAGCGAGTAAGCCATCTCACGATCGCCATTCGTGCCTTTCTCACGGATGATGGCGGCCTTGGGATTCTTGGCACTTACCGCCTTGCGCTGCGGGTTCAGACCATATTGCGCCAGTTTTCCTGTGAATCCCTTGGGGGCTACCATCTCCAAGGGCTGATGCTTGTAGTTCCTGAAACGCTCGTCGGCACAGCCGTTCATGCTCTGGTCGCGGTCGAGCAGGTAGGAAGTCTTATACCAAACGTCGCGCAGTGCATCGATGTCGAACGTGTGGACGAAGTCGTTTTTCCTCACCACCACAGTCCGCTCTCCCGGCGTGGGGAAGCCAATCTTCATGAAGCCCACACCCTCGCTGTCGAGGAATTTCTCCATTTCGCGGGCATCCTTCTGATCCACCTGGACGATGACGCCGGGATTCTCGGCAAACAGGTCGCGCACCACGTCGTCGCCTTCGAAGCCACTCAGGTTGATGCGCAGTCCGCCCGTGGGGTTGGCGAAGCACATTTCCAGAAGTGTGGTGATGAGTCCGCCGGCCGAAATGTCGTGTCCGGCAAGGACCCAGCCGCGGCGGATCATTTCCTGCACAGCGTTGAATGCATCGCGGAAATACTCTGTGTAGAAGGTCATCTTCTCGTCGGCATCAGCATAGGCCACGTCGTTGCCCAGTCTGCCAAGGCTTTGGGCAAAGGCCGATCCGCCAAGCTTGGCTTTCTGGAACGAGAAGTCGATGTGGTAGATATTGGTGCTCTTGTCGTTGACCAAGACAGGTGAAACGACTTTCCTGATGTCGGATACCTCGGCTCCGGCACTGACGATAACCGTACCGGGGGCGATGACTTTCTCGCCATTGGGATATTTCTGAGTCATGGAAAGGGAGTCCTTGCCCGTGGGAACATTCACGCCGATGCCCTGACAGAAGCGGCTCAGCGTCTCCACGGCACGATACAAGCGGGCATCCTCGCCCTCCTGCGAGCGGCAGGGCCACATCCAGTTGGCCGACAGACTCACGCTGTCGAGACCATCGGCCAGCGGTGCCCAGACGATGTTGGTCAGGGCTTCGGCCACGGAGAGGATGCTGCCAGCCTCAGCGCTGACGAGTCCTGCCTGCGGAGCATGTCCCAAGGCGGTGGCAATGCCCTTCTTGCCACGGTAGTCGAGGGCTACCACGCCACAGTCGCTCAACGGCAGTTGCAGCTCACCCTGGCACTGTTGGCGGGCAATACGGCCAGTCACGGAGCGGTCCACCTTGTTAGTAAGCCAGTCTTTGCAGGCCACAGCCTCCAACTGTAGCACTTGTTCCAGGTATTGCTGCAAGGAGTCGACGGTATATTCCACAGGTGCATAAGTGTGCTTCACAGTCTTGTCAACCATCACCGTCTTGGGCGAATGGCCAAACATCTGCGCCACATCCATGTCGAAAGGCTTCTGGCCGTCGGCCTGACGGAACGAGAAATGGGCATCGCCGGTAGTCTCGCCCACCACATAGAGCGGGGCGCGCTCACGTTCGGCAATCTGCCGCACGCGGTCGATGTGCTGCTCGTCGATGAGCAGTCCCATGCGCTCCTGACTCTCGTTGGCAATGATTTCCTTGGCTGAGAGCGTCTTGTCGCCAATGGGGAGCTGGCTCATGTCAATCTCACCGCCGCAATCCTCTACCAGTTCGGAGAGGCAGTTCAGGTGGCCGGCAGCACCATGGTCGTGGATGCTCACCACGGGATTCTCATCGGCTTCCACCAATGCACGCACTAGGTTGTAGGCGCGTTTCTGCATTTCGGGGTTGGCACGCTGTATGGCGTTCAGCTCCACGGCACCGGCATAGCGGCCTGTGTCGACGGAAGACACGGAACCTCCGCCCAGACCGATGCGGTAGTTGTCGCCGCCCACGACCACTATCTTGTTGCCCTTCTGCGGCTCCTTCTTCAGGCAGTCGCGCTTCTTGCCATAGCCCACACCGCCTGCCAGCATGATGACCTTGTCGTAGGCATAGGCTGCTTCCTTGGGCTCCTGATGCTCAAAGGTGAGGACAGAGCCACAAATCAGGGGCTGGCCGAACTTGTTGCCGAAGTCGCTGGCACCATTCGAGGCTTTGATGAGTATCTGCTCCGGCGTCTGATAGAGCCATTTGCGGACGGGCAGGATGTCTTCCCAGTCTTTCACGTTTCCTTCGCAACGCGGGTAACTGGTCATGTAGACCGCTGTACCTGCGATAGGCCACGAGCCAGTGCCGCCGCCCATGCGGTCGCGAATCTCTCCACCTGTACCTGTGGCAGCACCGTTGAAAGGTTCCACCGTGGTGGGGAAGTTGTGGGTTTCGGCTTTCAGCGAGATGACACTCTCTATCTCTTTCACGCGGAACCAGTCGGGCTTTGTCTGGTCTTCCGGTGCAAACTGCTCCACCTTCGGGCCCTCCGTAAAGGCTACATTGTCTTTATAGGCGGAAAGGATTTTATAGGGATGCTCTGCCGTTGTCTTCTTGATCATCTGGAACAGGCTGGCTTCTTTTTCCTCACCGTCGATGATGAACTGCCCGCCGAAGATCTTGTGGCGGCAGTGCTCGGAGTTGATCTGTGCAAAACCAAATACCTCAGAGTCGGTCAGCCGACGGCCCATGTCCTGCTCCACCTTCTTCAGGTAGGCGATTTCCTCCGGGCTGAGTGCCAGTCCCTCCTGCTCGTTGTAGGCTTCCAGGTCGTCGACATGCTGGATGGGCTGAGGCTGAATGTCCACGCGGAACACCTCCTGCGTCAGGCCGTTGTAGAGTCGCTGGAGCATCGGGTCGGGCTCATCGCCGTCTTTCATCGGGATGAAAGCCTCGATGCGGGAAATACCCGCGAGCCCCATGTTCTGCGTGATTTCCACGGCATTGGTGCTCCAGGGTGTCACCATTTCGCGGCGCGGGCCAACAAAGCGGCCTTGCAAATCGCTTTCACTGGCAGGCGTTGCCTCGCCGAAAAGCCAACAAAGTTTACTGATTTCCTCCGGGCTGAACGAATGGTCCACCTCGGCTGCTATCACATGCTGTGACGGTGTCTTGAAGAATAATATCATGGTCTGAATGGAATGAATGTTCTTATTCTGGTGCAAAGTTACGAAAAAAGCTTGTAAAGAGCAACGGATTTTGGAGAATTAACGCAATTCGGCCTGTAATAAAGGCAAGACGGGGCAGAATGAGGAAGTTCAAATAGGGACTAAAAGCAAATTGGGGAGGATTGATGAATGAGTTAGGTTTCTTATTCGTAACCCAATTTATGTCCTTGGAGCCGAGTAAAGTTATCACGCAAAATGGTGAAGAATGGGGCACCTTTCACCGCCAGTTTCTTATTCCGCAAACTGCTACATTTTGCATAGCGATGGATGCCAAAAGAAATAGTAGTTTTGCAGCCAAAATTAAAAAAGGAGTAAGAAACATGAGAAGTACTTTTAACATTCTGTTCTATGTGAACAAGAGTAAGGAGAAGAATGGTGTGGTGCCAGTGATGGGCAGGGTAACGATTAACGGAACCCAGAGCCAGTTCAGTTGCAAGAAGTCGGTCTCGCTTGATATGTGGGACGTGAAGGGCAATTGTGCCAAGGGGCGTAGCAAGGAGGCTTTGCAGATTAACCGCGAACTGGATAACATCAAGGCACAGATTATCAAACATTATCAGCACCTGTCAGACCGCGAGGCTTTTGTTACGGAAGAGATGGTGCGCAACTCCTATCAGGGTTTCGGCAGCGAGTACGAAACGCTGCTGAGTGCTTTCGACAAGGACATTGCCAACCAGAAGAAACGTGTGGGCAAGGACAGAGCGGCGAGCACTCTTTGGGCTATGGAGCGTTCGCGGAAGGATGTGGCAGAGTTCATCCAGTCGTACTACCGTCGCACGGATATGTCGATGCTGGAACTGACACCTGAGTTCATCAAGGACTTTGCCGCCTACCTCAGCACAGACCGTGGACTGGCTAATGGCACCATCTGGCAGCGGTGTATGTGGCTAAAAGGTGTCGTGCTGAGGGCGCACTACAACGGCAAGATTCCCCGTAACCCGTTCGCCCAGTTCCATATCAGCCCGAACTGCAAGGAAAGGGAGTTCTTGTCTGAGGATGAACTGAAAGCCGTCGTAACCCATGAGTTCGAGGATGACAATCTCGCCTTCGTGCGTGACATTTTTGTATTCGTGTGCTTCACCGCCCTCTCGTTCATCGACGTGAAGAACCTGACCACGGACAACATCGTAGACATCAACGGTGACAAGTGGATTATCAGCAAGCGTCACAAAACCAACATCCCCTTCCAGGTGAAACTGATGGACGTTCCCTTGCAGATTATCGACCGCTACAAGCACCTACAGGAAGACAAACTGGTGTTCGGCAAGATGAACTACTGGTCGATGTGCAAGAAGTTGAAAACGGTGATGACAGCCTGCGGCATAGAAAAAGCCATATCTTACCATTGTGGCCGGCACTCGTTCGCCACTTTGGCGTTTTCAAAGGGAATGCCCATCGAGAGCGTGAGCCGTGTATTGGGACACACCAATATCGTGACCACCCAGATTTATGCCAAAATCACGAGCCAGAAACTTGACAATGACCTGACGATGCTCGGCAATAAACTCAATGCATCATTCAAGAATCTTAAGATGGCATAGATCACAGCGACCCAAAGCCTTCAAAGCAGAAAGACGAATGATTAGCGAAGTCTGTCATCCGTCTTTCTGCGTTATATTCCCACAACACACAAGCCACTAATGGCTTTTTCTTTCTCCCTATCGTTTATATGCGGGATGATAGCAACTTTCCAGAACCCTCTCCAAATCACTCTCACGATAGAGCACCTTGCCACCTAATATATAAGGCAGCATGCCATCATTACGATATTCTTGTAGCGTCCGTCTGCTGACTTTCAGAATCTGCGCTACTTCTCTGTCCGTCAGGTAACGTTCACCATCAAGCAACGGGCGATAGCAGCCTATCACATTCTTGTATAGGGCAAGCACCTCCTCCATGTTCTCCACTGCGTTCTTCACTCCAACGTTATGCGGCATTATCAGTTCGTTCATAGGCACTTCGTTTTGAGGTTATACACCTTGCCATCTTTATCCCTACCAGCCACAACATGAAGAATACTCTCCACATCCTCAGGCTTATAGTATACCTTACGGTTGATTTGAGAATAGGCCAACGTTCCGTTGTCACGAAGCGTTTGTAATGTTCTTGGACTGATGTTCAGCATCTGGCACACGTCTTGGTTATCAAGCCAATCGCCTAACCTTTTGTCTGTGCCTCTATCTGCCATTGCTCTCATTTGTGTGACGAAGCTATTGAAGCTCGTCAGCAGTTCCTCATAGGTACTGCGCTCAATTGAAATTACTTCCATGTCTTGTTTAGTTTTGTGATATTTGAGCGCAAAGGTATGACACATTTTCTAGATAGGCTCATTCTGAAAATTCCTTTCTGTGAAATAACATTTCATGGAAACATAATCCTAATGTCTGCCGAGCTTGCTCATTAGAAAGCAGACAAGCATCTTTGTGTGGCATTCCACAGAAAAGTGCGTATTAGGCTACACCCTTCTATGGAACCTAATTGCAGCATAGCATGCTGAAACAGGCGAACTATTTACTTTAGGAGATGTAGACTACGATATACAACTTCTAACTAAAGAATCTACTATAGGCACTTTCAATTACCAATAAGTCTTTTCTGCAAAAGACAATGGAATGTTGTCATTATCATCTGCAAAGCGAATTTGATATTCTTGTTTTACTGCTCTGCTTTTGGGAAATCTATGAGAAATGACGATATGGCAACTCAAAGTAACAGCATCTTCAAACTGAATGTTTACTTTCTGTAATCTGTCCTTAAAGACATGAATGGTTTCCTTTAATTGATCTGTAGCTTTGTCAAATGTATCCCTGACCGCTTGCTCAGAGTTGCCATAAGCATTGGTCTTGAATTCGATAAATCGAAATTGTTCTTCATCAAACAATGCGCTATCGGCAATACCACCTTCATGTTCTTTAATAAGTTTGTTGTCAATAGATAATAAGACAATCTGTCGATAGTTCTCATTGATTACGAGTAAGGCCCTTTGGAGTTCTGCCTCATCATCAGAGAAACGAGACACTTTTTCGATGTCATCATCAACTACCATTAGTTCTCTGTCCATCTTTACCGTCCAACAGTCGTTAAACGGTTTGTATGTCTCTATATCGAAAGCCTCGTCAAGCCTCAAATGGTCTATAGCCGCTTGGTTTACTGCCATATCATCTACTTCTTTTTCTTGGTTTGAAGGTATAGAGAATAAAGACGTTCAAAATCATCGCCAATAATCTCCGATACAGAATCCAGTTCGTTTACAGATACAAGTCCTGTCTTTTCCGAAATCAAACTCCTACAATACTCCTTACCATCAGGATAGAGTGAATATACAGCCACATTATCTGGATTGACAGTAAATCCAGGCTTTACGATTTCATCTACCCGCTCACGTACATCCTCATTTTGATGGAGCCTATACGCCAACATTAAGACATTCAGACTCGAAAGCATATAGGGACTGTGGGTGGTAATGACAAATTGACACTGCTCTTTTACCCAAAATTTTGAAGTGATGAAACCAAGGATTTCAAATTGATTCTCCGGGAAAAGATTCTGCTCTGGTTCTTCAATGACAAATGCGTCAAAGCATTCCATCTTTAAAGCGTAGTCTATTACCATTAACATCGGGATGGCAGATTGCAAGCCAGAAGAACATGCGCTAAGGGGTAAATCCTTGTTCTTTCCTTGCAGTTCAATTCGTTCTCGTCCTTCTTTCTTTATGAATTTCACTCCAAAGAATGGAATGTTATATGTCGGATATTCCTTCTTTGCTCTTTCGAACATACTCATATATTCCATCATCGGCTTAGGCAGGGGCACTTGTGCCGTCAGCATTGAAGCCAATGATTCCGACAGGTTTCCTACAAGATTGCGTTCTGCCAAAATATAGAGTATCATGCGCGCATTGGCATCCATTATATTATTTGAAAGCTTATCCTCCGTCTCACTAATAGGAACGAGAGAATTATGCATCAGTTTTGTATTCGAATAACTAATATATTCTTTTATGATGTCAGCATCAACTACCTCAGATTTGAAGCTAAAGATTCCATGTTCATATCTTAAGATACCTCCATTTACTGTGTAATAAATATAACTATCCTCTTGGAAAAACTCATTGATGGCAAAATCATAAAAAGGTTTCATAATCTTTTCAGATTCTGCATTCTCTAATAACAATAACCACCATCGTAAATCTCGGCAAATAGTCAGCAACTTTGATATTGTACTCTTTCCACTGCCTTGTGTGCCAATGAATAGTGTCAAGGGACGAATTTCAATGTCCAGATTACTTATAGGACCAAAATTCCTCACTATAAGTCTTTCTTTTTGATTCTCTGCCATATTCTTTATTTTATTTTGCTTGCAAAATTAAGTATTTTCTAGCAAAGGGCAAAGAATAAATAGACAAAAACACCTTATTTAATACAAATTGTTTGGTTATGTGGCAAAGTTTGAGTAATTTTGCATCATGTTTATTAAAAATTTTATGCCAATGGACAAATAAAAGACAATAGGACATAAGACTGGACGTCCACTTTCGATTCTTGTTTCTGATAATTGGGGAATTAGATGAATCACCAAGAACTGAAGTAGATTGTTCACGCCGCTCGGCGTGGGCATTTACTCGTTTAAGGTGATAGGCTATCCCCAATGCCTCAGAAACGTAAGCGAAGTAGATTGCTCACGTTTTTATTTGTACTTTAAAGAATTGTTTAAGGTTTTAAAATATATCGTTATGAGAAAAACAGTATTACTTTTAATTGCATGTTTGTCTTTAGCCATTGTCGGTGATGCACAAACAAAAAGAACAGCGAAATCTGTCAGAAAAGCCAAGACAACTACTCCCGCCAAGGAACCGGTTGTGCCACCATCTGCAAATGGCAAGTTCAAGTTTGATTGGACTAAGGGCTTTGTCAATGACGTAGACGGAAAAGATTTTATAGTCATTTCGGCTCCAGGAAAGTCTGTAAATGATATTAAATCTTCAGTTGTTAGTGCTTTATCAGACATGTATTCCAATCCCAGTAAAGTTATATCAACATTAGGAGATAATATCATCAACTTGAACGCACATGAATCAAATGCATGTTGGTATTCGACTAAAGACTTTGTATACGATTACAATTTTAACTATAATATTAAGATAGAATATAAGGAAGGTAAAATAAAAGTGTGCTCTCCTTCTATTTCTAATATAACTGAAAGAAGATATGCAGGTTCGGGTATTTATGACTATTTCAATATTGATCTGAATAAAATGTATTCATTATTACATGAATTAAAACCTGAATTTACCAAAATCCTTGAGGACAAATTTAATAATCATGTTTCCAAAATCATTACTGGTTTGTCATCTAACTCTGACTGGTAATATATTACGGCTGAATTATACAGATTATCTTATATAGAAAAGTAAGATTATATTATGAAGAATCTATTATTAACAGTTCTATTTTGTTTGATGACCATTCTGTCCTATGGCCAAACCAAGCATTTAACCGTTTTGGGAATCCCCATAGCAGGTAACATCGCTACTTTTCAACAGAAATTGATAGCCAAGAATTATCGTTTGGACACGAAAGAGAATAAACAACTCCCAGTTGGCGAGAGAGCTTTTAAAGGAAGATTCTCTGGGCATGAGTGCACTTTGAAAGCCTATTATTTCCCTGATGACAAAATTGTCTATAAAGTCAGAGTGTCAATAGATTTCGTTTACGAATCGAGTGCGGACAATGCATATAAAGAGATTAAAAGGAACCTTCTGAGAAAATACAAATATGCTGATACAAAGACTGGAAGAAGTAGTAACGGTCATGAGTCATTGTCAGCATTGATTATTGATGATGAGGACGACATCCTCGGAAATATCGTTCTATTTGTATTTGACAACGATGACCCTTACGAGAGTGAACTTGTTGTTGGCTATGAAGATATGGACGGATTGATAAAGGCTGAGAAGAAACATACTGACGACCTCTGATGCGTTTGTACTTCTGTTTTATTCAATATTGATTAAGAATCGTAGTTATGAAGAATCTATTTTTACCAGTTCTTGTGTTACTTCTTTTTACATCATGTGACAAGAGGATAGGCCAATGCGAAAAAACTGCAGAAAGTTTCTTTGCTGCAATTATGGAAGGCGATGAAGAGGCTATGCTAAAGGCATATCCTTTAGCTTACCATTTACACTATTTCCCACATACGGACTCACATAAGATTAACTCAGTTAAAAAGATTTCAGATAATCGTTACGAAGTTAATCTTGCAAATACATATACAAAAGGAGACAATCCTATCACTAAAGAAGTCTCTCTTTATCTGGAGCCCATCAATGATAATTCGATGAAGATTGTCGATTCAAAAGGCCTTTATCCCAAAGACAATGTAAAACTCTATAAATATGCATATAGACACGATATGATTCCTAATGGCACAGAAACCGACCAACAATTAGGTGCTGTTACAGATTCCGTAAGAAGCAAATTGACAAGTGTAATCATGAAAATGCAATTCTACACTAATGATTACTTTGAGATAAGCCATATTAAATGGCAAAAATTAGTAGATTCGGCAACAGGATCATTCCTTATTACCAATAAATCCTCATATACTCTTGATTCTCCCAAATACAAATTGACTTACTACAATAGCAGAGACAATATTGTGGCTGTAGATGACGGACGCATCACTTATTCAAAGTTCAGACCAGGTGACCAAGTAAAGGTAGATATATTTACACTCCACGTAGGGTCTGCCAACTCTTTGAAAATAGATTTAGACATTGATTTAGAAGAAACGTTAGATAATATTCTTGAAAACAATTGATAGCTTATGAAAAATGTTGATTTTGTAGCCATAGACATCGAGAAACTTGACGATAGTCCACTTTCTGTTTGCGAAATAGGCATGGTAAAGGTTATAGAGGGCAAGTGTACAGAATATCATACATATATTAACCCTAAAGCTGGTTTGTCTCGAAACTTGTTTGGAAAAACAACGTTAAAGCACATTACAGATTCTGTCCTAAAGAGTTCTCCGACTTTTAAGGATGTGTATTCTGATATGAAAGAATTTATAGGAGGCTTACTTCTTGTTTGTCATAATAAAGGGGCTGACCTTAACTATATATATTATAATGAACAAGCTGATGGACTAAAAGGCTTGTACAATATGTTCATAGACACATATGACATTACGCACCAGGGGCTGGAAATGTCATATAAGACTGTTTTGGGCAAATCACTCCCAAATCATCATCACTCATTAGAAGATGCTCGCCATACTGCGGAACTCTTTATTCATATTCAAGCAGGAACAGACGTAAGTCAACACATCAAGTCAGATTATATTCCTTCAAAAGAGAAATCTCATCCAGGAAGCACAAGATACCAAACTGTGTCAATAGAGGGCTTGGATTTAGAGGATGACCTCTTGACCGATTATTCTTTTTATGGGAAAACATGTGTTATCTCTGGAGAATCAGCATATCGTGATACTATAAAGAAGAGGCTTGAGGATATAGGTACCAAAGTCACAGGCAGCATTAGTGGTAAGACTAATGCCCTAATTGTTGGGGAAGGAGTTGGTCCAAGTAAGAAAGAAAAAGCTATCAAACAAAAGGCCAACAACCCCGAACACTTCCATATCTTTTCACAACACGCTGTTGCTGATATGCTTGGAATTAGCTAACCACATTTTCTATACAGAAAATCGACTATAAGGACAAGTCCATCTTTCTCTAATTTATTTGAGCGAACGGTGTTTATGGGCCAAACAACGGAACCAGATCATCTTAATTCAAATAAATCTATTGGAAATATCAATATGCGCTGACAAATTGGAAAAGAATCGACAAGAAATTGATTTGCTTGAAAAGGAAGCGGGCAAGAGTCTTGATTGTGACTCGTAACCCTGATTTTCCTCAATCCCCAGACTGCCTTTATATAAAGAAAAGCTGAGAATTCTTACAAAGTTACGAAAAGTCGAGAGTAAAACAAAGAAAATACTTTCTTTTTTGCCGAGACAGAGTAAGTTCGCCATCTTATTGATGGCAAAGTTACAAAAAAAGGGGGGGGAAATGCAAAAGGAATGATTGTTTTTCTTTTCATTTCCGGATGCGAGGGGCTTCGGCCAAGGCAAGGTTCACAAAAAAAGTGTCTGGCTCCTTTCGAAACCAGACACCTTGAAAACTGTTTGTCGTGAGGACTACTCAGCAACGAGTGTGAAGCGCTTGAAGTCACAGATGGCGAGCTCTTTGTCCTGGCGAGCCAGCCATGCGGTGACGGTCTCCTTGTCGCCGTCGCCGAACTGGAACTCCTGGTCAACGAGGCAGTTGTCCTTGAGGAACTTCTGCACGCGACCCTTGGCGATGTTCTCGATCATCTGTGCGGGCAGGTTGGCAGCCTTCTCGGCAGCAGCCTTCTCCTTCAGTTCGCGAGCCTTGTCGGCCTCCTCCTGAGTGAGCCAGCCCTTCTTCATGTTGCTCTCGATGTGGTCTTCGCTGTCAACGAGGTTGGGGTTGATGCCAGCCTTCTTCAGCACACTGTCCACATACTTCTCGACCTGCTCCAGCTTGGTCTTCTCCACGGCGGTCTTGTACTCCTCGTCGAGGATAGCCTGGGGCATGCTCTTGGCGTCAAGGGCAACGGGCTTCATGGCAGCCACCTGCATAGCCAGCTTGTGACCAGCGTCCTGAGCGAGCTTGTTGGTCTGAACCATGGTGCAGAGCATGTGCTTGCCCATGTGGTCGTAGACCTCGATATTGTCGCCAGTGAGGGTTAGATAGCCGTCGAGCTCCATCTTCTCACCTGTGATACCAGAGCGCTGTGTCACAGCGTCCTGCACTTTCTGACCGTCGGCCAGGGTGAGTTCCTTCACCTGCTCGAGGTCAGCGCACTTGTTGGCGATGGCAGCATCGAGGATGCTCTGTGTCAGGGCGATGAAATCGGCACCATTGGCCACGAAGTCGGTCTCGCACTTCAGGGCGATCATGGCGGCGAAGCCGTCGACAGCCTTTACGAGGACGCAACCGTTAGAAGTCTCACGGTCAGAACGCTTGGCGGCAATGGCCAGTCCGCGCTCGCGGAGCAGATCCTTAGCCTGGTTGAAGTCTCCTTCGGCCTCGGTCAACGCTTTCTTCACGTCAGCCAGACCTGCACCTGTCATGGTGCGGAGCTTCTTGATGTCTTCCATATTGGGTTTGTAAGCCATAATACTATTACAATTTACGGAATTTACGATTAATAATTCTAATAATTCTGTTGTCTGATTACTCAGCGGCGGGAGCCTCTTCCTCAGCAGCAGGAGCTTCCTCTGCGGCGGTAGCCTCTTCCTTGCGGGCACGACGTGCACGGGGGTGTGCGTCCTCAGCCTCTTCGGCTTGTTCCTTAGCAGCCTTCTCGTCGGCCTTCTCGGCCTTGCGCTCCTCGAGACCTTCGGCGATGGCCTGACAGCAGGCGTTCAGGATCACCTCGATGGAGTCCTTGGCATCGTCGTTGGCAGGAATCAGGAAGTCGATGTCGTTAGGATCGCTGTTGGTGTCGACGATGGCGAACACGGGGATGCCCAGGCGGTTAGCCTCGCGCACGGCGATGTTCTCCTTCATCACGTCGACCACGAACAGAGCTGACGGCAGACGGGTCAGGTCGGCGATAGAACCGAGGTTCTTCTCCAGCTTGGCACGCTGACGGCTAATCTGCAGGATCTCACGCTTCGACAGGTTGCTGAACGTACCATCGCTCATCATCTTGTCGATGTTGGCCATTTTCTTCACAGCCTTGCGGATTGTCGGGAAGTTGGTGAGCATACCACCTGGCCAGCGCTCGTTCACATACGGCATGTTGACAGACGTAGCCTTCTCGGCGACGATGTCCTTGGCTTGTTTTTTAGTAGCAACGAAAAGAATTTTCTTGCCCGACTTTGCGATTTGCTTCAAAGCTTCAGCGGCCTCATCAATCTTGGCCACGGTCTTGTGAAGGTCAACGATGTGAATGCCATTGCGCTCCATGAAAATGTAGGGAGCCATGGCGGGATTCCATTTGCGCTTGAGGTGGCCGAAGTGGCAGCCAGCCTGCAGCAGCATGTCAAAATTTGTTCTTGCCATTTTGTTAAATGCTTTTTAAATTGTTGTTTACTTTCTTTTTGAATTCTTGTTAGAATCAGCCCATGGGTAATTGGGAATGAGGGGTGAGAAATGAGAGGTGAGAAGTGAGTGAAATCTTCACCTGCCTGCCAACCCGTTTCCCAAGTCTCATGAGTTTAGATACTAAACGATGTCCAGTGTCATTAACGCTTACTGAACTGGAAGCGACGACGTGCCTTCGGCTGACCCGGCTTCTTGCGCTCCACCTCGCGGCTGTCGCGTGTCAGGAATCCGTGGTTCTTGAGGTTCTTCTTGTCCTCGGCATTGATCTTCACCAGTGCGCGGGCGATGCCCAGACGCAGGGCCTGGCTCTGTCCGGTGTAACCACCGCCGTCGAGGTTAGCCTTGATGTCGTACTTTCCTGTAGCTTCGAGCAACTCCAGCGGCTGCTTCACCACATACTGCAGGATAGCTGAGGGGAAATATTCCGTAAGGTCTTTCTTGTTGATGGTAATCTTGCCTGTACCTTCTGTGACGTAAACGCGTGCTACGGCACTCTTGCGGCGACCAATTGCATTAATCATTTCCATACCTTATTCTTATTTATACTGGTTAATATCGATTGCCTTGGGCTTCTGAGCTTCATGCGGATGCTCTGTGCCGTCATAAATAAAGAGGTTCTTGAGCAGTCTGCGTCCGAGGGGACCCTTCGGCAGCATACCCTTCACGGCGTGACGCAGGATGCGCTCCATACCATAGGGGTGCTGACGCAGCTGAGCAGGCGTGTTGAAGCGCTGTCCACCGGGATAACCGGTATAGCGTGTGTAGAGCTTTTCGGTCTCTTTCTTGCCTGTGAAGTAAGCCTTCTTGGCATTGATGATGATTACGTTGTCGCCACAGTCAACATGCGGGGTGAATGTGGGCTTGTACTTTCCGCGGATGAGCTTAGCCACTTTCGAAGCCAGACGGCCCACCACCTGATCGGTAGCGTCGACGACCACCCACTCCTTCTGTGCAGTTTCCTTGTTTACGGAAATCGTCTTGTAACTTAAAGTGTTCATTTTAATTTTAATGGTTACTACTAAAAAACAATATTTAAATTCCCTTGTTTGAGCAGCGATTCACAAACCGCCATGACCGGCCAGAGCCACAGCTATTTACACGGTGCTCACGGGGGCTCTAAGCGTACCCCCTCAATAATCGGACTGCAAAGGTACTTATATTTTTGTGTTCGCGCGACAAGTTGACGCGCGAACACTTAATTATTTATAATTATTTAACTTCCTAAAGATATTTTTATGGGTATATCTAAGCGAAATATGTATCAAGGAACTGTTCTGCGCACCATAGCTGCCACTTCTGGTTGCCCGTCAGTGTGTCCATGGGAATGTCCTTGCGGAACTCTTCGCGCACAGGCCCCTGCCAGTCCTTGAAGATGGCATCGACGGGGCGCGGCATGGGTATTTTGAACGGTATCTCGCGCTCAGGATATTTCATGGCATATAGCCCGCGAACGAGGTATTTCGGTTCGCCATTACGCACGCGGTTCATGTCGAGCGGCTCGCTCATGACCAGACGGGCATACGGATCGTAGTAAGGCATCTCTGCCGTACCGAAAGCATTCAGGTACGAACTGGAGCTCTCGATAGCAAACACATCGTCCATGAACGTCATGTAGTCGATGTGCTCTCCTTGGCGATAGCGCTCGTAGAGCGGACTCATGTCCACGGGGTTGCTGAGCACCAACTGCGGGTCGAGGAAGGTATAGCGCTTGACAAAATCGTCGAAGAGCCACTCGCGCGAAATCAGCTTGTCCATGCCTCCGAAGATGAGGTCGGCACTCTCGCCTACGATCATTAGCTCCACCCCATCCTCACGTGCCATCAAGGCGGCTTTATAAATCTGTGGTTCGATGGAGTGGACAGGGGCGCATTTCGTGGCCATCACCGTTGGGGTGTATTGCTTGTAGTCGTCGAAGGTGATTTTCACGAAGTGGTGCTGCAGCCCAAGCTTCTTGCAATAGGCGGCTGCCCGCTCTTCGTCTTCATTGAACACCTGCGTGTCGGGCGCCGTGAAGGTATAGGCGTGGCTGCCAGGTTTCAGGTAGGAAGCCAGGCAGGCACTGTCCATGCCACCTGAGAGCAAAATGCCGATACTGTTGTATTGGCGATACAGGTCGTCGAACTGTCGCTGTATCTCGCGGTCGATGTCTGCAGAGGCTTTCACTCCGATGCGTTCTTTGGCGGGCACACTCTCAAACAGGCGATGGTGCATGCCAGGCATGAAATCCATATCATCGCGCCAAATGTAGCGGAAAGCGATGTAGGAACTCAAACAAAAATCCTTGTCAATCATATTGCTGCTTATTTTACGTCTTCTAAATTATGTCCGCGCACGGCATTGAGCGCCTTAGTGATCTGCGTGGAAGAGATACCCTTGGTATAGGGGAAATAGACTATCTGAATGCCTGCCTCGGCAAATTCCTTCTCGTAGGCCTGCCATTTCTCAGTACCATACCAGTCGTCGCCCACGAAAAGAAACTTGGCACCGAGTTTCTTGCAGGCGGCCAACTTGTCCATGTCGTACTGTGGCACGGCGGCGTCGACATATTTGATGCTGCGCACAATCTCAATGCGGTCTTCGAAGGGAATCATGGCCTGCTTACCCTTATACGACACCAGTTCGTCGACCGTCACGCCGACGATGAGCTTGTCGCACATGCCCTTGGCATTCTTCAGCAGATTCAGGTGTCCGATGTGGAAGAGGTCGTAGACCCCGGTGGTGTATCCTATTGTCATAGTCGCTTGATTGTTATTTGTCCGTGCAAAGGTAGGTAATATAATTCACAAATCTTCATTCATCATTCATAATTATTGTGAAATTCATGACAATTTGCTTTGAAAAGCACGTGGTGTTTCCCGTTTTTGGCAGGAAAGCACTAACTTTGCAGGCACGATAGCTTTTGAATGTATGGAAGAAAACAAACAACCGCTCTCCCCGTCTGTTCAGGAAGAACTGCGCCGCCGATTCAATCCCGATGGCTCGGCCCTACGCCGCCAACAATTGCGAATGTTGGAATTGATGGACTTGCTCGACAAGGTATGCCGCCGTCATGACATTCCCTATTTCCTCTATGGCGGTACGCTTTTAGGCGCCATCCGACATAACGGGTTCATTCCCTGGGACGACGACCTCGACGTGGGTTTCCTGCGTCGCGACTACCTGCGCCTGATGAAGGTGCTACCGCAGGAGCTTCCCGACGACGTGGCCCTGCAAACCAACGACACGGACAAGAACTATTTCTACTTCTTCGGAAAGCTCCGCGACCGCCATTCGTTCTTAGACGAAGGCAACTACGACAGCGTTTTCCGCGAGCGGGGCATCTTCATCGACTTGTTTCCTTTCTGCCATCAGCGCCTGTGGACGCATCTGCTGGCCGAACCCTTGCAGGCCCATTGCTTCAAAATATTCCGCACCAGCCGCAACCTGCCCTTGGCCATGCGAAAGATACGGGTCATCACCTGGACGAACAAGCACCTGACGTTCCCCCTCCTGCGGTTCATCAGCCGTTTGACCTGCGGCAAAACGCTTACCTATGACTACGGCATACCGTTCCACATCATCTATGACGAGCGCGACATCTTCCCCCTGACCACCCATGAGTTCGAGGGTCTGCAACTCTCCGTGCCCGGCAACTACCATCGGATGCTCACCACACAGTTTGGCGACTACATGCAGCTGCCCGACCTCGACCACCTCACGGGCCACGTGCAGCGGTTAGAGTTCTTCGATGAGTGAACTCTACGTTTCACAAAAGGGTGATTCTTGTCGTGTGTTTTTCCTCAGAGTGTCATATACTTGACAAGGAGACTCCCATTATATATAATAAGGTATAGGGCAAGCAAGCCTATCAACGTTTGCAGAGCCACCTTCCAGTGCCCTGACATTCTGCGCAACAGGTAGGCCGTCCCGATGGGGATGATGAACATCCAGTGGGCACCCATGATGCTCACCTCTGTCAGTCCGAAGCCCAAGCCCAGATGGATGGTCATGTCGAAAACAAACCACGACAAGAGCATCCACATCAGCGGTTCGCGAATGCCGGCCACGACACCAGCCAGGAACAGCAATATGACCAATGCTACCACGATGTACTGCGCCCAATAGTCGTAGCTGACAAACACCGGGCGGCCGCGGTTCACGTCCTTCAGCAGGTGATCCTGGTGCAGCTGGACGCTCTCACCGAAGATATTCTCCGTGATGGAGCGTGTGCGCGACAAGTCCTTGTCGGTCCATTGGAAATAATCTCCTTCTGCTATCTGGTGCTTGCGCCGCTCGGCCTCGCGCTTCTTGGCGCGTTTCCGTTGATTGGCAAACTTCTTGTCTTTCTGCGCCCGCACGATCTCATTGGCCTCTATCGCCTGTCTCTCTGGCATGTAAATCTCATCATAGATGTATTTATATGTGCCGAACATCAGTGTGGCTGGCAAGACGAAAGCCAATAGCCAGAAACGTGGACGAAGTGCCGCCCGACGGTTCACGAACAAGGCCGATAGTATAATTTTCACGCTGTTGGTCAATGTCACGCCTGCAGAAAAGGTGAACATCAGCGCCAGCTGCCACCATTTGATCATTCTGCCGCGCAGCATACACATGCCGCTGAGATAGGTAGTCAAGATCAGCACACAGAGCGATATGGCGAAATGGTCGGGCACGAAGACGGCCAGCATGATGGAGGCGAAACTGAAAAACCATGCGGTGAGCAACGTAGCGCCGCCCCAAGCCAATCCTACTACGTGGCGCAGTGTGCGGAAGAGCCACAACATGCTATATACGCCCAAGATAGTGTAGACCGTGGCCGTGATGAAAAAGGCACAGTTGGGCAGCCCGAAGGCCATAAGCATTTCGTTGAATTTGGTGAAAGGATAGAGAAAGACCGATATCAGGGGATGGCGGAACAAGGCATACATCACCCGCCACTGCGAGAGGATGAGGTCTACGTAGGGGTCGAAGCCCGAGATATTGAAGTCTTTCACGATATGCTCCCAGAACGCGCCACGAGCCATAAAGCGCTCTCCGTACTTTATGAACATCAGCACCTGAAGGGTCAGACAATAGAGCAGACCACAACAAGCGAGCCAACGCTCCTCCTTCTGAATCGTGAAGAGCTTGCGTGTTGCAGCCACCGCCTTCGACCAAGACGTCTTAAACAATTCAATCTTTTTTCCCATCCGTTGTCGCCTATAATCTGAAAAAACGCTGCAAAGGTAATCATTTTTTAGTTGTCATGTATGATAATTGCACAAAAATCATTACTTTTGCACGGAAAAATCAATGATATGAAGTATCCAGCAAAGACCGATGTGGCGGTGCTGATTCTGTTCTTCAACCGCCCCGACCACCTGAAAGAGGTGTTCGATGAGGTGCGGAAGGCTCGGCCCGCGAAGCTCTTCCTCTACCAGGACGGCCCGCGTGGCGACCGCGATCTGCCGGGCATTGAGGCTTGTCGGGCTGTGGTCGGCGATGACGAAATCGACTGGCAATGTCAGGTGCATCGCAGATATCAGGAGCAGAACTACGGCTGCGACCCTTCGGAATATCTCTCGCAGAAATGGGCTTTCAGCATCGTGGACAAGTGCATCGTGCTGGAAGACGACGATGTGCCCACGCAGTCGTTCTTCCCTTTCTGCAAAGAAATGCTCGACCGCTACGAGCACGATGACCGCATCTGGATGGTCAGCGGTTTCAACATCGATGAGGAGACGAAGGATGTCGATGCCGACTATTTCTTCACGCAGACCTGCAACATCTGGGGATGGGCCTCCTGGCGAAGGGTCATCAACCAGTGGGACG
The DNA here is from genome assembly GCA_902801375.1 of uncultured Prevotellaceae bacterium. Taxonomy (GTDB): domain Bacteria; phylum Bacteroidota; class Bacteroidia; order Bacteroidales; family Bacteroidaceae; genus Prevotella. The sequence goes on along the minus strand of CADCIB010000029.1, from coordinate 10,714 downwards.
GGCAGTATTCGTTTCTCGACGATGAACAGACCATGCAGCAGTTGCAGGCCGTCATGAAGCAGCGCCGCTACAACCGCAAGTTCCTGCAGATGCTCCACGACCATCGGGCATCGGGGAAAGAATACTATGAGACCATCTTCTGGTCGAGCATGATTCTCAATTCTGCATTGGCCATCATGCCTACCAAGAATCAGATTAACAACATGGGGCTCACTGCCGACTCTACCCACTTCACAGGAAGCATCCACACCACGCCACGTGCCTACCGCCGCATCTTCACCATGAAGCGCCACGAGATGCAATTCCCCCTGCGCCACCCACGCCACGTCATCGAGCATGTGGCCTTCAAAGAGCGGCTCTACCGTGTTCATGCCTGGGAGCATCCGTGGATAAAAGTGTCGCGCTCGTTGGAAGAACTGCTGCTCAACCTGCGCTATGGCAATTTCTCCATCATCGGCAAGGCCCTCAAGAACCGCCTGCGCATCCTCACTGGCCGACGCCACTTCAAATAGCCATCATGTCCTGCAAGCAGCGGCATGCCGCTGTCCCCACCCTCAAAAGCAATGGAAGAAAACCTGAAAGACAAAACAGCCCGCGGCCTCTTCTGGGGAGGCATGTCAAACGGGGTGATGCAACTGCTCAACCTCGCCTTTGGCATCATGTTGGGCCGCTTGCTCACACCGGCCGACTACGGCATGGTAGGCATGCTTCAGGTGTTCTCCCTCGTGGCCATTGCCCTGCAGGAGAGCGGACTGAACATCGCGTTGATCAACAAGAAAGACCTGCGCCACGAGGATGTGAACGCCGTTTTCTGGTTCAGCCTCTCCGTGAGCGTTGCCCTATACCTTATCTTATTTATATGCGCACCGCTGATTGCCGCATTCTATCACCAGCCGTTGCTCACCCCTCTGGCACGCTATTCGTTCCTCGCTTTTGTCATTTCGTCGCTTGGCATCTGCCACAACGCCATTCTCATGCGTGAGCTGAAGGTGAAGCAAAACGCCATCATCATGATGTCGAGTCTGGTGGTCAGTGGCACCGTGGGCGTCATCATGGCTTGGAAAGGAATGGCTTATTGGGGCTTGGCCACACAGAACATAGTCTACATCGCAGGCGTAGCAGCCGGCCGATGGATGGTCAGCGGGTGGAAGCCTACGTTGTTTTCAAGGAGCTCCTCACTCCTTGCTCCTCGAGATATTCTCTCCCCCCTGAAATCCCTTCTTCCTTTCAGTCTGAAGATCATGGCCTCGAATCTCATCACCATTCTCAACAACAATATCCTGACCGTGCTCTTGGGCCGATTCTTCAACGAGCGCGAGGTGGGCTACTACAACCAGGCCGCGAAATGGAACCTCATGGGGTACAGCATCATTCAGGGAATGATTGTCAGTGTAGCACAACCCGTCATGCGACAGGTGGAGGATGACCGCGAACGACTGCTGCGTGTGTTCCGTAAGATGCTGCGTTTTGCCGCCTTTGTCAGTTTCCCTTGCATGTTCGGATTGGCCCTGACAGCACCTGAAATCATCACCATCGCCATCACGGAGAAATGGCTGCGCAGTGCCCAACTGATGCAGATTGTGTGCATCGGTGGGGCTTTCCTGCCCTTGCAACAACTCATGTACCAGCTCTTGGTGAGCAAAGGTCGCAGCGATGTGTGTCTGAAAAACACCATCGCCTTCGGCATCGTGCAGGTCATTGCCGTCATTGCATGCCGCTCATGGGGCATCACGGCTATGGTCTGTGCTTTCGTGGGCGTGAACATCGCGTGGGTCTTCGTGTGGTGGGGACTTATCTGGCAACAGACGCGGCTGTCGCTCTGGCTCTTCCTGCGCGACCTCCTACCCTTCCTGTTCATCGCCGCCGCCTGCATACTGGCCGCCGCGTGGGCAGCGTCGTTTGTCGGAAACCTCTATCTTTCCCTTTTAATCAAGGTGATCGTGGCCGCAAGCCTTTATCTCACAGCCATGCAACTGCTCCATGTGGAGACCTTCCGCGAGGCTTTGGCCTACCTTCGCAAGAAAAAGACATGACACGATTTGCCATCTACGACAACAACACTACTTAAATAATAACAAGGAAAAAGATTGTATGAACCAGGAAATGTATTTCAACCCCGAATTGGAAACGATGCCACGCAAACAACTGGAACAATTGCAGCTGGACCGGCTACGGCTGACCATTGGACGCTGCATGAATGCGCCATTCTATCGCGAACAGTTAGGCGCTCTGGGCATCACACCAGACAGTATCCAATCACTTGACGACGTGCGCCGTCTGCCTTTCACCACAAAGGACGACCTGCGACAGAACTATCCCTTTGGTCTGGCCTGCGTACCGCTGCGGCAATGTACGCGCCTGCACTCGTCGAGTGGCACCACAGGCAACCCCACGGTGGTTCTCCATACGCAAAAGGACATCGACGAATGGGCCGAGGCTGTGGCACGCTGCCTGTGGATGGTGGGGGCACGCCCCGACGACGTGTTCCAGAATTCCGCCGGCTATGGTATGTTCACAGCCGGACTGGGCTTTCAATATGGTGCTGAGCGCGTGGGAATGCTCACCGTTCCTGCCGCCGCTGGTAACACCAAGCGGCAAATTAAGTTCATCTGCGATTTCGGCACTACCGTCTTGCACGCCATCCCTTCGTATGCCTCGCGCATCTATGATGTCATGAAGCAAACAGGCGTTGATCCGCGAACTGACACCCGACTGCGAGTTTTGTGCATTGGGGCAGAACCGCACAGCGAGGAACAGCGGCAGCGGATAGAAGAGAACCTGGGCGTGAAAGCTTACAACTCGTATGGAATCTCTGAGATGATGGGGCCAGGTGTGGCTTTTGAATGTTTGGAGCAGAACGGCCTGCACATCTGGGAGGACTATTTCCTGGTAGAGATCATCGACCCGCAGACGTTGGAACCTGTGCCCGAAGGCGAGTTGGGCGAACTGGTCATCACCACCCTGAACCGCGAGGCCATGCCGCTGCTGCGTTACCGTACACGCGACCTGACACGTTTCCTGCCCGGCGAATGTCCCTGCGGACGACATCATCGGCGCATCGCACGACTGCAAGGGCGTTCGGATGACATGATCATCTTGAAGGGTGTGAACATCTTCCCCATACAGGTGGAGAAGATTCTGCTGAAATTCCCTGAGCTGAGTACCGACTACCTGATTACCCTCGAAGGCGACACGATGACCATCGACGTGGAGCTACGCGAACTGTTCACCGACGACTACCGCCGTCTGCAGGACCTCACAGCCACGATCACCCGACAGCTGAAAGACGAGATCCTCGTCACGCCCAAGGTGCGCCTCGTGCCGAAAGGCACCCTCGCCGTGAGCGATGAGAAGAAGGCGGTTCGCGTTCGCGATCTTCGCAAGTTATTCTGATTCAGATTGACGATATCCTGTTTTCCCGAATAGACTCAACAACGAAACAACGATCAACCATGACCATCCAGCAACTATCCATTTTTATCGAGAACCGTCCCGGCACACTCATCCGCGTGCTGAACGTACTGAAGCAAGCGCACATCCAGATTATCGCTTCCACGCTGGCCGACACTGCCGAATATGGTATCTACCGCCTGATCTGTAGCAACCCGCAGCTGGCTCTCCAAGCGTTGAAGGCAACAGATCTGCCAGTGATGCTGAGCGATGTCTTCGCCATCGAACTCGACGATGAGCCCGGACGTGCTGCCGATGCCGTCGCCGCCTTCACCGCAGCAGGCATCAACATTGCCTACATGTACTCGTTCCTCTATCACGGCAAGGGCATCCTCATCCTTCGCACCGACCAACCAGACTTGACCCGCCAGGTCATTGAACGCAGTGGTATGAAATTCCTCTCAGAGAATGAATTGCCATAGCAGGTGCAGAACAAAGGCAGACTCCCATGTACGTACTAAATAATCTTAATTCCAAGTCGCATTTCGCCATACTTTATTCTTAATTAGTTATTTCTTTGTACCTTTGCTGGCGATTTGCAAAGCGCAAGTTAAGGGGTGCTGCGGCAGGTGCCGCGGCTGAGATGATACCCTCTGACCTGATCCGGATAATGCCGGCGTAGGAACATTCTGGGCGAAACCCTTTATTCGTATTTATTAAAGGTAAACTAAAAACATGAAGAAAACACTGATGATGGCTCTGGCCATCGCAACGACTGGCAGCGCTATGGCCCTGCCTAAGGTTAGTAATGCCATGATGGGCGGTGCATCGGCTCTGCCTATGGTTTCGCATGCTGCAATATCACAGCAGCCCGAAACCCCTGACTCCCTCCGCATGGAGGAACTTCAGGAAGTGGTGGTGAAAGGCGTCTGGGCCTCGAAAGACGCACCCTTCGCCGTGGCAAACATCAAGAAGCAGGAACTGCAACAGTTCTCAGCTACGGGCAAGGAACTGCCTTTCCTCTTTGCGCAGACGCCCGGCATCCTCTCCTGGAGCGAGAACGGTGTGGGCACAGGCACCACCTATATGCGCATCCGTGGCGCTGCCGGTTCGCGCATCAACGTCACCCTCGACGGTGTTCCCCTCAATTCACCTGAGGACCAGACGGTCTTTTGGGCCAACATGAACTCGTACGCTTCCCTCCTGGGTGGCGTGCAGATACAGCGCGGTGTAGGAACATCCACCAATGGCGATGGCGCTTTCGGGGGAACCATTGCCCTCTCCACGCGCCAGCCCTCGCTGAAGCCCTCGGCAGAAGTCAATGTTTCTTATGGTTCCTACAACACGTTCCACCTCGGCGGACAGTTCTCCACGGGTCTGCTCTGGGACCATCTCGTCTTCGATGGAGCCTACCATGAGACCAACACCGACGGATTCATCCACGGAACCAGCGGCCGCAGCGGCAGCTATTATGGCGGCCTGAGTTACGTGTCGGATGATTTTGTCATCCGATACAAAAACATCGGCAACTTCGAGAAGACCGGGCAGGCCTGGAACGGCGTGACGGCAGGCAACGACGACCTCAGTCTGATGGACGGAATCTACGGCGCCAACACGGGCATCAAGACCTACAAAGACCTATACAACGTGGGACTGGGTCGCTACAACAGCCTCTATGAGCATCTCTGCTATGATGAGAACGGCAGTTTCGCACGCGATGCCAACGGCAACTACCAGACTGAACGCTACCAGATGAACAATGGCAAGCCGTGGGACAAGACCACCGATAACTTCTGGCAGAACCACAACATCCTTTCGGCTGCTTGGGACATCAACGAACACTGGAAGTCGACGGCTTCGCTCCATTACACCCACGGCTACGGCTACTACAAAGAGTTTCGCAGCGACAACAAGGTCAAGAAACTGGGCCTTCCCAATGCCGACTACCCTGACCTGCAGGGCGTGAAGCGCACCGACTGGGTACGCAAGAAGGCTTTGAGGCAGAACACCTACGGCGCGCTGTGGAACCTGAACTACCACGACAGCAAAAGAGACGTCATCGGCGGTGTGTCGTTCCAACAGTTCCATGGACACAACAGGGGGCATGCGCTCTATATCAGCAATGACATTCTGCGCCAGCTGGTCATGAGCCGTGGCAACTATCAATACTATGACTCTGATGCCGACAAGTTTGACGGCAACATTTTCATCAAGGGCACCTATCACATCAACTACGATTTCGATGTTTTCGGCGACTTGCAGTATCGCCACGTGGCCTACATCACAGGCGGTTACAATGACAAGTATATCAGCAACAGCAGTACAGGCTTGTGCGAAAAGCATTACCTCGACATCGACAAGAAGTACGACTTCTTCAACCCCAAGGCTGGCCTGAGCTACCACCACGGACCGCATCGCGCCTTCTTCTCTATGGCCCTCAGCCATCGTGAGCCAGAGCGCAACAACTTCACCGACAACGGCAACTACCCAGCACCGAAGGCAGAATCGCTGCTCGACTATGAGCTGGGCTACACCTTTGGCACTCCTACCTTCCGTGCAGGAATGACCCTCTACTACATGGACTACACCGACCAGTTTGTGCAGACAGGCTTGAAGAGTGAGATAGGCGAGTTTCTCACCACCAACATCAAGGACTCCTACCGCATGGGCATCGAGCTGACGGCAGCCTGGGACATCCTGCCCTGTCTGACCCTTGAGGGCAATGCCGCGCTGAGCGAGAACAAGCTGAAGGATTTTTCCGAATATGTGGAAGACTGGGACGACTACAACTATGGCAAGGATGAAGCCGCACGCCAGTATGCTATCGAGCATTATCATATCGACGGCAACGGCGACGAACTGCGCGAGTTCCACTACAACGATGCCACGCTGGCCTTCTCGCCGTCGGTCATCCTGAATGGTTTCGTGAATTTCCACCACAAAGGATTCCAAGCCGTGTGGCACACCAACTACGTCAGTCGTCAGTATCTCGACAATACGGAGAACCGCTCTCGCTCACTGCCCTGCTTCGCCCGTACCGATGTGAATCTGAGCTACACGCTCGGACTGAAGCACGCTGGCGTGAAGGAGATGGTGTTTGGCCTAAACCTCGGCAACATCTTCAACCGCCGCTATGCTTCCTCAGGATGGGTCTATTCCGCCATCGCTGAAAGCTACGGCCACACCAACGACAACCGCTATTATCAGATAGGCTTCATCCCGTCGGCTGGCTTCACCGCTATGGGCAGCCTGACGCTGAGGTTCTAACAACAACTATGGAATCATTTCTTGCAGCCCACTGGCTCGACATGCTGACCACAGCCCTTGGCTTGGCGTACATCCTCCTGGAATATCGCGCCAGCATCTGGCTGTGGGCAGTAGGCTTTGCCATGCAGTCGCTGGGCATCGTGCTCTACTACCAGAAGGGACTCTATGCCGACTGCGGCATGGAGTTCTACTATCTGGCCATGACTGTGTACGGATGGTGGAATTGGACGAGGAAAAACTCATCTCTCACCGCTCACCGCTCACCGCTCAAGATCACCCACTTTCCTCTCCGCCTGGCCCTCATCTGGACCGTTATCACGCTGGGCATCTGGCTTGCACTCTATCTTTTCCTGGCCTATTGCACTGACTCGCGTGTGCCAGTGGCCGACTCCTTCACCACAGCCCTCTCCTTTGTGGGCATCTGGGCTTTGGCTCGCAAATACCTGGAGCAGTGGCTCATCTGGATTGTTGTCGATGTGGTCACCTGCTGCCTGTATTTTTACAAGGACATTCCCTTCAAAGCCTCGCTTTACGCGCTTTATGTGGTCATCGCCATCCTCGGCTATCGAAAGTGGCGGCGCATGATGCAATAAAGAAAAACCTGTCACTGCTTCAAAACGAAAGAGGGGACACGACCGAACAATCGGCGCGTCCCCCCTTTTCATTTATGGGAATGCAACTGTCGTTGACGCTTTACCTTGTCACGATGTAGTTCACCACAGGATAGATTTCGCCGTTGGCGTCCTTCACGTAGTACCACACGAGGTTCCAGCGGAACTGCGGGTGCAGCGGGTCGTTGGTCGAAGGCACGCTGGGCACGGTGCCTTCCACAGAGGTTCCTTCGCCGAAGGTATGCGAGCTTTCGTTGGTGTGGTTGTAGTTGAAGCCCACGCCGGCCTTCACGCCCATGAGTGTTCCCACCAGTTCGGTCTCCACGCCGATTTCCACGGAGGTGCTGTGCGTGGTGCTGCTATTAATCTCAATGTAGCGCGTGCCTGTCATTCCTTCGGTGCCCACCATCTCGTTGGTCTCGCCGCCATTCACGTCGTGAGCCTTCCAGAAGGGATAGTCACTGTTGTTACGGATGATATACGGCACGTTGTCGTAGTTCTCGGGATAGGTGAACGGCTTGCCGGGCGTGGAGGTCAGGTGCAGCTGCGGCTTGGCCACGCCTTTCTGGTCGGCCATCAGGCGAACATAGTCTGTCAGTCCGAGTCCGACGAAGACGCGCTCACGGGGCATGGAAACCTGGAAGGTGGTACCCATCTCGTCGGGGTCGTTGGAGCCAATGATCTCGTAGGTATAGACATCGTAGGGCTTTGCCTGCATCACCACGCCGTGTGCGTATGAGGTGCCATAACTTTGCCCAAATGTGATTTCATCCTCATGCTCCGTAGCGACGGTGGCAGAGGCGCTGACCTTGGCGGTGAACTCCACACCGGCGTTCATGGAGCTGAGGAATGGGGCACTGTAGGAGTGCTCATAGCCCATGATGATGGAGCCGCCCCAGGTGTCGCTCTTGAGTTTACTGTCGCTTGTCGATGCGTTCTTACCCCAAGTGGTGGAGGCATTGTCGGAGCCGAGGTCCTCGTAGTAGGGCGCAGCGGCGATGGCGGCATAGATGCGCGGTTCACTGAACGCTACATCGTAGCTCACGAACTTGAAGCGCTTAGCCTGGTCGCGGTCGGCAAACTTGCAGAGGACTGGATGGGCGTTGGTTTCTTCAGGATTATCGAGACCGAGATTCAGCAATCGAGTCTGCTGTGAATCAGCCCACCCAAAGTTAGTTGAACACAAATTGTCCCTTGTCTTTACCGTCTTGCCATCACTGCCCAGCCAACGCTCAACCAGTTTGGAGCTGTTTCGCGGCCATTTTGATGCACAAAACATGTGGTCATCCTCGAAATAATACAGACTTTCAATGCTACCATCCTGAGTCTGCGCTGCCACGATGGCATCAGCAGGGACAGTATAACGGTCTGATGCTATCATATTTGTTACGTAAACGGGCTTGGCAGTCGTCTCGTCCCAGCGATACAACTTGTAGCCTACCACAAGGTCTTGATTGTATGAGATCGTATTGCCATCCTGGTCCTTGATATTACGGCCACGGAAATAGCCGAAACAAAGGGTCATATTACCCAAAATCCAATTGCGATGGCTTTGAATATAGAAGCAATCCACTGTTTGTTCATACTCATGGGAAACTTCAAGCTCCATATCATCGTTATACCTAAGACGCAGAACGTTAAGATAGCCTTCCTTCTTCAATTCTTCACTGTTTTCTATGGTGCCTCGCATCAGAATGGCGATATCCGGCAAGTCGTGACCACTCATGTTGCCCACCTTGACATCACAGAATGCCATTTGCCTGAAGATACTCTTCGAGAAGATGGGATTCTCGTCGACGTTTCCTTTACTGAACACATACAGGTGTCCGCCTGAGGCTTCCTCGTCCACCAGCAGCACGATATCCTCATAGCCGTCGCCGTTCACGTCAGCCACGTCGAAGCGCATGTGAGCCGAGCCCGTAAAGGTTTTCGTACTTTGTATTCTCCGCTCATGCAGGCATTTCATTGTGACACCGTCGAAGACTGCAATCTTGTCGCCTACGTTCATTACGATTTCTTCCACACCGTCGCCTGTCTGGTCCTGAATGCAGTTGAGGTTGAAAGCACGGGCATAGAATTCATATCTGTAATCACTAAGATAGCAGTTGTCGTCCTCATAGCCAGGCCTTCTGCGAGACCACACACCGACATTTGGCATTTCCCAGACATAGTCGTTACCACTGGCATCAAGCAGCTTCAGTCTATAGTCGTTGAGCATGGCATGGCCATGAATGGAGTCGCCGAAGATGGTAATATAGACCACGTCTTCGCCTGCCACAGTTGGAACTGAACTGTATGGATATAACGCCCGGAATGCCTTACCCCAGCTGGCATAGACCACGTTCTCGTAACCATCGGCGTTTCCTTGGGAAGCCACCTTGCGCAGATGGTGCAGGTAATCAGCACCGTTAATATCCAAAGGAACCAACTGCTTGTTCTCGCCTACGTATGCTTCGGCATTTCCATTGTTTATCTTAGATAGAATACCGGAACGATTCACACACAGATTAGAACCATCGTGATTAGGATTAGTTGCAAAGCTATAGTCGAAGAAAATGCTCTGGCGGTCAGCTCCATAGGTGTAGTATTCGCCGAGCGGGCCGTCTTCGTTCACCTTCTGCATGGGTATCTTGCGGCGTGCGGCCTGTGCCACATCCTGCGACTTGAACTGCTCCACCAGCATCTCCATATAGACGGAGGGTGCCGGTCGGCAGCCGCGGACGGTGAAGCCGCTGCGCTTCTCGTGGATAACACGGGGGAGGAGTTGGGAATCAAGCCCGCTGATTTCGAAGCTGACGGGGCAGCCGTGGCGCATCGTGTTGTTGGTAACCCAGGCACCCGTCACATCTTCGTTGACCAGTTCGCCGTCGGGGCTGATGTAGCCGTTTGCCATCAGCTGCAGGTGGATGGTGTCGGGGCCTTCGGCCAGCATCATGGGCCAGTCCCCATAGCTGCGGTCCTTCAGGAAGTCGCCCACACTCAGGGTATCGCACTGCAATTCCTTGACGAAGGCATACATCTCGTCGATGCTGGGCAGGTGCCAGCCCTCGGGCAGAGCCATACGACCGCCGTTGATGGTGTAGTAGGCACGGTCGCCCACCACGAACTCAGCGGCTGCCATATCGTCCTGACTCTTCCAGACATTGGCGCTACTGGTCTTGATGAGGCCGCTCATTGCCAGCGGGCGCAGGTCTTCCATCATCCAGAGCATGTCACCGGCGCGCACAATCGGGTAGTTGTAGCCGCCAGCGTCCTCACAACGGAAGAAGTCGAAGAACACGTCGTGGGAGCTTTCCGGACTGATGTGCAAGAGGGTACGCATCTGGCCGCTCGTGCCGTCGAAGCGCAGGATGTCGCCCTCGTGGAAGTTCATGCGCACCACGTTGGCGCCCTCAGCGGCGTGATAGCCGTTGGTGAGACCCTCACTATCCCATCCTGCAGGAGGG
>CADCIB010000028.1 GCA_902801375.1 uncultured Prevotellaceae bacterium | reverse complement strand
CGTCGATACCGTTGCAGGCGGTCATTGCGGGCACGAGGCCCATGGCACAGCAGGCACAGAGTGCCCAGTATTTCAGGTTTCTCATTCTGGTTGTTTTTTAGATGTTTGGGGAAGGATGCCCGCCGCCGTTGTCGCAGCGGACATCCTTTAAAGGATTGAAAACCGATGTACTTCTTAGAAAGTGTGCTCGAAGATCAGACCCTCAAGCCACTCGAGGTTCACGCTCAGACCGAACTCGAGCTTCGGGCTGCGGAGGTCGGGAACCACGTTGTAAGCGTTCTGCAGAGAAAGCTCACCGATGGTCAGGTCAAGCTTGGTGGCGTGATCCTGGAAGAACACCTTGTCGAGTTCGCCAGAGGCATAGTTCTTAGCCTTGGTCGGGTCGAGCTGTGCAACGAGATAGAACTTCGTGCCGGCGGGGATCACCTGATGGTTGATGCCGTAGAAGTCGTCGCCAGTGTTCTCGAACTCAACAGCGATGTTGACAACCTGGTCAGAAGCTGTCTCAAGAGCCAGGGTGTACATGGGCTCAGAAGCTGTGCCTACAACGGCAGCGCCTTCCACGTTGGCATCGTAGATGGTGAACTCGTCTGCGTCTTCAACGGGAGTGAAGTCCCAAGTTACCTGCTTCTGGCCACCAATCAGGATACCAGTAACGGGATAGCCGTCAGCGGGAACAGCCACGTAGTTGGCCACGCCACCTTCAGCACCGCTGTCCTTCACGGTCTCCGCGCTCACCTTCACGGTAGCATCCAGACGACCTACGGCATACTGAACCTGGTCGAGCAGGACCACAGACTTGGTAGTCAGGGTCACAGGAGCAACGTTTTCAGCATACTCAGTTGTAATCACGTCGTTCCATACCTCATAGTTGTTGAAGTTCGGGGCGTGAGTGGTCTCCTCGTCAATGACACCCTTAGTGTTCACGGTGTAGTAGAGCTCGGCGGGATGCGTGTAGGCGGTCATGGCAGGAACGTCCATACCATCGACGGAAGGATAGGTGTATGCGAATTCACCGTCAGCGAAAGCAACCTGCACGGCGCCGTCGGGCAGACCGAGGTCGCGGGGGAAGCCGTTGTCCTTCACCACAGCATAACCATTGTCGGTAACGAAGCCTGCAGCCACGATGGCACCGGTGATCGTTGTCTCATTGGGATCGCCAGCCACCACAGCCTGATACAGATCTTCCATGAAAGCAGCGACAGAGTTCCAAGAACCAGCCTTCAGGGTCTCGAAAGCAGCACGCAGCTCATCCCAAGAAGCATCCTCGGGGATAGCAGCGTAAACTGCGTTCAGGCCAGCGACGATGTCGTCACCACCGCTGAAGTCAATATCGTCCACGATGGGCACGAGGTCGAAGTTGATGGCGTCAGCTACGGAAGCACCCAATTGCAGGGTCTCCTTGTCGTAGGAAGCGATGAGCTCACCTTCGTCACCGTTGTCGGCAATCTTACCATAGAACAGGAAGTCTGATGTTCCCACGGGGATGGTCACGTCGGTGTAAACCTTGGCGTTCACGTTCTCTGCGTCGAAAGCGGTGAAGTCAGCCAGAGCAATGGGGTTGTTGGCAATGGTGCTGTTGGCTGTAACGTCATCGTTGAAAGCGAACACCTGGATGCCAGACATACCGCGGAACTGCTCGTCAACCTGTGCGAGGTTAGCGTCCATACGGGTCTTTACACTGTTGGTCAGAGAAAGGGCGAAGCGGGTCTTCACTTCCTTCTGATCAATCTTCTCGTTTGCCACTTCGTCGTCCGAAGTACAAGCGTTGAATGAGAGTGCCATGGCACCAATCATTCCAAAAATAAAAAATTTCTTCATACTTTAAAATGGATTAGTTAATTAATATATAAATAATGTGTCAGCTTATTCTGCCTGTAATGTAACATTATAGGTGTTGGCCTCCTGCCATGTCAAGTCTACGCTCAGACCGAGCTCGAGCTTCGGAGCGCGAAGGTCAGGAATCACGTTGTAAGCCTTCTTCAGGTCAGCAATCGTGAAGTTGACTGTAGTGTAGTAGTCCTGCTTGAACACCTGGTTCAGCTTGGAGCCATTAGTGGGTGCAATACCTTTGGCGGGATCCAGCTCACCAACGAGATAGAACTTACAGCCTGCGGGGATGCGCCTGCCTTCGATGCCGAAGAAGTCCTTGCCGGTGTTGTTGGTCAACTCGATGGCGACATTCACCTTAGCAGACTCAGCAGTCTCAAGGACGAGCGTGTAATTCGTTGCAGAAGGATTACCATTCAATGCATTTACACCAGTCAGAGTGTTGTCGTAGATGGTATACTCTGCTGCATCAGCTGTTGTGACGGGTTTAAACTCAAAGTCAACAGCCTTCTGTCCACCGACAAGCACTGCGGTCACAGGGAAGCCAGCACTTGCCAGAATGACGAGCTCATCATCTGAAGGATTCTCTGCGGGAGTCTTGAAGTCAGCCAGTTTGGCAGCACCAGCCTGTACAGTCATGTCGAGACGAGCCACAGCATACTGGATGGGATCGTAGATAGCAATAGACTTTGTGTTCAGCTTCACGGCTGACTTCTCTTCGTCGTATTCACCAAGAACTGCAGTCCAATTCTGTGCTTCTTCGTATTCTGCCTTCTTGGATTCGGCAGCAATATTGATGGGGCTGTTGGCACGATACCAGAGAGCAGCAGGATAGACATAGTCTGTCAAAGCAGCGACGTTCAGGCCGGTGTTGTCGGGATTGGTACCAGCTACGATTTCGCCAGTCACGAGAGAGAAAGAACCACCATTATCGGTATTGGCAGTAAACTTCAGCACGGCAGCACCATCGGGAAGGTTCAGGTCAGCGGGGAATCCATCGAGAGAAGTATCGAATGTCAGCACATCACTACCTTCTGTTGCTGTTGCGAAGCCTTCAGCAACAATCTGTGCCTTAATGGCAGTTGCCACAGCATCAGCATTTGAATAAATCTCAGCATAGAGATCCTGAACCAAAGCCTTCACATCACCAGATGCACCAGCGCGCATAGAAGTAAAGTTGGTGAATAGGTCGAGATAACCCTGATTCTCTGTGTTGAACCAACCTGTTGCATGAGCAATATTGTTCAGATACTGCACGAGCTTAGTACCCACATCACTTGTAGGAGCAGCGGTATAAATCTGCTTCGGCGTGAAGGTGAACGAAGCGGGATTACCTGTCAGGTCAGGAGCTGTCAGATAACCATAGGTGTGCATGTCAGCATCAGCTGTGTTGCCAGTAGCAATGTCAGCGCCTACTGCCTTGTCGATGGCCTTACCATAGAACAAGAAGCCTGCAGTACCCACTTTCACCTCAACGTTGTTGTAGAGCACGGCGTTGTTGACAGCTTGCAGCGTAGCAGCAGGAATAGAGTTCTCAACAGTGGCAGTCGTGGGAACAATCATGCTGGTCAGCGAGATGTTGTCGCCCATACGGGTGTCGGTGCTCACCATGGGAGCATGGTCGAACGGAATCAATGCAATCTTCTCCATACCACGGAAGGACTCGATTGTTCCAGCCTGCTGAACAACAGCGGAAGTCATACGAGTGTCCGTCTTTGTCGGGAACGAAATGGTGAACTGAGCCTTTACAGCCTCGCCGAAGTTCTCGGGCTGTGCGACTTCGTCGTCACTGGAGCATGCGGCCATGCTGAGTGCGATGGCGGCGATGCCAAAATACATAAATTTTTTCATACTCTAAAATTTAAATTATTAATACCAATTATTTCAAATCTTGTTGTTTTGTTAAAATATAAGAATTTCACTATTGTAAAAATTTTTAATCGATAAATATCGCCAACTCGAACGAATCTTGAACATAAGGGAATGATTTTGCAAAAAGTAAAATAATTAGAGATTTCTTTACATAAAATCACACTGATTGTATCGACAAACAAATCGACGATTTAACTAAAAAGCAGTTGGTTTTGTAATGATTCTGTCTTATCTATATTCATTCAAGACAAGAAAGATGGATAAGACGGCTTTTTTTAATGAAGATGTTGTGGGAAATATGGCTGTAATCAGCATATTAGTATTCGAAGTGCTTTTTATGCCGAGTGCTTTCAAATAGGCTTTCAAATTGTTACTTCGAAACGAAAGAAACGATCGTTTCTTCTCAAAAACGGCTGCAACATGCAGCATTGAATCCTATAAAATAGTTTAAATAACCTAAATTCTGATGGTAATTATAGCTCAGTGCTATTGGGTAAGTGGACAATAACAGACCGAAAGTCTATTTACAAAAAAATGGGGCGCACCGGCTGATTCCGATGCGCCCCACAATGTATGGAATGCTGATTACTTTTTACGATAGTTCTTCAAACCCGTGTCGAGGAACTTCAGGTAGAGGTTGATGTCCTCCTTGTAGACGGCTGACGGGCCAAGGGGGTTGCCCTCGTTGTCGAGCGTCACGTAGAACGGCTGGGCGTTGGCACCAAACTTCGAGCGCTGCAAGTAACTCCACTTGTCACCCACGGTGCGTAGGGTGCGCTTCTGACCGTTCTCCTCGGTCACCTCAATATGCTTGGCAAGCGGGGTCTTGTCGTCGACAAAGAGCGAGATGAGCACATAGTCGTTCTCCAGTTTCTGGGCTACCTGCGGGTCGGTCCAAACGGCAGCTTCCATCTTGCGGCAGTTCACGCAACCGAAGCCCGTGAAGTCGACCATTACGGGTTTGCCCATCGCTTTGGCGGCAGCCATACCTTCCTCGTAGTTCTTATATTTAGCCTCTACGACGTTGGCCTTGTAGAGATTAAAGTCTTGTGTGGACATGGGCGGTGCAAATGCGCTGACTGCCTTACAGGGAGCGCCCCACAGACCCGGCACCATATAGATGGCAAATGCGATGGAGCAGAGGCCCATCATGATGCAAATTACAGGCATGGGCTTGTCCATCTCACCGCCTTCCCAGTCGCTCTGGAACTTCAGTTTGCCGATGAGGTACAGACCGAGGGCACCGAAGATGACAATCCACAGGCAGAGGAACACTTCGCGGTCGAGCAGTCGCCAACCATATGCCAGGTCGGCCACGGAGAAGAACTTCAGAGCGAAAGCCAACTCAATGAAACCAAGCACCACCTTGATGGTGTTCATCCAGCCACCCGACTTCGGTGCGGACTTCAGCCAAGTGGGGAACATAGCGAAGAGTGTGAACGGCAAAGCCAACGCAATGGCAAAGCCAAGCATGCCGATGGCGGGTCCCCAGAAGCTGCCACTGGTGGCAAAGTCGACGAGCAGGAAACCGATGATAGGGCCTGTGCAGGAGAAGCTTACCAGCGAAAGGGTGAATGCCATGAGGAAGATGCTGAGCAAACCACTGGTGGACGAAGCTTTCGAGTCGACCTTGTTAGTCCACGACGAAGGCAACGTCAGCTCGAACCAGCCAAAGAAGCTGAGGGCGAACACCACCAGGAGGAGACAGAAGAAAATGTTGAACACGGCATTGGTGGAGAGTGCATTCAGGGCACTGGCTCCGAAGATGCCGGTGATGAGCAGTCCGAGAGTGACGTAGATGACGACGATCGAGATGCCATAGGTGATGGCGTCCTTGATGCCTTTCTTCTTATCGTCCTTGGCACGCTTGAGGAAGAAACTGACGGTCATCGGAATGATGGGCCACACACAGGGGGTGAACAAGGCCACGAGACCGCCAAGGATTCCCATCAGGAAGATGTACCAGAGGGAGCTGTTCTTGTTGTCGTCGCCGTTGTAAGCCTGCAACTCCTTGATGACGGGTTTCCAAAGGTCGCCCGTTGCTACGCCAGTGGTGTCGGCGGCAATGCTATCGCCAGGCACGAGGGCGGCGGCGAGAGAGTCGGGATTCGCCTTTTCCTCTGTCGTTTCCTCTGTGGCTTCAGGTGCATCTTCGGGACCTTTGCCCTGGAAACTGAACTCCACATTGCCCGGAGGCATGCACATCTCGTCGTTGCAGCAGCCATATTCCAAGAAACCCTTGATGTCGTAGGTCTTGCCTGTGATTTCGTACTTCTGAACAAACTGTACGGAGTTTTCGAAATAGCGCAACTGCTGTTCGAACACCTTGTCGAAGGTGTTGATTTCCTTACCACGTGCCTGCAGCTTGCCTTTGGGCTTGGCACCTTCGGCCTTCTCGGTGGTTACTGTGGCAGAGATGGGGCCGTCGTCGGCCAGACCGGTTGAATACACATGCCATCCTTTCTCGATGGTTCCAGAGAAAACGACTTCTACTTCTGTTGGCGACACCTGCTTCTGCGACACCTTGAAGTGTGTCGGATCCTGCATCTGTGCCCAGGTTGCAACCACTGCAAACAACAGGGTCAACATTCCGAATGTTCTTTTCATGCTTTGTTTATTTAATAGATTTAGATTTCTTTACTACATTCTATACGCGCATTAAGCCATAATGGGTACACGACAGGGGCAGATTTTGATTAATTTAACGCACAAAATCTCACCCTTCACTACTTATTTTTCTTATGCGTCATGATGTCGAGCACGAAACGGTCGGTTACGTCCATGCCCTTTGAGCCGATGGCGGTGAGGTTGTGGATGCAGCGGTCTACATCGTCTTCGATGATGCCTTCCACTGAAGAGACATACTTATGCTGCATGGCCAGCATGGCACTCATCACGGCGGTGCTCACGCCGCTGGTGAGTTTCAAGGCGCACGACGGTTTTGCTCCATCGCAGATCATTCCTGTGAGGTTGGCCACCATGTTCTTCACCGAGTAGCACATCTGCTCGTAGGTGCCGCCCATGAGGTAGGTGATGCCACAGGCTGACCCCGTGGAAGCCACCACACAGCCACAAAGCGCAGAAAGAGCACCAAGGCTCTGTTTGATATATATGGCAGTAAGGTTGCTGATGATGAGGGCGCGGATAAGCTCTTCCTCCGTGTTGTGGTTCTCCTTGGAGAAGACCACCACAGGCATCGTGGCGCAAATGCCTTGGTTGCCGCTGCCGGAATTGCTCATCACGGGCACCATGGCTCCAGCCATACGGGCATCGCAGGCACAACTGGTGACGGAGAGCACTTTCGAGAAGATGCTGTCGCCCATGATGCCACGACCCAGCGGCGAACACATGGTCTTGCCCAACTGGTGGCCATAGTTCTCACGCAGGCCAGCCTCTGCAGCCCCCTCGTTGAGCCGCTTGGCTTCGAGGATGAAACGCAAGTCGTCGATGTCGGTCTCTGTGGCGAAGTCATAGACCTTGCGAAGGGTGAGGAATGTCGAGGGGGCGTTATTCGAGGATGCGGGGGTGTGGGGGTGCGAGGGGGCGAGATTACCTTCTGGGCATACACTATTCTCGCCCCCACGAACCTCCTTGTCTTTCCTCAGTAAGACGAAATTCGTGTGGTGGGTCTTGATGCGTGCCTCCGCCTCATGGCCGTCGGCGGTCACGATGACATTGATGAACAGCTTGTCGGGATCGTTCTCTTCCAGGGCGATATGCATACGGTCCTCAGCAATATAGGCCTTGCCTGCCTCCACGGCCTCGCGGTTGCAGTCGCGAAGGACCTCCAGCTCCAGTTCGGGTCTTCCGATGAGCGCTCCCAAGGCAATGGCGATGGGAAGTCCCACCATGCCGGTGCCAGGGATGCCCACGCCCATAGCGTTTTTCAGGATGTTTGCACTCAGGCGCAGCTCAATGTGCTCGGGCTTCTGGCCTAACAGTTCCGTTGCCTTGGCCACGCAAAGGGCCACAGCGATGGGTTCGGTACAACCGATGGCAGGCACCACCTGCTCTTTTATCAGTTGAAGAATCTGTAATTTTTCTTCCTTTGTAATCATAGGTTACATTATCTCTGTTTTGAAGAATCTCTCTTTTATGCCACAGCAAATTGCGACGTTGCAAAGTTACTAATAAATACGTTCATACACCTAAAAGTGGTACTGAAGACTGCAAACTTTTTGAAATAATTAACGTTCCCCCCTGCATGTTGTGAATAAAGGGCTTATGAAGGAGGTGTGGGAAGAAAAAGGCAAGTTAAGCGAATCCATTGAGAAACGACAGCCGCCGCACGGCGACCGTCGTCATTGAGAGAGTGTGTGTTGTTTTTGGTTATTTATGAAAAGAAAGCTTTACTCTTAAAACGCAAAAAGAGGCAGATGGGGTACACCTGCCTTGATTGTTTTAGGATTCTTTAATAGTTACTTCACCATCACCTTGCGTACTGCACCATCATCCATGCGCATGATGCGCACACCCTTCTGACAAGGACCGCTGTTGACAAGCGAAGTGCCACTGGCAACCCTACGCCCCTGAAGATCATAGAGCGCGGAATGGGTATTGGTGGTTGCATATTGGTAGTTGTTTCCAATTCCCGTGGGTTCGCCGTTGGCAATCACCTGCTCGTAGAAATCCTGCAGACCCAAGTAGCCTGTTTTGCAGATACCGATGCTGATGGGGAGCGAGGGCTGGTCGAAGCGAACGGTGCCTTCATTGGAGCCGTAGCGTTTGTAGCAAAATGTCAATTCGGGAAGCAGTTCGCCTGTCTGCTCATCGAATGCGGTCAGGTAGATGGGATAGGCGCCGAGATACTCATCCGTATAGACACCCATGTATTGCGGCAGGCTGAGCACCAAGAGATTGTCGGCCGTAAGCGTGCCTTTCACCCAGGCATCGGGCAATCCTTCCCATAGGCCACGGATGTATACATCGTTGCCGTCGTAGCCTATGTGCACACGATGGTGAGTTTCCACCCGGGTGCCCTCTTCGTCGAGCACGGTCTCGTAAGAGAAAGTATAGAATGAAGTGGTGATACCCTCTGGGACTTCCACCAGTTCGTCGGTGTGCTTAGAGATGGTGGCACCCATGTAGTAGTTCAGGTACTCGAGCGTTCCCTTAGCCGTGACAATGAAGATATAGTCGGTTGTGGTATAGGTGTCGGTGCCGTCGAAAATCAATTCCATGTCTTTCACGACGGTATTACCGTTTTCCAATCTCACATCTTTAAAATAAACGGGCACGCCAGATGCGGAGCCCAGATACTGTTCAGAGGGGAACACCAGCTTGTCACCATCGCGCCAGCCCTTAATCCAAGCATCGGGCAGATACTGGCAGATGCCTTTGAGCCACACTTCGTCGCCGTTGAAGCCTATCTCTACGTCGACATCCAAGGGGCTCCATTCAGCGATAAAGTAACAAGTGGTCAGGTGGTAGGTATCGGTCAGCAGGTCGTCGGGGGCTTCCAACGGCTCCTCGTCGAAGGGGGCATAGACCGACTCATAGTCGCAAGTCTGAAGCCATTCGCCATTCAGATAGGTGTACACCAGTCCGAATGCACGGTTCACGCACCCCAAGCCACAGGTTGTGGATGAGCCGTTCAGCCGTATCTCGCCATTGTCTATGGTATAGGTGACTTCCTGGATGGAACGGTCGGCCACGAAACTTTGCAACGACTCATCATAGCGACACATCCACATCTGTACACCCATGTTGAAGCTTCGCGTATAGCTGAGGTACTGGCCTGTGGGTACGGTGATGGTTTTCCCGTCCTCACTCAGCGTCCCTTCCACCCAACCGCTATAATAGGTCATCTCTGAAATGGGCTGCTGAAGATACACTTTGTTGTCGGCACCAAAGACAATGTTGATGGTGCCGGTTTGTGTGGCGTAAGTGATTTCGTAAGGGTTGTCCTCGTTGCCAGGCAGCTTTTCCACTTCCTTCACCACACCGCCACTGCGGCTATAAACGAACTCCGTACCCGCCGGACTGTCTTCAATGATCTTGACGTCGAATTGCAGCGACAGGGAGGTATATTCCATGATACTGGATTTCTCTGTGGGGGAATTGCCAATGCAGAGGGGTGCCGAGAGATTGTTGATGGTATTATAGAACGGGCGGTACTCCATATCCACCTCGCTGAGCGATTCGCCTGTGGTTGGGTCGAAAGCCGTCAGATATAGGTCGCCCTGCTGTTCATCATGACCAAGATATTGCGGCAGGCTGATTTTCAGTTGGGCGTAAACTTCTATGGAACCTGGCATCACGCCATACTCAAGAATCTCGTTGGCAATTGCTGCCTTCACCCAAGCTTCGGGCAACTGCGGGCAGAGGCCCTGCATATAGATGGTGCCACTGTAAATGTGCTTGTATAGGTCGCAATAGCCATCGTAGATGCCAACATTGACAAGCGACTGGCCATGGCTCTCCCCGGAAACATCGGAAAGGGAATAGTCCATCGTGAACACATCTGTCCAAAGGTCAGCGGGCGGAAGCACCGTTTCGCTTGTCTGCTGGCGGACATGTTGCGCCGCCCCTACTGGGCTTTCTGAGGTCTGTGCACCTATGGAAGCCATTGTCAGAAGCGACAGACAGATAGAGAGGATTGTTTTCATTGGTCTTTTGATTTGATGAATTAGTGATTAAGTCACGGTGCAAAGATAAGCAAAATCACGGAGAGGCGCAAGAAAAAGCGAGAAAAAGATGCGCTTTTCGTGTATCGGCGATTTTCTCAGGTGTGATCTGTCCGAGGCTCTCCGATGTCGTTTCGGCTGGTAAAACAAGTTGAATCCCAATGCTATGTTATTAATGTAGGCAGCGTAGATTAATAATGTAGGCAGCGTAGGTTAATAATGTAGGCAGCGTAGATTATTAACCTACGGTTGCAGTTTGCCGCATATTGATAGCTGACACCACCCAGGTGAGGCCGGCATTTGGGGCCGACAGTATAAAGTTAGTCCAAAAAGAATCTCCCCCACGGAGCTTTTGGCAGCGTGGGGGAGACACATTGTATGATTAGGATTTACTTACTTGCGGGCAATCTTCACGGTCTTCACCGAGCCGTCGGCCATGCGAACCTGCTTCAAGAGCAGACCCTTAGCCTGGCTGTTGGTGCGGCGACCCATAGCGTCGTAGTAGACAGAGCCTTCATCCTCAGCGGCAATCTCGCTGATACCCGTAACGGAAGTGGGATATTCCTTGATGGTGTACCAAGCAATTTCAGACTCGTTGACCTCACCACCACCGTAGTAAATGCTCTTCACACCCAGTCTGTACCAAGTGTCGATTTCCTCAGCATCGGTCAGCAGGTATACGTAGTGCACGTCGCCATAAGCCTGGATGTAATAATTTTCAGCATCGTTGAACATGTAAGGAATCTCGGTCATATCCTCTTCATAAGGAGTATAATTCTCTGCTTTCAGAACGAACGGTTCGCTCTGGTCTTTTGCCTTCTCAACGAGAATCATGTAGTACAGCTTGCTGGCTGCAAGAGGCTCGCCATCGACACTTGTTGCGGGGATGGTAGCACCCATGTACGAATAGGTGGCAATCTCAACCTCGTTGATGGTGGGAATAGCCGGAACAGCTGCAGCCTCAGGAACCTTTGTGATGACAACATCTGACATCTCATCGTAATTGTAGGAACCCGTGAATGTCACGTACTCAGCAGCGGTGAGCTTGCCTGCCTCAGCATCATAGCCGAATACCACGTCGGCTTCGGGGTTGAAGAACAAGTCGAGGCTACCATAGCTGCTCTCGTAGTGGCCCAGATACTGGTTGGCAGCAAAGGTTACCTTGTCACCGTCGAGCGTACCCTTGATCCAAGCTTCGGGCAGAACTTCAGTAATACCATTCACATAGACCTCATTGCCAACGAATGCCACCTGTGAAGGACGTGTGACAGTTTCCTGATAGTAGTTGTCGTAGGCTTCATACTGCCAATCTTCCACCACAGCACCCTCGGGAAGTTCCACCACCTCAGGAGCTACGTACTTGCCCTTAGTCAGGACGAGAGACATGAACAGGTCGTAGAAACTCGGAGTTGTATTATTGCTGTTGTCAAGGATATAGACACCGTCCTCAAGGGTGAACTTCTCTGCATCGGCATCGTAGTTCAAAACGAACTCATCGACTAATGTCAGATTGCCTTCGCTATCAGCATTAGCACCCATCATATATAACTCATAGGTTTCGCCACCTTCCTCAAGGGTGCCATAAATCTGACCTGACTTCAGAACAGCCTTGCCGTCGGCGAACGTACCCTTCACCCAAGCCTCGGGCAGATACTGGCAGAGACCCTGAATGTAGATGTTCTCACCTTCGAAAGCAACCTTTGTACCCTGATTCAGAGTCTGAATGCCGCTGGAAGCATAGAGAGAACCTTCGAGTGTCCAGTCCTCGATAGTAGCTGTTGCGGGAACAACCACAGGCTGAGTGGGATCGTCTTCACCACCAACGATGGTGTAGTTGAAGGTCATTTCTGCTACATCTTCGAAGGTTGCGCGGTTGAAGATAGCACCTTCGGGGATAGTGAGTGTGTACTCACCGGCCTCTGTGATTTCGTCGAACGAGAAGGTCACCACTTTGTGGTCTTCGCTGATGGCCAGGGGAGCCTTCACTGCTTCCTCGAGGTTTCCACCAGTCAGAACGGCCTGAGCCTCGTAAGCGTCAAGACCAACCTCACCGTTGAAGGTCAGTGTGAAGTCCTTGATGCTGGTCACCTCGCCTGCTGCGGGATCAATTTCACAAGCCAGTTCGGGAGCCTCACCAACGATGGTGTAGTTGATAGCGATTTCAGGAACAGCCTCACCCTCGAGGGTGTTGATGCCCTCAGGAATGACCACCTGGTATTCGCCAGCCTCAGTCACCTCGTCGAATGCTACAAACACAGCCTTGTCGCCACCAGTAAGAGTGATGTCCTTGGCCTGGAGTTCCTCTTCGCCCTTGAACAAATAGGCCTGAGTGCCATCGGCCACTTCCACCATCTTGTTGAAGCTAACGGTAACGATCTCAATCTTCTCAACCTCTCCGGCTTCCGGAGTAGCGGTCCATGTCAGCTGCTCAACGGCACCTGCAATCTCATAATTGGCAGTAATGGGATCGAGCACTTGGTAAGTAGAAGCATTCCAGAGGTCGCCCAGAGTCAGGGTGTACTTACCCGGCTCGGTGGTTTCCTCGAAGTTCATGGTGACCACCTTCTTGTCTTCGCTGATCTCCATGACAGCAGTCTGCTCGACACCTGTGGTGTTG
Source organism: uncultured Prevotellaceae bacterium (assembly GCA_902801375.1). Lineage (GTDB taxonomy): Bacteria > Bacteroidota > Bacteroidia > Bacteroidales > Bacteroidaceae > Prevotella. The sequence continues at coordinate 35,381 of CADCIB010000028.1, read as the reverse complement.
TTCTTCAGTGTAGCATTCTCCTCAGATCCCAGCGTGGAAACGCCAAAGTTATTGAAGGTCACAACGAATGTGCTGAGGCTGGTCTGCTGTACGCCCTCGGGGCTGATGGTATAGTCGTCCTGAAGCTCAGAACCGGCGATGGTGTAGTTGATGGCGATTTCGGGAACGGCCTCACCAGCAATGGTGCTGATGCCTTCAGGAATGACCACCTGATATTCACCAGCTTCGGTCACTTCGTCGAATGCCACATACACGGCCTTGTCGCCACCAGTAAGCGTGATGTCCTTGGCCTGGAGCTCCTCTTCGCCCTTGAACAGATAAGCCTGAGTGCCATCGGCCACTTCCAGCATCTTGTTGAAGTTGATGGTTACGACCTCAATCTTCTCAACCTCACCGGCTTCCGGAGTAGCGGTCCATTCGATGGGTTCCTCGAATCCAGCAATCTCATAGTTGAATACCAGTTCATCGTCAAGGAACTTATAGTTTTCTGTGCAGAGATCAACCACTTGCAGCGTGTACTTACCCGGTTCGGTGGTCTCTTCGAAGTTCATCGTGGCAGTCTTGCCATCTTCACTCACTTCCACAGCAACCGTCTGTATGTTCTCTGTGGTTGTGTTTGTCAGTGTAGCCGTAGCCTCGCCCATGAATGACTTCACCGTGTAGTTGTTGAAGGTGATGACGAATGTACTGAGGCTAGTCTGCTGCACACCTTCTGGGCTGATGGTGAAGTCGCCCTGCGGCTCAATGGGATCGTCGCCCGGCTCATCGCCGCCGTTGGCCTTTGTAATCACAACACTTTCGTACAGTTCCCAAGTGTCAGACTTAGCCTGCAGTTCATAAGCGCTGATGGTGTACTTGTCAGCTGCTGCATCGTAAGTGAAAGCAATGTGCTCGTGGTCGGGTTCGAACATAGCATCGAAACCATCGTTGTCGCCTAAGAGCTGGCTGCCCTCAAACACAACCTCGTCGCCACCAAGCATACCCTTTACCCAAGCCTCGGGCAGACACTCTGCCAAACCCTGCATGTATACGTCAGTACCGTCGACGGCCACCTTTACGGTGCGGTTCACATCGACACGGTTGTAGTTCTTCAGCGTAGTAGCTGTCATCTGATAGTCAACAGCGGTTACGCCCTCGGGGAGAGTCACCACCGTGGGCTCATCAACGGGAGTCTCGCCGCCAGCCTTGGCAATCACGACGTTGGCATACTGCTCAATAGCGTGGTAGCCTTCTCCGTTGTCTTCGCTAATCTCGTAAGCGTCGGCAGTCATCTTGTTGTTGGCTGCGTCGTAAGCAAACACAACATCGCTGTTGGGATTGAATACGCCTTTAATCAACAGGAATCCCAGATCCAGCACATACAGTTCCTGCTCCTTCTCGAAGGTGATCTGATCGCCATTGACGACACCCTTCACCCAACTGGAAGCATAGGTTTCGTTATTGCTAAGACCTTGCACGTAGACATCATTGCCATCGAAGGCAACGTTCACCGTGCGGGAAACCTCTTCATCGAGACCGAAGCCCGAAGCGAGTTTCGTAGCAGTAAACTCATACTCCTCTGTAGTTAAGCCCTCGGGAAGGGTAACTTCCTGAGCAAAAGAAACCACAGCCATGAGTAACATAACAAACATGAAAGTCAGTTTTTTCATAAGCTTTCTTTTCTTTAAATTAATAATATTATTGATTAAACACTAAATGCAGTAGTAAAATGCTGTTGGTATCACGGCGGCAAAGATACAAATAATAAAAGTAACTTGCAAACTTTTTCCCAAAAATGTATATTTTTTCAATAAAAATAACTTCATTCGTCTTTTTTGACAACTAAGAGAAGTTCCACTTTAGTAGTGTGTGGTGTAGTTCCTGTGTCAAAAACAACTGCCGCTAATCAAAAAAAAGAGAATTGCGCCAATCTCAGAAAGAATCGACGCAATTCTCAAAGCATTTCCACAATCGACGGGAAAGGATGTTTAACGGGGGCTAATTTCGCGGATGAGGCGGTCGGCATGTCCCCACTGATCCATCATGAACAGCACGTAGCGGATGTCCACGCCGATGCAGCGTGCCAGGCGGCTGTCGAAGTTGATGTCGCTCGAGAGGCTGTCCCAGTTGCCGTCAAAGGCCAGTCCGATGAGTTCTCCCTTGCCGTTGAACATTGGCGAACCGGAGTTACCACCCGTGATGTCGTTGGTGGTGAGGAAGCAGAGCTGGAACTTGCCAGTGCGTGGGTCAGTGTACTTGCCATAATCTTTCTGCGAGAAGAGCTCGTGCATGATGGGCTCAGCGAAGTATTCCTCGTTCTCGTTGACGCGCTTCATCTTCTCCAAGAGGCTCTCAGCGGTGGTGTACCATCCCGAGGGCTTGCCGCCCAGGAGATACTCCTTCACCTGTCCGTAGCTCATGCGCATCGAGAAGTTGGCATCGCTGTAGTGCGGCAGGTCTTCCTCCATGCGCAGTTTGGCGGCACAGAGATACTTCTCTTGCTTGTCGATCTCCACGCTGCTCTCGCTCATCTCGCCACGGAGTTGACCCATCAGTGTGGCCAGGTCGATACCCATCTGTACGCCGAGATCTTTCTGGAAGCTCTTCTTGGCGGGATAGATCTTGGCACCCTTCTTCATGAGGAGAGACTTCTTGAAGAGGTGGTCGACGTAGGCTTTGTAGTTGCCCTTGAACTTACGGTCGATGGTCTGGAAAAATTCGGGCAGGTACTTGGCATCGACATGCTCGCGGTAGTTCTTCAGCAAGACGGCGAGCACCTCCTTATCGAGGGCTTCGTCCCACTCCTCGCTATTGTCGGGGAACTCAAAATACTGCTTCTTCAGATTGTCTTCCGGACCTTTCAACTCCACCATGCCCATATTGGCAGCCAGCGCGCGCGAGGTCAGTTCGTTGGTGCGCCAGAAGGTTTCTGTGAAATACATCCACGCACGGTCGGCATCAAAGCGCTGAGCGTAGCACTCCTTCATCTTGTCGAGGTTGAGCTTGTCCTTCAGGAATCCTGTCTCTTGCTGGAACTTGCGAATCTTGGCCTCGGTCTCTTCCTTGTGGCGGATGATGCCGATGGAGTCGATACACTTGTTCATGCCCATGGAGTTCTTCCAGTAGTTGGAGCTCTGAGCGTATTTCGAGTCATATTTGATGCGCACGGCCTCGGATGCATCCATGTGGCGCTTCATCACCTCTTGTTTTACACCGCGCACCTGCACGCGCGTACTGTTTTCAGCATCGCGCATCTCACGGATGCCAAACGACGAGAGATAACGGCTGGTGCTGCCGGGATAGCCGAGGGTCATGGAGAAGTCGCCATCCTTGTAGCCCTGCATGGAGACAGGTGCCCATGAGGCGGGGTGATAAGGCACGTTGCGCTCGCTGTACTCGGCCGGGCCATTAGTCTCAGGGTCGGCATAGATACGGAACACGGAGAAGTCGCACGTCTGGCGCGGCCACATCCAGTTGTCGGTCTCACCACCGAACTTACCCATCGACTTGGGGATGGCGAACACCAAGCGCAGGTCGCCAAAGATCTGATTGACAGTGGCATAATAGGCATTGCGCTCGTAGAAAGGCTTGATCTCCACGGAGAGCGTCTTGTCAATCTTCTTCACTGAGTCGTTCATGGCCTGCTCCAGGGAGTCAATCAGCACCTCGGCATCCATGCGTTCCATGTCGTCGATGCCCAAAGCCATGAGTTTCGGCGTGACATCAATCTCCTCACGCATGAAAGCCACGAACATGTCCTTGTTGGGCAACTCCTCTTCATAGCTCTTGGCAAAGAAGCCGTTGAGCATGTAGTCGTGCTCGACGGTGGAATGGCTGCGAATGCTCTCGAAGCCGCAATGATGGTTGGTGAACACCAGTCCGTTGGGCGACACCACCACACCCGAGCAATAGCCCGAGAAGTTCACGACATAGTTCTTGATGGCATCAGGCGACTTGTACAGGTCGTCGTAGCTCAGCGAGAACCCTTCTGCCACCATCTGCTCGTAGACAGCCTGCGGCAGGTTCATCAGGGTCCACATGCCCTCATCGGCCTTGGCACCAGCCACGGCCAACATCATGAGGATGGAAACGAAAAACTTTTTCTTCATGATAATGATTTACAATTTACTTTTTGGTTATTTTGTTGATGATTATGCCTAAAGGGAGGTCGCGCTTTGCCACAAAAACTGCAAACGCCAGCAAGATCAGCGTATTCAGTGTGAGTGCTGCCCACACGGGCAAACGGTCGTTGCTGAGGGTGATGGCGATGAACAATACCGCGGCGATGCCAACATACATGAACATCTCGCGAAGGGGATAGTTGATGCGGTAGTATCGCTGACCGATGAAATACGACAGCAGCATCGATACACCATAGGCGGCAAAGCCAGCCCATGCGCAGGCCATGTAGCTGATACGAGGTATGAGAAGAATGTCAATGACAATCAGCACCACCGCCCCAATGCCTGAGAAATAAGCGCCCCAGATGGTGCGGTCGGTCAGCTTGTACCAGAACGAGAGGTTGAAAAATACGCCGAACATGATCTCTGCTGCCATGACGATGGGCACCACACGCAGTCCTTCCCAGTAGCTTGCGCCCACGAGGAAGCGCAGGATGTCCATGTAACCCATCACGGCGAGGAATGCCAAGAGGGTAAAGATGACATAGTACTTCATGGCCTTGGCGTAGGTCTCGCGCTTGTCGGCATCTTTGTTGCTGAACACAAAGGGCTCGTAGGCAAAGCGGAACGCCTGGGTGATCATCACCATGATCATGGCTATCTTGATGCAAGCACCATAGATGCCAAGCTGGGCGCGTGCCTCGCTGATGTCGCCGTCATAAAAATAAGGAAACAAGATTTGCGAAGCTGCCTGGTTGAGCTGCCCCGCCAGCCCCATTACCAGCAAAGGCCATGCGTAGGAGAGCATGCGTCGGCAGGCTGACTTGTCGAAGCCCGACGTGATGCCGCGCAGTTCCTTGTAGAGCAAAAACAGCGTGAAGAGCGTGCAGATGAGGTTAATGTAGAACACAAACACCACGTTGAGCGTGAAACTGTCGTCGTAGATGCCAAACGGGTCGATCTTCAGCTCTGGCAGTATCACGAGATAAAGCAGGTTGAGGATAATGTTCATCAGGATATTGGCAATCTTCAGCGAGGCAAACTTGATGGGTCTGTGCTGTATGCGCAGGTAAGCGAAGGGAATAGCCGTGAAGGCATCGATGGCCACCGTGATGTACATCACTGCGATGTATTCCGGATGGTCGGCATAGCCAGTGGCTGCTGCTATGGGGTTGAGAAACAGCAGCACGAGGATGATTGTGGTTAGCGAGGTGAATCCCACCATGCGCAGCGAGGTGGAGTAGATGCGTTGCGGGTTTTCCCCCTCTTTGGTCATGTAGCGGAAGAAGGTCGTTTCCATGCCAAAGGTTAGCAGGATGATCAACAGCGAGACATAGGCATAGACATTGGTGATGATGCCGTATTCACCGCCCGATGCAGCGAAGCGCACCGTCTGAATAGGCACCAGCAAGTAGTTAATGAATCGTGCCACGATGCTCGACAGACCATAGATGGCGGTGTCTTTAGCTAACGATTTCAGGTTTGCCATGATTGCACTTTGTTCTTTCCAAGTGCGCAAAGTTACTACTTTTTCCACAAACAGCCCATAAACCAGCCCATTATTTAACTTTTTCTTGCAGCCGAGAGCAGAGGCCAAGCTCGCTTGGACTATGCCGAGGCAAGGAAAAAGTCGGTGTAAACCAACTTTTTTCCATCTAAAATTTGGAAGAACGGCCAAAACGCAGTACCTTTGCACCCAGAATAGTCAATCTGTTAATTGAAAACCCCTGGTCCCATAGTTCAATGGATAGAACAAGTCTCTCCTAAAGATTAGATCCGAGTTCGATTCTCGGTGGGACTACTTTTCATTACGTCATACCTCATCCTTTAACTTGAATCTTCATTATGCTCGGAGCAATCATAGGCGACATTGTAGGTTCGCGTTTCGAATTTGGCGAAGCACCAGAGCCGGGTTTCAAGCTTTTCACCCCGGAATGCAACTATACCGACGACACCATCTGTACCATTGCCGTGGCGGATGCCGCGCTGAACGGCAAAGACTATGGCGAGACACTCCACGAGTGGTGCCGACGCTACCCGTCGCCCATGGGAGGCTATGGCGGACGCTTCCACGACTGGGTGCTTTCCGACCATCCCCAACCCTACAACTCGTTTGGCAACGGATCAGCCATGCGTGTCAGTCCTGTGGCTTGGCTCTTCGACAATATCGACGACGTACAGGAGCAAGCGCGGCTATCGGCCATGCCCACACACAACCATCCCGAGGGCATCAAAGGTGCGGAGTGCATAGCCACGCTCATTTACTGGCTGCGTACCACTCGTATCACCCGCCATCAGGTGGAGAAGAAAGCCGCAACTGTATGGGGCTACGAATTGCCCTCCTTGCACGATATATATAAGATAGGTGCAGAAAACCACTTCGACGGCACCTGCATGGAGACCGTGCCGATGGCAATACGTTGCTTTTTGGAGTCGCAGAATTTCGAAGATGCTATCCGCATCGCTGTGCTGGCCGACGGAGACACCGACACCAAGGCCGACATCACAGGGGCGCTGGCCGAGGCTTTCTATGAGATTCCAGAGGAGTTTGTGAAGACAGCCTTGGAGTATCTGCCCAACGATATGCTCGAGGTTATCGCCCAATATTACGAACATCTGAAAAAGCTGTTTTAAGCAATTTTATGGAATAACCTGCTAACCATGGCTCGCGTCGCGCAGAATTCATGAGGCAATGATATAACATTTGACCTTCATGACCTCCCCCTCACCCCTCCTGTAGGAGGGGGGCAAATCATTCCTTCCTGCAGGAGTGTCACAACAAATCGTCCCCCTCCTACAGGAGGTCACAACAAATCGTCCTCTTCCTACAGGAGCGTCATAACAAATCGTTCCCCTCCTGCAGGAGGGGCGAGGGGAGGTCATACACCTGCGAACCTTTTCGGGTCTACTTCTATTTTATTGCTTAAAAAATGCATATGCATCACTCAATCATGCAGAACATCCCAATTGTTTGTATGGTTCGGCAATTATTCGTATTGTGTAGCAACAAAAGAAATCAAAATTAGAAAAAACTTTATCAACGATGTCACCTTTTGCCGCTCAGACCTGTTATATAAGTGAACTGTTTCAACAAACAGAAGTCTAACATCATAAAACAAAAGAATTATGTCTAAAGAATTAGTATTCGTTTTAGTTCCCATTGCCTGCGGGTGTATTCTCCCCATCGTGGCCATATTGTTAACCGTTCGAAAAAAAATGAACGACACCAACAAGCATACGCAGATTGTGCTGGCCGCCATCGAGAAGAATCCCGATATGGACATTGAGGAGCTGCTCAGGAAAATCTCTCCCAAGAAGAAACTGTTGAAGGAAAAACTGCTGACGAAACTCTTGTGGGGATGCATCACCTTCTTGGTCGGCCTCGGACTGGTAGGCTTCGGCGTTTATCTCGGCGTGAACAACATAGGCGGCAGCGACGATCCAACGACCGCCGTGTGTTTCGGTCTGACACTGTTGGCCATCGGCATTGCCTTCTTGATTAATTATAGCATAGGCAAGAAGATGCTTGCCAAGGAGATTGAAGCAGAGGAACGCAAACTGACCGCAAAGGCTTGAACCGTGACTCGCGAAGCATTCATCACACACGTGGAGCGCGAGCAGGAGGCACTTCGAGGTTTCTTGCTCGCCCTCTGCTGTGGCAACAAGGGCGATGCCGACGACTTGGCGCAGGATGCGTTGGTGAAGGCCTACCTCTCGTCGGCGGGCTATCGAGACAAAGGACGCTTCCGCTCATGGCTCTTCAAGATAGCCTACAACACGTTCCTGAACCACAAGGCGGGCAGTCGAACAATGGAGAGCATCGACGAGGCGCGGACACTGGTCAGCAGTACCTCAGCGGAATCGTCGTTCGAACACCAAGAGCTATACCTCGCCCTGCGCACCCTGCCGCCGAAGGAACGCTCGTCCATCACGCTGTTCTACCTCAACGGCCACAGCATCAAGGAAATTGCCTTGATTACCGACACATCGGAAGATGCCGTCAAGAAACAGCTCTCACGCGGACGCGACAAATTAAAGGAGGTATTGAAGTTGACAAGTTGACAAGGAAATAATGAATGATCAATGATGAACAAAGACAAAGCTCTTGAGAATCTTTTCCTCGCACAGAAGCCACATTTCGAGGACAGCGACGCCTTCATGGCATCGCTCACAAAGCGTTTGGATGCCGTGGAGTATATCAAACAGCATCAGGAAGCAATGATTCGCCGCTACAAAATGGCAATGGTCATGGCCTTTGTCGTGGGAATCATCAGCGGCGCCGTCACCATCACGCACGTCCTTTCCTTGCCGACGGACGCTCCCCTCTTCACTCTCCACGTGCAGTCGGGTGTGCTGCTGTGGCTTGCCGAGAACTCACGCCTCATCACCACGACAGCCCTTTCTCTGCTGATGACATGTGGCCTCATCAGCATTGTAAGCAATATTCAAGACATCATGCGTATGCGGGTGCGAGTTCGTCAGATGTATTGATTCCAATGATTTGATAAAATAGATTAATTTTTCATTGCAATTGATGGTCGGCTCAGTTTTTTTACTTAAATTTGCAGCCGAATAATAATAACGACTTTTGCACAAAGGGATTCCGACATTGGAAAATGATGTCGGAATTCCTCGTGTTTTAGTCGTTATGCTAAGTGAATACTGAAAATCAATAAACAAATAAAAATATGGCTTATATGTCACAAGAAGGCTACGATAAACTCGTGGCCGAACTCCAAAGATTGGAGAGTATCGAGCGCCCTGCAGCGTCGGCTGCCATTGCCGAGGCCCGCGACAAAGGCGACTTGAGCGAGAATAGCGAGTATGAGGCTGCCAAGGAAGCCCAGCTCAAGTTGGAAAACAAGATCAACCAGATGAAGGCAACGCTGGCTGAGGCAAAGATCGTGGACACCTCGCGGCTGAGCAGCGAATGTGTGCAGATACTCTCCACCGTGGAGATGACCAATCTGGCTACCAAGGCGAAGATGAAGTATACCATCGTCAGCGAGAGCGAGGCCAACTTGCGCGAAGGGAAGATCAGCATCACCACCCCCATTGCCCAGGGATTGCTCAACCACAAGGTCGGCGACGAGGTGGAAGTGAAGATACCGCGTGGCACCATCCATCTGCGCATCGACAGCATCAGCATTTGACGTTCACCCCAACATTACTTTTATGAGTATATTCAGTAAGATTGCCGCTGGGGAGATTCCCAGCTACAAATGCGCCGAGAACGAGAAGTTCTACGCATTCCTTGACATCAACCCGCTGGTGAAAGGCCATACGCTGGTCATCCCCCGCCGGGAAGTGGACTACATCTTCGACATGGACGACGAGGAAATCGGCGAGTTCATGCAGTTCGCCAAGCAGGTGGCCGTAGCCCTGAAGAAGGCCTTCCCCTGCGAGAAGGTCGGCATGGAGGTCATCGGACTGGAAGTGCGCCACGCACATATCCACCTCATTCCCATGCAGAGCGAGAAGGACATGAACATGGCCAACCCCAAGCTGAAACTCTCCGATGAGGAGTTCCAGGAGATTGCCGCCAAGATTCGCGCCGCCTTCTAAGGAAAACGCAACCTACAACTTTTCCGCCCCGCCGCTCCTCTATGGGAACGACGGGGCGGAACGTTTGTTGCAGAAACGCGTGAGGTTATCTGGTTAGATGTATTCGTCGCCGTATTTCAGTTGCACCTCGTTCACGTACTTACGGATAAGGGCAGAGGAATCGCCCTTCTTGCAGACCATCAGGACGTTGCCTTCAAGGGCAACGATATAGCCTTCGAGACCGTTGATGATGCCCAGACAGCCCTTCGGCAGTTTGATGATGTTGCCCTTGGCTTCCTCGAGTATCACCTTCGAATCGATGACCACATTGTCGTCGTCGCTCTTCCGCAGACTCTCGTAGGTGCTGTGCCACATGCCGAGGTCGGCCCACCCGAAGTCGCCCTTCATCACGCACACATCCTCATGGTGTTGCATCAGGCCAAAATCGAGCGACACATTGGGATAGGCGGGGAAATGCTCTTCAATGAACAACAGTTCCTGCTCCAGTTCAATGGCCGTAGACAACTGTTCGGTCTCGGCCATCACATTGGGGAAGATGCGGTGCATGCAGTCGCGCATGTGACGGACACTGGAAATGTAGATACCCGTATTCCACAAGAACTCGCCGCTGTCCATAAACACGCGAGCAAACTCACGGTCGGGCTTTTCGGTGAACGACTTGACGCGGTAGACGACGCCAGAATTGACGGGATCGCCCAATTGCAGATAGCCGTATCCAGGTTCTGGCCGTGTGGGCTTGATGCCAAGAGCCATCACAAAATCGCTCTCGTGAACCATGTTGAGCGCTTCTTCGATGTCTTTCAAGAACAAGTCTTCCTTGAAAACAGCCTGGTCAGAAGGGACTACAATCATGTTGGCCTGCTGATTGCGCCGCCAGATACGATAAGTGGCCCACGCCACACTGGGAGCTGTATTGCGATGGATGGGCTCGCTCAGCACATTCTCTCTGGGCAGTTCTGGCAACTGCTCCAACACGTAATGAGCATATTCGTGGTTGGTGCTGACGTAGATATGGTCGACAGGAATCATCTTGCTCAACCGATCGAAGGTGGCTTGCAAAAGCGTACGGCCGGTAGAGAAGAAATCCAGAAACTGCTTGGGATGTTTGCTCCGACTGCACGGCCAAAGCCTTCTTCCTCGACCGCCAGCCAGGATGACACAATAGTTGTTGTTTTGAATGTCCATAAGCCTAATTTGCAGATGATAGATTCTATAAGCATTATTTCTTTGCTAAGATACACACAAAAAACAGAATCAGCAAGTTTCACCCCCTATTTTTCAGATTATTTTGCAAAAAATGAATGAAAACAACATATTTAGCGCCGAAAAATTTGGAGATTCAAAAAATATGTGTACCTTTGCACCGCATTTGAAAGGTTGCACGGCTGACGCCACATACCTCTGCCCAGATGGCGGAATCGGTAGACGCGCTGGTCTCAAACACCAGTGGGGCAACCCGTGCCGGTTCGACCCCGGCTCTGGGTACAGGACGGGGGGAAGCTACTTTCAATATGCGCTTGCTTCATCCAGTGCGATGGCAAGAAGTCGGCATAGCTCAGTTGGTTAGAGTATCACCTTGACATGGTGGGGGTCCTTGGTCCGAATCCAAGTGTCGACACGTTCATAATCATTTAAAGGGTAAAGAGGGTTCCAAGAAGACGATAAGTTTTCTTGGAACTTTTGTTTATGCCAAGACACACCAGCATCAGTACCGAACAAAAAAACAAGGACCCGGAAGGAGTCCTTGTTTTCTATACATGTGGTGGATGATTACTTAGAAATCCATGTGGTCGAGGGCATCACTGAAGTCCTTCGGCTCATGCTGTTCCTGCGGGTCGTGGTAGTCGCTAGTGCGCTCCTGACCAAAGTTCTTCGGCATGCGGTCGCCTAAGGAATTGCCGTTGGAGTGGTTGTTGCGGCGGTCGCCATTGCGCTGTCCACGCTCGGGGCGCTGACGACGCTCGCCACGCTCAGGACGTGGGCGGCGTTCACGCTCGGCATATCCCTCGGGTTTCGGAATAAGCACGCGGTGCGAGAGTTTGTACTTACCCGTCTTCGGATCGATCTCAAGCAGCTTCACCGTGATCTTGTCGCCTTCCTTCAGTCCGGCTTCCTCTACGGTCTCGAGGCGTTTCCAGTCGATTTCCGAAATATGGAGCAGTCCGTCCTTGCCCGGCATGATCTCTACGAAGCAGCCATAAGGCATGATAGAGCGGATGGTACCCTCGTAGACCTCGCCCACTTCGGGGATGGCCACGATGGCCTTGATTTTGCTGATGGCAGCGTCGATGGCTTCCTTATTGGGACCAGACACCTGCACCTTGCCCACGCCTTCGATTTCGTCGATGACGATGGTAGCACCCGTGTCTTCCTGCATCTGCTGGATGATTTTTCCACCCGGGCCAATGACGGCACCGATGAACTCCTTCGGAATCTCGAACTGTTCGATGCGTGGCACGTGCGGTTTCAGCTCTGCACGCGGCTCGGCGATGGTGTCGGTGATGCACTTCAGAATGTGCTCACGACCGGCCTTTGCCTGCATGAGGGCTTTCTCGAGGATGTCGAACGAGAGTCCGTCGCACTTGATATCCATCTGTGTGGCGGTCAGACCGTCGCGTGTACCTGTGGTCTTGAAGTCCATGTCGCCCAGATGGTCCTCGTCGCCGAGGATGTCGCTCAGCACGGCATACTTATCCTCACCGGGGTTCTTAATGAGCCCCATAGCGATACCGCTGACAGGCTTCTTCATGGGAACACCAGCATCCATCAGGGCCATTGTGCCGGCACAGACGGTTGCCATCGATGATGAACCGTTCGACTCAAGAATCTGCGAGACGAGGCGCACGGTGTAGGGGAAATCTTCAGGAATCTGGCCCTTCAGTCCACGCCATGCCAGATGGCCGTGACCTATTTCGCGACGACCAGTGCCGCGCTGAGCCTTGGCCTCGCCCGTGCAGAACGGCGGGAAGTTGTAATGGAGCAGGAACTTCTGGTAGTACTTCTCCAAGACATCGTCGACGAGCTTCTCGTCGAGCTTTGTACCAAGGGTGCAAGTGCCGAGGGCTTGTGTCTCACCGCGAGTGAACAAAGCACTTCCGTGAGGCATGGGCAGAGGCTCCACTTCGCACCAGATGGGGCGTATCTCGTCGGTCTTGCGGCCGTCAAGACGAATGCCTTCGTCGAGGATACAACGGCGCATGGCATCGCGCATCACATCGTGGTAGTAGCGCTCCATCATGGCCACCTTTTCCTCCATCTCGTCTTCGGTCAGCTCGGCATGGGTCTCAGCATATTTTGTCTTAAAGTCTTCCAGAATATTGTCGAAAGCCTCTTGGCGGGCATGCTTCTCCAGAGCCTGCTTCGTCACGTCGTAGGCGGGCTGGTAGAGCTCACGGTTCATCTGCTCGCGCAGTTCCTCGTCGTTCACCTCGTGGTCGTATTCGCGCTTCACATCCTTGCCCAGCTCTTTAGACAGCTCTGCCTGCAGCTCGCACATGGGCTTGATGGCATCCATGGCGGCCTTGAGAGCGCCGAGCAGGTCTTGCTCGCTCACTTCCTTCATCTCGCCTTCCACCATCATGATGTTTTCAGCCGAAGCTCCCACCATGATGTCCATGTCGGCTTGCTTCATCTGCTCGAATGTCGGGTCGATGACATACTCGCCATTGACGCGTGCCACACGCACCTCACTGATGGGGCATTCGAACGGGATATCTGAACATGCCAATGCGGCCGAAGCGGCGAAACCTGCCAAAGCGTCGGGCTGGTCAACGCCATCGGCGCTGAGCAACATCACATTGACAAAAACTTCTGCATGATAATTTGAGGGGAACAACGGGCGGAGCACACGGTCGACCAGTCGGCTGGTCAGGATTTCGGTGTCCGACGGTTTGCCTTCACGGCGTGTAAAACCTCCAGGGAAACGCCCTGCTGCTGAATACTGCTCTCTGTAGTCTACCTGTAGCGGCATGAAATCTGTTCCGGGAACTGCATCTTTTGCGGCACAAACAGTGGCCAATAAGACGGTGTTGTTCATGCGGAGCACCACACTTCCGTCGGCTTGTTTTGCCACTTTCCCGGTTTCAATGGTGATGGTCCTTCCATCAGCCAATTGAATCGTCTTTGTAATTACGTTCATCTAAAATTAAAACATCTATAAATAAAAATGTATGTGCACTTTGCGCATACAGCGTGCAAAGGTAAGAATTATTTTACAATTTACCATTTACAATTTACAATTATTGCAAAAAAGATGTGTTTTTTGGCAAATTGTGCTGAGTAATTTTTGTTTTTTAAGAAATTCACCTTACCTTTGCCCTCCAAAACCAATCTATGTTAGAAACGTGGTACTGAATTACATTTGGATAGCTTTCTTCGTGATAGCTTTTGTCATTGCTTTGTTCCGCCTGGTATTCATGGGCGACATGGAGGTCTTCCCCGAGATGATGAACTCTACGTTCGATACGTCGAAGACCGCGTTTGAAATTTCCCTCGGTCTGACGGGCGTGCTGTCGCTATGGCTTGGCATTATGAAGATTGGCGAGCAGGGAGGAGTCATCAATCTCTTTGCGCGTTTGTTGAGCCCCATCTTCACCAAGCTTTTCCCTGAGATCCCCAAGGGACATCCCGTCACTGGCAGCATCTTCATGAACATCGCCGCCAACATGCTGGGACTCGACAATGCCGCCACGCCCCTAGGACTCAAGGCGATGGAGCAATTGCAGGAGCTGAATAAGGCCCCCCTCACATCCCCCCAAGAGGGGGAAGCATCCAAAAGGCAGGCTCAAGAGCAGGGCGCATCCGGGGTATCCCCCCTTGGAGGGGGAGAAAGGGGGGATACCGCTTCAAACTCGATGATTATGTTCCTGGTGCTGAACACCAGTGGACTGACACTTATCCCCGTTTCCATTCTTGTCTACCGGGCACAGATGGGAGCGGCTCAGCCAACGGATGTCTTTATCCCCATCCTCTTGGCCACATTTTTCTCGACCCTGGCAGGCATTGTCGTGACCTCGATCTACCAACGCATCAACCTTCTGAACCGCACCATCCTGCTCACCTTGGGAGGAATGTGTGCTGCGGTGGCGGGCATCATCTGGGGTTTTTCACAGATGCCCAAAGACCAAATGAACACCGTGTCTACCCTGGTGGCCAACATCTTGCTAATGGTGGTCATCGTGAGTTTCATCCTGGCCGGTGTGCGGAAGAAGGTGAATGTTTACGACGCTTTCATCGAAGGTGCCAAGGAAGGCTTCCAAACGGCGGTGCGCATCATCCCCTACTTAGTGGCCATCCTCGTGGGCATAGGTGTGTTTCGTGCTTCGGGAGCCATGGACATGCTCATCGACGGCATCGGCTGGTGTGTCACGGCATGCGGCGGCAACACCGACTTTGTGGGTGCCTTGCCCACCGCACTGATGAAACCCCTCAGCGGTAGTGGTGCGCGCGGCATGATGGTCGATGCCATGACGCAATATGGAGCCGACTCGTTTGTGGGCCGTCTGTCGTGCATCTTCCAAGGCAGTACCGACACCACATTCTACATCCTGGCCGTCTACTTCGGATCGGTGGGCATCAAGAACACGCGCCATGCCGTGCCGTGCGGACTATTGGCCGACTTGGCAGGCATCATCGCCGCCATCGCCATCGCCTATCTCTTCTTTGGCTGAAACCAATTTGTCGATTGACGCAATCGGGCAAAAGATATGCCGCAAACGACGGATTCGTTTGCGGCATATCTTATCAGGCACTCTATAAAAGGCTTTTTACTTCACCAACACCTTCTTGCCGTCTTCGATGTAGACGCCTTTTCGCAAGGTGCCATTCGAGGACTGACGGGTGTCGATGCGCCGACCTTGCAGGTCGTAGATAGGTGCAGGATGCTGGGCAATGGGGGATGAAGTGATGCCTGTCGGCGTGGGACCATGATATTCTACCCAATTGCCTTTTTCGTAGGCATACATAATCCATCCTCTTCTCTTGGCAGCCTCTACCTGAGCTGCGGTGACCTCATTGCCTTCCGGATGATGGCTGTCAGCATCATTTAGGATATGAAGCTGACCCTCATCTTCACCTCTTGGAACGATGCATAAACTGGCAATAAAGTTATCCATGGCCGAGCCCTTAATCCGGTTTTGGCTACAGTCAACCCATCGAAGATTCTCATTGCCGGATAGGTCAAGAGAGGTAAGACGGTTACAACTACAGTCGAGATGAACCAGGCCTATAAAGAGTTCGATGCCCGTAAGATCACTTATTTCCGAATTGCACGGTAACATTTCATCTTCCATCGTTTCCTCATAGGTGATGGCTCCCGTACATATTGGATACCGTGAAGACAGATAGCTGCGGAAGTTCTCGTCAGGGAATCGCTCCTCGCTGATGAGCCAAATCCCTTGGGTTTCAGCCCAATCACCATGATATCCTTGGGTTTCATCATATATCTTCACCTTCCATCCCTTCTGGTTGGCTATGGCCACCTGTTCGGGCGTCATCTCGTTGGCATCCGGCCAGTTGCTAATGCTACCGTCGTAGACATGAATAATACCATTGTTTGTGAAAGGCAGATGGTTCACGAAAAAGTCCATGTTGGCCCCGCTGATTTGGTTAATGGGGCACGTGATATAAATAAGCGATGTATTGTGCGACAGGTCAGCAGTTTTCACATTGTTCAGAGTGAAGTATAGATATTCCAAAGCAGAGAAGTATTCGATGCCTGTCAAGTCGCTGATGTCCCAACCTCCCAGGTCGAGTTCACTGCAAACTTCGACATCTTCTTTCGTCAGAATGCCCATGCAGCGGAGGTTCCCATTTTCAAGGAGGTTGCGGCGGAAGTTCTCGTCAGGGAATCGCTCCTCGTTGATCTGCCAGAACCCCTGGGTTTCACTCCATTCACCTTCATTGCCAATGTTTTCATCCCACACCTTCACCGTCCAGCCTTTCTGGTTGGCAGCAGCCACTTGTTCGGGTGTCATCTCGTTATGGTCTTCTCGTTCCAACCAAGCTCCGTGGTAGCTGTCGTAGACATATAGTCGGGCATTGCCGACCTTGGGCAGATGGGCGACGAGGTAGTCCATCGTCTCGTCATAGAGTTCGTTACAGATGCAGTAGATACTTTTCAATTTTGTATTTCTCGACAGGTCAGCATACTTTACCTTGTTGTAGTTAAAATTCAAATATTCCAATTCAGTGAAGTAGCCTATGCCCGTCAGGTCTTCCATCTCTCCGGTATAATCTAAATCCAAGTCTTCCGTATCAAATATCTCATCAACAGTCAGTTTGTTGTCCTCACCTATTTCCATTCCCTTCAATTCTATCCGGAAGTTGGCATCCGGGAAGTGAGCTGCGTCGATGGGAATCGACCTTGACGTGAAGTAGCCAGGATTTCCCGTCCCTCCATCAATGCGGGCGTAGGTAAAGTCGACATACGATGGGTTGTATTTCGTACCTCTTTCGCCCACGAGGTTGAAGCAATTGAGGAACATGTTAGGAGAGGAAAGTATGCTCGCCGTACTGAAAGAATGCTCGCAATAGATTGTCGTAAGATTTTCACAACCAGAGAACATACTTTGTGAATCCGTAACGCTGGAGGTATTCCAGTCGCCCAAATCTATGACTGTAAATATGCAATTCCGGAACATGTAAGCCATAGTCATGACGCTGCTGACGTTCCATTTGCTGACATCTATTCTCTTCAGCTTCGAACAACCATCGAACAAGCCCTGCATAGTGAATATGTTGCTCACGTTCCAGTTGCTCACGTCTAAGTACTCCAACGACTGGCAATTGCGGAACATGTATTCAATATTGGTCACATGGCTCATATCCATGTTGCTTACGTTGATGGTGGTCAAGCTCTTGCAACCGTCAAACAGTTGTGTCATGTCTTGCGCCTTGCTCAGGTTAAGGTTCTCCGTGCCCTCTACCGTGGTCAGGTTCTCCAGCCCAAAGAACATGTGCGACCAGTCCGATGCCTTGTAGTCATGGAAAGAACTGTCGAACACCACTTTCGTGACGGTTGTCTTCTGTTCCGTCAACCATTCGTAGTTATGCCAATCCTCCAGAAAGAAATAGTTCGTACCTGAACGGGAATTAGATTGTGAGTCGTGGTAGAACGTCAGCACACCGTTGTAGAAGTTGGCGTAAAACGATGTGGCAGTGCCGGCTGAAACCCTCATGCTCGCAGCCATCGCAACAAGCAAAAATAGCAGGTTCTTAAATAGCTTATTCATATTGTCTTGGCTTATTATGGTTATTTGATATTAGCTCTGAGTTGATGCTCGAGCTCGTTCACGTTCGGAAGAGCTCGAGCAAGCTCAGTTCTTCTCTCACTTCATCACGACCTTGAGCTGAAGCTCGAGCTCGTTCACGTTTGGAAGAACTCGAGCAAGCTCAGTTCTTCTCTCACTTCATCACAACCTTGCGAGTGGTGCCATCGGCCTGACGGACGATGTTCAGACCCTTCTTCAGTTCGTTCTGGCGAATGCCTTGTTGATCATAGATTTGCACGGCTGACGGCTGATGGTTGATACTTTCCACACCCGTGGGTACATACGGACGCTCCTCGATGTGACCGAAGAAGTGGTCCCAGCCAGTCTGATACTCATATTGGTACTGTGATTCGTAGGGTACGGAAAGCGTGGCCTCTGCGGGAATGCCCGTGAAAGCATCGGCATCGAGGACTTCGGGCCACTCGATGTAGGAGATGACTTCGGTGAGCTGTGAGCCTTCGAATGCGTAACCTTGGATATAGAATGGGTAGCAGTCGGGGATGGTGAGCTTCTTCAGTCCGCTGTTCGAGAAGGCATTGGAGTAAATGGTCATCTCTGTGGCACTCAGCAGCGAGATTTCCTCCAGGCTGGTGCAACCGTCAAAGGCGTAGTCACCGATATATGAACAATCTGAAGTGAAGCTGACGTTCTTCAGCTTGGTGCATCCATAGAATGCATAGGGACTCACGTCTCTGGTGACCACGATGTCCTCAAGACTGGTGGCACCGGAGAAGGCTTCGTAGCCCATTGTCCATCCGGCTGACTCGTTGAACTTGATGTGCTTCAGCGACTTGGCGTTATAGAAGGCTTGGTAGCTCACTTCCAATGTTTGGTCGGCGGCGCAGAAGTCCATCTCGTCCACGAACACGAGGTTCTGGAAGGCATAGCTGTTGATCATGTTCACGGGATAGTCGCGGCCATCCAACGTGATGGCGGGCTTGTCCATGACAGCCTTCTTCTGCGAGATGTCTGGCGACAAGCCGACAATCATGGCCATGTCGGCATCGTTGTCGGGAGAAGTCCCAGAATCGTAAATCTCATAGACGAACACGCCGTCGTCTATCTGCACGCCATCGTTGGTGTCCTTGATGTTGTTGCCGAAGAAGTCCTTCCAACCATCTGTAGTCTTATAAGTGTCGACGGTTCCGTATGGCACATAGAGTGGAACGCTCTCTTTCACGATGCCTTCGAAGACACTTTCGTCAATGGCATAGGGCGGATTGATGCCCGATGTTACACGTTTCAAAGCCGTGCAGTTGGCGAAGGCTGAGTAGCCAATCTCATACACCGTTGAGCCTATGCTGAGCCACTCCAAGGCGGAGCAGTTCTCAAAGGCACTGTTGCCGATGCTGACACCTCCATAGCCATCATCGATATAGTCCACTCGCTTCAGTTTCTGACAGTTGGCAAAGGCGCGACTTCCGATAATCTGCAAGTTGTGATTGTAGGTGAATTGCTCCAAGCCCGAACCCATGAAAGCTTCTTCGCGGATAAAGGTCACTGTAGTGCCATCACCGATGCTGGTCAGGTTGCTGCATCCGGCGAAGGCCTGATACTCGATGTCGAGCCAAGGCATTTCGCTGATATCAAAGCTTTTGAGCTGCTTGTTGTCCTTGAAGGCACGCTTGCCAATTTTCGTAGCCCAGATGGTCAACGGACCTAATTGCTGAGCACCTTTGAACCCTATTCCGCTCATACCATGAATCTCAACATCGAAATTCTCGCAATTGGGCGACAGGCCGATGATGGAGGCATGGCCAAGAGATATATCCGTATCGATGTATTCGCCCGATACGACCATCTGCATGTTGGAATCGAGACTGTAGATGACGGTGTCATTGTCCAAGGTCAGTCCGACGGTCGTGTCGCGTATGTCGCTGAACACCTGACCCCAGTCTGACGATTTGTAGGCGTTGAGTTTGCCTGACGGCACAATGACGGTAGCATCGAGTGTACCGGGAGAATCGCTCATGAAGAAGATGTTCTTGGCCGAAGTGGTGGCCGTGGGGTCGCTGTACATGGGGAAGATGTATTTCAGCTTATTACATCCGAGCATGCTTTCGTAGGACATCTTCGTGTTGGGCGGCAAGACTATCCACTCGAGGCCTGTACTTGAGAAAGCGCGATAGCCCACTTCCTGCAGATTGGCTGGCAGATATACGCTCTTCAATTCCCAGCAGTCATCGAAGGCACGCTCCCTGATGTTCAAGAGTTTCGGACCGAACGTCACCCTCTTCAGGTTGATACAACGTCTGAAGGCCTCGTAGTCAATCGTTTTAAGATAATAAGGCATATCTACCGACTCCAGGTTAGAACACCATGCAAAGGCACTCTCGCCAATCCACCAGATGTCGTTGGCCAGCTTCACTTTCGTGATGGTGGTATTGCCAAAGAAGGCTTCCTTGCCGATTGTCATCAGGTCCTTGAACATATTGCGGCTCAGGTCGAGTTCCGCCCAGCGGTAGTCCTTGCAGGATTCCGGCTGTACATTCCATACGGGATAGATGCGCCCATTGTACTGCACGCCTTCCATGTCTAACATCCATTCGTACTCGGTGCCGTTGTCGTCGGCCACGCCTACGATGTCCACATAGCGCGTACCAGAGCTTTCTTTCAGCTCATAGCGGAAGTGTCCGTAGTTGAACACGTCGCCCAGGTCGTCGCTCTTGATGTTGGTAAAGCGCGAACTCCACCACTCGCTGGCTTGGTAGTCGTCCACCGAGCCGACCGGCACGAACAGCGCCAGGTCAGGGCGGCGGTGCAGTGCCTCGTAGAAGGCATCCTTGTCGAAGCCCGTGGGCGGCACGGGGTTCTCCATGTTGATGCGCAGGAGGTTGTCCCAGAAGCCAAATATCTCACGACCCACGTACGTCACGCTGGCAGGAATGGTGAGCTCCGTGATGGCCGTACCTTTGAAGTCGTAGCTCCCGATAGACTTCAGCGTCGAAGGTAGCGTGATTTCCTCTAAGCTCGAACAGCCATCGAATGTGCTGGTACCTAAGCTGGTCAGTCCCTCAGGTAGAATGACCTCCTTCAGGTCTTTGCTGTTCCTGAAGACATTGTAGTCGAACTCCTGCAGCGAGGTTAGTTTCGACATATCCACTTTCTGCAGCTTCGAGGTGTAGAAGGCCTGGATATTCACCTTCGTGATGGGGTAGTCGTAGCTGTCGCCACCGGCCACTTTCGAACTCGGGAACACCAGTTCGGTGATGTCCTCGTAGCCAGATTGCAGTCCCATGATGGTGGCCTGATTCTTATCGCCATCAATCTGGTAGCGGACGCCGCCGGAATAAACCGTCCAGGTTCCGGCAAAGGCCTGCGTTGTCCATAGCAACACCGCCGCTATGGCAACCATTGTTTGGATTACTCTTCTCATATCTTTTTCTGTTAGGGTTAATACGCGAATCGTTCGGTTTGTCCTTCTTTCTCATCAAAAAGACACTGCAAATATAAACAAAAAAAAGGAAACACCAAATATTTTTCCACTTTATTTGTGTTTTTTGCGGATTTATTGGTCATCAAGTCGATGAGGCATGCGCTGATGAAGCTGGAAAAGGGCAGGCAACAGCAGGCATAAGGAGAAACCGATGGCCATCAGCACATGGCGCTGGCTACCGCCGAAAAGCTGCTCCAGAGTGAGGTCGTCCATATAAGGATAGGCACGAGCCAGGATGAAAGCTACGGTGTTGTTCACCACATGTACTACCAGTCCAGGCACGATGCTGCCTGTGCGCCAATAGAGCCAGCCCAATAACACTCCCAAAAGAAAAGCGTGGGGCATCTGAGCAGGGTTCATGTGAGCTGCAGCAAAGAATAAGGCCGACAGGCAGATGGCCATCCACGAACGGGAGCGTGAATATGGAATAGAACCACTTTCTTCAGGACGTTCCGACAACCAACAGAACAACTCGCGCAAAATGGCACCCCGGAAGACGATTTCTTCAGAAAGCGGTGCCAGAATGCCTATAATGAAATAACCCAATGGATGATGTATCAGTTCCATCATGTCGTCGGAAGTCAGGTCGGGCAAAAACGAGAGATGTTCCTGCAGCCACATCGAAGGAACAATGCTACCCAGTGCCGCTATTGTGGCCCAAGCCAACAATGCCCAGGCCGAGAGGCGCATCAGTCGTTTGCTTGTGCGACGTTCATCGGAGTACGGCTTCTTGCCGGGTGTCCCAAGGGAGGGCGTCTTTGCCAAGATTAAGCGAAAAGATTCAATGGGCGACCAACGCCTCCAGAGAAAGACTATGATGCACGATATCGTGAAGACTGCCTGCATCACAATGGCCCATGTCACAGACATCGATGCGCCAGCACCATTCGTCAACCGATTGCCAGTCCAAGCCACAGCCAATGCAAACACCTGGAGGAAGAAAAACATCACGATGTAGAATATGGATTTTTTCATTGTTTTGTTTTTTGTTTATTGAAGACTCAAAACACGAAGGGCGGCTTCACGATCGCTCTGCAACTGTTGGGCCAAGGCCTCGGGCGTAGAGAACGGCTGCTCTGGACGGAGCCAGTGACGGAAACCGACAGTAAGTCGATGTCCGTAAAGGTCGGCATGGTAATCGATCAGATGCACCTCAAGGGTAGTGGTGTGACCGCCAAACGTTGGCCGCTGGCCGATGTTCATCATAGCTGGACGTTCCATAGGCTCATCGTCAATGCGGACACTGACTGCATACGCTCCGGCCCTGGGTATAAGTTTGTCAGGATGGTCGGGTAGGATATTGGCTGTCGGGAATCCTATTTTCCGCCCTTCCTGACAGCCACTCACCACTTCACCACTGAGACAATAGGGATAGCCCAAACACAAAGTTGCATCTTCCACACAACCTCCCGCAAGAAACTTACGGATGGATGAGCTGCTGACGTGATGGTCGGAAAGTTCCATCTGTGGTGTCTGCATCACTTCCATGCCCAATTCGCGTCCGAAAGCCACATAGTCGGGAAACGACTCTTCGCGGTTGTGGCCGAAGCGGTTGTCGTAGCCGATGAAAAGCCGGCTGACATGCAGACGCGCTGACAGCACGTCGGCCATGAACTGACGCGCAGAAAGGGTGGAGAGCGTACGGTCGAAGTGCATCACCTCCAGACGGTCGATGCCTGTCTGTCGCAACAGGTGGCACTTCTCCTCGGGTGTGGTGAGCAGACTGGGCTGGAAGTTGCTGCCCAGCACTTTACGCGGATGCTCATCAAAGGTGATGACCATCGACTGTGTGCCATGGTGCTGCGCATCGTCAATAAGATGGTCGATGAGAAAACGATGACCACGATGCACACCGTCGAAGAAACCGATAGTTGCCGAATACATGGTGCTATTATTGCGGTTTATGATTGATAGGGTTGGTGTGATGTTGTGCGAGTCGCGCGCTGCTTGAGCAGGGGCGAGAAGAGCAAGACCAGCGATGTGACGGCTATAATGGCAAGCCACTCTTCTGGCTTGAGCGGATGGGTGCGGAACATGCGTCCGCCGAAAGTGACGATAAACCATTGTCCCAACAGAATAAAGGCCATCACCAAGAGCAGCCCCTGCGACCGCTGTAAACCATGCAATAGGCCATGACTACTGCCCAGCACCTTGGCATTGAGCAGGTTCCAGAACTGCAACATCACGAAGAATGTGAAGAACTGGCTCAAGTCGTGAAGCAGGATTCCCGGATCGCTGTCGTAGTGACGAAGGTAGACCAATAGGCCGAAGCTGACTGCAAAGAAAGTAAGCCCCACCATCAGGATGGCACGGCGGATAGGTTTCGTGATGATAAACTCGTCTTGTCGGCGTGGCGGTTTGTTCATCACCTCGCGCGACGGGGGCAACGAGGCCAAGGCCATCGCTGCAAAGGTATCCATGATGAGGTTCACCCAGAGAATCTGCGTCACCGTCAGCGGCAGGTCGGTCTCGATGAACGCGCCCGCCAGCACCAATAGCAGTGCAGTGACGTTGACCACCAGTTGGAAGTAGAGGAAACGCTGTATATTCTGATAGAGCGACCGGCCCCACATCACGGCTGAGGCGATGCTTCTGAACGAGTCGTCGATGATGGTGATGTCGGAAGCCGCTTTTGCCACACTGGTTCCAGAACCTAACGACAAACCCACATGGGCATAATGGAGGGCCGGCGCGTCGTTGGTGCCATCGCCAGTCACAGCCACCACCTCGCCCTGCCGTTGGAGCATTTGCACCAGACGCAGCTTGTCGTTGGGCCGCGCACGGCTCATCACGCGGATGTAAGGTGCACGTCGCAGGGCTTCCTCATCACTCAATGCCGCAAATTCCGCTCCACTGATATGACAATCTCTCTCCTCGTTTGATCGGCAGTCTCTCTCCTCTCTCCTCTCTCCTCTCTCCTCTATAATCCCTATTTGCCTTGCAATCTCAAGGGCTGTGGCCGAGGTGTCGCCCGTAATGATTTTCACTTCGATGCCAGCCTTCCTGCATTGTCTGACTGCCTGGGGCACATCATCGCGCAATGGATCACTGATACCAACCACAGCCTGAAAACAAAGGTCTTTTCGTTCCTTCTTCTCATCTTGCGGGGATAAGAGGGCGACAGCGGCAAAAGCCAATGTCCGCATGGCTTTTCGCTGCCATTCCATCAGTTTCTCCTCAACAGCCTTGCGCTCTTCGTCGGCCATCTGACAGCGAGCTAATATAATCTCTGGTGCACCTTTTATAAAAAGGTATTCCTTACCGTCAACCACTGCTGTGGTCTGCATGTATTTCCGCTCCGTAGAGAAGGGTATTTGCTCCACGATTCTGGCTTGCTGGCGATGGACAAGATAGTCCTCGCCCTGCGACTTCATCCATTGCAGCAACGCCACCTCGGTGGGATTTCCAATACCGCCCCCCTTGTCGTTGAGATGCGCCGTGGTGTTTGCAGCAATAGCTTTATACAACAAATCTCTCGTTTCCGATTTTCTTTCGTCTCCTCTTTCCTCTTTCCTCTCTCCTCTTTTTTCCTCTCTCCTCTCTCCTCTCTCCTCTATTTCCACCACCTTCATCCGATTCTGCGTCAGCGTTCCTGTCTTATCCGTACAAATGACGGTTACGGCTCCCATCGTCTCGCAGGCATGGAGTCGTCGCACCA
Source organism: uncultured Prevotellaceae bacterium (assembly GCA_902801375.1). Lineage (GTDB taxonomy): Bacteria > Bacteroidota > Bacteroidia > Bacteroidales > Bacteroidaceae > Prevotella. The sequence goes on along the minus strand of CADCIB010000028.1, from coordinate 10,352 downwards.
AGTTGTTGCTCTTCAACATGCGTCGCATGTTCAGGGCCAAAGCCAACGTCACCGCCATCGGCAGTCCTTCGGGTACGGCCATGACTATGAGTGTCACAGCCATCATGAAGTAGTTCAGCACCACATGGAGCATGCCAAAATAGTCGCCACTGCGCCAAATGGCATCGTCTACAAGTATATCGTGAATAAGGAAAAGCAGAAAAGCCGCCATCGACACGCCCGTACCCACCTTGCTGATGAGCTTGGCCAATCGGTCAAGCTGGATGTTCAAGGGGGTCTTGATATTCGTCTGTTCCGTGCTGTTGCGAGCCACATGGCCAATCTCTGTCTGATCGCCCACCGCCGTCACAAGGCAGACTCCCCGTCCATCCATCACCATCGACGACCGCAACACCATGTTTTGTGGGTAAGTGTGTTCTCCCTGATGCCCGTCAACAGATTTGTTTGTAATAGGCTCTCCCGTGAGCGAAGACTCGTCCACCTGCAGGCCGTTGCTCTCTGTCAGTAGCCCGTCGGCAGGAACTTCGTCTCCTGCCTCCAAAATCACCGTGTCGCCCACCACCACGTCGCGTCGTGGAATGGTGGTTGCCTGGCCATTACGGATGACTTTCACCGCTTTGTCCTCGTCAAGTTGGTTCAAGATCCGGAACTTCTTTGCCGCATCTCTTTCAAAAGCGAATCCCACCGTCGTGGCCAAGAAAATAGCAATGAAGATACCGATGGTCTCCACGAACTCCTGATCGACAAAGGCCAGTACCAACGAGACGCAGGCCGCCACCAGCAAGATTTTGATGATGGGGTCCTGATACTTCTCGAGGTAAAGCTTCCAAAGCGGAGTCTCTGGAGGCGGCGTAAGCACATTTGAGCCGTGTTTCGCCCTACTGACAATTACTTCTGAATCTGTCATGTTGTTTTCTTCAAGTCTGTCATTTCGCCTGCAAAGTTACGAATATTCCTTCTTTTATTCATCTTTTTCACGAAAAATTTGGCGGTTTCACCAAAACTTCGTACCTTTGCAACCTGAAAGATTCCTTCTCAGACTTCGTTCTTCCAGAAGTACCTTTCATCGGACTTGTAGCTCAGTTGGTTAGAGCAACAGACTCATAATCTGGAGGTCCCAGGTTCAAGCCCTGGCTGGTCCACACTGAAAGTCAAGCACTTACAAGGATTTTGTAGGTGCTTTTTCTTTTCTTGGTGAACGGCATATATACATCCCCCACACTATGGATTCAGTCAAAGTCGTGGCAAGAGTTTGAGGCAAACATCAAAAAGCGTGGCGTGGAGGTTGAGGTTGTGATGAAGCGGAGAGGCAGCAGGGACTATAAGGACATACAGGGCCTCCGATTCACGAAAGACGGGCTGACCTTTAAGGCCTCACAGATAAAGCGCGACCTTACATTTACAAATATCGTCTTGTATCTGGACGAAAATGCGAAGAAGGAACAGGAGGCTAAGACCACATATCAGCAACAGGCAAGACAGAATGACGAGCCCAGACAAGAGCCAAATCCTAGACAGGAAGAACGTCAAAAGGAATCACATCAGCACTCGCCAGGCTCGTCCATCGTCATTCCCTCATTGGGTTTGTTTGACACCAACAACCCTGTCTATGACCCCGAAGATGAAGATTTCCGCCGCCGTTTACAAAGAAAGAAAAAGAAACGGGGACTGAGGATTTAGAGAAATGAAGTGGAATTGTGCAGAAAGATTATGTATATATTTATCATTTCAAGATAACAACTAAGTCAGACTCGGCAAATACCTCGTCATCGATGGAGGAAATGGCATGAGCATGAATCGAGTTGCCAAGCGAAAACCGTATGCCTACGGTTGTCTCTATCCTGTCGCCTGTTTTTGGCTGACTTCGACATACGAAATTGTCTACCTCACAAAGATAGCCTATATATGGCGTGGTGCGGAGACGACCGTTGTTCCACGCAGAAAGTGCAAGAACTGACTGCTTCATGTGTTCGATGACTCCAGACACCAGCATTTTGCCCGTTTGGCTGACAAACATGTTGTCAGGCCGGACGTTTATGATGGTTTGGGCCATACTGTTGTCCTCCGATTCAAACTCGTCCACCATTATCATTGGATCTCGCTGTGGAATTAGTCCTTTGATTCCTTCACCATGTATCCTCATCGTCATTTGGTAAAATTTATATCCATGCTCATTTTAGACTGCAAATATCGGAAGAATTTCCAAGAGTCCTTCCTCCGGATGGAAGAAATGATGGTCTGGATGACCAATGTTTTCCGTATCATACAATTCCCAGGAAATCCAGAACACCGGTTTGCGGCAAGATTGCGTTATCTTTGCATCCAAATAGGCAGAATGACAATGGTAATGGACATGCAAATAAAGATGAATCCAGCATTCGGCGAGTTTGAACAAATGCTCGTCAAGGTGCCACGCGACGAAGTGAACTATGAACAGGTTTATGAGGACGGGCGCAATTTCGTGGGTCGTATCTCCGTCGGAGGGAAGAGTTTTGTTGTGAAGAGATATGTCAATGTCCCTCTTATAAAGAAAGCGCTCTATTCTACCATCTTGAAAAGCAAGGCACAACAAGCATACGAGAAAGCCGATTACCTGTTGCGGCAGGGTATTGAGACGGCTCCCCCCGTGGCTTATATTGTGGTTCATCGCATGGGGTTCTACCACACCAGTTATTTCATCTCGGAGTATCTGCCTTACATTCCCTTCCGACGGATGTGGAAACTGGTCAAGGTGCCGCGCGAGCACGACATGCTGACGAAAGGATATACGGCGTTTCGTCGGCTACTGGCGGAAAAGGGCATCACTATTACCGATTCCAACCCCGATAATACATTAGTGTACAAGCGTGACGATGGCTACCACTTCGCCCAGATTGACATCAACCGCATAAAAATCAATGGTTGGTACTATTGTTTCAAAAGAACACGGAGATGAAGACAGGACTGGTGTTGGAAGGAGGAGCCATGCGAGGGCTATTCACCTGTGGCGTGCTTGACGTGCTGCTGGAAAGTGGTGTGTCGTTCGACGGAATGATTGGTGTCTCAGCGGGAGCGGCCTTCGGTTGCAATTTCAAGAGCTGGCAGAACGGACGCGCGCTGAGGTATAATCTGGCGTATGCCAAGGACAGACACTATTGCAGCCTGTGGTCGTGGCTGACGACAGGTAATCTTTTCGGTGCCGAATTTGCTTACCATACCATTGCTGACAGGCTCGACATCTTTGACAACGAGGCCTTCGAGCGCAATCCGATGGAGTTTCATCTCGTGGCTACTGATGTTACGACAGGGCAGGCCTTCTACAAACAAGTAGAACACGGAGGGGCAAGTCTCTACGAATGGCTGCGTGCCTCCTCGTCGATGCCCATTGTGTCGAAGACGGTCCGTATTGAAGGCCGGGAGTTTCTCGATGGTGGTATAGCCGACTCCATCCCTCTCCGCTATTTCCAGTCGTTAGGGTATGAGAGGAATGTAGTGGTGCTTACCCAGCCGATAGGTTACGAAAAGAAGCCCATGCCGATGATGCCTTTCATAAGGGTTATGTTACGGCAATATCCCAACCTGACCGATGCCATGGCGCGACGCCACGAGATGTATAACAGACAACTGCGCTATGTGGCAGAAGAGGCCATAAAGGGCTTAACGCTCGTCATCTGTCCCGATGACGTGCTCCCCATCGGCCGCATCTCCCACGACCGGCAGCGTATGCGGCAGACATATGAGATAGGTCGTCGCGTAGCAAGGAAAAGATTGGGGGAGATCTTGGGATTTCTGTATTGAAAGTCCCATTCATCTCTCTTTCGTCCTCACCATCTTTAGGATGTGGCGGCGGTACATCAGGCAGGCAGTGGTGAAATAGACGGCGGCCTGTGCCCAGAGAGCGAGCCACTCCGTGCTGATGTCGCGCAGCGAGCAGCCCATGGATGTGATGCGCACGTAACCGTTCATGCCGAAGGTGCTGGGGAAGAACCACGACACGGCACGCCAGAAGGGGTGCATGGCCGACTCGGGCCACGAGAAGCCGCTGAGGAACAGCAGGGGCACCGAAAGGAACACGAAGATAAGGATGCAGTCCTCGCGGCGGTAGATGAGTGCCGAGAGCGTCATGGCCAGGAAGATGCAGGCCAGCAGATAGGGCACGAGGAAGCAGAGGAACGTGAGGTAGTGGCCCAGCTGCGGCAGCTGGAACCACCGCGTGACGAGCGCGAAGGCATAGATGCCCATGACGATGTAGATGCCGAGATAGACCAGCATTTTGCCCGTGACGATGGTGACGGGGTGCTTATACAGACGGTTGAAGGGGATGATGAAACCCATGTTGCGCTCGCGGGTGCGTCCCATCTGCATGCCGATGGCCAGCAGGAGCGTCTGCTGAAGGATGAGCATCAACACGGGCGGGATGAGGAACGAGGCAAAGCCGCTCGACGGATTGTACAGTCTGACATGGTCGTACTCCACGGGCATCCGCGTGATTTCCTCGTCGCGTGCGGTGGCGGCTCCCACGCGCTCGATGCGGATGTCCTTGTCCATCTCGAGCGACACCTCGGTGGCACTGAGCAGCAGCGCCTTGTAGTAGAGCATCGAACTCATGTCGCTGTAGAGGGCCACGACGGTCTGGCGGAGTTGCAAAAGGTCGAGGTCGAAATGGCTGGGAATCTGGTAGATGCCGTAAGCCTCATGGCGCATCACCCAGCCGCGGGCCTCCTCCACCGAGCGGCAGCGGGCCACGATTCGCACATCGGGCGAACTGTCCACCTTGCGGATAAACTCGCGACTGCGCTCCGAGCCGCACTCATCGACCACCACGGCAGGCACCTCGCGCACCACCTCGTTGTTATATACCCACGAATAGAGCAACGGATAGAACAACGGCACGAAGAAGATGAAGAGCCAAATGCCCTCATCCCTCAGAATGTCCATCAACTCGTGGTAAAATATATTGCGTATAGTTCTCGTTATTCTCATTGCGGTAGCCAAATCGTAAATCGTAAATATGTAAATCGTAAATCCTCACGGCATGTATTCAAATTGCAGGAACGCCTTGCGGTAGCGGTAGTTCACCACTAACGGACAGAGACAGAAGGCCACGAGCCACACCACCGACGACCACACGTAGGTGATGGGGAAACCGTCGAGTGCCTGGTTGACATAGATGAGATAGTAGTGGCGCAGGGGGAACCACACGGAAAGCGCCTGAAGCACGGGGTGCATGTCTGTGACGGGATAGGTGAAGCCTGCCAGTGAGAACGACAGGATGCCCCACAGGCAGCAGATGCAAAGGGCTATGCGCATGGCACCGGCCATCAGTCCGAAGAGCAGCACGCCGAAGCCCTGCGAGGCCAGCACCGTGAGCAGTCCGAGCAGCATCATCATGCCGATGCCGCAGTGGCACGGGAAGCCGCAATGCACGAAGAACCACCAGTCCATCAGCCAGAACTGCAGCGTGTAGATGGCCGTCTGCGGCAGCAGTTTGCCGATGATGGCCACCGTCTGCGACTCGCCCGCTATCTTGTAGAGCACCCGCTGTGTGCGCTGTTTCCATTCATAGCCTATGGTATAGACTATGGTGATGAGGATGAGTAGGATGAAGATGCCCGGCACCACCATGTTCGACAGATAGACGTTATAGTCGAGCGTAGGGTTACCCACGGGGTGACAGTCGATGGCGATGGGCTGCAGCCACGCCAGCATGTCCTCCTCACGCACACCCTTGGCCCGCAGTTTCTCGCGGAAGATGGCCAGGCTGATGAGTTCGCTCGAGGTCTTCAGCTCCTTCATCAGCAGGTTGGCAGGCACGAGGTAGCTGTCGTTGGTGTAGAACGACACGCGGGGCTGGCGCGAGGCCAGTGCCTTTTCCGTTGTGCCCGGCGGGATGTAGAAGAAGGCGTAGATGTCACCCCTGCGCATGGCCTCGTGTGCCTCGCTGAAAGAGTGGTATTTATAGCGTATGTCGGTCAGCTGCATCCCGTCGATGACCTGGCACAGTTTGCGCGTGGTGGCCGTGTTGTCCTCGTCCACCATTCCCGCAGGCATGGTGGTGGGCAGTCCCTCCTGCATGAGCGAGGTGAAGAACAGCGTGCAGGTGAGCGGGGCGATGATCATCACGAAGAGAAACACCGGACGATGAGCCAGCATCCGGCATTCCCTCCGTGTGACCTTTGCGATAAGTCTGAGATAGTTTTGCATATCCTTATTTGATGATGATACTCATGCCGGGGCGCAGACCGTCGGTGGCTTCCACCGGCCGTGCCTTCACCTCGAAGGTGCGCAGGTCGTAGCCCCCATTGGCCTTGGTGGCTTTCCACACGGCATAGCTGCCCTGCGGCTGGATGTAGAACACCTTCATGCGGATGTCGCGGTCGAAGGTGGGAATGTAGGCGGTGAACTCGTCGCCCATGCGCAGGTGGGCCAGACGGTCTTCGCGCACGTTGAACGTGGCCCACACGTCGTCGAGCACCGCGATGGTCATGATGGGACTGCCCGTGCCCACCAGCTCGCCCACCTTCGGATAGACGCTGCTCACCTCGCCGGCCATCTGTGCCATCTGCACGGTCTCGCCCAAGTAACTGTTTACCTCGCTGACGGCTCCGCGTGCTCGTTCTGTCTGTGCTGCAGCGGCACGCCGTTCTTCTTCACGGGCCCCGTTCACCGCCATGTCGTACTGGCTCTGCGCAGCCTTCTCGCGGGCCTCGGCAGCCTTGTAGTTGGCACGTGCCTCGTCGCGTTTCTGCTCGCTCATCACGCCCTCCTGGAAGAGGTGTTCCACACGCTGGTATGACTTCTCGGCAATCTCGCGCCCGGCCTTGGCCTGCTGCCACTGCTCGTAGGCACCGCGTATCTGCTCCTCGCGGGAGCCGTTGCGCGCTTTCTGCTCCAGGGCCGCTGCCGCCCCCTCGGCTCCCTGCGCCTGTTCGAGTTTGGCACGCAGTTCGGGAGCGTCGATGATGGCGAGCGTGTCGCCCACCTCCACATGGTCGCCCTCCTGCACCCGCAGTTCGAAAATGCGGCCGGGCACCTTGCCCGACACGCGGTATTCGGTTACCTCCACCTGCCCCTGGATGGGCTCTGAGCCTTCGTCGGTGGCAAACACGCCGATGAGTACCACCACCAGCACGCAGATGTTGAAGATGGTGATGGCAAGAATGATGTTCCTGTGCTGTTTCTTTGCTGATACCATATATTTATGTCCTTTCTTTACTGATTGTTTCCAAGTGTTCCGAGCGACTTCTTCAGGTCGGTATGTGCCATGCGCACCTCTATCTCTGCATCCACCCGCTCCGACTGTGCCTGCAGCCATGCCGTCTGTGCCTCCATGACCGTGGTGGGCGTGATGACACCTTCCTTGAATCCGACATTGGCCGTGTGCAGGTTCTCATCGGCGCGTGCTATGCTTGCCTGTGCCAATGCAAGCCGCTTCCTGGCTTCGTCCACACGGAAAGAGCTCTGGCTGACCTGTAGCTCTATCTTTTCGCGTGTCTCGTCCAGTTCAAGTTGCCGGATGGCGGTCAGCCCTTTTGAGGCTCTCACCTTATATCTCACGTCGCCCCAGTTCCACACAGGCACACGCACCAGCACCCCGACATTCCAGAATCCGCTGAATTTCCGCTCGAAACCGTTGAAAGTATTGGGATTCGACACTGCATAGCCGCCCGTCAGCATCACCTGCGGCAGGTTGCCCGCCTTCATCAGGTTCGTTGCCTGGCGCGAAATGTCCACGGTGTTCTGAAGCATCCTCAGTTCCGGGCGGTTTTCAAATGAAGAATGAAGAGTGAAGAATGAAGAATCTGCTGCCGCGCTGGAAGGGGAAAGCCGATTTGCTGCCGCGATAGAAGCCTCGCCACCTTGTGCGCTAGCAAATTGGCTTTCCCCTTCGGGCCGCCGAGCTAAACCTTCTTCACTCTTCACTATTAACTTTTCACTCTCCGAAACTGGCAGTCCACAAATCTGACACAGCAGCATCTTCGACAGTGTCAGTCCGTCAGTAACCTTCGTGAGAGCCATCTCCGCCTCGTTCACCTTCACGCTGACACTCAGCGCGTCGCTGCGGGTGGCCACGCCCTCGCCCACCATCTTCGTAACATCGGCATCAAACTTCTTTACCAACTGTAGGTAACTCTCAGCCAACCGCTGCTTGTGTTCCAGCGACACCACCTGCCAGTAAGTCTGATCCACCCTGTAGAGCGTGGCCTGGCGTTGTGCCTCTTCCGCATTCGCCGCCATCTCTTCCGAGAGGTCGGCCATCCTGTTGGCTGCCACGATGGCGCCGCCCATATACAGGGGTTGCGTCAGCAGGATGGAGCCTGCCCAGAGGTTGCGTGTGTCGGTGCGCAGCGCATCCACCAGGTGCTCGCCCGCGCCGTTGAGGGCCGTCGCGGCCTGCCCAAGGTCGGTGCCCAACTGCTGCTGCATGGCTGCGGGCAGCATCTGTGCGTAAGTCGCCAGACTGCCTTGCAGACCAATCGCCACAGTTGTACCCAGGCTTCCCAATGCCGACTTCTGTGCATCGCTCAGCAGGGATATTTCGCGGCTGGTATGCTCGTAGGCTCCCAAGGCACTGACGTGCGGCAAATATTTAGTGCGGGCCGACCTGCGAACATCAGCCGCCACGTTGCGCCTCACCTCCGCCACCCGCATCTGCTTATTGTTCCGCAGCGCCATCGCCCGGCAACTGTCGAGCGTCAGCAACGTCTGCGCTACGCTAAACGACAACTGACAAATGACAAATGACAAAACCGCCAATAGTCTTTTCATTTCAATACTTATTAAAAATTCCGGCGGCAAAATTACCAATCATCCGCCATACGCAGCTGTTCCCGATTTCGCCGACATTGTATCGGATAGCGCATACTTACCAAAGAAAACAATATTTATGCGGTATGGTACACTGACATTGGAATATTTTGACTACCTTTGTGCCGTAAAAACGACAATCATATAGGACTATAATGAACAACAGTGAAGTGGGATACACCGACGGCGACGTGATGATTATCGACAATGTGCGGCACTTGGAAGAGCAGTATCAGCGGCTTCCAAGCCAGAATCTCATTATCCTGTGCTGAACGAGGTGCTGTTCTCCTCACCGGGGGCCATGCTCTCAGGTTTCATGTTCTCTGCCGACTTCGACTGCAAGATACTCTGCCTCTCCAACCGCATCATCCAGGAACTGCTGCGCCTGAACATCGAGACATGGAACAGCGCCGTCTACGTGCGCCGCATGAACATCGTGCGTCTGCCCGACGAGGAGGTGACGCAGTTCAGCCTCTACTACGCCCTCATCTGCCATAAGATGACGGCTCCGGCGGAGCGTCCCTACAGCCGCGAGACGATGCAGGCCATCATCCGCGCCCTGCTCTTCGACCTCTGCGTGGTGCTTGAGAGCCAGCTCACGGGGCAGCCCGACGTGCGGCCCTCCTCCGGGCGCACGCTCTTCGACCGCTTCCTCTCCATGCTCGCCGCAGAGAGCGTGAAGCGCCGGCCGGTGAGTTACTATGCAGGTCACCTGGCCGTGACGCCCAAATACCTCACGATGGTCTGTCAGCACCATAGCAACAAGGCCGCCTCGGAGTGGATTAACCAGTATGTGGTGGAGGATGTGCGCCACGCCCTGAAGTGTACCACGATGAGCATCAAGGAAATCTCCGACAGCCTCGGCTTTGTCAATTAAGGGAAGAAGCATCGTAAACAACACGTATGTCTCATCTGCGGGTGTTCTCAACTTCTCAGATGTTGTACTCGATGTAAAAGAACGGCTACCAGGCCGGAATCTTTAACCTTTTCAGAACAGCCGTTCTCGATACTTTTCTCTAAATTTGCACCTAAAAAAGCAGTTTTTTTTAGAATGCAGGACAATGAGTAAAGTGGTTATAAACAGTTTCGAGGACTTAAAACGGCTTGAGGGGGAACATATCGGCACCTCAGAATTCATGGTGATAACGCAAGAGTGTATTGACACTTTTGCCAGAGCTACCTATGACAACCAGTGGATTCACACGGATATGGAACGGGCCAAGGCCGAAAGCCCTTATCATACGACTATCGCCCATGGGTTTCTCACCCTTTCGCTGCTGCCATATCACTGGAACCAGATTATCCAGGTGAACAATCTGCGCATGATGGTGAACTACGGCATTGACAAAGTGAAGTTTGGTCAGCCCGTGCTGTCCGGGCAGAGAATACGTGTGGCCGCCTATCTGCATTCACTGAAAAACCTGCGAGGCATCACCAAGGCAGAAATCAGGTTTCAGGTGGAAATCGCAGAAGAAGAAAAGTGGGCGATGGAAGGATTTGCCACCTTTTTATATTATTTCAATGAGAATTGTGTAGAATAAACAGGGATATACGGGAATTATCAG
>CADCIB010000027.1 GCA_902801375.1 uncultured Prevotellaceae bacterium | reverse complement strand
ACCTGACTCGCGGGCATCGAAAATCAGCGTGCCGTCGCCCATCGACGGGTTCGGCGTCAGGATGGGTTTCGTCACACCCTCAACCACCTGAATGTTCTCAATAGCAGTAGGGATGCTCGACGGGTCCACCAAGCGCAGGATGTCCGTGCCGCTGAGCGTCACAGGTGCAATGTCGGGATCAGAAAGGTTGGTCACTGTCACTTCATCGACCGTGGTGGCCTCACCACGCGCCGCGAAAGTGATGTCAATCGGAAAATTCACCTCCCCCAACATGGTCTGGGGGAAGAGTAGCGCCGCAAGCGTGGCGGCTAACAAGTAGAAGGTTTTCATAATCTTCTGGTTTAAAATGAAACAAAAATGTGGTGCAAATATACATATTTATCTGCAAAGCGCCAAACAATTCTGTGTAAAGTTTTCGCAAAAAATGAAAACTCCACACTTTTTCTTCAAAAGTCCACACTTTTTTCGCAAAAGTCCACACTGCTTTTAGCAAAAGTCCACACTCACTCCGCAGCTGGAGTATTCTTTCATTTCTGCACTTTCGCTAGAATTGCGCAGATTTCCCCACCCCAACCCCTCCCCTTAAAAAGGGGCGGGGAGTGCCTACGGGGGTCCAACCTATCAGGCTTTTGGCGGGGAGCGACTACGGGTCCAAACTATTTGGCATTGTTTTCTGACTTAGAAAATAACGTTTTCTTACGCGGAAAACAGTATTTTCTGACTTAGAAAACAACGTTTTCTGACTTGGAAAACAACGTTTTCTAACTAGTCAGTTGGCCTGTTCAGAGAAGAACTTGATGCGCACGAGTCGCACCTCGTCCTCGGTATAGTCCTGCCCGAGCTCATCCATAGCATCGTCGAGGTTGTCGGTGTCGCTCTCTCGGAAATACTCATAGATGTCGTCGATGTGGTCGTCGTCCATCACTTCCTCGAGGAAGTAGTCGATGTTGAGTTTCGTGCCGCTGTAGACGATGGCCTCCACCTCGTCGAGCAGGTTCTCGAACTCGAGGCCCTGGGCGTTGGCGAGGTCGTCGAGCATCACCTGACGGTCGATGGCCTGGATGATCTTCACCTTGAGCATCGACTTCTTGGCGACGGTGCGCACACGCAGGTCTTCCGGCCGGTCGATGTCGTTCTCCTCGCAGTATTTCTGGATGAGTTCCACGAAGGGTCGTCCGAACTTGCGAGCCTTACCGGCGCCGACGCCCTGGATGTTTTGCAGTTCCTCGAGGGTGACGGGATACATGGTGGCCATCTGCTCGAGCGAGCTGTCCATGAAGACGACGTAGGGCGGCAGGTTGAGCCGGTTGGCTGTGGTGGTGCGCAACTGGTCGAGCATCTTATAGAGTGTGGGGTCGAGGGCACTGCCGTGACCTTCGCCCAGCGAGTCGTCGTCATCGTCGTTGAACTCATTGTCCTTGACAATCATGAACGACTCAGGATTCTGCATATAGCGTTTGCCGGCGGCGGTGAGTTTCAGGAGTCCGTAGTTCTCCACGTCCTTGCGCAGGAAACCTGCGATGAGCGCCTGCCGGATGACAGGGTTCCAAATCTTCGGGTCTTCGTCCTCGCCGGCTCCGAACTCCTCGAGCTGGTCGTGCTTATGCGCCACGATGTCGTCGGTGGGACGCCCAGTGACGAAGTCGATGACATAGTCGGTGCGGAAATCTTCCTTGATGGCCTGTACGGCTTGCAGGACAATGACCAGAGCCTCGCGCCCTTCCACCTTCACCTTCGGGTGGAGACAGTTGTCGCAGCTGCCGCAGTTGTCTTCGGGATAGGACTCTCCGAAATAGTGGAGCAGCATCTTGCGTCGGCATACCGACGACTCGGCATAGGCTGCCGTTTCCTGAAGCAGCTGTCGGCCAATGTCTTGCTCGGCGACAGGCTTGCCCTCCATGAACTTCTCGAGTTTCTTCAGGTCCTTATAGGAATAGAAGGCGATGCACTTACCCTCTCCCCCGTCGCGCCCGGCGCGTCCAGTCTCCTGATAGTAGCCTTCGAGGCTCTTGGGGATGTCGTAGTGGATAACGAAGCGCACGTCAGGTTTGTCGATGCCCATGCCGAAGGCGATGGTGGCCACGATGACATCAATGCGCTCCATGAGGAAGTCGTCCTGCGTCTGCGAGCGTGTGGCGCTGTCGAGTCCGGCGTGGTAGGGTGCCGCCTTGATGTTGTTGGCGCACAACACGGCAGCCAGCTCTTCCACCTTCTTGCGGCTGAGACAATAGATGATGCCGCTCTTGCCGCTGTTCTGCATGATGAACTTCACGATCTGCTTATCGATGTCGCTGGCCTTGGGGCGCACCTCGTAGTAGAGGTTCGGGCGATTGAAGGAACTCTTGAACTCCTGAGCGCCCACAATGCCGAGACTCTTCATGATGTCGGTGCGCACCTTGTCGGTGGCGGTGGCGGTGAGGGCGATGATGGGAGCGCGGCCAATGTCGTTGACAATGGGGCGTATGCGGCGGTATTCCGGCCGGAAGTCGTGTCCCCACTCAGAGATACAGTGCGCCTCGTCGACGGCGTAGAACGATATCTTGCACCCTCTCAGAAACTCCACATACTCATCCTTGGTGAGCGACTCAGGCGCCACATACAACAGCTTGGTGCGCCCATTGAGGATGTCGGTCTTCACCTGGTCGATGGCGGCCTTGTTGAGCGAAGAGTTGAGGTAATGGGCGAGCCCATCCTCTTCGCTGATGCCGTTGATGACGTCGACTTGGTTTTTCATCAGGGCAATCAGTGGCGAGATGACGATGGCTGTGCCTTCCATGAGCAACGAGGGCAGCTGGTAGCACAGCGACTTGCCGCCGCCGGTGGGCATCAGCACGAAGGTATCGTTGCCGGCCAGGACATTGCGGATGATGGCTTCCTGGTCGCCCTTGAACTGGTTGAACCCAAAATATTCCTTCAGTTTCTTGGATAAGTCTAAATTCTCTGTCATGATATTTCCTCCTTTATATATTGGCTGTGGCAGCGGAGCCGCTGCTTTCACAACGCTGCTTCCTCAGGCGCTCTGTTGCTGGAACTGCTGAGTCCGCGCAAGCTGCTGCTTGGCATATTCTAATGTCACTTGGAATGTCTTCTTGCGGCTCGACGGCACTTCGTACATAGCTTCCATCATGACGCTCTCCACGATGGAGCGCAGTCCGCGGGCGCCGAGTTTATACTCTACGGCCTGGTCGACCAGGTAGTCGAGGGTGTCCTCTGGGAATGTCAGCTTGATGCCGTCCATCTCGAAGAGCTTCTCGTATTGCTTGACGATGGAGTTCTTCGGCTCGAGCAAGATGCGGCGCAGGGCCTCGCGATCGAGCGGGTTGAGGTAAGTGATGACGGGCAGACGGCCGATGATCTCTGGGATGAGACCGAAGGCCTTCAGGTCTTGCGGCTGCACATAGCGCATGAGGTCGTCTTTGTCGATGCGTCGCACGTTCTGCACGCTGTTGTAGCCCACCACATGGGTGTTGAGCCGTTGGGCTATCTTCCGCTCGATGCCATCGAAGGCGCCGCCGCAGATGAAGAGGATGTTGCGCGTGTCGACATGGATATAGTCCTGGTCGGGGTGCTTACGTCCACCCTTTGGCGGCACGTTCACCATTGTACCCTCGAGGAGTTTGAGCAATCCCTGCTGTACGCCCTCTCCGCTGACGTCGCGAGTGATGCTGGGGTTGTCGGCCTTGCGGGCTATCTTGTCGATCTCGTCGATGAAGACGATGCCTCGCTCGGCAGCCTTCACGTCGAAGTCGGCCACCTGGAGCAGACGCGAGAGGATGCTCTCCACATCTTCGCCTACATAGCCAGCCTCAGTAAATACTGTGGCATCGACGATGGTGAACGGCACATCGAGCAGGCGGGCGATGGTCTTGGCCAGGAGTGTCTTTCCCGTGCCGGTGCTGCCCACCATGATGATGTTGCTCTTTTCTATCTCCACACCATTGGCATCCAAAGGCTGCTGCAGGCGCTTGTAATGGTTGTATACCGACACCGAGAGGTAGCGCTTGGCGTCTTCCTGACCGATGACATACTGGTCGAGATACGCTTTGATGTCCTTCGGCTTCGGCACCTTCTTGAGCGAGAACTTCTCCTCCTTATTCTTCTTATCATTGTTGAGGATGCCAGCCGACTGTGTGATCTCATAAGCTTGTACGGCACACTCCTCGCAGATATAACCGTGCAAGCCTGAGATGAGCAGTTTCACCTGGTGCTCGTTTCTTCCGCAAAAGCTACATTCTTTTTTCATTTCTTCTTCGTCAACACTTCATCAATCATACCATATTCTTTGGCCTCCTCGGCATTCATCCAATAGTTGCGGTCGGAGTCGGCCCAAACCTTGTCGAACGGCGTGTGGGAGTGGTCGGAGATGATGGTATAGAGTTCCTTCTTGTATTTCATGATTTCGCGTGCCTCAATCTCGATGTCGGAGGCCTGTCCTTGCACACCGCCGAGGGGCTGGTGTATCATCACACGGCTATGGGTGAGCGCCGAACGCTTGCCCTCGGTACCAGCCACAAGGAGCACAGCGGCCATCGAGGCTGCCATACCTGTGCAGATGGTGGCCACGTCGCTCTGGATGAACTGCATGGTGTCGTAGATGCCGAGACCAGCCGTGACGCTTCCGCCGGGTGAGTTGATATAGATAGAGATGTCCTTACCGGGGTCTACCGAGTCGAGATAGAGGAGCTGAGCCTGCAGGGTATTGGCCGTGTAGTCGTTGATCTCGGTGCCGAGGAAGATGATGCGGTCCATCATCAAGCGCGAGAAGACGTCCATCTGCGTGACGTTGAGCTGGCGCTCCTCCAGGATATAGGGGTTCAAGTACTGGGCCTGTGCGCCGACCACGTCGTCAAGCATCTGGCCATTCATTCCCAAATGACGGGTTGCATATTTTCTGAAATCGTTCATATTCAGCGGTTTATATTGAGTTTCACATTTCATAAGGAGCAAAATTAGCATGCCTCCTCGCAATAAGTAGATACAAAATTACAAAAAAAAGTTGGAACGCCGCCACTTTTTAAGATTTTTTGTGCGAAAATAGCATAAAAAAAAAGCCCCCGCGCCTATATAATAAGGTACGGGAGGCTATTGCTAATTTGCAGAGGCATGAAATGCCGGCCTCGAATAGGGACATACTTGCACGTACGTCCTTAAAATATGGTTACACAGCCTGCATGGACTTGTTGAAGTCGTCGAGTGAAATCTGCTTGCGATCGAGCGTCACCACATTCTTCAGTACTTCGGTGAGCTTGCGGTCGATGCTGCGGTCGACGAAGTTGTCGACCATCTCGCGCTTCTTGAGCATGTCCTGAGCGTAGTTCTCGAGGTACTCGTCGGGCACATTGCTCATGCCGTACTGAGCGAACTGAGCGCGGGCAGCCTCCATAGCGGTGCGCTTCACATCGTCGTCCTCAATCTTAATCTGGTTAGCCTCTACGAGCTGCTCCTTGATGAGGTGCCAGTTGAGCTCCTTGATGCTCATGTCGAAGTTGTGCTCCACGTAGTCGTCGCCCTTGTCGCGGTTGTTGTTCTTCATGACGCGCTTCAGCAGTTCCACGGGATAGGTCTGCTCGCCCACCTTCTGCTCGCAATAGCGGCGCACGTCCTGCAGGAACTTGAAGTCGCTGTTGTCAACCATCGTGGCGCGGAGTCCTTCGGCAATCTTCTCGCGGAAAGCCTGCTCGTCGGCACAAGTGCCCTCGCCGAACACGCCGTCGAAGAGCTGCTGATCGACCTTGGCAGGGGTGAAGCGCGAAATCTCCGTAATCTGATAGCTGAAGTCCGACTCGACCTTGCCAGCCTCTTCAGCATCGTCCATCTTGAACAGTCCCTTCAGCTCGGCATTGCTCTCGTAAGCCTTGCGGGGATTGAAGGTGAGGATGTCGCCGAGTTTGCAGCCGTCGAAGACCTTCTTCTGGTCGTCGGCCTTGATGTATTCGGGCATGATGAGCGCACTCTCTACGGTGATACCGCCCTCGAGCGTATTTCCGTTCTCGTCGAGCTGGCGCAGGTCGCCCTTGAGCATGTCGTTGCTCTCGTAGGTCTCTGCCTTCTCATAATGGCCGGCACGCTGTGCATACGCCTGCACCTGCTGGTCTATGAGCTTGTCGTCGACGTTGATTTCGTCGTATTCGATATGGTCGTCGCTGGTGAGCTCGATCTTGAAATCGGGAGCCACAGCGATGTCGAACATGAATGTATAGGGAGCCTCACCCTCCACGTCTACGGGCACTTGCTGACTGCTGGGCAGCGGTTCGCCAAGCATGTGGATGTGATTGTCGTTGATGTACTTGTACATTTCCTGTCCCATCACCTTGTTGATGACGTCTACCTTCACGGCAGTACCATACTGGCGCTTGATGAGTCCCATCGGCACCATACCCGGACGGAAGCCTGGCACCTGTGCGCGCTTACGATAGTTCTTGAGCTCTTTCTCTACTTCGTTCTTAAAGTCAGCTTCTTCCACCGTGAGGGTCATCAGGCCATTCACCTTGTCAGGGTTCTCAAATGTTACTTTCATTTCTGTTTCTTATCTAATTTGTTAATGTTCTTTTTGAATTTTGGGGTGCAAAAGTACGAAGATTTTCTGTAATAATAATAGAATACGTGTAAAAATACGATTTTTTAACGTCACGCCGACTCGTCGTTTTGCTGTCGCTTGCGCTCGTCGATGAGCTGGAAGTCCTTCTTCTGGAGCACGAAATTGGTGCCGAGATACTTCTCGCGGACAATAGGATTGGCCGCCAGTTCCTCGGGATTGCCCTTGAAGAGGATGCGTCCTTCGAACAAGAGATAGGCGCGGTCGGTGATGTTGAGCGTCTCATGCACGTTGTGGTCGGTGATGAGGATGCCGATGTTGCGGTATTTCAGTTGCCACACGATGTGCTGGATGTCCTCCACGGCGATGGGGTCGACGCCAGCGAAGGGCTCGTCGAGCATGATGAACTTCGGCTCGATGGCCAAGCAGCGGGCTATCTCGGTGCGTCGGCGCTCGCCACCTGAAAGCTGGTCGCCCTTGTTCTTGCGCACCTTGCCAAGACGGAACTCCTCGATGAGGCTCTCCAGCTTCTGCTCCCTGTCGTGCTTGGTGAGCCCTTTCTTCATCTCGAGCACAGCCATAATGTTGTCCTCGACGCTCAGTTTGCGGAACACGGAAGCCTCCTGCGGGAGGTAGCCGATACCAGCTTGTGCACGTTTATAGACAGGAAAACCCGTCACTTCCTGATCGTCGATAAAGATATGTCCGGCATTGGGAACGATGAGTCCTGTGGTCATATAGAACGATGTGGTCTTTCCGGCTCCATTAGGCCCCAACAGACCGACGATCTCGCCCTGCCTGACATTGATGTTCACATCGTTCACCACGGTGCGCTTGCCATAGCGCTTCACCAGCCCTTCGGCCCGGAGCACAGACTGCTTAGGCTCCGTGCTCTCTGTCAGAGGCTCGGCAACATCGACTTCCACGTCGGCTACTGCCTGTGGTATGTTTTCTGCTTCAGTCATATTTGCAAACAAGATTTGTGCCTGCAAATTTACGGCAAATATTTGAATAAGCATTCATTCCACTGAAGAAATTATGATTTGTTAGTGGCTTATTCATAAAAAAAACCAAGTTTTTTATCATGACTGGCTTAGAATCTCGAAATAAATCATTAAATTTGCACGGAAATTCAACAAGACGCAATAGCAAGAAATGATTATTCATCGGTTTCTTACCATTTTCGGACGCTATCTGATACTGATGGGCAGGACCTTCTCCCGCCCGGAGCGCTTTCGCATGTTCATGAAGAAATACGTCACGGAGATGCAACAGCTCGGGGTCGACTCTATCGGCATCGTGTTGCTCATCTCGTTTTTCATTGGTGCCGTCATCTGCATTCAGATGAAACTGAACATCCAAAGCCCGTGGATGCCCCGCTGGGTGAGCGGCTACACCACACGCGAAATCATGCTCCTGGAGTTCTCCAGCAGCATCATGTGTCTGATATTGGCAGGTAAAGTGGGGTCGAACATTGCTTCCGAACTGGGTACGATGCGCGTTACCCAACAGATTGATGCCTTGGAGATTATGGGCGTCAATTCCGCCGAATACCTGATCCTGCCAAAGATCTCAGCCATGCTGACGATGATGCCGTTCCTCGTC
The DNA here is from genome assembly GCA_902801375.1 of uncultured Prevotellaceae bacterium. Lineage (GTDB taxonomy): Bacteria > Bacteroidota > Bacteroidia > Bacteroidales > Bacteroidaceae > Prevotella. The sequence goes on along the minus strand of CADCIB010000027.1, from coordinate 27,725 downwards.
ATCTTCTCGTCGGCTATGGGCATCGTGGGTGCCTACGCCACAGCCTACATCGGTCATGTGCTGCCGCCCGACGACCTGACCCTGGGTCTGACGCACAGCTTCGTGCCTTGGTTCCTCTGGATGAGCATTCTCAAGAGCATGGTCTTCGCCTTCATCATCGCCAGCGTCGCTTCTTTCTGCGGCTACACCGTGGAAGGCGGATCTGTGGAAGTGGGTAAGGCCAGCACCAATGCCGTTGTCTCCTCCAGCGTCCTCATCCTCTTCTCCGATGTGTTCCTGACGCAGTTGCTTTCTTAAGAAAGTTGACAAGTTGACGAGTTAACAAGTTGACAAGTGGTCTGAAATAAAATGATAGAAATAAAACACCTATATAAGAGTTTCGAGGACAAGGAAGTCCTGCACGACATCAATGCCGTGTTTGAGAACGGACTCACCAACCTCATTATCGGGCAGTCGGGCTCTGGAAAGACTGTGCTGATGAAGAACATCGTGGGATTGCTCGACCCCACAAAGGGCGAGGTGCTTTACGACGGACGCAACTTCGTGGCCATGACCAAGCGCGAAAAGGTGCTGTTGCGCCGCGAGATGGGCATGATTTTCCAAAGTGCAGCCCTTTTCGATTCAATGACCGTGCTCGAGAATGTGATGTTTCCCCTCGACATGTTCTCTTCGAAGAACCTGCGCGAACGGCAGCAGCGCGCCCGTGAATGCCTCGACCGCGTCAACCTATTGGAAGCCGAAAGCAAATATCCGGGCGAGATTTCCGGCGGTATGCAGAAGCGTGTGGCCATTGCCCGCGCCATCGTCCTGGAACCGAAGTATCTCTTCTGCGACGAGCCCAACAGCGGCCTCGACCCTAAGACATCGCTTGTCATCGACGACCTCCTGCATGGCATCACCAAGGACATGCAAATCACGACCATCATCAATACCCACGACATGAACTCCGTGATGGGTATTGGCGAGAATATCATCTTTATCTATCAGGGAACGGCGGCCTGGACGGGGTCGAAAGACCAGATCATGACCTCCACCAACGAGCGACTCAACGACTTCATCTTTGCCTCCGACCTCTTTAAGAAAGTGAAAGAGGTAGAACAAGTCTCCCCGACAACGGAGGGATAAACGGGATTGTAGAAAAAAGATTTTCCAAAGGGAAAGAGACGAATCAGCTATTTCATAAGCCATCGACCATCGCGCTTCACCATCGGGACAACGACCTCCTCGATGGTGGAATCGCCGTAGCAAAGCATCAGGAAGGCATGAGCAGCCACATCAACGGTGTCGTTGATGCAATTCACCACACGCACCTCGCGCAATCCCAGATGCTCTTGTTGCTGATCGCCCACAAACATGCGGGCATTGTCGACAAGCTGCTGGCGATAGGAGTCTGGGATGCGCTCCGGGATGTTCATGCCGTCGACAAAGGCATCGTACTGGCCTTGCACCAGCAGGTCGTAGTATTCCTTGGCGGCATTGGCGGCAGCAAAGTCAACGGTTTTGTCGTTGCGGCAACTATACACAATGGCCGCAATGACAAAACCGATGGTGATGATGACAATTCTGCGCATAGACAAATGTCTGAAAACTCCTGGACTTCAGAACTCCTGAAAAAACTATTTCTGCCTTATAAATACATTGATGGGCGAACCGGTGAGTGTCCAGTTCTCGCGAATCTTGTTCTCCAAGAACCGGCGGTACGCTTCTTTCACGTACTGCGGCAGGTTGGCATAGAACACGAACGAAGGTATCTGCGTATTCGGCAGCTGCGAGCAATACTTGATCTTGATGTACTTGCCCTTGATGCTGGGCGGCGGCGTTGCCTCGATGATGGGCAACATCACCTCGTTGAGCTTCGTCGTGCCGATCTTCAGCTTGCGGTTCAGATACACCTGCTTGGCGGTTTCCAGCACCTTGAAGATACGCTGCTTGGTAAGCGCCGAGGCAAAGATAATGGGGAAGTCGGTGAAGGGAGCCATACGCTCGCGGATGGCATTCTCGAAGGTCTTGATGACAATCTGCGACTTGTCTTCCACCAAGTCCCACTTGTTCACCACGACGACAAGCGACTTGTTGTTCTTCTGAATAAGCTGGAAGATGTTCATGTCCTGCGACTCAATGCCGCGAGTGGCATCGATCATCAGAATGCAGACATCGCTATTCTCGATGGCGCGGATGGAGCGCATCACACTGTAGAACTCCAGGTCCTCGCTCACTTTGTTTTTACGGCGGATGCCCGCGGTGTCGACAAGGTAGAAGTCGAAGCCAAACTTATCGTAGCGCGTGTAGATGCTGTCGCGTGTCGTGCCCGCTATCTCCGTCACGATGTGGCGGTCTTCGCCGATGAAGGCATTGATGATGCTCGACTTTCCGGCATTGGGGCGTCCTACGACAGCGAAGCGCGGAATGCCGTCCTCCACGTCTTCCTCGTCCTTGACGTTCTGCAACCGGTCCAGCACCAGGTCAAGGAGGTCGCCGGTTCCACTGCCCGATGCAGAGCTGATGCACAAGGGCTCGCCCAGTCCGAGCTTATAGAACTCATAAGCATCGTACTGCTGATTGTTGTTGTCCACCTTGTTGGCCACCAAGATGACGGGCAGCTTGGTGCGCCGCAAGATGAGTGCCACGTCTTCGTCCCAGTCAGTGACGCCGTTCTGCACATCGACGAGGAAGAGCAACAGATCGGCCTCCTCGGTAGCCACAAGCACCTGCTTGCGGATTTCCTCTTCGAAAACATCATCGCTATTGACGACCCAGCCGCCGGTATCGACGACCGAAAACTCCTTTCCGTTCCACTCACACTTGCCATACTGGCGGTCGCGAGTGGTGCCAGCCTGTTCGCTGACAATAGCCTGGCGCGACTTCGTCAGACGGTTGAACAGAGTGCTTTTGCCCACATTGGGGCGCCCTACTATTGCTACTAATGCCATAACTTACTTTTTTTTCGGGTGCAAAGGTACATAAAAATATTGGATTTTAAGCCTGTCGAGATAAAAAAGTGCGAATTTTCGAATTCAAGGATTCATGATAAGTTACAAGGATACTGATTTGTCAAGAAAACTTCGAATTTAAGTGGGTCAATACTCGCGTATTTGAAAACAGATTGTCGCTCGGTCGAAAAAACAGCCAAAATGAGCGATTTTTACAACACATTGACTACAAAGAACTTACACTACCAAGACTCTCGTTCACCGCAAAAGCCATTCCAATTTGCGTCAATTTACCTTGTGATTTGCGGCAGATCACCATGCAATTTGCGGCAAATCACGCTATCATCTGCGTCAAATCACATGCTCGCAGCTATCGTTTCGCACGCGTTCAAGCCATCTCTGACTGTCATTCAGACCACAAACGACGTCCTCGGGGACAAGACGAGCCGCTCCGGCAGACAGGCGCAACCCTCTCAGATGGGCTTTCCTTTGCGTAGAACGAGCAAAAACACTGACTAAAATTTGTCAAATTCTTTCCAATTAATTTAGGTATTCATATAGCTGTTCGACCGAAAAGCTGTTGGGAGGTATAGGAGTTTTTATCGGCGTAAAGATTATTCCTGCACTTTTTGTTCACACGCAGAGACGCAGAGCACGCAGAGTTTGCGAAAAGTATGACATTTAGGTCTACGGCTATGCTACTGCCGCTACTGATTCTTCTTGTAGCTCTGCACTGCCCATACAGACATAAAAAGTCCAATGGCGAGAAGGGCCAGCAACTGACGGGCGATGGCTTCAAAGCCGCCCCCACGGATGAACACGGTGCGGATGGCATCGATGAAATAGTGCATCGGATTGACATAGGTGGTCAGATAAGCCCATGAGGGCATGGAGCGCGTCGGCGTGAAGAGTCCGCTGAGCAGCAGGATGCAGACCACGAAGAACCACATGACGAAGATGGCCTGTTGCATGGTATCGCTATAGTTGCTGACCACAAGTCCGAACGACGAGAAGAACAGGGCAAGCAGCATCGCCAAGACATAGACCCACAACAGAGAGCCTGCAGAGGTGATACCATAAATGGCCCACGCCAGCAACAGGCAAGCAGTGACCACAAAGAGCGCAATGAGCCAATAGGGAACCAGCTTGGCCAAGATGAACGCCCACTTCGAAACAGGCGTGACATTGATCTGCTCGATGGTGCCAGCCTCCTTCTCGCCCACGATATTGAGCGTGGGAAGGAATCCCGTGAGTAGCATCATCACAATGGCCAAGAGCGCAGGAATCATGTAGAGCTTGTAGTTTTGATGCTTGTTGTAGAGCATCAGCACGGAAGGCTGAGCCAGGACAGCTGCCGGCGCGACACGAGAAACAACAATCTGCGAGAGATAGGCACTGCCCATCGCCCCCTTAGTACCGTTGACGGCATTGGCAGCAATGAGACATTGTCCACCTTGGATTTCAAGCACGATGTCTGCTTGACCTTTCTCCACTTCGGCAAGGGCAGCCTTGTAGGAAGGTTTCTGACCCGTAAAGATGAAATAACGGGAGGCCTCAACAGCATGAACAAGCCGCTGCGACTGGGTAGTACGATCGTTGTCGACCACCGCCACTCGGATGTTCTTCACCTCCATGCTCATCACCCAAGGCATGACACACATGATGACGATGGGGAACAGGATGATGAGACGGGGCAGGAAACTGTTGCGCCGTATCTGGAGAAACTCCTTCTGTATGAGATAGTGAAGAGTCATGAGCTTATTCCAATCGAGTGTTATACTTTTTGAGCGCAACGGTCAGAAACAGAGCTGTCATCAGAGCAAGAACCATGACCTCGCGCGCCACCTCGCCAATGCCCACACCCATGATCATCAGTTTGCGCATAGCCTCGATATAGTAGCGGGGAGGCACTACGGCCGAGATCCACTGCAATATTCGGGGCATCGACTCCACGGGGAAGAGCATGCCAGAGAGCATCACCACCGGCATAAGCAGAACCATAGCCGAGAGCAGCAAAGCCACCAACTGCGTCTGCGCGATATTGGAAATGAGGAGGCCAAGCGAGAGTGCCAGCAAGATATAGAGCACGCTGACGGCAACAATCCAAAACAGTGAGCCGGCAAGGGGAACGTCCAACACGAAGCGGGCCATGAGCAGGATGGTGATGAGGATGCCGACGGCTAATATCAAATAGGGTACAGCTTTGGCCACGACCACCATCAACGGGCGGACAGGGGAAACGAGCAGCACTTCCATCGTACCCTTCTCCTTCTCGCGTACAATAGATATTGAGGTCATCATGGCGCAGATAAGCATCAGCAGCATACCCATGATGGCTGGCACGAAATTGTAGGCCGAGCGCATCTGAGGATTGTAGAGCATTTTCGAACTGACCACCGTGTTAGCAGGATTCGCAATGACCTGTTGCGCATAGTTCGTCCATTGTTGTGCCATATTGGGGTCAGAACCATCGACGATCAATTGCAGCCCCTGCTTCTTGCTGGCAAACCCCTGCGCAAAGACCACAGCCATATCTGCCTTCTGACTGCGTATCAGCCGTTCGGCCTCCTGGGGTGTGCCCACGGTATTCGTGATGGTGAAGTACTCCGACTGTGCCAGCCGCTCCACGACTTGCTGCGTGAGAAGATCCATCTGCGAGGTGACCACCACCGTGCGCACATTCTTTACATCCGTAGAAATGGCGAAACCAAACAGCAGCATCAGCATGACGGGCATACCGAAGAGGATCAGCATCGTGCGACGGTCGCGCAAGATATGCTTCGATTCCTTGATGACAAATGACAAGAACTGGTTCATTCCACTGCGATTTGATGATGTTTCAAATAAGATGGCGACGACTTTAGTCCGACGACCTTGTGGCCTGCCGCGCCAGATAGGTGAACACATGGTCCATATCGGGCTGACGGAACCGCCTCTTGAGCTCAGCGGGCGTGCCGATGGCGCTGATCTTGCCGTCGACCATGATTGAGATGCGGTCGCAATACTCTGCCTCGTCCATATAGTGGGTGGTCACGAAAATGGTGATGCCACGTTGGGCTGCATCGTAGATAAGCTCCCAGAACTGCCTACGCGTAGCAGGATCGACACCACCCGTCGGCTCGTCGAGGAACACCACGCTGGGTTCGTGGAAGATGGATACGGAGAAAGCCAGCTTTTGTTTCCAGCCAAGCGGCAGCGACGACACCAGGTCGTCCTTATGCTCCTCGAATTGCAAACGGCGTAGCAATGCTTCGGTCTTCGTCTTGATCTCCTCGTTTCTCATCCCGTAGATACCAGCAAACAGACGGATATTCTCGCTGACAGTCAGGTCTTCGTAGAGCGAGAAGCGTTGCGACATATAGCCAATGTGCTTCTTAATCTGTTCATACTCCGTACGGATGTCGTAGCCCGCCACACGGCCCGAACCACTTGTAGGCTGGTTCAGACCGGTCAGCATGTGCATGGCGGTGGTCTTGCCGGCACCGTTGGCTCCGAGGAATCCGAAGATCTCGCCCCGCTTCACAGTGAACGAGATGTCGTCCACTGCATGGAACGTGCCGAAAGCCTTCACCAAATGTTCCACTTCAATCACCGTATCGCAAGCTTCTGTATTCATGCTTGACGCTTCATTCCTCTCAATCCCTGGTGGATTGAAGATGTCTTTGAATTTCTCCAGAATGACGTCAGGCGTGCCTATACCTCTTATCGAACCTTTTTCGAGAAAGGCCACACGGTCGCAGCAACGCACCTCGTCGAGATAGGGTGTTGAGGCCACGATGGTGATGCCCCGTTCCTTCAGCGTCAGGAGCATTTCCCAAAACTCCTTGCGGCTTACGGGATCGACACCCGTTGTGGGCTCGTCGAGCAACAGCACGCTCGGACTGTGAACCAACGCACAACTCAAAGCCAGTTTCTGCTTCATGCCACCCGACAGCGCTCCAGCTTTGCGGTCCTTAAACCGCTCTATCTGTTGGTAGATCGCTTTTATACCGTCGTACCCGGCCTCAACAGTGGTGCCAAAGAGTGTAGCGAAGAACTTCAGGTTCTCTTCCACCGTCAGGTCCTGATAGAGGGAAAACTTGCCCGGCATATACCCTACGCGTCGCCGTATCTCCTTCATCTGACGCACCGTGTCGAAGCCGTCCACCGCCGACGTACCACTGTCTGGCTTCAGCAATGTGCAGAGAATGCGATAGAGCGTGGTCTTACCAGCCCCGTCAGGACCGATGAGCCCAAAGACTTCGCCCTTCTTGACTTCGAACGACACATCATGCAAAGCACAAACCTTGCCGTAAGACTTTGAGATATTATTGACAACTATACTACCCATCACTGAACGGTAGCCGCTCAGCGCCTGCCAGCGCTTTCACGGCATGAATTTGATTCACATTTCACTTGAAAGAGACTTCTCCGTACATACCTATCTTTATATTCCCGTCGTTCTTGACGGCTATCTTCACGGCATACACCAGGTCTGCCCGCTCATCGTCGGTAAGGATGGTCTTCGGAGTAAACTCTGAGCGACTCGATATCCACGACACCGTGCCGCCGTACTCCTTTCGCTCACCACCGCCATAGTCAGCAAACACCTTGGCCTGCTGACCCACCTTAACATGCTGCAACTGTGCCGAAGTGACGTAGGCGCGCAGATACATCAGCCCGACATTGCCCACCTTAAAGAGCGGTTTGCCGGGTGTCACATACTCGCCACGCTCCACATACTTTTCCAAGACGGTGCCCGTCGTGGGCGCTATGATATGGCACTTCTGCAACTGATCCGACAACTGACGTATCTGCACATTGACTGTCGACAGCTGGGAGTTGAGCGTCGAGAGTTGTGTGTTGAGCGTCGAAACCTGCGCATCGAGCTGTCGTTGCAACACCTGCACCTGATTCTTCGCATCGTCAAGCATCTTGCTGGGCGCCGCTCCGTCGTCGACCAGTTCCTGATAGCGACGCTGCTCCGTCTTTGCCTTTGCCAACTGCTGACGGGTGGCCGCAATCTGTTTTTCCATGTCTGGCTTCTGGCTCTGATAGACAGTCTTTGAAGTCTCTGTCTGCTGCATCTTCAGCCAGATCTGCGTGGTATCTATCAATCCCACTTCACGGCCTGCCTCGATGTTGTCGCCCTCCTCCAAGGCAAACTGCAGCAGTGTGCCGCTCTGCTCGGCCGACACTGTTGTCTCCGTAGCTTCAAACGTGCCCGTGGCATCGTAATCTTTTTCGTTTGAACTGCAACCCACCAGCATTGCCATCGCCAGTGCAATCATCATTCTATTGTTCATATTCTTGCAAATTATCAGTTATTTGTCGTATACTTCAAGTCGTAGATTTCCTTCAAGAGCTCTATCTCATGGACGGTACGCTGCACCCGAGCATTGTTCTCCGCATTGATTTCTTTCACCAGGTCGTTGACGTCGATAATGCCGTGTGCCAATTTCGACTCAGCCGCCTTGCGTACGGATGAGCGCAACGAGATGATTTCCTCGTCGTCGGCCATCAGACGGCGGAAACGGCTGATGTTCTCGTTCTGCTGAATCTGTTCCAGACGATTATTAAAAAGGAACACGTCGCGGTTGGTCTCTGCCATACTCCGCTGCAATTGTATTTTCATGCGATCATTCTTACGAGTATAGAGTGCGCCGATGTTCCATGTCAGTCGGGCTCCAATCAATCCGTTCCACGACCATTGATGGCGCATCATATCCTCAAACATATTGAAACCGGGATAGCCATAGAAGCCTTGGGCAAACACGCCCAACTTTGGCTTCAAGGCAGCATCGAGAGCTTTCTCCTGCGCTTCTGCCAATCGCAGCTGTGCGTCGATGGCCTTCAGTTCCGGTCGCGGCCCTATAGTCTGCGGTACTTCCACAGACGGAAGCACCGGTTTCTCCACCGCCCTCACCTCTATTCCACAGAACGCATTGAGCAAAATCTGCAACGACTGCTTCTGCGACTGTAGGCCTGTCCCCTGCTGCACCACATTCAGCCGTTCTGCCTTCACGCTCAAATAGTCGCTCTCCGCTGCGGTACCATGCTCATACATGGCCTTCAGCTTCTTTTCACTCTGTGTCAACACTTCCTGCAAGTCAGCGTTCAAGCGGATTTGTTCATCCAACAGCAGCAAACCGAAATACATCTCGTTCACCCTGCGCCGCACCTGATACAGGGCCACCTCCGTCTGCGCCTCCTCTACGTCTCCCTGCCGGCGGGCTATTTCCTGGGTATGCCTGATGGTTCCCCCGTCGTACACCGTCTGCTGCACGTCAAGCCCTATGCGGTATTGGTCCTTCTTCAGTCCTTTCATGTCGACACCCGCTTGCTGATACAGTTTCTGCATCGACTCGGGGAAAGCCGTCACATCGCTCTGCAAGGTGGCCTGTGCCTGTGCCGACACCTGCGGAAGCCAACCCTTGCCGATGTTAGCCACCGTCAGATCGGTTGTCTGTCTGATCAGGTCGTAGTGCCTTATCTGCGGATAGTTTCTCTCCGCCGCCTGCTGACACTCTTCCAGCGTCTGCGCTATGATATACGAGAAATGAGAAACGAAAAACAATAGACATAACAACGTTCGTCGCATAATGATGTTCTTATATTATTTATGATCTGATAATCGTGAATAGATGTCTTACGACGTTGCAAAGGTACAACATATTCCCCTAACTATCGTTACCTTTAAGGAGGAAATTATGTCCCTTTTGTTTGATTCAACCCTAAAAATAGCAATTATTTAGGAAAAAGTATTATCTTTGCATCGTAAATCAAACAAAAAAAACATGAAAAGACCTACAGACGGCAGGAGCCAATCACCGAAGCAAGAACCCTATCTGATGAGTCTGGCGCGCATGCGCCACATATTCGAACCGCACCTGCAACTATTGCGCAAGAACTTATTCCTCAGCGACGATCTGGTTATTCTGCATGGCAATCCCCACGTGTTTACATTGGTTTTGCAGCAGCCCCCACCCTATGCCATTAACGACCATCGTATGGGGATATTGGTACAGGGTGAGATCCACGCCAACATCAACCTTGTGGAGAAACAAATTACTGCCGGCAGCATCATCTTCTTCGGGCCTGGCACGCTTATCACGCCTTCGTACTTTTCGCCTGATGTCGAAATATATGGTTTCGCCTTATCGCCCACTTTCTGCATGCCTTTCGCTGCCGGCCAAATGCCCTCAGCCTTTAATGGGCAGGTGCGCGACTTCCAGCTACCAGCCTCGGAGGCCGACATCGCCACCGCCCGACAGATTCTGGAAACTCTCTGGCACGTCGTCCACCAGCACGACTACGACCGCCAGCTCGTCGGCAGTCTTATCGCTGCCCAAATGCACCACTACGACAATCTTTTCCGTCGCTATACCACACAGCAACAGGTCACGCAATCGCGCGAGCAGACCATCTTCGACCGCTTTATCCTGTTTGTCAACCAATATGCTGTCGACGAACATCAGATAGCTTTCTATGCCTCAAAGATGTGCCTGACAGAACGCTATCTCGGCACCGTCGTCCGTCAGGCCAGTGGTGTCACAGCCAAAGAATGGATCGACCGTGCCCTTATTGCACGTATCAAGGTGGAACTGCGTCATACCGACAAGTCCGTAGCCAGAATTTCAGAAGAAATGAATTTTCCCAACCCTTCCTTCTTCTCTAAATACTTCAAACGGCTGACGCAGAAAACGCCAGCCGAATACAGGAATAGTTATTAACTATCGCAATTTGTGAAGAAAGGGCAAAAGGGAGTGAAAGAAACGACACGATCTTCGCATGAGTGTCATACTTATGCCAATGAGGTTCAATCGGGATTGTAGCCGAAGTGATCCAATTCGCGTTTCGAGCTACGCCAGTCTTTGTCCACCTTCACGTAGGTTTCCAAGAAGATGCTCTTGCCGAAGAACTTCTCCAAGGCCTTGCGCGACTCGGCGCCCACCTTCTTCAAGGCCACACCCTGATGACCGATGATGATGCCTTTCTGCGAATCGCGCTCCACATAAATAATGGCGCGGATATGGATGCTCTTCTCCGTTTCCTGAAAGCTCTCCACGCTGACCTCTACAGAATAAGGAATCTCCTTGTCGTAGTAGAGCAATATCTTCTCGCGGATGATTTCCGACACGAAGAAGCGGGCGGGCTTGTCGGTCAGCTGATCCTTGTCGAAGTAGGCGGGACTCTCAGGCAGCAGTTCCTTGATGCGCTTCAGGAGCATGTCCACCCCAAACTTGTTCTTCGCCGAGATGGGCAGTATCTCCGCCTTGGGTAAAAGCGCGTGCCACTTCTCCACAATTGCATTCAGCCTAGACTGACTGGAATCTCTAGACTGACTGGAATCTCTAGAAGATCTAGATTCACTTGATGATCGAGGACCTCCAGATTGACATAAATCAGTTGTGAGGCTGTCAATCTTGTTAATGAGCAGGATGACGGGTATGGTCATCTTCTGCACCTTCTCCAAGAAGTCCATGTTCTTCTCTGGGTTCTCCACTACGTCGGTGACGTAGAGCAGCACGTCGGCATCGGCCAGCGCACTCTCCGAGAACGCCAGCATCGACTCTTGCAGCTTGTAGTTGGGTTTCAACACACCAGGGGTATCGCTGAACACAATCTGCATGTCGTCGGTGTTCACGATACCCATGATGCGGTGGCGCGTAGTCTGCGCCTTGAAGGTGGCTATCGAGATACGCTCGCCCACCAATTGGTTCATCAGCGTAGACTTCCCCACATTGGGGTTGCCCACGATGTTTACAAATCCGGCCTTGTGCATCTTAGTACGCCCACTTCAGGTAGAGTGCTCCGTGCGTGAAACCGGCACCGAAGGCCGTCATAATCAGGTTGTCGCCCTTCTTCAACAGATGCTCATTTTCCCACAAAGCCAGCGGTATGGAAGCCGAACTGGTATTGCCGAAATGCTCAATGTTGACCATCACCTTGTCCATGGGAACGTCCAAGCGTTTGGCAATGGCCTCAATGATGCGGATATTGGCCTGATGGGGCACCACAAAGCGAATGTTGTCGTTGGTCAACCCATTGCGATGAGCAATGAGTTCACAGTCGTCGCTCATGTAGGTCACGGCGTAGCGGAACACGGTACGCCCTTCCTGATAGGTGTAGTGCAGACGATGGTCGACGGTGAAGTGGTTTGGCGGACAGACACTGCCACCAGCCTTCATGTGAAGGAAAGGCAGGCCTTTGCCGTCGGTACGGAAGAAGGAGTCGAGCACGCCGACGTTCTCTTCCTCTGTAGCCTCCACCATCACGGCACCGGCACCGTCGCCGAAAAGCGGACATGTCTGGCGATCCTTGTAGTCGGTCACCGACGACATCTTGTCGGCTCCAATCACAATGATCTTCTTCATCCTGCCGCTCTGGATCATCATCGCAGCCTGATCAAGGGCATACATGAATCCGCTGCAAGCACCCCAAAGGTCGAAGGCATACGCATTTTTCAATCCCAGTTTGCCCAGGACGATGCTCGCCGTAGAGGGGTACTTATAGTCAGCCGACGACGTCGACAGCACAATAGCGTCTATCGTGTCGGGATCCACGTCCATCTTCTTCAACAGGTTCTTGGCAGCCTTGCGAGCCATATAGCTCGTGCCCAGGCCTTCCTCGTTCAGAATACGGCGCTCCTTGATGCCGACACGCGTCATAATCCATTCATCGGTGGTGTCGACCATGCGTGCTATCTCCTCGTTCGTGAGGACATATTCAGGCACATAGCCGCCAACACCGGTGACGATAGCGTTCAGCTTGCTCATTATTCAACCTCGTCCATTACGATGGCAATCTTTCCACGATAGTAGCCGCAAGTGGGGCATACGGTATGATAGATGTGGTAAGCGCCACAGTTCGGACAGATGGCCAGTGTGGGCATTTCAGCCTTGTCGTGAGTTCTTCTTTTCGCAGTACGTGTCTTCGACTGTCTTCTTTTAGGATGTGCCATAATTTTAATTTCTTTTAGTCGCTACGCTTTGTAGAAGCGCTAAAGCGAGTCCAATTTAACGATTAATTTATTACTTTCTATTTATTCTTTCAATTTCAAGAGTGCACTCCAGCGCGAGTCTATCTCCTTTTCAGCCTGTTCGCCATCGCCTTTCTGGGCAGAATGGGCTTCCAAAGCCTGCATCATAGCTTCGTTGCACTCACCGGGAGCATGCACATGACGTACGGGGATGGCCAAAGCTATGAACTCATAGATGAGCCACGCCACATCGAGAACGCCCTCGCTCTCGTCGACCATCAACACATCGTCGGTCTCGGCCGTTTCCACTCCGAACCTGACAATCACTCGGTTTTCAGCGCTCACGGCCTGCTCCATGTCGTCAAGGCAGCGGTCGCAGGTCACGCGGACATGCCCCTCCGAGCGTACGACCATCTCAAAAAAGCCTGCACACGGGCGTATCATCACCTCTGTATGCACACTACCACCGCTCACCTCCGTGGCTCCGATAGCCTCGAAGTAAGCGTCTGTGAGGTCGTATTCCAAAGCCGTCGCGCTTTCTTTCAGACCCTTCAAGTCTATTTGAAACGGCGTTAAGTCGTACATCTGCCTACACTTTTGGCGTGCAAAGGTACGAATATTTTTCGGAATTCACCAAACAGATTTCATTTTTTTATACTTTTCCACCGAAAATCCATCCCGCGACCGCCCAATTTCGCACAACCGAAAGCGAAGTGTGCAGAAAGGAATACCTGTCGCAGGCACACGATACATTCTTAAATCGTTACATTTTTACACGGAAAGGTTGCTTGTTTTGAAAAAAAGTGTTATATTTGCGCCTGAAATAGATGTATAACTACCTAAAACGACCCTTATGATGAGAAGAAAACTGATTACCATGCTTTTGCTCCTTGCCGCTACAGTGGCTTGGGGGCAGACCGAGAAACGCCTCGTGGTATGGCAGAAAAGCGGCGAGAAAGTCTATTTCGACCTGGCCGACCTGCCTGAGACCACCTTCGAGGACGGCAAGCTCGTCATTCAGACGAACCGGGCTACCGTGAGCTACCAACTGGAGAACATTCTCCGCTACACCTATCAGGGATTTGTGGCGACCGGCATCGAGCAACAGGCCAACGACCGCACTGTCACCATTAGCCGGGAAGCCGACGAGGTGACCTTCGGCAACCTGCCCGAAGGGAGCACCGTCAGCCTCTATGCCGCCAACGGCATGCTGTTGGAACAGTTCAAGACCAACGCCGGCAAGACGTTCACCCTCTCTATCCGCCATCGCCCCAGCGGCGTGTACATTGTGAAAGCAGGCAAGGAAACCATCAAACTGACAAGGCCATGAAGCGCTTCGTAAGACTCATCGGCTGCTGCCTGCTCTTGGCGGCAGCTCAGCCCGCTCTGGCGCAGACAGAGACGCAGGCATTCTATATCTATCAGCACGACGGGCGGATGAATGGCTTCTTCTACGACGAGGTGGAGAAGATGACCTACTCGCGCATGGACACCCTCGGCGTAGAGCACGACGACTATGTGTCGCAAGAGATTGTCACCGCCGACTCTACTTACCGCATCATGCTCTCGGCCATCGACTCCATCGGGTTCGTGCAGCCGGAGGTGAAGTACAACCCCAAGTTGCGCATCATCGACTCGGAGAATAAGTATTTCGACATTCAAGACCCCATCAACTGGTATGTCACCGCAGGAGTGGACCATGAGGAAAACTACATCATATTTTATTGTTGGGAGGAGGTGCCAGCCGATCTGATGCCCAAACCCGGCGATGTCTTCGCCGACCCTGCCCTCCAGTACGGATGGGCCAAGAAGGTGACAAGCGTTGAGCAACAGGGTAGAGAAATCATCGCCCACTGCAAAGACATCGACGACATCAGCGACATTTTCCAGCAACTCATCATCGTGGAGGAATATGGCAACGACCGGCAGGGCAACCTCGTGAGCCGACGTGTGGCTGGCAGACCCGACCTCACCGTGGGGCAGTTCCCCAAGAAAGCAACCCAAGGCAAGTTCGAGGGCGACATCTTCAACTTCACATTGAACGGACACATACCCTTCTACAACTCGGAAAATCTCACGGCATCAATCGACGTGACCATCAATGGAGGCGTGAACGTCAGGGCCGACTGGCGACTGCCACTGTTCGGCTCAAAATATATCGGCATCACCACCAAGCTGAGTATGGGTGTCGGCGTGGGCTTCACCTTAGATGGAAAGCTTGCAGAGGTGATGAAGGGGGGCGTGGGGCAGTTTGCGCAGATTCCCATCCCTGCAGCATGCCCGTTGTTAGTGCTCGACATGGGACCCGACGGTTTCATCCGAGGTCAGGCCGACCTGAAGTTCACCGTGGCCAGCCCTACCGTGGGG
The DNA here is from genome assembly GCA_902801375.1 of uncultured Prevotellaceae bacterium. Lineage (GTDB taxonomy): Bacteria > Bacteroidota > Bacteroidia > Bacteroidales > Bacteroidaceae > Prevotella. The sequence goes on along the minus strand of CADCIB010000027.1, from coordinate 12,467 downwards.
GGCAGCATCTGGCAGAAATGGGAAATCGTGGACTGGTGGCCCGACTGCCATTGGGGCTTCGGCGACCCGAACGACGACGGCAAGACGCCAGATCCTACCAATGTCACCAAATATCAACTGGAGCTAAGCGGCTACGTGCAGACGGGTCTAAGCTTCCCGCTGAAGGTGAAGAGCTTGCCGCTCATCGCGCGCTTCTTCGACGCTTCGCTCGGTGGAGAGTGGTACGTAGGGCCGAAGGTGTCTGGGTCGATGGCCATCGACTTGGCAAATTTCCCGGATTTCATGGATAAACCTGAAAACACAGCGGCCTACGACTTAGTGAAAGGCACGTCGGTCACACTAAGCCTCTGCGATGCCGACTATGAAATCTCGGCCGACGTGAAGTCGGTGTTCAGCGAGAGGAAAAAGTGGACCTTTGCCGAGGGGACGCTCAGTCTGCTCAAGCCCTATGAGGTGAAGATGGTGCCAGAGTTCGGCGAGTGCAGCGACTATTTAGAGGAACGTATCATCGACGGGAAAAAGCAGCTGTGCCACGTCTTGGCCTTCGAGCCCACAGGCAATGTGATACAGCCTATGAAGGTGGGTGTAGCATTGTTTGAAGATTACAATAACAAGGACGAGTTTACTTTTAGTAATAGAAAAGAACGTGCGGCGCCCTACTATCAGGCCGAGCTGTTAGGCGAACACGAGCGGAACACATGGGCAGAGTACGTCATCCCATATACTGATGGCGGCACCTTGTGGTACAACGGCAAGATGAAGGTCTGCCCCTATGTGGAGTTCATGGGGAAGCTAATGGCAGCTTCGCCCGTGTATGAATTTGACGAAGGAGCCATCATAGAAGTTGAAAACGACACCATCGTTGTAGACTACGATGGAGTGACCCTTCAACCCGTGAAGATCACTGGAACGTGTGACGAGCTGAAACCGAAGCGCGAAGACCTCTATCCCAACTTCCCCGACTGGATGAAAATAGAAGGCAAAGATGGCGAGTTCGATGTCTCTGTCTACCAGGAGAAATTCGGAAAGAACTACGACCCCGCAGACACCGTCTGGATCAAATCAACCTTTTCTGACGATTATCTGAACTACAAAGGAATAAGAACAGTGGGAGGAGCCAAAGGGACAACCTACGCCAAAAATCCCTTCGTCTTTATTTTCCTGCCCAACACAAAGGAAGACCCCGCATCGGCTTCATACGAATTGTATGGCAATCCTGGCGTACAGACTCAGCATGGATGGATATATTTCACGCTGCCGACTGAAGGAGTGCAGCACACCTACACCCGACTACCGGACGGTAACGGATGGCACTGCGTTAGCACTTACGAGGGCGGCGATGAAAGCATGAACCTGGAGTTCGATCTGGTGAAAGGAACGAAGCGAGACTACTATTTCGTGCAAAACGGCAGCATCAGCTATCAGAACAGCACCGTGTGGAGCGGTCACAACATCGTGGGAACAATCACTGGCACCTTCGGCGGCTCTGAGGAATACGACCACCAGATGAAGCTGGAAGGCCACGCTTTCAAGAAATATCCGGGGGGCCGATACATTGCCGCCAACCTCACACTGACGGCCAAGGAAGACGACAATGCTCCCGTGACTAAGACAGACTCTAACGGACTGTTGATACAGGTCTTCTTCGCCGACTATTTCAAGCAGTGAAACTTCCCCCACTTACCAGCTAAAAGAACCCCGCCAAGCCTGACAGCTTCGCGGGGTTCTCTACTTTCAGCGGGTGAGTTGCTTCTTGGCTTGTTCGAGGAGGTCGCGGTCGAATTCATCCTTAGTGACGGCGATGATGCGGTCGAGCTCTTTCTGGCAGAGCTGACACTCCTCGTCGGTGAGCAGGTCGCGACCGCGCTTGCACTGCTCCAGGATTTCCGAGGGGAAGTAGGTCAGCGACTTGCCCTGCTTGGCGTACTTCATCTGCGAGCGGCACAGTTTCTTGAACGAATCGAGCCAATGCGCAGTGGAGTTCTTGTCCTTCGCCTTGCCGGAGAACAGGCTGCCCAAGTCGCTCAACATATCGCTGTTGGTGAAAAGAGAGTCCAGACTGACCAACGACTGCTTGACGGATTCATCGTTGGTGATGAGGGAGTCCAAACGGGTCAACGACGCGATGAGGTCATCGCTGGAAAACCCGCCATTATTGTTCATGCTCCAGTCGGACTTGATTCTCCGTGCCTTCCGCTCTTTCTTGGGAATGGGGCCATAGCAGGTGACGAGCTTTCCCCATGTCCTCCCGTCCTTTTCCTCGCGCCACTCCAGGGCATAGACAGTGCGGAATTGCGGACGCTTGTCGTCTTGCTTCATCTTATCGGCGAAGGACATCACGATATAGTTGTCCTGCGGGTCGGAACCTATCCAGATTTCCTTACCGATGACGATAGGCTGTACGCCCTGTCCGGCTCCCGTCCGTGTGAACTCGTTATAAGAAGCGTCGCGGTCCTGGTCGAAAGCCTTTTGCAGCTTGCCAATCTGCTTGTTGCCGTTGTCCAAGCTGAAATCCACCACGTGGCTCTGCTCCAACAGCTCGCCCGTAGCGGGGTCAGCCTGTCGGGTGCGGCTCTCGGTGACCTTCACATTGGAGTTTTTCACGAAGTCCTTGAATGCCTGCTCGATGGTTTGTTGGCCGAACGCCGCAATGGGCAACAGCGACAGGGCAGGCACCAGCAGTCGCATCATGGCCTTTTTCACTTCTCTTTTCATCATTCGTTCAATTCATATAGTTCGTGGTATAAATCGTTCATAGTTCTACGGGCGACGGTGGAGGCACAATCTGGTAGTCGCCCGACTCGTCCATGACGAGTTGCAGGGCATCCCCTTCGTCGGGCAGCCTCGTGAAAACGGTCTCTACGAAGTTGTTGCGCAACTCTCTGCGGAGCTCCTCGCGCTCGCTGACCTGCTCTGTCAGCACCTCTGCCAGGATGCGCCCTTCTTCTTGCAGGTCAATCGTTGGCGAGTCGGACCCGGTTGCCGTCATCACGGTTGAGGTAGGAAGGTTTCTGTTCGGTGTGATTGACTGTTGTTTACGGCCCGAACTCGCCATGATTGCAGTTTTCACCGTTTGCTGTTCCAAGCCACCCGCAACGTTGGATTCCTTCGGTTCCGTGGGTACAGCCTTTTGTTCAATGTGCTTTGCTGGTGCTATGTTTTGTCCTGTAAGTTGCGACTTAGTTGCAATCTCCCACCCTATCCCGGCAACGACCACCAATATCGCGACGGCGGCTATCTGTCTCCACCAGCGAGCCAATTGCCTGACCTTCGAATGTTTTTCGGGCGCCTTGCTGTCGGTCATGCCTTGTTCGAACCAAGCGAACATCTCACGATAGACACTCCACTCCTCCCCGTTGCAGTCTCTGAGCTGGTCGGCCAGCCACTGCTCCTCGTCCAGTGTGGTCGCTCCCTGCATAAAGCGGTTGAGCAACTGCCGCATCCGCTCTTCGTCTACCTTATTATTATATATATGTGCGCGCATAAGCTATCCTCCTATTTCCTTCGTTTGATATCCTCGTACAATTGTCGGCGAGCACGGGAAAGCAACGTGCGAACCGACTCTTCCGTAATGCCCAACAGTCGGGCAATTTCTTTGCCACTACGCCGCTCCACCTGCCGCATCACGAGAACGGTGTGCTGTGTGGAAGGCAGCCGCTCAAGTCGCTGGGCGAGCCATTCGTCGTTGTCAAGCTCTTCCATCCGCTCTGCCGGAGTGGCATCGGATGCCGCAAGGCGGGTCATTGTGGGTGCATCTACATCGGCCATCGGCTTTCTGCGATGCAGATTGAGCGTCGTCCAACGAGCCATTTTCACCACAACGGCTTCCAAAGAGCGAAACCTCTCCAGCTCATCGTGCATCTGCCACAGACGGAGCAGCACATCCTGTGCCGCATCCTCGGCCTCCATCGGTGTCGCCCCGCAGTTCCTGCTCGTCTCCATTGCTCGCTTGCGGAGCTTTGGGGCCATCTGTTCAAATGCACTTTCGTTCATGATTCTTTCGTTGCCTTACAATCATTAGACACTCGGAGCGGCAGAATGCAAACTTCCTTTAACACACATTAACCCACACACCAAGTGCTATCCCACAGTGAGATAAGGCCACTTGGCGACAATTGGCTATATCATGAAACGAAAGGTGTTTGGTCTACCGGTCGTTCAAAGGTACATCTACGAAATGTGTGATCTCAGGAACGCTTCCCAAGGAACCCACCACGGTGACGATGTCGAAACGGAGGGCACCTGCCAGACGGTGGAGTTTCACATAGTGGTTCATGGCACGACGCAGGTTCTCGCGTTTCTGATAGTTGACAGCATCCTCAGGATTGCCAAAAACGCGATTGGCGCGTGTCTTCACCTCCACGAAGACAAGGGTATTGCCATCGCGAGCCACAAGGTCGATATCGCGATGACCCGACCGCCAGTCGTGTTCCAAGATGGCATAGCCCTTCTTCTGAAGGAAGGCGGCTGCCGTTTCCTCGCCCCAACGCCCCAAGCGCAGGTGCTCTGCCTCCGAAGGACAGGCGGCCACGGCCTTTTCGTGTTCGCCCATGATTTCATAAATAAAGGCCATATTGCGCTGGTTCTCCTTGTTTGCTGGATGGTTTCGCAAAGACTCCTGCAGGAATGGCGCCACTTGCAGGGCTCGCTCCACGGTGGGCATCAGGTGAAGTTCCAGGAAGATGCGGTTCATCACGCGGTGGGCAACGGGCGGCACAGCCTTTCCCTCGCCGTTGGTATGCGGCTGCCAGTCGTCGGGCTGAAGGCCTATCTGGCTCAAGAAGTCGAGCAGCACAAACGAATCGACGGCATTGGCCACGCGCAACGCGGCATAGAGCATGGCCGTGTGCGCCTTGCCATCGCCATCGTCGATGTTGGGAAGCACGCGCAGCAGAGCCTTGAAGATACCGACGGCCTCGTCAATCCGTTTTTCCGTCAACCGCTTTTTCAGTATGTCGCTGGCCGTCCAGAACATGGCCAATGTGGTGTATTTCCCTTGATGCACAGCATACATAGGCCGAATGGCTTCGTAGGCTTCTTCGATGCGCCCTTGACGGCGCAGATCAAAAATATCTTTGACTGTCATTTCTTCAGATGAATTGAGCGTTTGATGTTTTCTCTTTCCTACCGTTTCAAAACTGCAACGGCGGTGCAAACTTACGTTATTTTCACGAAACGAGCAAGAAAAATCGGTTTTTTTTCAAAAATTGTTGGTCGTTTGAAAAATTGTTTGTATATTTGCGTCCAAACTAACAATTAAATTTTTTAGAATATGAAAAACTTTGTACTTGCAATGATGATGGCAACGGCTGTGAGCACCACAGCTTTTGCACAGAAGGGAATGAAGAACATTTATGCGTCTTCTTCGAAGCTCGATATCGAGTTGCTTCAGAACAGTGAACAAACCGTACAGCTGAACCGCTATCTTTTTGAGGGCTATAACACGCTCTGCCTGCCCATGTCGCTGACGGCAGAACAGCTGGGCGACATCCGTGTGGAGCGCCTTGCAGGCATCCGTCAGGAGGAAGCCACGCTGAATCTCTATTTCGTTGACTGCACGGACGAAGGCATCCAGGCCGGCGTACCTTATCTCATCTATTCGCCCAAGAGTGGATATCTGAAGGTGAAGAATTCGGATGCATTGTACTTCAACGACGAACTCAAGGCAGTGCGCATGGCCGACAAGAACGGCAACATCGTGACCTTTGGCAGCGGATGGGAATCCATTGCCACCGACGGCCGTTATGGCATTCCTGCACAACAGGATGTGACACCGCTGCAAAGCGTACTGATCCGAACCACCACCGAGAAACAGTTCCTGCCCACTCGCTGCGGCTTCACATGGGACCAGCAGGCTCCCTCGGCCAAGAAACTGGAGATTATCCACGCTGAAAACATGGGCGTGGTGACGGGCATCACAGGCATCAGCCTCGACAACAGCTACAGCTCCGACGTCTACGACCTGCAGGGCCGCAAGGTGAACAAGAGCCACAAGGGCATCTACATCCAGGATGGCAAAAAGGTGGCTGTGAAATAAGCGGAAACCGCAAAAATCTGTTTATTATCAAAAACACTCTGTTTCAGATTGCAAAACGCTCCGTTTTTGCGTCGGAAACAGAGTGTTTCTGTGTCAGAAACAAAAAAGAAACACTACAACCGAAGGGCCATGCCTGCGCAAATCCATTCCGTGTAGATAGGGTTACACCTGTTTTTGCAACTCTATGCGGAACGTGGTGCCATGCCCCACTTCGGAACTCTTCACATAGATGCGGCCTTTGTGATATTCTTCCACGATGCGCTTGGCCAACGACAGGCCTAACCCCCAGCCGCGCTTCTTCGTAGTAAAACCAGGCTTGAAGACGTTCTTCAAGTCTTTTTTTCGAATGCCCTTGCCTGTGTCACTCACCTCAATGGCTACAAAACCGGATGCCTTGCCACTCTCGCTCCTCGCTCCACGCTCTCCGATTCTCGAATCGATAATTGTCAGTGTGATGGTGCCGGCACCGCCCATGGCATCGACGGCATTCTTACAGAGGTTCTCGATGACCCACTCGAATAGCGAGGCATTGATCTTCACAATCACATCATGGTCAGGGAAGTTGCGAATCATCTGCACCTTCTGCGACGTACGACGGTCCATATAGTCCACCACGTGGTCCATCACCTCCACCAGGCTCGACGGCACAGGCTCTGGCAGCGAACCGATTTTCGAGAAACGCTCGGCAATGAGTTGCAGGCGCTTCACGTCTTTGTCCATTTCGGGAAGCAAAGCGTCGTCAGGATAGGTCTCTTTCAGGATCTCTGTCCATGCCATCAGGCTGCTGATGGGCGTTCCCAACTGATGGGCGGTCTCTTTCGACAGGCCTACCCACACCTTGTTCTGCTCGGCACGCTTGGAGGTGAGCAGGGCGAAGATGGCTACCACCACGAAGATCATCACCACGCCCAACTGCACATACGGATAGACATTCAGCCGCTTGATCATCAGCGACTCGTCGTAGCACACCTCTATATAGTCGCCCGCAACGCCGGTGTCGTCCAACGAGATACGAATATACCGCCCAGAAGCGAACATACGTTCTGCCTCGTGGGCGGCACATTTTAGGCTATCGTCAAGGGTGCGACCCTCCAGCTTCACATTGCGGAAAGTCTGCACATCGCCGTTCATGTCGCGCACCACCACAGGGATGGTGTTGTTACCCTCTATCACCTTCAGCACCAAGGCCATATCGGTGTTTTCGTCGGGGCTGTTGAGCGAGCTCATCGCGGCGGCCCAGATTTCCATGCGGTTGCGCTCCTCGATGGCAAGGTCGCGCACCAAAAAATGGGACACTACCAGACTGGCCACCGCTATCACCACGGCAGCCACAACGAGAAGAATCTTCACGTTACGGATCTGGTCGGTCCACTGCACTACTTATTCGTTTGTCACAGGAGCGGTGGCAGGGAAGGACACCGTGTAGATGGTAGTGGCATTACCATTGTTCACGCTGGCAGTGACATTCACTGCATGACCCTCTGTGAACACCTCATTCTCAAGTTTCAGTGCGGCAATCTTGCAGGCGGTAACTACTTCGGCATTGTTCTTTGTCACATCACCTTTCTTCGTCATATTGTCACGCACACCTTCTTTCTCGAAAGCAGCCTTGATCGTGTTATACTCACTCTGGTTGTTGCCCGAAATTGTCATACGATACCAGATGCTGTCCTCATCGTCGTCGTCGCCACCACAAGAGGAAACACTCATTGTAAACACAACGGCCAAGGCTATCATAACAGCCAGACCGAAAAATCGCTTTAAGTTATTCATACATTATTCTTTTTATAAGTTAATACGCTCTTTAGTTTCACTTTCCGCTGCAAAAGTAGACAAAAAAACCGAAATAATAAAATTATAAGCCTAAAAAAACATCACCATTCAAAAAAATAGGCTATTAAATACGATTTGACACTATAAACACTCATTTTCTCTACTTACCCCCCAACACCCAATGAGGGTACTTGTAGGCTTGAAATGCATAAATGAGCGAAGATGTGGTGTGGAGTTTTGAAAAAAAGTGTGGAGTTTTGATGTTTCTTAAAAACTCCACACTTAAAAATTTGGTAGATTGCAAGAAAACATGTAAATTTGTCTCGGAATTATAATCATTTAAATACAAAATAACATGAGAAACTTTCACCTATTAACTGCCGTTATTGCGGTATTGTTTCTGCCCAGCACGCTATGGGCAGAAGTAGATTCCCCTATCGACATCACATTTTCGGCCAGTGGTGAAGCCACCACTGTGGAGACTGTGACAGTAACCAACCTGACGCACACCGACATCGCGGCGGTGACGCTCAATGGCACAGACATCCTGCGACTCGTGGTCCCGAATGCAGCAGCTACTGCCATCGAGAGCGTGCAGCAGACGCTGACCATCACTCAGCCCATTCTGACGCCCAACCCGTCGATGAGCGATGGTACGCTCATCTTCGATGCCCAGGAGGCTGGAGCCGTGCATGTGAGCATCTGCTCTACCGACGGCAAACTCATCGAATCGGCCACCCTGCAGGTAGAGAAAGGGCGCAACACAGCGTTCATTCCTTCGCAGCAGCCAGGCATATACCTTATTAATATAGAAGGCAAGGGCATCAAGGCCAGCACACGATGGATCTGCGGTGGCGCTAAATCGGGCAGCCACATCAGCCTGGGAGGTGCCGCGCAGTGGGCCAACGTCAGTCTGCCCGTGAAGGGAATAGCAACCACCCCTGCAAAAGACGACGATGAAATGGGCGAAAACGAACGTTTGACGGCCTCGGCCAACGTCGTGCGCATGAGCTTCTACGAGGGCGACATCCTGCGCTTCGAAGGTTCCTCAGGACAGATGACCACCATCGTGGTCAATGCACCTGAGCGCAGCCACAGCATCCCCTTCTACTTCTATCCCTGTGTGGACGCATCAGGCAACAGCTATCCCATCATCGAAGCTGGCGGCATGCTGTGGATGGCAGAAGACCTGAAATGCCAAAAGGGAATAACCATCTTCTATGAAAACGAGTCGGCCGACTGGGCCAATGCCAAGCAGAACAACGAGTCGACCAACATCGCCATGGTGGTCGACGACGACAATGTATACTACACCTACGCTGCTGCACGGAAGGCAATGCCCGAAGGATGGGCACTCCCCACACTGAGCGAACTCGACCAGGTGGTGCGCAACCTTGGAGGCTATGAGGTGGTAGGCGACAAGATGAAGCGCTCGGGCGACAGCGAATCGTTCCGAGACAAACGGAGTGAGCTGCCCGACTCGCTGCAACTGCGTATCACGCCGAAAGGCTTTGTCAGTGAAGATGGAACCTTCACCGACACCAACAGCGGTTTTGTCCTCACGGCTACCCGCGAAAAGCAGAAGGCCATCTTCATGAAGATTAGCAGCGGCACACCCGCAGCTACCATCAATGGCGGCACACCAGGTAGCGCCAAACCTGAAGACGGACTGGCCAGCTATGCCGCCGTGCATGTGCGTGGCGTTCGCCCTGCTTCCAGTGCCTACACCGACATGATGAGCAAGCTCTACACCGCTTCACAGAGCAAGCTCAACGCTCCTCGCAACGCTGACGACGCTGTCGTAGATGAAGAGAACCCCTACACAGGCGAAGTGAACCCCTACACGGGCACGCCCTGTGGCGACTACTACACCGTCGACCATTCCACCAAGCAGATTGTCATGGACGTGACGGGCCAGAAGTGCATGGGATGGACCAGTGCCAACGACAATTATGTTCCTTGGGGGCTGGACGAAAGCTATTTTGGTACTGTCTTTGTGAATGCAAATGATGGCGCCATTACGCAAAAGCAGCCTGAGGGAGACTGGATTAGAAATGCACAAGGTGAACGTATGAACCGTACGCGCCTGAAGAAGTTCAGTCAGCAGAAGGTAGAAGACGGTACATACAACACCTTGAAACTTACCTATAATGTAACAATCCACGACTACCAATCCGATGGTTCCACCAACGGACACTGGATGGCTCGCGACTTGGAGGGCAAAGAAGGAACGCTTACTTTGGAAGTGTTTGGCAATGCCGATACTGACTTTGCCTTGCAGAAGAGCATCACATGGCCTGAGACCTTCGTCATGACAGAATACGACGGCTATTCCAACGATGAATCGCGATGGACTGAAGACCTCCGCGTCAACGAGTACTTCATGAAGCGACTGAATTTGCTCTGTGCCGACTTCAACAACGATGGTGTTGACGATGTGGTTGTAGGCTTCTGCGGCGAATGGAAGGTGTACGACGGCAAAGACTACGAAACTATTTTGGCAGAACGTTCGTTCCCGACCAGTTGCGTCCGTGCCTGTGTGGGCGACCTCAACGAGAACGGCTACAACGACTTAGGCCTGATCTATGAGAATGAGGGTGAGAACCTTGTCCAGGTACATGTGCTGCTCGACGACATCAAGAAGTTCGACGCCCATCAGAACACCGATTTGGAATACGTGGCCGACTATTCTAAGACGCTCGAGCATGTGGGCGCGTCTGGCGTGACACCCTTCTTAGACATCAAGTTCGACGACATTACCAATACAGGTAAAGGTGTGCTCTGTCTCACTGTGCCCAACCGTCACATAGAGAAAAATGTGAAGTCTGCTTTCTACATATTGCACAGAGGCAACGGCAACACCCTCCAACAAATCTACAAATTTGAAGAGGAACCGAAATTCCAGCTCCGCAACGGGGGGCATGACTGGGGCAATGACCTTTCAAGCACCAACACCAACAGCACCATCGCTGTGGTACATACCCGAGGCATGGGCGAGCGTCCCGACGTATTGCTGCGCAATGGCCTCTATCGCTTTGATGACAGCAACCAGTTGGTAGCAGTCAATATTGGAGGCCATAAGGAAGACGGTACACTCATTGATGCAGCGATCCTGAGCGACTGTGTGGCCGTTGGACGATTCACTGACGACCTTGAGGAAGGCCCCGAACAACTGGCCTATTTTGGAACGACGGTGGAGGGTACCTATTCAAAGAAATGGAACGGTGATGCTGGCGACATCCACAGTCGTGGAATCCGCGGCTACGTGGAATTGTTGACGCCAGTCATCGTTGGTAGCGACACCTACATGACCCGCAAGGAACTGCATAGCGGTCACATCGGTTCGGTCTGCAGTTGGACGAAAGACGGCGATTACCACATTGGTGCCGCCCTGCCTGCTTTCTGTGCCACCTCTTACAAAGACATTGACACACGCCGCTATAAGTTTGTCTCTTGCCAAGCCACGATGAGCGAGCCCCGCATCAAGTTTGCCCTCGCCGCTGCCCCCTACTGGGCCAAAGTGCCGGCAGGTTACGACAATGCAGGTGAGGATTACGACTATGGCGATGCCAGTCCGTCGACAGAATGGGCTACGAGCAGCAGCTCCACTGAAGTAACGGGCAACTCCAACGCCACATCGGCCTCCGTCATCTTCGGCTACGAGCAGGAGAACAAGGTCTCGCTCTTTGGTGTTGAGTTTGGAAAATATGGTTTCGAGTTCGAAACCAACATCGGCTATGAATGGGAGAAGAGCGTCTCTGAGGGTATCACCTATGCCTTCGAATCGGGTTGCTCTGCAGGCCGCGAAAACAAGGTGGGCCTGACCATGACACCCGTATGGCTCTATACCTATGAATGCATTGAAAGCAACGATCCCGACAACATTGGCATGACCGTCGTTTGTGGTGCTCCCAGCTATCCGCGCGATCTGGAACTCTCTGAAAGCGACTATATGCTGCTGCGCGGCGACCGTGACGATATTCCCGACGTGAGCACCATCTTCACCCACACGCCAGGCAACCCGCTCACCTATCTGAACAACCCCAATTTGGTGACAAGCACCAGTAACATCATCTGGAGCAACAACAACAAGGACCAATATTCCACAACCGGTTCTGACGGAACGAAATCGTTCACCATCGAGGTGAGCCAGGAAAACTCCACCACAACCACCAATACCTTCAGCCTCGACATGTCACTTGTGGCCTTCGCAGGTGCTTTCAACCAGACCTTCAAGGCAGGATTCGGCATGGGTTACAACCACAAGTGGGAGACCACCTACACCACAGGCTTCGGCACCACTGTCACAGGCACCGTGCCACTGCCCAAGCGCTTGGGCGATGTGCCCATGTTCGACTGGAACATGTGCCGCTACAGCGTCAAGGTGGGTGGACAGGTATTCCCCGTGGTCAACTACATTGTGAAGAATGTTCGCAAACCATAACCACATTGTGAACAACGTTCGCAAACCATAAATCTCTAATTCGCGCTTCCCACATCGGGAAGCGCGTTTTCTTATACACACACAAAAAACGTCCTCCGAATCGGCTGACCGAACCGGAGGACGCTCATCAAAAAAAGGCGGCTACCTACTCTCCCGCATTGCATTGCAGTACCATCGGCGATGGCGGGCTTAACTGCTCTGTTCGGAATGGGA
>CADCIB010000026.1 GCA_902801375.1 uncultured Prevotellaceae bacterium | reverse complement strand
CCTTGTTAATATAGAGGGCAAGGGTCTGAAGTCGAGTGCGCGCTGGATCTGCGGCGGCTCGAAGTCGGGCAGCCACATCGCCCTGGGCGGTGCTGCGCAATGGGCCAACGTCTCGCTGCCCTTCGCTGCTCCCTGGCAAACCAGTACCCCTCCTGCAGGAGGGGATAGGGGAGGTCTCACCAACGGCTATCACGCCGCTGAGGGCGCCAACGTGGTGCGCATGAACTTCCACGAGGGTGACATCCTGCGTTTCGACGGTACGAGCGGCCAGATGCGTACCCTCCTGCACATCAGTCCTGAAAGCTCCCACGACGTGTTCTTCGACTTCTTCAAGTGTGAGGACGCTGACGGCTACAACTACCCGATTGTGCGCGCCGGCGACATGCTCTGGATGATGGAAGACCTGCGCCCGCTGAGAATCAACGGTGTAGTCAAGACAGACAGTAAGACTATCTGGAAGGGAGTCGACGAGTTAGGCGCCGCCGAGTTTGTCGTTGGCGACAAAGCCTATTACACCGTTCCGGGTGCCCGCTTAGCGCTGCCCGAGGGATGGGAAATGCCGAGCATCGACGAGATCTATGCTTTCATCAAGGAGCTGAATGCCAAAACGGCGATTCTGGGCGACTTCATGAAAGACCGCGACTGCGACTGGCCTTTGGCGCTGACTGAAGGTCCCGACACCATCCACCTGAACCTGAGAGCCAACGGATATGTGGATAAAGATGGCGAACTACAGGACGACGGTCTGATTGGTGCATGGGCTACGCGCACCACGGTGGATCGTGGTCACCCTGCCACTTTCGAGATCAATGCCACCACATCCGAATTCTATCCGAATGTGAAGCACGGCAGGGGCTTCGGCTTCGCCATACGAGGCTGCCGCCCCGCACCTTCGGTTTATCAGGAAATGTTGCAGCAGGCATTTCATTCGGATAGTGAAGCAGCTTCCGCTCCGAGAAAGATGCCGATGCAGCTGGTCAACAGCAACGGTCCGCTTGGCAGCTACTACACCTATGGTGCTGACCGAAGCAGTGTGTTCTTCGACTATTCTGGTCAACAATGGGGTGGTGATGCTCCTCCCGAGCAGCGTTCAGGAATGCTCTACAAGCCTGAGGCAGAAAACGGCTGGATTTTCACGAACAAGTGTTTTGTGAATGCAGATGTCAACGGAGCAGACATTATTCGTCATCTCAGAAAAGTGACCGCCCAGGGCAATGCATCTGACTACGAGAATGTGGTCTACGCATCGTGGAGCAAACCGTTCCGTGTGTTCACCGATGGAACGACAAAAGGAGCGGTCGCCGAGGTGGCAGCCGTGATGGGCCAAGGCGTGGTAAACGTGACCATCTATGGCGACTCTACGAAGAATAATGCCATCATTGATGGCTACGACAGCCGGCCGCTGCTCGATGCGCAAGGCAATGATTACCAATGGGCTATGCCTTCCTTCAACAATGGTAAGCTTTCTCGCAAAATGTATGGAGTAAATGGAGATTATATGTCGGATATCAGAAGCGAATACTTTGCCCGTGCCTTCAATCTCAAGTGCATTCAGGACCTGACGGGCGACGGTGTGGAGGAAATCGTGATGAATGTGGCCAACAAGATTGCCGTGTTCGACGGTGTATCGCTCCGCTGCCTTCGTGAACGTACCTTTGAAGACAAGGGCAGCTACATCGGTATACCCAACCTGCGCTACGACGTGGCCGATGTGAACGGCGACGGCTATGACGACATCGTCCTGCTTCTCAATTGCCTGGAAGGCGAAGGCAGTCTGCAAGTTTACAGCCAGGGCAACATCGACGAGGAGCCGGTTTTCACGAGGACGATCCCTTCGTCTTGTCTGTTCTGCGATGTGAAGGTAGGCGTCATGAGTGGTCATGACCTGCCGGAGATTGCCGTCCTGACACGAGGTTTGGAAAGCGGAAGGAACGATTTGCTGACTCAAAAAGGCTTCCTCTACGTTTACCGACTGGGCTACAACGACAACCTGCAACTGACGGAGACAGTCTGCCTGCCGCAGACAAGTGTCGACTGTTTCTCAACAAGCGATTCGAACGTTCGCCCCCATCTGGGCAACATGGACCTTGTGTTCGGCTATTTCCGTGGCCACAGCTACAATCAAGACTTAATCGTGGGCGACGGTCTGTGGCGCTGGGATGATGCACAGGTGAAACCTGTATTTAAATTCATAGTACTGGAAAGTACGAAAATCAACAGTCGTACAATTCCTGCCGATGCTATCGCAGCTGTACAAGCCTCTGACGCTGATGGAAAAGAAGTCTTGTCTTTTATTTGGAGTCGTCAGTTGGGTAGAAACGATGGCTTTTGTCGCACCTTTTCGGAACTCGGCGAGATGTGGCTGTCAGAAGATGGGAATAGTTCCACGTTGAGATTAGACTTTAATTCTGTCTATTTCGGATGGGGAACCAATGGACAATTATGGGATGGAAATAAGAATTTGGAATTAACGAAAACAATGCTGACGAATATGAGTGACGGCAATGAGAGAAACAGCCATCCCGTACTCTGCAAGTTTGCCGACCGCACTCAGTCCAAGCATTTCCGCTTTATCTCGCACGAGCTGACATTCAGCGAGCCGCGCATCTATGCCGCCATTGCCGCTGCACCTTATTACGAAGGACTCGAAGGGTCAGGCGATGCAACGAGTTCATGGGGCAAGACGTCTTCGGTCGGTCAGAGCACCGCCACATCCGATTCGTGGGGCGGATCGATCATTGCCGGCTATGAGTACGATTACAGCATCCCGTTCATCGCGAAAGGTGGTGTGGAATTCACGACGACAGTAAGTGCGGCTGCCGGTATCACCACCGAGCATGAGGTGACCACCAGTTACGGTTCGAGCTATGACGCTAAACAAGACCACATAGTGGTGATGCAAGCTACCCCGTTCGACACCTACCGCTATGAGATTATCGCCAGCGACAACCCCGATGAGATAGGCATGGAGTTTATCGTGTCGATGCCGCGCACACGACGTTTCATGCCACTCAAACTGGAGGACTATGTGCGATTGATGGGCAGCCAGAAGGGTGTGTCGAAACCACAGCGGTACCTGACAGCCACACCGGGTGTGCCATTCAGCTATCCGCCGCTCTACAATCCAAATTCTTCTCTCTACTTTGTCGATGACGACCATCCGTTCCTGCAGGGCCAGGCCATCGATGGTACCAATACTTTTGAGGGGGCAGGCACAGGTGGCACCACCACCCGTTTCATCAGCTTACAAAAGAACAAATCGCAGACGACCAGCGTGGAAATCGGTGTTGAAATGGAACTTGTGGCAACCGTGAATGGCGTGAAGGCCGGTGTGGGCTTCAACTATAACCACACCAACGAGAACACCCACACCATCGGCAAGGAGTTTGCCGTTTCGGGAACTGTTCCTGGCCTGCCTTCGCTCAACGACCCGGAGCATCCGCAGTTCAACTGGAACATCGTCTGGTTCTATGTGAAGGACGAAGGCGGCGTGTATCCTGTCGTGAACTACGCCGTTACGGAGAAGTAGCACTCTGCAGGTGGTTCATAAGCCTGATAGGCCGGACCCCGTAGGCATCCCCTCCCCAGCCTCACCCCCAGCCCCTCTCCCAGGGGCAGGGCGGCTTCGGGGAGGGGATGTCTGCGTCTATATGCGTGACAATTGTGACAATGGGACAATGCATTTTTTCGCGCTAAGGATGGAGCCCGAGAATAGTTTTTTAATCACGAATTAGAGAATTGAAGAATTATTATTGTGTATCATATAGCAATTGACATTCATGACCTCCCCCTAACCCCTCCTGTAGGAGGGGAGACTGGTTAGTTGTTACCTCCTGTAGGAGGGGAGACTGGTTAGTTTTGTTACCTCCTGTAGGAGGGGAGACAGGTTAGTTTCTGCGCTCTGTTCTAACCATTCCTCCCCCTACAGGGGGAGTTAGAGGGGGTCGCATAACCCTACAGGGGGACTGATAAGTTTCTATGCTCAGTTCTAATTATTCTTAGTCTCCATGCTCGCCAAACGATAGCTCTTTGCAGGTCCATTGATAGCTCCTTGCACGCCAAATGCTATCTCTGAGGGCGCCAAATGCTATCGCTGAGGATGCCAAACAGCATCGCTCACAGAAAGGCAGTCGAGTGGGGTGGGGGGAAAGGGAATGCTCAGCGGAAGAGGGTGAAGTTCACGCTGCCGTAGCTGCGGTGCTCCAGGAAGCGCGGATGGGCGGAGAAGTCGTTCTGCTTGCCGTGCTCGAACACGAAGATGCCGCCCTCCTTCAGCAGGTCGCCATTCAAGACGAGGTCGGGGATGTCGGTGAGCTTGGGCAGCGCGTAGGGCGGGTCGGCAAAGATGAAGTCGAACTGCTGGTGGCACGATTTCAGGAAGCGGAACACGTCGCCGCGGATGGCCACGCAGCGGTCGGTGCCGAGTCGTGAGAGGCATTGCTTGATGAAGGCATGATGGTCGCGGTCGGCTTCCACGCTCACCACGTGGCGGCACCCGCGCGAAACCAGCTCCAGGCTGATGCTCCCCGTGCCGGAGAAGAGGTCGAGCGCCTCAGCGTCTTCCCAGTCGAGATAGGCCGTGAGCACGTTGAAGATGTTCTCCTTGGCGAAGTCGGTCGTTGGGCGCGCCTTGAACGTCCGCGGTATGTCGAAGTGCCGTCCTTTGTATTGTCCTGTGATGATTCTCATGTCGTTCGTCCTTTTCTGCAACTATGACAAGCTCCTAACTCTTCAAATAGAAAGCCATCAGGTCGTAGGGCATATCCTTGACCTGCGTGATGGGAGCGCGATTGAACTCTGCCGTGGGATTGATGACGAAGGCGTTCTGCACATACTGATGCAGCTCTGTCAGCAGCTCGTCGCGATAGGCGATGGTTCCCACGAGGTGCAGCTCGTCCTTCAGCTGGTCCATGCCCAGCTGTTTCCAGACGTACATCAGGAAGTAGACCGCGTCTTTCATCCTCGGCACCTGATAGCTGTTGAAGAAGCGGAAGCGGTTTTGCTGGAAGGCGAACACCTCCAGCTGCCTGCCGTGGAAGTAGCCGTAGAGCTTGCGTCGCTGCCCCGTGAAGCTGCGCCGGTGGAGGTTGTTCCACACGGGTATGCACAGGTGGTTGTACTTCACGTCCTCGAAGTGGTCTTCTATCACCGTGCGCAAGTCCTTGTGGATGGAGTAGACGGCCACCGCATTCAGCGGCGGGATGACGTTGGAAATGACGGTGTGGCCCTCCATACCGGTGATGGTGTGCTGGTAGAGCAGCGATGCCTGTTCGCGCTGGAACTCTTCTGTGGGCACCAACATCACGGGCGTGCCCAGCATCACATGCGCCCTTTTCCACTCGCCATCGTTGGGCAAGTCGGCTTCTTTCAGGGCTTGTCGCAGGTTGGCAGCTATCGACATGGTGCTCTTCACCGTATAGGGACTGTACACCACGCCCTGCTCTGTCTGCGGGGCAACGGCGGAAAAGGCCAGCGCATAGCCGTCTATCCGTATCGTCAGGCGGGCTTGCCTGCTAAGTTCATTGGTCATAATTCATACTTCAAAGTTCGCAATCCTAATATCTCACTCCTCACTCCTCTCTCCTCTCTTAAAAGATTTCCTCTCTCCTCGAAAAGATCATTTCTCTCTCCTCTCTCCTCTCTTCTCTCTCCTCTCTTAAACAATCTCCTCTCCCCGCAGGAACACGCGGCGGATGATGGGCGAGGTGTAGGCGTAGGGGATGAAGTCGATGGAAGGAATCGGCTCCGTGATGAAGAAGTTGGCCACCTTGCCGCGCGTGATGGAGCCGAAATCGCGGCTCACGTCCATTGCGGCTGCCGAGTTGATGGTGGCGGCATTGAGGGCTTCAGCGGGCTGGAGGCGCATCTTGATGCAAGCCAACGACACCACAAACTTCATGTCGCCCGACGGGGTGGAACCTGGGTTGTAGTCGCTGGCAATAGCCATTGGCAAGCCTGCGTCAATCATCTTGCGCCCTAAGGCGAAGGGCATGTTCAGGAAGAACGAAGTGCCGGGCAGCGACGTGGGCATCGTCTGGGCTGTCTTGAACAGCTCGATGTCGCGCTCCGTCATGCTTTCCAAGTGGTCCACCGACAGGGCGTTGTGCCTCACGGCCACCTCCACGCCGCCAGAGTCGGCCAGTTCCTGACCGTGAATCTTCGGGCGCATGCCCCATTGGGCAGCAGCCTCGAGGATGCGGGAAGTCTCCTCGACGGTGAAGAATCCCTCGTCGCAGAACACGTCCACGAAGTCGGCCAATCCCTGACAACCCACCTCAGGAATCATCTCCTCCACCACCAAGTCCACATATTCTTTCTGCCTGCCCGCGTAGGCGCGACCCACAGCATGGGCGCCCAGGAAAGTGCTGCGCACCTCTAAGGGAGCCGTTTCCTTGATGCGGCGAATCACGCGCAGCATCTTCAGTTCGTCCTCAGTGGTCAGTCCGTAGCCGCTCTTGATTTCCACCGCACCCGTTCCCTTGCTGACAATCTCGTTCACACGGCGCATCGCCTGGCGGTAGAGCTCGTCCTCAGAAAGCTCGTGCAGACGGTCGGCAGAGTTCAGGATGCCTCCCCCTCGGCGGGCTATCTCAGCATAGCTCAGACCGTTGATTTTGTCAACGAACTCCTGCTCGCGGCTGCCGGCATAGACGATGTGGGTGTGGCTGTCGCAGAACGAAGGCATCACGGTGCCGCCTTCGGCATCGATGACGGTGGTTTCTGAAGCCTCCACCTCTTGGGGGCACGGGAAGGGTGCTTCCCCAAAGTCCTTGATGCGCCCATCCTCGATGAGCAGCCACGCGTTCTCTATGGTGTTCAGGATAGCCATCTGCTTGCCGCAGAGACGCTCCGTGCCCTCTGGCAGAATGCCTGCCAGACAGCCGATGTTCTTCACTAATGTCTGTTTCACGGTAATTCTCTTTTTCGATATTTTAATTTTACAAGTTGCAAAAATACGAAAAATAAGTTATACGACCATGCAATCCGATGAAAAAAACGTATTTTTGCACCGTAATTTCAATTTCGCAACCCATTATGAAGAGAATTTTCGGGCTTTTCCTTTTCTATATCGTGTGTACCTCCGCCGTGCTGGCACAGCGCAAGATTGCCGTCCTCGACTTCGAGACGGGCTTCCCCATCGAAGGCGTTTCCGTAGTCGTCGACTCCCTCGAGGCCAAGAAAACCAACGAACTGGGTGTGGTCTTCGTCATGGAGCCCTTCGACAGCATCACATTCAGCCACCTGAAATATGGCAAGGAGAAGCTCGCCCGCGAGGAAATCACGGACACCATGTATCTCTTCGCCAAAGACTTTATGCTCGACGAAGTGGTGGTCGTGGGTCTGTCGCCCCATCTGCTCAAGCAGCTGCGCCAGCGCCGCGAAGAGATTCTCTCGGCTCCCACCCATCCCTCCTTGCTCTCCTTCGACCTCGGACGCATGCTCGACAAGCGCGGCCGCCGCGACCGCAAGCACCTGAAGCGCGCCCGCAAAGTCCTCAAGCAGTGGGACGAAAAGGAGTAAGCATCCATCGACTGCTTTCGATAGAACAAATGACAACAGCAGCTACAACCTGAAAAAGATGTAGCTGCTGTTATTGTTGATAGAGGGATAACTGTATTTGCTCGAATGCTTACTTTTTTATCGCATTTTTTTGTGATTGCTTTTATTTAAATCGCGATCATGAGATATCTTTTCGTATCTTGATTTGTTATTGAGCACAACATCCATTACACCATTAGCATATTCGATATAAAGTTTTGAGTTCTTTCCTTTTCCTGTTATTTTATTCACAGTGCAATACCTTTTTTTATAATATATCTTGTCTCCCACTTCTAAGTCATTATAATCTGTTTCTTCATGCTGCAAATCTTGTTTTGAGGATAACATAAAAAAAGGCATAGACGACCCATTTTCATCTACTATACTATTATGTAGGTATTGGGGTGTTCCTTTCTGCTGGTAATTATTTTTCAAAACGATAAACGAAGTTTCTTCTTCGACAATCTCTCTTACAGGACCTTCATTCATTCTTAATGTAATCAGAGTTGAGCCCAGGACTGTCTTCTTCACATCAATTACCCTTCCTATGCTGCCAGTTGAAGATAACTGTATATATTCTCCGATTTTTATCGTTTCTACATGAAAACCTGAATATTCTTGCATTTTTTTTAAAGACCTACCTGCAATTTGTCTTGCCCTTTCACGTGTTATGTTGAGGTATTCACCTATGGAGTCTAAAGTTTTTTGTTTCTTGCCAATACCAAAATACGTTTTAATAATAAAAGCTTCTCTTTCGTTCAAACAATGAATCAGTTCGTTTATGAAATATGAATTATGCTCCTTCTCTATTAACTCGATTGTTGGGTTCGAATGGCTTTCAAAAACGTCTAGATCATCAACCTGTATGGTCATTTCACTAAGCCTATCTGGTAACTTGCTCAGACAGGCGATTTTTTTATTATCCAACCCATCAATTTCTATATCATATATAGCAGGTTCATAACCATTCAATTGCTCATATTTTTCCTTAAATCTATGTATTTTTCTATAATTAGGTAATTGATTTAAAGGTAATCTTATCATATATGGCAAGTATGTCATAGAATTTGAAATAGCTTGAAGTATCCACCCTTTTGCATATTTAGGAAAACTGCGAAAATGTTCATAGTCAAAACGTTGAATGGCTTTAATTAGCCCAACATTCCCTTCTTGGATAATATCCTCCAATGGAATATCGTGTTTTCTATATAGTTTAGCTATGCCCAAAACCAGTTTTTGTTGGCTTTTTACAATTAAGTCATAGGCTTTTTCATCACCGTTTCTAAACATTCTAAACAATTCTACTATGTCTTCATCAGAATATGTTCTATATGATGACAAGCGTTGTAAGTATGTACGAAGTGCAGAACTTGAATGATCTTGAATATACCGATCGATGCTAAACACCTTTGGCGTTTTGAGTGGACATGTAAGTTTATCATCTTCATGTTCCTCAATCTGCATTGTACCTTCTTTTGCATACCATAAGGAATCATCGTCTTGAAACCAATAGGCAATATTTTGTACAGAGAACAGTATTTCTGCAACATAGTATTTGTCCAATTTGAGCTCTTTTGAAATAGCCCGAATGCTAAGACCTTTACCATGCAACAACAACGAATAAATTCTCTCTAAATCACTCATTGTGAATTTCCTAAGATTTCAGATAGTCAAGAATCTCTTCACACCATCCTATCAAACATTTAGTTCTTCGATCAATAACGGCTTCACCATATTCTGGATACAGATTCTTTACAATTTCCTTACCTTCTTTCACCGCCACTCTTTTAGAATAGAGAGCTGTCTTTGCAAAGAGCTGCCCAATCAACTCATTCTTGATAATCTGCTCATAGATTCTGACTTTGGCACGCTTTGGTTCCTGCATGATATCTATTCCTAATGGTGTAAGATTCAAGTTCTCATCTATCAGGTCCAGAAAGAAGCAAGCTTTCGAATAATAAGCAGCCTGCCGGACATCAAATCCATTGAAACTGGCAATATCATTCAATGTGCAATTCTTTGTATTACCAATCAGCTTGAATGTTCTGATAACTGTTGCAAGTGTATTTGCCTGGGGAAGTAGTTTCTTCATGGGGACTAAATATCCATTAAATCGTTTGAAAGTAACATGTTATAATAATTGTGCAGGATGGTGTATCTATCATTCTTGCTCTTATCAAGAAAATCAACCCCTAACTTTTTGCATAAGATGGGGAAGCCTCCATTAGCATAATACTCGAAAGCTTGGTACATTTTGTTTCTATCGGGGTCATCTTTTGGCTTCTCGCGAAGTATCGTTTGATTACCTTCTTTCAAGTAAGCCATAAAAATCATTATGTCTTTTTCTCTGTTTTCAAAGAATGTAGTTTGAACAGGTTCAGCCCTGTTTTGGAAAGGCACATACGCATGATTAGCATATCCAATAAGAGCCGAAATGGTCAAAATCTGCGGATAACCGTTGAAGATTTTAAGATCTCTCACTAGATATCGCATTTGTTCATCTTGGTCGAGATTTCGATTTATACGATAAGTATTATCTACAGTGATTGGCATAGTCGTTATTTTATGTATGTTATACCTTCATTCATATCTTTAAGTAATTCTGTTTTTGAGCATACAGAAGGAGATACCCATCTTTCTACTCCGCCGTAGCTTACTTCATCAGCCATAAGGATAATCTGATTGGCGAATCTGTGTAAGTTATTGGCCACATTAGCCGGATTCTCTCCACTCAATTCAGTAAAGGGTGAGTCTATCAAGAATGGGTAGTCGTGTGTAACCCTTAGTTTATCGGTTGTCCTATCTTCATTTGAGTAGTCTAAGATTGCTTTAGCAAAAGCTAGTGAGTTTACCTTACTCTGTCCGGTAGATTTACCTTCAACCACCTCAAGAACAATTCTCTCATGTATTTCACTTTCACTTAAATTTTCATCTTCAAGTGTTTTGATACGTCCGCTATTGATCCATGAAGACTTCAATTCATCATATTTACTCTTAACATAAGTCACCAATCGATATTTCTCCTTATTATTGTATTGGCACAGATAAATGCGCCGACCAGTATCTTCACTCAATAGTGTGTAGGCATCAGTCAAGTATCTATTAATGCTTTCTAAAGATAACTCGTTGTTCCTCTCACCAATCTTCTTTATTGCATTCGAGAATAGTTCTAAAACATCTTGCTCCGAACCTAAAGCCTTAATCTGTTCTTGATTATCAGATACATCTTCAAGTTCTTTCCTTGCCTCTTTAAGACGCTTATTATCTCTCTCTATCGTTGCCTTACATCTTTCCTCATTTCCTTTCAAACGCCCCATCTGCTCATCATTTTCCCTCCTCTCCATTTCAAGTCGTTTAATAGTTTCTGACACATTTGAAATTAACGACGAAGAGATGTCTGATAATTCATTTTTAATCCTTGCTACTTCTTCTTCGCTATTCTTCATTGCATTATAACTCTCTTTGAGTTCATTTTTTGCTCTTTTCTTTTCTCCCTCAAATTGATTAGCCATATAAAGAAGCGTACTGCTAATATTGTCAGGTGGCAAAGCAGCAATCATATCAGTAAGTGTTTTAACGGCTTCTTCATCCATATCGTGCCCACAGATGCATTTGGGCCTTTTTAGAATGCTTCTAACTGCTTCAACAGTAAGACCTGTTGGCACATCGACATTTTCAATTGAGTTCTTTACGTCTTCAACCAATTTGTCTGTAACTAATGCATATCCATCTAGAAGTCGTTTATAGAACAAATCTGTATTTTGTTCAAATTGCTTTTTTGCTGTAACAAAATCTCTTTCTAATCCTTTTCGTTTTTGCTCGAGTTTATGAGCCTCTTCAAGTTGTGAAAACTTCAAAGAAATCTCATTTATTCTCGATTCTATTTTTTCTTTGTTTTTTGAAATTGCACTTAGTTCTATTTCTTTATCTTCTATCGCATCCTCCAGATCTACTATTTCGTTTTCCAATCCTTCTGCAGTTACATTTCCGTTGCTTTTGTTTATTCGCTTACGCATTTTGTGAATATCAGATTTCACATCCTTTATTTCTGCAGTACACAGTTCAAATAACTTTTCGTTGGTTACAAGAGAAATGACGTTTTTTATGGTTTCTTTCGATTGCTCACCAACGAAATTTAGCTTTTTCATTCGCTCACCATCGAAAGTAATCCCTTCTAAAATTGATTTTGGAATGATTCTTGAAAGCAATCCTTCAATCACATCTAAGTTTGTCTCAGGTGTGGTACGCTCACCATTCGGCTCTGTATGGCTTAGCTCCACTTTCACCATTGAAGAAATTTTGTCATTTATACGCATAAAAGTTTCCGTGCGTTTTACATAATAGTCAATACAATTATTTGTAATACTATCCTTGTTCGTAAACGAAAGTTCTACCCAGCAATCAACGGAATTTGCATGCTTATTAACTTCGAGTCGGTGATAAAGAGTCGAGTTCAAAGAGTAAGGCGTTTCTTCTTTTTCACGCAGGCTTTTAAAATCGAAACCGTAAAGCACCCACTGAAAAGAAAACAACATTTCTGTTTTACCAGAACCATTGACACCTAAAACAAGTGAAATGTTTTTCTTTTCAGTCGTGTCAAATCGAATGACAACATCCTTAAAACATCGGTAGTTATGATATTTGATATAATTGATCTTCATGACGTTAAGATTTAGCAACAACTTCCTTCACAACCATTTCAAGCTGTGATTTCAACTGTTTGTTATTTCCTGTTTCTTGACAGGTTTTGGCATAGTTTAAGAACTTCCAAAAACCTTCTTTCTGAACATCAGTAAAATGAAGTTCTTCTAAAACATCTTCAATTGGGTTCTGTTTCATAGTCAGTGATATTATCTATTGTTATATGGTATTTATTCTCTATATCGCAGAATACGAATTCATTTTCTTCCTTATTCAATGCTAGGCGATTGTATTCTCTTGCCCGCGAAAGTTCAATCTTAAGCAACCCTTCACACCCGAATGTACCAGCTTCAATCGCAGGAAGCACCACCATATCGTAGATGTAGGCAATGGTTTTACCACTTTCTTTGCATTTTCTCAATACACGGCCTCTACGTTGAACGGTCTGCCTGAGTGCGCTATCACTTGCCATAATATATATCTTGTCAAGTTTGGGAACATCAACACCTTCGTCAAAACATTTTATGGCAACCAAAGTATCAAAGAAACTATGTTCAAATTCGTATAATACTTTTTTGCGATCCTGCGTATGGCTGGTAAACTGTGAGACGACAAGACCTTTTTCATACAAAATTCTAGTCACAGAATCGATGATGGACTCGCCTTCATTGTCTTTTCCTTGACCACAATAGACTACAGAATTTACGAAATTGTAGCTTTCTTCTGTCAATTCTTTTAATTTAACTAACTTATTGGCAGCCTGTTTCAGAATTAGACTTCGTTCTCGGCGTAATTTGTCTATAATTTCAGGATCAGGGTCTTCCTTATTCAATTCTTGAGCAAGCAATTTGCTTTTGAATAAGAATTTTTCGTTCTCATCTTCATTTAGATGCACAAAGATTGGATGGTATTCGTATTTTGACAGGAAGTTATTATTAATAGCATCTTCAATGCCATAATAGAACGTATCGCCAGGTGTGAAGAATTTGGCAATTGCTTCAGATTCGCTTTCATTGAATCGTTGAATGGTCGCGCTAAGCCCTAGTTTATATTTTGGATTGAGTTCAACCAATGCTGAAAGATTACTCTTAGTCAGATTATGAGCCTCATCTACGATTATAAACAAGGATGTTATGCGATTAATTCTATGATACACTTTTGTGAAAAAAGTATCAAAAACCGCAACACATATCACATTTCTTTCTCCAGAATAATAATCGATAGTAGCTTCTGCTATTGTTTGGTCAAACGCTTTTCCATTCCCACCAAACAAATATACTTTATTGTATCCCTCATCATTAAGTGCTCTCGCCCATTGCATTTGTAGATCTACCTGTGGAACACAAATGACCACAAACAAATTCTCTTCACACGCATTCTCTAATACTTGGATAGTTTTGACAGAAGTAAAGGTTTTTCCAGTACCTGTAGCCATCTCATAAAAATGTTGATATCCATTATCACAAAACTGTCTGATGGCTTCTTCTTGATATGAGTAGAGGGTCTTCTTTCCTTTCGTAATATGCGTGGAGATATAATTGTCTATTGCGGACTCAAGAGTATCACTTCTTTTGTAAAAACTCAATAGTTCTTTTTCAACTGCTTCCGGAAAATCAATTACAACAACCGATTCTTCTTTGTTATTCCATAAACTGTCAAAGTAGCGTAATTCACTTTCTATAAAACTTGATGTGAATTCGCTCTGCCAAGAATAATTAACTCGGATACTTTCCTGATTGTGAACAAAAGCTCGTTTTGTCTCGTTTAGAGAACCATTAAAATATACTTTGTTATTCTTTTCATCAATAAAAATACCAAACTTTTCATGGAATATACCCAAGGGCTGATATGCAATCTTTATTACCAATTTGCCTTCTGTCAGCATATTGCATACAATATCAAGCTGCAACAGTTCTTCATCAGTGAGTTCTTTCCCTATAATACATTCTAATAAAGATTTCGTAATATGATCTTTGTCAAGACTTATACTTGCATCAATAAGTTCCGCGTCAACTTGTGAAAGGTCTGGGCTACATATTAGATTTATTATACCTCCTTTGCGTATAAACCTAATTATCCCATCAATTGACAATACTAAAGAGTGAAGCGAAAAATAACCAGCAGCTCTATTAAGCTTAATGCTTTCACTAAAACATGGAACATAAAAATCTTTATCAATTGAATCTTTATGTGTCCTATAAATGGGTTTGTATTTATTTTTTTTCAGCATGTTTTTGGCAATTATAATTTGTGATAACTACTTCTTTCAATTGCTCACGTTTTTCACCATAAGCATTAATAAAACGTGGCGCTAATATCCGTTGAATATGATATCCCTCATATAACGCCTCGAAATACGAATCTCCAAATTCAGTCTTGCTGTCAGAATTGCTTAGCATAATCAGACAATCTCTTGCTGACAAATTGTCACAGAACACTTTTAACTCATTCTGTTGTTTGTCACCAAAGGGACTATTTGAGTATTCCCTAAATGACGATGTAACACTTAAAGGTCGATAGGGAGGATCAAAATAGGCAAAGTTCACATGTTTCCTGCTGAGATTATTTCTGACAAACTTATAGTCGCCTGGCTGACGAATGACCAATTCAACGGAATTAAGCAGATAATGGTCTGCCATTATCAATTTTTCATTACATATAACTGGCTTTTTGTATCGTCCATATGGAACATTGAATTTGCCTGCTGCATTCACTCTATATAGTCCATTAAAACAAGTATGATTCAAAAAAATAAAAAGGGCAGCCCGTTCATCAGGATGAACTCCAACACTATTATATTGGTCACGATAGGCATAATACAACTCCTTTCTTGAAGGGAACCCAACACTATAATAATTGTTCTCAATAATCCTCAGTCTGTCTATTAGAATATTGGGGGTATTTGCTATCAGTTGATAACAATGAATAAGGTCTTGGTTTATATCATTGATGACCGCTCGTTTTATACATTTATGATTATATAACATGTGGAAGAGCATCGCACCTCCACCGACAAAAGGCTCAATATAAGTTACATCCTGAAGATCGTCAAAACGAGCAGGTAGCAGCGCTTCCAGCTTCTTAAGTAGGTTTCTCTTGCCACCAGCCCATTTGACAAAAGGCTTAGCTTCGAAAAAACTATTCTTTACTACCGTGTTTTGAGGCATCGGTCAGTAATTACTAATCCTGACTGATACCCATAAGTCAGATGATTAATAAACAGATAACGGCATTCAAAAAACGGGGTATCCACATCTGCTCGTCCTGCTATCTGGGGCCTTCCACAGCCTAACCAGTGAACGAACAGAGTTTGAATACCCACGTTAGTCAGTATTATTAACTCCCCGAAAAGTGTGCATGAGGGAACTCTCAGCCCTCTGCACACTCCGGGAGTATATACTACACCCGTAGCATTCATCTCTGCTATTGTTCTTGACTGGTTTTCTGTATTGTGGAAGTTTCAGATAGCCAAAAACAAAGCATCAATGACGCTTTCCAATATGTCGCAGTTCAATCCCTAAGCCATAAGGCTTGGATATGAACGATGCAAAATTACAAAATCTTTGTGATATTATAACCTACTATCGAAGAAAAAGTTTGTTTTTTGACGATTTTTGCATTTTGGAACGATTTAACAATCCAAATTCTTTATAATCGAATCTAAGTGGTTTGTTCTTTAACAAAAGCCCTACTGAAATTCAAGCGTGACAATTGTGACAATTGGACAATGCGTTTTTTCGCGCCTGAAATTCAAGCGTGACAATTGTGACAAATGGACAATGCGTTTTTTCGCGCCAATCAAACCGCCGTTGGTATTGTTGTTTGTTTTAAGTTGTTGGTTATAAGCGAAATACAAATAATTAATATGATTGTCTTAATACAAATACTTATGTACTAATCTGTAAAATCATTATTTTTTAGGTAATCAGATATTGGCGTTTCGCTATTTTTGTTGTAACTTTGCAACAAAGAAAGGATTCACGACAATGAAAACGAAGAGCTTTGTACTGATGCTTCTCCTGATGGCTGCCTTACAGGTGGCTGCGCAGAGAGAGAAGACCACTTTCCAGACAAGCAGTCAGTGGAAACCCACCACCGATGTGCGCGCCGATGTGGTGATGGTCTATGGTGCCAACGACCATCCGGAACGCACTTTCCGGCAACGTGTGCAGTCGTGGCGCGATCACGGCTATACCACCCACTTCATGACGGGCATTGCCTGGGGAGGCTATCAGGACTACTTCACGGGCCAATGGGATGGGCGGCCACACATGGACGAGGGGCAGCGGACTCGTCAGGGCGACACCATCATGCACGGGCCATCGGTACCTTACATTGTTCCCACGCTTAACTATCTCCGCTATTTGTGCGAACGGCACATCCGACCGGCCATCGACGCAGGCATTGATGCCCTCTTCCTTGAGGAGCCTGAGTTCTGGATGAGGGGCGGCTACAGCGAGGCTTTCAAGCGTGAGTGGCGCGACTATTATGGCTTCGACTGGCGACCTCAGCATGCGTCGGCCGAGAACATGTATCTCTCGAACCATCTGAAATACCATCTCTATTATCGTGCGCTGGACAGCGTCTTCACCTACGCCAAGCGCTATGGTCGCGAACGGGGCATGAACGTGCGCTGCTACGTGCCCACCCATTCGCTCATCAATTATGCCCAGTGGGGCATCGTGTCGCCAGAGGCGTCGTTGGCTTCGTTGGAGAGCTGCGACGGCTATATCGCCCAGGTGTGGACGGGCACCTCGCGGGCTGCGAATTTCTTCCAGGGCAGGCATCGTGAACGTGTCTTTGAGACCGCTTTTCTGGAATATGGTTGCATGGAATCGATGACGCGCCTGACGGGTAGGAAAATGTTCTTCCTGACCGACCCTATCGAAGATGGTGTGGTGGATTGGGACGACTATCGCCGCAACTATCAGGCCACTTTCACGGCTCAGTTGCTCTATCCCACGGTGGCCGACTATGAGGTGATGCCGTGGCCCGACCGTATCTACGAACGGCTGTATCGCGTCAGTGGCAAGAGCGAGGAGCAGAGCCTCATTCCGCGTCCGTATTCCACGCAGATGCAGGTGATGATCAACGCGTTGGGGCAGATGCCTGTCTCGCGCAACCGCGTCAGCGGACAGCAGGGCTTCAGCGTGCTTATGGCCAATTCCATCATGTTTCAGCAACCCATTGAGGGGCTGCGCGACTCCTGCCTTTCCAATTTCTTTGGGCTCACCCTGCCACTCGTCAAGCGAGGCATCCCCGTGGGTATCACCCATTTGGAGAATGTCGGCTTTGAGGACACGTGGCGCGATGTCAGCGTCCTGCTGATGAGCTATGCCCACATGAAACCTCTCCAGCCCGAAGCCCATGAGCACATCGCCCGATGGGTGAAAGATGGCGGTACGCTCGTCTATTGCGGGCGCGACGACGATGCGTTTCAGCATATTTCCCAATGGTGGAACAAGGGTGGTTTTCACTATGAGGCTCCCTCGCAGCATCTCTTCGCGTTGATGAACATGCCCGAAACACCTGCCGACGGGCATTACCGTTTCGGCCGAGGGCATATCTACGTGCTGAGAACCAATCCTTGCGAGTTTGCTGCGAATGCTGAGCTGGAAAGCCTGCTGTTGGATGTTCTGAAAAATGCTGCTGGAGGCCTTCAGACAAAAAACAACTACATGCTGCGGCGCGGACCTTACCTGATGGCTGCCGTAGTCGACGAGGGAGCTGTCAGCGATGAGCCTCTGCTGCTGAACGGCCGCTTCATCGACCTCTTCGACCCGTCGCTCCCCATAGTAGGAGAGAAGGTTGTGATGCCTGGTGAACAAGCCTTCCTGCTCGACCTCGACAAGGTGAGCCATCGTCGCCGTCCGCAGGTGCTTGCTGCCGCCTCGCGACAGGAGAACGAGCTTGTCGGTCGACGTAGTTTCTCGTTCGTTGCCCGTTCGCCCCTCAACACCGACAATGTGATGCGCATCCTGCTGCCCCGCGAGCCAAAGACCATCCAAACAACTACTGCCAGCACCCACCAATGGGATGCTGGCAGCCACACCCTGCTTCTGCGCTTCGAGAACGACCCTGAGGGTGTCCACGTTCAGATTCATTGGTAGAAATGATTTCTTTTTCTGGTACAAGTGTTAAAAGTATTTATTTCATGCACTTTTTAGAAGAATAATTTGGAGAATGTTTACTAATTAGTTACCTTTGCAGGAAACTTAGATGCATGTCAAAGAAAGAATACAAAAGGCAGTTGGTAATATACAAGGACTACTTTAAGGAGTTCAAAAAGACTTTGTCCCTGCGGACTTTGAAGAAAATATACCAGGTTTTCCTCTATATCATGACCTTGGATGTTGTACCAGTTTCATTCTTAAGATCCATTTCAGGAGTGTCTGGGCTTTTACGAAATCAGGGTTGAGGATGAGGGCAATATATTCCGGATTTTCTGTTGTTTTGACGAGGGCAATCTTGTTGTCTTATTCAATGGCTTCCAAAAGAAATCGCAAAAGACACCGCAGAATGAGATTGACAAGGCAAAACGAATCATGAAAGATTACTTTGAAAATAAGAAAGGGCAAATAATATGACAAGAGTAGAAATGAAAAGATTGAATCTTACGCCGATAGAAGATTTAATAGAAGAAGATTTTGGTGCAGAAGGAACTCCCATCAGAATGATATTTGATGCAGAGGTAGATGCATTTATCTTGGGGGAGCACTTGAAAGAAGAACGTCGGAAAGCAGGGCTTACACAAGAACAGCTTGCCGAGAAGATTGGTACTAAGAAAAGCTACATATCACGTGTGGAGAATGGTCATGCAGACATACAGGTATCCACCCTGTTCAAGATATTCCATGGATTGGGACGAAGGGTAAGCCTAACGATTCTATAACACCCGTGAGATGACCAGAACCGATTTTTTTTATTCGGCTGAATGAGTAAAAAACTCCTTCCCTCCCTGGCTCCGCAGCATTTTGTTGTCTACGGAGTCAGAGGAGGGAAGGAGTTGCTCTTATTCCTTATGCTTTGGCTTCAATCAGCAAGTTTCCATGTTCGAGGGTGTGTCAAAACACTAAATGCAGTCCACAGGTAGGGGCAGAGTTTTGATACACCCCTCACAGCGAGTATCAGCATTTATCGAAATCTTCCATCATAGCTCTTGCGCAAACGGTTTGGCACTAATGCATTTGAGGTCCTTCTGCAGTTGTTCCACAGAACTGACTCCGACGAGCACTGACGTCACTCCTCGCTGGGCAAGCACCCACGCCAGCGACATCTCAGCAAGCGTTTCGCCGCGGTCGTGAGCCAAGCTGTTCCAAGCCTTTAGCTTCTGCAACAGCTCGTCGGTGAGCACGCTTTCCTTCAACGATTTTCCCCTCGACATGCGCGAGTCGCTGGGAATGCCGTTCAGATAGCGGTCGGTGAGCAACCCCTGTGCCAATGGCGAGAAACTGATGAAGCCCACACCCTGCTCCGCACAAAGGTCGAGGATGCCTTCCTGCTGCAGTTTGCGGTCGAGCAGGTTCAGACGGCCTTGATAGATGAGGCAGGGCACATCGTGAGCTTTGAGATAGCTGAAGGCAAAGCGTGTGGCCTCAAGAGGCCAGCTCGAAATGCCCACATAGAGGGCCTTGCCCATACGCACCACATCGACCAGCGCCTGAAGAGTCTCCTCAAGGGGCGTATTGGGGTCGTAGCGATGGGAATAAAACAGGTCCACATAGTCCAGGTGCATACGGCGCAACGACTGGTCGAGCGAAGCCATGAGATACTTGCGCGACCCCCAATTGCCGTAAGGACCAGGCCACATGTCGTAGCCTGCCTTGGTCGAGATGAACAGTTCATCGCGATAAGGACGGAAATCGTCGTCCATGAGTCGGCCCATCGTCTCTTCCGCAGAGCCGTAGGGAGGACCGTAGTTGTTGGCCAGGTCGAAGTGGTTCACACCTTGGTCGAACGCATAACGAGTGATGGCGCGACTGCGCTCATAGGGGTCAACGCCACCAAAGTTATGCCAGAAACCTAACGATAGGCGTGGCAGCAGCACACCGCTACGGCCGCACCTGTCGTAATTCATTCCTCTGTCGTAGCGCAGAGGATTGGCTAAGTATTTCTCCATTGTTTCCAGTTGTTGATTTGAAAGATTGGGAGTCAACGCAGCGTGAACTTCACCCTTGAGGAGATGCGGTCGCTGGCGGTGCCGATCAGGGCTTCGAAGTCGCCAGGTTCGCATACCCATTCCTGACGCGTGTCGTCGTAGTAGGAGAGGGCAGAGCGGTCGAGGGTGATGGTGATGTCGCGGTTTTGGCCAGGCTGCAAGAATACCTTCTGGAAACCCTTCAGCTCTTTCACGGGTCGGGGCAGCGACGACTTCAGGTCGGAAACGTAAAGCTGCACGACCTCAGAACCGGCCACATCGCCCGTGTTCTTCACGTTGACGGTGAAGGAGATGGTCTCATCGGCGGTGAGCGTCTTCTTGTCGGCAGTGGCCTTGCCTAAGGCAAACGTGGTGTAAGAGAGACCGTGCCCGAAGGCGAAGGTGGGCTTCTGTTTCTGACGGTCGGTCCAGCGATAGCCTACGAAGATGTCCTCTTTGTACTCCTCGTCGATAATCTGATGACCTTCACGCCACGTACCAGGGTAGGTGTTCAGCGCATGGGCACCACAGTCGTTGAGCTTAGCATACCAGGTGAAGGGCAATTTGCCTGAGGGATTAGTCTTTCCGATGAGAACATTGGCCAATGCCGTTCCTGCCTCAGAACCAATGTACCAACCCTGCACGATGGCGGGCACACGGCTGACCCACGGCAGTTCGGTGGGTGTTCCGCAGATGCTGACGTAGACGATGTTGGGGTTGACTTTGAGCAGCGCTTCCATCAATTGGTCTTGTCCGTAGGGCAGACCATATTCCTTGCGGTCGTGATCCTCTGCATCCTGATAGTCGCTCTTGTTCAAGCCGCCAAAGAAGATGACCACATCGGCCTGACGGGCTTTCTCCACGGCTTCGGCTATGAGTTCGTCGGCGGGACGATACTCGCGCAGGTCGACGTGCATCTGCACACCATTATAGAAAGAGGTGGTGTCGCCTACATAGCCGCGAGCGAAGTCGATTTGGTGGTGCGAGGGTGCGAGGGATGTCATAGCTCGTTTCAGACCGTCGAGCGGAGAAATCTCGTGCTGCACCTTCAGCGAAGAAGAACCACCGCCCACGGTCATAGGCTTGATGGCATTCTCGCCGACGACGAGAATGGTGGCCCCCCTCTTATCCCCCCCAAGGGGAGAAGATGCGGCGAGGCGTTGGAGCTTCTCTGGAGTCAGCGGGAGTAGCTTCTCTCCCCCCTTGGGGGAGGTTGGGAGTGGGCTGTTCTTTAGCAGCACAATGCCCTCAGAGGCAATCTTTCGGGCTGCCGCGTAGTGACTCTCAGAGCAGAGGAAACCGTGCGGGCGGTTGCGGTTCATCGTGGTGCGGAAGAACAGGCGCAGCACGCGGCGCACTTTGTCGTTGAGCTCCTTCTCTGTGAACTTTCCGCTCTGGATGAGCTGTTTGTAGGGGTAGGCCAGATAGTAGTTGTCGTAGGCATTCTTGGTGCCTGCCGACAGACCATTGGTCCATGTGCCGAACTCCATATCGAGACCGTTGCGGATGGCTTGCTCCGTGTCGTGGGCACCGCCCCAGTCGCTCACCACCACACCGTCGTACTGCCAGTCGCCTTTCAGTATCTGGTTGAGCAGCTTCTGGTTGTGGCAGTTATGCTCGTTCTGATAGAGGTTGTAGGCACCCATGAGTCCCCAGACGTGTCCTTCAGTGACTGCAGCCTTGAAGGCGGGCAGATAGATTTCGTGGAGGGCGCGGTCGGAGAGGATGACGTTCACCTGATGGCGATACTCCTCATCGTTGTTCATGGCGTAGTGCTTCACGCAGGCTGCCACACCTTTCGACTGCAGTCCCTGCACGTAAGGCGCCACCATGCGTGAGGCGAGATAGGGGTCTTCGCCCATATACTCAAAGTTGCGGCCCCCCAGCGGAGTACGCAGGATGTTCACACCAGGACCCAGAATCATGGCTTTGTTGCGGTAGAGAGCCTCCTCGCCGAGGTTCTCGCCGTAGAGACGTGCCATCGAGGGATTCCATGTGGCTGCCAGACAGGTAAGGGCAGGGAAGGCCACACAAGAGTCGTTCGATTGTCCTGCCTGTTCCCATTCGTCCCAAAGCACATCGGGGCGTACACCGTGAGGCCCGTCGTCGGTCCAGAAATCAGGAAAACCAAGGCGCTTCACACCTGGGCTGGAGAACTTACTTTGAGCGTGAATGACAGCTATCTTCTCGTCGAGTGTCATGCGCTTCAGTGCATCTTCGACACGCTCTTCGATGGGCTTCGTGTCGTCGAGATATAGCGGTCGGGTCTGTGCTTGTGCCATCAGGGTTGTGCCTAACAGCACAGCGGTCAATAGTGTTTTTTTCATTTCGTTTGATCGTTAGCGTTTGTCTTTCAGCCCCATCGTCTGGATATAGTCCTTCTGAGGCTGGCAGTTTTCAAAACGGCAATTCTTGGCGAATTGCATGAGCAGGTCTTGGAAGCGTTGCTGGTTGGGACGTGCCTCGCGCCATTCCTGATAGGTGTTGCGTGAAGTTTCTGAATACTTCACAACGACGGAGTCCCATCCTTCTGGCCGCTGGATGGCGGACATGCACGAATTGTCGACTTTCTTGTAGGGCCAGAACGTGTAGCCGATGTTCACCGCTTTCAGCACATCGACGAAGTCGCGTTGCCACTCGTCGGTGTTGTGGCCGAACTCTCCCATGTACATGGGGCGGTTAGTGGAGTCGCGGAAGTTGATATAGTGCGTGATGGCCTCGCGGGTGGCGGGTCCACCGTAGCGATGGCAAGTGTACATCAGTTTATCGTCGTAGGTGGTGTCGTTGAGCATCCAGAAGAAACTGTTCCAGTGGGCGCCGCCCAACAGGATGATATGGTTTTTGTCCACCTCGCGGATGGCTGCCACCGCCCGTTTGTATAATGGCTGAAGCAGCTGATAGAGCGAGTCCTTGTTTTGGAAATAGTGGGCAATGGGCTCGTTCATCAGTTCGTAGCCCAGGATGGTGGTCTCGTTGTGGTAGCGATCGGCTATCTCGCGCCAGATGTCGCAGAACTGTTGCTGGCAAGCCTCACTCTCAAAGAGCCAAGGGTAGCCGTAGCCGTCGTCAATGTTGTCGCCCGTTTGACCGCCAGGACAGTCGTGCATGTCGAGGATGAGATACAGGCGGTTGGCTTTGCACCAGTTCACCACAGAGTCGATACGGGCATAGCCGTCTTTCTGACCGGTCTGTCCCATGTAGTCCTCATCGGTGAAGAGTTTGTAGTTGAAGGGCAGGCGGATGGTGTTGGCACCCTGAGCGGCAATGAAGTCGATGTCGGCACGGGTAATGTAGTTGTCCTTGAACGCCTGCCAGAAACGAGCCGTGACATCAGGTCCGACTGCCTCCTTGAAGAGCAGGTCGATCATCCAAGCCGAATTGGTGCGACTGAATCCGAACATATAGCCTTCGGGGTTGAGCCAGTTGCCAAGATTCGTGCCTTGGATGAACAGCTTCTCACCGTTGGGCTTTATTAGGTCGGTCCCCTGAATGGTGACAAAGCCTTCCTGTGGCTGCCTGTTCGTGGCGGAACAGGCAACCAAAAGGAAAACAATTAAGTATAGAATAGTTTTTTGCATGTTATTTCTTTTGGAATACGCGGATGTAGTCCACTTCCATCGTGACGGGCAGAGCTGACTCGTCGACCCCCTGGGCACCACCCCAATCGCCGCCCCACGCGAGGTTGAAGATGACATAGAACGGGTCGTCGTAGGGCCAATCGTCGCGGCCTAGTCCGCGGTTATCGTAGTTGAGTTGCACCTTACCGTCAACGTAGGTAGTGATGTTGTCGTGCCGCCACTCGATGGCATAGGTGTGGAACTCGCCCTCAGCGCCAGCGCAGTACATCTCGTGGGTCACCTGCGTGCCGTTAGAGTGTACGTGGGCATTGGCGTGAAGCGACGATGACACGTAGTTGGGGTGGTAGCCCACCTCTTCCATGATGTCTATCTCGCCGTCGGCAGGCCATGACTTGAAGTTCACGGGCATCATCCAGAAGGCGGGCCAAGTGCCTTTGCCCTTTGGCAGTTTGATGCTGGCCTCGATATAGCCGTAGGTCCATCCTTCCTTTACTTTGGCGTAGACGCGACCAGAGTAGACCTTGCCGTTTTCTTTCAGACAGTGGATGCGGAGTGTTCCGTTCTTCACCTCTGTGACCAACTCGCCGCCGGGCGTTTTGTGGTTCACATAGTTCTGTCGCTCGTTGTTCACCCATCCGCTGTTCTTCACCTCGTGGGCCCAGTCGTTGCCGTTGAGCTCAGAG
This sequence comes from uncultured Prevotellaceae bacterium, assembly GCA_902801375.1. Classification (GTDB taxonomy): domain Bacteria; phylum Bacteroidota; class Bacteroidia; order Bacteroidales; family Bacteroidaceae; genus Prevotella. The sequence continues at coordinate 12,665 of CADCIB010000026.1, read as the reverse complement.
CCGCTGTTGAACTCATCCTGCCACACCAACTTATAGCCTTCGGGAGCTGGATAGAGCTCTTTTTCGGCTGCTGCCTGCGTGACGTTGACGGATTTGCGAGCAGTACCCGACATGAGGACGACGGTGCCTGTGCGCTCCTCTGTGTTAGGATTCTCAGCGATGGTGATGCTGACCGTTCCTGATGCTGTCGTCGTACCGTTGGCCACCACCTTGATCCACTCGTCGTTGGAATAGGCGCCCCACTCCTTACCCGTCGTCGTGACGTTGATGGAGTAGCTGCCACCAACTGTCGGTGCCGCGATGGCCTCTGGCGATGCCGTGATGCTGATAGTTGTCGTCGTAGGTTCGTCGTCGCTGCCCCCGCAGGCCATCATCGACATGGCGGAGAGCAACAATCCTAACATAAAATATCTATTCTTCATAAGCAAATAGAAAAGAGGGAGTGGCGGAATCTATGGTCCGCCACACCCTCAGTGGCTATAAAAGGTTATTTCACTTTCTCAAAGATAATGTCGCTGATGACGATGTTCGTTCCGGCAGGAGCCCCACCGAAGTCGAAGAAGAGCGACAGAGCATGGGCATCGTTCTGGATGAGCTGAACGCCCGTTGCCTTGTAGACAAACGGCTCTCCGCCCTTCACGTCGTGACGATCGGCGAAGAAGAAGTTGCCGTCGTGCTTGGTGCCATCGGCATCGTCGGTCTCTGTGAGCTTGATGGTCACGCCGGCAATGTCGTTCTCAGATTCCACAGTGCACTGGAAATTGTAGCTGTCGGCAAGGGCAGCGGTGAGCGTGGTGTTGATGGGGAACTGTCCCTGCCACTGCGAACCGCCCATACCCTCAGGAATGGTGAGTTCCCACTTGCTGCCACTATGGCTCCATTCGGGGTCGGCAATCTGTGCCCAGCTGTCGTTGGCGAACCACGGCGTGATGCTGATGAAAGCGGAACCCTCATCGACACTCTTCCAAAGGTTGTCGGCATCGTTGTAGTTCATCTCAACAGCCTCCTCGAAGTAGATTTTGCTGATGCTGACCGTGGCTCCGACAGGCGATCCGCCAAAGTCGAAGAAGAGCGACAGAGCATGGGCATCGTTCTGGATGAGCTGAACGCCCTCTGCTTTGTAGACGAACTGCTTACCGGCCTTGATGTCGTGGCGGTCGGCGAAGAAGAAGTTGCCGTCGTGCTTGGTGCCGTCGGGATCGTCGGTCTCCGTGAGCTTGATGGTGACACCCGGCAGGTCGTAGTCAGACTCGATGACGCAGTAGAAGTTGTACTTCTTGTCAAGGCTGGCTTTGAGCGAGGTGTTGATGGGGAACTGGCCTTGCCACTGTGAACCACCCATTCCTTCGGGCATGGTCACTTCCCATACACCGTTTTCGTGTTTCCATTCCGGATCGGCAATCTGGCTCCAGCCATTATCGGCAAACCACGGTGTGACGCTGATGAAGGCTGTTCCGTCTTCCACGGGTTTCCAGAGGTTGGCGGCGGAGTTCTCGTTCCAGTCGACCACAGCTTCTGGTTCAGCTGGTCCATCTTCAGGCAGTACGGTGCCATCGTCGTTGGCATGATCCTTCAACACGATGTTGCGGATGTTGATGACCTCACCGGCAGGGTTGCCACCAAAGTCGAAGAAGAGGTTCACACGTTCCATGTCGATACCGGGCATGTCGCTCTTCCAGAAGATGTAGTCCTGACCAGACTTCAGGTCAACGCGGTCGGCGAAGTAGAACACACCGTCGTCGCCATCCATCACGAGCTTCACGGTCACACCGTTGATATCCATCGTCGGGGTGAGGATACACGAGAAGTCGTAGTTGTGGGCAGCCGATGTGCTGATGTTCGTGGTCTTGAAGGCCACCTGTGCCTGCCACTGGTCGAAGGTTGCCTCAGGCAGTGTAACGGTGTAGTCGTTGCCTACAGCCTGGAAGTCGGGATCTGCAATCTGATTCCAGTTGGGAGCATAGTAGTAGGACATCGTGTATTCCACGTTCTTCCACATATTGAAGTCGCTGTTCGGGTCGAAGCCTTCGAAGGCCTTTACCTCGTCCTTGCTTGTCAGGATGAAGCGCCATGTGATGTTGGCAGTGTTGTTCTCAAAGAGCAGCACCATCTTCGAAGCTGTGAGGGTCTCGATGCGGAAGCGCGGTTTGGCATACTGCAAGTCGCTACTGATGTAGGGGAAGAGCGTGTTGTCGTCGAGCACCAGGTAGTCTACGGAAACTTCCTGTCCCTCGGAGTCGGTCCAAGTGTCGCGTTCGAAGTGGTAGCCCGACACCTGCTCTTGTGTAGGAGTATCGAAGTCGGCATCCCCATGTCCCCAGAACGTGGTGCCCGTGTTGACGTAAGTCATGCCGTCGGGTCCGGGATTGTAGATGAACGTGCCGCCCTTGTTGTTGTCAGCAGTGAATGTCAGGCGGTCGTCGTAAACACCGAAGCCCTTTTTCTCCTCGGGAGCTGCAGCCCACCAGTTGGTGCCGTCGCTACCCAGTTCGCCGCAAGCCAGGTGTGCCCGCTCGCTATAGTCGATGCGCCACTCCTTGCCAGTGATACGGTTGAAGTAGTTGGTCCAGTTCACCTTGGTCTCATTGAAGGTGAAGGTCTTGGTGATGCTACTCTGGCTGATGCCATTGCGGTTGCCGAGTTTCATCTCAACTGTATAGGTGCCTTGATCTGTGTTGGCCCATCCTGCATTGTTCAGCGTGGAGTAGGTCGCACCATTGAAGATCCAGACAGGGTACACGCCATCCTTCTCAGGGAAGCTCACCTGAATCTGGTTCACCTCCTGGTCGACAATCAGCGTGAAGTCTTCACCTGAGAGAGAGGGTAGCCCGTTGGGATCGGCACCGTTGAATTCGTCAGGCGAGCAGGCTGCAAGACCGAAGCCTACCAAGCCTGCGCAGAATAATTGATATATCTTCTTATTCATAATTTGTGAAATTCATTTAATACGTTGTTGAAAAACATTCGTGTAATCCTTGAAATTCGTGGTCGAAAATCAATAGTTGTTCTGCACGAGAGTCGGGTCGGCATCGAGTTCTGACTGAGCCAACGGAATGTGCTTCTTGCTGGGCGTCCAAGAGTTGGTGCGATAACCATAGTTGTCCGGAACCAAAGTCGTGGCAGCACGGTCGGTACGCACGAGGTCGAAGTAGCGCTTACCTTCGCCGCAGAACTCCATGTGGCGTTCGTTCAGGATGTTGTCGAGGTTGCAGTCGGCATAGCCTTCCAATCCGGCACGGTTGCGCACCTGGTTCAGATAACCCAGAGCCTCGGAAGCGCTTCCGCCTGTGGCAAGCAGCAGTTCGGCAGCGTTGAGCAGTGTCTCAGCATAGCGGTAGATGCGCTTGTTGTTGTTGTAGTTCAGGTTCTTTGAGCCTGGGTTGTCCTGACAGTTGGCTGTCTGCGGACGATACTTCTTCAGCCAGAGGTGGGTGTCTTGGTAGCGTTCGGTATAAGTCACGCCGCGTACATCCCAGATGGTGGCATCGCGACGCACATCGCCTTCAGCAAACATGTTGTAGGTCTCCAGACGGACGGGCAGAAATCCCCAACCATCCATACCGGCATCCCAGCCGTCACCACCAGGCCACGAGTTGGGCGAGATGAGCGTGGGCAGCACACTGCCACCTGCGTTCAGGGCAGCTGCACCCCAGTCGCGCTGGCCTTGGTCGTCGTTGTAGTTGATCTCGAAGATCGACTCCTGGCACCACTCACCACTCTCTTCCCACAGGGCGGCATAGTCGTTCATGAGGTTATAGTCGCTCGATGCGATAATCTCCTTCATGAAACTGAGAGCCTGCGGATAGCGTGCAGTATCCTTTTGGTACATTACCATTTCGGCATAGAGCATGTAGGCCATAGCCTGTGAGACGCGTCCTGCATTAGCAGCATCCCAGCGCAGGGGGAGCACCTTCGACTCGATGATAGCCTCCAGCTCAGGCATCAGCTCGGCGTAGATCTCGTCGGCCTTCAGCTGCGGAGCAGTGTAAGGAATAGTGAGGTTCTCGAGATAGAAAGGCACGTTGCCATAGTAGTGCCACAATATATTATAATAGTACACGCGCAGGAGGCGGGCTTGCATCTCGTAGGAGCTACGTTTGCTTGCAGAGCCACCACCCCAAGAACAATACTTGATGCAGTCGTTGCAACGCTTGATGCCACTGTAGAAGTCGCCCCAGAGCGTAGCAAGGGTGTAGTTACCACTGCCTTCGAAGTTGAAGAGCTTGTGCCAGTGTTCGTTGTCGGTATTTGAAGCGCCACCCGGCCAGAAGTCGTCGCCCAAGATTTCAGCATCGACAGTCAGGTCGTTGTAGGCAGAGTTGTCCCAGTCGGGCCAGTGCAGGGGAGCATAGGCCGAGGTGAGGGCCTCGTTCAGATGCTCGTCGGTGGTATAGTATTCCTCAAGAGGCTCACCCGTCGGATTCTTCACCTCGAGGAAGTCATCGCTGCAGGAGGCCAGCATCAATGATGCGGCAAACACACCTGCTATGATTGATTGATTCTTGTTCATATGAATTCGATATTACGTTATTACGATGTTTCTTGTCATTAAATGGAGATGTTGCATCCGATGGTCCATGTGCGTGCCTGCGGATAGACACCATAATCGACGCCAAGTCCTGTGCCACTGGTACCGATTTCAGGATCGAAGCCCCAGTACTTGGTCCATGTGAAGAGGTTCTCTGCACGTACATAGAGGCGCAAACGGCTGATGCTCACCTTCTGTGTCAGCTGGCGCGGCAGGGTGTAACCCAAGGTGATGTTCTTCAGGCGCAGGTAGGAACCGTCCTGAATGTAGAGGTCGCTGACCACCCAGTTCTTTGAATCGCCGATGGTGGGCACCTTGTTCGATGTGTGAGGACCTGTCCAGCGGTCGAGTACCCATGTGGGATAGTTGGCCGACTCGATGTCCTGACGGAATGTAGCGTCGAAGACGTCTGCGCCCGATACGCCCTGGAAGAAGACACTCAGGTCAAAGCCTTTCCACTCAGCGTCGAAGTTCAGACCGAAGGTCCATGTCGGCGTGCCGTTACCGATGTTGGTACGGTCGTCCTCGTCGATTATGCCGTTGCCGTTGACATCCACGAAGCGGACATCACCCGGACGGGCATCGGGCTGGATGAGACCACCCGTGGCGTTGGTATAACTGTTTACCTCGGCTGTCGTCTGGAATATGCCGTCGGTCTTGTAGCCATAGAAGAAGGGGAAGGGCTGTCCGTTTTCGGCGCGTGTGCCGCCACCTGAGAACTGGCTGATGCCGTAGTTGAGGAAACCAGTGTCGTTACCCAGATTCTTCAGTTTGTTGTGCAGATAGGAGGCATTGCCTTTCACGGCAAAGCGAGCGTCGCGGATGTTCCACTTGTAACCCAACTCAAACTCCACACCACTGTTCTCCATGTCGCCGACGTTGGCCAGCGGGCGAGCCTCACCGACATAGCTCGGGATAGGCATCTCGATGATCATGCCGTTGGTCTTCTTGATGAAGTAATCCACAGAGAAGGTCAGCGCGTTGTTGAAGAAGCCGAGGTCGAGTCCGAGGTCGGTCTGTTCGCTCTCCTCCCACTTCAGGTCTTCGTTGGCCAGGCGGTTGGCTTTCGAGCCATACATCATCGCTGCCGTCTGTCCGAAGTAGTAGTTGCTCGAACCACCAAGCGATGTCAGTGTGGTATAGGCGAAGTCGCCGATATTGTCGTTACCGTTCTTACCCCATGAGAAGCGCAGCTTCATGTTCGACAGCCAGTCGTGTGTCTGCTCCATGAACTGCTCGTTCATGATGTTCCAACCCAGTGAGAATGAGGGGAACGTACCATATTTGTTGTTTGAACCGAAACGGCTGGAACCGTCGCGGCGGATGGTTGCCTGAACCATGTAACGCTCGTCGTAGTTATAGCTGATACGTCCGAAAAGCGAAGATACGCGATGCTCCACATACGGGCCACCCCATCCACTGACGAGACTCTTGGCACCGGTCATCACGCCCTTGTCGTCGTAAGAGAACTCGATGTCGCCACCAGTGGTGTAGTTCAGGTAAGGCTTGTCGCGGTTAACCAGGTACCAGTGGCCGGCACCCAGTTCGTCGCCCTTCGACTTCAAGGCCGACTGACCGAGTACCACGCCGATGGAGTGCTTGCCAAACTGCTTGTCGTAGGTCAGTGTGTTTTCCACCTGCCAGGTAGAGTTGTTGCCTTTGTAGACTGTGGCCGATGTGTGGTCGGCGTTGTTGTTGCCAGAGAGGTAATACTCTTGCAGCGTTGCGGCATTGTAGCCCCAGAACGACTGCTCTGCGCTCCAAGTGAAGTGGTACGACAGTCCGTCCCAAATCTGGAGGTCGAGCGAGAACTTCGGCATGAACTTATGCGACCAGTTGCGGTTGGGGTTGCCGTGCAGCATGGCCACCGGGTTGTTCTGCTCCTGATACGATCCGATGAAGTTAGGGATTGTATAAGGATTGCCGGAAGCATCGGTATAGAGGTCAAACTGCGGATACTGATTAATCTGTTTGTCGGCAATGGTGCCGCGCAGCGTTACAGGCAGCGTGGGAGCCAGATAGAGGGCACTACCCAACACCGAACCCCAAGTGGAGTTGGCATCGATGCCTGTATTGTGAACACGCATGTAAGAGATGTTGGCACCCAAGTCCAGCTTGTTCAAGAAATTACGTTCGTTCGAGACATCAAACAAGTTGAACTGGTTGTTTGAGCGCAGCGTCAGACGATCGTAGTTCGATTGTCCGTAGTTGCCACCCACGATACCCTCTTGGGTGAAGTAGCCCAGCGAGAGGTAGTAGTTCACCTTCTCAGAAGCACCGCTGACACTGAGGTCATGCTGCTGGATGGGCGCGTTGTCGTTGAAAACGAGGTCCTGCCAGTCGGTACCGAAGCCCACCACCTTGTCGCCGTTGTCGTCAGTGAGGTCGTATGGGTCGACATAGAGAATCGGCATGCCCTTTTCCACACGGCGCTCGTTCTGCAGAATGGCGTAATCCACGGCACCCGTCACGTCGCGCCTCTTCCAAGCCGACTGCCAGCCGTGAGAGAAGTTGTAGTTGATCTGAGCCTTGCCCTGCTTTCCTTTCTTGGTGGTGATGAGAATCACACCATTGGCGGCACGTGCACCATAGATGGCACCCGAGGCAGCGTCTTTCAGCACCTCGATCGACTCGATGTCAGAGGGGTTCACGCTTTCCATACCGTCCTGGTTGGTGGGCATACCATCTATAATATAAAGAGGTCCGTCCTTGTCGGCATTGATGGTACCATTACCACGAATACGGATCATAGACTTCGAACCAGGCTGACCCGAAGCCGAAGTGACGTTGATACCAGCGGCCATACCCTTCAGGGCATCCTCTGCGCGCAGACGTGTCTTGCCGTCGAGGTCGTCGGCACTCACCTTGGCGATAGAGGCCGTCACCACGCTCTTCTTCTGCACACCGTAACCAATCACCACCACGTCTTGCAGCAACTGGGCGTCGTCTTTCAGTACGACGGTCATGCCGTTCTTTGCACTCACCTCCTGAGTGGTGTAACCCACAAAGGAAATAACCAGAGTCTTACCCTCGCTTACCTTAATGGTAAACTGACCATCCATATTGGTAATGGTGGCATTCTGAGGGTTCGATTTCTCGACAACGGTAGCTCCGATAATGGGCTCTCCCATGTCGTCAGTCACTGTGCCCAAGATTCCCTGGGCATGAGATGCTACAGCCATAAACAGTGCCGTAAGCATCGTTAGAAACCTTCCTTTATTCATACTTAAAAAATTAATAAAAAATATATTATGTTTTGATAGGCAGTTTTGCGGTGCAAAGATAACGCTTTTTTCTTGAACGGCATGGGCCTGTTGGCAAGAAAGTGGATAAAGTGGAAGAGTTGTTTTTGCTAAATATGGTGATAATCAATGGTTTGCGAAAATGCGCAAATTGAGAGAAAGTGGATGTTTTGTGGCTCAAATTATGATCCAAAAGCATCTTTCAGGGGCTCCTTGACGGGAAATAAAAAAGAAAAAGCATTGCCCAGATTCTGCAGGCAATGCTTTTGTTGTCGATTTTGAAGGGCGCACTTTCGCTGGAGATAATCCCCGCTTGTGCGCAGGTTGTTAAGCTTCGTCCTTCTTCAGGTTCACGCGGCGCTCCTTGATGCGGGCACGCTTACCGGTGAGCTTGCGGAGGTAATACAGCTTGGCGCGACGCACCTTACCGTACTTGTTGATCTCGATGCTCTCAATGTTCGGACTCTCGATGGGGAAGATACGCTCCACACCTACGGTGCCAGACATCTTACGAACCGTGAAGCGCTTCTTTTCGCCATGACCACAAATCTTGATCACTACGCCACGGTAGAGCTGGATACGCTCCTTGGAACCCTCAATAATCTTGTAAGCAACGGTGATGGTGTCGCCCGAACGGAACTCGGGGAATTTCTTACCGGTTGCAAATGCTTCTTCAGCAACTTTAATTAAATCCATTTTATTATAACGGTTTGAATTTGTAATAGTTTCGCGCAACATAGACAGGCTACTCTTCTTCCTTCCATCGGTTACGTCGAAAAAGCGGCTGCAAAGGTACAAAATAATTAGGAGTTATAAGGTGGAAATTCACTTTTGTTGTTGGTTATTTAACTTGTTTTATTGTTTTTTATCTAAACAGCCCGTTGTTTGTTATCTTTGAGCTTGCTGTTGATGATAAATGACTACAATGTTAGCCAATAAAAAAGAGGTCTTGCGACCTCTCTCTTTGGTGATCCGCTTGGGGCTCGAACCCAAGACCCCAACATTAAAAGTGTTGTGCTCTACCAACTGAGCTAGCGGATCAGCCTGCGCTATGTTTAAAAGCGGGTGCAAAGGTACAAAAGAATTAAGAATTACGGTTTAATAATTAAGGATTATTCAGAGGTTTAACCTTTGTTATGAAAATAATGAGCCATTTTGGGGCGCTTCTTCGGCTTTTAGCGCTTTGCTATAGCATTCTCGGCAGAGAGGTTCGTATTCTTGAGTTTCTCCGAGCAGCACGCGCTTGTCGCTGTTGACCAGTCGGTGGCTGATATATGCCAGTGAGCCGCATTTTACGCAGATGGCGTGAACCTTGGTTACTTCGTCGGCAATGGCGCAAAGAGCAGGAATAGGACCGAATGGCACACCCTTGAAGTCCATGTCGAGGCCGGCGATGATGACGCGGATGCCCCGATAGGCCAACTGGTTGCACACATCGACAAGCCCGTTGTCTAGGAATTGTGCCTCGTCGATGCCGATGACATCGTTGTCGCCAGCCAGGAGCAGGATCGACGACGAAGAGTCGATGGGGGTGGAGGGTATGGAATTCTGGTCGTGGCTCACCACGTCCTGTTCGCTGTAGCGTACGTCGATGGAGGGTTTGAAGATCTCCACTTTCTGTTTGGCGAACTTCGCCCGCTTGAGTCGACGTATCAGTTCCTCGGTTTTACCTGAGAACATCGAGCCGCACACCACTTCGATTCTTCCAGGGCGGTGGCTTTCGCCTGTCGTATAGTCTGTCATGGTTTGTTCTTCTTAATTGATGTTATGGCTTGCAAAGGTACGAAAAAGAATGAATAAAGAAGAACGATGAAAGAAGAATTTTTTAAAATATCGTGAAAAAATTTTGTGGTTTGTCCAATTCTTCTTACATTTGCCCCTCGAATGGGCATATTATACATCGTTCCCACTCCCGTGGGGAATATGGAAGACATGACGTTGCGAGCCATTAGGACGCTGAAAGAGGTCGACCTGATTCTTGCTGAGGATACCCGCACTTCGGGCGTTCTTCTGAAACATTTCGACATCAAGAACCATCTCATGTCGCACCATAAGTTCAACGAACACGGCACTTCAGCCGGCATTGTAGAGCGGTTGAAGGCTGGGCAAGACATCGCTTTGATCAGTGACGCAGGTACTCCGGGCATCAGCGATCCGGGGTTCTTCCTCGTTCGTGAAGCCGTTGCTGCTGGCATCACGGTGCAATGTCTTCCTGGAGCCACCGCCTTTGTGCCCGCCCTTGTCGACAGCGGACTGCCGTGCGACCGTTTCGTGTTTGAAGGATTCTTGCCTCAGAAGAAAGGTCGGCAGACCCGTCTGGAGCGTCTGAGCGAGGAAGATCGCACCATGGTGTTCTACGAGTCCCCCTACCGCGTATTGAAAACATTACAGCAGTTGGCCGAGCATTTCGGCAGCGACCGCCTTGTGAGCTGTTGCCGTGAGATTTCCAAGGTTCATGAGGAGAGTGTGCGCGGCACGCTGTCGGAGGTGATTGCCCATTTCCAGGAAAAAGAGCCACGTGGCGAGTTCGTCATCGTTGTGGCAGGGAAGAAGGGTTGAAGTATTATAGAATTAAAGAATTCAAAGATTAAAGAATTAAACAATTAAAAAAATATAGAATTAAACAATTAAAAAAATTATAGTATTAAAGAATTAAACAATATAGGTATTGTAACGTCAAAAAAAACGTACGAATTCAAATAAAGAGAGAATTATGAAAAAACTTTTAGTCTTTGCAATGAGTATGGCTGCCTTGGTGGCCTGCAACAACGAAAAACCCATGCCGGTGATGCCGGACGGAGGTCAGAACGATTCGCTGCAGCGGATTATTGAGCAGAAAGACAATGAGATCAACGAGATTATGGCAACGCTGAACGAGATTCAGGAAGGTTTCCGTGAAATCAACGAAGCCGAAGGTCGTGTGAGTGTCGCCAAAGCAGGCGAGCGTGCCGACAAGGCTCAGTTGATTCGTGAGAACATCCAGTTCATCTCTCAGCGCATGGCCCAGAACCGTGAGTTGCTGAAAAAGCTGAAAGAGCAGTTGAACGGCAGCACCCTGAAGGGCGATCAGTTGCAGAAAGCCATTGATAACCTCACTCAGGAACTTCAGGATAAGGACACGCAGCTGACCCAGTTGCGCGATGAGCTCGACAAGAAAGACATTCATATTGCGGAGCTTGACGAGACGATTGCCAACCTGAACACCGACGTGGAGAACCTGCGCACAGAAGGCGAGCAGAAAACGCAGACCATCAACACACAGGACAAGCAGCTGAACACCGCTTGGTATGTCTTTGGAACCAAGAAGGAGTTGAAGGAACAAGGCGTGCTGAACGAAGGTCAGGTGCTTCGCGGCAACTTCAACAAGAACTATTTCACGAAGGTCGACATCCGTCAGTTCAGCGACCTGAAGTTGTATTCCAAGGATGTGAAACTGCTGACGACCCATCCTTCGAGCAGCTATCAGCTCGTGAGGGATGCCAACAAGCAGTACAGCCTGCGCATCAGCAATCCTCAGCTGTTCTGGAGCACGAGTAAATACTTGGTGGTTCAGGTGAAATAAGAAAGAGAATAAATAATGAGAATAATCATATTGATGGCCAGCCTGCTTTGCGGGCTGGCTGCTTTTGGGGGATACCCCTCAGACAATGCCGGGCGAAAGGTCCCCTGCTGTCCTCCCAAGGTGGGACAGACCGAGAGAAGCGAGCCAACGGATTCCGTTGTGGAGATTATTCCGCAGGCTCCCGACTATGCCGACCCCATGATGTGGCACACCGCGAATGGCGACACTGCGGGCCTGGGCGCCGACATCTTCTATATAGTCTCCACGTGGGAGGAAGATTGGACCGACGCTCAGGGCCATGTCATTCATTATGCCGATGTGTGGAATCCCGTCCATCGAAGCCACATGCAGACGGAGATCAGTGGTGTGGCGAAATACATGTCGCCAGGAAACCGTTTCTATGCCCCCTATTACCGTCATGCCACCATCGACGCTTTCCTCACGATGGATGAAGACACCATCCGCCGCCGTGTGCGCCTTGCGATGGACGATGTGTGTGCCGCCTTCGACCATTTCGTTCAGATACGCGACAGCAGTCGTCCGTTCATCCTCGCAGGGTTCAGCCAGGGTGGCATCGCCGTGGTGGAATTGCTGAAGCACATGAGCGATGAGACCTATCGTCAGATGGCTGCCGCCTATGTGTTAGGCTATAAGGTGACCCCAGAAGACACCACCGTCTGCCCTCGTATTCGCCCTGCGCAGGCAGAGGACGACACGGGCGTCACCATTTGCTACAACACCGTGAAGGACGTGAAATACGTGAATCCTGTCATTGCCGCCACCTGCATGGGCATAAACCCCGTGAATTGGCGAACAGATGCTACCCCCGCCATGCTCCACGACAGCATCACCGTGACGCTTGCGCCCTCGCAGCATGTCTTGGTGGTGGAGGGCTATAGCGGAGCGGAATATCATCCCTATCGCAACTTCATCAACGTTGGCGACATCCATAGCTGCGAACCGTGGCTCTATAGCGAATGCCTGCAGCGCAACTTCGCCGTGAGGACCAGGGCGTGGAGAAAAGGTTCCCGCTTCTGACACAAAACATTTACAACTGCTTTTGCTTAGTGAAAAGTCGCGAAATTCCGCTGAATTTGTTTTACAAAACCGCATCAGGGATTTCTGCAATTCTGGAGAACGGAGCGGAAGGAAATCTTCGTTTCAGTCTACTGTTTTTGTGATTTGCGTCACTTCACCTCGTGATTTGCGTCACTTCATCTCGTGATTTGCGTCTGATCACAGCGTGAAATGCCATCTCTAAGCGGCTCAGACCTAATCGCTGAGCGCCTGAAAGATGGCATTTTCCAGCACAAAACACCATCTTTGTGCATCA
>CADCIB010000025.1 GCA_902801375.1 uncultured Prevotellaceae bacterium | reverse complement strand
ACCTGACTCGCGGGCATCGAAAATCAGCGTGCCGTCGCCCATCGACGGGTTCGGCGTCAGGATGGGTTTCGTCACACCCTCAACCACCTGAATGTTCTCGATGGCTGTCGGGATGCTCGACGGGTCCACCAAGCGCAGGATGTCCGTTCCGCTGAGCGTCACAGGAGCAATGTCGGGATCAGAAAGGTTGGTCACTGTCACTTCGTCGACTGTGGTGGCCTCACCACGCGCCGCGAAAGTGATGTCAATCGGAAAATTCACCTCCCCCGACATGGTCTGGGGGAAGAGTAGCGCCGCAAGCGCGGCTGCTAACAGGTAGAAGCTTTTCATATCCGTATGGTTTTAAATGAAACATAAATGTGGTGCAAATATACATATTTATCTGCAAAGCACCAAACAATTTTGTGTAAAGTTTTCGCAAAAAATGAAAAGTCCACACTTTTCCTTCAAAAGTCCACACTTTTTTCGCAAAAGTCCACACACCGTTCTGCAAAAGTCCACACTGCCTTCGCAATGATCCACCCGCCTTCCGCAACCGCCCTCTTTGGTTCTGCAAAGGGAATTCCACTACTCGGAGCCCCCCAAGCGTGACAATTGTGACAATTGGACAACGCGATTTTTGGCAACAACATAGAAGTTGACCTTTCATGACCTCCCCCTAACCCCTCCTGTAGGAGGGGGGCAAAACCGCCGGCGAGACGAAAAGCCTTCCCACAGGAGCGTCATAGGAAACTATCCCCCTCCTACAGGAGGGGTTAGGGGGAGGTCATAAAAGGTCTATTGTTATATTATTACCTTATTTTATTATTATATTCATCATCATTATAGACTGATGATAGCGAATTATTGAATGATTATGGAGTTAACTATATTAAAATATACAAATAATGAGTAGTAATAAAAATAAGATATCTAAATAAACTATCAATTAATAGTGGTAATGTATGTATACATAGATTTTACACCCTCAAAATGCGCAAAAATGCGTTGTCCAATTGTCACAATTGTCACGCTTGGGATTTCAGGAGCGCAAAAATGCATTGTCCAATTGTCACAATTGTCACGCTTTGCATCATTAGCTATCGGAGAGCATGTAAACAGACATCTAAGAGCACGTAAGCAGACATCTGAGAGCGCATGAACAGATATCGGAGAGCGCGTAATCAGATATCGGAGAGCGCGTAATCAGATATCGGATAGCACATGAACAGACATTGGAGAGTTTTCTCCCCTATCCTTGCATCGCGTCATAACAACGAACGGCGTCTTCAAAGGTCTCGTCGCCCTTTGCTCTCCAGATAGCGGATGAGGAACTCTGGACGGTCGGTCTGAATGATGGAGGTGCCGAGGTTGAGGATGGGACCATAGACCTCGTCGGGGTCAACGCTGTTGTAGGCGCGGTCGTCTTCATAGCCACCACAGAGCGATGCCCACAACGTGTTCACCCACAGACGGGAGCCAGCCGACAAGATGGTCTTTGCGGCCTGTCGCACGGCATCATCCAGTTTGCCAAAGCACAGTTCAAAGGCTTTGGGCGGGTTAACACTGGTGGCAAAACCATTCAATACGGTCAGGTCGCTGCCAGCCGATACGTTCACCACGGGCATGTAAATCATCTGGGGTGATCGATGGGCGGAGAGAGTTGAGGAAAGGAGCGGCGGATTGACTTCTGCCTTCGGCAGCCCGCTCTTGATGATGAGCTGGTGAGCTACGCCAAGTTCCTGAGCAATAGCGAGCGCCTGATCGTAGAAGGCATATCCTTGGTCGAGATTCACCATCACGCGGTCTTTGCACAATTCCAGCACTTGCCGCAGTGTGGGTATTTTCTCCCCGGAAATGGCGATGTCGTGCCCCGTCTTGAGGTCGTATTGCTGCAGTTCCTCGTAGGTCAGGTCGCTGATGTAGCCGCGCCCAGTGGTCGTGCGGTCGATGGTGGGATCATGGCAGACGACCAGTACGCCGTCTTTCGTGCGTTTCAGGTCCACTTCCACGATGTCGACGCCCATATTGATGGCCGACTCTACCGCCGACAGGGAATTCTCCGGATGGTTGCGCCAATCACCGCGATGGGCAGCCACCAGGACATAGTCGGAATGCGGGTTGTTCAGTTCGGCTACAATCTTGTCGGCCCTGCTGGTATCTGCCAACGTCAGGTCGTGAGTGCCTCCCGTGAATACGCGTCCTTGTATGGTAGCGGTCATTCCATCGGGCAACTCCACATGCAGCCGGTTTCCTCGGCGATGGACCACGATACGTCCTTGCTTCGTGTCTTGCGTCACGCGCACCCACTCCAATCCCTTTGGCATCTGTGGGTCGATGCGCACACGGGTATAGCCAGGCTCCTCGGCAATGATACCGCCCAAGGCCTGATAGAACCACGAGCCTATGCCGTTGAAGCAGTTGTGCAAAAGACTGCGCTCGCCGTTCCAATGCTCCCAAGTGCCAGAGCCACCATTGTCGAGCATATAGAGATAGCCGGGATAGCCATGCTTTTTCAACATACCGTAGATCCAGTCGGCCTCATGATTCAGCGTAGCCCATTCCGTAAGGACGGGTATGCCCACAAGTCCTGTGGCCAGATGGCCGTTGTAGAGACTATCGGTCAGAGCCACCAGTTCATCGCGCACCACTTTCCGTAGGTGCTCAGGCACCACGCCGACGAGCATCGGATAGGCCATATCTATCTGGCTTCCCGTGCCGTAGGTGTTGTTCTCCGGATGGAAGAAACGATTGTGGATGATGCTTTTCAACGACTCGTAACGCTGACGGAACGCCTGCGCTTCCGTCGGTTTGCCCAGTATGCGGGCTATTTGTTCCAGTTGCAGGTAGACCTGGCACATACAGCAGTTGTTCACCAAGTCGACCGACTCCTCATCCTGCACATTCACACCGATGCCCTTGGGTGCTGCCCAGTCGCCGAGATACCACCAACGGTCTTTCTGGTCGGGCCATTTCTTGAGCAGTCCGTCAACGGTGTATTTGTCTACATACTCGAGCCAATGCTTCATCCACGCGTAGTTGTCGAGCAACACCTGACGATTGCCATAGTTCATGTAGGTACGCCAAGGAGCCTGCACGATGAAACTGCACCAATAGGGACCTCCGCCTGCCTGACAATAGGAAGGAGCGGTGTGGGGCAGCGACCCATCGTCGTGCATCACGTCGCGCCAAGCCATCATCCAGTTATCGTAGAGTCGCTCCACATCGAAGAGCGTCTGCACGGTCTGTGTGGAAGCATTGCCGTCGCCGCCGTAGCCCAGTCGCTCAATGTTGGCACAGTCCACCATATAACCGTCGAAAGCGAGGTTCTCCAGCGTGTAGGCCACCATATCGTGGATGCGGTTCAGGTCATCGTCCGACGACTCAAACCAGGCTGTGCGCCGGTAGTCGGTGCGCATACGGAGAGCCTTGATGTCCTCCTTCTGGGGTGCTACGGGCAGACTGTCCAATACCACATAGCGGAACACATGATGGTTGAAACGGTCGACGAAGCGGTCGCCTTTCACATTGCCCGAGGAGACAAATTCGTTGTGCGTCACCATATAGAACGAGCCGTCGTCCTTGCGCACATCACTGAAGCCAGCCGTTGACACGTGGCCACTGGGCAGCTGGGGCAGGCGGATGTCGAGCATCGCATTCACGATACGCCCGAAGTCTACCACCCATCGGCCTTCGCCCGCCGCCTCGATGCTCACGGGAGTAAGCACTTCCTGCACCCGGCACAACTCGCACCGCTGCTCGGACACTTCCATGCCCTCAACCTTCACCACATCGACAGGCTGCCAAGCCTCACCCCCGCTCCCTCTCCGAGGGGAGAGGAGCGTAGTATGCCCTGAGGGAGTTTTCTGTGCTTGCAGGTATTCACGCCCCTCCATCAGTTGCTCATAGCCGTTTGGGGCTACTCTCGCGTCGATGCGCTCCCCACCAAAACGGTGGGCTTCCCATGTGCCCAAGTCGGCATACCCGCTCCAGGTGCCTTCCCACGAGCCATCGGTACAGAGCAGCTGATGCTCGACACCCGTGCTGCTTATCTTGTAGAGCGCGGCCTTCACCAGCGGACCGTCGTAGGCTGTACCGAAGGTAGTCGGTTTATACCAACCGCTGCCCGTCCAAAGCACTATCTCATTCTTACCTTTCCGCAAAAGGGGCTTCACATCGTAGCTCACCATGAGCGAACGCTTGTTCAACTGCGACACGGCGGGGGTCAGCACAGCATCGCCCACCTTCACGCCATTGATATACGCTTCGTGATAGCCCAGCGAATTGACACGAAGTACAACCCGTTCGCCCACATCGTTGACTTTAAAAACCTTACGCAACAACGGCGAACGGCCTTCACCTGGGACGGTGCCAATGTATTCAGCTTCTTGCGAACTTGCCACGAAGGACACCAAAGAAAAAAACAGGGCAAGCAACCCTCTCATTCGTTTGATTGTTTTCATTTTGATACAATGCTTCAGTGTAGTCTTTAATCGTTGCAAAGGTATGATTATTTTTTGACCCAACCAAACAATACTGATGTTTTTTATCTGTGAATTATATTAAAAAAAGAAAGGAAAGAAAACGGAAAATGAGATTATATGTGTACCTTTGCATCACATTTAGACAGTTGCGAGACAGCTGTTTAACGATTTCTGAGGAAGAATACAATCAACTGCTTATGGCATATACTTATAAATACCCGAGACCTGCAGTGACTGCCGACTGCATCGTCATCACGAAAGAGGCAGAGCCGAAGGTGCTTCTCATCCAACGAGGCGACGAGCCCTACAAAGGATGCTGGGCTTTCCCTGGTGGCTTCATGGAAATAGACGAGACTACGGAGCAATGTGCCATCCGTGAGTTGGAAGAGGAAACCGGTTTGAAAGTGGACGAGGTGCACCAGATTGGCGCCTTCTCGAAAGTCGATCGCGACCCCCGCGGACGCACCATCACCGTGGCCTATTTGGCTTTCGTCGACGCTCCCGTTGAGGTGAAAGGCCAGGATGATGCGGCCAATGCGGAATGGTTTCCCCTGTCGGCATTGCCAGCACTTGCTTTCGACCACGCTGATATCATGAAAGCGGTGAAAGCTCATTCTCTTCTTCGTACTACTGAAGGTTGAACTCCCCAGGGTTGGCTTTGACTCTTTCCTGAAAGTTGATGAGCTCCTGGATGATTGTTTCAGGATTGTCCGTCAGCTGAAGAGAAAGGTTTTTGTACTTCCCCGCCTCCGTCAGTTGGCGGAGGAACGGGTAAGCCGGTATTTCATTTGTCCAAAACGCTGTGCCCAAGAAAATCATAGGACTGGAGAAGCCGAACGAGAGATAGTGGTTTTGCACCGCATCCTGGAATATTTCTTGCATAGTGCCTGCACTGCCCGGTGTGTAGATGATACCGCCGAAAGGCAATGTGAGGATATTATGCTCGCGGATGCTGTTTTCAAAGAACTTGGCTATATGTGTGGCAAAAGGCGTAGAGGGCTCATGTCCATAGAGCCAAGTGGGAACACCCAGACTCTCGTATTTGGTTTGCGGGTATTTGCCTATCACCTCGAAAGCAGTTGACAGCCAAGTTGTATCGTGAAACGAGGGCGCTTCGGACAAGAGCCGAAGGGCATCTTCTACATCCTTCTCCTCGCGTCCTGCCATCCAAGCGCCCAGATGCGTAGCCTCCATAGCGCCAGGTCCTCCGCCGCTGAGCAGGCAAAAGCCAAGTTCGGTGAGGCGTTTGCAAAGGAAAACTATTTGCCTGTACATATTATCGGTTCGTAGCATTGCATGGCCGCCCATGATGCCCACACACTTCAGGTAATCATGATCGCGGAAGAACTCGCCCAACGCCACGTATATCCGATGATCGTGGAGTGTGCGAGCCATCGACTCGTTGAAATGCTTGGTCTGCTTGCCCAAAGAGAGGAAATGGTCGTAGACCCGTTTGTCGTAACACTTTTCGTAGGAATCAGGCACGTCGGCACGGAAGCCCTCATAGAGCTCTTGGGCACGATAAAGCTGTGTACGGCTCACATCGAAGGGCACGGACAGCAAGTAGTCGTAGATTGCCTGGAAATCGGCTAAGTTGGAATGGTTTATCATAACGCGATGGGATGAAACTGCCTGCAAATATACAAAAAAACTGGAGAAAAGCATCATGTAAAGCGGAAGAATTAGGATAGATTAAGAGGAGGGAGGTGAGAGGAGTGAAGAGAGAGGAGAAATGTGCCAACAAGATTAAAAAAAAGTACGCTTTTCTAAATAAATATGAATAATGGTGAATGGTTTATGAATTTATTATTACCTTTGCACGAAAAATCATACCTTAATAAATATGAAGAAAGTCGTAACATTCGCCGCATGTGCCCTACTCATGATGGGAGGCGGCAAAGTAAATGCTCAGAACACAGTGAACATTGGTAAGCAGAACATCCAGTTGAAAAGCGACCTGATGACCCCCGAAGCCCTTTGGGCCATGGGACGTATCAGTGCCTATGCCGCATCACCCGACGGACAGAAAATTGTCTATCAAGTGGGCTACTACAGCGTGAAGGAGAACAAGAGCCACCATGTGCTCTACATCATGAACGCCGATGGCACAGGACAGCAGTTGCTCACCTCTTCGGCCAAAAACGAGACCGACCCAGCGTGGATAGGCAAGCGCATCGCTTTCATCACTGGCGGCGAGATCTGGACGATGAATGCCGACGGTTCAGAACGCCATCAGGTGTCAAACACCGACGGTGCCGTAGAGGGATTCAAGTTCTCGCCCGACGGCTCAAAAGTCATCATCCTGAAGTCGATGCCCTTCCATGAGATCATCCAGAAGAACCCCGACGACCTGCCAAAGGCTACAGGACGTCGCGTCACCGACCTGATGTACCGCCACTGGGACCACTATGTGGAGTCCATCCAGCACCCCTTCGTGGCCAATGTCTCAATGGAGAATGGCCAGTATGCCGTCGCCAATGATTTGGTCGACATCCTCGAAGGCGAACCGTTCGAATGCCCGATGGAACCGTTTGGTGGCATCGAACAGCTCGACTGGAGCAAGGATTCGCAAAGCATTGCCTACACCTGTCGCAAGAAGATAGGTCGCGACTATAGCTTCTCCACTGACTCTGACATATTCCTATATAATGTAAGTACGCGAAAGACCGTCAATCTCTGCAAACCAGAGGGTTATAAGGCACCTGCCTACGACGGAACGAAGTCGCTGAAAGACCAGCCCGTGAACCGTCCGGAAAACCTGAAATATTTCCCTGGCTATGACCAGAACCCGAAGTTCTCGCCCGATGGCAAATATGTGGCTTGGCTTTCGATGGCACGCGACGGCTATGAGGCCGACACCCAGCACCTTGTGGCCTACGACCTGACAAACGGCACGCACCACTATCTGGCTGAGTCGTTCGACTCCAACGTCGACGATTTCTGCTGGAGCGATAATACGAAAGACGCGCTCATCTACTTCATCGGCGTATGGCACGGAACAGAGAACATGTACTCTGTGAACTGGAAGAACGAGGTGAAGAAACTGACTGACTACTGCGCCGACTTCGGCTCGCTGCAAATGCTGAACGACGGAAAGCGCATCCTGGCCGAGCGTCACGATTACATGCACGCCGCCGACCTCTACCTCGTCACGCCCAACTCGAAGAAGCCAGAGAAAACGGCCATCACGCAGATCACAGCCGAGAACAAGCATATATTCGACCAGTTGGCTGCCGGCACCGTTCAGGAGCGCTGGGTGAAGACCACCGACGGCGGACAGATGCTCTACTGGATTATCCTGCCGCCACACTTCGACCCAAACAAGAAGTACCCCACCCTGCTCTTCTGTGAGGGTGGCCCGCAGAGCCCCGTCAGCCAGTTCTGGAGCTACCGTTGGAACTTCATGATTATGGCCGCTCACGGTTATGTCGTCATCGCACCCAACCGTCACGGTCTGCCTGGCTTCGGACATGAATGGCTGGAGGAAATCTCAGGCGACTGGACTGGTCAGTGCATGAAGGACTACCTGGCTGCCATCGACGATGCCGCCGAGAACCTGCCCTACGTCGACAAAGACCGACTGGGTGCTGTGGGAGCCTCGTTTGGCGGATTCTCAGTCTATTACCTGGCCGGTCACCACGACAAGCGCTTCAAGTGTTTCATCGCCCACGACGGTGCCTTCAACCTCGAAGCCATGTATACCGAAACCGAGGAGAACTGGTTCTCTAACTGGGAGTACGACGATGCCTATTGGAACAAGGACATGACTCTCAACGCCAAGCGCACCTACGAGAACTCACCCCACCGCTTTGTGGACAAGTGGGACACACCCATTCTCTGCATCCACGGCGAAATGGACTACCGTATCAACGCTACACAGGGCATGAGTGCCTTCAATGCTGCTCGCATGCGTGGCATTCCCGCCGAGTTGCTCATCTTCCCCGACGAGAACCACTGGGTGCTGAAACCCCAGAACGGCATCCTCTGGCAGCGCACCTACTTCAACTGGCTCGACCGCTGGCTGAAATAGTCCTCTTGTCCTCCCGCCAAATGCCTGATCGGTTGCCCCGTAAAACCCTCAAGGCAAAATGTATTATACCGTTACCGAATAAACAGTAAAACCATTCGTAATAACAAATAGTAAATCAAAAAAGATGACACAAACCATTCAAAAAACACTGAGAGACTCTGCAGCCATGCGCTGGACCGCTCTCTTGCTCTTGGCTTTGGCCATGTTCTGTTCGTATATCTTCATGGATATACTGTCACCTATCAAGGACCTCATGCAGGAAACACGTGGCTGGGACTCCTCTGCCTTCGGAACGATGCAGGGGGCTGAGGTATTCCTCAACGTCTTCGTATTCTTCCTCATTTTTGCTGGTATCATCCTCGACAAAATGGGCGTACGCTTCACAGCAGTCCTGTCGGGTGCCGTGATGCTCGTGGGCGCTATCATCAAGTGGTATGCCGTCAGCGAAGCTTTCATCGGCAGCGGACTGGAGACATGGTTCACCAACAACCTCAACTACATCCCCATTTTCGACGAATTAGGCGTTTCGCCCTTCTACCAGGGTATGCCCGCTTCGGCCAAGTTTGCAGCCTGCGGTTTCATGATTTTCGGATGCGGCTGTGAGATGGCCGGCATCACCGTGAGTCGCGGTATCGTGAAGTGGTTCAAAGGACGTGAGATGGCTCTGGCAATGGGTTCTGAGATGGCGCTCGCCCGTCTCGGTGTGGCTACCTGTATGATTTTCTCGCCCTTCTTCGCCAAGCTTGGCGGCAACATCAGCGTCACCCGCAGCGTTGCCTTCGGTGTTGTGCTGATGTGCATCGCCCTGATGATGTTCATCGTTTACTTCTTCATGGACAAGAAACTCGACGCGCAGACGGGTGAGGCAGAGGAGAAGGACGATCCGTTCAAGATCTCCGACCTGGGCAAGATTCTCACCGACAGCGGTTTCTGGCTCGTTGCTTTGCTTTGTGTGCTCTACTATTCGGCCATCTTCCCCTTCCAGAAGTATGCCGTCAACATGCTACAGTGTAACCTGACGCTGACCGAACCGGCCTCCGACTCGTTCTGGGCAAGTCCCACGGTGACCATCGTCCAGTATGTCATCATGCTGCTCGTGGCCGCAGCAGGCTTTGCCAGCAACTTCCAAAAGAAGGCTGGTCCGAAATATGGCTTGCTTGCCATCTCTATCATCGCGCTCATCACCTACTGCTACATGGGCTACATGCGCCAGTCGGCAGAGTCGATTTTCGCCGTGTTCCCGCTGCTGGCCGTGCTCATCACGCCGATTCTCGGCAGCTATGTCGACCACAAGGGAAAGGCTGCTTCCATGCTCGTGCTGGGCTCATTGCTGCTCATCGCCTGCCACTTGACATTTGCCTTCGTGCTTCCGATGTTCAAGGGTAGCGCTGTCGGCGGCATCGCCATCGCCTATATCACCATCCTCGTGCTGGGCTCTTCGTTCTCGCTCGTGCCCGCATCGCTGTGGCCCAGCGTTCCGAAGCTGGTTGACGCTAAGGTCATCGGTTCGGCCTATGCCCTGATTTTCTGGATTCAGAACATCGGTCTTTGGCTGTTCCCGTTGCTCATCGGTAAGGTGCTCGACAAGACCAACCCGGGTGTGACCGATCCCACTCAGTTCGACTACACCGCTCCGCTCGTGATGCTGGCCAGCCTTGGTGTGGCAGCACTCATCCTCGGCCTGGTGCTGAAGGTGGTGGACAAGAAGCGTGGTCTCGGACTGGAAGAGCCTAACATCAAAGAGTAATCATATTAATATGACAACCATCCGCAGACTCCCACTCCCATAGGAAGTCTGCGGACTTTTTATAAATGATGAAAACTTTATTCTTGGCATTCCTGGCAACAGGTTGCATCAACATGAACGCCATGACCGAAACGACCGTAACCAGCGAAGTAAAGACCGTCAACCTGCGTGTCATACAGACAAGCGATGTTCACGGGAGTTTCTTCCCCTACGATTTTATCAACCGTAAACCCCGTCGCGGTTCGCTCGCCCGCGCCTGCACATACATCAACCAGTTGCGTCAGACATATGGGCGAAACCTCATACTCCTCGACAACGGCGACATCCTGCAAGGGCAGCCCACATGCTACTACTGCAACTTCGTCAACCCCACCATCGAGAACGTTGCGGCCAAGGTCATCAATTACCTGAACTACGATGCGCAAACCGTTGGCAATCACGATATTGAAACGGGGCATCCCGTCTACGACAAATGGATACGCGAAGTGGAATGTCCCATGCTGGGTGCCAACATCATCGACACGCACACTGGAAAACCGTACGTACAGCCTTATACCATCCTGGAGCGCGAAGGACTGCGCATTGCCATTCTTGGTTTGATAACGCCCGCCATCCCCAATTGGCTGGAGGAAAGCCTTTGGACAGGACTTCGTTTCGACGAGATGGTCAGCAGTGCACGATTCTGGATGAAGCACCTACAGGAAAACGAGCATCCCGATGTTGTCATCGGACTGTTTCATGCTGGAAAGGAGGGTGGCATCACGACTCCCGAATATGAGGAAGACGCCACGCTGCGGGTAGCCAAAGAGGTGCCGGGCTTCGACCTGATAGTCTTCGGGCACGACCACCGCAGCTGCAGCGACGTCATCCGCAACGATGCCGGACAGGAGGTGGTGCTGCTCGATCCATCAAGCAACGCATATAATCTCTGCGACGCCAACATCCAGGTGAAGATGAAAGACGGTAAGGTCATCTACAAACAAGTCAGCGGACAACTGGTCAGCATCGCCGACATGGCCGTCGATGAAGACTACATGGCGCATTTCCAAGCCGACATCGACAGTGTCAACCACTTCGTCAACCGCAAGATCGGCGTTTTCCAAAAACCCGTCTACGTACGCGACAGCTATTTCGGCAACAGCGCCTTCTGCGACCTCATCCACAACCTGCAGCTGCAAATCACAGGAGCCGACATCTCACTGAACGCGCCACTCACCTTCGACACCGTCATCCCCGAGGGAGATGTCTGCGTGGCCGACATGTTCAATCTCTACAAGTACGAGAACCAGATATACGTTATGCTGCTCACCGGTGAAGAAGTGCGACGCCACCTCGAGATGAGCTACGACCTCTGGGTCAACACGATGAAGTCGCCCGACGACCACATCATGCTCCTGGCTGACGACAACGGTGACGACAACCAGCGCTTCATGTTCAAGAACCTGGCCTTCAACTTCGACAGCGCTGCCGGCATCGACTACGAAGTGGACGTGACGAAACCCGACGGAGAGAAAGTACACATCCTCAGCATGTCAGATGGGCAGCCCTTCGACCCGCAGAAGACCTACCGCGTATCCATGAACAGCTATCGCGGCAACGGCGGCGGTGAACTGCTCACTCGCGGAGCAGGCATCCCGCAGAAGGAACTCAACAGCCGCATTGTCTGGCGCAGTGAGCGCGACCAACGCTATTACCTGATGCAAGAAATTGAGAAAGCAGGAAAGATCAACCCACTCCCTAACCACAACTGGCGATTCGTGCCGGAGGCGTGGACACTGCCCGCCATTGAGCGCGACCGGCAACTGCTTTTCCCTCATGCTAAATAGCACCTATGGCCTGGAAAAGGAAATACCGCTGCAACCAATGCGGCTATGAAGCCGATGTCTATGAAGGGCGAGGCTTGTTCCGCCAGCAGATAATGGCAATGTACTGCCCCGACTGCAAGACCGTCCAGAACATCGTGGTGGGTGGCATCATAGCCGATGTGGCTCCTTCCTACCGAAGCGAAGTAGGACGGCTGTGCCTTCAATGTGGCAGCGCCAATATTCGGAAATGGGACATGAAGACCTGCCCGAAGTGCGCAAGTCGGCAGGTCGATCATCAGATGGAATACACAGGTGAGAAGGAGTTTTGGACTTAGTCTGACAGTCTGAAAACAAGTGAAGAGATATTCCGCTTGGCAGTCGAAGGATTCATGGCCTCCTCAATGGGGAGTCCGATGGGATTGATGCACGCCACTCTCGAGAAGCCGGCATCGAGCAATTGCTGACTATCCTTGATACGTCCTGCTATCAAGACCACAGGGACACCGCGCCCCTTCGCCCTTCGGAGAATGCCAAAGGGCAGTTTGCCCATCAGCGTTTGGCGGTCGGCCGATCCCTCGCCCGTGATGACAAGAGTAGCGTCTTCCAGATGATGCTCAAAACCTATAGCATCTAGAATCAGGTCGATGCCCGGACGACATTCCACTCCATCCTTTCCCACGAACTTAACTTCCCCACCCTCTTGCAACGACTCCGCGGAATACGTCCTACGGCTTCGGCTCATAAATTGCAGGAAGGCATAGCCAAGTCCTCCAGCTGCTCCTGCACCAGGCTCATGCTGACAGTCGTAGCCGAAATGCCTGGCCGTCACCTCAGCAAACCGCCGGGCACGGTCATCGAGAGAGCGCACCATTTCTGGGGTAGCTCCTTTCTGAGGTCCAAACACATTAGCAGCGCCGTTCTCTCCACAAAGAGGATTGCCTACATCGGTAGCTATGGTGAAATGAACGTCGTCCAACGCTTTCATTTCATCATCGGCATAGGCAGCAATGATACGAGAGATATCAGGATTCGTCTCTATTTCCATTCGTGAGCAGTCACCACGCAATGTCAGTCCGTCGATTACAGCTCGCAACATACCGATGCCACAATCGCTGGTGGCACTGCCTCCCAGCCCTACGATAATGTGTTTACAGCCTCTACGCACTGCATCAACCACGAGCTGGCCCGTACCATAACTGGTGGCCTTCATGGGATTGCGCTCCTCTCGACTCAACAGCGTGAGTCCACTGGCTTTTGCAATTTCAATTACGGCCGTGTCATCCTTCATCAGATACTGTGCCACGATGGGACGCATCAGCGGGTCGCAAACGCTGACATCCACCAATTGTCCTCCCCAAGCAGCTTGAAATGCAGAGAGCCAACCCTCACCGCCATCGCTAACGGGTATTTGAACGACCGTAGCCTCAGGAATCCTACGCAGAATTCCCTCGGCTGCCGCCTGATTGGCTTCCACCGATGTCAGACAGCCCTTGAACGAGTCAATAGCCACGATAATCTTTATCATGCTTGCCTGAACTGCTTAGCGATGATGCTTAGGATGCAATTTTTTGTCTATCTTCAGACCTGTGCGAAGTTCCTTGACTGTCGATTTGTTCAGATAGGCATGTGCCTCATGTTTGCCACGATCAAATACAAACATCAGACGCTTACCTCCAAACGGTTTTTTCTTCACGATACAGAGCGAGGTGTTCGGTTCTCCAAGTTGCCCACTTTTGGTGACTGAACGCCCTACAAACTCGGTGGTAAAATCTACATCCTTGTCGAATAGCTCAAGAATGTCATTGAGTGCCACAAGGGCTTTGTCTGCGGTTTCTCCTATACAGATGGTGGTTTCGGAAACGTTTTTTATTTCCATACCAAGTATCTCATCAGCACCTAACACACTTGTCAGCCGCCCCAGACTAAGGTAGTAGCCAAAGTGGCCATCCTCGTCTTCAAGAGTAAAGATACTATACTCACCATTGTCTGTTTCAGACTCGGCCACCTCCATTCTCATACCGGCAAACTTACTCTTTTGCCCTTTTTCCGTCTGGTCGTTCTGACCATTTGCCCAGAGAGTAATCATACTCATCAGGGAAATTAAAAAGATATGCTTCATTTTCATGGGTTCAAAGGTACGCATTTTTCTTTGAACAAACAAACTCTTGGTGTCTTTTTTGTTATTACTCATCAATTCTATCGTCCAACGCCGGCAACAAGGATGTTTACAAACGAATACAAGTAGCTGCCAAAACAGAATAGCGCCCATATCATGAGAATGATGAGCAAAACCAAGACAACGAGGACGATGGCCGACTGTAAGGCTCGCTGGTTGACCCGCTTGATGATGTTCTCATCGCCATCTACAAATCCCTGAATCATCTGCATGTTCTGGATATTGGCACGATGGAAGAAATCAATCACATCGCCCACGAAAAAGGGAATCATGCCCATTAGTACGTCGCGGAGAGAATTGTTCAACACGGCCAATGTCAGCGGGATGCTCTTGACGACATGCAACGAGAAATAGACAAACGGCACGACACAGAGCAGGGCTATGGCATCGCCCCATCCCGGGATGACGCCAATGAGCGCATCGAGATGGTAGCGGTCTAAG
Source organism: uncultured Prevotellaceae bacterium (assembly GCA_902801375.1). Taxonomy (GTDB): domain Bacteria; phylum Bacteroidota; class Bacteroidia; order Bacteroidales; family Bacteroidaceae; genus Prevotella. The sequence goes on along the minus strand of CADCIB010000025.1, from coordinate 27,126 downwards.
TAACGTGTCAGACCGTCCATCGCCTGATAGGCCTTGTTGTCCATCAGCCGCTGGCGCTGCAATTCCTTGCGTTGTTTGTTGGATACTGTCGTGCGCGCTTTCATCATTTTAGGATTCAATACCATTTGTATCCATGCTCCTTGCAATAGTCGATGGCTGGCTGATAGCCCTGAAAGGTTGCCTTATGAATCCACCTCAGCCCCTTCTTCTCATCCACGGGAACCCCGTTGCCCGTCATGTGAAACCAACCGATGGCAAACTGCGCCTGGGCATCGCCTCCATTGGCCGCCAGTTCATACCAAAAGGCACACTCCACAAGGTCTTTCTCCACGCCGTCGCCGTTCCAATAGGCAGCGCCACAGTTTTTTTGACTCAGGATATGCCCTTGAAAGGCTGCCTCGCGATACCACAAGAAGGCCTTAAAGTGGTCTTGCTCTGTGCCGTTGCCCAAATAATAGGCATTGGCCACATTCACCTGCGACTGCATGTCGCCCTTGTCGGCGGCTTTCAGATACCACTCGAAGGCTTTCGCCTCGTCTTGTTCCACCCCCTTGCCGTGATAGTAGCACTCGCCGACGTTGAAGCAGCCATAGACATCGCCCAGCTCAGCAGCCTTCATATACCACTTGAAAGCCTGATCAAGACAAAGCTTCACACCAATGCCACGCTCGTAGCACACACCAAGATTGTTCATCGCCTTAGTGTCGCCCTCGTAAGCCCGCTCGCGATATGAGTCTGCCTTGTTTCTCTCCTTTGGCATGAGTATGCTATCAAAATAAGGGTTATATCAAAAGCTTATTGCAGGGTAAAACAAAAACCCTAACTCTTGCAAGTCAGGGTTTCTACTCGTTTGGGATTCCATTCTGCGGAGAGAGAGGGATTCGAACCCCCGGCACCTCTCAGTGCGCCGGTTTTCAAGACCGGTGTAATCGACCACTCTACCATCTCTCCTGACTATCAGTCGAATTTGCGGCTGCAAAGGTACGCAGAAAATTGAAAAATGAAGAAGGAAGAATGAAGAATTAGTTTTAATTTAAGCAATATTAACTAACAAAAGTATAATTCTTCACTCTCTCTTCGTCTTACTCCATAAAAAAATAGTACCTTTGCGCTCTCAATAATAAAGAAAAACAGGTATATGGCACAGACATTATATCCCCGAATGATTATGGAAGCGCTGGCAACCGTGACCTATGCCGGCACGAAAAAGAGTATTGTGGAGAGCAATATGGTGGCCGACACACCAAGTGTGGCAGCCCCCGACCCTGCTTCCGGCCGGCAAAACTGGCGTGTGGGCGTGGTGCTGGAATTCCCACGCGACACCGACCCGTTTCTGAAATCGACCATCAAAGCGGCTGAAGCGGCCATCCACTACCATTGCGGAAAGGATGTGGAGGTGGAAATCAAGACGGAGTTCAAGTCGAAGCCCCGCCCCGAGGCAGGCAAGATGCTACCGGGCGTGAAGAATATCATTGCCGTCAGCTCGGGCAAAGGTGGTGTGGGCAAGAGCACCGTAGCCGCCAACCTTGCCATCGCGCTGGCCCGACTGGGCTACCGCGTGGGACTGCTCGACACCGACATCTTCGGCCCATCAATGCCCAAGATGTTCAATGTAGAAGACGCTCAGCCCTACGGCATCCATAAGGACGGACGCGACCTCATCTGCCCTGTGGAGCAATATGGTGTGAAACTGCTCAGCATCGGTTTCTTTGTGAAACCCGACACCGCCACGCTCTGGCGCGGGGGAATGGCCACCAACGCACTGAAACAACTCATCGGCGATGCCGACTGGGGTGAACTCGACTATTTCATTCTCGACACACCTCCGGGTACGAGCGACATCCACCTGACGCTGCTACAGACACTGGCCATCACAGGCGCTGTCATTGTCAGCACACCACAACAGGTGGCACTGGCCGATGCGCGCAAAGGTGTGGATATGTATCGCAACGAGAAGGTAAACGTGCCCATTCTCGGCCTTGTGGAGAACATGGCGTGGTTCACGCCCGCAGAACTGCCCGAAAACCGCTACTACATCTTCGGCCGAGAGGGTTGCAAGCAGCTTGCAGAGGAACTTCATGTGCCGCTCCTGGCGCAAATTCCCATCGTGCAGAGTATCTGCGACAGTGGCGACAACGGAAAGCCAGTGGCTCTGAGTAGCGACTCTGCCACCGGACTGGCTTTCATCAACCTGGCGCAGGCCGTGGTCACCGTCACCAACCGCCGCAATCGTGAACAAGCAGCCACGCAAATTGTAGGAATGAAATAGGAGTGTGTTCTCTGAGTCTGTCGTTTGATATCTCTGAGCTTGCCATTCAATATCTCTGAGCTTGCCATTCAATATCTCTAAGCTTGTCATACAATATCTCTGAGCTTGTCATACAATATCTCCAAGCATGTCATTCAATATCTCTGAGCTCCGATAGGACGTGGTCATCACATACAATTGCCTAATTTATTCCTGGAGCATGATAATTGTGCGTGTGTAATGTGCTGTTCGTTGGGGCATCCTTTATATATAGTAGGATGCCCCAACAAACAGACACAAACAGGTTTTTCAGAGCGCCAACGATGTTTGGCCACTCAACAGACGCTGCCGGGAAGTTATACCACGGGTGTTCTCAAAAAAACTTAATTTCTCTTGAGGTTTGACGAGCATTTCACCCTTTTTATGTAAATTTGCATCCGAAAAACAAAATCAGTTATGGAAATCAAGAAAGCAGAATTCGTCATCAGCTGCCCATCTGTGATGCAATGCCCAAAAGACACAAAGCCCGAGTATGTGTTCATCGGCCGAAGCAACGTGGGCAAGTCGAGCCTCATCAATATGCTCTGCCAACGCAAGAACCTGGCCAAGACCTCGGCCACGCCAGGCAAGACGCAGCTTATCAACTATTTCATCGTGAACAACGAATGGTATCTGGTGGACCTTCCCGGCTACGGCTATGCTAAACTCTCGAAGACACAGCGGGCGAAGCTGGAGCAGATGATTTCGTCGTACATCCTGCAAAGGGAGCAGTTGGTGAACGTGTTCGTGCTGGTGGACGTCCGTCACGAGCAGCAGCAGATAGACCGCGAGTTTGTGGATTGGCTCGGCACGAGCGGCATTCCCTTCTGCATAGTGTTCACCAAAGCCGACAAGTTGGGAGCCGTGAAGGCAAAACAAAATGCTGAGGCATGGATGCAAAAGCTTCTCGACACGTGGGAAGAAACACCCGTCTACTTCATCACTTCGGCCGAGAAGCGCACGGGCCGCGATGAGGTGCTCGACTACATCGAAGAGATTAACAAGCGATTAAGGGATATGTAGGAAAAACAATGGCAAATCCATATCTCGTTGTTCAGAATCTGACGAAGTCGTTCGGAGCACAAGTACTCTTCGAAGACATATCGTTTGGCATTGCCGAAGGCCAGAAGGTGGGACTGATAGCCCAGAATGGCACAGGCAAGTCTACCCTGCTCTCACTCCTGATGGGCAAGGACGGATACGACAGCGGCAGCATTGTCTACCGCAACAACCTGCGCATAGGCTATCTGGAGCAGTCGCCGAAGTTCGACCCTGAGGAGTCGGTGCTCGACGCATGCTTCAACCATCAAGGCGAGGACGAGAAAGTGCTGCGGGCAAAGCAGATTCTGACGCAGCTCCACATCGGCAACCTGCAACAGCCTATGGGTCGGCTGAGCGGTGGACAGCAGAAACGTGTGGCGCTGGCCAACGTGCTAATCACCGAACCTGACATGCTCATCTTAGACGAGCCGACCAACCATCTGGATCTCGACATGATAGTATGGCTGGAAGGCTACTTGTCGAGAGGTAACAAAACACTGCTCATGGTGACACACGACCGCTATTTCCTTGACCGTGTGTGCAACCTAATCATGGAAATAGACAATCGCAAGCTCTACACCTATCGCGGCAATTTCAGCTATTATCTGGAAAAACGGCAAGAGCGCATCGACAATACACGTGCAGAAATCATAAGGGCCAACAACCTCTACCGACGTGAGTTGGAATGGATGCGACGCATGCCACAAGCACGAGGCCACAAGGCACGCTACAGGGAAGATGCCTTCTATGAACTGGAACGCGTGGCTAAACAGCGCATTGAGGAACGGCAGGTGCGCCTGAAGTCGCGCAACGTCTACATCGGCTCAAAAATTTTCGAATGCCAGTATGTGTCGAAAGCCTATGGCGACGAAAACAACGGCAGCCGCGTGACCATCCTGAAAGACTTCTACTACAACTTCGCACGTTACGAGAAAATGGGTATCGTGGGCAACAACGGCACGGGAAAGTCAACGTTCATCAAGATGCTCCTCGGCCTGGAACCCATCGACCAAGGGAAGTTCGACATTGGCGACACCGTTCGTTTCGGCTACTTCTCGCAGGAGGGGTTGCAGTTCAACGAGCAGCAGAAAGTCATAGACGTGGTACGCGACATCGCGGAATACATCGACATGGGGGGCGGCAAGCACCTCTCGGCAAGCCAATTTCTGCAACATTTCCTCTTCTCGCCCGAACAACAGCACAACTATGTCTACAAACTCTCAGGTGGCGAGCGACGTAAGCTCTACCTCTGCACGGTGCTGATGAAAAACCCAAACTTCCTGGTTCTCGACGAACCGACCAACGACCTGGACATCACGACTTTGCAAATATTGGAAGAATACCTTGCCGACTTCCCCGGCTGTGTGATTGTGGTAAGCCACGACCGCTATTTCATGGACAAGGTGGTGGACCATCTGTTGGTGTTCAAGGGCGAAGGATTAATCAAGGATTTTCCAGGCAACTACACGCAATACCGCGAATGGAGCGCCCTTCAGAGCAAGGACAACATATCCACACAACCCACCCAGAAACACCCAAACACGAAGAAAAGCCAAAACGCACAATCGGCTGAACGCCGAAAGATGAGCTACAAAGAAAAGCGGGAGTTTGAACAACTCGAACAGGAAATCGCAGCCCTTGAGGCCGAACAGAAGCTACTGGAAGAGCAACTGTGCAGCGGAACACTGAGCATTGAGGCGCTGACCGAGAAGAGTAAGCGACTGCCCCGACTCAAGGAGGAACTCGACGAGAAAAGCATGCGATGGCTGGAGCTGGCTGAGATAGAAAGTACATGACGACAGAGGTGGTAGTCAACAAATGACGACCAGTCGACAAAAAAAGTTAAAATACTAAATAATTTTGAATTATGAATTGCACATAATGAATTATTTAGTAACTTTGCACCCGGTTTCAAAACATTGTTTGCCCAGAAAAACATCTGACGTCCACGACAACAGGAAATGAGCAAACATAACCCATCAAAACAAGCATCCATTTTTATATTTAACGCATACATTATAGAATATGTATAACATCGAAGAATTATCATCGAAGAGTATCTCCGAATTGGAAGATATTGCAAAAGAGTTAGGCATTAGCATTGATCCAAAATCGGAACTTCAAAATATCGTATATACCATTCTCGACGAACAGGCCAAGATTGGAGCCTCGGCACAACCGTCAACGACGAAACGCAAGCGAACACGCATTGCGAAGAAAGACACCGACCACGTGTACACAGTCAGCGGGAAGGAAGGCGAGAACTTAGACCTGAAGAAAAACAAGAACGTTCAGCCGCAGGAGCAGGCTCCGCTGTTTAAGTTCCCTGAAGAAGAAGAGGAAGAAGCGCCCGCACAGACAAAAACCAAAAAGACAAAGGCCAGCGAGAAGAAACTCGTAGACGAAGCGCTGCAAGCTTTTCCCAAGCACCGCGGACGGAAATCGAAAGCCGAACTCGAGGCGATTGCTGCCGCAAAAGCAGCCGTAGAGCAGGATGAGGAGACACCAGCTGAAGTTGCTGAAGAGGAGATAGCCACCACACCAGAGGATATCGTAGAAGAGAACACGGTGACTGACATGCAAGAAATGGAAGACACCGTTGTGCCAGAAGCACAGTACGTGCAAAATGAGGAGAATCAGGAAGAGACCAACGAACTGCTCTCCCAGCTGCAGGAAAAGGTGAATGCCCACAATGAGGCCGAGGAAGCAGAAATGGGCGAAATGGAAGACAACGGTATCTGGGCCGGCGACCCGGGCAATGGCATAGACTTCATCCCCGTCGTCGACCTACCTATAGAAGACCAGGCAGCCCTCCCCAGCTACGACATCTTCGACAACCCAATGGCTCCGATGGCTGTCGCTCCACCCGTCTATCACCAGCAAAGTGTGTTGGAGGGCAATGAAGAATTCGACTTCAACGACATCATCACCGCTAACGGAGTGTTGGAAGTGATACCCGACGGCTACGGATTCCTCCGCTCCAGTGACTACAACTACCTTTCTTCGCCCGACGATGTCTATGTCAGCGTGGCACAGATCAAGCGCTTCGGTCTGAAGACTGGCGATGTAGTGGAATGTCACGTGCGTCCTCCGCGCGAAGGCGAGAAGTATTTCCCCTTGACCAGTATTGAGAAAATCAACGGAAGAAAACCCACCGAGGTGCGCGACCGCATACCCTTTGAGCATCTCACCCCACTCTTCCCCGACGAGAAATACACGCTCTGCGGCGATCCTGCCACAACCAATCTCAGCACACGTGTGGTCGACCTCTTCGCCCCTATCGGTAAAGGACAGCGCGCACTCATCGTGGCCCAACCCAAAACAGGTAAGACCATCCTGATGAAAGACATCGCCAACGCCATTGCCGCCAACCATCCCGAGGCTTATCTCATGATGTTGCTCATCGACGAACGACCGGAGGAAGTGACCGATATGGCACGTACGGTGAATGCAGAAGTCATCGCATCAACGTTCGACGAACCTGCTGAACGGCACGTCAAGATTGCCGGCATCGTGCTCGAAAAAGCAAAGCGAATGGTAGAGTGCGGACACGACGTGGTCATTTTCTTGGATTCCATCACACGTCTGGCACGCGCCTACAACACGGTAGCACCCGCCAGCGGAAAAGTGCTCACGGGTGGTGTCGATGCGAACGCCCTACAAAAGCCGAAACGCTTCTTCGGTGCAGCCCGCAACATTGAGAATGGCGGTTCGCTCACAATCGTGGCAACGGCACTCATCGACACTGGTTCGAAGATGGACGAAGTGATCTTCGAGGAATTTAAGGGCACAGGCAACATGGAACTGCAGCTCGACCGCTCACTCTCGAACAAGCGCATCTTCCCGGCCGTCAACCTCGTGGCATCGAGTACTCGTCGCGATGACCTCTTGCAAGACAAGACTACGCTCGACCGTATGTGGATTCTGCGTAAGTATATTGCCGACATGAACTCCTTAGAGGCAATGAATACCATCCACGACAATCTGCAACGTACAAACAGCAACGAGGAATTCCTCATGTCTATGAATTCCTGATAATTGGAAATATGGCTGAAAAGGCTGAATATCTAAAATAATTCCGTTTTTATTTGGAATAATGGATAAAAAGCAGTAATTTTGCAGCCGATTTCTGGTTCCGTAGCTCAGTTGGATAGAGCAACAGCCTTCTAAGCTGTGGGTCTTGGGTTCGAATCCCAACGGAATCACAGAAACTGAAACTCCTTACTGTCAGTAGGGAGTTTTATTATCCCCGACCAAAACGATGTGGGGCTTGGGGGCGAATCCCAACGGAATCACAGAAACTGAAACTCCTTACTTTAAGTAGGGAGTTTTTTTGTATTTATATTCGGCATCATAACATGCTGGCAAAAGGTATGCGCTGCCCAAAGACGTAAAACAGGGAAAAGACGAATTGGGCAACGAAAATGCTGAGCAGCAACAAAGGGGCTACGGCAGAAAGACCTTTGCAAGCAGCACGATAGAGGTGGAAAAGCGAGGGCAGCGTACCCACAATCAATCCATACGTGGCAGCCATCACCGTAAGGGCAAAGGCCACATAAGGCACAATACTGGCGCTGAAACTGCTGGGGAACAGGGTGCCAGAGGCGCTGAGCAGAATGGCGTGAGGCATCAGCGAAAGCAACAGCATCAGCACGACGAAAGCCAAAAGCTCAGCCACTACGACAATGAGTGCGAAATGATGGCGCACGGTCGTTCGTCTGATTGGTTCAGATGGTTTTTTACGGGTTGTTGTGGAGGGAAATAAATGAGAAATATCCAAGTGCACTCCTTCGCCTAACCGGCTATAGCGCCACACTCCCCATGCAATCCCCGTTAACAGCAGCCAAGCCATCGGAGCGGTGGTCACCATATCGACGAAATGGCCAAAGAACCAGCGCACGCCCTCGCTGCTGAGCAAGGAGCGCACCCCCGTCTGCGGCCAGAGGGCATTGATCATCCACGAGCCAATGATGAGCAGCAGCTGCACCACACACAACAAGAGCGACAGACGAGTGATGAGAGCTAAGTATCGGCTATTCTTCATCAGGATGTAGGTTGTCGAGGTCGAGGATACGCATCTCTAAGGCTTTCACCACCAGACGGGTGGCATTGACACCAGTGCCACGCTCACTGTCGGGGAAGAGTTTCGAGATGAGTTCGTTCTGCCGTTTCTCCAGACTCTTCACGCCAAAAGGCATACCCCGAAGATTGGTGATTTGCTCTTTGGTGTAGCCTAAGGCCAGATGGCGCAGGAAACGCTCATCGTATTCGTCTATCTCATAATTCACCAAAGCCTCCTGACGCATCAACTCTGAACCGACACTATGCTTGAAGCGGTCGATGATTTTCTCAAGGATGGGCTGGTTGAAAACCATCTTCTTTCCCTGCATGACGCTCGACACATCGGCCCTGGTCAGCAGTTCGCCACTCTTCAGACAGATACCGTCGCAACCAGCATCAAGCACGTCCACCCAGAGCTTCTCGTTCAGGATCTCTCCTGTGAATATCAATACTTTCACCTGTGGGTAGCTCTCTTTGGTATGTCGGCATATCTCCACGCCTACGGTAGTCGAACCACCCAACCCCAGGTCGAGCAAAACCAGGTCGGGAAGATTGTTCTTGATGAGTCGCCAATACTGGGTCTCATTCTCAGCTGTGCCGATAATCTCGGCTTCGGGAATGTCGTTACGGAAGATTCCTTCTGTGCCTTTCAGTTCCAAGGGCACGTCTTCCACGATGATTACTTTAAACTTTTCCATTGTTTCCTGTTTATGGGATTGATTGTGATTCACTGCGATTGATGGGTAATGGCGACAAGGCGGGCATGATGACACGGAAGACCGTTGAACCGTCGGCCTGCTGCTCTGCTACGATGCCACAACCACGCAGATTGGTGGCCTCACTGTTGTCGCGGAGTATTTGGCGACAGATGAGCAACGGCACGTTCTGCATCGAAGGAACAAAGAAGTCACGATACGGCAACGAGGTCATCGGCAGCCTCACGTCTACATAACTGTTGCTACGCTGACTGATCGTGGCCGAGAGTTTCTGCTGTCCGGATTGTCGCACCAAGAGTTCAAAGAGGTAGCTGAGCATCGTCTCGTCGCCCATCACCTGCTGACCAGTATCGGTGTATGCTATCTGTGTGCCGAGCACATCAGCAAGTAGCACTTTTCTACTCTCCGGCCGCACCTCGTCTATCTGGCGCATAGCCTGAGCTGAAAGCATCGTGTAGAGATCTTTGTAATAAGCCAACAACTCTTGAATAGCAGGCAGGTTATTGTCTGTGCCGTCTATTAGCTGACGGATGCGCGAGGGGTAGTACATCGTCTCGTGCTTCAGTGCGCTCAAGCAGTTGTCGAGCACATTGTTGCTCACGTGCAACTTCTGGTTTTCATATTCTGCACGGCGGAGCTCATCACCAGCCAACTCGATGCTCAGTTGCTGACTGCGCTCGGTTTCAACGGCTCGTTGGAGTGCATCTTTGATTTGACCGACGATGTGTTGCAACTGATCGGGCATTGCCGAAGGCGAGATACGCGCGTCGAGAGCCGACAGTTTCTGTTCGGCCGTCATCTCGCTGAGCAACATTTCGTTGATTCTCTCCACTTGCTCCACGCACGACCTGAAATAGATACGATGCCGCTCATAAAGCATATAATAGGCCACGACAATCGCTACAAGCAACAAGACAAGCAAAGCGACGGCTATGGTCTTGTTGGTCTCCTGGCGTTGCATCGTTTGAACGTAGTCGCCCAGACGCTTGTCGGCCGACTTCTCTTTGTATAATAAGGTGTAAATGCGGTTGTTCTGTTGGTAGACATCCCATTGGTGCAAGGCCAAAGCAGCTACGGCAATCTCATTGCGGAGGAAAACGATGAGGTCGTAGTCGGTGTCGATACCCTGATGATACCATTGGAGCTCCAGCGGTTCGGCACTCTCCTGCTGAACGACGTCTACTTGCTGTTGCTCATATTTCAGGGCCACATCGCTCACAATACACTGCCAAGCATTATCGGCATAGAACATAGCCTGCTGATAGCGCCCGTCTAAATTGCACTGATAAGTGCTGTCGGCGTAGGCCATCGCTTCAGTGAGCAACTTGGACGGTTGAGAGGATTGGGCTGACGCGCTGAAAGGGGAAGAGCCTAACGTGAGCACCATCAGCAATGTGACCATCGTACGGACGGTATGGGCCACACCTTTGGGAAGGCGGAACGAAAATCGGCTCCCCTCTCCTTTTCGACTTTCCGCCTGGATGGTGCATACGCGGAAGAGCTGACTCGTCTTTCGATACTTCTCAATGATGCCCTTGCAATTCATCAGTCCGAAACCATGACCGCCCTTCACTTTGTGGTCGAACAGACCGCTGAGTTGCGCTTCGTCCATTCCTTCGCCGTTGTCCTCGATTGCTATTTCCACATAATCGTCGGCTTGCTGGCTGCTGACCACCACCCGACCGCCTTTCGGTGTGAACTTCCGCGCATTGTCGGCCATTGTGTTGATCATGAACAGCGTCAGGATGCGGTCGGCCTTCACCACGTCGTCGGTGGGCTCTACCACCAATTCAATATCCCGAAGTTGAAAAGCCATACGGCTTCGGGCTACAATGTTGAAAACATCCTGCAAGCGGAAGGTCTCTATCTTGAGCGACAATTGCCCTTGTTGTAACTGAATCCACTCGGTCAGAACGGCATTGTACTCGTTTATCTTTTCTGTTATTTCTGCAATATAATGGTAACGGCCAGTGCGAACGTCTGGGGTTTCCTGTCGGTTCATCAGGCACGACACCTCGTTGGTCATTCGGTCGATCAACGGTGTCACACTGTTCACAAGAAACACTTTCGCACGATTCTCCACATTGCGTCTCTTGTTGTTTTGTATGTACAAACGACTCATCGAGCAGGCTTCATTCACCTCTTCATATTTCTCATTTAAGTCGTTCAGGAACATCGTGTTATCCCTCTCCCACTCTTTTAAGGGTTCAAGGAGTTTCTCTATAGGATTCTTCCGGGCTTTCCTCCTTCGCAGATAGTCGAACAAGAAGATGGAAAACACCACCGCCACGATCATCATCACCACAGCGGCAATCATGAAATTGAGCTGCACACCGTTGCGGGCCAGTCGGTCGGCGCGTGCTTCCAGCTGCCGGTCCTGCCGTGTCTGCTCTTGCAAGTCGATGTAGATGGAGCGGTTTTCATCGCTTCGAGGTTTGTCGTCGATGGCCGAATAAGTAAGCGACAGTTTCTCGCGGATGCTTGCCACAAGGTCGGGAGCCTGATAGATCATCGTGTCGGCCAAAGCTTTTTCCAGATAATAGCCCGAGGCATTATAGTCGCCCAGCGTCCAATAGCACGATGCCAGCGTGCGGTAAGAACCAGCCACCTGATAAACATCGCCGTATTCCATAAACAACTCGAGCGACTTCTCGGCCAAATAACCCGCCAACAGCGAGTCGGGGACATTCTCTACATTGACCATCTGGACGGTGGGTTGGTTGTCGGCCATCAGCTGACGCCCCACTTCTTCATCGGTCAAGTGCTCGCTGAGTGCCTGCATGGAATTGGCCTTCCAATAGACATTCCCCGCCGTTTGGGCCAACTGGTAGCAGTAGACCAGGTAGTCCCACTCTTGTTGGGCAACCTCCTGGCGTGTTGCCGCCTGGATGATGCCTCCCGCGCCAACCTGATACAGATAGTTCAGATACTGAGCGGTGTCCTGCTCCACCTCTCTGACGTTGATGCGCAAGAGTTCTTCCGACGAGTTCTGCTCCAGTCCTACATAATAATAATAGGTAGAGACGACGCAGGCCAATTCGCTACGCGCATAGACCATTCGCTTCGACTGGCGTTCCGAAAGCCGATTGTGGTCTTCATCTATACGGCTCAGCGCTCGTTTGGCTTGCTCGTAGAACTCGTAGAACTCCTTGTTTCTCGACTCTCGTTGGCATAGGCGCATCTGCTGGATAGCCGCCACAAGCAGTTCTATCTGGTTGTCGGTGAGTTGCTGTATGCTATCCAACTGATGTTTGGCCTCAGCATATTGCATACGTGCGATGTTGACAAAAGCCAGGTTGTTGAGTGCTTCCGCCTGTGCGTCGTGAAGCCGTTGATTGTCTGCCAACCGGAAAGCTTTACGCGCGTAAAGCTCTGTAGAATCGAGGCTTACGTAATGAAATGCATAGGATATACCATTCAGCTCGTCCACCTTTCCTCTCTCGGTCGGTGAACAAGCTGAAAGGAGTAATAGGTTCACAAGACATAGAAGCCCCGTTAGAACCACTGAAACGATATGTCTACGCTCTTGCTTTGGCAATATATCCGAGTGCCTCCTCGCACTTCTTGGTGACATAAGCCCAGTCGCCAGCTGCCACTTTGTCCTTGGGGAAGAGTTTCGAACCCATACCCACGCAGTAGACTCCTGCCTTGAACCAAGCCGTGAGGTTTTCCTCGTCGGGTGAGACGCCTCCCGTCACCATGATCTTCGACCAAGGCATCGGAGCCTTGAGGCCTTTCACCATAGCAGGACCCACGACGTCGCCGGGGAACACTTTCGTCAGGTCGCAGCCCAACTCTTGTGCCTTTCCGATTTCAGAGACAGTCATACATCCCGGACAATAGGGCACGAGACGACGGTTGCACACGGGGGCAATGTCGGGATTGAACAATGGTCCCACCACGAAGCAGGCACCCAACTGCAGGTAGAGAGCAGCCGTCGGTGCATCGACCACGGAACCGATGCCGAGCGCCAGTTCCGGGCATTCCTTGTCGGCCCATTTCACGAGTCCGGCGAACACCTCCTGTGCGAAATCGCCACGATTGGTGAACTCGAATGCCCGAACGCCACCTTCATAGCATGCCTTCACGACATTCTTACACACATCCAGATCTTGATGATAGAACACGGGCACCATACCCGTCTGCCCTATCTTGGCCATAACGGCCAGTTTATCAAACTTTGCCATTTCCTTTTGCTTTTTTATTCCTTATACTCGCGTTTCAGATACATATAGATGTCGCTGACCGCCACAAGTTCCCAACCTTCAAAACCAAGCTCGTTGAGTTTGTCCTCACGCTTGATGAGCGGGGAGATCACTTTATACTCATACTGTTTCATACGCTTCTATTATCTCTGTACACGACCGTTGGCATTTCCGCCGGCGAGACTCTCCACCTCATCGGCATTCACTAAATTAAAGTCACCATTGATGGTATGCTTCAAAGCACTCGCTGCAACGGCAAACTCTAAGGCCTCGCCCTGTGTCGGTTTTGTCAGAAGGCCGTGAATCAAACCGCCAGAGAACGAGTCGCCGCCACCCACGCGGTCGATGATGGGGTTGATTTCATAGCGCTTCGACTGATAGAACTCCTTCCCATCAAAGATGAGTGCCTTCCAGCCGTTGAAGGTAGCCGAGAAACTCTCGCGGAGCGTAGAGACCACATACTTGAAGCCAAACTCCTCTTTCATCTGGCGGAAAATGCGCTCATAGCCGGCAGCGTCGGTCTTGCCACCTTCCACGTCGGCATCGGGTTTGAAGCCCAGACAAAGTTCGGCGTCTTCTTCGTTGCCGATACATACGTCCACATACTTCATCAGCGGTCGCATCACGCTGATGGCTTTCTCGCTGGTCCACAGCTTCTTACGGAAATTCAAATCTACCGACACCATCACACCGTGACGCTTGGCAGCCTCACAAGCTAAGCGTGTCAGTTCTGCAGCATTGTCGCTGATAGCCGGAGTGATGCCGCTCCAATGGAACCACTGAGCACCCTCCATGATGCGGTCGAAGTCAAACTCATCGGCCTTCGCTTCGGCAATAGCGCTATGGGCGCGGTCGTAGATCACCTTCGACGGACGCATCGAAGCACCTGTTTCGGCATAATACAGACCCACACGGTCGCCACCACGTACGATGAAACGGGTGTCCACACCATAGCGACGAAGTGCATTCACGGCAATCTGTCCTATCTCGTGCTTGGGCAACTTGGTTACGAAACATGCCTCATGCCCATAGTTAGCTACGCTGACGGCCACATTGGCCTCACCGCCGCCGGGGATGATTCTAAATGACTCACTTTGTACAAAACGGTTGTTTCCTTCGGGAGACAGGCGTAGCATAATCTCGCCTAATGTAATAATACGTGCCATGTTCTTTATTTTTGATTATAATAGATGTTTCTGAATATATACCCGCGACGACTCTTCCTGATGCAGAGCCCCACCGTTTATTGATTCTAACAGTCTACAAAATTACGTCTTCCCCTTCATAATCCCAAGGTTTTTTCTTTTTTTTATTGCTTTTTAGCAAAAAAAACGCTGTGCGTTCGCACAATTCAAGATTTATTACTACATTTGCATGCTCATCTTTGTGTGCACGGAGTAAGCGCCATCGTGAGAAAAACGAAAAAGAGAGGTTATCATGACTCAGAAAATACGAATCAAAGACATTGCTGAGAAAGCGGGCGTCTCCGTGGGAACGGTAGACAGGATTCTTCACAACCGCCCCAACGTCTCCAAAGAGGCACGCGAGAAGGTGGAGCAGGTGATGAAGGAAATCAACTACCGCCCCAACCGCTACGCTAGCGCATTGGCCTACAACAAGCACTACACCTTCTTCATCATCGTGCCGCAATATGAGCGCGAAGCCTACTGGCATGAAGTGGAAATAGGGGCTATGGAGGCCTGCGAAATCATGAACGACTTCCACGTTGACGTTCAAATACGCCATTTTTCCCGTTTCGACACACAGTCGTATGAACAGACTTTCCAAGAGGTCATCGACTCTCATCCCAATGGAGTCGTGGTCGTACCCTCAGAAGTGGAGGTGATGCGCCCCTACACCGACAAGCTGCACGAGCTGGGCATACCCTTTGTGATGATCGACGCTTACGTTCCGGAACTCAAGCCCCTTTCGTTCTACGGACAAGACCCCATCCGGAGCGGACGCTTTGCCGCCCAGACCCTGATGTTCATTGCATCGAAGGAGACGGAAATCATGCTCATGCGACATACCAAAGACGGCAAAGTGGGCAGTCGGCAACAGGCATTCCGCGAAGAGGGATTCCGCCAATACATGCATCAGCACTTCCCCCACATCGACATCTCGGTATTCGACCTTTCGCTTTCTCAAGAGCAGGAAGAGACCGACCGCCAGCTCGACACTTTCTTTGCCGCCCACCCCCACATCCACCATTGTATCACGATGAGTTCAAAAGCCCATATCGTGGGCGACTACTTGCTACGCAAGCACCGCACCGACATACAGATCATGGGCTACGATATGGTCAACGACAACGCCACCTGCCTACGGCGAGGAAGCATCTCCTTCCTCATCGCTCAACATGCCTACATGCAGGGCTACTATTGCATCGACACGCTCTTCAAGGCCATCGTGCTCCGACAAAAAGTGAAACCGGTGAACTATATGCCCATTGAACTGCTCACACGCGAGAACGTGGACTTCTATTGGAGGAAACTCATCTGACCTTCAATATAATCTTCAGAAAATCCTCGCAATCAACTGAATAAGAAAAGTATAAACCGCCATAAGCAAGTAAAACAATGAAGACAGCGAAGTACATCAAAATCAATCCCGCCGACACAGTAGTAGTATGCCTTGAAGCGATGAAGCAAGGAGAAACGGTGGTCACAGAAGCAGGCACGATAGAAGTATTGCAAGACACGCCCGCAGGTCATAAAATCCTGCTCAACGACACACCCGCGGGCGAGAACATTATAAAATATGGCTACCCCATCGGCCACGCAGCCATCGACCTGAAGGCCGGGCAATGGGTCAACGAGAACAACCTCAAGACCAACCTCAAGGGAACGCTCTCCTACGAATACCATCCTGTGCCAGAGGTTCTCTCTGACAACGCTTCGCAAACACCTCTTGATGCTCCCTCCTTCAAGGGATATGTACGACGGAACGGCGAAGTTGGCATTCGCAACGAGATATGGATCGTGCCGACAGTAGGTTGCGTCAACGGCATTGCCGAACGCCTCGCCCATCAGCTCCAGCAAGAAACAGGACTACAAGGCATCGACGCCATTCATGCCTGGCACCACAACTTCGGATGCTCGCAACTGAGCGGCGACCACGAGAATACGCGAAAGATTCTGCGCGACATAGTGCTCCATCCCAACGCAGGAGCCGTTCTGGTGATTGGACTGGGATGTGAGAACAACCAGCCGGAGGCCTTCATGCAAACGCTGGGGCAGTACGACCAAGAGCGCATCCGCCTGATGGTCACCCAACAGGTGGAAGGCGACGAGACAGAGGAAGGCATGCGCATCTTGCGCGAGCTCTACGAACTGGCACGCCAAGACCGCCGCACAGAATGCCCGTTGAGCAAGCTTCGCGTAGGACTGAAGTGTGGCGGTTCCGACGGACTGAGCGGCATCACCGCCAACCCACTCGTAGGTGAATTCTCCGACTACCTCGTGGAGCGGGGTGGTACGTCCATACTGACTGAAGTGCCTGAGATGTTCGGAGCCGAGACCATCCTCATGAACCGATGCAAGACGCGCCAGCTGTTCGACCAAACCGTTCAGCTCATCAACGACTTCAAAGAGTATTTCCTCAGTCATGGGGAACCCGTAGGCGAAAACCCATCGCCGGGCAACAAGGCCGGAGGCATCTCCACGCTGGAAGACAAAGCATTGGGATGCACGCAAAAATGCGGCAAGGCCCTCGTCAGCGGAGTGCTGGCCTATGGCGACCGACTGCAAGCCACCGGACTCAACCTGCTTTCCGCACCAGGCAACGACCTCGTGGCAGCCACCGCGCTCGCTTCCGCCGGATGCCAGATAGTGCTCTTCACCACCGGCCGCGGAACACCCTTCGGCACCTTCGTCCCGACCATGAAGATTGCTACCAACAGCACGCTATACAACCGCAAACCCAACTGGATTGACTTCAATGCCGGCCTTCTGGCCGACGGGATGCCCATGCAAGAACTGATGCCGCGCTTCGTAGAGAAGATCGTGGCCATAGCAAACGGCGAACCCACACGCAACGAAGCCAACGGCTATAGCGAAATAGCCATTTTCAAGAACGGTGTCACCCTATAAGCCTGAGTCATGTCGTCGATCATCAACCGCAACTTCTTCCGACTTCTCCGCAACGGGGCTTTCAGCACACAGGAAAAGCTGGAGCCCATGTCGGCCTTCAAATGGCAGCGCCTCAGCCAGATAGCCGAGATGCAAAACGTTGAGCCATTCATCGAGCAGGGTCTCTACAATCTCAGTAGCGACCCTGCCCGTCCTGCGTTGTCGAACTTCCCTCCCATCACATCCTCTGCGGTCCCCACCATCGACGACTATGTCCGGGAAATCGAGGAAGAAGAGCCGGAACTCTCCAACATCCTCCTGAAATGGCAGATGAAACGCATTCATCGCCGCGAGGAAAACAACCCCGAGTCCACACCGGAGACCTGGCAGCTGATGCTCATCATCGTCAACAATGTCAACCAGACACTCACCAAAGGCATCTCCCTGAGGGGAATCATCGAGCTCGGACGATTCTTGCGAACCAAAGGCCAACTTGTAGACTTCGTGCAAATCGAGAACTGGCTGCAACGACTCTACATCATGCGCATGACCAGCCTTCAGGGAAGTATACTCGTGAACCTCTTTAACTTCGCCGACGACGAGATTCCCTTCATGCACCAGCAGGAGAAAGCCGCCGTCAGACTCGTGGAACGCTCGCTCACACATACCGCTGCCGACACCGCCGAGAACTGGCATTTCCGCATGCGCACCAACGGCATGGTGCAGAACAACAGCAAAGTGCTGCGGCGCAACCTACGCCGCAGCTTCAAGTACCTGCGCTACAACCCCATCGAGACCACCAGCAACTTCATGGCCAATTTCGCCAAGACGCTTGCAGAAATCGAAGAATAGGTACGCTTGTGAGCGCCAACGGATGGAATAGGCACGTTTGTGAGCGTCAGCGGATGGAATAGGCACGTTTGTGAGCGTCAGCGGATGGTGATCCACACGGCCTCGCCGCGGTCCTTCGCCTCGACGATGGCCTCCTTCACGCGGGTGAGAGCCTTCCGCGAGTTCAGCACCATCCCCTTCTGGCGGTTCTCGCCCACGAGGATGCAGCCTTGCGTATCGCCTACGCTATTCCCCGCATGAATCCTGATGCCCTTGAACATCGGCACACCGAGCAGGATAGGCAGCCACTGCTTCATCTTCGGCGAGTAGCTGATGACCACCGCATATCTGCCTGGCGGGATGGCGAAGGGCTTCAGCCGTTGCGCTTTCTTGGGTGAGCGCATCACAGCGTCCATCTTCACCCTGCTTTTCTGTTCCAGCACCGGGGGCTCCAGGGTGTCGCAAAGAAGCCTCTCCCCCGACCCCTCTCCAAAAGAGAGGGGCGTAGATAGTCCTGCGGCGGGATTCCGCGCTTGCCGGTAACCACTCCCCTCTCCCCTTGGAGAGGGGTTGGGGGTGAGGCTCAGTTTGCCTATTGTATAGCTTTTCTTCTTGGCTATTCTTGTCAATATCAATTCCATGATGTGAAATGTTTTAAATGATGTATGAAATCGAACTGTAACACTGTAACACTGTAACAGCGACCTATAGCTTATACTTTTGCTTATACGCATCCGTCTTGCAGTAGTGTCCGCTGGCATCATCGAAGGCGATGTACCCGCGGTTCTGCCAGACACGCAGGGTCGATTCGCCGTCGCCGCTGCGCCCTTGCTGCTGGCGCATCCGGCGGTACTGCTCTTTCGTGAAATCGTCGGGCAGCAGCTCCAGGAGGTTCTGCGGCCCCGACTGGCGCTGTATCTCCAACTCTTCGCGCAGCTCTTTTTCAAGCTGCTGGCCGAAGTAGAGCATCTTGCACCAGAGGTTGTACTGCTGCGTCCAACGGACGAAATTGGCAATCTCCTTCGACCACTTGTAGCCGTGAGCCACGTAGAGCACCATTCCCTTGAGCCAGGCGATGACGTTGGCACGATAGGAAAACACGCGGTAGGCCTCGCTCTCGCAGAGCCGTGCAGCATCCCTGTTCTCCTGCTTCATCTCGAGCGACAGGCGCTTGGCCTGCGAGCATTCTATCAGCCCGCTGGCAGCCTCCAGGCGGTCGATGTAGGGCTTCAGCTCGGCGGCAAACGTATGGTCGTAGATGCCCAGGATGGGGGCCGTATCGTCGTCGTCATCGTCGTGGATTATGGTGGCCACATCCAGTCGGCTTACCGTACCGTCGTTGACCATCCGCGAGAAGAACTTGCGGGCATTGGGAGGAGTCGTCGAGGCGTTGAAGTTCCATCTCAGGGGAGCGATACCCGATACCGAGTCGGCACCCACGCGCTCCTGACCGGCATCCGAGTTGTCGAAGGCCTTGCGGATGAGCAAGCCCACCTCATCGACGGAACCCTTCGATGTCACCTTCTTCAGGCCCTCAATCTCATCGACGATGGTGTAGATGAACCGCTGGCCGTTGTTGTTGGCATCCACGATGCGCTGGTTGAAGACGGCGTCGGTCAGGTTGTCGATGAGCATCTGGATGCAGATGTCCGTCGGACGCGGGTCCTTCTTCTGCCTCGCACCGGGATTCTTCTGTTTCCACTCCTGTTCGCGCTGGCGGTTGGGAATGTCGCGCTGGCGGATGTCCTCCATGATGTACTCGATGGGCTTCTTGATGGTACCCTTGCCTATCGACTGCCTGCCGATGAGGATGTTCATGAACGTGGCCTCGTGCTCCACGTTGTCCCAGTAGCGGAACTTCACGCCGTGCAGGTGGACGCCCAGGGCGGGGAACACCGCGTTGGCCACAGCGGGCTTGTAGAACCAGGGGACGTTCTTCGTCAGCAGCTTGATCAGCGGGGGCAACCGTTTCGGCATCGGCGGCGGCGTGGTCAGTGTGCCGCCACAGGCCTTCACGCCAGCCTGCGACTTCAGCGCCTGCAGCACCTGCCTCAACCTGTAGGGCATCCCCCGGCGCGGCTCCTTCAGCGCGTTCTCGATGGTCTTGCGATATTCAGCCATTTCTTCCGGAGTACACGCACTTCCCGCAGCACACTTGTCTTGAGACAGATCACGCTCCTCTCCCTTCGGCGAGGGGTCGGAGGTGCGGCTCCAGTAGTTCGGCACCACCTGCATCATCTTCTCCAACGAATAGCCGCAGATGCTGCGGAGAGTCACCGCCAGCTCAAAGGTCAACACGTTGCGGTCGCCCTCTGTAGGCTCCTTGCCGCCGTTGAACAACTCCCAATACTTCGCGATGATGTCCTTGAACAACACCCCGTTGTAACTTGCCTTAGGGTCATAGAGCACCTCGTCCGAACTGTGGTAACTACTCCCCTCTCCCTTCGGGGAGGGGCTGGGGGTGAGGCCGTTGAGGCTGCTGAGGGTGGGGCATTCCCACGGACGATAGTGCTTGTTGGCTTTCTTCGCTTCTGGCGGCACCTCTTCCAGCCCCTGAGCCTCGCGCTCCTTCAGGCGCAGGTACTCGGCGGCAGCCTCCTCGTCGGAGAGCGACTCCGTGAAAAGGGCCTCATCCAGCAGCGGTGTCGTCACAGCATCTACAGGGCCGTGGAACACCACACGGTTGTTCTCCTTGTTGTTCGTGTCCATTTCGGTACGCGTCATCACAGACATACGCACCTGACACTCCAGAATAGTGCGTCCCAGCGCTCTCCTGGCCACCGCATGGACACCGTAGCTGGCCGACTCAGCCACCTCTACCAATCCCAGCTCATCCTTCTTTTCGAGCAACCGGCTGATAATCTGGCGACACTCCTCACGATTGCCACAGTCGATGTCGTAGAAGAAAAAGGGACTCACCGTCTTGATACCCTTCAGCAGACCGCCCTCAGGCACCTGACAGTTGTAGTTCACCTGTACCAACGCACGTTTGAACCTATCCTCACCCGTGCGGCGATACTCATTCCAGTTCCTGACATTCTCCTCGGTGTTGCAGGCTGCAGTCAGCTCTTCGAGGCTCTTGATGGGGCGGCAATGCTTCTCGCCGCCCACGATATATACCAAGTTTACCATACCTTCAAACCATTAACCCTTAACCTTGAATCCTGAACAAGTTCTCTTAACACCTTCTGCGCTATCGCACTTGCCTGCCTAACCAGCTTCTCAGGCAACTGCTCCAGCTGATTCTCGTCGAGCGAGAAGTAGAAATACCAACGCTTGTCCTGTCCCTGCGACAGCGAGGCGTTGTCGTCGCGAAAGAGGGCTTTGTTCCTGACGCGCTTGGGCCGCTCCGTCATATAGACGTTGCCGTCGCTCATCGCCTGCACCTTGAAAGTTCCTGAGAACGCATCCATTTCCACATCCTCGCAGCACTGGAAGTCTGCCGTGCGGAGTCCGTTCTCCAACATGCCCAAGGTCAAAAGACCGTCGAGCGTTAGCTGTCTCTTGTTGTTGTTTGTCTGATTTTTTTCCATTTTTTTGAGTCGATTTGCGAGAGAAGCTTGGAATTGCTGGCCAGCTTATTCACGTGAAATCCCTCACTTCAACTCAGGTTAATGTCATTTTTTTCTTTGAAATTATATAGCAATTGATCTGCATGACCTCCCCTAGCCCCTCCTGTAGGAGGGGGAGTGATTAGTGTTGTTGCCTCCTGTAGGAGAGGGAGTGATTAGTATTGTTGCCTCCTGTAGGAGGGGAACTGGTTATTTCCTGCGCCAGTACTAACTATTCCTCCCCCTACAGGGGGAGATAGAGGGGGTCACAGATCCCCGCATGGGGCTAATTTTCTAATTTTATAATATTTTAATTTTATAATTTTCCTAATTTCACCACCTCCGTTGCCAGCACTTCCTGATACGCTTGCCCTTGATATTCGTGTGTAGAGAATCGGAGTGTGGCAGCCACCACATCTCCTTCGTAGAACCTGCACCCCGCCAGATTGCCCAGCATGGCGCACACATATTCGTTTTCATACTTACCGCCGAGTTCACGAAGCACGATGAAGCACTTCTGAATCTGTCCTGACTCAGCTTTGGTTGACTGTACGCTGAAGGCCTCGCCTTGGCGCACCACTTTCATGATTTTTGTTTCCATGAGATCATTACCTGATTAAAATTCGATGTTCAGTTGAATGCTTTTCGGTTGCACCGTCAGTGGCAGGGCGTGTACGCAACTGTTGAGAAACTTCACGCCGAGGGGAGTCCACACCAGATAAGTGGTCCGTTTTGGACTGCCGTGCAAGCTGTAGCTGAAATAATGACGGTCTTCCGCGTAGCCTCGCCCTTCGAACTCCGAAGCCAGATGCCAGCGACCGCCGCGGCGATGCTGAATGCCCAAGCCCTGAAGCACTGCATTGAAAACTCTCACATCCATCCCCCAGTCGGCTGCCACCTGTGTAGCCGTCAGACAATCGTCATTACGAGCGTTCAGCATCATCAGCGTGTGCCCTACGATGGCGTTGGCACGCTCCAGAATCTGTTCTGCCGACAGTTCCCGTCCGTCCTTGTCCTTAGTGGGGATGTAGCCGCCCGTCTTGCGGATCTGCGGCAGCACCTCCGAGGTCACCCACCGCTTGAACGCACGTGCCTGCGGCAGCTTCGAAGAGAGGATGAGTGCGTAGAGTCCGCTCTCGTTAATCATGATGACCCGTGTTTTGTAGTTCGAACCGGTACCCTGAATCAGGGTAGTGGTTTTGTCCTCTTCATCAACATGGGCTATCAGGGCATTTACTGATTTCTTGTACCCCAGCGCCGTTGCTACATCCTTGCCCACGAAGAAGGTTTCCCCCCGTTCGTCGGTCATCGTCCGGATTTCTCCGAACTGTTAATTTGCGAGCCTTGGAAAAGCGAAGATTGGTTTGAGCTCATTTCATCCGGATACTTTTCTCCGCCCGTTCTTTCAACTCAGGTTAATACTCAATTTTACATCGTAATCCGTAGTTTTTGTTGATCAAGAATTTGAGAATTTGAGAATTTTTTTCGCATTCCAGCCACCCCCCCACATCGGGGTATTTAATTCTTTAATTCTCTAATTCTTGATAGAATAAAACGAACGAATCATGAATTAATAATGTTCGCGCATAAAGAACATTCATTTAGTGTATCAGTAAGTCAAAGATCGCATCAGCGAGAGAAGAGCCAAGCTTGCTTGAGCTTTTCCGAGCGCCAAAGATTTTCGAGCCGCAGGCTCAAAGATCGCTTGCAACCGTTTGATTGCGAGTGCAAAAATAAGGCTAATAAATGAAAGGAAAATGGTTTTGGAAGTGGTCTGTTCTAACTTGTTCTGAATTGTTCTGAATTGTTCTGAATTGTTCTGAATCGCTCCGTTCAGTTCGCTGCAGGGTACAAAAAAAGCACCAGAACCTCGTGATTCTGATGCTTGCCATCGTGAGCGTTTTGCTCCGTTTATTTCTTGTTGTAGTACTTCCTGAAAGTGATTTCGTTGAAGCCCTCGCCATTGGGCATCCCCATCCTGACGAGTTCGGCGTAGGCAACCGCCGGGGCCTGAGGAAGCAGCACTTTCTTCTCGTTCTTCAGTAGCGTCAGATATTGGCAAATCTCCTGAATCCCCTGACGCTTCACCACCCGTTTCACCGCATCGTGAATCAGCCACGCATCCTCGTCGTCAAACTCAGGATGGACAAAATGAAACAACTCCTCGTTTCGCTGACTCTCGGCTCTGTTTTGCCCCTCGGCCGTTTCCGCACCGTCGACCTTCTGGCCGTCGCCCACCGTCACCGTCGCCTTGTCTATCGAGAGGTTCACCACCTCATTGTCGTGCACATCCACATACGAACCCTGCACATACACCGTGTTTCCTGCCATATCCTATTTATCCTTCTCGTTTAGTTTTACATTATAGTTGTCGTGGACGTCGTTGTAGTTGCCCTGCACCGTCACCACCTTTGCTTCCGTCTGCTCGTCGTCCAGGCTCTCTATCGCCGACTTCAAGTCCTCGGGAAGGTCAAGCCCGTTGGCATTGGCAATCTCCAGCGTGGCCGACTTGGCGAAAGCCCGCTTGTCGGCCGTCTTGCGCTTCGAGCGGTTCACATACGTCCGCAGCGCCTTCAGCACGTTCTCCTCCGATGCCTTCTTCGCCATACCCGTCGACAGCTTGCTCATCTCCATCAGCTTCATCTCCAGCTCCGCCCGCAGGCGTTTCTCCTCGTCAAGCTGCTGCCGCAGACTCTCGTTCTCATCTTTCAGCTGACCGTTCTCCGCCAGCACCTCGTCAATCTCGTCCAACACCCGCAGGTGGGCAGTCAGCTGCTCCGCCCGCTCCGTCAGTTCCTCGCGCTCCCTTTCGAGCGCCCGCCGCGCATCATGCGCCATCTCGCCGTAGTTCGTAGTCATTCTCATGGTGTGTGTTTTAAAATTCAACATTGTTAGTTATAGGCGAAAAAAAACGACCCGCCTCGACGGGCGAATCAGAGTTTTATCGTTTCTGCCTGCAAAGGTACACACAAAAAAGCATCGCTCCAAACGAAACGACGCTTTTTCTCTGTTAAACTTTCCTTTTGCACAATTCTATCCCGCGTCATCTCCGCTCCCGTTATTCTTCTCGGGCAGCAGATAGTCGCTGGCTTTATCCTTAGTAATGACACTACGACCCAGTTTGCTCTCCAATTGTTTGCGCGCTGCCTTAGCCACACTGCCGCCTTCTCTTGCCACCTGCGTCTGAGCGTTGAAACCTTTAGGGTCTCGGTCCTTTGATATTTCAGTAGCAGAAGCCTCCGCCAAGATATTAAGGGCTATCTCGAGGTTGGTCATATTGTCTCGCAGGTTCTCTTTCTTCAACCCTTTGTAATGCTTATATTGCTTGGTGGTGAACCCGCTCCATTCGCGTGTGATGATGTCAGTCAGCGAGGCATATTCAGGTCCTTCTTGCACCCCAGTGCGCTTCCACTCGTCAGTCAGTTCCTTGCGCACCTCTATCGACTTGATGCGCTGGTTGATCCATGCGTCGCTGTAGCCTAAGCGTTTATAGTCAACAATTGCCTGGTCGATGCTCAGCTCAGGGTCTTGCATCTGGTCAAGACGCAGGCTGGCCACCTGTGCCATCCATTGCTTGAAGGGCTCAGCCTTGGGCGAAGGGATGGACTGGATGATACGGAAAAGCTGCTCAGTATCAGCCACATCCGTCAGACGCATCTTGCCGTCTTCGGCCTGCAACTTCAACTGGTTACAATTTGTAACCGTTTCATTTCCTTCCTTTACAAGTCTGTGTTTCAGAACTTTCCAATAGTTACGAGGATTGGGACTGTCTGTGAGCACTCCACACACATCTACTATGGAGAAGTACCACTTCTCTTCCTTATCGTCCCAGACGGTGCGCACTTT
Organism: uncultured Prevotellaceae bacterium; assembly: GCA_902801375.1. Taxonomy (GTDB): domain Bacteria; phylum Bacteroidota; class Bacteroidia; order Bacteroidales; family Bacteroidaceae; genus Prevotella. Next base: position 1,518 of record CADCIB010000025.1, on the reverse strand, counting down.
GCGCTCTTCAAATAGTTGTATTGCTTGTTTCTTGGTCATCACTTTAATCGTATTTTTCGTGGTTAAACAGAAATTATCCCATGAATGCTATGTTTTGCGTTTTAGCATTATCGCCTGCAAAGGTACAAAATAGTATGCACTCCCGAAAATAAAAACGGCAATACTTTTTCAATAATTTTTTGGCAATAACAGAGAAGTTGACCCGAAAGGTTCGCAGGTGTATGCGACCCCCTCTATGAGGGTGTGTCGAAATGCCAAATGCCATCCGCGTGTAGGCAGAGTTTTGACACACCTACCCAACACCTACCTCAGTAAGGACGTACCTAAAGGAAGCGGTTGTAGGGACATACTTTCATGTATGTCCGAAATGACACCGGTGGAGGCTGGCAAAATCAAGACCAACGGACATACATGAAAGTATGTCCCTACGCGCGGATGGTAGGGGGGTGGTTAGTTCCTGCGCTCAGTACTAACCACTATCTATTCATCCTTTCTTTTTTCTATGAAATATGTAGGCTTGGACGGCTTCGCTACGCAATTGGTAATGAGGTCGACACCCCAACCTACTAGTCCCCCCAATAGAATATTACCCCATGTCCAACTATTGACTTTTTTCTCTAATACCACATCACGATATGAATTCTTGTCAGACTGAATCTGAATACGCTGACCATCAATGTGGTGCCTGTTTACTTGAACTGTGTAAGGGAGCAGAACGTTAGGATAAGTCTGCTTCTCAGTAATAATAGTAACAGGTTCTCTCGTATCTCCATCAATCGTGATTTTAGGACTGCCCCCTGCAACAATTGTTGCACATGAAGACACAGAAGCAACTAGGATAGCAGCAACTGCTGCGTTTTTCAAGAATTCTTTCATACGATAATTTTTTTGAGTCAATTATTAGGTTATTCTACGCGATTGCACCAATATGGACAACTCCAATTATAGTTAATTGCTCTTATTCTCGTGGTTGGTTAATTTCGACAGGAGAATTTGAGCATTATGTCTTGTGTCTCTAACGAAACACGATGCAAATATACGAAAGTTTTTCGACAGAAGAAAATTATTTAATACTTTTTATTAAAAATGTTGCATCATTGTAACAGAATGTGCTTTACTGAAATAGGTTGACTCATAGAGCGCCTTTGATGTTAAATTGCTAATTTCATTTATCACAAGAGTCCTCTATCATGAGGGCTAACGACTGAATGACCTTTTCGTCATGCTCTCGGGGGCCGTCTGCCCCCTGCCGCCGGGCACCCCCTGAGTGTTTTTCATGGTATGGCTGCGCCCGGGGAGCAGTCAACCACTTCAGTACAAAGTAAACCAAAACAGATGAAGAGTCAACAATATCCGTCGGAAGTCCACGTTCTCAGGAAAAAGAGTCCGCTCGGCGCTTGCGACGCTTCGCTTGCGAAGAACCTCTCCGGTGAAAGTGGTCAACTGTACTCAGGCGAGGCAGTCAACCAAGTCAGTACGGGTAGACAATTGTTAAAAATCAAGGCCTAAAAAGAGTCA
>CADCIB010000024.1 GCA_902801375.1 uncultured Prevotellaceae bacterium | reverse complement strand
CGGGGTCCCACCTCTTCCCATTCCGAACAGAGCAGTTAAGCCCGCCATCGCCGATGGTACTGCAATGCAATGCGGGAGAGTAGGTAGCCGCCTTTTTTTTGATGAGCGTCCTCCGATTCGGTCAGCCGATTCGGAGGACGCTTTTTTTGTGTTGTGTCAGACGGATTATAGACTAACTGCTTTCGAAATAGGAAAAATTATTGTCCGAAAGCGTTCCAAGGGGGTAGGGTGGGAAGCGGTGCTTCCACATTGATGGTCTCTTTTGTGACAGGATGGACGAATTCTATTCTTCTGGCGTGGAGAGAGATGCTTCCGTCAGGATTGCTACGCTTTGCACCATATTTCAGATCGCCCTTAATTGGACTGCCAATATGCGATAGCTGACAGCGAATCTGGTGATGGCGACCAGTCATGAGTTGGATTTCCAAAAGGTGGTAGTTGTCTGTTTTTCCTATCAACCGATAGTTGAGAATTGCCTGCTTAGAATTTGGCACTTCCCGATCGTGTGCATAGCTTTTGTTTTGTTGCGTGTTGCGGGTAATCCAGTGAGTAAGTGTTCCTTCTGATGGTTCTGGGCATTTTTGAGTGATGGCCCAATATGTCTTGTGGATGTCACCGTTGCGGAACATATCGTTGAGTCTTGCTAATGCCTTGGATGTACGTGCGAAGACAACAAGTCCGGAGACAGGACGGTCCAAACGGTGGGTTACGCCGAGGAATACATTGCCCGGCTTGTTGTATTTCTGCTTGATATACGCCTTGACAAACTCAGAAAGCGGCTGGTCGCCGGACTTGTCGCCCTGAACGATTTCACCGCTTTCCTTATTAACTATGATAATGTGATTGTCTTCGTAAACAACTTTCATATTATTCAGTTGACAAGTAGACAAGTTACATGTTCATGCCGCCGTCCACTTGGATGACTTGTCCGCTGACATAGCTCGACAGGTCAGATGCGAGGTAGACAGCCGTATTGGCAATGTCGTCGACGGTACCGCCGCGGCGCAGAGGAATCTTCTGGCACCATTCCTTGCGCACCTCTTCCGAGAGGGCCTGAGTCATGGCTGTGTCGATAAAGCCCGGAGCGATGGCATTGGCTCGAATTCCCTTAGGTCCCATTTCCTGAGCGATGCTCTTTGCCAGTGCGATAAGTCCTGCCTTCGAAGCAGCATAGTTGGACTGTCCGGCATTGCCGTGTACACCAACGACGCTGGCCATGTTGATGATAGATCCGCCGCGCTGACGCATCATGATGGGCACGCATGCGTGGATGAAGTTGAATGCCGATTTCAGATTGACGGCGATGACGGCATCCCACTGCTGTTCACTCATGCGGAGCATCAGTCCGTCCTTGGTAATACCGGCATTGTTGACAAGAATGTCAATGCTGCCGAAATCTTCTTTCACAGTCTTCACCACCTCTTCCGTTTCTGCGAAGTCAGCTGCGTTGCTGGCATAGCTTTTGGCTTTCACGCCGAGTGCTGCGATTTCTGCTTCCGTCTCTTCGTTGACGGCGAGGTCTGTGAATGCAATGTTTGCGCCTTCCTGGGCGAACTTCAGTGCGATAGCTTTACCAATACCGCGTGCTGCGCCTGTGATGAGCGCTGTTTTTCCTTCTAATAATGCCATTTCTTTTTTATGATTTTTATAGAGTGATTTCTGCTTTTTTCGTGTGACTGATTCACACGACACAATATTGTAGTTACTTGACGTTGATTTTTCCCAAGGCACCGTAAACCACTTTTGCCACGAGGGGTTTGCTGGTCTCGGGAGTCATGCCGTGGCCTAATCGTCCTTTGATATAAGGCATTTCGAGTCCTTTGACACAATAGTGTGTGATGTCGGCCACGAGGTCTACGTTGTCGATATCGAACTCTCCGTCGGCTTTACCATCAGCATAGACCTTTTTGAAGAGTTCTATTTCAGCTTCGTCGAAGTTTTTCCTTACTTTCTCCACCATCCAGATGTTACGGAAGAAGGCGGCACGTAGGTTGCCGTTACGGATGACGGTCTCCTTGATCATGTCGAGATGGGTATAGATGAGTTCGATGATCTTGTCCTGTGGCCTAATCTTCTTCTCGGCCACTTCGTCCATCTTGTCAGACAGCCGTTCCAGCTCTCCCTCAATCACGGCATAGTAAACATCCTCTTTACTCTTGAAATAGGTATAGAGGGTGCGTCGTCCTTTGCCTGAAGCCACGGCGATATCGTTCATTGTGGTATTCTCCAGTCCTTGTTTGGCAAACAACTGTCTGGCCACATCCACCAGTTTCTGTCTGGTCTTGGAAATAGACATATACTTTCTCCTACTAATGATTGCACAAGTATGTTTGTGTGTGCAAAAGTATGGATTTTCATTGAAACAACCAAATATTTTTGGTAATAATAACATTTTTATCGAAGAATATTTGGTGAAATGGGAAAAAAGTCGTACCTTTGCACCCGCATTCAGAAAGAATGTCATAATAACATCGCGGAGTGGAGCAGTTGGTAGCTCGCCAGGCTCATAACCTGGAGGTCGCATGTTCGAGTCCTGCCTCCGCAACTCAGAAGCCCGAATTTTTTTCGGGCTTCTTTTTTTGCAGTGCCAGAACTCTTCACATGCTCCCAGTCGCAGTTTTTTCAGGGTTTACTAACATTTCTCACCTCTCATCTCTTGCTACTCACCTCTAAACTGAAGCAAGCGAAAAATGAGTAATAAGTTAGGGGACTCAGTAGTTATCCGGGCATGCGGAAACCCCAAAATGATAAAACTATTATTCTTTAGAAATTATTAACAAATAAATGATGGTAATTTAATCAAAATTTTTTACTTTTGCAATGTCTATTATGAATTTAAAATATTTGTATTATGAGAATTATAAACTTCTTTCTTGCTGTATTGGCAGCATGGCTCCCGCCCAACCTCCTGTGGGCAGAGGCAGCTGAACCTTTTGATATCACGTTTGCCGCAAGGGGCGAGGCCACCTCGGTGGAGAGCGTGACAGTAACGAACCTTACAGATCCGAGCATCGCTCCTGTGACGCTCAGCGGCACGGACATCCTGCGTCTGGTGGACCCGTCGTCAATCCCGACAGCCATCGAGAGCATTCAGGTGGGCGAAGGCGTGACGCGTCCCATCCTGACTCCGAATCCCTCTATGGGCGATGGTACGCTGATTTTTGACGCGAAGGAGAGCGGCCACGTTCGGATAAGCATCTTCACGACGGATGGCAAGCAGCTCGAGACAGCGACGCTTCAAGTGACGAAAGGCCGCAACACGGCGTTCATCCCCTCGCAGTCGCCCGGCATCTACATCGTCAGTATCGAAGGCAAGGGCTTGAAGTCGAGTGCCCGCTGGATTTGTGGCGGCTCTCGTTCGGGCAGTCACATCGCCTTGGGTGGTGCTGCTCAGTGGGCGAATGCCTCTCTGCCCTTCGCAGCTCCCTGGCAGGGCGTGCAGACACGCTCACAGTCGCAGGCCAATGCAGAGGCAACCAACGTGGTCCGCATGAACTTCCACGAGGGAGACATTCTTCGCTTCGACGGAACAAGCGGTGAGATGCGCACCATTATGCACCTCAGCCCAGAAAGCTCGCATGACGTGTTCTTCGATTTCTTCCTTTGCAAGGATGCTGACGGCTACAACTACCCGATTGTACGTGCGGGTGACCTGCTGTGGATGCTGGAAGACCTCCATCCGCTGGATATAAAGATGACCGGCCTTCTCAAAACCTCCGACCCCACGATTTGGAAAGGTCTCGGCGAATATGCCGCAGCTTGCTTTGTCAGCGGCGACAGGGGCTACTATACGATGGAGGGTGCCCGAATGGCCATACCCGAAGGGTGGGAGATGCCTTCGATTGACGAGATTTATGCTTTCATCAAAGAGCTGAATGCCGACAGTCTGAAGTTGGCCGACTTCATGAAGGACCGCGACTACAACTGGCCGCTGCCGTTGGAAGAAGGCCCTGACACCATCCACATGCAGCTGGTGCCCCACGGTTTCATCAACCCCAACGGAGAACTTGTTGAAGGAACGCTCACCGGTGCTTGGGTCACGCGCAACACCATCAACCACGGCTGCCCGGTATCGTTCGAGGTCAAAGCCACCGACTCCCGGCTCTATCCGCTGGTGATTCATGAGAAGCGCTGTGGCTTCACCGTTCGCGGTTGCCGTCCTGCACCTTCCGTCTACAATGAGATGCTGGTTCAGGTGTTCAATTCCCAAAGTGAGGAAACGAATGCTGCTCCTCGCCGGATGCCCATGCAGTTGGTGAATACGAATGGTCCGTTAGGGGCTTACTATACCTACGGCTCCGACCGCAGCAGCGTCTTCTTCGACTATAGTGGCCGACAATATAGTGTAAATGACGATGAGCAACGTTCGGGTGTGCTTTATAAACAGAAAAGCTCAGGTAACTGGGTTTTTGAATCCAAGAATTTGGTGCCAATAGGTGTGAACGGAACTATCAATTATCTGCATCTCAGGAAAGTTACTGCCCAGGGTAATGCCTCCGGTTATGAGAATGTGGTCTATGCTTCGTGGAGCAAGCCCTTCCGTGCGTTCACCGACGGCACGAATAAAAACAGTGTTGCTTCTGTGGCCTCTGTAATGGGAGATGGCATGGTTTACGTGACCATATATGGCGATTCTACGAAGAACCATGCAACCCTCGACGGCTATGCGACGCGACCGTTGCTTGATGCCAATGGAAATACTTACCAATGGACTATGCCGACGTTTGACAACAGTAAGCTCTCACGCAAGATGTACAGAGATAATCAGATTATGTCGGACTACAGATACCAATACTTTGCCCGTGCCTTCAACCTCAAGTGCATCCAGGACCAGACGGGCGATGGTGTGGAGGAAATCGTGATGAACGTAGCCAATAAGATTGCCGTGTTCGACGGTGTCACGCTCCGTTGTATCTGTGAGCGTGTTTATGCCGATGAAGGCAGCTATATTGGTGTGCCAAACCTTCGTTTCGATGTGGCCGATGTGAACGGCGACGGCTATGAGGACATCGTGCTGTTACTGAACAGCACTAGTGGAATTGCTGCTCTGAAAGTCTATAGTCAGGGACATGTCAACGAAGCACCGTTGTTTGAATCGAATTACGGATCGGATGCGCTCTTCTGCGATGTGAAAGTAGGTAACTTGAGCGGGCATGGCACTCCTGAAATAGCCTTCCTTACCAGAGGAATGGAAAATGGAAAGAACGACCTGCTGACGAAAAACGGTTTTCTTTATGTGTATCGTTTGGAATACGACTCAAACATGGATTTACAACAGACCGTGGTTCTGGGTCAAACATCGGTAGATTGCTTTGCCGACAATAATGAACGAAGATACCATTTGGGCAATATGGATTTGGTGTTCGGCTATTTCCGCGGACGCAGCTACAATCAAGACTTGGTTGTAGGAGACGGGCTGTGGCGTTATGACGATGCCCAGATGAAGCCAACCTTCAGGTTCCAGATTTTGCCGCGAACAAGATCAGAAAACTTCTCAATGCCCGCCGATGCCATTATGGCGGTGCAACTTCTTGAAAACGGAAATGAAAGCTTGATGTTTATATGGAATATTCTATGTGGCACGGGAAATGGAGGTGTTCAAACCTTTTCAGAGTTTGGAGAGATTTGGTTAAATGCCGATGGCAATAGCTCAATAGTTAAAACATCATTCAATGTGGATTATTTCGGATGGGGTAAAGTTGGCAAGATATGGAAAGATGGTTGGCAGAATCCCGAACTCACACAATGGATGAGATACTCTGAAGGTGGGGAGGTTTGTAGCCATCCCGTAATCTGCAAGTTCGCTGACCGCGAGTGTGCCAAACACTTCCGTTTCATTTCGCACGAGATTAGTTTTAGTGAGCCGCGCATCTATGCTGCCATCGCTGCTGCACCTTATTATGAAGGGCTTGACGGTTCAGACGGAGCAGGAAGCACTTGGGGAAAGGTGAAGTCCGACGGCACCAGTACGGCCAAGTCCGACACCTGGGGCGGTTCCATTATTGCCGGCTATGAACATTCCTTTAGTGCGCCCTTCCTGAGTGCCATGGATGCTGGTGTGGAGTTCACCATGAAGGTGAGTGCAGCTGCCGGTATCGCAACGGAGCATGAAACCACATACTCTTACGGTCAGACGTATGCTGCCGGCAAGGATCATGTGGTGGTGATGCATGCTACGCCCTTTGACACCTATACCTACGAGATTATCGGCAGCGACGACCCCGACGACCTGGGAACAGAGTTTGTCTTGTCTATGCCGCGCACACGCCGCTTCGTAGGGTTGAAGCTGGAAGACTACGTACGCCTCATGGGCAGCCAGAAGCATGTGGCCAAGCCTCAGAAATACCTCACGGCGACTCCTGGTGTCCCCAGCTCTTATCCGCCGCTGTACGACACGAAGTCGAGCCTGTACTATGTGAACGACAAACACCCGTTCCTGCAAGGTCATGACCTGAATGGTGGAAATTCCTATGAGATGACAGGTACGGGTGCCAGCACCAGCCGTTCGATCAGTCTTGCAACAAGCGACTCCCATACAACTACTGTGGAAGTCGGTGTGGAAACGGAACTTGTTGGAACCCTCATGGGCATTAAGGCCGGTGTGGGCTTTAACTACAACCACACCAACGAGAGTACACACACCATCGGTGAGGAGTTGACGGTTGAAGGTACGGTGCCCGGTCTGCCGTCGCTGAACGACCCCGACCACCCGCAGTTCAACTGGAATATCGTCTGGTTCTACGTGAAGGATGAGGGCGGTGTCTATCCTGTCGTGAACTATACCGTGACTGAGAAATAGAAGTGCTGATCATCACAGATAAATCGGGTGCTACCTTTGTCTTGTGCAAAGGTAGCACCCGATTTTTAATCTACCGAGCAGTTCTTTTCGTGCGCGTTTGAAGGCCTCTGCCTACATTGCAGGGAGTGTCGTTTGTGGTGTAGGTGGTTGTCATTTGCCACAAATCAGAGGTGCTGAAGACCTTTTCGATGCGATGCAGCTTTTCAAAACGCCTCTCCGGCGATGGTCAGCCGAAAATTATTCACGATAATATGAGCGAAAGATTTGGTGTTTCGCGGATAATTGTTTAATTTTGCAGGCGCATTTGATTTCTAACCAATGGGTCGTAGAGAGGGACATTGCTCTGGAGGCCCGACTGTAAATGACCGGATATGAAGAAAATTGTAATGGTTACGGGTGCGACAAGCGGAATCGGTGAAGCTTGCGCACGTCGTTTTGCCCTGGGCGGCTACAATGTGATAGTCACTGGTAGGCGTGAAGAGAAGTTGCATGCCTTGCAGGCGGAACTGGAGCAGGTAGGTGCCGAAGTGCTTGCGTTGACGTTTGATGTGCGTGACCGCGAGGCATGCCATAAAGCTGTGGATTCGCTGAGCGGACAGTGGGCCGAGGTGGATGTGCTGGTAAACAATGCTGGCTTGGCCTTGGGCTTGGACAAAGAGTACGAAGGATCGTTCGACGACTGGGACACGATGGTGGATACCAATATCAAGGGTCTGCTGAACATGACGCGCATGATAGTGCCCGGTATGGTTGCCCGCAACCGTGGACACATTATTAATATAGGTAGTGTGGCTGGAGATGCAGCCTATGCAAACGGCAATGTCTACTGTGCTACGAAGGCTGCCGTCAAAGCTTTGAGCGACGGTTTGCGCATCGATGTCGCAGAGTCGGCTGTTCGCGTGACCAATCTGAAGCCTGGCTTGGTGGAAACAAACTTCAGCGTGACGCGTTTCCACGGTGACCAATCGAAGGCCGATAATGTGTATAAAGGCATTAAACCGCTGACGGGCGATGACATTGCCGATGTGGCTTTCTATGCAGCCAGTGCACCAGAGCATGTTCAGATAGCTGAAGTGCTGATTCTGGCCACCCATCAGGCTAGCGGGTCGGTGATTGTCAGGAAATAGCAGGCAGTGCTGAGTCACTGCATTCTGAATAGCAAAGAATGGCCAATCATCAGGAAATACAACAGTTACAGGCATTTGCACGTGTAGACGGTGCGATTGTGGCATTGCTCTGGACTTTGAGCTTTGCCTGCCTTGTGGGTTTCTTCCACTCACCCTCGTCATTGTATGGCATCGGGTGGTTTGTCTTGGGCGCGTACTCATTGGTACATGCGGCGATGAAGCTTCGCAAGTTCCGCGACGACGTGCTTGGAGGGAAAATCAGTTTCCGTCGTGCTTATGGCTATAGTATTCTGACCTATCTTTATGCGGCTTTGCTCTTTGCAGTGGCGCAATACTTGTATTTTCAGTTCTTGGACAACGGCTTTCTCGTGAGCCAGTATTCGCTGCAGGCCTCTTCGCCTCAGATGCAAGAAATGATGAAACTCTACGGGCTGACAGAGCAGGACATCCGTTTCATGTTGGAGAACATTGCCGCCTTGCGGCCCATCGACATTGCGCTGCAGTTTTTCTCTACGAATCTGATGCTGGGCGTATTTGTCAGTCTGCCGGTGGCTTTGGTGATGAGGAAGGGTTGATTCAGTTGACGAGTTGACAAGTTAACGAGTTGACAAGTTGATAGTTTTAAGATTTTTGAGTGATGAATTATGAATAAAGTGGATATATCTGTGGTGGTGCCTCTCTACAACGAGGACGAGTCAATCCCTGAGCTCTATGCTTGGATAGAGCGTGTGATGAACGAGAATGGCTATTCGTATGAAGTGATCTTCATCAACGATGGTAGTACTGACCACTCGTGGGACATCATTCGCGAGTTGTCGGGCAGGGATAGTCATGTGAAGGGCATCAAGTTCCGTCGCAACTACGGTAAGAGTCCGGCTCTGTTTTGTGGTTTCAAAGCAGCCGAGGGCGATGTGGTGATCACGATGGATGCCGACCTTCAGGACTCTCCCGACGAGATTCCCGGCCTGTATCGGATGATCAAGGATGAGGGTTACGACTTGGTGTCGGGCTATAAGCAGAAACGCTACGACCCTATCTCGAAGACTCTTCCCACGAAGCTCTTCAATGCAACGGCGCGGAAGGTGAGTGGCATCAAGAACCTGCACGACTTTAACTGTGGGTTGAAGGCCTACCGTAGCGATGTGGTGAAAAACATTGAGGTGTATGGAGAGATGCACCGCTACATACCCTATCTGGCAAAGAATGCTGGCTTCGACAAGATTGGCGAAAAGGTGGTTCACCACCAGGCTCGCAAGTATGGCAAGTCGAAATTCATGGGGCTGAACCGTTTCGTGAATGGTTACCTTGACCTGCTGACGCTTTGGTTCCTGAGCACATTTGGCAAAAAGCCGATGCATGTATTCGGCTTTTTGGGCACCATTATGTTCTTCATCGGTTTCCTGTCGGCCTTGGGCATTGGCGTGGACAAGCTTTGGGCGCTGTGGCACCATGTTCCGCAAAGACTGGTCACCGATTCGCCGTGGTTCTACATCGCGCTGACCATGATGATGATAGGCACACAGCTGTTCCTGACAGGATTCATCGGCGACTTGATTAGTCGTTCGTCGCAGGGACGCAACGACTATCAGATTGAAGAGGAGTTAGGAGTTAGGAATGGCGAGTGAAGAATTTGGAGTTATGAACAGGGGCTTCACCTTATTATATATATGTACAATGCTACTGGTGCTGGCGGGCTGCACGTCGATTGACTGTCCGCTGAATAGCAGTGTGTATTCGTATTATGGGCTTTATAAAGCCGATGGGACTGCCGACACGCTGAACGACACGCTCACCATCATCACCCGTCAGCTGACGCCCGAACAGGACCCTGTGCTGATCAACCAAGACACAAAAGTGTCGCGGCTGAAGGTGGCCATGAGTTACGACAGTCCGCAGGATGTGCTCTATTTCTTGATGCATGGCACGCGGACATATAACGACACGGTGATTGTGGACAACGATACAACGGTGAACGTTGTCAGATATTCCGTAGAACTGACCGACACTGTGACGGTGGAGAAGACCGACGAGATGCATTTCGAGTCGGTAGACTGCAACCCCTCTTTCTTCCATACCATCAGCCGTGTGACGCATACGAAGCACGTGATAGACTCCATTGTCATCCAAAATCCCAAGGTAGACTATGACTCGCAGAGAGAACATTTCCGCATTTATTTCCGCACTCTTGATTAGCCTTATGCTGTGGGCAGGTGCCGTACCGGCACAGGCTCAGTTTGGCAAGAAGGTGAAGAAAGTAGTGGAAGAGCCCGACACACTGCCTCTGTTTCGTGGCGTGGCCTTGTCGGCCGACCTCTTCGGTCCCGCCATGCATCTTTTCGGCGACTACGGACAGGTGGAGGGTGCCGTGCGGGTGAACCTGCGCGACCGCTATTTCCCTATTGTAGAACTGGGCTACGGACATTGCGACCATGTAGACGGTGCTACGCAGACATCGTATAAGACCAGTGCTCCGTATTTCCGTGTGGGAGTGGACTATAACCTGCTGAAAAACAAGCACGACCTCTACCGTTTGTACGGTGGTGTGCGCTACGCTTATACCAACTTCAAGTACGACATGGGTAATCCTGGTGTGACCGACCCCGTGTGGGATAACTTGGCGCGTTTCGAAGCCCAAGATGTGAAGTGCAACTACCATTGGATGGAGTTGGCTTTCGGCGTGGATGCCACCATCTGGGGACCATTCCATCTGGGGTGGAGCGTTCGCTACCGCAACCGCCTTTTCCGTGACGAGGGGCGCTTGGGTAAATGCTGGTATGTGCCTGGCTTTGGGAAGACAGCGAAGTCGAATTTCGGAGCGACGTTTAATCTCGTCTTCGAACTGTGGAAGCATCAGAAGAAAATCGCAAAAGACACCAAGTAAGCATGGAACATCAAAAGGGTTCAAAATACAAACGATGGATGAAGCTGGGCTTTCTTGCCTTCCTAGTGATAGGGACGGTACTCATCATCCGTCAACAGCAGGCAATGCCCTATCAGCACGACGAAGGTATGGTGTTCGGTACGGTGTATCATATTGCCTATCAGTCGGACAAGAACTACAAAGCGGACATCGAACGTGAGTTGCAGAAAGTAGACAATGCTCTGTCGATGTTCAACCAAGAGTCTGTCATCTCCCGCATCAATCGCAACGAGGATGTAGTGGTCGACAAGATGTTCAAAGAGGTGTTTCAGTTGGCCGAGCGTGTGTCTCAGGAGACTGATGGTGCCTTCGACATCACCGTGGCCCCTCTGGTGAATGCCTGGGGTTTCGGTTTCAAGGAAGGTGTGCACCCCGACCAGCACACAGTCGACAGCCTGTTGCACATCATCGGCTATGAGCATGTGAAGTGTCAGGACGACCGCATCGTGAAGGGCGACCGGCGAATGATGCTCGACTGCAGCGCCATTGCCAAAGGCTATGGTTGCGACGTGGTGGCACGGATGCTCAAGAAAAAAGGTGTGAACAACTACATGGTGGAAATCGGAGGCGAGGTGGCGACGGCAGGAGTAAACGACCAGCGCGAGCCTTGGCATATCGGTGTGAATGCCCCCAGCCCGTCGGGCGACGGCGACAGTGGAAAGTTGCAGGCCGTACTGAAACTGAAAGACAAGGCGTTGGCCACGAGTGGCAATTATCGGAATTTCTACTATATGGGTGGCAAGAAATATGCCCATACCATCGACCCGAAGACTGGCTATCCCGTTCAGCACAACATCCTGTCGGCCACAGTGTTGGCCAACGATTGTGCCACAGCCGATGCTTACGCTACGGCGTTTATGGTGATGGGGCTTGACGGTGCCCGCGAGGTGTTGGAAAAACACTCCGAACTGATGGCCTACCTCATCTACACCGACGAGAAAGGTAAGTATTCCATTTGGTATTCACCGTCCATGCGCCAGCGGATTATAGAAGAATAAGGAGAAAACGAAATGAAGTTCACGGAGCAGTTGCTGGAATTGCCGTTGATGCAGGGAATGAGTCGCAGCGACCTCAATGAGGTGGTGGCGCAGACAAAAATTGGTTTCTTGAAGATTGCCAAGGGCGACGACGTGATCGTAGAGGGCGCACCATGCACACATCTCTATCTGTTGGTGAGCGGGAGTCTGTGGGTGGAGAGCCATTCCGACGACCGAAGCTATTTTATCGTTGAGGAAATGGCGGCGCCCAATATTTTACAGCCAGAATGTATCTTCGGCATGACTCAACGCTACACCAAGACGTTCCGTGCCATCACTGATTGTAGTTTCATCCGGTTGGAAAAGTCGGAAGTGCTGAGACTCAGTACTGAGTATATGATATTCCGTATCAATCTGCTCAATATCATCTGCACACAAAGCCAGCGTTCGCTTCGCATTCCTTGGCGCGTTCCAGCGCAGGGCATTCGCAACAAGATAGCGCGGTTTGTGGAACTTCACAGCATCCGCCCTGCCGGTAGGAAAGAGGTGGTCGTGAAGATGGAAGACTTGGCAAAGATGATTGGCGAAAGCCGCCTCAACCTGTCGCGTGAGTTGAATCGTATGCATGAAGAAGGAGTCATAGACATCAGTCGTGGCCGATTCGTGGTTCATGCTTTGGAGAAACTGAGAGATTAAATCATTCAAACAATAACTTTAATATGAAAATGCAGAGAATCTTAATGGCCATCGTGGCCGTGTTGTTGCTTTCTTCGTGCGAGAAAGTAGTGATGGAAGAACCTGAAACACCTGAAGAACATGTAAACCTCATCCTCCGTATCACGGGTTTTGAACAGATTCCTTTCGACACTCGGGCATCGACTGACATCACGGAGTTGTGTTCGCGCATCAGTTTCGTTTTGTTCAAGGACGGAGATAAGGTCAAAGAATTGAAACAGAAAAGTGGCGACAGTGATTTTGGCACGGCTGCCCTGTCGTTGCCAGAGGGAAACTATCGTTTGGTGGTGATTGCCCATAACGGGGAAGGCAATGCCACGGTATCGTCGGCAGACAAGATTACCTTCCAGAACAACGTCGTCAGCGATACGTTCTATTATTATGGCGAAGTGAAAGTAGACAACAATCTGAACAGCCTGGAACTCGTGTTGAGTCGTCCGGTGTCGATGTTCCGCTTTGAGATAACCGACAATATGCCCGACAACGTCCGCAAGATGCAGTTCTACTACACGGGTGGAAGCAGCACGTTCAGCGCAGAGTCGGGCTATGGTAACGTCAATTCGCGCCAAACGGTGAAAATAGACGTAAAGTCGGAACAGATAGGTCGACCCACAGTGTTTGAAGTGTATACTTTCCTCCACGACAACGATGGTTCGCTGAAGATGAAAGTGTCGGCGATGGACGGTTCGGAGAATGTGCTCTACGAGCGTGAGTTTACCGATGTTCCCATGCGTCGCAACGCCATTACCAAATACACGGGCACCTTCTTCGATGGAGGGAGCAGCTCGTCCGACCGCATGTTCACGTTTAAGGCCGACGGCGATTGGAACAGCGAAAATGAGTATTCTTATTGACTAACAAACTATTTATAAGCGATGAAAAAGATAACCATAGCTGTCGACGGTTTCTCCTCATGCGGGAAATCGACCATGGCCAAAGCATTGGCCAAGAGAGTAGGGTATATTTATGTTGACACCGGTGCCATGTATCGCTCGGTGACACTCTTTGCCATGCGCGAAGGACTGATTTCCAAGTGTGCTGATTCTGATGAGGTCGTCATTGACGAGGAAAGCCTGAAAGCACGCATGGACGACATTGTCATTTCTTTCCGCCTCAACGAAGAGACAGGCCTTCCAGAGACGTATTTGAATGGCGAATGCGTGGAACGTGAGATTCGTACCATTGAGGTTTCGAATTTCGTTTCGCCCATTGCTACCCTTGGCTTTGTGCGTGAAGCCATGGTCAGTCAGCAGCAGCGCATGGGCGTGGAAGGAGGCGTGGTGATGGACGGCCGTGACATTGGTACAGTGGTCTTTCCCAATGCCGAATTGAAAATCTTTGTCACGGCTTCTGCAGAAGTGCGCGCGCAGCGCCGCTACGACGAGTTGAAAGCCAAAGGGATGCCTGCCGATTATGAAGAGATATTGAAGAATGTGCAGGAGCGCGACTATATAGACTCCCACCGAGAGATAGCCCCTTTGCGCCAAGCCGACGATGCCTTGCTGCTCGACAATAGCGAAATGACGATTGCCGAACAAGACGAATGGCTCTTACAGCGATTCCAGGAAGTGGTCGGCAAGCAGGGAGAATAGCTTGACCGTGTGGAACGTGATGCTGAAGTGGCTCAAATGGTGTTGATGATGTAGTCGCGACACTGTTCCATGAGCCATTTCGGCGTGCTGGTGGCACCACAGATGCCAACGGTTTTCACCTCGCTGAACCATTGTGGCTGTATTTCCGATGGGCCTTCTATGAGGTGGCTGTTAGGATTGACGCGCTGACACTCTCCGAATAGCACACGCCCATTACTGCTCTTTCGTCCACAGACAAAGAGTACCAGATCGTGGCGTGCAGCAAAAGTGCTGATATTGGGCATGCGGTTGGCCACTTGACGGCAGATGGTGTCGAAACTCTGGAAAATGCACCCCGGAGCAATGTGCTGCTGGATGTATTTTATGATGCGGTGAAATTCGTCGAGCGATTTGGTCGTCTGTGAATAAAGATAGATGTCGCGCGTGAAGTCAAGCCGTTTCACGTCCTCGAAATTAGCGATGACAATGGCACGGTTCTGCGTCTGTCCAGCCAGTCCGATGACTTCTGCATGGCCAGGTTTTCCGAAAATGACAATCTGGGGAGCTTCCCCCTTTGAGGGAGACGGGAGGGGGGCTTCATATTGTTTCTTAATTCTTTTTTGTAATTGTAGCACCACGGGACATGTGGCATCAATGATTTCTATGCCATTCTTCCGAGCCAGCTCGTAGGTTTCAGGCGGTTCGCCGTGGGCGCGCAACAGCACTTTCACATCGTGCAGTTGTTCCATCTCCTCGTGGTTGATGGTGATGAGGCCCAACTGCGCCAAGCGCTCGCACTCCATGCCGTTGTGCACGATGTCGCCCAAGCAGTAGAGCTTGTTGCCCTTGGCCAGTTCCTCTTCTGCCTTGCGGATGGCAGTGGTCACGCCGAAACAGAAACCACTGCCGCTGTCAATCTCTATCGTCATACTTTTAGTGGTGGGAGGTGAGTGGGGTGAAGTGAGTGGTGAGGATAGATCCGTGAAATCCGTTGTCCTTAAGAAAATCAGTGGTTGCGGTCGCCGTAGTACCCTGTTTGCTGTCTGCGAACGCCAGACTCTTGTCGTCGTAGCTCGCTGAAATACATACTGAGCAGGTCGTTGGCAGCAGCGAAAGATGTCTTATGACCAGCCAGCACCGTTTCTTCAGCCTCGCCTATATGCTCCTGGATGTGGCGGTTGTGATAGAACGAGTTGCGCAGGTGTTCGTTGATGCTCTCATACATCCAGTATTTCGACTGTTCGTTGCGGCGATACTCGAAGTACCCGTTCTTCTTTACAAATTCCAGATACTCGTAGATCATGTCCCAAAGCTCTTTCACCCCCGTACCATAGAATCCGCTGTAGCACAAGACCTTCGGCGCCCATCCGCTTTCGGGCATGGGGAAGAAGTGGAGCGCGTTGCGGAAGTTTGTGGCAGCCATCTGGCATTTATCCACGTTATTGCCGTCGCACTTGTTGATGGCGATGCCGTCGGCTATCTCCATGATGCCTCGCTTGATGCCCTGAAGCTCGTCGCCAGTACCAGCCAGCTGGATGAGCAGGAAGAAGTCCACCATCGAGTGGCAGGCCGTCTCGCTCTGTCCCACGCCAACGGTCTCCACGAAGATTTTATCGTAGCCGGCAGCTTCGCAGAGAATGATGGTCTCGCGCGTCTTACGGGCCACACCGCCCAAAGAACCTGCAGTTGGTGAAGGACGGATGAAAGCGTCTTTGCGCTGCGATAGTTTCTCCATACGGGTCTTGTCGCCGAGGATGCTACCCTTGGAGCGTTCCGACGAGGGGTCGATGGCCAGCACGGCCAGCTTGCCCTGAAAACGGTCAAGCACATGGATGCCGAACTCGTCGATCGACGTGCTCTTTCCTGCTCCCGGTACGCCGCTGATGCCGATGCGCACGGAGTTGCCGCTGTAGGGCAGGCATTTCTCAATGACCTCCTGTGCCTTCGCCTGATGATCGGGCAGAATGCTCTCCACGAGCGTCACGGCCTGACTGAGGATGGTGACATCGCCTTTGACGATGCCTTCCACCATCTCGTCGACGGAGAGTTCGCGCCGCTTGAAGCGTCCGCGCTGCAGGTATGGGTTGATGATGGTTGTTCCGGTGACGCCGCTATTCACGGTCAGTCCTTTGTATTCTTCGCTGTTTTCGGGGTGTTCCATGATTATTATTGGGTGATGGTGTTAGATGATGGGTGATGATATTCGTTTGATTCGTGGTTTTTTAATGAATCCGTTGTTATTGCTCGATGTTGATGACGACTTTTGGCTTCATCGGGTCGTTGGTGATCATCAGCACACGGGGCTTCGAGCGTGCGGCGCGCAAAGCTTTTGTCTCAGCTGTGATCTTCAGCGTGGCCTGTTCGCCGGGCTGCAGGTGTGTCTTGTTGAGCTTCACCTTCAGTCCTGTAGTGAACATCTGAAGCGAGCTGATGTCAAGTTCGCTCTTTCCGATGTTGTCGATGGTAATGGTGGCTGTTTGCTTTGCCTTGTTGCTGTTGAGTTTTATGTTTTCCTGCGACAGTCTCATCTGTGGGGCATTGGCAAGCTCCGTTTCGGTCATTTCGGTGAAGGCGGGCAACAGCACGGCCGACACAGATATTTCTTTTTCTGGAGCCACTTTGTCGCCAGGGAACATGCCGAGGAAGACAGAGGTCTGTGTCAGTCCGTAGTCGCGCAGACGCTTTGAGTCGAGTGTCAGCGTCACTGTTCCCTGACGGTTCGGTGCGATGGTGGTGGGCGAGACGGTGGCCTTCAGATAGTCGGGCAGGTGCATCACCGTTGGGCTGATGGCTTGGCTGCCGGCATTCATGATGTGGATTCTCTGCAAAGGCATGTCGCCGCGGTTCACGTCGTCGAACTCCACATCCACCATGTCGGCCTTTGCATCGGCCAGCGTGAAGGGATAGGTGCCGCTGTAGTCGACCACCTCTTCGGCCACAACACCGCGGATGGAAAGGTAGAAAGGCTTTTCCGAGGCATTGCTGTAGACGGCAATGTCCTTGAGGAAGTGGCCCATCTGTCGGGCATCGTAAGTGGCTTCTATGGTGAATGCTTCGCCTGGAGCGATGGCACCTTTGGGGAAGTCGGCCGTCGTGCAGTCGCAACCGGGGTGCACGCGACTGATGACGAGAGGCTGATAGCCGCTGTTGTGTAGTTCAAACTTCACCGTCACGGGGTGTTCCCACAGCACGCTGCCGCAGTCGATCACCTCGTTCTTGGCAGTTATCTCTTGTGCTTGCACGGCCGATGCCATCATGCCTATTGCAGCTATGAGTATGGTTCTGATTCTCTTCATGGACTATTCTTTCTTTCGTGTTGCAAAGATAGAGCATTTATTTGGATTGCGCAAATATTTTAAGATTATTCAAGATTATTCGTAAATCTCTACAACTATCACGCACAGCGCACGTATGACAAGGCCAGCCTGCTGAAGAGAGGTCTGACAAAGCCAAGTGTCTAAATCATCACGGCTTACGTGGGCAGAAGCGAAGCGTACATTATTAACCTACGCTGCCTACATTATTAACCTACGCTGCCTACATTATTAACCTACGCAGCGTAGGTTATTAACGTAGGGTTGCGATTTGCGGCAAATCATATCGTGGTTTGCGGCAAATCATTAAGCGATGTGCGGCCCGGGATGTTGGGGGGCGGGTCTTGTCGTGGGATGAAAGATGGGGATACAAAAAAAGCGACAGGCTTCACAGCTGATCGCTCTATCTTCAATAGGTATTAGTTTCTTTAAGGTAAAAAGATTGTTTTCAGGATAACGGGTGCAAAGGTAACACTCTTTTTTGAAACGGCAAAACATTTTCATGCATTTTTTTTGCATTTTCTTGTGTGTGGGCACACAAATTGTAATTTTAAGTTTTGTTGACGAATTTTGCGGATTATATAGGTGGATATTGCCTAAAAAAATTGTAATTTTGCAGCCAATAATCAATGAAGGCGATACAATGAACAGGTTTTTGACCATGATTTGTGTGTTGTCGGTGGCTATGGCCATTGAGGCACAGCAACGAAAAGAAATAACGTTACGCGACGGTTGGACATTCTCGCGCGATGGAAAAGAGTGGATTGAGGTGACCGTGCCCCACGACTGGGCCATTGGTGGTCCTTTCGACAAGAAATGGGATTTGCAGATGGTTGCCATCGAGCAGAACGGTGAACAGGAAGCTACTGAGAAATCGGGGCGTTCCGGTGCGCTGCCTTGGATAGGCGAGGGTCAATATCGCACTACATTTACCGTGCCTCAGGGCTATGAGTGTGCCCAATTGGTGTTTGGCGGAGCCATGAGCGAGCCGGTGGTCTATGTCAACGGTCATGAGGCAGGACATTGGGCCTATGGCTACAATGCCTTCCGTGTGGATGCTACACCTTATTTATATAAAGGTGGAAAAGCCAACGAACTGGTGGTGAAGCTGAAGAATGTGGAAGAGAGCAGTCGTTGGTATCCGGGAGCCGGGCTCTATCGGCCTGTCACTTTATTGCTCACGGATGAGACTCATCTTGACGACTGGGGGACGTTCCTGCGCACAACGGCGCTCGATGAACATACGGCCACCCTCGAGGCTGACTTTGAGATAGAGTCCTCCTTCGACTCTTCCGAAGGCGATTGGGAGCAGCAGGCATTGAGCATAGAGGCAAGAATCATGACTGCCGAAGGGAAACGCGTGGTGGCCATGGGCAGTAGCAAGGTTGATATGTTGGGAAGGGCCTCGATGCGCTTGTTTGTGAACGATCCGAAACCATGGACACCAGAGACACCTTATTTATATAAGGTAGGTGTCAGACTGCTAAGCAATGGGAAAGTGATTGACGAAAAGCAGCTCCGTACTGGATTGCGAACGGTGAGCGTCAGTGCCGAGCATGGCTTCCAGCTGAATGGCGTTTCGAGGAAGATACAGGGCGTCTGTCTGCACCACGACCTCGGTCCGCTGGGTGCTGCAGAAAACAAGCGGGCATTGATCCGTCAGATAGAGATGATGAAAGAGATGGGGGCCGATGCCATCCGCACAGCTCACAACATGCCGTCGCAGTGGCAGATGGACATCTGCGACTCGCTGGGCATGATGGTCATGGCAGAGAGTTTCGACATGTGGCTCTATCCCAAGTGCAAAAACGGCTATGCACGCTTCTTCCGCGAGTGGAGCGACAAGGACATCGAGACCCTGGTGCGCAACCATCGCAACCACCCCTGCATCGTGATGTGGAGCATCGGCAATGAGATACCTGAGCAGTGGAGCGAGGAGGGCAGGGAGATAGCCCGCCACCTGCAGGACATCTGCCACCGCTTCGACCCCACACGCCCCGTGACGCAGGGCATGGACCGTGCAGAGGATGCCCTGAAGAGCGGCTTTGCCCAAGTGATGGACGTGCCTGGGTTTAACTACCGTGTACACAAATACCCTCGCAACATCGAGCAATTGCCGCAAGGATTCCTGCTGGGGAGTGAGACGGCCTCCACCGTCAGCAGCCGCGGCGTGTATAAGTTCCCCGTCGAGGTGTCGAACACCAACACCTACGCCGACGGACAGTGCTCGGGCTACGATACGGAATATTGCTCGTGGAGCAACCTGCCCGAAGACGACTTTATCGCCATGGACGACCTCCCCTATACCATCGGGCAGTTTGTGTGGACGGGCTACGACTATCTGGGCGAACCCACGCCCTACGACGAGTATTGGCCCAGCCGCAGCAGCTACTTCGGCATCTGCGACCTTGCCGGTCTGCCCAAGGACCGCTATTGGCTCTATCGCAGCGTGTGGAATAAGCGCGAGCATACCCTGCACCTGCTGCCCCATTGGACGTGGCCGGGGCGTGAAGGTCAGGTGACTCCAGTCTATTGCTATACCGATTTCCCGGAAGCCGAACTCTTTGTCAACGGCAAGAGTCAGGGGCGCATCCGCAAGAACCCTGCCAGCAAGATGGACCGCTATCGCCTGCGCTGGAACGATGTACGTTACGAACCTGGTGAAATCCGAGTAGTGGCCTATGACGATAAAGGTCAGAAAGCGGGCGAAGAGGTGGTGCGCACGGCCGGAGAGCCTGCCAAGCTACAGTTAAAGGCCGATCGTGAGGTCATCTGCGCCGATGGCGACGATATGGCTTTCGTCACCGTGAGCCTGGTGGATGAGCAAGGCACACTTGTCCCCGATGCCGCCGACCAGCTGTCGTTCAGTGTCAGCGGTGCCGGTGTGTTCCAGGCAGTGTGCAACGGCGATGCCACATCGTTAGAGTCGTTTACGCAGCCCACCATGCGGCTGTTTCACGGACAGTTGGTGGTGCTGGTGCGTTCGACGAACAAGCCGGGAGACATCGTTCTCACAGTTACTGACAAGCAGCGTGGCTTGCAACAACGGATGAATTTCAAGGGCGATAGCCCGACCGCATACAATTATAAATACAAATTTTAAATACAATTTCAAGGGCGATAGCCCGCTCCCCCCAATGAGGGCGCTACGCTTGAAATGGTATTTAGAATTGATATTTAAAATTATATTAAGAATTATGGATTTGATACAGGAACACAATAAACGGCTGGAGCCGATGAAAATCATAACGGGTGTGGCCATGAAAGTACATGCCAAATATAAGCCAGGACTGCTTGAAAGTGCCTACGAGGCGGCAATGGAGTATCTACTAAGGACGAACGGGCACGCGGTTGAGCGACAAAAACCACTGCCTATCTATTGGGACGACGTGCAACTTGAGCAGACGTACAGAATGGACCTCGTCGTTGACGGTATCATTGTGGAACTGAAAGCAGTAAAGCACACCACCGATGAACACGTGCGCCAACTATGGAACTACATGCACCTGACGCATACGGAATACGGAATGCTGATAAATTTCGGTTCAGAACGGCTATACGCCTCGTGGTATTGCCGCGATTCCGCAACAGGCTTCATTGAGAAAGTGCGGCTGATGTAAGCGCAAGCCCATTATAAATACAATTATAAATACAAATTTTAAATACAATTTCAAGGGCGACAGCCCGACCGCATACAATTATAAATACAAATTTTAAATACAATTTCAAGGGCGATAGCCCGACCAAAACAATGAAAAAGATTAGTGTGATTTTACTCTTAATGTGGGGCTTGCGGTTGTCGGCCCAAGTGACCATGCGCGAGGCTTGGCTCTCCATGCCCGACAGCCTGTTGCCCTACCTGAACAAGAACCTGCGCTTGGAGCACGTCGACTTCGTGGACATGAACGTGCCGTCGGAAGTGAGGAATCTCCTGCAAGGCGAGGGAACAATGGACACGCTGACGGTTGATTACCTGTCCGTCAGGCTGAGCAAAAACCGTACGCTGCAGATGCGTTTGTTCTCCAAGACAGACTCCACGCAGATGATCTGTATGGTCAATACATTCCGAGCCCCCGAGCCGGAGAGTTCACTCCGATTCTACACCACCGATTGGCAACCTATCGACAATGTGCCAGGATTGCCAAGCCTTGCAGACCCTACATTGCTTTTTGACACTTTTTTTGAGTGCAACGACACCATACCATCGTCTGAACTCGAACAACTGAAGAAGATGGTGGACCCTGTAATGGTTTCGATTTCGCTGCCCGTGGATGAAGAAAGTGTTATTTTGCAACTTTCCACACCCTTTTTGTTGAAAGGTGAAAAAGAGCACTTAGATGCAGTTTTGGTGCAAAGAAAGTTTAAATGGGATGCCGATTTGTTTAAAGAATGTAAATAATTTGCATTTTTCTTGTACAAACTATTGCAGGTTTGCAGAAAATGCTTACCTTTGCAATGTGTTTTTCATGGTATTAGATTATTAAGGTTAATAAAGATTGGTTGTCGTGAGACAATCAATTTTTTTTGTACCCATTTCGTCGTTAATGTGTGTAAATACTTTGGATGCATCCGTTTTTCTTCGTAATTTTGCACCATCATGAAGAATCACTGTCGCTTACATACGGTAATCGTACTTGAGGTGGCGTTGCTGTCCTTCGCCTGCTCCTCACCTCCCAAACGCCCTCTACTACAAGGCCGTGGTCCTCTATGAGCTCGGCAAGAAAGAAGAAGCCACCCTCCTGCTGAAGCAGGCCGAGGAACTGGCCGAACAAGGCAACGACGAATTATTGAAAAACAAGATCTATCAGAACCTTGACAGAGTCAACGATGAGGCAGAGAATTATTTGTTGGGTTTAAAATATGCGAGTAAATTCTTGAATAGCTCGATTATACTGAAAGATGCAGAACTTACAGCAATGGCCTATGACCACATGTCTCATTTCTATCTGCATCTGAATATGATAGACAGCGCCAATCATACAAGGAAACTGGCATTGTCCAAACTTGACTTAGTGAGCGATGAATGTAAATCGTATATTTTAGCAAATCTGGCTTTTTCATTTTCTGAGCATACAGACAAGATGTAAGTGTTGTCAGGCCCGCGCCGCTGAAGCCCACTGTGCGGAGGCGGCGTGGGCCATGCCTCAGGCACTCCCGTACTGCAGCCCTCTCAGGCACTTTCGTGCTGCAGCTCTCCGATGATACCTATCTATATACAGGTGTGATTGACTTGGAGTGAAGTAGTTACCGGCGTGCCTGAGAACCTTAATTAATGTTATATTTTTGGACATTTCATTTTTTTGTATTACCTTTGTCCACAAATAAATAACGTATATAGCTATATGAACATCAAACATCGTCTGGCACTTATGAACTTCATGGAGTTCGCCGTTTGGGGTGCCTACCTTACCTGCATGGGTAATTATTTAGGTGTGGCGGGACTGGGAAGCCAGATTTCCTGGTTCTACGCACTTCAGGGGATTGTGTCTATCTTCATGCCCACCATCATGGGTATCGTGGCCGACAAGTACATCCAGCCGCAGCGTTTGCTGGGGTTGTGCCACTTGGTGGCCGGCCTGGCCATGCTGTCGTGCTGGTACATGGGCTATAGCGCGGGCTTCGGAAATGAGCTGCCCAACAAGTCGCTCTTCATCGCGATGTACACGCTGAGTGTGGCGTTCTATATGCCGACCATCGCCTTGGCCAATACGGTGGCGTTCACGGTACTGAAAAACAACGGCATGGACACGGTGAAGGACTTTCCGCCCATCCGCGTGCTGGGCACGGTGGGCTTCATCGCCACCATGTGGTTCGTCAACTGTGCGGCTTGGGACGACAGCGGTTTCACGTTCACCCTGAGCGAGAACGACTATAAGTTCCAGTACACCTACATGCAGTTCTTCGTGTCGGGATTCCTGGGCATCCTGCTGTTCCTCTACAGCCTGACGCTGCCTGAGTGCAAGCTGGAGAAGAAGCCGGCCACGTCGCTGGCGGAGACCTTCGGCCTGAATGCCTTCAAGCTGTTCAAGAAGCGCACCATGGCGCTGTTTTTCATCTTCTCGGCCATGCTGGGCATGATGCTTCAGGTGACCAACGGCTACGCTGGTCCGTTCATCACGAGTTTCAAGGGTAGTGCCGATGCTGCTGTTGCCACATCGTTCGCGGCCAACAATGCCACGCTGCTCACCTCTATCTCGCAGGTGAGCGAGGCCTTCTGCATCCTAATGATCCCGTTCTTCCTGCGCCGTTTCGGCATCAAGGGCGTGATGCTCATTTCGATGTTTGCCTGGGTGTTCCGCTTCGGATTCTTTGGCGTGGGCAATCCCGCCATGCCGGGCGTCATCCTGTTCATCCTGTCGTGCGTGGTCTATGGCGTGGCCTTCGACTTCTTCAACGTGTCGGGAGCGATGTTTGTCGACCAGACCTGCAGCCCCAGCATCAAGGCTTCGGCCCAAGGACTGTTCATGCTGATGACCAACGGACTGGGTGCCACGATAGGAACCTTGGCTGCCGGAGAGATTGTGAATCATTTCTGTACGTGGCAGGACGGCTATCTCCAGGGCGACTGGCGTACGTGCTGGTTCATCTTCGCCGGTTTTGCATTGGCAGTAGCCGTGGCCTTTGCTTTGGTCTTCCGGCCCAAGAAAGAGGAAGTTGCCATCTGACGCTGAGTATGCTATGGAGCGGGTACGGCTGAAAGTAATGGATGTCTTGGGCATACTGAATGGCGAAGGTGTGGCCTTGATGATACTGACGGATGAAGCGGAAATGCGTCAGGTGTCGGTCATTTGCGATAAAGCCACAGCCTACCAGGCAGAATTGCGCATCAAGAAGACGCACGACACCCATAAACTGATACCCGAAGCGCTCACGGCCTTCATCCGCCAGAAAGGCGGGATGCCCATGGAAATCGTCATCCATGGTGTGGCTGCAGGGCAGTATCAGGCTGTGCTGAGCAGCGACGACATCAGCCAGCCGGTGCCCATCAGGGCTGCCGATGCCGTGTTGCTGTCGATGGCTGCCGACATTCCCATCTATATGGATGAGCAGCTGATGGCGCGCCAGTCGGTTGCCTATCATGCGGGAGAAACCGGAGTGGCCCTGCCTGTCAATATCCTGTCGAGAGATATGCTGCAAAAGGCTTTGAACCAAGCCGTGGAAGAAGAAAATTACGAACTGGCTTCACATCTGCGTGACGAGATGAACAAACGAGAAGAGAATGCCAATAAATAACGAATAGAAAATGAAGGAAGAGAGATTTTTCTACGTTCCCGATGCCGCGTCCGTAAACGAGATGCCTATGGACGAGGCGATGCATGCCTTGCGTGTGCTTCGGCTGAAGGGCGGCGACGAAATGTATTTGATGGATGGCTTGGGATGTTTTTATCAGGCCGAGGTGACCATTGCCGCCACCAAACGGTGCCTGTATGAAATACACAAAGCCATTCCTCAGGAGAAGACATGGCGGGGACGCATCCACTTGGCCATGGCGCCCACGAAGATGATGGACCGTGTGGAATGGTTTGCCGAGAAAGCCACAGAGATAGGTTTCGACGAGTTGAGCTTCCTGAACTGCAAGTTCTCCGAGCGCAAGGTGATGCGCACCGTCAGGCTCGAGAAGATTGTCGTTTCGGCCATGAAGCAGAGTCGCAAGCCCTGGAAGCCCGTGGTCAACCAGATGCAGTCGTTCCGCGAGTTCATCTCCCAGCCGCGCGAAGGCCTGAAGTTCATTGCCCATTGCTATCAGGAGATTCCTCGTGAAGACTTCTTTGGTATTGTCAGTCGGGCAGAGAATGCCCAAGCCGACAGCGACATCACGGTGCTCATCGGTCCGGAGGGTGACTTCTCTCCCGAGGAGGTGCGTGCCGCCATCGATCATGGCTATCAGAGCATTTCACTGGGCAGCGAACGGTTGCGCACAGAGACAGCGGCGCTGAGTGCCGTGATGATGGCGCATCTCGTGCGCAGGCTTTAATCATGGAAGACAGAAAAAAAGAATGATCAGGAAAGCATTAGAAATACTGGGAGCGGCACTCGTCGTGCTGCTCACATCGTGTACGGGCGATGCCTATCAGAATGTCATACCCAGAGGGTGCACGGCACTGATGGCCATCGACATGCAGGAGAAAACGGATAAAGCAGCCGGCGACGATGCCATGCCGATGGCAGCGTTGTTTGGTTTGGAGAATATTGAGCAGAGTGGCATCGACCTCTCTTCAACAGTCTATTTGTTTGAATCGCCCGATGGCTATTTCGGCCTGGCAGCCAGTGTCAGGAAGGCATCGCTCGTGGAGCAATGGATGACCGACCTGCAGAGCAAGGGTTCCTGCAAGTTGCTGCCCGAGCGGAAAGGCAAGCGCTTCGCCGTGTTGAAAGAGTCGTGGATGCTTGCGTGGGACAACGACAAGCTGCTGGTCATGGGACCCGTTGTGGCCACCCAGCAGGCCGAACTCGTGGTGCAGATGGCTCGCTACATGCAACAGCCGGAGAAGCAAAGCATCAAGGATACCCCCATTTTCGAGAAGCTCAGCGAGATGCAGGCGCCCATGGCCTTTGTGGCACAGACGGCTGCATTGCCCGAAGCGTTGGCAGCCGCCTTCGCCATCGGAGCTCCACAAGAGGCCGATGCGTCGCAGGTGATGTTGGCCGCAGAGATGGAAATCGGCAATGGAACACTGCTCGTCAAGGGCGAGACCTTCTCGTTCAACAAGGCCATCGACCAGGCCATCCAAGCCTCACAGAAGTCCCTGCGACCCATGAACGGGAAGTACCTTGCCCGTCTGCCGCAGGCATCGCTGACCTGGATGTCGAATGTGGAAGGCAATGCCTTCTACACCTTGCTCGAACAGAATAAGGCGCTGAAAGGTCTGCTCACGGGTGCCAACGTGTCGTTCGACTTCCGGCAGGTGGTCAACGGCGTGGACGGCGACATGGTGGTCGTGGTCGATTCCATAGGCGCTACGGTTCCTCGTATCATGATGCTTGCGCAGAAGAGTGGGGGAGCGGCAGACGTCTTTTCGTCGACAGACAAGACACTGAAGGCCGACGATATGTTCGACAGCAACCGTGGTGCGCTCTCCACCCAGCAACAGGCAATGCTGAAAGGCGCCCGTTGCGCCATCGTGGTGCAGCTGTCACGGCTCGGCGACAGCGAAACCGTTCAGATGGTCAAGTCGCTGTTGCAGCCCCTTTTCGGCGATATCGACACCATCGTCTATGTCGCAGAGAAATAAGTTTATATGAGTGATATATGTGAATAATGACTCGTGAATAGTAACAACTTGTTAACTTGTCAACTTTAAATAGTATCAACTTGTTAACTTGTCAACTCGTTAACTCGTCAACTGAAAAAAATGAATTCCATACAGTTTCATTACGTCATACCCCACGTCTTCGCATCGCGAGAAGAGCAGCATAGCGACATCTGGCAGCAGGACGTGCGTTTCGAGAAAGAAAAACTCTACCTCGTCGAGGCTGAGAGCGGCAAGGGGAAAAGCACTTTCTGCAGCTATATCCAAGGCTATCGCCACGACTACAACGGAAAGATTTTGTTCGACGACCAGGACACCCGGCAGCTCCGTGTTGCCCAATGGGTGGACATCCGCATGCGTCATGTCAGCACCCTGTTCCAGGAGCTGCGCCTCTTTCCCGAACTGACAGCCTTTGAGAATGTGGAAATCAAGAACAAACTCACCAATTTCAAGACCCGCGAACAGATACTTGAGTGGTTCGACATGCTGGGCATCGCCGACAAGACCGAGGCCAAGGTGGGGCGCATGTCGTTCGGACAGCAGCAGCGTGTAGCACTGATGCGTGCCCTCGTGCAGCCCTTCGACTTCATCCTCGCCGACGAACCCATTTCACATCTCGACGACAACAATGGCCGCATCATGGGCGAAATCCTCATGCACGAGGCCAAGGCGCAGGGCGCCGGCGTCATCATCACCAGCATCGGCAAGCACATGCCACTCGACTACGACCGCATTCTCAAATTATAAACCCCAGGAAAAATGTCACTTGTTTGGAAATTACTCAGACAGCATATCAGCATCCCGCAGTTCGTGGGATTCTTCTTCGCCAACCTCTTTGGCATGTTCATCGTCATGCTCGGCGTGCAGTTCTATCGCGACGTGATGCCCGTCTTCACGGCGCAGGACAGCTTCCTCAGCAGCGACTACCTCATCGTCAGCAAGAAGATTGGAGCGGCCACTACGCTCTCCGGTCGTTCGCACGACTTCAGCAATGCTGAGATCGACGACCTCGCCGCCCAGCCCTTCGTCCGCAAGACGGGACGTTTCATAGGGGCTGAGTACAAAGTGGAGGCCCGCATGGGCATCAATGGGCAGTCGCTGCTCAACACTGAACTGCCTTTCGAGAGCGTGCCCGACGAGTTCATCGACGTCTCTTCTGCCGACTGGCACTATACGCCCGGCGCCAAGACGGTGCCCATCATTCTCCCGCGTACCTATATTAATATGTATAACTTCGGTTTCGCAAGGAGCCATAACCTGCCAAAGATAAGCGACGGACTGGTGGGCATGATCGACATGGTCATCTTCATCCATGCCAATGGCCGTCACGACGAGTACAAAGGGCGGGTCATCGGATTCTCCAACCGCCTGAACTCCATCCTTGTTCCACAGGCATTCATCGAATGGAGCAATGCCGAGTATGCTCCAGGGCAGCAGGGAGAGCCCAACCGTCTGATGATGGAAGTGGCTAACCCCGCCGACGAACGCATCACTCAATACCTCGACCAGCGGGGCTACGAAGTGGAAGACGACAAGCTGCAGGCTGAGAAGACCACCTACTTCCTGAAGATGGTGGTGCTGCTGGTCATGGCCATCGGACTGGTCATCAGCATCCTCAGCTTCTACATCCTCATGCTCAGCATCTACCTGCTCGTCCAGAAGAATGCCACGAAACTCGAAAACCTCCTCCTCATCGGCTACAGTCCCGGCCGTGTGGCGCGTCCCTATCAGCTCATCACTATCCTGCTGAACGTCTTCGTCCTGCTCATTGCCATCGTCATATTGTGGATTGTGCGCAGCTATTACATGCAGACCATCGAGCTGCTTTTCCCGCAGATTCCCGAACAGTCCATGCTTCCTGCCATCGGCTTAGGTCTGCTGTTGCTCGTTGTGGTCAGCCTGTTCAACATGACGGCCATACGTCGTAAGGTGATGAGCATCTGGCGCCGAAAGGAATAGACACCTGGAACGTCTGACCACACACGTAGCTTCGTAGCCATGAGAAAATCATTTTTCGCTCCTTTGGCAATGATTGTTGTGCTGGCCATGATGCTCTTCGCCTGCACATCGCCTCAGCACCGCGCCGTCCTCGACAGCGCCGACAGCCTGATGAATGCCCGGCCCGACTCCGCGCTGACCCTCCTCAACGCCCTGCTGCCCGACACCAACCAGATGAGGAAGGGCGACCTCATGCGCTTCCACCTGCTGCGCACCAACGCCGAGAACAAGTGCGACACAGTGTTCCGTGCGGAACATGCCACCCTTATGCGCCGCGTCTGCGACTACTACGACAACCGTTCCTCCCGTCGGTTCGCAAACGATCGTATACTCGCCCACTACCTCCTTGGCCGCTGCTACTCGGACATGGGCGAGGCTCCCGCCGCCTTGCAGGAGTTCCACAATGCCGCCGATGCAGCCTGCCCAAGGGCATCTACATCAAGGACGGCAGGAAGGTGGTCGTCAGATAAATACGCTTCAATTTCTGCGCATTAAGAATAGAGATGTAAATGTTTTGTATTGGCCCGCGCCGCCCCGAGAGGGACGGCGTGGGTTATGCGGTCAGAAGCGGGAAACCCCTAAAGAAAACTCATTTCTTAAGGTTCAGACCATCGATTGATTAATCAATTTCCTCGTCTGCCTCATAGCCACCCATCTCGCGGATGGCATTCTTCAGCATAGTGTATTGCTGATAGAGGTTGTTGACAGGCTCCTCGCCCTGCGTGTAGTCGTGCATAGGCGACTTGAGGAAGAACGAGAGGAATCGCTGTGTGCCATAGCGGCCGGCGCGGGCGGCAAGATCGCTGAGCAGGCACAGGTCGAGGCAGAGCGGTGCGGCGAGGATGCTGTCGCGGCAGAGGAAGTTGATCTTGATCTGCATCGGATAGCCGAGCCAGCCGAAGATGTCGATGTTGTCCCATCCCTCTTTGTTGTCGTTGCGGGGTGGATAGTAGTTGATGCGCACCTTATGATAATACTGTGTGTCCTCATCATTGCCATGGCCGTAGAGGTCGGGCTGGCAGTCGGGCTTCAGAATGGTCTCCAGGGTAGAGAGTTTCGAGACTTCCTTTGTGCGGAAGTTGGCAGGTTCGTCGAGCACCAATCCGTCGCGGTTGCCAAGGATGTTGGTAGAGAACCAACCGCTGAGCCCCAATGAGCGCACGCCGATGATGGGGGCAAAACCGCTCTTCACCAGTGTCTGTCCTGTCTTGAAGTCCTTGCCGGCAATTGGCATCTTCGTCTGTTCTGCCAGTTGCCACATGGCGGGGATGTCGACCGTCGTATTGGGAGCGCCCATGATGAAGGGTGCACCTTCCTTCAGCGCTGCATAGGCATAGCACATCGAGGGAGCGACATGCTCGCGGTCGTCGGCCTTCATCGCTGCCTCGAGGTCCTCCAAGCGGTAGTGCACTTGCTCATCCACAGGGACATAGATTTCCGTAGAGGCTGCCCATAATACGACCACTCGCTCCACCTGCTTCTCGGCTTTGAAACGGCGGATGTCGTCGCGCAGGGCCTCCACCATCTCCCAACGGGTAAGTCCGGCTTTCACGTTGTCGCCGTCGAGGCGCTTGGCAAAGTTCTTGTCGAAGGCGGCCTTCATGGGAACGATCTGCTCCAGTTCCTCGCGCACGGGGTTGATGTCCTTCTCTTTCAGCACCTCAGCATACATTGCGGCCTGATAGGCATTCTGAGGATAAACATCCCAGCAGCCGAAGACGATGTCATCGAGCGTTGCCAGCGGGACGATGTCGCCCACATGCATATACTGCTTGTCGGCTCCAGTGCCCACGCGGATTTTGTCGTACTGAGTGAATGAACCGACCGGCTTGCCGAGTCCCTTGCGGGTGAGGAGCACGCCTGTCATAAATGTGGTTGACACTGCTCCGCAGCCAACTACCAAAATGCCCAGTTTGCCAGAAACTGGCTTCACATCTGTCTGTTTCATAAGTACTTGTTTTTTTAGTATTGTTGTATTCAATTGTTTGTTGTAGATAGTCAAGGCATTGATGCTGTTGCCCTTGGCGTCAACTGCGCCTCAAAAACGAAGTGGATTTGTGAGAAAGAAAACCCGCACTGACTCGGGATGAGGTGGCGCGGGTTTTGTGTCTGTGTATCTGCGAATGGGATGGGGTTTCGAGGATTGGGATTACTTGCCGATGCGGTTGTTCTCCGGGAAGACAACGGTAGGCTGGAAGGTCTTGGCTTCCTCGAAGTCCATCATTGCGTAGGAAATGATGATCACGGTGTCGCCCACCATGCACTTTCGGGCGGCGGCGCCGTTGAGGCAGATGCAGCCTGAGCCGCGCTCACCCTTGATGATATAGGTCTCGATGCGCTCGCCGTTGTTGTTGTTCACAATCTGCACCTTCTCTCCGGCTATCATGTTGGCGGCATCCATCAAATCCTCGTCGATGGTGATGCTGCCCATGTAGTTGAGGTTGGCCTCGGTGATGCGCACGCAGTGCAATTTGCTTTTCAATACTTCTATCATCATGGCTTATACATTGTATTTAATGTGGTCGATGAGGCGGATGGGTGTCTTGCCGCAGAAAACGGTGATGCAGCCCACGATGTAGGGGCTGTCTTCCCAGTTCTCCATGTCGAGCAGGGTGTTGCCGTCGACGATGGCGAAGTATTCCACGCGCAGACCTTCCTGAGCGTTGATCTGGTCGACGACCCACTGCTGCGTCTCGCGCAGCGTGTGCGTCTTGGCGTAGTCGCGGCTCTCGCTGAGGGCTTTGTAGATGAGGGGTGCAATGGCGCGCTCGTCGGGGGCCAGCAGGGTGTTGCGCGAACTGAGGGCCAGTCCGTCGGCTTCGCGCACGATGTCGCATTCCACAATCTGCACATCGATGCCCAGTGCCTTCACCATGGACTTGATGACGGCAATCTGCTGCCAGTCCTTCTCGCCGAAGTAGGCGCGCTGTGGGCGTACGATGTAGAACAGTCGGCTCACCACCTGACAGACGCCGTTGAAGTGTCCGGGGCGGTGTGCTCCCTCCATGACGGTGGTCACGGGAGGATACTCGAAGTGTCGGGTGTCGGGTGTGGGGTACATCTCCTCGACAGAGGGTGCCAATACGTAG
Source organism: uncultured Prevotellaceae bacterium (assembly GCA_902801375.1). Lineage (GTDB taxonomy): Bacteria > Bacteroidota > Bacteroidia > Bacteroidales > Bacteroidaceae > Prevotella. The sequence goes on along the minus strand of CADCIB010000024.1, from coordinate 7,648 downwards.
TCGGCGCCAACGCGCTCAAGCAGCTGGCAGTCGGCATCGAGTGTTCGGGGATAGGTCTTGAGGTCGTTTTTGTCGTTGAACTGTGTTGGATTGACAAAGACGCTCACAACGGTCACGTCGTTTTCCTTGACACTCCGCTCCACGAGCGAGGCGTGTCCTGCATGCAGGGCACCCATGGTGGGTACAAGACCAATGGTCTTGCCTGCTTTGCGGTCTGCAAACAACTGGTTTTGCAGCTCCACAATAGTCTGAAATACTTTCATTCTTGTCTGAATAGATTTTACCGTATGAGGATATTCCTCGTTGGGCGGCGATTTCTCGCACGTCATCAGATTCGGGGTGCAAAATAACAACAATTTTCTTAAATACGCAAGAATATTCTTAGTTTTTGTCATTTATCAACTTCTTTTTTCCAATTCAGGTGGCTTTGCACGGTTTTTTTCGCTTTTTTCCAAAGGGAAAAGAATCCGAAAAGATGTAAATGGAGTTACTATCGTTCGACAATAAAAATTAAAAAACCTATTTTTATTTTGCATTGTCTTTATTTTTCCGTACCTTTGCAACATCAAATAAGAATCGCATGAAGGCAAAGAAGGTTTTATTCATCAATCAGGAGATTGTCCCATACGTTCCAGAGAACGTGATGTCACTTCTGGGCAAGGAAGTACCGCATGTGGTCCAGGAGAAAGGTTACGAGATCCGCACGTTTATGCCAAAATGGGGCATCATCAACGAGCGGCGTGGTCAGCTGCACGAGGTTATCAGGCTTTCGCGCATGATGCTCATCATCGACGAGACCGACCATCCGCTCATCATCAAGGTGGCCTCCATCCCGCAGACCCGCATACAGGTGTATTTCATCGACAACGACGACTATTTCAGCAAACGGCAGCTGGAGTATGATGAGAATGGCGAGGAATATGCCGACAACGGCGAACGTGCCATTTTCTTTGCTCGCGGCGTGTTGGAGACGGTGAAGAAACTGCGCTGGATTCCCGACATCATCCATTGTCAGGGATGGATGAGCGCTGTGGTGCCGCTCTATATCAAGACTGCCTACCACGATGAGCCTTCGTTTGCCAACACGAAGGTGGTGACGTCGATATTCGGCCATAAGCTGACAAGTGAGTTGAACGAGGACTTCAAACGCAGCATTGAGTTCCGCGATGCAAAGCGCGAAATGCTGGATAAGTATAACGAGAAGTTCGACTTCCCCGAATTGGCCAAGCTGGCCATCGACTACAGCGACGGCATTGTGGAGGCTGTGGACAATGTGAACCCAGAACTGATGGCCTATGCTGAGGCTGGGGGCAAGAAACTGTTGCGCCACGCTGACATTGGCAACCTTGGCGACAGTCTCGACCAGTTCTACGACCTGGTGATGGAGTCGTAAGCATTTAGTAATAAAGAATCAGATGTCCTTGCGCGGCAACAAGTCGGGCAAGGCGTATAGAATAAAGAAAACCAATGAAATTGAAATGGTTTGTAGGGCTGCTCTTGCTGATGACGGCAATGACGGCCTGCGACGATACCACCGATACCATCGGTGCGTCACTGACAGACAACATGGATAACCTGAAAATCTCGACCGACTCGTTTCGTGTGTCTTCACGATCGGTGTTGGCCGATTCGGTATTGTCGAAAAACGCCACAGGTTATCTGGGACGTGTGAAAGATCCGGAAACAGGTTCTTTCGTGACGGGAAACTTCATGGTGCAGTTCCATACCTTGGAGAATTTCGGAATGAACGCTATGCCCACTCGTGAGAAGGTGGCCAGCCTGAACGCCGACGGCGAGATTATAGCCGACTCGTGCGACATTCGCCTGTATTTCAAGAGCTACTATGGTGATTCGCTCGCTGCTATGAAGATGACCGCCCATGAGTTGGTCGAGCCGATGAAGGAGGGTGTGAACTACTACTCCAACTATAACCCGCTCAAAGAAGGACTGGTGAGGCAGGACGGAGTTCACGCCAATTTGATGTATTCGCTGGCCAACCAGAACTATTCCGACAGCATGCGCGCCTCTTCAACGTACATTGCAAACATCCGCATCCCCCTGAACGAGACTTACACAGACAAGGAGGGGCGTACCTATAATAATTATGGCAGCTACATCCTGAATCAGTATTATAGCCATCCAGAGTATTTCGCCAATTCCTATGAGTTCGTCAACCGTGTTTGTCCGGGCTTTTACATGGAAATAAAAGACGGACTGGGCTCTATGGCCTATATCTCGTCGAGCCAGATGAATGTATTCTTCCGCTATAAGGCCACTGTCGGTACGGGAACTGAGGAGCGAGACACCGTCTATTCTGGTTCCACGGCTTTTGGCGGCACAGAGGAGGTGCTGCAGACTACCACCATAGAGAACGACGACGAAGTGCTACAGCGGTTGGTGGCTGACAATAGCTGTACTTATCTGAAGACGCCTGCCGGCATCTTCTCGGAAATCACATTGCCCATCGACGAGATTGCTGCCCATCACGACAACGACACGCTGAGCCAGGCAAAGATTGTGCTGAAGCAGATCAACAAAGTCAGTGAGAGCGACTATGCGTTTGATGCCCCACAACGGCTCCTGATGGTCGAGCGCGACAGCATGTACACCTTCTTCGAACAGGGCAAACTGCCCGACTATAGGCAGTCGTTCCTCTCTTCCACAGAATCGTCTGCTTATACGAACACATTCACATTCAGTAACATCTCCAACCTTGTGCGTCACATGCTGGAACAGAAGACAGAGGGCATGAAGGCGAATCCCAACTGGGTGGCCGAGCATCCCAACTGGAACAAGGTGGTCATCATCCCCGTCACGGTGTCTTCCTACACCTCCAACAATGTGGCTTATGTCGCACGCGTATCGCACGATATGTCGCTCAGCAGCACCCGGCTGGTGGGCGGTTCTGAGAATCCCTACGACGACATACGGGTGAGCGTCATCTACAGTAAGTTCTCTGACAAGTAACCAATCCCGATGGCTGATAATTTTCTGGAACGTCACCACGAGGAATACGAGCAGCGCAAGGCGGCTTGGCTTCGCAAAAAGCGTCATCTGCCCAAGACGGCGAGGATGCTTGAGCGACCCGATGAAGAGAGTTGAAAGGTTGAGAGTTGATACACCTTATTTTATTGTAACCGTATGAAAGTTCCTGAAGTTTTTGACAGCATAAGGCCTTTTGAGCCCGAAGAGCTTCCTGAAGTGTTCGATCGTCTCATTGCCGATGCGCAGTTCCGCCATGTGATGTCGGTCGTTTATCCCGACATTTCCTTTGAGATGCTTGCCCAGAAACTGAAGGCTTGTACGACCAACCTGGAGTTCCAGAAGGCATTCGCCTATCATTTCTTGGAAAAACTCATGGCCAAAGCCAGCACGGGGCTTGACATGGACTGCTCGGCCGTTGACAACCAACGGAACTACACTTTTGTGAGCAACCACCGCGACATCGTGCTCGATTCGGCTTTGCTCGACAAGTTGCTCATCGACTCTGGCTTTGCGACCACCTGCGAGATTGCCATCGGCGACAACCTCCTCTCGTTGCCTTGGGTCAAGGACTTGGTAAGGGTGAACAAATCGTTCATCGTGGAGCGTAGCCTTCCTGGCAGCGAGATGCTGCGTGCCAGCAAACGCATGTCGGAATACATGCACTTCGCCATTGCTGAGAAGAAGGAAAACATCTGGATAGCCCAGCGCGAGGGAAGGGCCAAGGACGGTGACGACCGTACACAGCCTGCCATCCTCAAGATGATGGCGATGGGGGGAGAGGGCAGCAACGTAGAGCGGTTGCAACAGTTGCACATCGTGCCACTGAGTATCAGTTATGAGTATGACCCCTGCGACTATCTGAAAGCCCGCGAGTTCCAACTGAAGCGCGATGACCCCTCGTGGAAGAAAACTGCCCAAGACGACGTCGACAGTATGCGAACGGGCATCATGGGCTACAAGGGTCAGGTACATTACGAATGTGCTCCTTGCATAGACGAGTGGCTCGGCAGCCTCGACACGGCCATTCCGCGCAACCGTTTCTTCGATATGGTGGCGGCGCACATTGACCAGCAGATTCATGCTCGCTACCGCCTCTATCCCTGCAATTACATCGCTGCCGACATGTTGGCTGAAAAGAACGCGTTGACCGACTTCTATACCGATGAAGACAAACAGCGCTTCCTCGGCTATCTCAACGCACAGATTGACAAGATAGAGATTTGCCACAAGGATGTGGCTTTCCTACAAGAGCGCATGCTCACAATGTATGCCAATCCCTGTCGCAATTGGCTGAGTGCCAAAGGCTGACAGACAACAAGAGGCTTATTTGTATGAAACTGTTTGCTTGGCTACTCTGACTTTGGGGCTTGGAGTGGCAAAGCAGAATAGGTGCGCCGTTGACGGAAGTAGTATTGCCAGAGAATGCTGAAGGGTTGGCGCACGTCTTCGTGGTTGGTCTTGGCAGCTTGCAACTGTTGTCGGACGGGGGCATACTCCTTTTTCCATCGTTTGAAATCGCGACGTGCACGGTAGATGGCGCGGAAGTCGCCCACATTGCCGTTGCAGATAAGTGTCTGGAAAGCTGCCAGATAGTCAAGAAGCCAGCGCCAGCGCATGACATGTTCTAGGTCCTTCTCCGGCAGGTTCTTGTAGAGCATGGTCAGGTTGTTGCGGAAATTCAGGTAGGTCTTCATGGGATTTCCCTTTGGCAGCGTGCCGCCGCCCACATGATATACATGGCTGTCGGGAATGCAATATATCTTGCGCCCTTGCAGACGAAGCCGCCAACAGAGGTCAATCTCTTCGCTGTGGGCAAAGAATCGTTCGTCGAAACCGCCTACGGCATGAAAGTCGCTACTGCGAATCACGAAACATGCACCTGTTGCCCACATCACTTCAGCCTTCGTGTCGTATTGGCCGTTGTCGTTTTCCACCGTTTCGAAAACGCGTCCACGGCAGAAGGGATAGCCCAAACGGTCGATGAAACCGCCCGAAGCTCCCGCATATTCAAACTTCTCTTTGTTGGCCATCGACAGCAACTTGGGTTGGCAGGCTGCCACTTCGGGGTGATTGTCCATGAATTCAATGAGTGGCGTCAGCCAATGTTGGGTCACCTCGATGTCGCTGTTCATGATGACGTAATACTCCGCCTTTACCTCCGTGAGCGCCTTGTTATAGCCCTCGGCAAAGCCCCAGTTCTCATCAAAACGGATGATTCTTACTTCTGGAAATTGCTTTTCAAGCAGATCGAGGGAGTCGTCGGTCGAGGCGTTGTCGGCCACAATCACCGTGGCATCACCCTTCGAGTACATCAATACAGAGGGCATGTACTGTTCCAGCATCCGGCGGCCGTTCCAATTGAGTATGACGATAGCTATCTTGTCCATGAATGGGAATTTAGGAGTTAAGGTTGAGAAGTGAGGCTTTTAAAGCGTCCCTTTTGGAATTGAAGTCACCAAGACGGACGCTGACAATCTGGTTGTCCAACGTTTCGTTTGAATCTTTCGGTGGCAGCTCCACACGGATATAGTTGCGGGTGAAACCGTGCATGGCCTTGCCGAGTGGAGCTTTTTCCAACAGCACTTCCTCCACCTTATTAATAAAACGCGCGTAGAAGGCTTCTGTTTTGCGGTCGGAGAGTTCCAACAGGCGTTTCGAACGGAGTTTCTTGTCTTCTGGGCTGACCACGTAGGGAATCTTCAGGGCTGCCGTACCCGGTCGTTCGGAGTAGGGGAACACATGGAGCTGCGTCACGTCAAGGCTGTCTAAGAACTCGTAGCACTCCTCGAAACATTCGGGTGTCTCGCCCCGCGTACCCACCATCACGTCAACTCCGATGAAAGCATCGGGCATGTGTTGCTTGATGAGCTGGATCTTATGGGCGAAGAGCTCCTTGTCGTAGCGGCGGTGCATCAGTTTCAGCACGGTGTTGCTGCCACTCTGCAGGGGAATGTGGAAGTGGGGCATGAACGCGCGGCTCGTGGCGCAGTAGCTGATGAGATCGTCGTCGAGCAGATCGGGCTCCAGACTGCTGATGCGATAGCGGCTGATGCCTTCCACCTGGTCGAGGGCCTTCACCAGGTCGATGAAGCGCTCGCGGTTGTTGGTTTCTTGCAAACTGCCAGAGGTCGGATGCCCGAAGTCGCCGATGTTCACGCCTGTCAGCACGATTTCCTTGCCTCCCTCGCGGGCGGCTTGTTCGGCTTGCGCCACCAAAGAAGCGATGGAAGGGCTGCGGCTGAAGCCACGAGCGTAGGGGATGGTGCAGTAAGTGCAGAAATACGAGCATCCGTCTTGCACTTTCAGGAAGTAGCGCGTGCGGTTGCCGCGTGAGCAGCTGGGCGCAAACGAGCGGATATCCTTTGTCGGGGTGGTGCGGAAAGTGGGGTGGGGAATGAGGGGTGAGGGGTGAGAGCGTTGCTCCTCTCTCGCAGTCCAAGCCTCCGACAGAAACTGTATGAGGTTGGCTTTCTCATTGCTACCCAGCACCAGGTCGACACCCTCGATGCTGCTCACCCGTTCAGGTTCCAACTGCGCATAGCAACCTGTCACCACAACAAAGGCGTTGGGATGCTGGCGCACCATGCGATGGATGGCCTGGCGGCACTTGTGGTCGGCCACATCGGTGACCGAACAGGTGTTGACCAGGCAGATGTCAGCCTGCTCTCCTTTGCCTGCTGCGACAACGCCCATCTCCTGAAGCATGCGCCCGAAGGTGGAGGTCTCAGAGAAATTCAGTTTGCACCCTAACGTAAAATAGGCTGCTTTCTTGCCTTGAAAAACCGAACTGTCAATCATGCTGCAAAGGTACGAATAAAACTCGAAATAACGCGTTTTTTTCCATGATAATTAACAAGGCTCAAATAATTAACTTTTATTATACTTTCATATCTCGTTGTATTTCAACAACTTACAAAAAAGTTACAAAAGGGCACTAAAAAAAGTTGCAAAAAAATGATTGCCGTATTAAAAAAAACACTTACCTTTGCACCGTTTTAATAAACAAATGATTGTTTTACAGATTTAAAAAAGCAAAGAAAATGAAGAAATTAGTGTTTATGTTCGTAGCTATCGCAGCTATCTCTTTCGCATCTTGTGGTAACAAGGCTGAGCAGGCTCCCGTCGAGGTTGACACCGTCGCTGTTGACACTGTAGCCGCTGACACTGCCGCCGCTGATACTGCCGCTGCTGATACAGCTGCTGTTGCTGAGTAATCAGTACTCGAACAGAGAGAAAGAAAACCGCCGGGTCTCAGACCTGGCGGTTTTTATTGTGCCTTGCCGGATATTGCAACAAACCGTAGGCGGGAGAGGCGTGTGGGGATTACTCAATGAATGATTAGGATGAAAATATTCTGGAAGTGGGCGTTTTTCTTCAAAAACGTTCCGGCCAAGCGAGTGAAAAGTCGCGAAATTCTGCTGAATTTGTTTTACAGAATCACATCAGGGATTTCTGCAATTCTGGAGAACGGAGTGGAAGGAAATCGTCGTTTCAGTCTACTGTTTTTGCGATTTGCGTCACTTCACTTCGTGATTTGCGTCACTTCACCTCGTGATTTGCGTCAGATCACAGCGTGAAATGCCATCTCTAAGCGGCTCAGACCTAATCGCTGAGCGCCTGAAAGATGGCATTTTCCAGCACAAAACACCATCTTTGTGCATCA
>CADCIB010000023.1 GCA_902801375.1 uncultured Prevotellaceae bacterium | reverse complement strand
CCTTTGCAGTGCATTGAGATGCACTGCGAGTGAAGGCTGCGGCTCAGCATAGCTCGAGCGAGCTCGGCTCTGCATTCGCCTTGCACTTCCCTTGCGGTGTATTTGGGGGAGACCTCTCCCACCGCCCTCCCAGAGGGGAGGGAGCTTAGATAGCTTGAAGCACAACATACAACCGCCCCAAAGGCAATCGCTCTTTGAGCTCCGCTCGAAAAGCTTCGGCGCTCGGGATAGCACAAGCAAACTTTTGCTCTCCGCTCGCTTCTTCGCTCTTTAACTTACTGACACACCGGCCTAACCCAACCCTCCGTAGGGAGGGAGCATAGAAAGAATGCTCTGCGAAAAACTCTGCGCACGCTGCGCCTCTGCGTGAGAAAACATTTCCTCCGTGTGAGAAACCATCTCCGACGCGCACAGAGACCATCTCCAGCGCCCTCGCAGATCATCTCCGACACGCTAAAACCCGCTCTCACATCATCTCTCACACACGCTAACACCGCCTCCCACACCGCCTCCCACACCGCCTCCCACACGCTCACACGCCGCTCACCACTAAATGATTCTCAACCCTTAACTACTCTGCACCCTCGCTGGTTGACCTCCCCCGACCCCTCCTGTAGGAGGGGGGACGACGAAACCACCTCCTACACAGGAGCGGCACAACAAGCTAATCCTCCTCCTACAGGAGCGGCACAACAAACTAATCCCCCTCCTACAGAAGCGGCACAACAAGCTAATCCCCCTCCTACAGGAGCGGCACAAAGCTAATCCCCCTCCTACAGGAGCGGCACAACAAACTATCCCCCTCCTACAGGAGGGGTGAGGGGAGGTCACGAAGGAAGGGAATGGGCTGAGCATACACCAGCGAACCTTTCGGGTTAACTTCTATGTTATTGCCTTTTTATTTCTTTTTTTCTTCATTTCTTGCATACCTCGAGAATTTTTTGTACCTTTGCATCAGCAAAACAATGCTAAGGAAAGGTAAGTTTCGCGCTGCAGCCGCTGAAGTGAGATGGCGCCCTCGCGGATGTCTGCTGAGGCCGAAAATACCGCCCGATGGCACCCCGTCAGTGTGAGTTGGCGCGCTCACATGACATCGGTGGCAAAGTCCTTGAGCTAAATATAGTCCTTGAATTAAAATAAAGTCCTTGAAAAAACAATAATATGATGAAAATAAGAAAAGTTACCCTCTTGGCAATGATGGCAATCTTCGCTTTGTCCATCCACGCCACCAACGGCATTCCGCTGCTGAAGAAAGCGGAGAAGGTGTTTGTAGACGGCATCCACTACCAGCTCGACGCAAAGAACCAGAAGGCGAAAGTGATAGCCGGCACCAACCTCTACACGGGCGACATCGTCATCCCTGAGAAGTTCGAGAACGACAGCATCGTCTACTATGTGGAGGAAATCGCCGCCGATGCCTTCAAGAACTGCCCCACCCTCTTGTCGGTCAGCATTCCCACAACGGTGACGAAGATCGGCTCAGGAGCCTTCGAGAAATGCACGGCGCTGGAGGCCATCAGCATCCCCTCGTCGGTGAAGGAAATAGCCAGCGGCACGTTCTTCGAGTGCTCTTCGCTGAAGGTTGTGGAGCTCCACGACGGCATCAAGGAAATCGGTCACGGCGCTTTCAAGCGCTGCACCGCCCTGGAAGAGATCACGATTCCCGCCTCCGTGAAGTCCATCGACTACAACACGTTCCTGGGATGCGCAAGCCTGAAGCATGTCAACCTGCCCCGTTCGCTCGAGAAAATCGGCTACAGCGCCTTCCAAGACTGCTCGTCGCTCGAGGAGATTCAGATTCCCGGCGGTGTGAAAGCCATCGGATGGGTAGCCTTCAAAAACTGCACGAGCCTGCGCTCGTTTGCCTTCACCACGAGCATGGACAACATTGCCAACAGCATTCTCGAGGGATGCACCAGCCTGGTAGACGTCACCATTCCCGCCAGCATCAAGAGCATTGCCCACGACGCCTTCAGAGGGTGCGCCAGCCTCGACTCGCTGAAGCTGCCCAATTCCATCAAGGAAATCGGTTCGAGCGCCTTCGAGGACTGTTCCAACCTGCGCATCATCAACCTGCCGAGCATCAAGGAAATCCCCTCGAAGCTCTTCCGCAACTGCAGCAGCCTGGCCAACATTCGTCTGCCGCTGTCGATCAAGGAAATCGGCTCCGACGCGTTCTACGGCTGTTCGTCGCTCACACGCATCGAGATACCCGTCAGCGTGAAGGAAATCGGTGGCGGTGCCTTCAACCACTGCAACAGCCTGGAGACCGTGGTGATGAAGGCTGGCACGCCTGCGAAGATCAAGAAGGACTCGTTCAGCAAGCGCTTCCAGAAAGAAGGGACGCTCGTCGTGCCGAACATCATCTCCTATCAGTCTGACCCGAAGAGCAACTGGGCGAAGTTCCGCAACATCACCCTATAGTTCGCAACGATCGCAATGCCATGAATCTGTCATTGAAGATGAACGCACGCATCGCCCTGCTGCTGGCTTGCCATATCCTTCAGCCCGCTGCAGCGCAGAACGATGGCGACAGCATCTACAAAGACCGTCAGCTCGACGAGGTACAGGTGTCGGCACGCCGTCCGGGCAGCGTGAAGAGCCGCGGCGTGGCGAATGCCGTGACGCTCACCGACCGTGAGTTCACCAAAGCAGCCTGCTGCAACCTGGGCGAGAGCTTCACGACCAACCCATCGGTAGACGTCAACTACAGCGATGCCGCAACGGGTGCCCGCCAGATAAAGTTGCTCGGACTGAGTGGTACCTACGTGCAGATGATGACTGAGAATATCCCTAACTTCCGCTGCGCCGCCCTACCCTATGCGCTGGGCTACGTGCCAGGGCCTTGGATGCAGAGCATCCAGGTGTCGAAAGGTGCCGCATCAGTGAAAAACGGACACGAAAGCATCACGGGGCAGATCAACATCGAATACCTGAAGCCGCAGCTGAAAGACCAGTTCAACGCCAACGTCTACGGCAGCTCGATGGCGAAATTCGAGGCCAATGCCGATGCGTCGTTCCACCTCACGCCACGCACTGCCGACATCCGCCAGCGCAACGAGGTGAACGGCTGGAGCATGGGGATGATGCTCCACCATGAGGACAGATACCACCAGACCGACCACAACCACGACTCGTTTGCCGACGCGCCCGACATCCAGCAGTGGAACGCCTTGCTCCGCTGGGCATACTTCTCTGACAGATTCATCCACCAGTCGGCCTTCCGCGCCCTCAAGGAAGGGCGCAACAGCGGGCAGATAGGCCACGAGGGAGAAGCCCACATTTCAGGGAGTTTTCTCCCAGATGCGCTCTCGTCGACTGTCGCTCCACGCTACGGCATCTCGCTCGACACGCATCGCTATGAGGCTTTCTCGAAAAACGCCTACATCTTCGACTACGCCCACAACAGCAACATCGCGCTGATCCTGAACGGCACGTTCCAGCAGATGGAGTCGCTCTATGGGTGGAAACACTACGACGTCATTCAGCGCGATTTCTATGCGCAGCTGCTTTTCGAGACCGATTTCACGCCTCAACACAACCTCTCGGCAGGCCTCAGCTATCAACATTCCTATTTCGACGAATGGGAGCGCCACAGCAACATCAACCTATGGTCTGACCACAAAGACATGCTGGCGGGCGGCTCCTACAAGCAGACGACCAACGAGCATACGCCAGGAGCCTATGCGCAGTACACGTTCAACCTCGACGACAAATTCATCCTAATGGCAGGACTGCGTGCCGACCATACGCAGATTGACCACATGAGCCGGGGCACGTTCCTTACGCCACGCGCCCACCTGAAATATGCGCCCAACGATGTGCTGACGCTGCGTGCCTCCATCGGAAAAGGGCATCGCTTCGTCAATCCGCTGGCAGAGAACAGCTTCCTCCTGGGCAGCGGGCGCAACCTCCTGTATGCCTACGAGGGCCGCAACATCGGTTTGACACCCGAGTTCGTGGTGATGTCGAACTGCTTCCCCGACGTATTCCTTGAAGAAGCGTGGAACAGCGGCATGAGCCTGCAACTGAACATCCCGCTTTTCGGACGGACAATGCTGTTGAATGCAGAGTATTATTACACGCATTTCACCAGCCAGCTGGTGGCCGACTACGACACAGACGCCGACCATATCTATCTCGTCGAGTCGCACGGCAAGAACCGCAACCACTGTTTCCAGGTGGACCTTTCCTATCCCATCGTGAGCGGACTGGAGCTGACGGCAGCTTATCGTCGCAACATCGCACGCTCCACCTACGGCGGGAAGCTGCAAGACAAGCCCCTGCAGAGCAAGTACAAAGCGCTGCTCGCTGCTTCCTACAAGACGCCGCTCGGCCTTTGGCAGTTCGACGCTACGCTCCAGCTGAACGGCGGCGGACGCATGCCAACACCTTATTCTATAAATGGAGAGCCGTCGTGGAGCGAGACATTCAAAGGCTACGAGCAGCTGAACGTGCAACTGACGCGCTGGTTCCGCCACTTCTCCGTCTATGCAGGCGGCGAGAACCTGACGGGCTTCAAGCAGAATAACCCCATCGTGCACGCGCAGCACCCCTGGAGCGGACACTTCGACCCCACACTCGTCTATGGTCCCGTAGAGGGTGCAATGTTCTATGTGGGTGTTCGCTTCCATCTGGAACGCTTCTAACCATCAGCCATTCCAATAATATGAATCATCAAATAAACATAACGAAAAAATGAAGAAATTAGCATTCATCGCCATGACTTTGCTCATGGCTCTGTCCGTAAACGCGAAGGACATCAAGACACTCGTAGTCACCACCAATCCGCAGATGCACTGCGAGAACTGCGAGAACAAGATCAAGGATAACATCCGCTTCGAGAAGGGCATCAAGAAAATCGAAACGAGTGTTGAGAACCAAACGGTCACCATCACCTACGATGCTGACAAGAACTCCGCTGAGAACATCATGAAGGCTTTCTCGAAGATTGGCTATGAGGCCACTCCCGCCAAGGAATGCCACAAGGCTGAAGGCAATTGCTGCAAGAAAGCAGAGGGATGCAAGAAAGCAGAAGGATGCCAAAAGGCAGAAGGATGCCAAAAAGCTGAAGGCTGCCAAAAAGCTGAAGGCTGCCAAAAAGCTGAAGGATGCAAGAAGGCAGAGGGCGATTGCTGCAAGAAGCAATAATCTGCGATGGAACGCAAAAAATCTGTTAAGACACGTATTTGCAATCTTTCTACCGCTCATGATTACAAATCCGACTGAGCGGGTCGAAATGGGGTGTTTTGAAAACACCCCATTATTTGTGACAGTTTCTCGTCCCGCCGGCGGTTTTGTCCCCCTCCTCCTACAGGAGCTACTCTTTATATTTATGATGACTATAGCAGCGACGATTCGGAGTAGGACTTGCGTTCTAAGAAACAAAATTACTCCACGAAATCGGTCACGGCATTGAGAATGCCCTGCAAGATGCCGTTGATCTCGTTGCCGATGCCCTTGAGCTTGTCGAAGAAACCTTCCTTCGCGCCCTTGGCCATGTAGCCGGCACACTTGCCTTCGAGCACACCAATCTTCTTTTTCTGCTCGGCAGTATACTCAAACTCGTGCTTCTTGATGTCCTTGCGGATGTCGACAAACTTCTCGGCTGCTTGTTTCCATTCATCCATCGTATAGTAGGCGCTATGGTCGCGAAGCTCATACGAGAACTTCTCCAAACGGTTGATGGCATGCTCCTTGGTGGCACACGAGCTGAGCAGCCCCGTGGTCAGAATTGCCATCACGGCGATGGCGGCAAACATTTTCTTCATACGCTATCTTATCATTGTTTTAATACTTACTTCTCGCTTTTCACTTCGCCACTGCTCTCACGAATCTTCAGCACCATCGGCACCACCTCCTTGCGTATCTTCGTGTCGCCGTTGATGTGCTTGATCAGCATCTCGCAGGCTTTCCGTCCTTGCAGGTTGGCCTGGTCCTCGATGGTGGAGATGCGTGGGTTGACATACTCGCAGGTGTCCGTATCGGTGAAGCCCACCAGAGCCACATCGTCAGGGATGCGCAACCCCATGCGCTTGATGGTCTGGAAGGCCGCGTAGGTGGCAATGTCGTTGAAGGCGATGATGGCATCCGGCCGATTCGGCAGCTGCAGCATGCGCTCTGTGGCCTGTTGCATCTCCTCCTTGTTGATGGGTCCGCAGGCCACGATTTCGCGGTCGATGGGTATGCGGTGCTCGCGCAGTGCCTCCAGATAGCCATGCTTGCGGCGGCGCACCATGTCCAGATGGTTGGGCCCTCCTACAAAGGCTATGCGGCGGCGACCGTTGGCTATCAGGTGTTCTGTGGCTTCCTGAGCGGCTATGTCGCCATTGCCCGTGACGCATGAGAAGAGCTCTGGCAGACAGGTACGGGCGAAGAACACCAAGGGGATGCCCATGTCGTGAATCGCCTTGAAATGGTCGTATTGCGTCGTGTCTTGCGCCAGGCATGCAATGATGCCCGCCACGTGGAGGTCGATGAAGTTGTCGATGGCCACCTCTTCCTTCTCATGGCTCTCGTGCGAATTGCTGCTGATCACGGAATAGCCCTCTTCGCGCGCGCGTTCCTCTATTCCATTGAGCACGCCGGCATAGTAGTGGGTCACCAGGTCGGGCACCACCACTCCAATCACACGCGGAATCTCGCGCCGCAGACTACGGGCAAAGGGGTTCGGACGATAGTTCAGCTCCTTGGCCAGCTTCTGCACACGACGCTTCATTTCGTCGCCCACTTCATGCGAGTTGCGCAAAGCTCTCGAGACGGTGGCGATGCTGACACCCAACTGTTCGGCCAGGTCTTTCAGCGATATTCTGCGTGGTTTCATAAGCTATTTTTGTGGCAAAGATAAAAAAAAGATTTGAAATACGCAAACGTTTACGTAAAAAACTTGCAAAATATCAGAAAAGTGCCTATTGATGATTGTCAATTGTTATTTATTTACTACCTTTGCAGCCATGAACCAATTGAAATTCATTGCTATGATCCCTGCCCGCTACGCTTCTACGCGTTTTCCGGGCAAACCGTTGGCCATGCTTGGCGGCAAGATGGTCATCGAGAGAGTCTACGAACAAGTGTCGCGCGTGATTGCCGATGCCTATGTGGCCACCGACGATGAGCGCATCTATCAGGCTGTGCAGGCTTTCGGCGGCAGAGCCGTGATGACGGCAAGCACCCATCAGAGCGGTACCGACCGCATAGCCGAGGCTGTGGAGCGCGTGGGCGGCAACTACGACGTGGTGATCAATGTGCAGGGCGACGAACCGTTCATCCAGCCTTCGCAACTGGAGACGGTGTGCCGTTGCTTCGACGATGCCCACACCCAGATAGCCACGCTGGGCAAGCCCTTCACCCAGGAGATGGGCTTCGAGGCGCTGCAGAACCCCAATTCGCCAAAGATTGTGGTCGACAACCAGTCGTATGCCCTGTATTTCAGCCGCAGCATCATTCCTTTCCTGCGTGGGAAAGAACCAGAAACATGGTTAGGTCAATATCCGTTCTTGAAGCACATCGGCCTCTACGCCTATCGCACAGAGGTGCTCAAAGCCATCACCCGGCTGCCGCAGAGCAGTCTGGAGAAAGCTGAGAGCCTGGAGCAGCTGCGCTGGCTGCAGAACGGCTATAAGATAAAAGTGGGACTGACCGATGTGGAAACGGTGGGCATCGATACCCCTGCCGACCTTGAACGGGCCGAGGCTTTCCTGCAATCGCTCAACGCTTCCGATAGGGTTTGACCGTAATCACGACATATTCCGAACAGGTGCCGATGCGATATTTTCCACCCCAGATGCCAATGCCGCTGCTCACATAGTAGTGGGTGTCGCGACGCTGGTGATGGCCGTAGGCACACTCGTAGACGGCATCCGTAATCCATGAGATGGGCCATACCTGTCCGTGATGGGTGTGGCCGCTCAGCTGCAGGTCGACATTCATCTGCTCAGCATGCAGCAGATGATGGGGCTGATGGTCGAGCAGGATGGTGTAGCGATAGCGGTCGATGGGCGCTACCAGCGTCATCACCGTCTTGCGGCGAGGATTGGTGCGGTCGTCGCGGCCAATGATGCACACTTCGCCCCAGTTCAGCACCTGGTCGCGAAGCAGTATGATGCCTGCCTCTTTGTAGAAATCCAGCGAACCCTTCTTGCCCGCATAGTATTCGTGGTTGCCCAGACAGGCCACAACGGGTGCCTCAAAGCGTCGAAACTCTTCGTACATCTTCTGTTCCAAGAGCGGCCGCAGACTGCGGTCGATGATGTCGCCTGCAATGAGAATCAGGTCGGGGTGCTCCTGATTCACCAGGTCAACCCATCGCGCAAGCTCCTTCCGCTGATTGTGATATCCCAAGTGCAAGTCGCTCATCATCACCACTTTTAGGGGTTTCTCCAAGGGCTTTGCCGTGGTGAGTTCAAACGTGTGGCGTGCCTTATGATGATAGTTCAGGTTGCCATAGACAAACAGCACCGCCAACAGCAACAGGATGCCCAGCGTGCCGCGCCAGCTGTTGGTGAGCCATTGGACGGGCACAAGATGGAACAGGCGTCCCAAGTCGAGCAGCAGGAAGATGATGAAGAGGTAGAGCAGGACGATGAGCCACGACGTGCCCACCTCGTAGATGGCGGTTGCCCAGGGCATGGGGAGCGTGTCGAGCATCGACATCAGCGCTATGAAAAACAAGGCAAAGGCACCAATCATCAGCAGCATCGCCAACACTTTCGCCCATACGGGCAACGGGAGGATGCGCCAGGTGTGCCACATCACGTAGCCGCTTCCAACAAAGGGCATCAGCAAAAATACGATTATTCCGAGTTTCATAGCTATTGAGAGTTGACAAGTAAATTAGTTGACAAGTTGATAGCTCATTGTGATAAAAAAAACGGATGGACGAAAGGGTCCATCCGCTGTTTCTTTCTGTTGGGAAAGCGTGAATTAAGCCTCCTGAGCAGGTGCTTCAGCAGCAGCTTCCTCAGCGGGAGCAGCCTCAGCCTGAGCGGCAGCGGCAGCAGCCTTTTTCTCAGCCACCTTAGCGGCGATAGCTTCGTTCACTTTCTTCTCTGCCTCGAGTTTCTTGGCAGCGAGGTCCTTCTTGGCCTTAGCGTCCTTCTCGCGAACAGCCTCGAAGCCCTTCTCCTTTGCCTGTTTCCAAGCGTCGAACTTTGCCTGAACGGCATCCTCGCCGAATGCGCCCTTCTTCACGCCACCACGCAGGTGCTTCATGAGGTAAACGCCTTCCTTGCTCAGGATGTTACGTACAGTGTCCGTGGGCTGAGCGCCAACCTCTACCCAATAGAGTGCGCGCTCAAAATTCAAATCTACTGTGGCAGGATTGGTGTTGGGGTTGTAAGTACCAATCTTCTCAGTAAATCTACCATCTCGTGGTGCACGAGCGTCGGCGATAACGATGCTGTAGAAAGCATATCCCTTATGACCGCCACGCTGCAATCTGATTTTTGTTGCCATTTGTTTTTATTTGTTAAATTAGGTTTGAATTATGCTACCATCTCGTGATAGCGGCTGCAAAGGTACGGCTTTTCCCGCGTTCCCGCAACTTTTCTGACAAAAAAGTGTATTATTTCTTGTCTTTTTTCTCTTCCTTGGCCTTTTCAGGGGTGGTATTTCCCTTGTAAGCCTTGTTCAGACCGTTGATGACGTCGTTGGTGATGTCGTAGGCCTTGTCGGCATAGAGCAGTCCGTTCTTCGTCACGATGAAGGCAAACTTCTTCGTCTTGTTGTACTGGTCGAGGAAGTGCTGGATGGAGTCGTTCACAGCCTGCAGGTACTTCTGCTGCTCGTTGGCCAGCTCGTTGTCGAGACGCTGAGCCAGAGCCTGCAGGTCGGCATTCTGCTTCTGCAGTCCGGCATTCACCTGCTCAGCCTGCTGTTGGGTGTACTTGTTGTTCTGAAGGTCCTGCTGGAACTTGGCGGCAGCGGCCTGCAGCGACTGCTGCTTCTGAGCCAGCGTGTTGCGCGAGTTCTGAGCTTTCTTCTCGAGTATGGGCTCCATGTACTTGCAGAACTTATACTGCGACATGATGCTGTCTACTTCCACGTAGGCAATTTTCATCTCGTTCTGCACAGAATCCTTTTGTGTCTTCTCGTCCATCTTTGGTGCCTGGTTGTTGCACGATGCCAAGGCAAGGACGGCTGCCACGGCCATAAATACTGTTTTCTTCATTTTACTGTTTTGATTATTTGTTTGTTAGTTTCTTCCTGTTTCTTTCCTCTCGGTCCTGATCCACCACGCAATGGATGCCCATCTTGCGCATAGCAGGATTGTCGTGCACATGCTGAGAGGAGAACTTGCCGTTTTTCTTCAACAGCACCTTCACCAGCAGCAGCAATATGCCTATTGCCAACAAGCCCAGACTGAGCAGCAGCGTTGCCATCATGACCTTAATTCTTATTTTCTGTTTATTATTTCTAAATCTTCTGTTTTATTTTGTGCGACAAGCAAATTTATGCTAACTTTGCAACACTTTAATTGAATTTCGGGTGCAAAGGTAGTGATTTCTGCCAACATTCCGATAAAAAAAGCATTAATAATGAATAAAAGTGAATTAAAACCAGCTTGCGTCTTTGAAATGTTCGCTAAGATCAACCAGATTCCCCGTCCCAGCAAGCGCGAGGAAAAGATGATCGAGTATCTGAAAAACTTCGGTGAAAGCCGCGGCCTTGAGACCAAAGTCGACGAAACAGGCAATGTGCTGATCCGCAAACCCGCCACCAAGGGCTATGAGAACCGCGCCACTGTGATTCTGCAGAGCCACATGGATATGGTGTGCGAGAAGCTTGTCGACCTGGACTTCGACTTCGACAAGGATGCCATTCAGACCTATATCGACGGCGAATGGCTCGCTGCCAAGGGAACCACCCTGGGTGCCGACGATGGTATCGGCTGTGCCATCGAGATGGCTATCCTCGATAGCAACGACATCGAGCACGGTCCTCTGGAGTGTGTCTTCACACGCGACGAGGAGACCGGACTGACGGGCGCTGAGGGTATGAAGCCCGGATTCATGACTGGCGACATGCTCATCAACCTCGACTCTGAGGACGAAGGCCAGATCTTCGTATCGTGTGCAGGTGGCCGCAACACTACGGCTACGTTCCGCTTCCAGCGCGAAGAGGCCCCCGCAGGCATGTTCTTCATGAAGGCTTCGCTGAAAGGTCTCGTAGGTGGACACTCTGGCGACGACATCAACAAGAAGCGCGGCAACGCCCTGAAAATCATCGCCCGCTTCCTCTACATGGTTCAGGAGAAGTACGGATTGCGCCTGGTGAGCTACAATGCAGGCAAACTGCACAACGCTATTCCTCGCGACGGTGTGGCTCATTTCGCAGTACCCGCCGACGTGAAGGAGAACGTAAAGGCCGACTGGAATGTCTTCGCCGCTGAAGTGCAGGAAGAATACCACGTGACAGAGAAGTCCATGCAGTTCAACATGGAGAGCGCTGAGGCTGCTCCCGTGCTGCCCATCGAGGCTAGCACCCGCATCATCCAGGCCCTGCAGGCTGCCGACAACGGCGTGTTCGCTATGTGTCAGGACGAGGAAATCGCTTGGCTCGTGGAGACTTCCAACAATGTGGCCAGCTGCGAGACGAAAGAAAACGAGATGGTAGTGATCGCTTCACAGCGCAGTAACGTGATGAGTGCCCTCGACAACCAGGCCGCCACCATCAAGGCCGTGTTCCAACTGGCTGGTGCCGAAGTGGTGCAAGGCGACGGCTATCCCGCATGGAAGATGAACCCCAACAGCAAGATGACCAAGCTCGCCGTAGAAACCTACCGCAAGCTCTTTGGCAAAGACCCGAAGGTGCTGGGCATCCATGCTGGCTTGGAGTGCGGTCTGTTCTCAGAGAAGTATCCCAACCTCGATATGGTGTCGTTTGGTCCGACGCTTCGTGGTGTCCACTCACCCGACGAGCGTCTGCTCATCCCGACGGTGCAGATGGTGTGGGATCACCTGATGGAAATCCTCAAGAATACGCCTGAGAAGTAATCAGCAGTTGTTTTGCAGATACTTCATGAAATGACCATTCATCGAAATAGAATGAAGAAACTCTTATACCTCACGACCTTTGTCCTTGTGCTTTGCGGTTGCGGCCAGAAGCACAAGGCAAAGGCCTTGATAGGTTCGTTCGTCGAAGAGAACACCACGATGGGCGACATGCGCCGCAGCTACGACAAGGTCGACTCCACGTTCAAACTGACAGACAGCATCATCGTGAATATGCAGCAGCAAGCGGCAAACTTGCCTCATTTCAAGAAAAACATTGCTTTCGGCGAGCACATCAAGGGCGAACCCCTACTCTACTCGCGCGTCCGTTTCACCAACGAGCACGACACACTCCACTTCACTTTCTACATGAATCGTTCGCTTTCGCAGGTCATTGCCTGTAAAGAGAACTAAATTCGATTATCTCCGAGCTGTCTTAGACGGTCAGAAAGGATGTCGCAACAGCCTCACAAGAGGCTGAAGATGCGCTCCACATTGGCATCGGTAACGGCTGAGATATGCTCCTCGGTTGTCTGGTAGCACTCGGCCAGACGTTGCTGAACAAACTTCACATAGCTGCTTTCGTTGCGCTTCCCACGCATGGGGACGGGCGCCATATAGGGACTGTCGGTCTCCAAGACGATGCGTTCCAGCGGCACAACAGCCGGAAGCGTCTCTGGCAGATGGCTTTTCTTGAACGTCAGCACGCCACCAATACCCAGCACGAAGCGTGGGAACTGCAGCAATTCCTCTGCTTCGCGCTCATTGCCAGTGAAGCAATGGAACACGCCGCCAGGCAAATCGTCCTTATATCGTTTCAGCAAATTGACCATTTCGTTTTGCGCCTTGCGACAATGAATCATCAGCGGCAGGCGCGTCTCTATGCTCCAGCGCACCTGTTCCTCGAAGGCTGCGAGTTGCTCTTGCTCAAATTCGCGACTCCAGTAGTAGTCGAGGCCTACTTCGCCGATAGCGATGAAAGGGGGTTGTTGGCGTGGCGGAACCTCGTCACACTCTCCAGCGGAGGGCAGATTGGCGTCGAGGAGACGGCGCATTTCAGCAAGGACGGCAGGATAGTCGGCCTTCACTTCTTCTGGATGGAGCCCTATCATGGGATAGGCAAAGCCCTCAAACTGGCGGCAGGTTTCCACCACCGTCTGTACAGAAGGCAAGTCGATGGCAGGAATGAACACCTTGCTCACTCCAGCTTCCTTGGCTCGTTGCATCATGGCGGCACGGTCGTCGTTGAACTCAGGGCCGTCTAAGTGTGCGTGTGTATCTATCATTATCTTGGGCTGTCATAAAATAACAGCTTACTGAACAATATGGGTTAGTATTCGCGGTGCATCATGCGGTTGGTGTATTCCACCAAGACCTGCTTCCTTTCGTCGGTCACGTTCACCTTGTCCAGGTACTTGCGGCTCTCAGCAAAATAGTGCTCAATCTTCTCCTGCGCGAGCTTGTCGATACCTATATTATTATACGCGCGCGTGAGAGCGGCAATCTTCTCCTGCGGATTGGGATTCTCTGCGTTCAGCCAGCGGTCCATTTCCTGCCTTTGTGCCTCGTCGGCACGGTTCAGCGCATTGATGAGCATATAGGTCTTCTTGTTGCAGAGAATGTCGCCGCCGATAGCCTTACCAAACACCTTCGGGTCGCCATAGACATCGAGATAGTCGTCCTGAAGTTGGAAGGCCAGTCCCATCTGCTCGCCAAACTTATAGAGATTCTCTGCATCTTCTTCTGGCGCGCCGGCCAAGATGGCTCCCATCTTCGTGGCACAAGCCAGGAGCACGCTCGTCTTCAGACGGATCATCTCGATGTATTCCTCTTCGCGCACGTCCATGCGAGTCTCGAAATCCATGTCGTATTGCTGACCTTCGCAAATCTCGATGGCCGTTTCCACAAACAGGTTCTGCACCTTCGGCATCAGTTCCGGACTACAGTTGAGCATCCGCTGACAGGCCACCAGCAGCATGGCGTCGCCTGAAAGGATGGCCGTATTGTCGTCCCACTTCACGTGAACCGTCGGCTGCCCGCGTCGCACACTGGCACGATCCATCAGGTCGTCGTGCAGCAATGTATGGTTGTGATAGGTTTCCAAAGCACAAGCCTGTGGCAGAATGGTCTCTACATCCTCTTTGTAGAGATTGTAGGCCATCATCATCAGCGAAGGTCTGATGCGCTTTCCACCAAGCGAAAGTTCGTAGCGAATGGGTTCGTACAGGCTTCTGGGCTCACGGTCGTAGGGCAGAGCCTCCAGGTAGCGGTTGAAAATCTCTAAGATTTCATGGGCTGTTTTCATGATGCTTCTATTTGTTTGATGTGATCAGGAATTGGCAACGGCGCCAAACATTGCCTTCTGCAATGATGCTGCAAATATACTAATTATTTGTGAAACCACAAGCGAAACGGGCAAAATATATGCTTTTTTGCTTTTCGCAAATATCATTTCGCGCCATGAGGCACTATCGGAGTGAGCGTGCCGGATTATCTGAGTGAGCGTGTCAGATTATCTGAGTGAGCGCGTCAGATTATCTAAATAAACGTGATTTGATATGGAATGAAAATTGGGAGCTAAAGCATGAAGACAACAGGAATGACAAACATGGTGCGGCAAGGCTTCCCCTTGTCTTCTCCAGGCTTCCAGTTGGGCATGAGTTTCAGCACACGAAGCACTTCGCGGTCCATCGAAGAGAAGTGCGACTTCACAATGCGGTGGTCGCAGGTCGTGCCGTCTTGATTGATGACAAACGACACGACGACCTTTCCCTGTACACCCGCCCGCTTGGCATCAGCGGGGTATTTCAGGTTTCGCGTCAGCCATTTCATGAATTCCACCATGCCTCCAGGATATTCGGGCAGTTTCTCCACCTCACGGAAACTCAGCACTTGATCACTCTCGTTGAGGGCTACAGGAAGCAGCGGCGCGTTCACTTCGTCGGGACTGATGATGCTCTCAGCATTCAGCGCCACTTGCAGCTGCTGAACCAGACGCTCTGTCACCTCATGAGCCACCTCTTTTTCCACGATGTTGAGTCGCGGAGTGGGCGCCTGAGGCTCCTCCAGTTGGCTCAGGGCAATCATGTCTTGCTGCTGCAGGGCGGGCAAAAGCTCCATATCGCGTGCAACATCGTCGAGCAACGACTCGTCGATATCGTCGAACGAAGGCGTCCAACGGTATTCCAAAACGGCAAAGAATGCAGCCAACGAGATGGCCAATCCCGCCAGCAACCGCCATTTTCTACCATGTTCCAGGTCGGCTTTGTATGTTTTCTTTGCCTCCAATATACTAAAATCGAAATTTTCGCGTTATATATATAGGAATGAGGGGTGAAAGATGAAGGCCAAGGGACTGTCACCCTCGAATCATCGTAACCACACGCCCTCTTTTCCGTGTGCAAAATTAAAGCAGATATTTGAAATAATCGGGCATAGCTCCTATAAATAATATGAATTAAATGAAAAAATTGATATTTTTAGCTTTCGTGGCCGCTTTTGCCGCAAAAACGCTCGCTCAGGACGCCCAGACAGGCTACAATTTCTTGCGTTTGCCTGTCAGTGCACATGCTGCTGCACTTGGCGGACATAACATCACGGTGGTGGAAGACGATGCCTCGCTCGGCTTCCATAACCCCGCCCTGTTGTCGAGTGTCAACGACAAGACCGTCGGACTGAACTTCATGACCTATATGGAGGGAGCCAACACGGCTTCGGCATCCTTCACGAAAATCTTGGGCAGCAAGGCCACCTTAGGCGTCATGGGGCAATTCATGAGCTACGGAAAGATGAAAGAGGTGGACGAAAACAATGTCATCACGGGTGAGTTTTCGGCCAAGGACATCGCCGTTTCAGGAGCTTTGGCCTATCAGTTGGGCAAGAACATCGTGGGTGGCATCACCGCTCGCTTCATCAATTCCTACATCGGCGACTACTCGTCGTTGGCAATGACAGTCGACTTGGGTGTGAACTACTACGACCCTGTGCGCGAATGGTCCATTTCTGCGGTAGTGAAGAACCTTGGTGGCGAGCTCGACGCCTACGATCAGGAATATACGCGGTTGCCACTCGACCTTCAGTTGGGTGTGACGAAACGTCTCATCGGCTCACCGCTCAGACTATCGGCCACACTGGTCGACTTAAACCACACGAGCTACAAATTCCTCCACCACCTGGTGGCAGGAGCCGACATCATCATCTCACCGCAGTTCTATGTGGCCGCTGGCTATAGCTTCCGCCGTGCCAGCGAGATGAAAATCATCGCCTCGGGCGAGGAAAAAGGTTCTGCCAGTGGTGCCGGACTCTCTTTTGGCGGAGGTGTACTGATGGAGCGTTTCAAGTTGAACGTAGCCTACGGCAAATACCATGTATCTTCGCATTCCATCATTCTGAATGCGTCATTCTCGTTGTAAGAAGGGCTCTCGGTTTCCGCTTTTTCAGGGAATGAGCAGCGAACTGTCGCCATAGCTGAGGAAGCGGAAATCGTGGCTGAGGGCATAGTCGTAGATGGTGCGCCAATCGCCATCGACAAAAGCACTAACCAAGAGGAGCAGCGTGCTCTGCGGTTGGTGGAAGTTGGTGACAAGCATTTTCACAATCTTATATTCATACCCAGGCGCAATGATGATTTGCGTGCTGCTGTGCAGGGTGTTCTTGTGGTTCTTGTCGAGCCAAACGAGGATGTTGCGCAAAGCTTCCACGGGACTGAGCGTAGGCTTGGTATCGTAGGGTTCCCATTGGTCGATGTGGAGTTCCTGTTCTGTTGCATCGGGTTGCTTCTCCAAACGGCATCCCATGTAATACAGACTCTCCAAGGTGCGCACGGAAGTAGTGCCAACGGCGATGGCCTGAGCCTCGTGCTGAATCAGCCGTTCGATGGTTTGGCGGCGCACGCTGATATACTCAGTGTGCATGGGATGGTCGGCTATGAGCTCACTCTTCACAGGTCGGAATGTGCCGGCGCCAACATGAAGTGTCAGCTCCTCACGCTCAATACCCTGCTCGTCGAGTGCACGAAGCACGTCGTTTGTGAAATGAAGACCGGCAGTAGGGGCAGCCACACTACCCTTGATTTTGCTATACACAGTCTGATAGGTGGTCTTGTCGCTCTCTTGTGTCTCACGGTTGAGATAGGGCGGTATGGGCAGTTCGCCCGCAATGTCGAGGATGTCGGCAAAGGAAACGGCGGCATTGTCCCACGAAAAGCGCACGAGGGGCGTGTCGTTCGGCAGTTTCTCCACGCTGAGACAGACGGGGTTTCCTTTCACGACGATGTCGCGCACGAGTGTTCCCGTCTTCCATTTCTTGGCATTTCCCACCAGACATTGCCACGTACATTGGCTGTTGGTCTGGAACATCTGCTCGTAGTCGGCAGGCTCAGCGGGTTCGAGCAGGAACACCTCAATCAGGGCTCCTGTGTCTTTGCGGAAATGAATCCTTGCCTGAATGACGCGCGTGTTGTTGAACACCATCAACGCTCCTTTTGGCAGATGGTTGGGCAGATTGTAGAACACGTCCTCGCTCACGTTTCCATGCTTGTAGATCAGCAGTTTGCTATGGTCGCGCTCTGGGAGTGGGAACTTGGCGATGCGTTCGTCGGGCAACGGGTAGTTGTAGTCGCTGATATGTATTTCCTTGGGAGTCATATTGATGGGTGATGGATGATGAATGTTAAGTGTTGAGTGTGAGTCGTTTGGATAATCGGAAGAAAAGAAGGGCGGAACATGTTCCGAAGAGCAGTCCGCAGAGGATGTCTGACGGATAGTGCTGTGCGAGATAGAGTCGCGTGTAGCAGTTGAGCAGACACCAAGCCACCAGACAGCATGTGAGCCATCGTCTGCGGATGACCCGTGAGAAGTATACGGCCACTGCGCTGGTGTTGGCAGCATGCGAAGAGAAGAAACTGTAGTTGCCGTCGCAATAGCCTCTGACGAGTCGGAAAAGTCCCTCCGTCTCTGGGTCGCAACATGGGCGCAGTCGCCCTACGTAGGGTTTCACCAGGAAATTGTTGACACTTGCCACGAAAACCACGCAGAGAATACCAAGCGCAATTGTAATCAGCAAGCGCCTAACCTGTTTTGAGTCGCCTAAAGAAGAGTTGACGAGCAGTATGTACAATATAATAAGGTATAGGGGAATCCAAGTCAAGCCATTGGTCAGCACAAGGATGACGTCGTCGAAGGGCGACGGGCTTTGTGGCTGAAACCATTGCAGCAGGTCGATGTCAAATTGGTTTGTCATGATCATTCCACACATCTCGTAGCAAG
The DNA here is from genome assembly GCA_902801375.1 of uncultured Prevotellaceae bacterium. GTDB lineage: Bacteria > Bacteroidota > Bacteroidia > Bacteroidales > Bacteroidaceae > Prevotella. The sequence goes on along the minus strand of CADCIB010000023.1, from coordinate 23,775 downwards.
AGCTATCAGGAGCAAAGCCCCCTACCCTTTTTGCTCAAATCTTCTCTATCTGCTTGGTTTCCACCCATCCCTCGTTGCCGTCGGCAATACGGATTTCCTTCCAGTCGGTCATCGTGTCGTCGATGATGTCGACACGTGTTCCTTCATGAAGCACTCCTTGGTCGGTGGCATTGGCGGCAGGTGTCTTCTTCACAGTCACGGAAGGAGCGATGATGATGGCTCCCGTGCGGTTCATCAGAATGTGGCGCTGCTGGAAAGCGAACAAGTTGCTCACCAAGAAAAGCAGGAAGAACGCGATGCCACCAATGAAACCTATCTTGCGCAACAACACGGCTGAGGCAAAGAGATAGACCAACACGAGTATCAAGGCAAGAATCATGCTGACCACAGCGATGCGAGCCCATCCGTCGATGTTGTTGAGATTGACCAACGAACGATACCACGTCACGAAGAACATCTCGCTGACAGGCGTAATCTTGTCGATGACCTTCGTGCGCGCCATCTGAAGGTTGAAGCGGATATCGCCATCGGCAGGGCTCAAGAGCTGTGCCCGCTCATAGTTCAAGACAGCTTTCGTGATATTGTCGGTACGATAGTAGGCATTGCCCAGATTGTAGTAAAGCTCTGCACTCTCGCCTTGTTTGAGCAAATCTTCGTAAATGCGAATGGCCTGCTGATAGTCGCCTTTGGCATAGGCTGAGTCGGCACTACTCTTCAGGGCTACGGGCGAAGTGGTGGGAGAGGCTTTGCCAGCCACAGCCCAACTCTGTGTAGGCATAAAGAGCGAAGCGAGGAATCCTACGACAAGAATCATTCTCACAGACTGACTGTTTGCCTTTCCTTTCGAGAACGAACCGCCCTTGCCTTTGCGGACCGCCTTCATGGAATCTTCTATTCGTGTGATTGCTGTCATAGCGTAGTCGTATGTCTTGTTCATATTGCCGGCAGGATCGCCTGGAGCATAGCGTTCAAACTCACATTCGTCGAGCGCCTCGATAAACTTGTCGATGGTATCTTGCTCCACCTGCTGGCCGGCAAGGCGGTCGGCAATATTGTCGTGCGACAGTTCTGTGACGGGAATATTCAGCTTGTCGCCCACATATCCCCACAGCGCACGAAGCACTTCATCGTAGAATTCACTCTGCTTCTGCTGTTGCATCAGGCGGTTGGCCACCTTGAGTCGCTTGGTAGCCACCTTGTTGGCCTGCTTTCCCTTACGCTTCACGATGTCGGCATTCTCAATGGCACGACGGCGGAACACGATGAGCAGCGTGACAAAGAGCACCAGGAGGAAGGCCAACAGCACCCAATAGCCCGTACTTCCAAAGAAGAGGTGGTTGATGTCCTGATGTTCCCACTTGCCTGTTTTCAGCGGATGGATGTCCTGATTCTGTTCCTCGGCATAGTTGACAGACACACCGCTACCACCCTCTCCCTTCTCTACATTCAGTTCGAAGGGTTGCGTCTGGATGGTCCTATAGGCATTGGCATCGGTGTCGTAATAGACGAACTTTACAGGCGGAATGGTGTATTTGCCCTGGTTTCTGGGCACAGCGAGGAAGTCGTAGACCATGTTACCCTCCACGCCATTGGCAGTCAGCTGCGTCTTGTCGGTGACTTTCGGGTCGTATTTGTCGAAGTCTTTCGGGAAGTTCACCACTGGCTGCTTGATGAGTTTCAGGTTTCCCGTACCGCCAACCACCACACGAATGGTGATGGGTTCATTGGCTTTTACCTCGTTCTTGTTGAGCTGGCCGGAGATGTTGAAACGTCCTACGCCACCCGAGAAATTATCGGGCTTGTCGGGCAGCGGGTCCACCTGAATGGTGACGCCTGGCGCCTTGATGCTACGTTTCACTTCAATGTAGCCGCTTCCGCCATTGAAGAAAGCTTCGAAGGGATCCACATCGCGGTTTTGCTGAACCACCGTGCCTGTGAAAGTGATGCTGGGAATCTCCAGTTTTCCTGTCATCTGTGGGAACATCACGTATTGGCTCCAAGTGACGCAACGGTAGTTCCGGCCGTTGACATTCTCGATATGGAACGACTTCTGCTGGGGCAGTTTCACCTCTTGCGAATGGAATCCCGTCAGGTCGGGCATCTTTCCCTCGAGCTGAGTCAGGTCAACGAGCGTGTAGACCTTGTAGGTCAGCATGATGGGTTCCTGTTCATGAACGCGGCGTTTGTTGGCACTCACTTTGATGAAGAGGTCGCTGCCGCTGATGGCCGACCCTGCCTGACGCATCTGATGGCGGTCGTCCTCGTCGTCGTGCATCTTCGGAGCTGAGCCATTGGCAGCAGCATGACCGCTGACGGTGACCTTTGCCGTCTGCGACGAAATGGTCTTTCCCTTTACCTGAACATGAGCGGCGGGGATGGTGTATGTGCCGTTTTTCTCAGCGCATATAATGAAAGTATAGGTAATCGACGACGAACTGCTAGTGTGCCCGTTCACCATCGTGTAGCTCGATTGTGTGGAAGTGTAGGGTCCCGTGATAAGCTCAAGCCCATCGGGGAAGTCGCCGATGCGGAAGTCTGAGGCATTCTGTGTGTTCAGCGTATAGGTAAGGCGGAAGTTCTCCCCATTCTGCACATGCGACGGGGCATTGACCGTGAGTGTCTGTGCCGCAATAGCCATCACGACAAACAGTAACTCTCCTATCAACAAATATCTTTTCATATCACCAATTCTTTTCCAACGTGCGTTTCTTAGGCTGCTGCATCGCTTTCTGAATGCGCTGCTGTGTAGCCTTTTCGTTTTGTACAGCCGCATCGAGCAGGCGCTCGGCATTCTCCTTGCTCATCTGCTCTTGTTGCTGTTGCTGCTTCTGTTGGTCGTTCTTATCTTGTTTCTGGTCTTTCTTGTCTTTGTCCTGCTCGTTGTTCTGCTGCTTTTTCTGCTGGTTGTTCTGGTTCTGTTGGTTCTTGTTCAGCTTCTTGCAGAGAGCCAGGTTGTAGCGTGTCTCATCGTCAGTGGGGTTCAGTCGGAGCGACTCCTCGTAAGCCTTGATGGCATCGCCATACATCTTATGATTCTGGCAGACCACACCGATATTATGGAAAGCCTTCGAACGGCGCATCTTATTGGGCTCTATGCGGGCAGCCTTCTCGTACTGGACGACAGCTGCCGAGTCTTTCTGCTGCATCATCAGCGCACAGCCGAGGTTGTAGTTGGCCTGCGGATTCTGTTGGTTGGCCTCCAATGCCTTGCGGTATTGAACTTCAGCTTTGGCATAGTCCTTCATGCGAAAGAGTCGATTTCCTTCGCGAATCAGCTGACGGTCGGTCTGTGCCGAGAGTGTCATGCTGAAGAGAATTGATATGACAAATAAGATGCTTCTCATTTCTTCCTGAATAGTTTGATGTTCTTCAACAGCGGGTTCTTGCTCTCAAGAATGCAAATCTCAAGGATGAGCAAAAGAATGACAAGGATGCCAAAGGCCTGGAACTGCTCGTCGTATTCGCTGTAGAGTGTGGTTTGTATCTCTCCTTTTTGCATTCGGGCCAGCTCTGCGTTCAGTTTCTCCTGGGCCACGTTGGTATTATCAACATGGATGTAGGAACCACCACCTGCTTCGGCAATCTGTTTGCACATGGTTTCGTTCAGTGCCGAAAGCACCGTCTGTCCCGTGTTATCGGTCATGAAGCCACCATCGGGTGTGGGAATGGGAGAACCCTTTGGCGAGCCTACACCCAGCACAAACACGCGCATGCCCTTGCGTTTGGCTTCACGAGCCATCTCTACGGCACCTCCCTCATGGTCCTCACCATCGGTAATGACAATGATAGCTCGTCCCACGTTGTCCATCTGCGAAAAACCATTGATGGCAATACGTATGGCTTCGGCAATGTTGGTGCCCTGTGTAGCGATGAGCGATGGATCAATGTTCTGCAGGAACATCTTAGCCGACACATAGTCGCTGGTGATGGGCAGCTGGATGAAGGCATTGCCAGCAAAGACAATCAGCCCCAACTGGTCGTTGGTGAAATTGTCAACAAGGTTTTCTACCAGCATCTTGCTCTTGTCCAAACGCGATGGCACCACATCCTCGGCACGCATCGAATTACTGATGTCGACGGCTATCATGGTCTCAATGCCGTTGCGCTTCTCATGGCTGATCTTGGTTCCCATCTGCGGTCGGGCCAGCATGATAATGAGCAATGCCAAAGCCGTCAACAGGAGAATAAATTTCACCAGAGGACGAAAGCGCGACACATCGGGCATCAATTGGTGAAGCAATGCCATATCGCCAAAACGTCGAAGCATTTTCCGACGACGGCGAACGGCCACGATTCGTATCAGTGCCAACAGGGGTATCAGCACTAACAGATATAGATATATGGGACTTTCAAATCTGAACATTCTTCTTTTTCCTTAATTCGTCACAAGTTGTTTCTTTTACGGTATGCGGCGGAACACGGTGATGCGCAGCAGGATTTCCAACAACAGACAGATGACGGCAGCCAGCGCGAAGGGCTGATAAGCCTCATAATGGCGCGAGAAACGCTTTACTTCCATCTTTGATTTCTCCAGTTTGTCGATATCACGGTAAATCTGCTTCAGCTCCTTCGTATTTGTTGCGCGGTAGAAATGTCCGTCGGCGGTGGCGGCAATTTCGCTCAGTGTCTTCGTGTCAACATCGGCACGGATATTCACATATTGTGTGGTGCCACCCACCTGCATGGGGTAAGGAGCCACCTTATTGGAACCAACAGCGATGGTATAGACGCGGATACCGAGACTCTTGGCTATCTGTGCTGCCGTCAGCGGCGAGATGTCACCCATGTTGTTGCTACCATCTGTCAGGAGAATCACCACCTTACTCTTCGTCTTCGAGTCCTTCAGTCTCGAAACAGCATTAGCCAGACCCATACCCACAGCCGTTCCATCCTCGATGAGTCGGCTCTCGGCAATATCGGTTCTCACACCTCCCAGCATGTTAAGCAGTGCGGCATGGTCGGTGGTCATCGGGCATTGCGTGAAAGCCTCACCGGCGAAGATGGTCAGTCCGATATTATCGTCGGGGCGGCCTGAAATAAACTCAGCAGCCACGCTCTTGGCAGCTTCTATACGGTTCGGGCGTAAATCCTGAGCCAGCATGCTCGTCGATACGTCCATAGCCAGCATGATGTCTATGCCTTCCGACGTGCGCTTGCCCCAGCTGTTGTGCGTCTGCGGTCGAGCCAGCACACATACCACCAGCACGAAGGTCACCATGCGGAGCAATGCGGGTAGCCACGCCAATCGTTGGCGCAGGCTCTTCGGCGCATACTGGTAGGCATAGGTGTCGCTCATGCGCATGGTAGGCTCACTCTTCTTGCGGTAAAGCAGATACCAAAGAAGATAGGGTATGAGCAGGAGCAGTAGCAGGAAATATTCTTTATTGATAAACTCCATGATTTCTTACAGCAACAGATAGATTTGATAAACCATATAAAGGAACAATGCGACAGCCACCGCCACAAGGCCGATGATGGCCCAGCGCAAGGTCTTCCGTGAACGGATGTTGCGTTTGTCGGTGTCGCTCAGTTCTGGCTCAATGCGTTCCGTAGTGGGCTGGTTCTCCAATTTAGTAGTGTTGATAAACTCGATGGCATTCACGAGGTTGGCGTCGTTCTCGTTGATAAGTGTCGAATATTTGGCGAACTTCACCAGATCGGCAGTTGTAAACAGCTCTCGTAGCTCGTCCATCATCGTCTGATCCTCAGCTTGCTGCAAATTTTCGATGATTTCCGACGAGGTCATTTCCATCGCATTGAAGCCGAAACGCTCCTCAATATACTTACGCAGGGTGTCAGTCAGACGAGTGTAGTATGCCTTCTGGTCGCCCGACACAGACATGCCCTCAGCCTTTATCTTCTCGATTTCCTGCATGGCTTTCTGGTGAGGTAGCAGTCGTTTGACGATTCTCACACGAGCCAAAACAGGCTTATTCTCGCGCATACAAACGCGTAGATAGAAAATGAGACACATCAGAGCAATGAGCAAGAGGCTGCACCAGAACAGACCGCTCCACTCACTCCATTGGAAGGGGTTGTCTTGAACGTCCTTCGGAGGATAGAAATTCTCAGGGTGAAGCGTGTCTACAGGAACCTCAAGCACCTTTAGGGCGAGGTTCTGAGTGGTGTATTCCTTAGAGTCAACACGTACCTTGAAGGCCGGAACGTAATGTAGCTTCTCGTCAAACGATGTCAGTTTGTACACCTTCGTCACCTTGATCAGCCCGTCTGTAGTTTCTGCGGTGTCGGCAGGCAAGGCTTCCACCACTTCCACACCCTCGGCAATCATCTGCGAAGGTTGGAAGATGGGCATTTCCAACATCTGCCCACGCTTCATAGTGACCGTCAGTGTCAAGTCCACCTGCTCGCCCATCGTTATTTCCATCGGGTTGATTTTCGACTCGACAGACACTTGTGCAAATGCATTCAAAGCACTTAACAACAGGCAGATAACAAATATACTTCTATTCTTCATTTAAACAATTTCATATTATAGCTGGCAACCACCACCTCCTCCATTATGAGGCTATCCTCTCATCTGGAACAGTGCCAACAACTTTTTCACGTAGTCCTCGTCGGTGGCGATACTCACGTGGTCCACTCGGCTTTTGTTCATCACCTCAGTTAGCTGTTGCTGGCGGTTCAACCAGTATTGTGTGTGGGCGCGTCGCAGTCGTTTGCTGCTGGTGTCGATAATCATTTCATGACCCGTTTCCGCATCGCACACCTTCATCAATCCCACATCGGGCAGCGTCTTGGCACGCTGATCGTACACTTGGATGGCCACCACATCGTGCTTACGGTTGCAGATGGTGAGCGGCTGCGTGAACTCCTTCCGCTGGTAGAAGTCGCTCAACAAGAAGGCGGTGCAGCGTCGCTTCATGGCACTGGTCAGAAACTCCACGGCCATACCCACATCGGTTCTTCGGCTCTCAGGGTGGAAATCTATCAGTTCGCGGATGATATAGAGTATGTGTTTACGACCTTTTTTGGGCGGTATATACTTCTCAATCTTATCGGAGAAGAAGATCACTCCTATCTTGTCGTTGTTCTCAATGGCGCTGAAGGCCAATGTGGCGGCAATCTCAGTGACCATATCCTTTTTCGTCTGAACCTGTGTGCCGAACTCCAACGAACCACTGACGTCGATGAGAAGCATCACAGTCAGCTCACGCTCTTCCTCAAACACCTTCACATAAGGTCGATGGAAGCGAGCGGTTACGTTCCAATCAATGTCGCGCACATCGTCGCCATATTGGTATTCACGCACTTCGCTGAATGCCATACCACGCCCTTTGAAGGCCGTGTGATACTGGCCGGCGAAGATATTATTGCTCAGACCTCGGGTCTTGATTTCTATCTTCCTAACTTTCTTGAGAATCTCAGATGTTTCCACGTTCGATGGGTTATGTCTTTGTTGACAATCAAGGATTTTCCAGTTTGCGTCAAACTATGCGGTAATTTGCGTCAAACTATGCGGTAGTTTGCGTCATATCACGCGATGATTTGACGCAAACTGCAAACTCCTTTATGGCACCTCAATCTTATTGATGATTTTACTGACAATTTCTTCGCTCGTCACATTCGTTGCCTCAGCCTCATAACTCAGGCCAATACGGTGACGCAGCACGTCGTGAACCACTGAGCGAACGTCCTCCGGCACCACATAGCCGCGTCGCTTGATAAAGGCAAATGCCCTTGAAGCCTTAGCCAGATTGATGCTGGCACGGGGACTACCGCCAAAGGTGATGAGATCTTTTAGTTCCTTCAATCCATAGCGGTCGGGATAGCGGGTAGCAAAGACGATATCAGCAATATATTGTTCTATTTTTTCATCAATATACACACTGCGCACCACTTCGCGTGCATTGAGGATTTCCTGCGATGTGGTCACGGGTCTCACCTCGGGCAATCCACCCACAATATTCTCGCGGATAATAAGCTTTTCCTCTTCCAGCGAGGGATAGTCAATGATGACTTTCAGCATGAAACGGTCCACCTGGGCTTCGGGCAGCGGATAGGTGCCCTCCTGCTCGATGGGATTCTGCGTGGCCATCACCAGGAAGGGTGAAGGTAACTGGAATGTTTCGCTACCAATTGTTACCTGATGCTCTTGCATGGCTTCCAACAGGGCACTCTGCACCTTGGCTGGTGCACGGTTGATTTCATCGGCCAGCACGAAGTTGGCAAACACAGGACCTTTCTTCACTTGGAAGTTTTCGTCCTTCTGCGAATAGACCATCGTACCGATAACGTCGGCAGGAAGGAGGTCGGGGGTGAACTGAATGCGACTGTAGTCGGCATCAATCAGTTGTGCCAATGTCTTGATGGCCAGAGTCTTGGCCAATCCAGGCACACCCTCCAAGAGGATATGTCCGTCGCTCAACAAACCTATCAGAAGGGAGTCGATCAGGTGTTTCTGCCCTACGATAACCTGGTTCATACCATGCGTGAGGTTGGTCACGAATGCACTTTGCTGTTCTATCCGCAGGTTCAACTCGCGGATGTCAATGGATTCTGCCATAATCTTGCTATGTTTCTTTTGTTCAAAATTTGTGCAAAAGTAATACTTTCAGAGAGTATGGCAACAAACAAAGTGTCTAAATAATATTAAAAAAGTTTCCTAAAAATTACTTTTAAGAAACTTTTTATTTGGTTTAGTAAAAATATTAAGAATTGTCTTAACGCTTCTTTTTAATCTCCAGCTTTGGAATCTTCAGCTTCATGCCGGGCTTCACCACAGCAGTGCCGTTGTGCACTTGCAAATAGCACTCCATACCCTCACCGAAATAGAATTTTGAGAGACGCTCCATTGTCTGTCCCTCTTTTACAGTAATCGTTTCCTGAGTACCCACGATGCGGTAGGCACCCAACTCCACCTGTCGACGGGCTGAGGCAAGCGACGGATTGTTTGAAGCGGCTGCTTGCGCGGCTTGTTGCTCGGCTTTCTTCTGGGCCTCTTGTTTCGCTTTGGCTTCGGCTTCCTTCTGTGCTTCTAACTCTTTCTTCACACGCTCCAGATCCCTCTGCACCTTCTCCAAAGAGTCGCGGCGCACTTTCTCCAGGGAGTCCCTCCGGGCTGCTTCGATAGAGTCGCGACGTACCTGTTCCAAAGAATCGCGCAATGCTTGCTCGGCTGCTTTCTGCGCTTCATCAAGAGTATCGACAACTGCAGTGCTGTCTTCCACAATAGGTGCGACCGCTTGCGGTCCGACCTTTTCTGAAGTTGGCACGATTCCTCTGACAATCCATCCTGCGCCAAAGCCGATGGCAGCGGCAATCAGTGCGGTCAAAACATACGGACACCACGGGGTTCTCTGTCGTTCGTTATGTTTATTCAGTTCATTCTGTTCATTATTCATGGTTGGTGTCTCTTCTGATTCTATGGGGGCTTGATTGATTGATTCTATGGGGGGTGCAATGCGGGCAGCTGTTGTCATTTCGGGTGTTGGTTCTTCCACCAATGATTCTTCATGGATGGTCACCTCCACAATGGGTTCTTCCTCTTCGATAGACGACTTTTCGATGAATGTCTCTCCGACGATGGGTTCCTCCTCTTCAATGGATGACTTTTCGATGGATGTCTCTCCGACGATGGGTTCTTCCTCAACAGGAGAATCCTCGATAATAGGTTTCTCATCTACGACGAGGGTTTCTTCCAAAATAGGGTTCAGCTCCTCAGTCTGCTGCGGTTCATCCTCAGTTTCAATGGTTTCCGATTCTTCGTCGGTGTTCACTTCTTCAATGTCGTCGAAGGTTACACCTTCGTTCAGTACTACCGTATCAAACTGGGAGAAAGGCTTGTTCACGAGGTCCTTCATCACACTATCAGGCAAAAACGTTATTTTGCTGCGCCCATCTATCACGATGCGTTCGCCTGTATTCACGTCTACACTGACACGTTCCTTGACGTCCACCACCTTGAATGTGCCAAGTCCTTTCACCTTCACCAATCTGTCCTGCAAAAGTCCTTCGTTCAGTACATTGACGAATTGGTTGAAGAATGTTTCGGCATCATTGACAGTCAAACCGTGTTTCTCCACAAGATAGCCTACGATGCCGCTCATCTCGCCTTTCCTTGTACGGCCACTCTCGACGAATTCAGACTTTCCGTCTTTTAGTACTTTTCTAACTGAAGCCGTCGGGCGAAATCCTAACACGAGCTTCGGGGGCACCAGCAGGCGTTGTCGGGTATTCGGATTGATAATGATGCGCTCCATGCGTTTCTTAACCTCAAACGTGCCAAAGCCGGGCAACAGCACGTTCTCACCCTCCTGAAACCGCTGGTTCATAGCATCCACCATGCTATACACCATTTTCTGACAGTCGTCCTGCGTATAGCCTGTAGTTTGTGCCAATCGCTGTATGAAGCTCTTATTGTTCATGATTCATTTTGTATTATCGTTTTCAGCATCTTCGCAAAATCGGTTTGTCTCTTCCTCTGTGAGGTTGATAAACGCTCATTCCACCCTTGCATATACATCAAACTCCTCAGCGGCTGTGATTCGTGCCTGATAATACTTTCCTCTTATCAGGCGTTTCCCGCTAACAGGAATAAGCACCTCAGGATCTACCTCAGGCGAACAAAACTCAGTACGCCCCACATAATAGTCACCCTCCTTGCGGTCGATTACCACTTGAAGAATGCTACCTACTTTCTCGGCTTCTATTTCGGCGCTGATTTCCTGTTGCAGGGCCATCAGACGATCCAGCCTTTGCTGTTTCACTTCCGCGCGTACATTATTTATATAATGCTCTGCGCTGTAGGTTCCCTCTTCCTCAGAGTAAGCGAAGGCACCCATCCGCTCAAAACGTGCCCAACGGACGAAGTCCATCAATTCTTCGAAATCCTCGTCGGTTTCTCCTGGGAAACCCACCATCAGCGTTGTGCGCAGGTGAATGCCTGGTACTTCCTCGCGTAACCGTCGAATCAGCTCATAGGTTTCCTCCTTGGTCACATGGCGATGCATAGCCGAAAGCATATTGTCGGAAATGTGCTGCAGGGCAATGTCCAGATAGCGACAAACATTTTTCTTTTCACGCATCACGCGCAACAAATCCCATGGGAAATGGGTAGGATAGGCATAGTGAAGGCGAATCCACTTCACGCCAGGCACATCGGCCATCCGTTCGATAAGCTCAGCTATCTGCTGCCTACCATCAAGGTCTACGCCGTAGTAGGTCAGTTCCTGTGCTATCACCTGAAACTCGCTCACACCCTGGTCCACAAGCTGCTTCACCTCCTGCAATATGTCCTCTTGTTTCCGACTCACATGGTGACCTGTTATCAGAGGGATGGCACAGTAAGCACACCGCCGGTCGCACCCCTCGCTAATCTTCAAGTAGGCATAGTGACGAGGGGTGGTAAGCACACGCAATGCCCTGTCATCTCCTCTACAAGACTGGGAAACGGGGGAAGGCAAATCCTGCATCAATTTCTTGTAATCAAACTTTCCATAAAACCGATCCACTTCAGGAATCTCCTCCTCCAGCTCTTTCCGATAGCGTTGCGACAGGCATCCCATGACAAACAGTTTACGCAATTTGCCCTGTTTCTTACGTTCCGCAAACTCCAGGATCGTATTGATGCTCTCCTCCTTTGCGTCGCCAATGAAACCGCAGGTGTTGATGATGGCTATTTCTCCGATTGGTCGCTTGCTGTCATGAGTACAACTGAAGCCGTGCCGTCTGGCAAGGCCCATCAGCTGCTCTGTGTCCACAAGGTTTTTCGAACAGCCTAATGTGATAAAGTCTATCTGATTCTTAACCATCTCACATCAGAACAGAGAGTCCACAAACTGTCGGCGATCGAACAACTGCAAGTCTTCCATGCCCTCGCCCAGTCCGATATATTTCACAGGCACCTTCAACTGGTCGCTGATGCCAATCACCACACCGCCTTTCGCTGTTCCGTCGAGTTTCGTGATGGCGAGCGATGTTATCTGCGTCACTGCAGCAAACTGCTTTGCCTGCTCAAAGGCATTCTGTCCTGTAGAGCCATCGAGCACAAGCAGCACCTCATCAGGAGCCTCGGGCAGCACCTTCTTCATCACATCTTTGATTTTCTTCAACTCATTCATCAGGCCCACCTTATTGTGGAGGCGACCAGCTGTATCAATGAGCACTACGTCGGCATCGTTAGCCTTGGCAGAACTCAATGTGTCAAAAGCGACGCTGGCAGGATCGCTGCCCATCTTCTGCTTAACTACAGGGACGCCTACCCTTTGCCCCCATATGCACAGTTGCTCTACGGCAGCAGCGCGGAACGTATCGGCAGCACCCAAATACACCTTCTTTCCAGCTTGTTTGAATTGCCAGGCCAGTTTGCCTATAGTGGTCGTCTTACCCACACCGTTCACTCCTACCACGAGGATAACGTATGGTTTATGGTCGGCTGGCAAATCCCAATCGTCCAAGTCGGCAGTATGATTTTCAGCCAACAATCCTGCTATCTCATCGCGGAGAATCTCGTTCAGCTCCGATGTAGACACATACTTGTCGCGTGCCACACGCTCCTCGATACGTCCGATTATCTTCAGCGTGGTTTCCACGCCTACGTCACTTGTGATGAGTACCTCTTCAAGATTGTCCAACACATCGTCGTCGACTTTCGATTTTCCGGCAACCGCTCTGGCCAGCTTGTCAAACACACTCTGTTTGGTTTTTTCAAGTCCCTTATCCAGAGTTTCTTTCTTCTTCTTGTTGAATAGACCGAATAATCCCATGATTTACATTTTATATTTACGCCTGCAAAGGTACGAATAAGTGAGAACAATACAAAATGAAAAACGCTTTTTTTCATTTTTATTGTCTAACGAAGTACCCTCGATGCATTCAGAGGTACGAATAACCAAGAGAAACGCTTAACATCGCCAAACAGAGTGCGATGAGAATAAGTGCATTCTTTTATTCATAAATAAAATGTTTTTGCCATGAAAATTTGGCTTGTATAAAACAATTGCTTACCTTTGCAGCCAATTAGCATTCTTATCAAAGTTGTCCACGTAGAGTGGAAGTATTTAAAACGTGAAAATATACAAATGAACAAGATTGTAAGAAAAGAACAGTTCTCTGAGAAGGTTTTCCTTCTGGAGATTGAGGCTCCGCTGATAGCCAAGAGCCGCAAGGCCGGAAACTTCGTCATTGTGCGCGTGGGTGAGAAAGGTGAGCGCATGCCGCTGACCATCGCAGAGGCAGATACCCAAAAAGGCACAATCACTCTTGTTGTGCAGAAAGTGGGTTTGTCGTCGACAAAGCTCTGCAATCTGAACGAAGGCGACTACGTGACAGATGTAGTCGGTCCTTTAGGCAATGCCACCCATATCGAGAAGTTTGGCACGGTCATTTGTGCAGGCGGCGGTGTGGGCGTAGCTCCAATGCTCCCCATCATCCAGGCTCTGAAGGCTGCAGGCAACCGCGTGCTTTCCGTATTGGCCGGACGTAACAAGGATCTCATCATCTTGGAGGATAAAGTACGTGAGAGCAGCGACGAAGTCATCATCATGACCGACGATGGCTCGTATGGCGAAAAAGGCGTGGTGACTGTTGGTATCGAGAAGTTTATCCAACAGGAACCTCACGTCGACCGTGTGTTCGCCATCGGCCCTCCCATCATGATGAAGTTCTCCTGTCTGCTCACTCAAAAATATAATATTCCTACAGACGTGTCGCTCAATACCATTATGGTGGATGGAACGGGCATGTGCGGTGCCTGCCGACTGACTATCGGCGGTAAGACAAAATTTGTCTGCATCGATGGTCCAGAGTTCGACGGCGCGTTGGTAGATTGGGATGAGATGTTCAAGCGCATGGGCACGTTCAAACAGCAAGAACTGGAGGAAATGGAGCACTATGAGGAGCACCTCGCCGCCTCTCAAGATTCCGTATGTCGCTGTACAACAGCGTCCAACGATAGCGAAGCCTCCCTACCCCAACAACACGCTAACGACCCAATCTCCTTGCTTACCGACCATCAGGCTGAATGGCGCCAAGAGCTACGCAAGAGCATGAAGCCGAAAGAGCGCACGCAGATAGAACGTGTCATCATGCCTGAACTTGATCCCGAGTATCGCGCAACCACCCGAACTGAAGAGGTGAACCAGGGACTGACGCGCGAGATGGCAATGACAGAGGCAAAACGCTGCCTCGACTGTGGCAAGCCCACTTGCGTGGAAGGCTGCCCAGTGAACATCGACATCCCTTCATTCATTAAAAACATCGAGCGTGGTGAATTCCTTGCTGCAGCCAAAGTACTAAAAAACACATCTGCCCTCCCAGCTGTCTGTGGCCGTGTATGCCCGCAGGAGAAGCAATGCGAGAGCCGTTGTATTCACCTGAAGATGAATGAGCCCGCCGTGGCCATCGGCTATTTGGAGCGCTTTGCCGCTGATTACGAGCGTGAAAGCGGACAGGTTGCTCTGCCAGAAGTGGAACCTGCCAACGGCATAAAGATCGCTGTTGTGGGTAGTGGTCCTGCAGGACTTTCCTTCGCTGGCGACATGGTGAAGAAAGGCTATGAGGTGCATGTGTTTGAGGCGCTTCATGAGATTGGCGGCGTATTGAAATATGGTATACCTGAGTTCCGTCTTCCCAACGCTATTGTCGATGTGGAAATTGAGAACCTGCGCAAGATGGGTGTCCACTTTCAGACCGACGTAATTGTAGGCAAGACAATAACGATTGAAGAACTCGAGGCTGAAGGTTTCAAGGGAATCTTCGTCGCTTCTGGTGCCGGACTGCCTAACTTCATGAACATTCCAGGCGAGAATGCCATCAATATCATGTCTTCGAACGAGTATTTGACACGCGTTAATCTGATGGATGCGGCCAACCCACTGACCGACACGCCGCTTAACCCTGCCAAGAACGTGCTCGTGGTGGGTGGAGGTAACACCGCTATGGACTCCTGCCGCACGGCCAAACGTCTGGGTGCTCACGTTACGTTAGTTTACCGTCGCTCGGAGGCTGAGATGCCCGCACGCTTGGAAGAGGTGAAGCACGCCAAGGAGGAGGGCATCGACTTCCTGACGCTGCACAACCCCATTGAGTATATTGCCGACGAAAAAGGTGCTGTCAAACAAGCTGTTCTCCAAGTAATGGAACTGGGCGAGCCCGATGCTTCTGGGCGTCGTTCACCTGTTCCAGTTGAGGGAAAGACCGTTACACTCGATGTCGATCAAGTGGTTGTAGCTGTCGGTGTATCTCCCAACCCACTGGTTCCGAAGTCTGTCGCTGGGCTTGAATTGGGGCGTAAGAACACTATCGCCGTAAACGATGAGATGGAGTCGAGCCACAAGATGCTCTTTGCTGGCGGCGACATCGTTCGCGGAGGTGCCACCGTCATCCTCGCGATGGGCGACGGACGCCGTGCTGCCCTCAACATGGACAAACAGCTTCGTGGCTAATTAAGTGTTCTGCAAGTCGCAGTATCAGCGACAAAACTTATAATAAAATGAACGGACTTTATACCATCATCCTGCTCATACTAAGCAACGTCTTCATGACGCTTGCTTGGTATGGGCACCTTCGTCTGCAGCAGTCAGGTGTATCCAACCACTGGCCCCTGCTTGGTGTGATTGCTTTCTCGTGGGGCATTGCCTTTTTTGAATACTGCTGCCAGGTACCTGCCAACCGCATGGGATTTGAGGGGAATGGCGGACCGTTCAACCTTGTACAGCTGAAAGTCATCCAGGAATGCATCTCCCTGGCCGTCTTTGCCGTCATCGCCAACATCATGTTCCAACATCAGAATCTCCACTGGAACCATCTACTTGCTTTCCTCCTTATCATCTGCGCCGTCTATCTTGTATTCATGAAATAGGTAGGTGTGGATATCGTTCTTTATCTATAGTAGTACGTTTCTGGGCGATTTCATAATAAAACTTGTTAATCGCTTGGTGGTTTCGTTTTTTCTCCGTATCTTTGTGGTTTGAAAACGAAACAAACGCAAATATGCAGTTCAGATATATCCTTGCGTTGGCACTTGCCCTGATGGTGGCCGGAACGACCAATGCCCAGAAAAAACAGAAAGCAAAGGCTAAAAAGCCTGTAGTACAAGTGAAGCAGGAAGTCTCGGCAGCCGACTTGCTCTACGAGAATATGACCTCATCCATTCAACGGGTGATGGTCATCGACAGCGTGGTGGTTGACGTAGACAATTTCTTTGAGGAAATCCCTTTACCTTCTAACTGCGGACAACTGATGGCAACCACCGATTTTCTCCAGAAAAAAGAAGTTGGCACTGCGTTCATCAATGAGTTTGGCAACAAGGCCTATTTCTCTTCAATCAACCAGGAGGGGATTTCAACGCTGATGACGAAGGACAAACTGCAAAACCAATGGTCGGAAGAAAACGTCGTGGAGGGATTAGACCAGCAACTTTCACCCAACTACCCTTTCATGATGCCTGACGGCACGACTCTATATTTTGCACAGAAAGGAGAAGAATCACTGGGTGGTTATGACATCTTTGTGACACGCTACAATTCGGAAGAAGGCCGTTTCTTCAATCCAGAAAACATCGGGCTTCCCTTTAACTCGAAGGCTAACGACTATATGTATGTAGAGGATGAACTGAACGAGTTGGGGTGGTTTGTTACGGACCGCAATCAACCAGAAGGGAAAGTCTGTGTCTATACTTTCGTGCCATTGAAAAAGCGCGTCAATTACGATACAGATGAGATGGACGACGAGGAAATAGGCGCATTAGCCTCTATCCGAAGCATCCGTGAAACCTGGTTTGACAACAATGAGCTTCAAGCCGCACACAACCGTTTACAACGACTGCGCGACAGAAATCAGAAATCCATCGGAAACAATACGCAAGAGCTTTTCGTTGTAAACGATCACATCACTTATACTTCGGCCAAGCAGTTTCGTTCTAATGATGCTCGCAGGATGTATGAAGAACTAATGAAGACTTATGAAGAACTGAAGCTAATGAAAGAAGAGCTCGGGAACCTGCGCTCCAGATACTATCAAGCCAATGGAAACGAAAGAAAAAAGATGAGTACAACGATTCTTTCGGAAGAGGAGAAAGTGGAACAACTGACCTCTCGAATCCGTGAGCTCGAGAAAGCCGTAAGGAATAATGAAGTTTCTGCTCTTAATCCATAACATAAAGGCTATCACTAAATTTAAATAATATGAGAACTTTTCCTGAATCAGAATTAATCATCAACAGCGATGGTTCGTGCTTTCACCTGCACCTACGTCCCGAACAGTTGGCAGACCGAGTGATTCTCGTAGGCGACCCTGCACGCGTGAACACGGTAGCCGCTCACTTCGACAGCATTGAATGCGAAGTGTCGAGTCGTGAGTTCCATACCATAACGGGCCTGTACAAAGGCAAACGCATCACTTGCCAAAGTCATGGCATCGGATGCGATAACATTGACATCGTAATGAACGAACTTGACACATTGGCGAATGTCGATTATAAGACGCGGACCGAAAAACCAGAGCACCGCACCCTCACCTGTGTGCGCATTGGTACCTGCGGCGGTTTGCAACCCTTTACTCCCACAGGTTGCTTCGTCGCTTCTGTCAAGAGCATCGGCTTCGATGGCCTGATCAACTATTATGCCGGACGAAATGACGTATGCGATTTGGCTTTGGAAGAGGCATTCAAGAAACACATGCAGTGGGATCCCATCAAAGGTGCGCCCTACGTAGCTGTGGCCGACAAAGAGCTTCTCGAACAGATAGCTGGTGACGATATGGTGTACGGCTATACCATTTCGTGTGGAGGATTTTATGGACCACAGGGACGTGTACTACGGGCTGATATAGCCGATCCACTGCAGAACAAAAAAATCGAGGCTTTCGAGTATGAAGGATTAAAGGTGTGCAATTTCGAAATGGAGTCTTCAGCTTTGGCCGGTCTTGCTTCGCTGCTTGGCCATCGTGCCATGACCTGTTGCATGGTCATTGCCAACCGCTATGTCAAAGAGATGAATACTGAATACAAGAACTCCATCGACACACTCATCGAAAAAGTGCTCGAACGTATCTGATGACATCACTCACCTCTCAACCCTCCCACCTCACGACTCAAGAGGACACCATCTGTGCGCTTGCCACCGCTCCAGGGGGTGCCCTTGGTGTCATTCGTATCAGTGGCTCAAATGCCATCTCTATCACGGGTGCCACATGTCGCAGTATCTCAGCGACCACACCCGCCAATACCGTCCATTACACCCACATTACAGATTCTGACGGGGCTGTCATTGATGAAGCAATGGTCTCCATTTTCCGGGCCCCTCATTCCTACACAGGTGAGGACTCGGTGGAGATTTCCTGTCATGGCTCCCCCTACATATTAAATAAGGCATTGGAGGTTTTGGTAAAGAATGGTTGTCGCATGGCCAATCCTGGCGAATTTACCATGCGTGCATACCTTAACGGAAAACTCGACCTTAGTCAGGCTGAAGCAGTTGCCGACCTCATCGCCTCCACCAACCGTGCCACACATCGAATCGCCCTATCACAACTTAGAGGACAGTTCTCCTCGGAGCTTGACAAACTCAGAGACCAACTGCTCCAGATGACAACGCTCCTGGAACTGGAACTTGATTTCTCCGACCACGAAGACCTTGAGTTTGCCGACCGTACGCAACTGATGCAGCTTGCACAAACCATTGAGAAGCACGTGGACCATCTCGCCCATACGTTCGAGACAGGGCAAGCCGTCAAGCAAGGTATACCAGTTGCCATCGTAGGCAAGACAAATGTGGGGAAATCTACACTCTTGAACCGCTTGCTGAAAGACGATCGAGCCATCGTCTCAGACATACACGGCACTACACGCGACACAATAGAAGATAACATCGAAATCAACGGAGTCAACTTCCGTTTCATTGATACAGCAGGAATACGAGAAACATCCGACAAGATAGAGCAGATTGGCATCGACCGCACCTATCAGACCATTGATAGGGCGCGCATCGTGATTTGGATGATTGACCAATGGCCCTCAGAGGAAGAAATAGGCGAAATGATACAGCGATGCGAAAACAAGAAACTAATTCCCTTATGGAACAAGTCTGACAAGGAAAGACCTGCCTTCCCCATCGTCGCACAACTACCAGTTTTTTCTATTAGTGCAAAGAAAGGATGGAACATAGAAAAACTGGAACAAGCCATCTACACCGCAGCCGACATACCTCATCTTCATCAGACTGACGTGATTGTCACTTCCGTCAGACACTATCACGAACTGCTGTACGTAAAAGAGTCCATGCGGGAAGTATCCGATGCCATCACCTCAGGACTGAGTGCAGATCTCATCGCAGAATCCCTCAAATCAGCCCTCGACCATCTTGCCGCCATCTCCGGCAAAGGCCGAATAACCCCCCAAGAAACCTTAAACAACATTTTTTCGTCGTTCTGCGTGGGAAAGTGAGACAGTTTCTATCAATTAGACATACTCTATAAATAATGCGAGGATTTTTATAAAGCAACCATTATTTGTTTAATTCTCGAACTTTGTGAATTACTTCAAGACCAATTTCAATCCTGTCTTTAATGTCAAGTTTGTCTTCCTGAGGTATCGACTCTTCTAGTAACAATGTATTATCTGTTAAATCAAAAACAGAATATTTGTTATCACCACAGGTAATATAAACTCCAAGAATTTCACTTATAAGTTTATCGCCATCGCCAGAGTATGCATATTCTCCTAATGAGAAATCAATAGAATTGTCTAAATCTAATAGAGTCTTTAAGAATATATTATAATTTCTACCACCAATGCTTTTCTCTGTCAACATCATTAAGATACAGTACGATTCTTTTTCCTTGTCTTTATAATCATACCAATAATACATGCCATATTTTTCAGGCCGCATTGATTCATATTTAACGAGATAATACCTCCAGTCGAATATATTTGTGGTATTCAGATAATTGTCTATAATTGATGTCAAATAATCATTAGTGAAAGTATCTTTCATTTTTAGTAACGTGATAAGAGTATCATGTGCTCTTGTATTATCTTTGGCACGGAAAATTGCTCTCCAAGGCGTATCATTTCTCGCAGAACCAATTTGATAACGCCAGTTTACCTTTATAGAATAGTCACCTATTGACAAAAGACTCCTATTCACAAGACTCCAATCACACTCAAACAATGAATAGAAGGCATCTGTATATTCAACATTTTCAAGACCAATCACACTAATACCGCCATTAAGCAAATAATGATCCTCAAGGTAGAATAGAGTTTCCGCCTTATCTTGATTTGCTTTTAACCATTCTTCCTTGTTCTTTTCTTCTCCCAACTGGGATGCATTGAATGAAGGTCTGTTCTCTGGGATAATAATTTCTCCATTTACAATAATCTCTTCTGTTTGTGTGAGTAGCACATTCATTCTATCGTCACGTAATTCGAACTCAGATGCCTTAATCAAATTGTTGACTATTCTTAACCTGCGAATAAAAAGATTATCTGTAATTCCATTTCTCAGATATAACAGGAAGCAATATAACAAAATCATGCGACCAATAGGGAAACTTCTTCGATGGGCAGACTGTCTCTCGCCGAAATTATTACAGCAATCTTCAAAAATATCTAAGGACTCAGATTTTGATATCAAAGACTTTCCTTCAACATGTTTATCTTGTGTAAGGAACTTGGCAAACATATTCCTAATTTCCACACCATTCAAACAATCAAAGCAATCATTAATAAACTGTAAGTTTGCTTTAGCGTCTTCCTTTTTCTCCGAAAAGAGTATTTTCGTAAGTTCAAGAATATCATCAGGTCTTTCTTCTTCTGGATAGTTCTTATAATAAATAAGAGAACAAAGGTATTTATAATACCTCACGAACTCATCGTCGATAATATTGTTAGCCCCTCTATAAGACCAAAGAATGTCAGTCCAAACTGTATCTATCTTTCTACTTAATTCTCCAGACAAAACTGCATCATCTTCATCCATCTTCTTAACAAGCCCTTCCCATTCTGCTTTAAAATGCTCAAATTCGGTTAGGGGTTTTCCACGAGAGTTCATCTTGATATATAAATCGTCTGTCAACCCCATATCTTCAATAGATAGGAAGTAGAAAGAGATACAACCATTCATAAGCCTCTCCCACAACCCTGATGTTTTTTTGAACTTACTATGAATAGCGTCAAGCATGGTAAGCATGGATGCAATTGTTGGGTCATTTTTCCAATCTAATGGCATCCAACATTGGTCCTCTATATCCTCTGTGATATTTTCATTTGAAAAGTCGGGAGCATAATCAATCAGACTTTGACAAAATTCCCTAGCACTATATCTTGTACTATATGAGAAAGCCTTCAAAAATGAAAAATCTTTCTCTTCAATTCCTTCGTGTCTTGCAATATACCAATGCAGTAAGAAAAGAGTGGTAAGACGCTGTTGCCCATCCAGTGGAATCAGTTTCAATTCTTTTATGTCTCCATACACGAAATCTAACTTGATAGGAATATTCTCCGTCAATGCATCGTATAGTGATGCAAGGAAACGATTTCTTATTCTCGTTACCTCTTTGGTAATACGCCCCTGTGCATAATCTCGCTGGATGATGGGAATCTCGACTGCTTTCAACAAAGGTTCCTCAATATCGCCTTTACCTTTGAAAAGACTGATAAATGTATGTAAGTTTGAAGTTGCCATATTTAAATTGTTTTGTTAATTAGGGTAAGATATGGATTTAAAACTTTTGCCATTGCCTTTAAATATGCATCTCTGTCCTTCTTTCCCCAGAAATGCACTTGATTATCATTAGAAGGGGTATAGTATTTAAGGAATACCATCTTTGTACAATATGGGATGAAGGCTCCTTTTTGGTCCATCTCAACAATTTTATTTCTTTTCACATCAAATGTTGAATTGTTAAGAGCGGCATTGTCGTTCTTTTTCAGCAGAGCCATATTGGCTAAAGAGTGAATGTATTCACTGTCACCATCCTCCGAAAGCACATTACATACTTCATTGAAAATATTATCGAACACATTTCTTGACTCTATCGAGTTACTGGCTACAATCTCTTTCATTCTCTCAATCAGTTCAAGATTCTCTTCAGGGGCAGAGACGACCTTGACAGACTCAATATGCATCTCAATCCATTTTATCTGAAGTTTCGCATTCTTTAAACCTTCGGATTGTTGTGCATGAATATGTTCCAAGCTCCATTCAGAATTATTATATTTGCTGAAAGGGAATCTCTGATATGCCCCCTCATTTATTATTGATTGTATGTTGAATAGGAGTAAAATACGACTTATTTTTTCCTGATCACCTTCATAACTAAGGTCACGATAAGTTTCATCAAGTTTCATCTTGAAATCTATGGATTCTGCTATCAGAACATCTAATTCTTTACGGAATTCACTTTTGCGTTTTCCACGTGCTAATTCAAATATTTCACCGATAGTCTTGTGCCCAGACGATATAAGGTATCCAATCTTATGATAGAATTCATTGTCAGAATACCATTCCTTTATTTGAAGATAATCTTGTTGGATTTTGAGCCAGATTGCATCGAGCCCCTTCTCTTTTATTTCGTTCTCAAACCAGTAGAATGTATCATAATCTCGTCGTTTCGCGTTGATTAAACCAGCCATCATTTCAAACAGAATTTCTATTCTTGTTGGATAGGCATCAGGTGATTCCTTGCTAATAAAGCTCCATAAATTATCATTATCTGAACGTAGCTCTTTTTCTATATTATCCCACTGGATAGACATTTCAATCTGTTTTTTATCTCGATCAGGGTCGTTAGGAATTCTTCTCAATAGTAGAGCCCTTATGAGTTCCGCATTAGTTAGTCCAATTTTGCCTATATTTAGACGAGTAAACAAAGCTATTGGGTCTTCGTTGTTATCAACCTCATACCAGATAACTTTAACAGACTTTAGCAAGAAATTTATAAGAGTAAACAATGAATAAGTAATCTTATTAAAATCTCCATCGAATTTTTTATTCAGCCAATCATCTATTGTTCTATCAGCTTCATATATATGATAGAAATCTATATTGCCTTGTGCCTCTTTTTCGTTAACATTCTCAAGAAACTCTTTTGTTTTACTCCTTGTGGCGTAATCCAATTCAAACTTGATATCAATGGGCAGACCTCTTCTCTTAATATAATTGAGCAGAATTAGTATGGTGGTAAATCTTTGTTGACCATCAATAAGTTCATAACCTCGTAAACAACCCATAATTACGATAGGTTGAAGGCAATAAGTGTCTTCTTTTCTTTCGCTACTGTCCCATATATCATTTAATAAGGCTACCACCTGAGAACTTGTCCATCTATAGCCGCGCTGATAGTTTGGCACATAGAAATGACCTTCTATTTCGCCAATCGGTCTTATTTCTAAAAGAACGTTATCATCCATATGTATTTATTTTAGTTTGAAAATATCTAATTCATTTCCATCTCATTCCAATATTTCAATCTCTCTTTCCCTCCATCTTATCTATAAATGTTTCATAGATGAGTGGATAGGCATCACTTGCGTTAAACGATATGCCTGGGCGCAAGAGGGATTGCATATCGTTGGTAAACTCGGCATCCTCCATCTTCTCTTGCATATTATTGACAAACTGCTTGTAAGATGGAGCCTTGTCAACGACGAACTCCATATATTTCTTGTAGCACAGAAGGACTTTATCAACATCCACATCCTTTCGCTGTAAGGCAATATAAAGGTCAAAGAGGTCACGGCCTTTCTTGCGCTGATAAAGGGCACGAAGTTTGGTTCCCAAGAGTTCTTCGAAATGATAGGTCGTCAGTTCTGCT
>CADCIB010000022.1 GCA_902801375.1 uncultured Prevotellaceae bacterium | reverse complement strand
TTCTATATTTATATATTTATATATATATATATAAATATATAAATATAGGCTTGAATTTTGACTTTCGCACAACCTGTTTTGCAACTGTAACACTGTAACGCTGTAACAACTGCAACCTGTCTTTTCCTGAATAAGGTTGACTCGCTGGCAAAAAAAAATCGCACAGCCGGCGGGCCATGCGATTTCCGTTGTTTACTCTCTCTTTTTAGAGTCCTTGCATTTTCACGAAGTTCTTGCAATACTCGTTGAACTTCTCGCTATTCAATACTTTCTCTATTATCTTTTTCATTGTGTTATCCTTTCTTTTTTTTGGGGTTTCACACTCGTCTCCACCGGTTTTGGGGAAAACATTCGCTTGCCTTTTTTAGAGGTCGATACGGTATTCGGAGTACTGATACATCAGTCTGGCCGATTCGACCCAGCTGTCTTTAACGGTCGTGAGGACCTTCTTCATCATTTTTTTCATTACTCGCTTAAACAATCTTTTTACCTTAAACTAATACCTTTCTATACTCTCTCTTGCTGAGGGCTGCACGCTTGCCGCCCTGCGGAATGGGGCTACTGTGCTTCAACCCCAATCGTTTGTGATTTCGGGTGCAAAGGTAATGCCTTTTGACATTTGGGCATCAAAAAGCTGCGAAAAAGTAAGCGGAAAAGGGGTTTTCTTGACCTCGGTCAACCCAGTTGACGCGTGTCAATGACAGGGAGTCAGAGGCGCACGATATCTGTCAGATGGCCGCGTTTGTCGCTGACAAGATGGCGCGAGGCCACCACCACGAACAGCAGCGAAAGGAGGGTGGCCACAAGGGCTGAGAAGGTGAGCAGCAGCGTGGCGGCAACGGCTGCCAAAGGCTCTACGCCTGCCAGCAACTGTGCTGCCAGCAGCAGGGGGAGGCCAACGATTCCTGCCAGCGACAGCCGGCGGTAGAAGGGCAGGAACGAGCGGTCGACGGCTCTGCGGAGCATGGGAACGACAGCCTTAAACCACGACGTGCCGCCTGCCAGCAGGTAGTAATACGTGTCGCTGAAGCGCACCAATGCCACGAAATATTCCTTCAGCGCCTTAGGCAGCAGGGCCGACATCACCGTGAGCAGTATGCCAGAGACGGGCACGAAGAGCGCGGCCTGATGGACTTTCCCCAGGCTGTAGAAGGGGAGCATGCAGACGACTGTCGACAGGAGCATGCCTGCCCAGACGGTGGGCAGCAGCTGGTTGCGGCGCAGACGTGCCTTGAGCACCACATACCACGCGCAGATCGTCACCGTGAGCAGCAGCCAGAGCAGGTTGAGCAGCACGTGGTCGATGCGCAGCAGAGCGTAGACGCAGGCACCGACGAGGGCAGTCTGCACGATGAAGCGGACGACGGAAACAAGGGCCCGTTGGAGCGTGCGCCCGTGCAGCAGGTAGAAAAAGACGAGGGCAAGGGCAGCCATCAAGACGGTCAGTATCGCGGTGGAATAGATGTTCATAGGGTGGGGGTGGATTGTATGGAGTGAATAGGGTGAGTTTTTACGTGGTGGAAGACGCAGGGTGGGCTTCTGATGCGCTGCCGTCTACAGAGGATCGCAGGTCGCGACAGGCCACTACGGCGCGTTGGTTCTGAGCCATTCGCAGGCAGAGCTCTTCGTCGTCGGCGCCATTGATGCCGTCGACAAGGACGATGGGCGTGTCACCGCTGGCGGCATTCTCCAGGAGCAGACGATGCACCTCTTGGTGGGTCATGTTGCGGAAGCGCTCGTCGTCGGGCCATCGCAGCGTGCGCGGCACGTAGGCTATGAAGCGTCGCAGCCAGTGGGCCGACCGCTCGCTCAGCACTTCGCCATCGATGCTGACGAAGCCCTCGTCCAAGGGCAGCAGTCCCATCAGGGCGTGCATCAGCGGCGTGTGCGCCTGTTGCGGCAGGGAGTCGACGAAGACCACCTCGCCCTCTTTTGCCCGAAGCGACAGACCGGCGAAGAGTGTTTCGCCCTGAAGTGTCAGTCGTCCGTTTTTCAGCTCGATCACCATGCGTTTCGTTATTTTGCTGCAAAGATACGATTAAGTGAGGACAATACAAAATGAAAAACTAAAAAAAACTTATTTTATTTTGTTTTGTTCGGGCGAATCAGTAACTTTGCACCCTATAGAACCGAAACATCATGAATCAAGATTCTGCGTACAGACTACCCGCCGAGTGGGAACCGCAATGGGGCGTCCAGCTGACGTGGCCACATGCCGGCACAGACTGGAAACCTTATCTGGAGGACATCACCGACACGTATATCAAGATGGCACAGGCCATCGCGCAGCGTGAGCGGCTCTTGGTGGTGTGCCCTCATGCCGAAGCGGTGAGGGCGCTGCTGAGCGGGAAGGTGAAGAGGGAGAACGTGACATTCTGCGAATGCCCCACCGACGACACGTGGGCGCGCGATCATGGCTTCATCACGCTCTTGCCAAGCTGTCGCAGCGCGTCGGCCTCAGCCGATGGGCAGCGGCCGCGGCTCCTGGACTTCCGATTCAACGGCTGGGGCGAGAAGTTCAAGGCCGACAACGACAATGCCATCAACCGCAGGCTCTTCGACGCAGACACGCTGGGAAGGCTGGCAGCGGACTATGAGTCGCACCTCGACTTCGTGCTTGAGGGCGGCAGTATAGAATCGGACGGGCAGGGGACGGTCTTCACCACTACGGGCTGCCTGATGGCTCCCCATCGCAACCAGCCGCTGACGCAGCAGGAGATAGAGGAGCAGCTGAAAACGCGGCTCCACGCCCGCCGTGTGCTCTGGATAGACTACGGCCATCTGGCTGGCGACGACACCGACGGGCATATCGACACGCTGGTGCGCATAGCCCCCGACGATACCTTATTATATATTTACACCGACGACGTGGACGACGAGCACTATGCCGACCTGCAGGCCATGAAGGCGCAGCTGGCCACTTTCCGCACCCTGGACGGCCGACCTTACCGACTGCTCGGACTGCCGCTGCCACAAGCCCTCTACGACGACGGCGAGCGACTGCCCGCCACCTATGCCAACTTCCTGGTGGTGAACGGCGCCGTGCTCGTGCCTACCTACGGACAGCCCGAAATCGACAGCGTGGCCGTCGACATCATCCAGCAGGCGTTCCCCGACCGCGAAATGATACCTATCGACAGCTCTACCATCGTGCGGCAGCACGGCTCCATCCACTGTTGCACGATGCAATTTCCACAATACAACCCTGAATAGCTTATGGAAAAACTGAGAATCGGCATTGTACAGCAGCACAACACCGCTGACATCAACGACAACAAAAACCGCCTGGCCCAGAGCATCAGAAACCTTGCTGCTGAGGGCGCACAGCTCATCGTGCTGCAGGAGCTGCACAACTCGCTCTACTTCTGCCAGACGGAGGACGTCAGGCTCTTCGACCTGGCAGAACCCATCCCAGGGCCTTCCACCGACTTCTTCGGTCAGTTGGCCAAGGAACTGGGCGTGGTGGTGGTGACCTCGCTCTTTGAGCGTCGTGCCACAGGACTCTACCACAACACGGCCGTTGTCATCGAGAAAGACGGAACGATAGCGGGAAAGTATCGGAAAATGCACATTCCCGACGATCCCGCCTACTACGAGAAATTCTACTTCACGCCTGGCGACCTGGGCTTCCATCCCATCGAGACAAGTGTGGGCAGGCTGGGCGTGCTCGTCTGCTGGGACCAGTGGTACCCAGAGGCTGCCCGACTGATGGCGCTTCAGGGAGCCGACCTGCTGATCTATCCCACAGCCATAGGCTATGAGTCGAGCGACAAGCACGACGAGCAGGAACGGCAACGCGAAGCGTGGACCACCGTTCAGCGCGGTCATGCTGTGGCCAACGGCCTGCATGTGGTGGCCGTGAACCGCGTAGGTCATGAGCCCGACCCATCGGGACAGACGGGAGGCATCCAGTTCTGGGGCAGCAGCTTCGTGGCCGGACCGCAGGGCGAACTGCTCTTCCGCGCTGAGAAAGACCAAGAGACGGCAACCGTCGTCGAGATCAATATCGCCCGCAGCGAGCTCGTGCGCCGCTGGTGGCCCTTCCTGCGCGACCGCCGCATCGATCACTATGGCGACATCACCCGCCGATTCATCGACTAAAGGCCTATGAAAAGAGTACTCTTCCTCCTGTTTCTGAACGCGGTGGCTGTGGCGATGATGGCCCAGCACATCGTGGTGAGCGGCACCGTGACCGACGAGCAGACCGGCAAACCCGTTGCGCAGGCCAGCGTGACGGCACCTTCGCAGGGCGTTTCGGTGGTGACCAACGATGACGGCTACTTCACGCTCAAGGCTGAGGAACTGCCAGAGGCCGTCAGCATCTCGCATGTAGGCTACAAGACACGCAGCATAAAACTTTCGGCAAACCAGCTGAAAGACCTGAACATCAAGCTCAAGCCTACGACCGTCAACCTCAGCGAAATCGTGGTGTGGCCCAGCAATCCGCGAAAACTGGTGGACTTGGCCATCAGTAGGATCGGCGTGAACTACAGCCGCCACCCAGAGCTTTTCAGCGGTTTCTATCGAGAGACGGCTATGAAGCGCCAACACTACATCTATGTGGCCGAAGGGGTGGTCGACATGTATAAGTCGGCCTACAATCGCGAGAGCCGGCTCGACGGGGTGGCCATCCGTAAGGGGCGGCGGCTGTTGAGCCCGAAACGCGGCGACACGCTGAGCATGAAGGTGATGGGTGGACCCGTGCAGCCCATCCTGTTGGACGTGGTGAAAAACCCCGATATCCTGCTCAATGGCGAGGAGCTGAACCACTACGACCTCGAGATGGAGACTCTGACCGAGATAGACGGGCGGCAGCAGTTTGTGGTGAAGCTTTCGCCCGCTGTGGCTATGCCCTATGCCCTCTACTACGGCCATCTGTACATCGACCGCGAGACGCTGGCATTCACCCGCGTGGAGCTGTCGCTCGACATGAGCGATCGCGAGAAGGCCACGCAGTTCATGCTGGTGAGGAAACCCGCTGGCGTGCGCTTCCGCCCCAAGGAACTGACGCTCCTCATCGACTACAAATACGAGAACGGCGTGTCGCGCATCAGCTATGTGCGCAATACGTTCCGATTCAATTGCGACTGGAAACGGAAACTCTTCTCCACCTCGTTCACCGCCTTCTGCGAAATGGTGGTCACGGGGCGAAATGAAGGCGATGCAAAACCCATCAAGGGGCGCAGCACGTTCGACTCGCGCGACCTTTTCTACGACCGCGTGGAGTATTTTCGTGACCCTGCTTTCTGGGAAGACTACAACATCATAGAGCCTTCGGAATCGCTCGACAAGGCCGTCGACAAGCTGCTGAAGAAGTATCCTGCTCATATCAACTGAGGGCGTGTCAATTTGTGGTCGCAGGAACTCTTTGAGACCATCGTGGCTTGATGCGCCAAGTAAACTACGACTTGTAAAACAATCGAAAAAAAAAATCCATCAGGGGTTAGGAAAATGCCAATCTCAGTCGTTATGAGTAAAAGACGCTACATCAACAAGCGAGAATCATGACACCCGAACAGGACAGAATCCAACACCTCTATCGCTCTCAGTGCCCGCAGATGGTGCTGACGGCCGAACGGATGCTGCACGATGCGGAGGAAGCCCGCGACGTGGTGGCCGACCTGTTCGTGCGTCTGAGCGAGGGGACGTTGTCGCTGCCCGACCTTGGCCAAGAGGCTTACCTGCACGTTTGTCTGCGCAACGAATGCCTCGACCGCATCAAGCACCTGTCCGTTCGCGAGCGAATCACCCGCCAGCTGACGCTCCGCGAAGAGCCTTTCACAGAGGACGACGACCGCGAACAGCAGCTTCGCGAGCTCCGCGAATATGCCGGGCGGGCCTTCACACCGCAGACCTGGCGCGTGTTTCAAATGCGATTCGACGAGCATCTGAAGTACAAGGAAATCGCCCAACGGCTAAACATCAGCGAGGTGGCTGTCTATAAGCACCTGTCGCAGGCCTTGATGAAGCTGAAAAACCATTTTAACACATGGTTCGCAAAGGATGAACTCCTGACTCGTAACTCCTAATTCCTAACCCCCATGATACCCCAAGAGAACAACCCCAAACTGGAACGGCTCCTGAAAATGACGGAACACCCGGAACTGTTTACCGACGACGAGCTTCGCGAAATCCTCGCCGACGACGAGCTTCGCAGCTATTATGAACTGATGGTCGATGCGGAAGAGGCGTTCACTGTTCCTAAAAATAAGGTGCGAAAGCACTACCGCATCGCCGCCATCTTTCTCGGCTTGCTACTCATTTCCACGCTCTCGTTCGCGGCATACCAAGTCTATTCGAGGTACGTTGCGCGTGATGCAAGGAGCGAAAATAGCAAGGTGACGATAGATTCTGCGAATGATGATAGTCTCTCACCTATCACCCCTCACTCCTCACCCCAACAAGAGGCATTGCCAGAACCCATTCACAAGACTTTCGAGAACACCGAACTCGAGCAGATGCTCACAGAGATGGCCGCCTATTATCAAGTACGCGTGAGGTTCCTGAACGACGAACCGCGCCACCTGCGCCTGTATTACGAGTGGAACAGCAACGACAACCTGGCCGACATCGTTCGCACATTGGACCAGTTCGAGCATGTCAGCATCACGCTGGCCGATGAAACCATCTCTGTCAGATAATGCGAAAAACCATGAAGTATATATTCCGAGAATCCAGGGGGCGGAGGTGCGTGGGTGCGAGAATACTCATGATGGTCGTGTCGATTCTCTTGGTTGCTACGGCGATGCAGGCGCAAACTGTGTCGCGCAACTATCGCCAGCAGTCCTTGCCCGACGTGTTGATGGACCTCGACCGCGCTTCCAGTCGATATCATATCACCTTTATTTACAACGATTTAGAGGACTATACCGTAACGAAGCGCATCCGCGAGGCCACGATTCCCGATGCCGTGCGCGAGGTGGTGGGCTATTATCCCATGTCGGTGGTGGTGGGCGACAGCATCATCCTCGTGGAATGCACCGTCAAGGAAGATACGAAGATGATAGGCCGGCTCATCGATGAGAGTGGTCGCCCATTGCCTTTCGCCAACGTTTCGCTGCTCAGTCCGCGCGACTCCATGTTGCTGACGGGCGGCGTGAGCAACGAAAACGGCGACTTCGTGATTCCCACACGCGCGCGTCGCGTATTATTAAAGGTGTCGTTCGTGGGCTATCAGACCCTTTGGCGACTCTGCGACGTGGGCGAGATAGGCACTTTAAGGATGACGCCTGCTGAGTATACCATCCGCGGAGTGACCATCAGCGGCTCGCGTGTGACCAACTTCGTGGACAAAAGCACCTATACGTTCACCCTCGAACAGATTGCCAACGCACGTGACGTGCGCGATTTGCTGACCCACGTGGAGACCCTTCACATCGACCCCGTCACCAACAAGCTCGCCCGTCTGGATGGCGGAAGCGTGAAGATTTTGCTCAACGGCGCATCGGCTTCCGACTTGGACTTGCGCAATATTCCGCCTGAGAAGATCATCCGTGTGGAGTATTACAACATTCCGCCAGCTCGGTTTGCTGATGCCGGAGCTTTGGTGAAGGTCTATACCAAGCGGTTGGACACCGGCGTGAGTGGCAGCTTTGATGCCCGAACGGCCTTTACCACAGGCTTCGCTGATGCCGAAGGCGCGCTGAACTTCACCTCCGGCAACCACCAGTTGGCACTCTCTTACTGGTTCAGCCTGCGCGAATACGACGACCGCCACTATACCCACGACTATGCCTACAGGGTGAGTGGTCAGGACATGCACTACCATCTGAAGGGCAACGACCAGTTCGGCTACCGCATGAACGAGCCGAACATCAAGTACACGTATAGTCGTGAGAACGATATCACGGTTCAAGTGAAGGCCAATCCCGCGTACAACACGTACCACAGTCACGGTCGCGAGGACATCGATGCGACGGGAATGCCGGCCAAGGGAGAGAGCGGACAGAGTAGCCGCAGCTTCGGTCCCAGCCTGAACGCGTATCTCTCAAAGGTGCTTCCCCACCAGCAGGAACTCACCTTCG
The DNA here is from genome assembly GCA_902801375.1 of uncultured Prevotellaceae bacterium. Classification (GTDB taxonomy): domain Bacteria; phylum Bacteroidota; class Bacteroidia; order Bacteroidales; family Bacteroidaceae; genus Prevotella. The sequence goes on along the minus strand of CADCIB010000022.1, from coordinate 55,072 downwards.
ACCTCGTTGGCACCTACTATCATAACCGCGATAGGAAGAGTGAGTGGCAGACGGCGACGGGAAATGCCCCCCTCTTCACCCCGATTCGTCGTGTAGGCAGCAGCTCTGACGCTGTTCCCTTCCTCGCCGACACCATCCGCCAGCGGGGCAACAAGTATTCGCTCATCGGAGAAGTGGCCTATACCAAAGCGTGGGGGCAGCGAAGCCTGAGTCTGGGATATCGTGGGTCGTTCGGTCAGGCAAGGGCCACTATCAGCAATGTGCTGTCCGGCTACGAGGACTACGACTATCGCTCGGCTTCCTATCAGCATTATCTCTATGCCGAATATGCGGGCAACATCCGCAAGTTGCTCTATCGAATCGGAGCTGGAGCCACCCACGTGACCAACGACAACAGCGACACCCGCGAGCACCGTTGGTTCTTCACGCCGAAGCTGGTGCTGGCCTTCAATCCCTCGAAAAACGTCAGTCTGCAATGGGAAAACGCCTCATGGACTACGGCGCCAGGCATTTCGCAGCTCAGCAACAACGCGCAACTCGTCATTCCCGGCGTCATGCGGCAGGGCAATCCCTACCTGCGCGCTTTCTCGAGCTACAACTCGAAGCTCGTCGCCAAGTGGAATACGCGTTGGATCAACGCGCAACTGACGTTGGGATATACCTATCGCGACTCGCCCGTCAGCCGCTATTGGACGGAGCAGACGGTGGGCCAACAGACGTATATCGTGGGGATGCAGGAGAACGCCCACTACTCGTCAGATGCGGGTTTCCGTGGAACGCTCACCCTGCGGCCCTTCGGCAACGAGGTGCTTTCCCTGCAAATACAGAGTGGGGTGATGTGGCAGACGGTCAGCAGTCCCATCATCGGCCACTACCACCATACCTGCGCACCGCTCTATTACCGTCTGGACTTCCGTAAAGGCCCGTGGGGAGCCAGCTACAACGGACTCATCCAGTCGAAGCAACTCAATGGTTCCACGCTCGATGCAGGCGAGAGCCAGTCGCACTTTACCGCCTATTGGCAGAAGGGCGGATGGCAATTGAGGGCCACATGCATGTGGATGTTCAGCCGCTCGAAGTATTCCTCGGCCTCGCTGCCCACTACTATCCTGCAAGAGAACTCCCGCACCTGGATCAACGATAATGCCTCAATGGTAGTCCTCGGGCTGAGCTATCACTTCTCCACAGGCCACAACCTGAAGTACCAAAAGAAACTCCAGAATGCAGACCGCGATAACGGTTCGTTCTGAATACAATGAATTTTTAATCATCATCACAATGAAAACAAAACGTATCCTGGCAGCCATGCTGCTGCTGACAACCCTGAATGTGGCCGCAAAGCCTGCCCTTCAATGTCGTCAAAGCGGTGGCTTTGCCGCAGCAAAGACTGAGAAAGTGACCCTCGTCAAGGCGGGCACGCTGGCCGAAGCCCTCGGTCCGCACCGCTTGGCCATTCGTGAACTCACCGTCGAAGGCCCCATCGACAAGAAGGATTTCCAGTTGATGAGCGAGCTGTCGCAGCAAGGACTGCTGCGCAAGATAGACCTCACGAAGACGAGAATCATGCGTAGTGGCGACAACTACGACGAGCAAGCCGACATCTTCCCCAGTGGTGTGTTCGCCAAAAGCCTGTTGGAGGACATCACCTTGGGAGATCTTTCCTGCGTTTTTGGCAACTCGTTCAAGGGCCTGCAGGCCGTACGGCGCATCGTGTTCAACGGCAATTTAGGACACATCGACGCAGGCGAACCCTTCAATCAATGTCCGCGGCTGAGGGAAATCGTGTTCAACGGCACTATTTTCAGTACAGGCGGCCCCACGCTGGCATACGATTGTGCGTCGTTGGAGCGTATCGTCCTCAACGGCCTCGTGGTGCAAATCTTCCTCGGAGAGCCTGAGGATTGCCCGAATTTCAAGGGCTACGAGGTGAACGGCCCTGTGGTGTTGAGCGGTCAACCCGACGTGATCGCCCCACAACCGACACCCATTACGAAGCAGAAAACCCTCGACAAACTCCATCAGGCAGCTGAAATGGTGGACGAAAGTCTGCCGGGCGACGGCTTCCTGATGATGATTCGCTCCAATGCCAAGTATGTCCTGGCTTCGGCAATCAGTACAAACGGCCATCGCAACATTGCCCTCAGCCTGCTTGAAGAGGCAGCCGCAGAGGGCTTTCGAGATGTTTCCGATATGGGAAATGCGCCCTACTGGGAGCCCCTTCGCCAAGACGAGCGGTTCCAAAAGGCATATGCTCAAATAAAGGCGAACGACCAGAAATGGCGCGAGGAGAACGACTTCATGCTGGTATTGAAGAAAGCTGGGCCTTACGTGCAGGACGCAACGCCGCTGCCCGACTTTACTTACGCTTCCGCCGATGACGCGAATCTCGTCCGCGTGCGCCAGTATTTCCGCCTCGACAGCATCGCGGGTACGGGCGATGAGCTCTCCCGTATCAAGAATATCATGTACTGGCTGCACGACGAGATACGGCACGACGGCGGAGGAGGCATACCCGACGTGGCGCGCAACGCCATAGACCTGCACCGTGCCTGCAAGCAGGAGGATAGGGGATTGAACTGCCGCGGTCTCGCCATCATCCTCTCCGAACTCTATCTCGCTATGGGTTGGCCCGCGCGATTCGTCACCTGTGAGCCGAAAGCCTACGCGACCGACAGCGACTGTCACGTCATCTGCATGGTGTGGAGTCATAATTTGGGTAAGTGGCTTTGGATGGATCCCACCTTTGCGGCCTATATCTGCGACGATGAAGGCACACCCCTCGGCATCGGCGAAGTGCGCGAACGCCTTATCAACGATCAGCCCTTGGTGCTGAATGAGGATGCCAACTGGAACCACCAGTCTATGCAGACCATCGACAGGTATCTCTATCAGTATATGGCTAAGAACCTCTACTACCTCTCAACCTATCAGCACAACGGTTTCCAGAGCGAGGATTACGGCAACCGAAAGCCTGGCTTCGGCAAGCAGTTCATCACCCTCGCGCCCACTGGCCGCGATTATCGCGATAGCAAATACATCACCCACGACGCCAAATACTTCTTCAATGCCCCCATATCTAAATAAATAGGTAACTACATACAATTTGACCTTCTGCGCTGACCCACTCCTATGAGGGAGGGGGCTCGCGAACGTCATTTCGCACCGTGCTTACAGCTGTTCGTAGTCGGGAATGTCGCGCAGGAAATGGTAAGTGTGATGGGCATAGTCCATCTGACAGCAGATGTGCTGCAGGCCGTTCGATACGACAAGATAGTCGACATGCAGCAGCAGGTTGTAGGCCGAAACCTGGTCGAACACCTGTTGCGAGAGGGTGATATGCGGAGCTTTGTACTCGATGATCATCTGCGGCTGCAGGTCCTTGTTATATAATAAGGTGTCGGCGCGCAAGCGTTTGTCGCCCACATGCAATTCTACCTCGTTGGCCAACAGGCCGGCGGGGTATTTCTTTTGATGGACGAGAAAGTGGACGAAATGCTGGCGCACCCACTCTTCGGGGGTCAATGCCACATATTTGCGCCGCAGGGGATCGAACAGCTTCGGGCGGTTGTCGATGCGCTTTGTCTTGACAGCGAAACGGGGTAGGTTCAGTCCTTCGGCCAGGAAGAAGCTGCGGAACTCGCTCTCGAAATTGGGCGTCAGCACATCGTTGCCCATTGCGGCAAGGATTTCCGTCAGGCTCCAGAAGCGTCCGCCGTCGAGCTCTGTAGACGAGGGGAGAAGGGGAGCGTCGTAGACGGTGCGATGGACGTACACCAATTCGCGCTCGCGCGTGCTCTGGAACACGTATTTGCCCATCGGCTCGGCATTGAGCTCTACGATGCCCAGCTCTTCGCGCGCTTCACGCCTGAGGGCTTCTTCGGGCGTTTCGCCATAGTCGATGTGACCGCCTACGGCCGTGTCCCACTTGCCTGGCTGGATGTCTTTCCACTGCGGCCGTTTCTGTAGGTAGAGGGCACCCTGGGAATTGAACACGTGCAGGTGGACCACAGGATGAAGCAGCATAGAGCCTCCGTGACACTCGCCGCGTGAGGCTTTTCCTACCACTTGCCCCTGCTCGTCGACCACAGGGAACAGCTCTTCGTTGTTGTCCTTCATCATCTTCTTGCTATTGGTTTGCGAAGCTAAAAGCTACTTGCTATTTGTGTGCAAAGATACAAACTTTCAGGCGAATAATGTGGTTGTTAGCGAAGATTAACGCGCTTTTTCTTGGATAAATGGAATCTAACTCGTAACTTTGCAAATCGATAATCATGAGGATATGGCAAAAAAAGATTCTTTGGTGACATTCGACGCGGTGATGCGCGACCTGAAGGCCGGGCAGTTCAAGCCGTTCTACCTGCTTCATGGAGAGGAGTCGTACTATATCGACCGCATTACCGACTATATCGCAGAGCATGCTTTGCGCGAGGAAGAGCGCGATTTCAACCAAACTATCGTGTTCGGCTCCGACGTGACAACAGCCCAAGTCACCGATTTGGCCCGACGCTATCCCATGATGGCCGAACGACAGGTGGTGATTGTGAAAGAGGCGCAAAACCTCAAAAACTGGGATCAGCTGGAGGCCTATCTCGAAAAACCGCAGCCGACGACGGTGCTGGTCATCGCCTATAAAAACGGAAAGGTGGACGGCAGGAAGAAAATTGCCAGTCTTGCCGCTCAGGTGGGCGTGGTGTTCGAAAGCAAGAAAAAACGCGACTACGAGCTGGCGGGTTTCATCACTTCGTATCTCCAGGCGAAAAATTGCACGATCGACAACAAAGCCACGCTGATGATAGCCGAACACATCGGGGCGGACCTCAACCGCATGAGCTCGGAACTCGACAAGCTGATGATCACTCTTGGAGAGGATAGGAGAGTGACTCCCGACATCGTGGAACAGCAGATAGGAGTGAGCAAAGACTATAATGGATTTGAGCTGCGAAATGCTATCGCAAATCGTGACATTTTGAAGGCAAATAAAATTGTGAATTATTTTGACAAAAATCCAAAGAGCGGCGGACCCTTCTTGCTCGTTCCGATGCTTTTCGGATTTTTCCAAAATTTGCTTTTGGCATATTACGCTCCTGATCGGAACAACGAAAATGAGGTGGCCCGATGGCTCGAATTGAAGGGTGGGGGATGGTCAGCCAGAGAGTATGTGACCGCCATGAGGCATTTTTCTGGAACGAAAGTGATGCAGATAATTGATAAAATTCGAGAGACGGATGCGAAAATGAAGGGCCTCGACAACCCAAATACACCGTCTGGGGAGCTGATGAGAGAGCTGATCGCATTCATTTTCCACTGATTTTTACCCCAAAAAAGAGTCGAGTTTCGGCTCTTTTTTTGTAGAATTTGATTTTTGCAGAACGTGTTTTTTTGAGTTAAGTGGGTGAGTGAACAACACTTAGCTGAAATAAAGAGCCTCAAAAATCGCGTTTTTTCAAGCTTCCTGACCGCTCGTTCAAAAGAACGCGAAAATGAGCGATTTGGCTTTTTTTCGGCACTTCAGGATTTAGCGTTCACTTCTTTTAAGATTTTATATTTGTTGATTTGCGATTCAAAACACCACCATTCTTAATCAGTATTCATGTTTTGATATAGAAATGTTGATTTGTAAAGCAATAAATCGATTATTTAAATATAGGTATTTATTTCCAAATCTTCACAATACAAAATCTTAAGGAATGAATATGCCTTCACATGTTTGATACCATAAACGCATAAAAACCAATAAAATAAGAAAATAAGTTCGCGAAAGTCGAAGGCTTTTTAAATCTGAAAGGGCGTTGATTTTGCATATTTGCATATTTGTGCAAAGAAATAAAGAAAGTAAGCGATTATGAGCCAATTAATTGGTTTAGATGGCTAAAACAAGGCTTTGTAACGTTTTCTTTCTGTAAATTCGTGTTTGTAATTTTAAAGCTCATTATTCATGTTTGTATATTTAAGATTTAAAACTTTAATTTTATAAATCTAATCTCAATAAAACTAAAATGTTTTCTACATTTGTTGCGTATCTCAAATAATAGCTTTACCTTTGTAAACTGAACGGGAAAAGGACAAACCACCCCTATTTTCGCACATGACACAGAAAAATGAAGGATAGAATCAAGCAAATCATGGAGAGTCAGCACATGACTCAGCAGACGTTCGCAAACTTTCTCGGAATGTCTGCCGCTTCGCTGAGCAGCATTTTCAACGAGCGAACGAAGCCTACGCTCAACACTGTGGAGGCCATCCGCGCCAAGCTCCCTTCCATCAACCTGGAATGGCTCATGTTTGGCAAGGGGCAGATGTATACCGATCAAGAGGGACAGACTGATAGCCTGTCGACAGCGGAACGCGTGGCTCCGATTGGCGAACAGACGCTCGCTTTCGACGACTCTGCTCTGGGAAGTGCTGAACCCTCACGAGGAATTTCTGCCCAACCCACCTCGCGAGTAGTGCAAAATCAGCAAAAAATTAATTTGAATTATTTTGACAAAACGAAGCGTCAGATTACTGAAATTCGTGTCTTCTACGACGACCAGACTTGGGAGAGTTTTGTGCCTAAGAAATAAGTGATTTTCGCTTTTTCTTCATCTCATTTTTGCTGGTCTCGTTTTTTTTATTTAAATTTGCAAGCGAATGTTCGTCGACAGCGGGTCGAGGACGTTCGCTTTTGCTAATTCAAGTGTTTCTATGAAGAAGTATATTCTCGATTTACGTGTCGTTTCGGTCTGTCATGTTCACGACCGATATGTGTTGCTGAAACTGACAGCCGATTCCAGATTGCCGGAAATGCTGCCTGGTCAGTTTGTCGAAATCAAGGTCGATGAGTCACCTAAAACCTTCCTCCGACGTCCCATTTCCATCCATTTTGTCGACCGTGAGCGCAATGAGTTGTGGCTTCTCGTGGCGACCATAGGCGACGGAACACGTCGGCTGGCTCGTTTGCAGGCAGGCGACGTGCTGAATGCCGTTTTGCCTTTGGGCAACTCGTTCCGTTTGGACTTGCCTGCTGAGCAGCCGAACATCCTGCTCGTTGGTGGCGGCGTGGGCGTGGCTCCCCTACTGTATTATGGGCAGTGGCTCCAAGAGCAAGGCATTTGCCCTACGTTCCTTCTGGGTGCCCGTACAGCCAACGACCTGCTGATGCTCGACGAATTTAATAAGTACGGGCGCGTGTGCGTGACGACGGAAGATGGTTCTGCAGGCGAAAAAGGGTTTGTCACCAATCATTCCGTGCTGTCGGAGGGGAATTTCACGCAGATTTCCACCTGTGGACCAAAACCCATGATGGTGGCTGTTGCCCGTTTTGCCAAGAGTCGGGGCATCTATTGCGAGGCTTCGCTTGAGAACATGATGGCTTGCGGACTGGGCGCATGTCTCTGCTGCGTGGAGAAAACCACAGCGGGCAATCTCTGTGTGTGCAAGGAGGGCCCAGTGTTCGATGTCAGCAGACTGATGTGGAGTTGATAATATAGTATTAGGAGTTTTTCATTTTAGCAACGAATTATGGCTGATTTACAAGTAAAGATAGATAGATTGGAGCTGAAGAATCCCGTGATGACCGCTTCCGGGACGTTTGGCTACGGACCTGAGTTTGCCGATTTTGTACCGCTTCATGAGTTGGGCGGCATCATCGTGAAAGGCACCACCCTGCATCCCCGCGAGGGCAACGACTACCCGCGTATGGTGGAAACGGCTTCAGGAATGCTCAATTGTGTGGGGCTGCAAAACAAAGGGGTGGACTATTTCTGCAGTCACATCTATCCGGAAATCAAAGATATCGGCACGAACATCATCGTCAACGTGAGCGGTTCCTCGCCAGACGACTATGCCGAGTGTGCCGCCCGGGTGGCCGCCCTGGAACATGTGCCCGCCATCGAACTGAACATCTCCTGCCCCAACGTGAAGCAGGGTGGTATGGCCTTTGGCGTCACTTGCGAGGGAGCTGCTTCTGTGGTGCGCGCCGTCAGGCAGCGTTATCCCAAAACGCTGATTGTGAAGCTTTCGCCCAACGTCACCAACATTGCCGACATTGCCCGCGCCGTAGAGGCCGAGGGAGCCGACAGCGTGTCGCTCATCAACACCCTCATGGGAATGGCCATCGATGTAGAGCGTCGCTGCCCAGTACTGAGCATCGGCACAGGCGGATTGAGTGGTCCTGCCGTGAAACCCGTCGCCCTCCGTATGGTGTGGCAGGTGGCCAAAGCAGTGAAAATCCCTGTGGTGGGGCTCGGCGGCATCATGACGGCTCGTGATGCTATCGAGTTTTTCATGGCGGGCGCTACTGCCATCGAGATAGGTACGGCCAATTTCATCGACCCAGCCGTGACCATCAAGGTGCGCGACGGCATCAACCAGTGGCTCGACCAGCATGGGTGTCGCAGCGTTCAGGAGATAATTGGCGTTGTATAGATGGTAATGAAAACAACGAATTGCACGAATTCTACGAATTTTCAGAGCTATGCCCTGATGGCTACAGCCCGTTTTGGCCGTAAATTAATGCTCATTTGCCTTTTCTGCGCATTCCTTTTTGGAATTGAAGTGCAGGCACAGCGCATCGCCATCATCTCCGACCCTCATTTTCAGGATGTGGTGGGACACCCGGAATTGGTGCGCACGTGGGAGTCGCAGGCCCGTTCCACGCGGCTTTTCAACGAGAATTACTTTGCCTTCCTTGCTGCCCTCGACGATGCGGCGCAGCGTGGCATCAAGCTGGTCATCCTTTCTGGCGACCTGACCGACAACGGCCAGGAGCTCACCTGTCAGGCCGTCACGCGCATCCTTCGCGGCTATGAGCAACAGTATGGCATGCGGTTCTTCATGACCACAGGCAATCACGATCCCAACTATCCCGTAGTGTCGCATTGGGGGCAAAAGGATTTTTTAGGTGCCGACGGCCAGCCGCGTGTCATCTACAGCGATTCGTGCCAGTTTTTCCTGCCCAACAAACCGCAGGAAATCCTTACCCCCGACACCGTCGTGCCTTCGCTCCGTTGTCTGGGCTATCCTGAGCTGATTCAAGAATGGCATGATTTCGGATTCCTTCCCCATGAAGGCGATGTCTATTGGGAGCATCCCGACAATCCCACAACTTATCCCGACGCCTCTTATCTGGTGGAGCCGGAACCTGGTCTTTGGCTCCTTTCCATCGATGGCAGTGTGCATACGCATAAAGAAGCAGCGTCTGTTGGTAATCAGACTCCTCTCCTTGGGAGGGGCGGGGGGAGGCCCCCCCTATACAACGGCTCTTGGCCAGGCTATAACAACGTGATGGCTTATAAGCCCTTCCTCGTGGATTGGGTGCGAAGCGTGGTGCGTCGCTCCCAAGAACAGGGTAAGCGCCTTGTGGTGTTCAGCCACTATCCGCTTTTGGATTTCAACAACGGGGCCACCGACATCGTCCGCGAGGCCTGGGGTGAGAAGGCTTTCGACCTGACGCGTGTGCCCAAGCCTGAAGTGGCCGAGGCTTTTTATGAGGCAGGTGTGCGCCTTCACATAGCGGGTCACATGCACGTCAATCAAACGGGGATTTATCGTAATGAAGGCAGTCGTAGGGGCTCGCTTGTCAATGTACAGGTTCCCACCGTTGCAGGCTATATGCCAGCCTATAAGATCCTGACCATCGAAAACGACAGCATCTACGACTTTCAAACCGTGCGCATAGACTCTGTGCCTGGCTACGATGCGTTATTTCCGAGGTATGGTAATCTCTCACCTCTCACCTCTCGCCTCTCACCTCTGAACAACTACCGTCAGTTCTGCTCCCAATGGTTCACAGAACTGGTGGCCAACCGCTTCGTGAAGCAGGATTTGCCCCAAAAACTGCAGGACTTCTTGCCGCAGATAGGTGGCGCGTATGCCGATGCTTCTTCACCTTCGGGCGAAGCCACATGGACGGGGCTTGACCTCGTCACCGACCTCTATCGCCTGCGCTTTGCGGGTTCCCTGGCTTTGAGCGAAATCCCCCAAGCTCGTTTGCAAGCCTACGAGGATTTCTTTTCGAGGTGCCAGGGGGATGAGGTTCATCCGAGGAGCGGGGAGCGAGGAGTGAGAAGTGAGATTTCCGTTCTGGACGAGGTGTTTCATTGCATGCTCAACGGCCTGCCCGACAATCACTTCCGCGTGAATGTCCGAACGGGCGAACTGTTGCATTAATCTTGCAGAACGGTTGCTAATACTGGTGTTAACGTTCCTTGTTCTATGGCCATTATATATGATTTGACCCCCTCCCCTTTGTGAAAGGGAGGGGAGTGCCTACGGAGTCGCACCTATCAGGCATTTATCCCACCCCTAACATCCAATGAAAGTACATGTGGGCGCAGTAATGAGGGTGTGTCAAAATGCCAAATTCTATCCGCGTGTAGGGACATACTTGGATAAATTGTTCACGTTCGACAAATGACAAGCAAGCTTGACTTTGTTCTCACTTAATCACAATTTTTTATGTATGTCCGAAATGACACCGATGGGGGCCAGCAAAATCCAGACCAACGGACATACATGAAAGTATGTCCCTACAATCGGCAGAGTTTTGACACACCCCCGAGTGCTTACGAAGTCGCACCTATCAGGCATTTATCCCAACCCTAACATCCAATGAAAGTACATGAGGTCGCAGCAATCCCCTCCCATGTAGGGGAGGGGGGCAGGGGTGGGGTCAGTATTGTTTTTATGGTATTTGGTAATCTTGGAGTCAAATAGTATATAATTGCCTATTTTATTCGTTTCTCCATTAGAAATTCTTGATGAAGGATTTTGACATAAATACGTTGACTATTTTCCGCGTTTTAGCAACATGGACAGTCTAAGAAATCGTTCTTCGCGTTGTTCGTATGTTCTCGCGATGCTGCTGATGGTTCCCAATGCCGTCATTTGTGGTCTAAGAGGCGGATAGAGATATGGTATGAGGGTGCGAAACAATATCAATGAGCACGTGAAATGACGCAAACGACAGGGCAAAGTGACGCAAATCGCAAGGTGATTCGACGCTATTCATGGGGGAAGGTGACGCAAATTGGAAATGCTTCAGGGGCTAACGAGGACAGGATTCTTATAATACGGTCGCATTCAACGAGTTACAGAAATCGCTCATTTTTGCCGTTTTTTCCTACCAGCGGACTTTTGTTTTCAAGGACGCGAGTTTTGACCCACTTAAATTCGAAGTTTTCTTGACAAAACAGGTATGGCAAGGGGGGGGTGAAGCAGTTTGTCAGGCATCAGCAAGCGCCCCTTCGGGGTTGATCAAAACATGGGCGCAAAACAGGTTAAACGCTGACCAACGCCTGGTCATCGGTTAACCTGGCATAGGTTAACGTTGACCAGACGTTGGCTACAAGCTGACCAGATGTTGGCTAAAGCCTATCTCACAACGACTTTGCGCACATCGCCATTCTGCCGGTGAACGATCCGCACGCCCTTCCCGCCTCTTGGCGAATCATTTGCAAGGCGGCGGCCCATCACATCATAAATGGCTTCCGCATCGCGGTTGTTGGTTATCGTATATTGGTTATTGTTCTCAATGCCCGTGTCCACCAGTTCGTCGATGCGGAAAGCGGGGCTGATCACCTGCTCCTGCCAGTTGCCGGTGGCATCCTCCAAGCGAATCTTCAGGTCGAACCAACCCTTTTCGCCGACACCTGTCACATCTTTCAAAGAGCCACGATAGAAGTAGCCGAAGGCAGGAGCAAAGTAGTTCTCTGGTATTTCTTCCACTTCCAAAGCCGCCCACTCATCTTTGCAGTAAGGTGAATAGCTCACGCTGACAGTCTGCTCTGCGATGTCGTACCAATACGAACCTTCGTTCACAAAATGGAAATTGAAATCGCCGCCAGCGAACTCCAAAGTTCCGTCCTCGGCCTTTGCAAAGCGGTCAATGATATTGTTGTCCTTATCCTTGAACCACAGCATCTGAAGGTTGGGGGCTTCTTTGTCTTCTGCTCCCATGTCGAAATGAATTGTGGCTTCGTTTTTTCCGTCTAATCCGTCCACCTCTACGTTCTTGTTTATTAAGGAAATATCGAACACACCTGTGGGAATGCCTTCGCCTATCCATTGTCCTTGCAGTTGCTGGTACTCGTCGTAGCTGCCAGCAACCTGTTCGCCGTCCACCTTGATGGTCTCTTCAAGACCAACCATATCCGTTTCGCGGTATTCGCCGTAACGGCCGGTATAGTATGGGGCTGCAACAAACAGATGCCCCCACTCCGCCTCGTAACTGTATTTATCCATCGTCAAGACGGGACAACTGCTACCATAGGGCAAGGCTTTCTGTTCGGGAGAATACGAGAAGGCAGGATTGCCTCTCATAGAGTTCAAACAGTTGCTATTAGGTAAAGCACAGAACAAGGAAGATCCGTTTGACGGGCCACAATTCACGTATGTCGGTTTGCCATCCTTTCTGTAGGCGGGCATACCAAGAATGATTCGCTCTTGCACGTCGCCCCATGCCGTTGCCTGCCAGTTATCTGTGAACCGAGAAGTCGCCAAAAGATTGTATCGGCTTTCGGAAGCATCATTGCCGACAGACACGCCGTTGTAGATATGGAGTGTGTTCGCCTCATCCTTCCAAAATGCACTCATAAAAGAAGTGGAGCCGACATAGATGTCGTCTATCACTTGAGCCAATTTCATTCCAAAGACGCCTGTGGGATAACGCAAATCGCTCCATTCCTTCCCGCCTTTTGATTGGACAAACTTCTCCTCGGTATAAAAATAGTCAGCAGGATTGTTGCTGAGGACGGCAGTTTCCGTCTTGTCGGTATAGAATTTGTTGACATAGAACGTACTTCCCTGCCTTTTACCATATTCATAAAGACTGCCCACAGCGGCATATTCATCGCGACAGAAGGCGAAACGACCACTCTTAGACGGGCTTACCCACCAGCCGAAGTCTTTGACAAAAGGAAATCCCTCGAAATTGTAAGCATCACCATACTCTTTATAGAACAAGCCCATTGGTCCTTCCGGCTTATAAACTGCATAGCGCACAAACTTCAACACATCGGCATCGCCCCGACTGACCACTTCTACTTCTCCCGACTCGCTCCCGCGGTAAGTTGTAAACTTCATTTCTTCCCCGTTGGACATCAGTTCTTTGATAGCAATATAGTTGGTGGCATCTTCCTCAGAGAAAGTAAGCGTCATGTCACCGTCTATCTGAACCAGGTCTTGAATGATGTGTTCTAAACGGAAAGTTTTACTATTATAAATGCTTAGACAAAAGTCCCATTCGCCTTTGGGCAGGCTCATGGTGAAGTCGTCCCCCTCATCGCCCCAATAGGCACCATAATTCTGTTGATTGTGGTACATCATCAGATGGATACTCTCCACAGCCTCCTTGTCGTATTTCAGGATGAAGTGTACTTGTGCCTCATCGTCGGTGGACTCTTTCTTGGCTATGGGCTTATTGTATAGCAGCGTTGTCATGCTGCCGTTCTCTATCTTGCGGTAATTCTGTTGGTCAAGGATTGTTGACTCCATCAATCCGCTTTTCATGGGCTGAGCCGTCGGATAGACATTTCTTACTTGCGCCCTTGCTCCCATCGGCAGCAGCATCAGCACCACCATCCATTTGAATAAGTTCATCTTTTTCATTTTGTTTGAATTTTAAAAGGTTAATAAAAAGGTTTGATGGTGCAAAGATAGGGCGATTGCGGGAAAGCCGCAAGAAAAAGCCGTCGAGGTTTGTTCGAACTTACACGCACGAACAAAAATGTGGCGACATAGAGGGGTTAGGCGGGTGTCTGGGTGCTGGCTACTTTAGTCTTTGCCAACTTCTGATAGGCAGAGGGAGTCATGCCCGTGAACTTCTTGAAAGCGGTGACGAAGGTGGAACGGGCACGGATGCCCACGCCCTCGGCAATGCTGTCGAGCGTCTGGTTGCCGTAGTGCTCGCGGTCGTTGATGCGGCGGCAGGCTTCACGGATGCGATACTCATTGAGCAGCGCATTGAAATTCTGCTTGTATTTCTCGTTGATCACCTGCGACACGTAGTTGGGGTTGCCTTCCACCAGCTCGGCCAATCGCTGCAGGGAGAAATCGGTGTCATAAATGTCGGCAGACGATTCCATGACGAAGAAGATGCGGTGGAGCAGTTCCGACTTCGTCGTTTCGTCGATGGCGTTCTTCTGATATTTGGGCTTCTCCACTTGCGGTAGCGGCTGCGGAGCCTGGAGTAGCAGAGCCTTCTTCTCCTCTATCTCCGCCAGTTGCTCCTGAACCTTCTGGAAGAGCTGGGCGTTCTTCTCCTTCACCTCTCGGTAATTGCGATAAAGAAGAACCAATGACACGATTATGAAAAAGGTGAAGAAACACACCATCCATAGCGCGTATGTCTTGACTTGTTCCCTTTCAGCCTGCACTTTTGCATCCTCGTTCATCTTATCGATTTCGAAGAGGTATTTCACCTTGTCGACATCCAATAGGTGGTTTTGGTTTTCTATGTAGTTCTTTTCCCTTAGATAAAGTAGCTCGTAATGATTAGCCAAAGGCTCATCACCATGTTCATGATAGTAGTCCATAAGGTTGTTGTAGGCATCGCATATGGTCACATGGTTGTCTGCTTGTTGTCCAAGGCGTAGGTTTTCTTGAACCAGAGCCAACCCTTCCTCGTCCCTTCCCATTCCCCACAGGAACTCACACCTCGTGTAGTTGTTGCCGGTCAACCAAGCATGGAAGTTCGAATCGTTGCTGTTTTGCAGAATGACTTCCTTCTGTTGGTCCAGATACATGAATGCCTTCTCGTATTCCTTGTTGGAATATGCCAGAATGGCAAGGCAAATGAGTCGGTAAACCTCTTGTGGAAAAAGCTTTGACTCGGGGAGCTTCATCTTCAGGTACTTTTCCAATTCCGGCTTGACACTGTCCACCATTTCGCTGTTCATCGCAAAGCTTGCCATGTTGGCCACATAGATGGGATAATACATCATTGCATGATAACCAACGGCTTCGCGGACCAGCTGCTTGTAGTCGTTAATCAGTTCTGGGATTATTTCGTCGCGCCGGTTGACGGAGAAGTCGAGTTTCTTCAGTCCAAGCATGTTGTGGTGAATGGAGGGAAGCAAGAGTGTACGGTTGTATTTCTTTGCCATACTCTCGGCCTGCAGATAGTAGCCGTATGCCTTCTTATAGTCGAAATAAGCACCACTATACAAAATGCCCAGCCCATGCAAAGCTGCTATATGCGACATTACTTCGATGGTGTCTTTCTCGTCCATTCTTGACAACTGCCGGTTGGCAACGATCGTTAAATACAGAAGGGCACTGTCGGGCATATTCTTCTTCATCCGGCAACGCTCGCCTTTGTGTATCAGTTCTTCACTTGTCATCAGTTTCAGCCGCTCCAGATTCTTTATCTTCACATCCTGCCCCCATACAGCAACTGTCATCATGACGGCCATAGCCACCAAAAGCATTTTGAGGGACAAGGGAAAGAATCTGCCGTATTTCATAGCCGAAACAAGAATGCGATGAAGACTATTCCTTGTTGGCGCGTTTGCGGTCGTTATGGTCGAGGATGATCTTGCGCATGCGCATCGACTTGGGCGTCACCTCTACGTATTCATCAGCCTTGATGTACTCCAGACATTCTTCGAGCGACATGACGGTCTTTGGTACGATGCGTGCCTTGTCGTCGGTACCCGAAGCACGTACGTTGGTCAGCTGCTTGGCTTTGCAGACGTTGATGACCAGGTCGTTGTCGTGAACATGCTCGCCGACCACCTGTCCGATGTACACCTCTTCGCCTGGGTCGATGAAGAACTTGCCGCGATCCTGCAACTTGTCGATGGCGTAGGCGTAGGCCGTGCCTGTCTCGAGAGCTATCATCGAGCCGTTGATGCGACGCTGTATGTCGCCCTTGTAGGGTTGGTATTCCTTGTAGCGGTGGGCCATGATGGCTTCTCCCTGACTGGCTGTCAGCACATTGGTACGCAAGCCGATGATGCCGCGCGAGGGGATGTCGAACTCAATGTTCACGCGGTCGCCCTGCGTGTCCATCGAGGTCATCTCACCTTTGCGGCGAGTCACCATGTCAATCATCTTCGAGGCGAACTCCTCAGGCACGTTGATGGTCAGTTCCTCGATGGGTTCGCATTTCTGCCCCTCAATCTCTTTGTAGATCACTTGCGGCTGTCCCACCTGCAACTCATAGCCCTCACGGCGCATGGTCTCTATGAGCACGGAGAGGTGCAGCACGCCACGTCCGGAAACGATCCACTTGTCGGTGGAGTCCTCGAAAGGTGCCACTCTCAGGGCGAGGTTCTTCTCCAGCTCTTTCATCAGGCGGTCGTTGATATGGCGTGAGGTGCAGTATTTGCCCTCTTTGCCAAAGAAGGGCGAGTCGTTGATGGTGAAGAGCATCGACATCGTGGGCTCATCGATGGCGATGGGCGGCAACGGCTCCGGGTTCTCCAGGTCGCAGATGGTATCGCCAATCTCAAAGCGTTCCAGTCCGATGACGGCACAGATGTCGCCAGAGTCCACATGGTCGGTTTTCACGTGGCCCATGCCCTCGAAGGTGTGCAGTTCCTTGATCTTGGTTTTCTCCATCGTGCCGTCGCGGTGGGCGATGGTGATGTTCATGCCGTTGGTCAGGGTTCCGCGGTGGACGCGCCCCACGGCGATGCGTCCCATATAACTGCTGTAGTCGAGACTGGTGATAAGCATCTGCGGTGTTCCCTCAATCTGTCGTGGAGCGGGAATCACCTCAATGATTTTATCCAGCAGATAGGTGATGTTGTCAGTAGGCGTGTTGTAGTCCTCGCCCATCCAGCCGTTCTTGGCCGATCCGTAGACCACAGGGAAATCCAATTGGTCTTCAGTGGCGTTGAGGGCAAACATCAGGTCGAACACCATCTCGTAGACTTCCTCCGGCCGGCAGTTGGGCTTGTCCACTTTGTTCACCACAACAATGGGCTTCAGTCCTATCTGCAAAGCCTTCTGCAGCACGAAGCGTGTCTGCGGCATTGGTCCCTCGAAAGCATCCACGAGGAGCAGGCAGCCGTCGGCCATGTTGAGCACGCGCTCCACTTCACCGCCGAAATCGCTGTGCCCCGGCGTGTCAATGATGTTGATTTTCACGCCTTTGTACGTGATTGATACGTTTTTCGAAAGGATGGTGATGCCACGTTCACGTTCCAGGTCGTTGGCATCGAGCACCTGCGAGCTGAGGTTTTGTCCGTCGCGAAAGAGGTGTCCGGCCAACATCATTTTGTCTACCAGTGTTGTCTTGCCATGATCCACATGGGCTATAATAGCGATGTTTCTGATGTCTTGCATATACCTTATTTATGATAAGCGGGTGCAAAGGTACGAAAATTTTGATTAAGTGCGTACAAAAGGTGTGGATTTCTTTTGTAGAGATGAAAAAAATATATGCAACCCCCTCTTTTTCTCCCCCATGGGGGAGGAAAAGTTGGAACTGAGCGCAGAAACTAATCAGCCCCACTCCTACAGGAGGGGCTGGAAGAGGTCAATCTGCGAGGGGGCTGAGTCGTTACACCAGGTTGTAGAATCCATAAAAATAGTTAAAGTTACAAATAATTACAAATGATGAACTGAGAATTGTGAAGAAATTCGTACCTTTGCACCCGCTTTCGAAGAAAGCAAGCCGGAGAGTCCGGTGCATTCGACGATGTAGAGACGGCTGATGATTGCCGTCAGCGCATCAGAAGGATGTAATTTTCAATCATTTAATCATCAATTTATCATGTACTTAGACAAAGCTAAGAAAGAAGAGATTTTCGGCCAGTACAGCCACAATGGCAATGCCGCAGACACTGGTAGTGCAGAGAGCCAGATTGCCCTGTTCTCGTATCGCATCAAGCACCTGACAGAGCACCTGAAGAAGAATCACAAGGATCACAACACAGCTCGTTCGCTGACCATTCTCGTTGGTAAGCGTCGTGCTCTGCTCGACTATCTGTACGACCGCGACATCACTCGCTATCGTGCCATCGTGAAGGCTCTTGGCCTGCGCCGATAAGCTAAAGCATTCTTTAAGGTAAAGCGTCATCCCCTGTCCTGAATGATTTCAGCGACAGGGGATGTTGGTTTTAGGTTGTTTCTTCTTCGGGGAAGTCGAGGATTTCGCGCAAAGGATTCATCACGAAATCGCGTTGGAACATCAGCGGATGGGGTATCTGCAGGTCGGGTTCGTCCACCTGCCAATCGTCGTAGAGCAAGATGTCGATATCGATGATGCGGTCGTGATATTGGCGGTTGACCGATTTGTGTCGGCGACCCATAGCACGTTCAATGGCCTGCGTTTTGGCAAGCACCTCATGTGGGGTGAGCGTTGTCTGGCAGCAAATGACTGCGTTGACGAAAGAGTTGTCTGACTGGAATCCCCAAGGCTCAGACCGATAGAGAGCTGACTGGCGAACGACTTCGCCAACCAGCTCTCCAATTTTTTCTATAGCACGACGGATGTTTTCTTCTTTTTGGCCTAAGTTAGTGCCAAGGCCGAGGAATACCGTGTGGGCAGATGGTGTTGATGGTTGCTCCTTCATGAGCTTGTCTTTATTCAGTCCTTCCTCTGGGGAATGACCTCAATCGTTCAAGATGAGCATGGCATCGCCGTAGCAACCGAACTTATAGCCGTTGTCCACGGCCATGTCGTAGGCTTTCATCACCAGTTCGTAGCCGCCGAAGGCTGCCGTCTCCATGAGCAGGGTTGACATGGGGTGATAGAAATTGGCAATCATGCAGTTAGAAAGTCCAAACTCGTAGGGTGGGAAGATGAATTTGTTGGTCCATCCCTCATATTCCTTCAGCAGCTTGTCTGTGCCGACGGCTGTTTCTGTGGCTTTCAGCACGCTGGTTCCTACGGAGCAGATGCGATGTCCCTCCTGCTTGGCTTTGTTTACTATTCGGCAGGCCTCAGCCTCAATCTTCATCTGCTCGGAGTCCATTTTGTGCTTGGTCAGATCCTCCACTTCAATGCTGTGGAAGTTTCCCAAGGCACAATGCAGGGTGATGAAAGCAAACTCCATGCCCCGTATTTCCATACGTTTCATCATTTCGCGCGAGAAGTGCAGTCCAGAGGCGGGAGCGGTGACGGCTCCTTCGTTCTTGGCGAAAATGCACTGGAAATCAGTCATGTCGTCTTCCGTTGCCGGACGTTTGTCCACGATGTAGTGGGGCAGGGGAGCCGATCCTAAGGCGAAGAGCTCGCGCTTGAACTCATCGTGCGGACAGTCGTAGAGGAAACGCAGGGTGCGTCCGCGGCTGGTGGTGTTGTCGATCACTTCTGCCACCATCGTTCCGCTCTCATCGAAAAACAGCTTGTTGCCGATGCGTATCTTGCGGGCTGGCTCCACGAGAACGTCCCACAGTCGCATCTCTTCGTTAAGTTCACGAAGCAGGAACACTTCTATCTTGGCGTCGGTTCTCTCCTTTGTGCCGTAGAGGCGGGCGGGAAACACCTTGGTGTCGTTGAAGATGAAGGTGTCGCCCTCGTCGAAATAGTCGAGCACATTGCGGAAATCCAGATACTGCTTGTTACCCTCCGCGTCAGTGAGCGGCTCGCCATTCTCGTCGGTCTTGAACATCTCGATGGTCTGCGACTTTTTGTGCAGCACCATCAGTCGGCATTCGTCGCGATGGAAAGGCGGGTTCAGAGCGATCAGTTCGTCGCTAAACTTGAATTTGAACTGTGATAATTTCATATCTCGTTGTTGTTTTTATTTTCTTTCAGGTGGAAGCTGCCATCTGCCCAAACGTCTGTCAGCCTGTGATGTGCTGGCTGTCAAGCCATTCGGGGAAGGCTTCCAGTGTGATGCAGTCCTCCACACGCACCTCGCCCACACGGGTTCGGCAGAGCGATGTGAGAAAAGCGCCACAAGCCAGTTGGTCGCCGATGTCGCGTGCCAGAGAGCGGATATAGGTGCCTTTGCCGCAACGCACACGGATGCTCATCTGCATCAGCTCTGGGTCGAAGTGCAGCAGCTCGAGTTCCTCGATGTGCACCGTTTTTGCCTTGATCTCGAAGTCGCGGCCTTTCCGGCTCAGCTGGTAGGCACGTTTTCCGTTGACACACACAGCGCTGTAGACGGGAGGTATCTGTTCCACGTCGCCCACAAACCGGTTGAGCACAGCTTCCACCTTCTCACGTGTGACGTGGTCGGTCGGGAATGTCTCGTCGACAGGATGTTCCATATCGTGGCTGGCTGTATTGGCACCCAACTGCAAGGTGGCCACATACTCTTTGTCTTTGGCTTGCAGGGTCTCGATGAGTTTTGTCTTCTTACCTGTACAGAGCATCAGCACTCCTGTTGCCAATGGGTCGAGCGTACCGGCATGCCCCACCTTCACCTTGTAGCCCATCCTCTTGGTGAGCAGGTAGCGAATGTGGGCCAGTGCGCCAAAGCTCGACATGGCGTAGGGTTTGTCTATATGCAGAATGACTCCTTCTTTGAAATCCATTTGTCAGAGGTGAGAGGTGGGGGAAAGTCTTTAGCTCATCAGCGAATAGGCAATGGCTACGAGTCCGGCCACGGCACAATAGATGCCGAACCAGATGAGTTTTCCACGCTTCACGATGTTGATCATCCATTTGCAGGCGAAACATCCCGATAGGAATGCGGCCAGGAATCCCACGACGAGGGGCAGTGTGCCGATGTTTCCAAACACATCTTCTCCCTTAGCGGCTTTCACGCCGTCGAGGAGCGCCTCGCCAAGGATGGGAGGAATGACCATGAGAAACGAGAACTGTGCCAGCCGTTCTTTCTTATTGCCGAGAAGCAGTCCTGTGGCAATGGTGCTGCCCGACCGTGAGAGGCCCGGCATCACGGCACAAGCCTGTGCTACACCAATAATGAATGCATCGCGCATGCTGATTTTCTCCTTCTGTCGCGGTTTGGCGTAATAAGAGAATATGAGTAACGATGCTGTCACCAGCAGCATGATGCCCACGATGAGCAGCCCTGAGCCGAAGATAGCTTCCACCTCGTCTTTGAAGAATACGCCGACGATGCCTACGGGAATCATCGATACCAGAATGTTCAGCACATAACGAGTCTCGTCATTCATACGACCTTTGAACAGACCTTTCACGATCCATTCTATTTCACTCCAGAGCACCACGAGCGTACTGCAGACAGTGGCCACATGAACGGCTACGTCGAACATCAAGTTGTCGGCGCCGCTTATGCCCAAGATTTCCTGACCGATGGTCAGATGTCCGCTGCTGCTCACGGGCAGATATTCTGTCAGACCTTGTATCAGGCCCAATATCAAAGCATGAAACCAGTCCATGACTTAATCTTTTGGTTTATGGATGATGGCGAAGACTATGCTCACGAAACCGATGAACGTCACTACGGGTGCCACCTTGATGCGCATGGGGCTGAAAATGTCGGGGTTGAACGAATCGGCTGTCGTACTGCCACCGCTCATCAGAATGAAACCGAGTATCACCACGGCCATTCCCACTGCCAACAGGATGAAGTTGGTCTTGCCAAATGCTAAATTCTTTTTGTCCATATAGTTATTTTTCGTTATTTCTGAATGATGGTGTTTCGCCGAACATCAACTCTTGTACAGTTCTCCTGCCTTCATCTTGAGAAAGCGGTTCACAGAGAAATAGGTGCACACGAGGGTGATGATCAGTCCGAAAACGAGGACAGCCGCCGCCGTGATGGCCAGTACCTGCCAGGTGATGACCGTCGACACTTCCGGCTCGTAGAGGAAGAGTGCATACACTCCTGCGCCCAGCACGGCGATGGCCACGATGGCTGCACCGATGCCGATGCCGAAGCTCCGTTTGAGGAAGGGACGGCGTATGAACCCCCAAGAGGCTCCCACGAGCTTCATGGTGTGGATGGTGAAACGGCGGGCAAAGATGCCGAGTTTCACGGAGTTGTTGATGAGGGAGAACGACACGATGGTGAGCAGAACGGCCAGCACCAGCAATACCATGTTCACACGGCCGAGATTCTCGTTCACGGAGTCCATCAGGTCTTGAGGGTAGGTAATCTCGTTCACCTTTGGATTTTTCTTCAATGCCTGACTGACGGCACGGAGTGAGTCGCTGTTGGCATAGTCGGCTTTCAGCTGCAGCTCAATGCTTCCCACAAAGGGGTTTACGCCTAAGAATTCGCTGGGGTCGGTGCCCATAGCAGCCTTTTGCTCTTCGAGAGCCTGCTCCTTGCTGATATAGGTCAGATGACTGATATAGGGACGTGCCTGCAACTCCTTGCACAGGCGCTGTGCCTCAGGGTTGGTCATGTCTTCGCTGAGCATCAATGTGACGGTCAGGTTCTCCTTCACGTAGGCCGAGAGATTGTCGGCCACTTGTACGGAAAACACCACCATACCCAACAGGATAAGCACCAAGGCGGTGCTTATGCACAAAGTTACCGCCTGCAATCCACGGTGACTGCGGGCTTTTTTACGCTTTCTTGCCATTCCTTAACTGACGTAATTACGCTATTTCGGGTGCAAAGGTACATAAATAATTGACAATTGACAAAAGACAATTGATAATTTAAGCAAAAGAAATTTAAATCCGCTCTATTCCCCCACAAAAAAACAGAATTCTGATGCTTTATCAATGGAGAATTGTCAATTATTCCATACCTTTGCACCCATGACCATCGACCGCGACATCCTGAGAATAGCCCTCCCGAGCATTGTGAGCAATATCACCGTGCCCCTGTTGGGGCTGATGGATGTGGCCATCACCGGTCATTTGGGTGCTGCTTCTTATATCGGGGCCATTGCCATCGGCAGTATGGTGTTCAACGTGATGTACTGGCTTTTCGGTTTCCTCCGCATGGGCAGCAGCGGCCTCACCTCTCAGGCCTTGGGGCGTCGCGACTTGCAGGGAGTGGTAAGCCTTTTGGTAAGGGCCGAAGTCATTGCTTTGGTCATCGCCTTGGCATTTCTTCTGTTTGCATGGCCGCTCCGCATGTTGGCCGATCTCATCATGAGCCCGTCGGCCGAGGTTCGTCCGCTCTTCCACACCTATTTTAATATTTGCATCTGGGGGGCGCCTGCTTCGTTGGGTCTTTACAGCCTGTCGGGGTGGTTCATCGGCATGCAGAACTCGCGTTCGCCGATGGTAGTGGCCATCTTTCAGAATGTGGTCAACATGGTGGTGAGCCTGTTTCTGGTTGTTGTCTGCGGCATGAAGGTCGAAGGTGTGGCCCTTGGCACACTCATTGCTCAATGGAGTGGTTTCCTGCTTGCTTTGGGCCTGTGCTGGAAGTATTACGGAAAAACCATCAAGAGATACCGCCTCACCCCCGACCTCTCTCAGAGAGGAGAGGGGCGTGAAAATCTTTCTGTCTTCTTCCGCGTGAACCGCGACATCTTCCTCCGTACCCTTTGCCTGGCCAGCGTGATGCTGTTCTTTACCTCTGCTGGTTCGCGGAGTGGCGACGTCATTTTGGCAGTCAATACCCTGCTCATGCAGTTCTACCTGCTCTTTTCCTACGTGATGGATGGTTTCGCCTTTGCTGGCGAGGCGTTGAGTGGCAAGCGGAAGGGAGCTGGCAACTATGTAGCTCTGCACGCCACCGTGCGGCGGCTTTTCCGATGGGGCGCAGCGCTGACGGTCGCTTTCACGCTGTTGTATGTGCTGTGTGGGCAGCTTTTCGTATCGCTGCTTACCGACGATGGACAGGTGCGTGCTGCCTCGGCTGATTATCTTCCCTGGGCTGTCGCTGTGCCAGCTTTCGGCGTGATGGCCTTCCTGTGGGATGGGGTGTTCATCGGAATGACCCTGACGCGTGGCATGCTCGTTTCATCGTTTGTGGCCACGCTGCTCTTCTTCGCCCTTTATGTGCTGCTTTTTCCCATTTTGGGGAATCACGGTCTGTGGATTGCCTTTATGGTCTATCTGCTCATGCGCGGCGTCATACAGACGTTTTGGTTCCGTTATGTAAGCAAAGAATAACACAGACGAATGTTCTCTCAACTCATGTTTTTCTGTATGCGAAAAGGCTTAAACAAATGGCTAAAGTAAAAAAATGAATGAATATTTGGCTATTTGTGAAAATAGTCGTACCTTTGCCTTCACCTAATGATGTTTTAAAAACATGAAAAAGATTGTGATATTGGTCGTAGCCGCCATGATGGCTACAATGAACGCCAAGGCGCAGAGAATAGAAGTTGTGGATGACAACGGCAACGGCATTCCGCTTGTAAGTGTTTTGACCGAGGATGGGGTACTCATCGGCACCACCGACCTTAATGGTGTGCTTTCCGACGTGAAGGGGGCACGAAAAATCTCGCTCACCCACGTAGCCTTCAAGCCGATGATGGTCAGCGTGTCCGACCTTCCTTCACTCGAAGGTACTGAGGGAGGCAGGCGAGTCACGATGGAGGAAGTGGACTACGCGCTGCAAGAAATCGTGGTGAAACCAAAGCCATACGTGTGTATGGATTTTTATTTCCGTGGCTTCAGCTACATCGAAGACTCGCTGCGCGCCTATGCTGCCGGCATCGTTCCTGTAGCCTACGTGATACAGGAGAATTATAAAGGAAAGACCCGCAACGTATGGTCGTATGGAGGAGCTGCCAACAAAGCCCTCTCATGGAATACACAAGGCTTAGCATTAAAAGCAGAAGATGGTGTAAAGAAGGCAGCATGGTCCATAGAGACATTGGTAGAGAAGAGTAAGGGCTTTAAGGAATACTATAAAACGAGCTTGGAACCCGACGGCGAAAACCGATGGCTTGTCAAGAACCCAGAGGGGGTGGTAGGACAGATCCAGCATTCCGACGGTTTTTATCATGCCACACTCGATGCCGGCAAGATTCAGACTTATGCCAACAAGGCGAATGGTGAGGAAAAAATGCGGAAAGCCAGGGAAAACAGAAACTACGACTATCAGTATTCAGAGGTGTATGCAATTGATGATGAGGGCAAGATTCAGCCTTACAATAAAGTAATGGAAATGAGCCACTGGGAGTATGACGCTTCGAAAGGAAGGACAATCACCGTCCTCTACCTTTATGCCACCGACCACAGTTACATGGACGAAGACGAGTTCAAGGCACATAGCAAAGCGCTGAACAAAGGCTACGTTGGAGATATGTCGCTCGACGATCTGGAGGAGTATGAGCGCACTCACAACATCCCAGCCCTCTCGCCTGAGCAACAAAAGGCCATTCGAGAGTTGAAGAAGCAAACGGGCAAGAAATCATAAAAAAAGAGAGAAGGTTTCGTTTGTGGCTAACAAGGCGCTCGGCAATATTCAACGACACGCTCAGAGATGTCTTACGACACGCTCAGAGATAATTAACGACACGCTCAGAGATAGCAGATGACACGCTCAGAAACAACAAATGGCAGGCTCTCAGATATTATTAGGTATCTGATTGTCTATGGCGTGCTTCTGGTGTCGCCACCTGTTATAGTAGCCATCTGCGTAGTGGTGGTCGACAGGTTGCACGGCGGCACGATGGATAGCGACAGCGTTTGGCAGACACCTTTCATGACGGCAAGTATGCTGCTGGGCACGGTGCTTGCCATTGTCGTGTTTCTTTGGCGGCGATGGGCAGTACTCGGATTGGGGCGCATCCGTCGCGCCGATGTGCTGAAGGTCTTTCTGATGGCTATTGTCCGTGGGTGGCCATCGTGATATCGGCACTCATCTTTGGAGGCATCCATCTGAATCCCGTGCAGATGGTGTTCGGCGCACTCTACGGACTGTTGCTTGGTTGGCTTGTCTGGCGCACGGACAGTCTGCTGCCAAGTATTGTGGTACATGTGGCCAACAACACGACAGTCATGCTGATGCCAGCGTCTGCCGAGAAGGTCATCGTCAACATGAGTCTCATTACCGAAGTCCTGCTGGCCGGCGTCAGCCTGATTGTGCTCTTCACCGCTCTTCGCTGGTTTAACCTTCGGTATAAATACATTTAAAAGATGAAGAAAAGTCTATTCATAACCATCATGGTTGCGTGTTTGAGTAGTATCGTAAGTGCTCAGACAGACAGTACCGTTGTTAATCAAAACAAGGTTCAGCATAGGGCCAAAGTGGGCGTCGTCCTGAGTGGTGGCGGCGCCAAAGGAATGGCTCATATTGGTGTGCTGAAAGTACTGGAAAAGGCGGGAATCCCCATCGATATCGTCACGGGTACGTCGATGGGCAGCATCATCGGCGGACTCTACTCCATTGGCTACAATGCCAACGCGCTCGACTCGATGGTACGCGTGCAGGACTGGAGCTATGTCATCACCGACCGTGAGGACATGCGGCGCCAGAGTCTCAGCGACCGGCAGAAACAGAATACCTATGCTTTCACAACGGGTCTGACCATCGGCAAGAAAGACATGCAGGCCGGAGGTTTCGTAAAAGGAAAGAATCTGGCAGAGCTGTTCCAGCAGCTATGCACGGGATACACTGACTCGCTCGACTTCTCACGCGACCTGCGCATCCCCTTTGCCTGCGTAGCCACAAACGTCATCGACAACAGCGAGGTGGATTTCCATAGCGGAAGGCTGCCGCAGGCCATGCGTGCATCGATGGCCATACCAGCTGCCTTCTCGCCCGTCAGAATAGGCGACAAGGTGCTGGTGGACGGCGGATTGAAAAACAACTACCCGGCCGACATTGCACGCCAGATGGGGGCCGACATCATCATCGGCGTCACCGTGCAAGGAGCGCCTAAGGTGGCCGAGGACATGGGAGGCACGATGAGCATCCTGAGCCAGATTATCGACGTCAACTGTAAGAACAAATACGACGAAAACCTTGCCATCACCGACCTCCACCTTCAGGTGGATACGAAGGGCTACGGCTCGGCCAGCTTCTCGCAAGCAGCCATTGACACGCTCATCCGCCGAGGCGAAGAGTTGGCCATGCGCCATTGGGACGACATCATGGCCTTGAAGCGGCGTATCGGCGTCGACGACAACTACCGCCCCACCATTCTCCACCCGCTTCGTCCGCGCGTGATGAGCGAGAAACAGCGCGTAAGCGGCTACAGCTTTGAGAACATGACACCTCAGGACGAACAGTTCCTCAGGCAGAAGTTCCACCTAAATCGGTTGGACAGCATTGATGCCAAAATGGAGCAGCAACTCACCACGTCGATGCGCGTAGACCTGTTCTACCAGACAGCCGAATGCCAACTGGTGCCCAGCAGCGACGGCGTGCGCGTCGTCCTCGTGGCCGGCAACCGCAAATCGGCGCAACTGCATGCGGGTTTCCGGTTTGACACCGAAGAGTATGCCACCGTGCAGGTGGGCCTCGATGTCCCGCTGAAGAGCGCCGTTCCCGTCAATACCAGTATCACGCTTCGTCTGGGCAAGCGCTTGAAGGCTGGGGGAGAACTGACCTTCCATCCCCGCAGCTTTACACGACCGACGATTAGCTATTCCTTCCGCCGCAACGACATCGATGTCTATATGAACGGCGACCGCGCCTACAACATCCTCTATAACCAGTTTCAGGGAGAGCTTACGCCGTTGAATTTCGACTTGAAGAACTTCAACCTGCAGTTCAGTCTGCGTTGGGACTACATGCACTATCGCAATAAGCTTGGGTCGGATGACTCACCGCAGATCTCGCTCAAGAACGAGCATTTCATCAGCTATCGTGCCCGTCTGAACTACAACAGCGAGGACAACTGGTACTTTCCCACCCGTGGTGTGCGCTTTGATGCCGAATATGCCTTCGTGACCAATGATTTCAGAAAGATGAACGTCCGCGATGCCGACGGCAACAAGATAGGCAAGGCCACGGGCGTAAGCGATGTGAGCGCCAACTGGCGCATGTCGCTCACCTTTGGCAGCCGATTCACCCTTCAGCCGATGCTCTATGGCCGGTTGTTCATCGGTGACGTCATTCCGCCTGTCTTCGGCAACACCATCGGCGGCGACTGGTTCGGCCACTACGTGGAGCAGCAGATGCCCTTCGCTGGCATCGGTAACATCGAATACGTCAGCCATCAGTTCGTGGCCGCCCAGCTTCAGGCACAACTGCGCATAGCCACGAACAACTACATGCTGCTACGCGTGGCCGGCGGTCAGCAGGCTGACGACTTGGAGGATCTCCTCGATACGAAGACGCTCCTCGGCATCCAGGCTGCCTACTACTACAATACGATGTTCGGACCCGTCGGTGCCACCATCGGCTACAGCAACCGTACCAAGAAGCCTTACTTCTTTTTGAATCTCGGATATGAATTCTGATTTCAATACAATGATGGTTATGATTAGAAAACTCAGACGAGCCGGGCATTTTCGTCGATGCCTGTTGTCGGCGGTGGTCGTCCTGCCCATCCTTACGACAGAAACTGATGCACAGAATTTGTTTCAACGTATTGACAGCATCCTGACATGCAACTATCGCAAGGGTGCTATTGACACGGCCTATGTAGTGCGGCCGTCGACCAAATGGACCGTCAAGGCACGCCTGAATGTGTCGGGGGCAAAGATTGAGGCTGAGGGGCTAGAGGATGGTGTTCCCTTCAATTCGGAGGCAAAAGCCGACTACAAGACGACGGTCAGCGTGGCTGCAACCTATCTTGGTTTTTCGCTCAGTGCTGCACTTAATCCCGCCAAACTGTTGGGCAGATACAACGACTACGAGTTGAACTTCAATTCCTACGGCCGACGTTTCGGCTTCGACATTATTTATCAGAATGCCCATAACTTTACCGGCTGGCACGACAAGGAAGGTATGCCGCGCATGGAACTTCCTGCCGACATGATGTCGGTGAAGACATTGAACCTCAATACTTTCTACTGTTTCAACAGCCGTCGCTTCTCCTATCCCGCCGCCTTCTCGCAGAGCTATATCCAGCGACGGTCTGCCGGCAGTTTCATGTTAGCAGCGTCGGCCATGGGTCAGCACGCCACGCTTAATCGGCAACAGGAAATAGAACTGAAGATGACCAATATTGGTATCGGAGCAGGCTACGGCTACAACTACGTGCCTTCGAAGCAATGGCTGCTTCATATCTCTGCTCTTCCCACGTTTATCGTCTATAGCAACACGAAAATGACTTTCAACGATACCAAACTTCCACTACACTACCATTTCCCAGAGGTCATCATCACTGGCCGTGGGGCCGTTGTTCGTCAGATGGGCAATAAATTCTTCGGCATGTCGATGGTGTTCAACTTCACCAACGTCGGCAACGAAAAGAACCTTGCCGTGCACAATATCAAATGGCGCGTCCGCGCCTTCCTTGGGTTCCGATTCTGACGATGGAGAAGGCAACCCCTTACTGCACCGAAGGGCTTCATTATTATGGAGGGGGCATTAGTAGCCCCCTCGTGTTGTTATGTTATGGAACTCCGTGCTATTCACTCTGCATCAAGCTTTCCAGGAAGTGTCGCGTCACCTGGAACGAGTTGTCGGCGATGGTGTTCCAGAAGTCGTGATACATCGATGCATCTACATCCTGCAGGGGCAGGTCGCTGATCACGCGGAATGAAATGAAAGGAACTCCCTTGCGATAGCAGGCATGGGCAATGGCTGCCGACTCCATGTCGATGGCTCGTGCCTCTGGGAAGTGGCCGATGATCTCGCGCATCTTCTCTTTCGAATCGACAAACCAGTCGCCAGTGACAATAAGCCCTGGGTGGATGGAGATGCCGGGGGCAAAAGACGACAGATTGGCGGTGAGCGTTTGTGCCGCCTCGAGCATTTTCGGATCGGCTGGGAAACGTGCAGGCATTCCCTGTACTTGGCCGTAGACTGACTGTCCGATGGCTGTACCGCAATAAACATCGTGGTAAGCGAGTTCAGTAGAAACCACCACGTCCTGAACGTTGACGCCTGGCCCATAACCGCCGGCACATCCCGTCGACACAATCATGTCGGGCTGGTGGTCGCGAATCATTTCTGTGGCACCGATGGCGGCGTTCACTTTACCTATTCCACACTTCTGCACCACCACTTTTTCTTCAGGAAACATATCCCTGATTTGGTGCAGTTCCTTTTCCATTGCTACAATAACTCCTATTTTCATGGGTGCAAAGGTACGAAAAACCAAGCAGAACAACAAGAAATAGTAAAAAAACTTAGAAGATATTTCATCTCTGCTTTAAATCTTCAAATCGCCGTTTCATTTCAGATATTGCGTGAAGAACTCGGCCAGTTTGTCCCAGGGAATCAGATTCTTGGGTTCGCCTTTGCCTGTAAGCTCTGTGTAACCGCCGTCGTAGAGGTCGCAGTGGGAGGCATTGGGGATGATGAGCAGCTGCTTGTTCTCAGGATTGGGATTGGGCTTGCCGACCACGTTGTATCCCTCAGCCTTGCCGTCCACCATATAGTGGTAGGCAGCTTCGCCGAAATAGCGTGAGTGAGCCTTCTCGCCGTGCATCACAAGAACGGCCGAACGGATCTCGTTGATGTAGTACAGGAAACGGCTGTTGGCATAGGCTTGCGTTCCGATGACGCGCCAGCCGTCGTTGGAGTTGCCGCTGCGCTCGTGATAGCCGCGTGGGGTTTTGTAATAGTCATAGTAGTCTTTCACAAACTGAGGTGCATCATCGGGTAGGGGATCGACGACACCGCCTGCCATTGCCATAGGATCAGCCAGACGCTGCTTGGCGAGTGCCTCACGTGCCTGATGGCGCGACTCCTCCTTGTCCTCGCTGTCGAAATAGCCGTTTCCGCTTACGCGAGTCATATCGTACATCGTGGAAGCAACGGTAGCCTTGATGCGTGTGTCGGCTGCGGCAGCATTTAGGGCAATGCCACCCCAACCGCAGATACCGATGATGCCAATGCGCTTGGCATCCACATTCTCCAACTTCGACAGGAAATCGACAGCGGCCATGAAGTCCTCCGTATTGATGTCGGGTGAAGCCGTGCGGCGTGGCTCCCCGCTGCTCTCACCTGTGAATGACGGGTCGAAAGCCAGTGCCACGAAACCACGTTCTGCCATTCGCATGGCATAGAGGCCGCTCGACTGTTCCTTTGTGGCGCCGAACGGGCCAGAAACGGCGATGGCTGGGAGTTTCTGATTAGAAATCTCCGACTCTTGAGGTGTGGATTTCAAATTCGCAACAACTTCTTCCTTTGGCTCATAAAGGTCGGCAGCCAGGGTCAGTCCATATTGTGTTTGAAACGTCACCTTGCTGTGGTTCACTTTGTCGCTCAGTGGGAACACCTTGTCCCACTCCTGCGTTAAATTCAATGTCGTCATATTCTCTTCCGTTTTAGCTTGTTCTTTGTTCGTGCATCCTGCGAGCATCCCGCCCAGCAGGATAGCGGCTAATAATACTTTCTTCATCATACGTTTCTACCAAGTTCATAAGCCTCATGCAATTTGGCATTCCCTTCAATCTCACGGGCATCGTTCACACCACCGCAGAAGAGTGTGCCTGCCAATCGGCTTTTGGGATAGCAGTCTATCCAGCCTGTCAGGCCTGTCTCAGCTCGTTTTGGCGTTTCTTCTTCACCCTCTGCAGCTGTCGTCAGCAGGTAGACATCGCGGAACTGATAGTCAAGTGAGTACATGGCGTTCATGCGATCGATGAGAGTTTTCATCTGACCGCTCATCTCATAATAATAGATAGGTGTGGCCCAGCAGACGACATCAGCTTTCAGAACCTTTACCATGATGTCGTTCACATCGTCGTCGATGACACAACGGCCCAGCTTTTGGCAACCCAGACAGCCTTTGCAGAACTGGATGTTCTTGCCTGCCAATGAGATCTTCTCAACTTCGTTTCCGGCGGCCTTTGCACCTTCCACAAATTGGTCAGCGAGCATGTCGCTGTTTGAGCCACGACGCAGGCTCGTAGAAATGACTATAACTTTTTTCATATAATTACCTTTTTTCCGTTTTTGATATATATACCCTTTGATGTGTTCTTTACTCTCTGTCCATTCAGCGTATATGTGTTCCCCTCGCTTTTTGGAGCGAGGTTGGGGCCAAGGCCAGTAGCCGTCGAAAGAGACAGCGTGACGCTGATATTGTTCTCCCCTGCTTTCAAAAACGAGCGCAACTCGCTCTCCGACAGGTCTTCAATCCTACCCAAGCGGGTGTAGCTCCAAGAGTTCGTGCCGTAGAACAGGCAGATGTTGCTGCCGTTGTAGAGGATGACATCGCCAGGATGGGCAGTTGTCTGTTGGTTGCTCATGGGCAGCGAGAATCCCAGTGCTCCCCAGATCTCAAAGTCGCCACTGCTGTTGAGCGTCACGGTGACAGGCGCATGCTTCAGCTTTGCTACCAATGCTCGTGTGGCATCATTTTCCTCGAGCGTCACGCTCTGTGTTTGTCCGTCGATTGTGATATACATTTTCTCCATTGTAGATTGTCCTTCAGCAAAATTCAATGTCGCGAGCCAGTCCTCTATCAACGAGGCTCGATTGGCATGATTCTTAGCATTTATCCAAAGCGCATCGCCCATCCATGTCGCATTGGGCAATAGTCTTTGGGCATCGCTGACTACACCACTGATGCCGCTCGAATGGCTTGAAACAATCATGGCCACATGCTTTCCAGCCAACTCGGAAGCGTTCAGAAACAAATAAGTCTGCATGATGGCCGCCATCTGGCTCCACCACAACGGTGTGACGATAATGATATTCTGATAGTCGTCGAGGCTGATGGTCACAGGGTCGATGGCCGGGTAGCTGTCAGCATCGTCGGGATTGGCCTTGATAGCGTTCAAGAGCTCTGTGCCCAATGCATAGCCGTTGGCATCGTATTTCAGTCCCTTTTCAGCAGGTTGAATCTCCAGCACGTCGGCCTCTATCTGGCTGGTCAACGTGTTTGTGATTTCGCGGCAGTTGCCCGTGTAGCTGTAATACACCACCAGCGTCTTGCCAGCATTGGCAGGCACCTCTGCCCTCACTTCGCTGTCCGACGAACAGCTGAGCAGCATTGCTGCAAAAAACATAATCAGTTGTTTCATTTTTGTTCGTTTTAGAATCATGGTGCAAGGATAGTTTGAGCCTCAGCATTTGAGTTTGTTCAAATTGCTGAGGCGCCGCTTGTTCTTGCGGTCGAATACTTATTTCGGCTGCAAAGGTACGAACATTATTTATAACAGGCTTTACATATATTGGCTAATTATATACCAATTTCGCAGAAATAGTGTAAATATCACAAATTAATTACCATTATTAGTGGAAAAGTGCGTTTGTTAAGCATTCAGATTGAATAAAGACCCATAATCGCCCGTTAAATAATCAAAAAGGCAGCCATCACGACTCCTTTTTGCCAAATTCTTCATACCTTTGCCCCAGCAATGAAGAAAATTCTGAAAGTAGACAGTCCTACCGACTATGCTCTGTTCGTGGATGCTCCTGTGCTGCATCCGCTGGTAAGCATCATCCACTACGACGAGTTGCCGCCCTTCCGCCACAGCCTGAACAACTATGGCGTGTATGGCCTTTTCATCCAGCGCCAGTTTCCTAAGACGCTTTCTTATGGCATGAAGACCATGCAGGTGAGCGATGCTTCAATCATTGCTGTGGAGCCAGGACAGATTGGCGGTTTGGAGGACAACGGCGAACGTATTTCGCTGAGCGGATGGGTGCTGTTGTGGTCGCCAGAACTGCTTCACGGCTCTGAGCTGGAAAGCCAGATAGACCGCTACCAATTCTTCTCTTATTTCTATACTGACTCGCTGAGAATGGAACCAGACGAATGGCTCCGCATCACGCAGCTGCTTACCCAGATGCGGCAAGAGTTAACGGAACATGAAGACTCACCTTCGCTCCGAAGCATCCTCCTGGGCTACCTGCACTTGATATTGGAATACTGCAACCGCATCTACCTGCGCCAGCTCTCTGAAGAAGACAAGGGTAGCAACGATCTGTTGAAACGATTTCACAACCTGCTGCAGACATATTTCCGTGAGAACCGGCAGCTGAAACTCGGCCTGCCCACCGTTGCCTATTGCGCCTCAGAATTGGCCTATTCGCCGCGTTACTTTGGCGACATCGTCCACAAAGCTACAGGAGGTACGGCCATCGGCTACATCCACAACTACATCATCAATCAAGCCAAGAGTCTACTGATGAATGGTCATAACATCAGTGAGACCTCACGTCTGCTTGGTTTCGATTATTCCCACCACTTCACCCGCCTCTTCAAGCGCGTTACTGGCCTTACTCCCAGCGAGTTCCTGGGGAAGTAGCTACGTTTTCTAACGCTCTGTAGATGCTCAGGTGATAAAGCTTTTTGTGTACACTTCTATTGTCCTGTGGCTTGTCGGTATTCAAGAAGCATGCATTGGTATTGGGCATAGGTATCTGCGTGGCGGTCGAGGCTTTGCTGGTAGAGAAGTTGGGCCTCGAGCAGGTCGCTCATCTTTGCGGTGCCTGCGTGATAGAAGTTGCGGTTTAGTCGCAGGTTCTCTTCTGCCTGCTCGATACTGCGCTTTGCGATGTCGAGTTGCTGTCGGGCCTCCACCACGTTGTTCCAAGCGTTTTGCATCCGAATTTGCAGTTGCTGAGCTTTGTCGTTTTGCTGGTCGATGGCCTTTTGATGTTCTATCTTCTTGCGTTTGATGGCATGGGAACCGCCCCACCAGTCGGAAATGGGGATGCTGACGGTGGCGAACAGCATGGCGAAGGTGTGGTCGTTCTCGAGCATGTTGTGATAATTATATCCGGCTCCAACAGCTACGGTAGGCAGGTTTTGCCCCAAGGTTATTTTCTCCTGGAGACGGGTAGCCTCCACCTGCTTGTCGAGTAGCTGGTATTCTGTGGTGCCCAGGAGAGCCAAGCTGTGGTCTTGCTTGATGGGAAGTGAAGATGAAACATCGCGGAACCCTCCACTCTCTATCTGAAACTGCTCGTTGTGCAACCCACAGTATTGTGCGATGAGCAGTCGGAGGATACTCATAGCGTTCTGGAGCTTGAGACGCTGGCTTTCCACTTCGTTCTGTCGCAATTGCACTTGCAGCAGATCGTTGCGCATAGCCACTCCTGCCCGCACGGCGACGTCTACATCCTTGTGGATATCGGCCAGCAGGGTGTCGACGGCATCGATGGTTTTCATCTTCTCTTGTAGCGTGGCCAATTGCCAGAAATATTGCTCGACGGTCTTCTCTACCTCATTCTCAGACAATTGCAGTTGCAGTTGGCTGACGTCTTCGCCCACTTTGGCGAGTTTGTTGCCGTTGATGATCTGTCCGCCGGCAAAGACGGGTTGCATAGCCATGAGCGAAGCGATGGTGCCGTTTTTCATCATGGAGATGTTGATGGGGCTTGCCAATGCCGCGAGCATATCGGGTGGCAGCATCTGTGGGAGTGTGGTAGCCAATGCTGGTGGCATCGCTTCTGAGGGATTGACGGTGGTTTGCGCCATACCCTTGTTGGCATTGAACCAAAGCCCTGTGGCGCTGACGTTTGGGAAATACTTGGTGAAAGCCTCCTTGCGCTGTTGCTGCGCCGCTTCAATGTCGAGGCGCGCATTTCTAATGGCGATATTATTGTGCAGCGCGGAGTCTTTGAGCTGCTGTAAGGTGTAGGTTTGGGCTGCGATAAAATTGCAGCATACAGAACAGAGGGCGATAGCCAATAGTCTTAGTGTATTGAAGCTTACGGAACAATGGGCGGCGAATGGTCTTTTCATACGATACCTATTTTAAGTTGACTTTCCAATAGATGACGGGCAGCATGGTGACCACCATGATGAGCGTGCCAATGCCTCCCGCGAAGATAGTGACGCCGACGGGCATCCAAAATGAACTCTGAGCGATAATCATGGGAACGACGCCAACGGCAGTTGTGGCCGTAGTGAGGAAGATGGGCACCATACGTCGCTTGCCAGCATCGTAGGCAGCTTGTCGTACAGCCTCGTTGTAGGCTTGGCGGCGGGCGGAATCGGTAGGACCGACGGCGGAACCGTCGGGCGCAGTATTAGCGGGGGAGAACCCCTCGGTCACAGCTTTCTTTATCTGGGCGTTGGCGTGCTCGAAGATGAGTATCTCGTTGCGCATGATGATTCCCATCAGTGTGATGAGCCCGAAGATGGAGGTGAGGCCGAGTGCGCGGTTCATCAGTGCAAGACCTATGAGCGCACCAGGAGTCATCAGCGCCAAGGCTGCCATACAGATCAATGTAATGCCATACTTCTTGAAGTTGAACAACAGGAAGAAGAACACGATGATCATAGCGATGACGATGCCGCCGATGATCTGAGGCATAGCCTCGTCGCCATATTCTATCTCGCCGCCCACTTCGGTTCGAATGCCCTGGGGCAGCTCAATCTCCTCTTGCATGATGCGGGCTATCTCTTTTTCGACGGGAGCGGTATATACACCTTGCGCGAATTGCGCCGTGACGGTGATGCATCGCTCGCCACCTCGATGTAGAATGCGACTCTCGCTCCACTTCGGACTGACCTTGGCCACCTGGCGTAGAGGTACGGTGGTGTTGATGCGGTTGATGCCAGCTGAGAGCATCGTCGTGGGCGATGATACGCCCAGATTGGCGATGTCGGAGAAGGTCATGTCGGCGTCGTCCTTCACCACGATGGGCAGTTCGTAGTTGTCCTCCCAGATTTGTCCTACCCGCAGGTCGCTCGATGTGGCGCTAAGAGCCAGCTGAGCGGTGGAGCGTGTGATGCCCAATTGTGCCGACACGACGGGGTCGAGCTCCACATTGATGATGGGGTAGGGCTGGAAATAGTCGGTATGCACCCACTCCAGTTCTGGCATCTCGCGCATACGGTCCATCAACCTTTCGGCCACCACGTGGAGCGAATCGAGATTGTCGCCATAGAAGCGGTATTCCAGTTCGTTCACCTCGAGATAGTCCAAGCGTTTAAACTTGACGTAGGCATTGGGGTAGGCTTCGCTCAGACGGGGCTGATATTGCTCCAAGAGCGCCAGCGTAGCTTTGTCGCTCTTTGTGTTGACAATGAACTGGGCATAGTTGTAGCCTGCTATCTGTGGGGCGTAGGCGTCCATAAACCTGGGCGACGAACAGCCGATGAATGATGTGATGCTGGTGATGCGCTCATCTTGCGCAAGGGCGTTGCGGACGGAATCGGCCACAATGCTGGTCTCGGCCAGTCCCTTGCTGTCGGGTAGGAAAATTTCCACCGCAAACTGGTCGCGGTCGGCATAGGGGAAGAGGCGAATTTTGAGCGTGGGTGCGATGAGCGACGACAACAGAATGATGCCGATGCCGCAGGCTATGGTGAGCCAGGGGTGACGGAAAGTCCAGTCTAATACCTTATTATATATGTTCTGCACCCACTTTGTGATGCGGCTTCCATCGGTCTTGACCTTTCCAGGCTTAATGAGCAGAACCTCGAGGAACGGAATCACCGTGACGGCGAGGAAGAGCGACACCATCAGGTTGATGGTGATGGTGATGGGGAAGTCTACCAGGCAGTCGTGAAACACGCCCTTCATCGTCCATAGGAAGGGATAGAAGATGGCGCAGATGCAGATGGTGGCCAGCATCATTGGCATGAAGTATTGGCGTGCCGACTCGATGGCAGCATCGTGCGGTTTGTAGCCTTTGCCCAGATACTCCAGATAGCCGTCGATGACCACTATCGAGTTGTCGACGATCATTCCCAGCACCACAATCAGCGCTGCCAGCGTCACGATGTTGAGTTCGATGCCCATGAGATACATGACGGCCACGCTGACAAACGTGCTGAGCGGGATGGTGATGGCAGCCACGATGGCCGAACGAATGGGGAAGAGCACCATCATGACCAGAATGATGATGAGCATCGAGACGAGCAGGTCGCGGAGGAAGTCGCTCACGCTGAGGGCCACCACCTTGGGCTTGTCGGCGATGCGTGTCAGCTTCACGTCGTCGGGCAGTTGTTCTGTGGCAAAACGGCTCAGCACATCTTCCACCTCCTTGCCATATTGCACGACGTTGTTGCCAGGCGTCATCTCCATCGACAGCAGGATACAGGGATGCCCGTCTTGTTCAATGCGGCTCGCCATAGGTTCGTATTCGCGCTTCACGGTAGCCACATCGCGCACGCGGGCTACCTTGCCCGTCACGGGGTCGGAGAAAATAATCTGGTTGGCTATCTCTTGCTCAGAGTTTTCCGTTGGCTCCACGTGGATGGGAATCTGCTGATCGTCGTCGCTGATGCTGCCGCTCATCGTGGTGATGCCTTGAGCCTGAAGTCGCGAGAAGAGCATCTGCTGACCGATGCCATAGGCCTGCAGGCGCTGGCGGTCGACGTAGAGGCTGATTTGCTCTTTCTGCTCTCCAAACATCTTCACATTGGCCACAGAAGGGATGCGGCGCAATTGGTCGCTCAGGTCGTCACTATACTGTTTCAGTTCGCGATAGCTTCGCTGGTCGCTCTCAATGGCTATCAGCAGGGCCGACGTGTTGCCGAAATCATCGTTCACCACGATGGCCAGCACACCGCCAGGCAACTGAGCCTTGAAACCGTTCAGGCCGTGTTTGATTTTGCTCCACACCTCGTCCTTGTTGTTCACGTCGTCGTTCAGCTTCACCATCACGATGCACATGCCGTTCTGCGATGTGGTGGTGGTCTTCGCTCGGTTCACCTCGCCAAAGGTGAAGAGATAGCGCTCCAGCGGGCGGGCCACCTGCTGCTCCACCTCTTCGCTCGTGGCGCCCGGATAGACGGCCACCACCACGCCCTGACGTATGGTGGCGTGTGGAAACTCATCTTTTGGCATCGTGTACATGCCGTAAATGCCCATTGCAAAGAAGATAGCCACGATGAGCAGTGTGATGGAATAATGCTCCAACGGCCAGCGGAGCCAATTCATCTGTTTCATTTACTATTTTTGACGGTTTACGATTTTTACGATTGACTTGTCTGTTGGTTCATGCCTTGTTCAGAAAACGACGCGCGTGCCTTCACTCAATTTCTGATAACCCTCGGTCACGATGCGCTGGCCGGAATCAAGTCCTACTACCACCACATAGTTGCCTTGAGTGGCACCAGTGGTCACGGAAGTGCGATGGGCGGTATTCTTCTCATCGATAGTCCAGACAAACAGACCGCCGTCTGACTTCTTCTGGACCGATGTCACTGGAACCATCATTCTGCCGACGGTCTGCGAGCCTCCTGCCAGGAATCTCACATTGGCCACCATGCCTGGCAACAGCCTTCTCCCGCTGTTGGGCACATTGATCCTGATGTCGTAAGAATGCGTGAGGGCATCGGCCTGCACGCTCTTTTCTATCCTTCCACCTTGGTAGCTGCCGCCGATGGCTTCCACCTGAATGCTTGTCGGGGTATTGGCATGAATGCTGCCAATCTCTGCCTCAGGCACAGCCACCCTCACCTTCACCGTCGATATGTCTAAGATGCTCACCACGGCCTGCGAGGGTAAGGCCGTCTCGCCGGCACCTACCTGTTTGTGGCCGATGATGCCACCGACGGGTGCCACCAATCGACAGTCGCGAAGGTTTTTCTTGGCCACTTCCAGTTGCGACTTCGCCTGGGCCACCTTGCTCTGAATCTCCACCCATTGCACTTCGGGCAGCGACCCTGCGTCGTGCAGCATCTTGTA
This sequence comes from uncultured Prevotellaceae bacterium, assembly GCA_902801375.1. Classification (GTDB taxonomy): domain Bacteria; phylum Bacteroidota; class Bacteroidia; order Bacteroidales; family Bacteroidaceae; genus Prevotella. The sequence continues at coordinate 15,672 of CADCIB010000022.1, read as the reverse complement.
GCGCCCCAGCGCATCGTTGGCCTGTGTCATCGCTGCCTCGGCCCCAGCGAGGAGGTTGCGAGCCTGCGTGTCGTCCATCTCGGCTATCAGCTGCCCCCTGCTCACGGCCTGCCCTTCGTTCACCAGCATGCGCTTCACCACGCCCATGCCGGTGAAACTCACCGCCGTAGCCTCGCGTTCTTCCACAATGCCCACATAAGTCTGGGCGTAATCTACTTTGCCCGATGAAACCAGCTGCGTCTTCACTCGCGTGGGAGCCTTCTCGTCTTGCGCTTTCTTCTGTCCGCAACCGCAGGCTAAAACGGCTGCCAGCATCAGTATGATACTCTTTTTCATAAAACAACTATTTCTTTTAGGCTGCAAAGGTATGATGAATTTCGGAATTACTCATGTTCTATTTCGCCTCATTTGTTGTCAACTTGTTATTAATGAGTAAAAATGAACATAAAATAATCCTAATAAGACATGGTGATTGGAAAAATATTGACTAATTTTGCACACGTAATCTTGTGTATCGTATGAATCATCAGGAAAATATCACATTTCAGTCGTTGGCAGACAATAAGGATGTCCGAATTGGCTATTCCGACAGCGATATCGTCGTGGTCGACAGTATTCAACAGTTTGCAGAAGTGAATGCTGCCCATGTGTCGATGAATGGCATTGTCATCTGTACCCAAGGAAAGGTGCAGGGGTTGATGAACGGCTCTTTGATTGAACTGCATGAGAATCAGGTGGCTATCATCCCGCAAAATGTGATGGTGACCGACCTCATGGCCAGCCCTGATTTCAACCTCAAGGGCATGTTCCTCACGAATCGCATTCTGCAGAGCTTCCTGCGTGAAAAAATGAACATCTGGAACGATATGATGTTCATCCATCGTCATCACATCATCACGATGGAGGAAGACGAAATGCTCTTCTATACCTATTTCTATGACATGCTGACGCTCTCAATCGAGCGTGGCAAGGACAATCCTTTCCAGACCGATGTCATTCAGTCGCTGCTGCGCTCGGCCATCCTTGGATTGTGCGGAGCCATGAAGCAGATGTTTTCGTCGGCCGTCATCAATCACGACATCAGAACGTCGGATGTGCATTTTCAGCGATTCTTGAACCTCTTGCATTCCATTGAGGTGAAGCATCGCACCGTGGAAGACTATGCCAACGACCTCTTCATCTCGCCTAAATACCTTACTGCCATCTGCAAGAAAAACTCTGGCAAGACGGCCAGCGAGTGGGTGACGGAACATGTGTTGGAAGACATTCGATACTATCTCCGCCATACCGACCTCAGCATCAAGCAGATTTGCGACCGCCTGGGCTTCCCCAATCGATCGTTCTTCGGCAAGTACGTGAAGGACCATTTCGGCATGACTCCTCAGCAATTCCGCAGAAAGTTATAAGGCGCGCTTTTGAAGTGGGGGAGAGTGAAAGGAACATTACATACGATGTGCTCAGAGATATGGGTTGGCGGGCTCAGGAATATTGATTGGCGGGCATAGAGATATGGGGTGGCAGGCATAGAGATATGGGTTGGCAAGCATAGAGATATGGGTTGGCAAGCATAGAGATATTGATTGGCGAGCTTAGAGATATTGATTGCTTGGAGCCTGCTTACTTGGCGCAAAAAATGCACTGTCCAATTGTCACAATTGTCACGCCCTCGGATTTATTGGCGCGAAAAAATGCACTGTCCAATTGTCACAATTGTCACGCTTGGCAGTTTTGCGTGCTATGGGATTTTACCAAACCCTGAATTGCCACCATAAAAAAAGGCTACCTGGACGACGAATGATGGTCGCTCATCCAGATAGCCTATATGGCCTGTCGCAATGATGGATCTTTGTCACCTGTCGGGCTTGTCACCCAACGCCTCGAAAGCTTCCATGTAGGTGCAGATGTTCTTTCCCGTGAAGGTCTACTTTGCTGGTTCCCACTTGCAACGAACGGGCGACACGATGGCACCCTCCTTCTTCAACTCAGCAAAAGCCTTGTCCACTTCCTTACGGTCGGCACCCAGTGCCTTCGTCACGTCGCCTGCCGAGACGGGTTTGCCTGCCTCGCGCATAGCCTGTAATACTTTTTCTTTCATAATTCAATCCGATTAAAGTTGTTAATATGCTGTTGGCTCGTCAATTCACGGAGGGATGCCTTGCGGCGGTCGGCTTATCGCACCACAACCTTTCTGCCATTCACCAGATAGATGCCTTTGGGCATTTGGCTGGCAGCGTCAGCGTGATGTCGTATCAGACGGCCGTCGAGTGTGTAGACGTTGTTCGACGACTGACGGCCTGGCGTTGCCACATCATTGATGCCTGTGGCCACCTCCTCGCCTACCTGGATGTTGTCGATGAGCAGCGATGTGTAGTTGGCCGAAAGGCTGGCCATCTCGAAGCGCAGGAGGATGTAGGGCGAGTCCATGAAGTCGGTCAGGGGAACGGTCACTTCCTTCCATGCCGTTTCCGACTCTTGGGCAAAGTCGATGGCGGCTACCTGTTGCCATTCGCCTTGCGGCAGGCGGTCGACGGAAACGATGAGCGACATATTCTCGCCAGCATCGCCATAGTAGCAGAACGAGAGCTGGGGCTTTTCGGCACCGTTCAGGGCAATCTTTCCCGTGTTGAAGATGCCATAGCTGGAGTAGTTGGGCTCAAACACGAGGGCTGCCTCATCGCCGTCGGCGGCATTGCTGCTGAGCTTGAAGTTGCGTGCAAAGTCCTCGCCGATGAACCAGACGAACTGGTTGGTGTGGAAGCCGCTGGCGAAAGTTTCCTGGAAGGGTAGGGGGTATGCTTCGCCCACCACGAGACTATTGGTGGCCACGAGGGGACTCTTGCCTGCCAGCGATTGGGCGTCGAGGGCATAATAGAGCAGGTGCTGGTCGCCTTCGTTGGTCGCCACGTCGGTTTGGTAAGGCTGCGTGATGTTCTCGCGGTAGAGGTCGGCATAGCCGTCGGAAGCAATGGTGTAGAGGTTGTAAGTCAGCGCATCAGGATTGACATAATGTCCATAGTAGCCCACAACCGAGGGAGCCTCCCAAGTCAGGTAGGCGTGCTCTCCATCGTCGCAGAGCCGCACGTTTTGAGGAGCTGTGGGGCGGTCGACGCCCACATAGGCTTCTGCCGATGTTTTTTCGCCACTTACTTCGCCCACATAAGCAATGGCCGTCAGCGTGTTGTAGCCGTTGCTCAAGCCTGAGCATTCGATGGTGCAAGGCTCGCCGGGAGTGGCTTCTGCGGTCGTTCCCACCACGTTCTTGGCAGCATCGAGCACATCGATTCGGGTAATCTCAGTCAAGGGGTTGCCCTGAATGTCAGTAGCCGGAGCGGTGAGTGTGACGGTGGCCGTCAAAGCCCCTAATGCGTCGGGCGTGATTGTCATGTCGGTGGCAGCAACAGGCGCACTTCCGTTCATGAGGAATACCAGTTTGATGTTGGTCAGCAGCAACTGGTCGCTGTTGGCATTGCTGACAGCATGGAAAGCAATGCGGTAGAGGCCGTCTGCCTCAGGAATGATTTCCTCTTCAAACAGAGTAAGGTTCACGTCGTCGATGTCGTAAGTGCCGAGCTGGGTGAAGGTCGTGGGGTCGTCGCCTTGACCGTACCACACTTCCATCTTCTGGTTGTAGTTGCTGGAGGCATAGCTCTTGTTGGCCTCAAACGAAAGGGCGTAGTGATTGCCATTTTCCAGTCGGATGGCAGGCGAGAGCAACCAGTCGTCGTCGGGTTCAGCTCCTGCAACGATGGCGGCACCATAGACGGTGGAGCCGGAATACGGGTAGTATTTGTAGAAACGGAACCATTGTGCCTTGTAGCCCGTGTATTTGTTGTAGGTCCCGTCGCCGTTGGCATCGATGGCGGTGAAGCGGTTGAAACCCTCTTCTTGTTGGAAATCCTCAAAGAAGGGCACTTCCAAAGCATCGCCCAGGACGATGGCGTTCGATGTGCATTTCTCTCCCTCCATGTCGCCGTTGACGGCAGCCACTTCGTAGCTGTAGCTGGTGAGCTCGCCCGTGTTGTCGAGGGCCTCGCGGAAGGTCGTTTCGGCCAGTCCTGTGGCAACTTCCACATCGCCCGGCTGGCGCACAATATTATAAGTAAGGTTCGCCTGTGTCAACGTCTTCCCGTGGGTGCCTTCTGTGGGTGCATCCCAGTGGAGTTCAGCATTCCCTGTTACTGGATTGTAGGTCAGTTTCAGGTTGCTGACGGCCAATGGCACGTCGCGGCCGATGTATTGAGTGGCCTTCACGGCAGGACTCTCGCCCTTGTCGTTCTTCACGATGATGCTCATCTCCGTGTCGCCGCTCTCAGGGACGGTTACTTCACAGCTGACTTCCTCGCCTGGCTGAGCCTGACCGTTGGCTATCTCCACGCCATTGGCCTGAACGACGTAGGTGAGTTCACCCTCCAGCGGTTCATCGTCTTGAGTCATTGTGGGCATCGTGAACGCTACGCTGCCTGTGGTCTTCTCTCCCTCGAAGTTCAGCTGCAGAGCCGTTGCCGCCTGGGGAGCGCCCTCTGTGGTCGGTGCAATGTACATGTTGACAAGGAACGCATTGTCGGGCACGTCCATCAGTTTCGTAGCCGACACGCTGCCGATGGTGTAATCCACCTCATAGAGCACGCTCTTCATGCCTGTGGTCACATAGCTGAAATAGAGCTTTCCCGTGCGAGGATCGAAGGTCATCGAGGCGGGATAGGTGGAGATGTCTTCCAATCCGAGGTCGCCAAGTGGATAGAGAGTTGCGTCGGTTTTCTCTATAATATAAAGGTAACCGTCCTGCCCCACGCCATAGAGCCAGCCGTCAGGGCCGATAGCGATGGCGGCGAAAGGAGTCTCCACCACGTCGATGTTGTTCTTCGTAGGTTTGTCGGTGGAAAAGTCGATGGTGGCGAGCTTGCGGTTGATCACCTGCATGTCCATGTTGAAATTGTAGAAGATGCCGTAGTTCAGCCCAGTCTCAGGGTCGTGGGCGAGGCCACAACTGGAAATGAGGTTGGCGTAAAGGTTGTCCATCGCATACTTCTTTGTCTGTGTCCAGTCCTGCATGTCGTAGCCCACATGGAAGATGGTGTAGGTGTTGCCACTTGTGTATGGATCGTAAGTGGTCTTGAAATGAATGCCTTGCATCTGACCGTCTACATACACGGCTCCGCCCAGGGGGGCTATGAGCACGTCGTTCCCCTCGCTAAGCTGAGTGAGTGTGGGTGTGTCTTTCACTTCCAGCCGGTAGATGCCGGCTGAGGCTGTTTCTTCTGTCCACGAATCGGCCTTTACGACACCGGTGATGATTTTCGTCACATAGTCGGCTGCCGAAAGGTGTTGGGTCGTGATTAATACCATGCATAATGCACAAAACAGAGCGTTTTTTCTCATAAGTCAATTCATTTTTTAGATTATGTATCTTTCTGATTTTCAATGATGGGTTGTTACTATTTTGGATTGCAAAGGTACGAAAATTTACCAAACGTGCATTGTTTTTCGCGTGTTTTCTGTTTGGGAATAGCATCATTTAACACATAAACACAAAAAAAGAGAGCATTGCTGCTCTCTCTGGTAGTGGATAGGGGAATCGAACCCCTATGCCAAGATTGAGAATCTTGTATCCTAACCATTAGATGAATCCACCAGATGGTGCATTTCTTGAAATCTGTTCGAATCTCAGCGGAAGCTGGGGGATTCGAACCCCCGGTACGGTTACCCGTACGGCAGTTTAGCAAACTGCTGGTTTCAGCCACTCACCCAAACTTCCTTACCGGGTCGCCGAAGCATTGATTTCTCGAATGCGGGTGCAAAGGTACGTCAATATTTTGAATCCACCAAATTTTTTCGCAACTTTTTTCGTTTTTCTTTGCTTTTTTCTATTCTGGGTGCGATTTCTTGAGGAAGATAGGGCTTGAAATGGGTATGAAAAAGGAGTGGAGGGGATCGTCCTTTCTTTCCCTTCCACTCCCTTTCATGCGTTTTCAGATTACTCGAGTCCGAGCGACTTCTTGATGGCAGCAATCTTTTCCTCGGCAGCCTTCGTGCAACGCTCGTAGCATCCGGCGCACTTGAACGATGGGTCTTTCACCTCTGTGTAGAACTTGATCTTTGGCTCTGTGCCACTGGGGCGAACACTCACCTTGGTGCCATCTTCGCAGAACCACTGCAGCACATTGCTCGTGGCGGGCATCGGCAGCTTCTCCACTGTGCCGTCGGCCTTGCGAGCTTCGAGTGTCTGGTAGTCTTTCCAGAGGCATACCTTCGAACCACCCAGATCCTTCGGCGGGTTCGCGCGGAAGTTGCTCATCATCTGCTTAATCTCGTCGGCACCCGTCTTACCCGGGCGAACCACGTTGATGGTCACCTCGCGCGAGAAACCATACTCTGCATAGATGTCCATGAGCAGGTCGTAAAGCGTCTTGCCGTTGTCCTTAGCCCAAGCGGCTATCTCGCAGATGAGGCAGATGGAGGCTGGTGAATCCTTGTCGCGTACCTTGTCGAACGGCAGGAATCCGAACGACTCCTCGCCACCACCAATGTACTTCTTCACGCCCTCGCTGATGCGAATCTCGTTGGCAATCCACTTGAAGCCTGTGTAGCAGTCGCGCAGTTCAACGCCATTCTTCTTGGCAATCTCAGCGATGACCTCAGTCGTGACGATGGTCTTCACCAGGAACTCGTTGCCCTTCAGCTGGCCGAGCTTCTTCTTGTTGGCGATGATATACCAGCAGAACATCATGCAGGTCTGGTTGCCGTTCAGGATTTCCCACTCACCCTTCGGGTTGCGGCAGACGATGGCCAGACGGTCGGCGTCGGGATCGGAAGCGATGACGAGGTCGGCATTGAGCTTCGTGCCCAGTTTCATGCCTAAGGTCATAGCCTCAGCATTCTCCGGGTTGGGCGACACGACGGTGGGGAAGTTGCCGTCGATGACCATCTGCTCAGGCACCACATGGATGTTCTGGAATCCCCATGAGCGCAGAGCCATCGGAATGATGACGCGGCCTGTGCCGTGCATGGGCGAGTAGACAATGTTCAGGTCCTTGTTGCGCAGGATGACCTCTTGGTCGACCATAGCCTCTTTGACGGCCTGGATATAGTCCCAGTCCATCTCACCGCCGATGGGGATGATGAGGTCTTTGTTGCCCTCGAACTTCACATCGTCGATGGTCACCTTGTTCACCTCGTCGATAATGCCCTTGTCGTGGGGAGCCAACACCTGTGCACCGTCGTCCCAATAGGCTTTATAGCCATTGTATTCGCGCGGGTTGTGCGAGGCCGTCACGTTTACACCAGCCTGACAGCCGAGCTGACGGATGGCGAAGGAAATCTCAGGCGTGGGGCGCAGGCTCTCGAAGAGATAAACCTTGATGCCGTTGGCAGAGAAAATATCGGCTACCGTCTCAGCAAACATACGTCCGTTGTTGCGGCAGTCGTGACCCACCACCACAGAACTCTGCTTGCCAGGGAACGCCTTGTTGATGTAATTGGCGAAACCCTGTGTGGCCATACCCACGATGTATTTGTTCATACGGTTGGTACCGGCACCCATGATGCCGCGCAGGCCACCCGTTCCGAACTCCAGGTTCTGATAGAAGGCGTCGATGAGGGCCGTCTTGTCAGGATTGTCGAGCATGGCCTTCACTTCATTGCGTGTTTCTTCGTCGAACGAGGGGGAAAGCCACTTTTGGGCTTCCATCTCACATTTTTTGATCAGTTCTTGATTTTCCATAATGTCAATTGGTTTTAATAGATTTTTGATAAATTAAAAGTTTCCGCTAACAAACTCCGTGGTGGTTTCTACGGTCGACTCCTGCCCCATCGTGTTGCTCTTGGCATTGGTAGTCAGGGTCTGTACCCATTGGTCGTCGCGCAGGGTGAAGTCTGTGGTGTCTGTGATGTCCATCTTCAGCATACCGCTTTCCATCAGCATGTCGATGTTCTGCTTCACAGCCTCGGCCTGGTCGGGCATCGTAGCCTCTATCTGGTCGATGAAGAACTGCTTCATCTCGTCCTTGGTCATGTTAAGTGTACCTGAAGTGCGTATCTTCTTGCCATCGGTGCCCATGAGCAGGTACATGCGCTTCATCTTCATGCCTTGCTCGTTGGTGTACTCCTCTTGTGCACCAGTCATGATGGTACGTCCGTTCAGTGCCAAGACACCGTTGTTGCAAAGCATGTCCACCGTTGCTTTCTCGGTCAAGCTCTCCATGACCTGCTGTTTGAGCATATCCGTGGGAAGCATCTGTGCAATCTCGGGCATCTTCTCCAACAGTTTTGCGATAGCCTGATCGCAGGCCTTCGCGGAAAGTTCGTGAAGTTCATCAAAGTTCTTCAATCCTGTTGGGCGACCGTTCTTGTCGAGCAGCACGATGCTCTTCACGCCCTTGATAAGGCTCATCGACATCATCATGAGCTGTCCGGGGACGTCGTCGTCAGCCACATTGGTGTCGAAGTCTGTCATCATGGTTTCCAGTTCATAGCCATCTGCCGTCTCGCCCACGATGGTGTAGCGAGTCGAAGAGTTTGCCACGATGTCGCCTTTCGTGCCGGGCATGCTCAGCTTCATGTTTGACTTATAGACAGCCTCGAGACCTTTCTGTAGTTTCGGGGTCACTTTCACTTGGGCTTGTGCGCCCAGGGCCATCATCACGATGAGGATGATTACTGATAGTTTCTTCATTTTGCTATTATTTATTAATAAGGTGTTATTCTTTCAATAGTCCTATTTTTCCTGATTCCAACACCGACTGAAGAGGAGTCTACTGAAATCATGCATGCAAATATCCGAAAAAAAAGTGACACCGCAAAATTATTTAGCGATTATTAGCATAATATATTTCAGCGAAAGCATCTGTTTTTGTCGTGTACAACGCTGGCTTATATAGTGTACAGCGCCTGTTTTGTAATATTTCCTGAATATTTATGGAAAATCTTGTTAAAAAGCGGCGAATTATTTTGTCGTATCCTTTTTATTATCTACCTTTGCACCCGCAATTGAGACATCATTCGGTTTTACCGACAAGATAGCGGAATTTTTGATTTGTTTTAGTAGATTAGTTTTTAAGTAGTTTGTTTTTTGAAATCGGGCGTCGTGATGACATCCGATTTTTTTATTGTCTTTTTATTCTTTTCGCTTAGCCGTTTCTTTTCGTATCTTTGACTGTTGTCGATGGTATTCCTGCCTGGTTATAAAAACAAAAACTCGTCTTTTTGTTTTGTATTTCGCGCGCATATTGAATGAATTTCTTTCGTTCGAGAAAAGAAATTCATTCCTTTTCTTCTCGCTTAACCGAAATTTTTGTACCTTTGCAGCAAAATCAGAAAAAGACAGATCAATGAGGGAACTGACAGAGCTTTTCAGGCAGTGGTACGGAAACCCTCCTGCACATATGGAACGGATGGCCGGTGCAGGCAGCAACCGTGCTTACTACCGCTTGACAGCAGGCGACGGACGGTCGGTAGTCGGCGTTGTTGGAACGAGTCGCGATGAGAATCATGCGTTCATTTCACTTGCCCGCCATTTTGCCAAACGCAAGCTGCCCGTGCCGCATGTGCTGGCCGTCAGTGCCGACGAACTTCGCTATCTTCAGCAAGATCTTGGCACACGTTCACTCTTCGACGTGATACGTGGCGGACGCGAGGCCGGCGGACGCTACAATCAAATGGAGAAACGGCTGCTGGCGCGTACTATCCGTGAATTGCCAAACATCCAGATACGTGGGGCGCGAGGCCTCGACTGGTCGTGCTGCTACCCGCAGCCGGAGTTTGATGCTGACAGTGTGTTGTTCGATTTGAACTATTTTAAGTATTGTTTCCTCAAACCCACTGATCTCGACTTCCACGAACTGAAACTCGAAGCCAATTTCCGATTGATGGCCAAGGACCTGACATCGGAGACGGGCAATGCTTTCCTTTATCGCGACTTCCAAGCACGTAATGTGATGCTCAGCCGTGATAACAAACCGTATTTCATCGATTTCCAAGGTGGAAGAAAAGGCCCGTTCTACTACGACCTGGCTTCGTTCCTCTGGCAGGCGTCGGCACGCTATCCCGACCGGCTCCGCCGTGAGTTGATAGCTGAATATTATGACTCGCTGAAAAACTATACGGAGGTGCCGACGATGCAGCACTTCACTGAGCGGCTGTCGCTCTTTGTGCTCTTCCGTACGTTGCAGGTGTTGGGTGCCTATGGCTTCCGAGGCTATTTCGAACGCAAGAAACATTTCCTTGAGAGCATACCGCCAGCCATCGAGAATCTGCGTGAATTGCTCTGTCAGAACGACTTCCCTTATCCTTATCTGGTGGAGATGCTGCAACGGCTTACAGAACTTCCGCAATTTGCACCCCCGAAAGAGACCGTCGTGAAACGCGCCGATGGTTATAAGACTACAGATTTGAATATCTATGACGCCAATCCGAAGGATGGTCCTGCCACCTTCTCCAAATACGACGGCAAAGGTCCTTTGGTGGTGCGCGTGTTTAGTTTCTCTTTTCATAAAGGTATTCCCGAGGACGAGTCGGGCAACGGCGGAGGCTATGTGTTCGACTGTCGCAGCACCCACAATCCCGGTCGATATGAACCCTATAAGCAACTGACAGGGTTGGACGAACCGGTCATCCGCTTCCTTGAGGACGATGGCGAGATCCTGACATTCCTCGACAGCGTATACCATCTGGCCGATGCTCACGTGGCAAGATACATCCAGCGTGGGTTCACCTCGCTGATGTTCTCGTTTGGTTGCACAGGTGGCCAGCATCGTTCGGTCTATTCTGCGCAGCATCTGGCAGAGCACATCCACAAGAAATACGGCATTGAGGTGCGCATTTGCCATCGTGAACAAAACATCACGCAGATTCTCTCACCCCTCACCCCTTCACCTCTATGAGACAAGCCATGATTTTTGCCGCTGGACTGGGCACTCGGTTGAAACCATTGACAGACACTATGCCCAAGGCCCTGGTCCCTGTTGGAGGCCGGCCGTTGTTGTGGCATGTCATCATGAAACTCAAAGATTCTGGCTTTGAGCGAATCGTGGTGAATGTCCACCATTTTGCTCAGCAGATCATCGACTATCTGGCAGCCAATCAGAACTTCGGCCTCGACATCCGCATCAGCGATGAGAGTGAAAAACTCTTGGAAACGGGGGGAGGCATCAAGAAGGCGCTTCCGCTGTTCGACCCCCACAGTCCCATCCTGATACACAACGTAGACATCCTCAGCAATGTAGACCTGTCACAATTAGATGTCGACGTCCCGACGTTGGTGGTCAGTGAGCGAAAGACTAAGCGTTATTTACAGTTCGACGAGTCTATGCAACTCATTGGATGGAAAAACATCGAAACCGGTGAGGTGAAAGGCCGCGAAGGCCGTTCATTGGCTTTCTCGGGCATTCATGTGTTCCACCCCTCGCTGTTCCCCCTTTTGAACGACTGGCCGGAGCGCTTCCCCGTCATGGATTTCTACCTGAAGGTCTGCGCCCACCATCTTGTCAGAGGCATCGAAGTGAAAAACCTCCAACTGCTCGATGTGGGCAAACTCGACACTTTGGAACAAGCTAAAAGCTTTATCATGCATAATCCCTAACCCCTCAAAAATAGTAACAACTTGTCAACTCAAAATAAAAAGTAATAACTTGTCAACTTGTCAACTCGTTAACTCGTCAACTCAAAAATAAATATGAATCAAAAAATCATCATCCTCGATTTCGGATCGCAGACCACCCAACTTATCGGCCGCCGCGTGCGCGAGTTGGACACTTTCTGCGAGATTTTACCTTACAACAAGTTCCCCTCTGTTGAGGCGGATTTGCAGTCTGGCGCCATCATCGGTGTCATCCTCTCCGGTTCGCCCTTCTCTGTCCACGACCCCGAAGCCTTCCAGGTCGACCTCAGCCAGTTTGTGGGCAAGGTGCCTGTGCTGGGCATCTGCTACGGCGCACAATACATTTCTCATGTCAATGGTGGAAAAGTGGAGAAGACCAATTCGCGGGAATATGGGCGCGCCCATCTGCAATATATTAATAAGGAAAACCCGCTATTCCGCGGCTTCGACGACAACTCTCAAGTGTGGATGAGCCACGGCGACAGCATCACAGCCATACCCGAAGGCTTCCAGTGTATTGCCTCCACCGCCGACGTTAAGTATGCCGCTTACTGCCTCACCCCCAACCCCTCTCCAACGGGCGAGGGGCGTGATTACCTTCAGGCATGCGATACTGTGGACAAACATTCTACGCCCCTCTCCCCTCGGAGAGGGGTCGGGGGTGAGGCTTCCATCTATGCCGTACAGTTCCACCCCGAGGTGTTCCACACCGTGCAAGGCTCGCTGCTGCTGAAGAACTTTGTGGTAGACATTTGCGGCTCACGTCAGGATTGGAGCGCTGCCTCGTTTGTGGAAACCACCGTTGCCGAACTGAAAGAGCAGTTAGGCCAGGATCGTGTCATCCTCGGCTTGTCGGGCGGTGTCGATTCCAGTGTTGCCGCTGTCCTGCTCAACAAAGCCATCGGCAAACGCCTCACCTGTATCTTCGTCGATCATGGCATGCTGCGCAAAAACGAGTTTCAGCAGGTGATGGAAGACTACAAGGTGTTGGGTCTCAACGTCATCGGCGTAGATGCCTCAGAGAAGTTCTTTGCAGACCTCGCTGGCGTTACTGACCCTGAGCAGAAGCGCAAAATCATCGGCCGCGACTTCATCGAAGTGTTCAATGCCGAAGCCAAGAAACTTATTGCAGAGGCTAATGAAGCCCCCTCGGGGGCCGTCCGTTGGCTTGCCCAAGGCACCATCTATCCCGACCGCATCGAGTCGCTCAACATTACAGGTAAAGTCATCAAGAGCCACCACAACGTGGGCGGACTACCTAAAGAGATGAACCTGCAGCTCTGTGAACCACTGAAGTGGCTCTTCAAAGACGAGGTGCGCCGTGTAGGCCGACAGATGGGCATGCCCGAACATCTCATCACCCGTCACCCATTCCCCGGACCAGGTCTGGCCGTGCGCATCCTTGGCGACATCACACCCGAAAAAGTGCGTATCCTCCAAGATGCCGACGACATCTATATCCGTGGCCTCCGCGACTATAAGGTGAAACTCTCTGGTGAAGAGGCCCGCCGTGTATTGGCCGCCGGCCCCTCACCTCTCACCTCTCACCTCTCACCTCTCACCTCAGAAGTAGAGGTTTCGCTCTACGACCAGATATGGCAGGCGGGTGCCATTCTGCTTAGCACCGTCCGTAGTGTAGGCGTGATGGGCGATGAGCGTACCTACGAGCATCCCGTGGCACTGCGTGCCGTCACCTCGACCGATGCCATGACAGCCGACTGGGCCCATCTGCCCTACGACTTCATGGCCCGTGTCTCGAACGAGATTATCAACAAGGTGCGCGGCGTCAACCGCGTCTGCTACGACATCTCCTCAAAGCCACCCGCAACGATCGAGTGGGAATGACAGCAAAACAGTAAGTCGAGAGCGGACTCTCGACTTACATTTATTTTCCTCCCATCATTGCAAGAGACCCTATTGAACTGATGTCGTTATTTATCAGAAGATGAAGCTATCACCTTATATCATAGAACTGCTAAGAGAAAAGTCGGGCAACGAGATACTCTTGTCGCGCGATTGCGAATTGCTGGCACTTGATGTGGAGTCTGTTACGGGCGAACATATTGGTGTCAACACCGTGAAGCGGTTGCTGGGATTCATAGCCGATGAACGCGAACCGCGCACTTCAACCCTCGACATCATAGCCCGCTATCTGGGTTATGATGATTGGGAAACCTTGCGACTGATGGATGCGAACAGCAGCAATTCTTCTTTCGACGACCGCGACGAATACTTGGCCTGCTATCTGGAGATTGGACAGAGGGTGCTCGTCTCCTATCCGCCCAATCGAACGTTGACAATAGAGAACCAGGGAGATAACCATTTCATTGTGTTGGAAAGCGAAAACAGCAAGTTGCTGAAGGGCGACCAACTGACGCTGACACATCTCGTACGAGGCTATCCGCTGCTTGTAGCCGACGTGATGAGGGAAGGTAAAAGCCTTGGTGCATTCACGGCGGGCAAGTCGCAGGGAATAGATTTCGAACTCCTCTGACGCCTATGGACAATAGTACGTCGTCGTTTTCTGAAGTTAGGCAGGTTTTTCCCGATGCAGCGTTGTTGCAGGTCGGTGGCACTACCTGTGAGTGCTACCGTGTGAAACTTTATGGCAAATTGCACTTCCTGAAACGGCTGAAGCCCGAACTGCGCACGAATCCGCAATATGTGGCAGCCTTACAGAAAGAGTTTGAGATAGGCTACCAACTCGATCACACTCATCTGGTTCGCTATGTTTCCAAGACCGACGACGGCATCCTGATGGACTATGTCGACGGCGAGACGCTCAACCAGTTTGTCGAACATCATCCCGACTATTTCACCCATCGCAAGAACGCCGACCGTTTTCTGCAGCAGCTGCTCAGCGTCGTTGGCTATCTGCACAGCCATCAGATTGTACACCTTGACCTGAAGCCCGACAACATCCTCATTTCGCGCATTGACCACGATGTCAAGCTGATAGACCTGGGCTATTGCTATGCCGACTGCTACACCGACACGACGGGACGTACAGACAAATACGCAGCCCCTGAGCAGATAGACGGCTCGGCGAAAGTGGACGCCCGTACTGACATCTATGCCATCGGCCGCATCTTGCAGACACTGCCTTGCGCGCGCTATTATAATAAGGTCATCAAACGTTGCACGGAAAGGAAGATGTTCCTCCGATACGCCTCCGTCGACGAGCTGCAGCAGGCTGTGAGCCATCGACATTGGCCATGGTGGTGGGTGGTGGCTTTAGTGGTAGCCTTGGCTATCGTTGCGCTCTTCGTATTTGACCGTAAACAAGTGACTACGCTCCCACCCCTGTCGCAACCGGACAGCTTGGCAACGCAAGATTCTCGTAACCCTTCTACAGCAGAGGTTCCTGCCTCCACGTCACCCGTTTTAGTACCACCAACAAATACTTCTCCTCCAGTCAATCAGCCAGAGGTTTCGGCGCCAGCACCAACGACCATACCCGCTGACCAAGGGACATCGGCAGATGGAAACGGCCAACGGTCAACGGCCAACAATCAACAGGCAACTGATGATAGTCAGAAACCAGCCATTACGAGTAAGATGCCGGAAGACACGCTGGCCTTACGCCGTGAACTGCAACGACTGATAGGCACGCGATTCAAGAAAGCACTTGGCCATTACAACGACTCCATCTACTATCACATCAACCAACAGCGCTATGCCCAGCTATGGATTGACTTCGAAGAAAGCATTTTGCCCCTTTTGGGTCAAGTAAGGAAGACGTTTCACGACAAAGTCAGCGAGCACACAATGTCGACCGAATGGTGCCAGACCATCCTCTACTATCGTGCGACACAGCTATGGCGGATGATGCGCAACGACCCTCAACACGACCCTTCTTACGATAGCAAAGTGTTCCGTTATTACGATGTGCCCTGCTGAAGTCGCAAAGTGGACGAAATGGATGATTGCTTTTCTAAAGAAACTTGTTACCTTTGTCGCCGTTAACAAGTTAAACCTTTAAAAAGCAAGAAAAAAATGAAAAAGCAACTGAGAAACCTGTTCTTCTTTGGCAGTGTCTTATTCTTATCCGCAAGCTGCACCGTCAGTTATATCAACAC
>CADCIB010000021.1:68589-71305 GCA_902801375.1 uncultured Prevotellaceae bacterium | reverse complement strand
GTGGGATAAATGCCTGATAGGTGCGACTCCGTAGGCACTCCCCTCCCTTTCACAAAGGGGAGGGGCAGGGGGTGGGGTCAAATCATATATAATGGCCTTATTTTTTTCTGACAACGGATTGCACGGATTTCACGGATTGTTCTTTAATTCTCCAATTCTCTAATTCTTGATAAAAAAAGGAATAACATAGAAGTTGCCCCGAAAGGTTCGCAGGAGTATGAACGCCCCCCTCCTCCTGCAGAAGGTGTGTGACCCCCTCTTTACTCCCCCTGTAGGGGGAGGAATAGTTAGTACTGAGCGCAGAAACTAACCTGCTCCCCTCCTACAGGAAGGGAACAATACTAATCAGCTCCCCTCCTACAGTAGGGGTGAGGGGGAGGTCATGAAAGGTCAACATCCATGTTATTGCTTTCCCATACTCACACACGCCGGCCTCAAGAGGACACTCGCTCGAACGAATTTATCGCACGGCTTTGCATCCATGTTTCGGGTTAAAGAAACCTAATTTATTTTGTGGATTGCGGTTTTTACTTTAACTTTGCACATCGTATGAAAAGAATACTCACCATCATCATCATAATCACCAGTGTGCTCAGGCTTGCCGCACAGGAGAGCTATATACTCTGCGAGGATACCTGCAAGCACATTCACGGCATTGACCTGAGCCACTATCAAGGCAACGTCTTCTGGGAAACTGTGGGCGACAACACCCACATGAAATATGTCTACCTGAAAGCCACCGAGGGCGGCGACCGCATAGACGACCAATATGAGCGAAACATCGAACTGGCCCACCGACACGGACTGAAGGTAGGTTCCTACCACTTCTTCCGCCCGAAGACCAATCTCGCCACGCAATTGGAGAACTTCAAGAAGCAATGCCGGCCGGGCGACCAAGACCTCATACCCATGATCGACGTGGAAACCAACGGCGGACTGGGCGTGCAGCAGTTCCGCGACTCGCTCGTCGTGTTCCTCAAAATGGTGGAGAAAGCCTACAAGCAGAAGCCGCTCATCTATACTGGGCGCAACTTCTACAACAAATACCTGCAGCACCTCATCGACGACTACCCGCTCATGGTGGCGATGTACAGCGACCAGCAGCCCATACTGGCCGACGGTCGAGATTACACCGCCTGGCAATACACGGCAAAAGGGCGCATCAACGGCATCAACGGATATGTGGACAAAAGCCGCCTCATGGGCCGTCACACCCTGCGTGAGCTAAGGTTCCGACACCGATGACTATGCAAAGAGAGAGTATCAACAAAATTGCCAAATAAATAAATCGAAACAAAAGATGGCCATCATCAAATGCCCTGAGTGCGGGCATCAGATAAGCGACAAAGCACCCACATGCCCCAGCTGCGGGGTGGAGATAGCAGGCAAAGTGACCCGTTGCCCGAAATGCGGCGAAGTGTATCTCACCAACGAAGACTGGTGTCCCCATTGCCACTATCATACGGCAAGCCCGCAGCCCGCAGCTCCCATCGCCCCCGTAGCCAATATCCCTGCTCAGGAAACACCCACGAAGCAAGAGAAAACAAACACCACGACGGACAAAGTGCCCGTAAGCACGAAGAAGAGCACCCCACCTCCCCCACCGCCCAAGAAAAAGGCCAGCAAGGTGGGCATCATCGTGTCGTTTGTCATTGCACTGATCATCTGCGGCGTATGCTTCTATATGTATAAGAACGCGCAAGACAAGAAGGAACTCGACGAGTGGAACTACGCCATGCAGAGCAACGACCCGCTGGTGCTTCAGGGCTACCTCGACACATTCAAAGACGCACCTGTGGCCCACCGCGACAGCATTCAGGCCCACTTGCTCGCCATCAAACAGGTAGACGAGGACTGGACGAACGCACGCGTCAGCAATTCGAAAGCCGTGCTTGAAGAGTATCTCAGGAAATATCCCGACAGCAATCACAAACAAGAGGCGAAACTCCTCATCGACTCCATCGACTGGGCATTCTGCCAGGCCACGAACACCATCGAAGGCTATCAGGAATACATGGACCACCATAACGACGGCGAGCACTACGACGAAGCTGAAGACGCCATGAAGAAACTCAAGGCTCAGGAAATCACCGCCGAGGAGAAAAACCTGCTGAGCAGCATCTTCCACAACTTCTTCGTCAGCATCAACGCCCGCGACGAGGGCACGCTGCTCTCCACCGTAGCTGAAGGGATGACCTTGCTCGACAAGACCAATGTCTCGAAAGGCGACATCCAAGAGTTCATGAACCGCTGGTATAAGGACGATGTGACCACCGTGACGTTCCGCCTTCCCGGAGGCTACGACATCAAGAAACGGGAAGTGGCCGACAGTCAGTATGAATACAACGTAACGTTCCCGGCCAACGTTGATATCCAACACAACGATGCTGCCAAGAACGTTACCAATAAATATCGGGTTAGCGCTACGGTCAATCCTGAGGGAAAAATCTCATTGCTCAAGATGACCAAGCTCGTGGAGTAGAATCTCCCTGCTCAGATTACCAAACATGTGAGGGTGTGTCAAAACGCCAAATGCTATCCGCATGTAGGGACATACTTTTACGTAGGCAATAACATAGAAGTTGACCTTTCATGACCTCCCCCTAACCCCTCCTGTAGGAGATATGCGACCCCCTCTATCTCCCCCTGTAGGGGGAGGAAAAGATAGAACTGAGCGCAGAAAACTAATCAATTCCCCTCCTACAGGAGATATGCG
>CADCIB010000021.1:16503-68478 GCA_902801375.1 uncultured Prevotellaceae bacterium | reverse complement strand
TGAGCGCAGAAAACTAATCAATTCCCCTCCTACAGGAGATATGCGACCCCCTCTATCTCCCCCTGTAGGGGGAGGAAAAGATAGAACTGAGCGCAGAAACTTATCAGTCCCCCTCCTACAGGAGGGGTTAGGGGAGGTCATACTCCTGCGACCCTTTCGGGTCAACTTCTATGTTATTGCCTAAACTTAACTCATTTGCATTTCCCGGAGAAGCTGCTTCTGCCGTTCTGTCAGACGGGTGGGCAGTTTCACTTGGTAGGTGATAATCAAGTCGCCAAACGTGCCGTCGGCACGCTTCCTGCCTTTCCCGCGAAGACGCACCTTTGTGGCATTCTGCGTCTCAGGCTTCACTTTCAGCTTAATCTTCGACCCGTCGGAAAGCTGCACCACCACATCGCCGCCCAGCAATGCAGTATAGAGGTCGATCTCTACATGGGCATTCACATCGCCACTATCCACATCCGCCGACTTTCTTCCGCCGAAACCGCCGCCAAAGGGACTGGTGAAACCGCCACTTGGGCCGCCTCCACCGAACAGATCCTTGAAGAAGCTGCTGAAACCGCCGCCTCCCGAGAAACCGCTGAAGTCGAATCCGTCGAACGGCGAACCGCCCTGACCGCCACGCTTGAAACCACCCTGGAAAGCATCAGCCTCGCGCCACTGCTCGCCATACTGGTCGTATTTCCGTCGCTTCTCAGGGTCGCCAATCACGTCGTAGGCCTCGTTCAACGCCTGGAATTTGGCCTT
Source organism: uncultured Prevotellaceae bacterium (assembly GCA_902801375.1). Classification (GTDB taxonomy): domain Bacteria; phylum Bacteroidota; class Bacteroidia; order Bacteroidales; family Bacteroidaceae; genus Prevotella. The sequence goes on along the minus strand of CADCIB010000021.1, from coordinate 67,731 downwards.
CGCCTTCGGGTCGTCGGGGTGAAGGTCGGGATGAAACTGCTTGGCACGCTTCAAGTATGCCTTCTTCACATCCTTCTGCGGGATGTCCTTCGCAACGCCCAATATCTTGTAGTAATCAATGAATGCCATATTACATCCTCCTTTCTTGCTTTAGTTTACTCCTAAACAAACGCTATCAAAAATCATGCCATGAACTGCATGACTGACAAAATTGCGGGAGGCTTAACTGATTAAACACGGCCCATATGCCCATCTCGCTTATCTCATGCAGGCAAATACGCTCAATGGAAATAAAGAAAATCGTGCGAATTAGCATAATTTTGCAGTTTTTATTCATTATGATTCAACTTTTCTTCGTACCTTTGCACCCGCAAAATCATTCATTCACATATAAAAAAATAAGTATTATGGAAATCCCATTTGCAGAAGCGTGGAAAATCAAGATGGTTGAACCGCTCCGTAAGAGCACACGCGAAGAAAGAGAACAGTGGCTGAAAGAAGCTCACTACAATGTGTTTATGTTGAAGGCCGAGCAGGTGTACATCGACTGCCTGACCGACTCAGGTACGGGCGCCATGAGCGACCGCCAGTGGTCGGAGATGATGTTGGGCGACGAGAGCTATGCCGGCGCCACCTCTTTCTATAAGTTCCAGAGCGTCGTACAGCGTATCTTCGGTTTCGAATATGTCATCCCCACACACCAGGGACGTGCCGCTGAGAACGTGCTGTTCTCCTATCTGGTGAAGGAAGGCAATGTCGTGCCCGGCAACGCCCACTTCGACACCACGAAGGGACACATCGAGTTCCGCAAGGCTCACGCCATCGACGTGACTATCGACGAGGCTAAGGACACGCAGCTGGAAATCCCCTTCAAGGGCAACGTATCGCTCGAGAAGCTGGAGAAGGTGCTGAAGGAGAACCCCGGAAATGTGCCTTTCATGGTGCTGACCGTGACCAACAACACCGTAGGCGGCCAGCCCGTCTCGATGAAGAACATCAAGGAGACTTGCGAGCTCTGCCACAAGTACGGTGTGCCCGTGGTGATGGACTCTGCACGTTTCGCTGAGGATTGCTACTTCATCAAGACCCGCGAGGAAGGCTATGCCGACAAGACCATCAAGGAGATTGCCCGCGAGATGTATTCCTACGTCGACGCTATGACAATGTCGGCCAAGAAAGACGGTCTGGTGAACATGGGCGGTTTCATCGCTACCAACAAAAAGGATTGGTACGAAGGTGCCAAGCAGTTCTGCATCCCCTTCGAGGGATTCCTGACCTATGGTGGTCTGAACGGTCGCGACCTGAACGCTCTGGCAGTAGGTCTCGACGAGAATACTGAGTTCCAGATGCTGGAGACCCGCATCCACCAGGTGCAGTATCTGGCCAAGAAGCTCGACGAGTATGGCATTCCCTATCAGCGCCCCGTGGGTGGACACGCCCTCTTCATCGACGCCGACAAAGTGCTTTGCAACGTGCCGAAGGAAGAGTTCCCTGCTCAGACTCTGACTTGCGAGCTCTATCTCGAAGCCGGTATCCGCGGTTGTGAGATTGGCTATATCCTGGCCGACCGCGACCCCGAAACCCGCGAGAACCGCTTCGGTGGTCTTGACCTGCTGCGTCTGTGCATCGCCCGCCGCGTCTATACCGACAACCACATGAACGTGATTGCCGCTGCTCTGAAGAATGTCTACGACCGTCGCAACGAGATCACGCGTGGTGTAGCCATCGAATGGGAAGCTCCGCTGATGCGCCACTTCACGGTTCAGCTCAAGCGTCTGGGCTAAGATCAAGATGACCGACCAACAAATCACTAAACTCTTCGGCAAGGCCTTGCGCAAGTATGGCCTTGTCGTGGATGGTGACTACATACTGGCAGGGCTATCGGGTGGAAAAGACTCGATGGCTCTGCTTCGTTTGCTGGCCCTGCGCTCACGGATATTCAAACCGCGTTTCCGTGTGGAAGCGGCTTTTGTGCGTATGACCAACATTCCCTATCAGAACGATGAGACGTATCTGCAAGAGTTCGCGGAATCGCTGGGGGTGAAGCTTCACATCGTGGAAACGGCGTTCGACGAATCGACCGACCACCGCCACACTCCTTGTTTCCTCTGTTCTTGGAATCGCCGCAAGGCACTCTTCAATCTGGCGCAGGAATTGGGATGCAACAAGATTGCCCTTGGCCACAACCTGGACGACCTGATGCAGACAGCCCTGATGAACATGACGTTTGTGGGAAGGTTTGAGGCAATGACACCCCTGCTTCAGATGAACCGCATGCCCATCGCCATCATCCGCCCGCTTTGCCTCATCCGCGAAGCCGACGTCGAAGAGTATGCCCAACGCCAAGGCTTCCGCAAGCAGTTGAAAAACTGCCCCTACGAAAATGATTCCCATCGCCACAACATGAAGTCGATCATCGCCCAACTGGAGCAGATGAACCCCGAATTCAGCTATTCGCTCTTACGCGCACTCCATCTACAAGACAACAAATCAGAATGAAAACCATCCTTCTACAGGTAGGAAAAACCACCAACAAGCACATCGTGGCCTGCATCAACGACTACGTTGAGCGCATCGGGCACTATATGCCCTTCTCTGTCATCACCATTCCCGAGCTCAAAAACACCAAGAGTCTCAACGAGCAGCAACAGAAAGAACGCGAGGGGGAACTGATACTCAACAACATACAGCCAGGCGATGTCGTCGTCCTGCTTGATGAGCACGGACAAGAGATGCGGAGCGTGGAGTTCGCACGGTGGATAGAAAAGAAACAACAGGCCGCCCGCCGTCTCCTATTTGTCATCGGCGGTCCCTACGGGTTTTCACCCAGTGTCTACCAGCGTGCTGACGAGCAAATCTCGCTTTCGAAGATGACTTTCTCCCATCAGATGGTGCGCCTTGTTTTCACAGAGCAACTCTATCGGGGGTGCACCATCATACGAGGTGAACCCTATCATCACGAATAACGAAAGATTGGGACTATACCTGCCTCACTTCACGACAATCACATCGTCGATGTCGGTGGTCTGGTTGCGGAAAGGCTCAAACCGCACTTGATTGGCAGGCGTGTGTTTCTCTTTCTCATAGACTTGCGCGGCCAGTTTCACCTTGTCCATCCCATAACGCATATTGATTTTGTCGGTGGCCTCCATCAGTTTGCGCTGACGCATGCCTGCGGCAGCATCGGCAAACAAGTCTTGCTCCACAGCTTCATCGCCCGTGATTTCAGCCAGCACAATGCCAGCACGTTTATACTGATAGCCTTCTTGGTAGATGGCATAGAAGGCTTGTTGGGCAGCTTTCACAATTGCTGAGGTGTCGGCAGTAGGATTCTGTAGGCGCACCGTAGCGGCATTACTGTACTGCCGGAGGTCTTCACGGTGGCGATTGGTATTGATGAAGGCGGTGACCGAGCGGCACACGGAATGCTGGTCGCGCAACTTGCGAGCAGCTGCTACTGCATAATTGGCAATGTAGGCCGAGAGGGTGTCGGCATCGGAAGTCATATAGGTGAAAGTGCGCGAGTGCATGATGGTCTGCTGCTTGGGAGGCGACGAGATGTCAACGGCTGGCTCGCCGCGCAATTCTTTCCACGTTCTCACACCAGGCAGATGGAAACTATGCTGGATGAAAGCTTGAGGCTTTTGTGCGTAGTCCCAAGCCGTCTTGATACCCATTCTCTGCAATTTCGGTGCCGTACGATAGCCCACGCCCCACACGTCGTTGATAGGCAGACCGCGCAATGCCTTCTCGATGTCGGACTGTTGCAACACACAGATGCCGTGATAGCCCTCATAACGTTTCGCATACCACGTCGCCACCTTCGCCAACGTATAGGTGAGCGAGATGCCACAACTCACGGGAATGCCCGTCCCGTGTTCGATAAGTTCCTTGATTTGAGCCACATAGTCGATGGTGTCGGCTTTCGTCATTTCAGGCAAAGTGGCAAAAAACTCATCCACACTATAGCGCTGGAAGTCCATCACCAAGCCCGACTCTATGACCACCTTCATCACCCGTCGCGAGATGTCGACATACTTCTGAAGATTGGCGGGAAAGACCACCACCTGATGCTGCTCCAACAATTGCCTCACCTGAAACACGGGATTGCCACGCTTCAGTCCCAGCGCCTTCGCCTCTTTCGACAAGGCGAGAATGATGCCGCCACCCGCCTCGTTGTAGTTAGCCACAACGACGGGGCGCCCCTTGAGCTCTGGTCTTAGCGACACTTCACAAGAAGCATAGAAGCTGTTGCAATCGATATGGAGAATCATACAGGTTGTCGTGAGTTACTTTATACCATCCCTTTCACTTCATCTTATCCCTTCATGACACACCTACTTCTTCTTGATGACCCACGTCACAACGCCCCACACGGTAAAATCTATCGACGGGTCAATCTCGATGGGCGGATATTTGCGGTTGCCAGATTTCAGAAACACCTTATTGCCCTTTTGCACGATGCGTTTCACGCAGAATTCTCCATCGACCATACAGATGGTGAGGTTGCGCTGCGAAGGATAAAGCGAACGATCCACAACCAGCAGGTCGCCTGAATCTACTCCTTCTTCAATCATGGAGTCACCCGCCACACGAACGATGAATGTCGTGGCTGGATGGTCCACCAGCACCTTGTTCAGGTCGATGGGCTGATTCATGTAGGCATCCTGCACAGGCGACGGGAAGCCGGCATGCACCTCTGCCGCTTCGACCATCGGGATGCCGATTGGAGAATTCATTTCTATCGGGAAGAATTCCAACGTCGGTTTCTTTTCCTTCTGTTTGTCCATAATCATGCTATCTGTAAATCGTGATGGAAGCATCCTGGCTGCCGCAATAGTCTACGACGAGCTGCCGGATGAATTGTGCATTGGCCAAGACCTGCTCTTCGTTGCCGTCGTAGCCGTTGATGAGCACCAGCATATGGGTGGTAGCGAGGGTTATCTTCGTACGCTCATGGTCGCTGGTGGGCGTGCCTACCCCACCCTCTTCGTCGCGATAGACGGGCAGCCCCTCAATATTGATCACCCCTCGCCCGATGCCCTCATAGGGTTCATCTTTCCGGCCGACGCCCAATGTGAGTGTGTCGCCTACGAATTTGTCGGCATCGAAACCTCCTATGCTGTAACCGAAACGGATGCTTGCCAGGTTGATGAGGTCCACCAAGGTGTCAATCTGGTAGAGTTCCTTTCCCTGAAGGATGCGGCGAATCAATGCCTCAGCAGCAGGCCGATAGCGCGAAGGGTCTTTGCCACAGGCCTTGTAGACACGCCGTGTGGCCGCAATGCCCGACATCTGTTTAAGGCTCTCTGTGGTCAAAGTCTGCTTGTAGTGTTCGCCCAGCGCGCTTATCTCTTTCCACAACTCAGCACAATATGGCGAATTGGTGACGTTGGCCTCAACAGCTGCCCCCACGAATCCCGGGCAAACGTTCTCTATTTCTTTTGATACGATGACTTTCATAAAGCTTGCTATTTTATAAGCTCCAAAAACTCCTCTTCGCTGACGATGGGAATGCCCAACTTCTCTGCCTTTTGAAGTTTCGAAGGACCCATGTTGTCGCCAGCCAGGATGAACGAGGTCTTACCGCTGATGCTCCCCACGTTCTTGCCGCCGTGCTGCTCAATCAGCGTCTTGTATTCGTCGCGGCTATGATGGGCAAAAACACCGCTAATCACGATGCTCTTGCCCGCCAGCTTGTCGGAAGCGGCAGCCAGCTGGTCGGCAGCCAGCGCCATCTGCACCCCATACGAGCGCAACCGCTCCACGATGTTGCGATTCTTCTCGTTGAGGAAGAAACTCACGATGCTCTTGGCCATCACCTCGCCGATGCCTTCCACCTCCTGCAAGTCCTGCAACGAAGCGGCCATCAGCGCATCCATCGTCTTGAAATGGCGCGCCAAAAGCTTAGCCGAGGTTTCGCCGACAAAGCGGATTCCCAGGGCGAAGACCACACGCTCGAATGGTACTTGCGTGCTGGCTTTGATGCCATTGACGATGCGTAGGGCAGATTTTTCGCGCGACCCATCGCCGTTGATTTGTTGCACGTCAATCTTATACAGGTCAGCCACATCGCGTATAAGTCCCTGACGATAGTAGTCGTCGACGGTCTCAGGCCCCAACGAGTCGATGTTCATCGCCTTGCGTGAGATGAAATGCTCGATGCGCCCTTTGATCTGCGGCGGACATCCTGCATCGTTCGGGCAATAGTGCACGGCCTCGCCTTCGTAGCGCACCAACTTCGTACCACATTCCGGACAGTGGGTAATGAACTGCACGGGCTGTGCGATGATGGGGCGTTGGTCGAGGTCTACACCCACAATCTTTGGGATGATCTCGCCTCCTTTCTCCACATAGACATAGTCACCAATATGCAGGTCGAACGAGCGGATGAAATCCTCGTTGTTGAGCGTAGCACGCCTGACGGTGGTGCCTGCCAATTGCACGGGTTCCATATTGGCCACAGGGGTGACGGCTCCCGTTCGTCCCACTTGGTAGGTCACCTCGTTGAGACGTGTGCAGGCACGCTCTGCCTTAAACTTATAGGCGATGGCCCAACGTGGACTCTTGGCCGTGCTTCCCAAAGCACGTTGCTGGCGTAGGGAGTTCACTTTCAGCACGATGCCATCGGTGGCCACTGGCAGGTGCTTCCGCTCTGTGTCCCAATAGTGGATGAAATCCATGATTTCCTCCAACGACCGCACCTTGCGCATGCCCTCGCTGATCTTGAATCCCCACTCGCGGGCTTTCTCCAAATTCTCGAAATGGCCATCAGCAGGCAATTCCTCGCCTAACAGATAATAGAGATAGGCATCGAGTTTCCGCGAAGCCACCAACTCCGATTTCTGGCTTTTCAGCGTGCCACTGGCGGCATTGCGCGGGTTGGCGAAGAGCGGTTCTTCAGCAGCTTCGCGCTCGGCATTCAACTGCTCGAACACTTTCCAAGGCATCAGTATTTCGCCCCGAATTTCAAAGCTGCGAGGAGCCTCATCGGCGACAATCAGCGGAATACTGCGGATGGTGCGCACGTTGGCGGTCACATCATCTCCATGCACGCCGTCGCCACGGGTCACCGCCCGCACCAACCGTCCGTCTTCGTAGACCAACGAGATACTCAGTCCATCGTATTTCAGCTCGCAACACACCTCGAACGATTCGCCTGCCAAACCCTTCTCTACACTTCGGTACCACTCGCCTACCTCCTGTTCGTTGTAGGTGTTCGACAACGACAACATCGGGTAGCGGTGGGCCACTTGCTGGAACTCTTGATTCAAGTCAGAACCTACGCGCTGAGTGGGCGAATTGGCATCGTAAAGCTCTGGATGTTTATCCTCCAATGCCTGCAATTCTTTCATCAGCATGTCGAATTCCTGATCGCTGATGGTTGGTTGGTTCAGCACGTAATATCGGCGGTTGTGCTCATGGAGTTCCTGCCGCAAGTTCGCTATTCTCTGTTTTTCATCCATATTTCGCGTTTCCTTTCACGGTCTTTGTTTTCTTCCGTGCAAATTTACACATAATTCACGAACCACACAAGAAAAAGCGCAAAAAAACTCCCACACCCATACCTATATAATAATGTACGCGAGTTAGGTTTACGCACTCGTCGCTGATATTGTCATCTAAAACAGGAAGAAAAGAGAATCGTTTTTGCACAAAACCCTTATTCATGTGCAAAACTTTCTTAAAAATATAGCCATTCTATCGGAATCTGAATGAAAAACAGTAACTTTGCGCAAAAAACAGAGAGATACCATGGAATTAATTAAAGATTTTAGCGAGTTAGTGGAGCAGCTGAAAGCCCGTGGATGCTGCCGCGTTGTCGCCGTAGAAGCTCACGACGAGCACTCGCAAGAGGCTATCAACCGGGCAGAGAAAGAAGGCTGGGCAAAAATCACCAACCTCCATTTGTCAACTATTGAAGAGTCGGCAGCCGAGGCTGTGCGCATGATTCGACGCGGCGAGGCCGATGTCATCATGAAAGGTATTATCAACACCGACGTGTTGCTGAAGGCCATCATCAACAAGGAGAACAAGGCCGAGGGTCTGATTCCGCCGGGCAACATCCTGACGCACATCAGCGCATTCGACATCCCCACCTACCACAAGCTCCTGTTCATGATGGATCCCGCCGTCATCCCATTCCCCACGCTTGAGCAGCGCATCGCCATGATCAAGTACGCCATCCGCGTGTGCAACGTCTTTGGTGTGGAGCAGCCGCGCATTGCCCTCGTGCATTGCACGGAGAAGGTGTCGCCCAAGTTCCCCATCACACTCGACTACGAGAAACTCATCGAGATGTGCAAAAACGGCGAATTCGGCAACGCCATCGTCGACGGTCCCACCGACCTGAAATGTGCCGTCTGTAAGGAATCGGCCGATATCAAGGGCATCAAGAGTCCGTTGGAAGGCAACAGCGACGTTGTCATCATGCCCGACATCGAGGCCGGCAACGTGCTCTACAAGGCACTCACCGCCTTCACCGACGCCCACCTGGCCGTAGGATTGCAAGGAGCTGCCTGCCCCATCAGCATCACCTCACGCAGCGACTCGGCACTCACCAAGTACCACTCGCTGGCTATGGCCTGCCTGCAAGCATAAGCTACAACAGACAACAAACAATAACCCATAAAACAATAAACCACAAGCATTTGCATTGTCTTGAATATCAAGCAACGATCAAAACCTATGAGAATACTAGCAATTAACCCAGGAATGCTGTCTCTGAAGATTGGTATCTTCGAAGACGAGAAGTTGGTGACCCATTCCACCATCAACCATCCTTACGACGAGCTTTGCAAGTATCCGAACATCATGGACGAGTTCGACTACCGCAAGGAAGCACTGTTGAAAGAACTTGAGAAAATGGGCGTCAGTTTGGATTTCGACGTCGTAGTAGGCCGTGGCGGACTTGTAAAGCCTATGGAAGGCGGCGTCTACGAGCTGAACGACAAAGTAATCGAGGACACACGCCACCCGCGCATCAACCACGCCTGCAACCTCGGCCCGCTATTGGCCAATAGCCTCGCTAAGGAGATTGGTTGCCGAGCCTTCACCGTTGACCCTGGTGTGGTGGACGAGCTCGACGACATCGCACGTGTCACAGGTATGCCCGAACTGCCCCACCAGACCATCTGGCACGCCCTGAACCAGCGAGAGATTGCCAAGCGCTACTGCCGCGAGAATGGTCTGAAATACAACGAGCAGACGCTCATCGTCTGCCACATGGGAAGCGGCATCTCCTTCGCTCTCCATCACAAGGGACGCGCCATCGAGTGCAGCGACGCCCTCAGCGGCGACGGACCCTTCAGTCCCTCACGCGCCGGACAGTTGCCCAGCTCGCAACTGGTGAAGCTCTGCTATAGCGGAAAGTACACCCTCGACGAGATGCTGCGCAAGATGAACGGCCACAGCGGACTCGTAGCCTATCTTGGCACAAGCGACCTGATGGAAGTGGAGCGCCGCATCGACAATGGCGACAAGGAGGCTGAGTTCTACCTGCGCGCTATGTGCTACCAGACTGCCCGCTACCTGGGCTCGTTGGCTCCTGTGGTGAACGGAAAGGTGGACGCCGTGCTGCTCACGGGTGCCCTCTGCCGTTGCCCGTATGTCCGCGACTGGGTGAAGGAGCGCATCGAGTATCTTGCTCCCGTACACATCTATCCGGGTGAAGACGAACTGACAGCTCTTGCCAACAACGCCTACCGTGCGCTCATTGGCGAAGAGGAAATCAAGGAATACAAATAATTGTTCCCATAACATATAGTTTTAGAGAAGCCCCCTCAGTGATGAGCGGGCTTCTTGTTTTTAATAATAGGTTCGGAGTCCATCAATGGGACTCTTCAGAATACGGTGAACCTCATATCCATGAGCGTCGGCAACGTGTCGGAAACAGGGCTCGTAGGCGCAGGCGATGCTACCTACGGCACAGACGGGCAAGTCTTTTCGCCCGTACTTATCCACGTTTTTCCCAAAGAAATCGTCGAAATTCTCCACCACAATCTGCTCCACTGCCGGCTCATCGAGGTGTGCATGAATGAAGGGCGAGAGCGATGCCAAAAAACGGTTGGGCATCGGTTCGCGGTAGACGCGACGGATGATGTCGGCATAGGTCAGGTTCATTTCCTCGTAGAAACCATCGAGCAAGGCTTTCGGCAAACGGCCTTTGAGCAGGGCGTTCAGGAATCTGCGCCCCAAGACTGCCCCACTCCCCTCGTCGCCAAGGATGAATCCCAGGGGCGGGACATTCTCCACGATGCGCTCGCCGTCGTACAGGCAGGAGTTGGAACCCGTCCCAAGGATGCAGGCGATGCCCTCCTCATAGCCGCAAACCGCACGCGCTGCTCCCAGAAGGTCGCTCTCGGCTTCCACCTTTCCGGCTTGGGGAAAGGCTTCTCGCAACAATTGTGCCAAGCGTTCACGATGCTCTCCTATACATCCGGCACCATAGAAATGGATTTCCTGAACATCGGAAGACGGCAACCCCTCCACTACCTGACGAAGAACGCCGGCTACTTGCCCGGACGTTTGCAATATGGGATTGATGCCCTCCGTATGCAGAAAGCACTCGTTTTGGCCGTCAATGAGCAGCCAGTCGGTCTTGGTACTGCCGCTGTCGGCAATAAGCGTCTTACCTTTGGGATGATTGGATGGGTTCATAGGCATAGGATTCTCATTATCGGATGATGATTTTCTTTCTGAAGGGAGCAATCTGATTGGCAGTCTTAACCTCCACGATGTAGATACCAGATGGGTTGGAGAAATCAACACAAACATGGTCGGCTGACGTGTGGGAAGCAACAGAGACAGGCAACATTGCCAAACGCCCGGCGGCATCATAGACATAAACGGCAGCTATGGGAACGCTGGATTCCACTTCAAGCCGACCATCCACAACACGGACAACAGGTTGTACCACATCCCGCCCGATAGTCACCGGCAACTCCACCAAGCCCCATTGGCCATAGAGCCAATCCACTTTTCTATGGAGCTTGTCCATAAACTGTCGGCTTCGCTCCTGCTCATCAGCATTGCCATAGTTAGGCCAACGGGCGGCATCACAGGCAGCCGCGTAGGCAATCCTCGTGGAATAGTCATCAGCATAATCATCCAACGTAGGATAACTGAAACGGTAGAACGCGGTCCAAACCTGCTTCACATATTCTTGGAAACGGGGAAAGCGAGCGATTTCGTCGATGAGGTGCGTACCAAATTGCGGGTCCTCATAGATGAACTTATCCGTTCCGCGTTGCAAGGCATTACCAAAATCCCACACAGGACCGAATGTCCACTTCTCGTTCTCCCCTTGATTCTTGTAGATGAAACAGCTGCCGTGAAAAGATTCCTGATTGTCCATCACCTCTTGCACCACATAGAAACGCGCCAATTGGTCCATATCGACCATCTCTTCCCACTCCGCATCTCTTTTGTCCGTGGCGTAAACGCGCCGAACCACCTCTTCCCATTGCTCCTTGAGATAGATTTGTTGGATGGCTGAAAGTGATTCGGGCGTGTGATAAGTGAGTTTCAAAGTGCGTGAAGACGTTTCTTGAACCTGTATCTGGCACGGGTCGTTGTAGTTGTCTATTTCCACAAGCCATCCGCCAGTTATCCGATTGGGGTCGGTCTCATCATCGTTTTGCGGCACAATGTTCACGCGATCCTTGTCGATTCGAATAGTCTCCGTAAGGAAATAAAGCCCGATGTAGTCACCGTTAAGCACCAGTTCTACAGGCTGTTGTTCGGGAGTCCACTTCATTTTCAGACAACGGCTCAGCTCCAGGCCTATGGTGTTGCGCATGAATCCCACCCGGTCGTCAGCGTGGGCTAATAGGGCGAAGTTCTTGCTTTTCGTCATTCCCAACAACTCTTTGCTTTCCTCCAGCTTGATGCGGTAGGGTTTCTTGTCGAAATCCGACCACGTATAGTTTCCCCTTCCGCGTATTCTCAGGGGCAACGGGGCTTCTTTCGAGCCAATCGAATTGTATCCGGACAGGCCGAAAGCATCGATATAGTAGGTGGCATTGATATAGGTTTCCTTCGATGTGATGGCCTTCTGTCCCTCCGTCTGGATATACATCACGGGCAAAGTGCCTGACGGTTGCGGCCTGCTGACCATCGGTTGCCAGGAACCCTGCGCCCAGTTGTCGCCCGATTCAGGCACAAAGGTATAGCCAGGAGTCATGGTCTTATCGGTCGTTGCCGTGCGGAGCTCATTCAATGACTTCGAAATATACTCTTTCACGTTGGGAAACGTGTCGTCGATACGCCCGTCGGGCAACGAGGTTTCGGCAAACGTGTAGCGATACATGCCCATCGCCGGCTGTTCCATCACCAACGTCCAAAGGTCGTTTTCGCCTTCTGTAAGGCTCACGACATAGGTCTCTGGCTGGTCGTATTGTCCATAGACAAACTTCACGCAACTGTAATGGGTACGCGAGTTGTCGAAGTAATACGTGCCAGCCGGTATGTCGAGTGCCGACATCGTCAGCGAAACGAGCAAGATACTCAGCAAGAGGAACAGTCTCTTCATGGGCGTCTGGGTGTTGACAGTTAGTCGTTTGTAAATGGAACAGCCTGCACATTATCGATTCTGACAATGCTTGTCTTTGCGGCAGGAACGTCGCAATTGGGCAGCGGCTCACACTTGTCCTGATTGGGGGTATTGCGGTCGGGCAGATTCCGATAGGGGCCTGTGCGGAAACTCAGACGCTCTACGGCTTTCACGGCGTGATAGTTCGCAAAGTCAGTTTCCTTCCAACGGGTGCTTCCTCCTGCCGAAGTGGTCACAGCGAAACTAACGTTCTGCCAACGCCTCAATTGGTATTGCCCCACGGGAGTGTTCGTTCCCAGCAAGCGTATCTGTCCCTTTTCGAACACTAATGACACTGCCCGCTCGCCGTGACGGTCGGTAACGTCCACCTCGAAGGGGTCCCCACCCTCTGCTTCTATCATCACATCGAACGAGATACGCACCCTTTGCGATTCCTCGAAAACTCGAATGGCACGTGCATAATCGTAAGTGTCTGAGTCTGTTAAGCACAATTGGTGCTGAGGGTTCACAAAGACGTTGCACCAACGGGGGCGATAGATGTTCCAATTCTCTATCATTCCGAATGGCTCAATGCCCTCGAAATCGTCGCTAATCGTACCTTCCCACGTGGTGCGGATAGGCAGCGGCACACGGCTCACCCAGATATCCTCTTTGTTCACGCTGTAGGTCAGCCACATGTTCTGTCCAGGAGGCTGTTGCTCGCCCTCTGTAATACCACGAACATAGCAGGGACCGAAGTCCTTGTTCTCGCCAAAGAATCGACGGGGCGGCACCTCCCCATGCACCACGCCCATGTTGTCAAAGCGAATGCCATCGTCGCTGGTGATGGCGATGAGCGGATAACGGTAGGGTTGTGTCTCTATGGGATTGTAGCACATCGCATAGCGCCCGTCCTGGGTTCGCTGCCCCCAATTCTTTCCTCCCGCCATGATGAGCGACGGGATGCGCACAGGAGCCGACCATGTCTCACCCTCGTCGGCCGACAAAGCGGCAAACGACCATTTCCATAGCGCCACCACCTGACCATCCTTGCGGTGGAAATACGAGGTGGCCTGCACGCGGTTGATGGAGTCTTTCAAGTGGTAGAAACCGTCCAGACCTCTATCTTCGTCTATCCATTGCAGCGTCTTCAACTTGTCGTTCAGGAGACTCTGGCAGGCCTCACGGAAGCCTTTGTCCTTCGATTGGGTGTAGAAAGGATAGGCGGTGTTCCCCTCATTCCAATGGGCATGCGACGTATAGCGCACGAAGTAAATGGGACCCAGCGTTCCATCCTTATGGATTTCGCGCACCACGCGCCCGATGCCGCCCTCCTTGAAGGGGTCGTAACTGTGGCCGTAGAAGGCAACGGTGAGCAGCCTTCCATTGGGGGCGGTGTAGAATCCCATGCGCTGGTGCATGATGTAGCCGTAGTAAGGTTTTTGCGGCGAAATGCCCTCAGGAGGGGTGTAGACGGGAAATGCCACCTGAGGCTTCTCCCAGGTGCGCCCGTCGACTGACGTCGTGAGGAGCGTATGACCAGGCGGCTGGTGCTCGTCTGAGGGGTTGCTCAAGTACTGCAGGTAGAAACGACCGTTCCAATACGTGATGTTTGGCGCGTGGTTGTAGGTCCAGCCGAAGTCCTCCGTCAGCTCAGGATGCGTGCGGTTGGCACGCAACACCTGAATGTTCTCCACTCCGATGGCATACGGCAGACCGCCATCGTGCAAACGCGGATTGCAGATTTCACCGCCCACATAGGCCACAGGCTCAGCCGCTGTGCCGGTCTGTGCCTGCAGATGGCCGCTCAACGCACAGAAAGCGACTACCAACAAAAGGGTCCTTTTCATTTTCTTCAAGTTCTTATCAACAGCTTTTTCAATTTACGTTTATTGCATATTATTATTTGCCTACAAACTTACGCATTTTTTTTGAATTAAGTCCAGTTTCAGAAAAAAATATAGCGATTTTTTTCACCATATCCTTGGCACTATCATAGATTCATTGCACTTGGATTGAGTAGACATGGTGGATACAAGAGCCCTCGAGAACGACAATGCATAGAATAATCTTGCAAAAACCAACACGTAGGAAAATAATAAAGACCAATAATATTCACTTAAATTCATTGAATATGAGAACAACAATTACCCAAAAGATGATGTTCTTGGCCATCATGATGGTTGCCGGAGCAGGGAATCTGTCGGCCGACGTAAGCGACGCGTTCGCTATAATGACAAAGGAAGGCGTGATGATGACCTTCATGATTAACGATGAAAACCTGAAAACATGTAGTGTGGGAAACGAGTCAGAACCTTGCATCGACATGAACGCCACCGGAACCATTACAATTCCAGAACAAGCAATGGGCTACACGGTGAACTAGATTTCCAACAATGCGTTCAGCAGATGCTCGATAACCTTTTTAAAGGGAGGGGTTGGGATGGGGTAATCTTCAGGGTCAAAAGGTATATAATTACTTAATTTATTGAGCTCCTGAGAAAATAAATCCTCTCTTTTATGCGCTCTTATTCATTTTTTTCGTACCTTTGTGCCCATGAAAGCATTCTATCACTTCTTCGGCTGGTGCTTGCTAGTGGGCATCCTCCTGTCAAAGCCAACCGCAGCGCTGTCCGAGCCAGCTCCCCGGGGGAAAAAGGCAATGGCGATGTCCGATGACTACAGCCACCACATCGACTCCGTCATCGACGTCAGTCTCATCACTTGTCAACCTTCGGCCAACGAGATTTACAGTCTCTATGGGCATACTGCCATTCGCTTCGTAAACCGCGAGATGGGCATCGACGTCGCAGCCAACTGGGGCATCTTCTCCATCAACCAGCGGGGATTCCTCTGGCGATTCCTCATGGGAACGGCGCTCTATACCATGGAGCTTCAGCCATACGACGCGTTTTGCCGGCTGTACGCCAACGAGCGGCGGGGCATCATCGAGCAGCACCTCAATCTTACGCCGCAAGAGAAGCTCATGTTCGCCGAAGCGCTACAGGAGAACTACCTGCCCTTCAATCGCGATTATCCCTACGACTTCCTCTTCGACAACTGCTCCACGCGGGCACGAAACATATTGTTAAAGTGCATCAACGGGCAGGTCCAGTACAAGGACGGCCCAGCCGACTCCACCCATCGGCAACAACACAACATGTCATTCCGCCAACTCATTCATCTCTACACCGATGCCCATCCCTGGGCAAAGTTTGGCAACGACATGCTCATGGGGGTCAACGCCGATCGCAAAGCCTCTCCCCGGCAGGCTCAATTCCTCCCAGAGCTGCTCATGAAGGATTTCAATCGTGCCAAGGTCGCGGGCAACGGGCATGCGAAAAGACCTTTGGTGAAACAGACGACTGTGGTCGTTCCTTACTTCCACCCGATAACGGAAGATCGTTTCCCCTTGCGACCTCGCCACTGCTTCCTCATACTGCTCACCTTCACCATCGCCATCACGCTTGTCGAAATTCTCACCCGGAAGCACTTCTGGCTCTACGATGCCTTGCTCATGCTGGCATGCAGCCTCGGCGGCATGCTGCTGTTCGTCATGGTTTTCTCCAAACATCCCACGGTGAGCCTCAACCTTCAGCTGCTGCTGTTCAATCCCCTGCCCTTGTTCTTCATCTGGAGGATGATCCGCCGCAGCCGTTCCCACCGACGCGACCGGCAGTACGCTTTCTGGATCATCCTCATCTGCCTCTTCTTCGTCGGAAACCTCTTCCAACACTATGCTGAGGGCATGAACCTCGTCGCAGTCTCCCTCCTCCTGAGGAATGTCAGGCTTCGCTATGCACGCGCCTCCCGCCTCGCTCCTCCCGCCACGCTCCACGCACATTCTCATTAAACCCGAATCATACGAATCAAAAAAACGAATCTTCTGTGGGCTTATGAACAAGACACTGCTTTCCATCGCTCTATTGAGCCTCACCGCCATCGTTTCCTTTTCCAAACCCCGCCTCGTCGTAGTCGTCACCATCGACCAGCTGACCTCGCGAAACATTGAGGCCCACTCGCCATACTTCGGAACAGACGGTTTCCGAAAACTCATGCAGCAAGGCTCCGTCTACACAAACCTTACCTACCCCCACGTGCCCATCGACCGCTCTAATGCCATCGCCACGCTCATGACCGGTACCTCTCCCTACTATCATGGCATCATCGGCAACCGATGGCTCAACCCCACCACGGCGCAACCAATGGCATGCACCGACGATCCAGACCACAACGGCGTCTCCACCATCGACAAGGCATCGCCACGGCACATACTCACGTCTACCATCACCGACGAACTCAAGGCGGCAACCCTCGGACAAGCGCTGGTCTATGCCATTGCCCAGCGGCGCGATGCCGCCATACTCCTCGCTGGACATGCCGCCGACGCAGCTTTCTGGAAAGATTCATACACGGGTAGTTGGTGTTCATCCACCTACTACATAAAAAGCGCACCGGAATGGCTCACGGCTTTCAACACCTCTCCAGAACGCAGGAAAAAGAAGAAAACTGAGTTCGAAGAGCTCACCGAGCTAACCAATCTGGCCAAGCTGTGCATTGAAAAGACGGGAATGGGAAACGACGACACTCCTGACATCCTCAACATCTGTCTGGACGCCTCTGCCACGCCTGACAAGAAAAAGAAACTAACCTGGCAGGAACTCCAGGCCATAACCTATATCAATCTAGACCGACAACTGGCCGACCTAATCGCCACCATCCAGCATCAGGTGGGAGCACAAAACGTGGCTTTCTTCATCACAGGCACGGGCTACTGCGTCGAACCCACTGACCACCTCGCCCGCTACCGCATCCCCACAGGCACAGTCTATATCAATCGAGTCGCCAATCTGCTAAACCTCTACCTGGGCGCTCTTTACGGCAGCGACCGATATGTCGACGGATGTAGTCACAATCAGATCTATCTGAATGCTAAAGATATCGAGCAGAAAAGGTTAAGACTAAACGAGATTCTCAGTCTCTCTCAGTCATTCCTCCTTCAATGCGAAGGCATCCGCAACGCCTACACCTTGGAGAGCCTGCAGACCTCGCAGGGGAAAGGTACTGAGGCGATCCTTCGAGGCATGAACGTCACTGTCGGAGGGCACATCGCACTCGATATCGCACCAGGCTGGAAACTCATCAACGAAGACTCGCAGGAGGAATACTACGTCGATGCACGCTGCCTCGAATCACCACTCATCGTCTACCTGCCAGGACAAGAAGGAAAACTGATCACCGATCCTGTCTCTGCCGACCGACTCGCCGCCACACTCGCCGCCATGCTCCACATAAAGGCACCCAACGCATGCGCAGCGTTGCCCCTCTTCTAAAAACGAACACCTTCTCACATCGTCCACCCATGGGAAACATACTCTCTCTCCTTTGTGGGGTACTCATGACCTTCGTCGAACTCAACTGCGAGAACCTCTTCGACTGCCAACATGACTCCCTCAAGCAGGACGAAGAGTGGCTCGATCCGTCCTTGCGACATTGGAACGAATATCGATACTGGAACAAACTCAACCACATCGCACAAGAAATCATCGCCTGTGGTGAATACCCTGAAAACAACTGGCAATTGCCCGATCTCGTGGCACTGGTGGAAGTAGAAAACGACACCGTCATGCACGACCTCACCAAACGATCGCTCCTCAGAAATGCCAACTACGAATATGTGATCACCGACAGCCCTGACCTTCGTGGCATCGATGTGGCGCTACTCTACAATCCCTTCAGTTTCAAGCTCCTAAGCCACGAATCACTGCGCGTGGACCCACTGCCCGGAATGCGCCCCACGCGCGACATCCTCTATGCCAAGGGAGAGGTCATCACGGGCGACACCCTGCATGTCTTCGTAGTCCATGCCCCCAGTCGGTTTGGCGGAGAACGAGCCACACGACCCAACCGTAGGATTGTGGTAGAGCGACTGAGCACTGCCGTAGACTCCATCCTGGCCCGCAATCCTCAGGCAGAGATTATCGTGGCAGGTGACTTCAACGACGGATGGAAAGCCCCAGCCCTGAAATACCTGTACGATCACGGATTGGTGAATATATCGAAAAAGGCGAAAGGCACACACGGGGCTCGCGGCACATACAAATACCAGGGACGATGGGAGAGCATCGACCATGTGCTGACAAGCAAGCCGATGGTTGCCCGCATGAAAGACTGCCGAGTCTATGATGCCGAATTCCTCTTGGAACCAGACACGAAAAGCGGCGGAGTACAACCCCGCCGCAATTACATTGGCTACCGATATAACGATGGCTACAGCGACCATCTGCCACTCGTGGCCCGCTTCGAACTGTGACTCACATTGGTTTATTCTACGACGGACTACGTGAAAACAGTTGTTGAAAAACAATGTGGTATTATGGTTTCACAACCTTCCTGGTTTGTCCGTCTTTCTTCACGACAACGATGCCCTTCTGTGTGGGGGTCGTGCCCTGAAGTTGCATGCCATTAAGACTATATACAGTCTCCAAGCCATCTGATTCGTATGGCATTCCTTCAATGCCAGTATCCTCAGCGAAGGGCATGAAGATGACCTCACCCAGCGAAGCATCGTCGTTCTTGTGGAAGATGCAATCCTCAATGGCCTCTTGAGTCTGCTCAGCAGCAGTCTTCCAAATGTTGCCCTGTGCATAGACCGTATTGGTGGAGTTGTTATAGAGGTCGTAAACATTGCCGTCGAAACCGTTGTTCAGGAATGTGTTCTGACCGGGATTATAGTCGTCAGCAGCCGTATTTTCGGTCTTTCCGATGTTGATGTCCTTGCCTCCGATGACGGTAATGCCCCATAGGTTGCCCTCAATCCAGTTGCCCATGATGGTGGTGTTTTGCGAATAGTACGGGTCATAGACGTTGATGCCACTGCCGCCGTTCATCGGGTTCACCTCATAACAGTTGTTCTTGATGGTGTTATTACGCACCGTAGCATTCTGCGTTACATACAGAGCGAGGCCGAAGCGGTTGTCGTAGATATTGTTATTCTCAATCAACGTGTTCAACTCGCCCGTAATGCCCACCAAGTTGGCCACCACCAGACCGCCCACCATTGTATGCTCCGGATCGCCCTGAATCTCGCAGTTGCGGATGGTCACATTGTTGCCAACCGTCAGGTTCAGCTGCGGGTAGTTGCCGTTCGACGTGCCGTTCTTGATAAACTGGCAGTCCTCGATGGTCAGATTAACGGGAACATTGGCTCCGCTACCGATGGCCGAGCGGTCGGCATATTCGAAGGTGCAGTTGGAAACGGTGTAGGTGGAATTGGCTGTTCCGAGCGAAAGGGCGTAGGAAGCCGACTTCGCGTTATGGTAACGGAACGTACAATGGGAAATAGTCACCTGATGCTCACCGTAGAACTTCAGACCAGCATACTCGAAGACGATACCATCGACGATGATGTCCCCGCCGGAATAAACCACGATACCAATAGGCTCATCGGTTTCTTCATTGCGTGTCACTACCGTAGGAACAGCCATACTTGATGTGGCAGGTTTCGAAAAGTCGGCTTCGCCCTCGATGCTGATACGCGCGCCATCACCCATCCTGAGTTCGGCATTGGCATCCATCTGAAACTTATCGCCTTCAGCAATGGTCAGGTCGCCGTGGAAAATATAGAAAGTCAAAGGGGTAAAGGCAGAAGGATCAACATATTTTTCCACGCCATACGTACCGGCCTCTGCCAGTTTCTCGAGCGTCCACGTAGTGCCGTCGCCCGGTGTTTTGTACTCTTGTGCCTGGGCGGCAAGGGCCATTCCCAGCGCAATAACACTCATAACAAAAAACTTTTTCATCTCTTTTCTATTATTTATTTGCTATTTCTGTAATATTTCCGTAATTTTGCAGGCATGAAAAAACCGTTGATTCTCCTTGCCTGCCTGATGCTATGCAGCTGTTTATCATCAGCGCAAGTATTGAAGATGCTGACCTCCTACCGGCAGTTGCACTCCTGTGACCTGCTGTTCTGCCTTTCGCCAGAGGGCAATGCCATCACCGATGTGACGCAGGGAGCCAACGGGCTGCAGATAGACCATGTAGGTATCTACCACAAAGGCAAGGTCATCGAGGCCATTCCCAAACAAGGAGTGTGCCTGACACCCATCGACTCTTTCATGGCGCGCAACCAACACCTTATTATTATAGGGCGTGTCAGCGTGCCTTTCAGCAAACGAAAGACCATCCAGCGGGCAAAGCAGTGCCTTGGTCTGCCCTACGATTCACTCTACATACCCGACCTGAAAGCCGTCTATTGCAGCGAGTTGGTGCAGCATGCTTTCTGCAATCGGCAGGGAGAACGGCTCTTCAAGCCTATTGGCATGACCTTCCGCGACAGCACGGGCGAGATTCCTTCCTATTGGAAAAACTTCTATCGGCAGTTCGGTATGCAAGTTCCCGAAGGCGTTGAAGGCTCAAATCCCGGCGAACTCTCGCGTCGACCTTGTATGAAACTCCTCTACAAAACCTTCTAAACGAATCTCGCACCCACAAACACACGAACCTACTCCTCGTACTCCGTAGGGTCGTCGATACCTGCTTCGGCCAATGCTTCGCGTCGCTCCTCGCAGGTGCCACAGCGTCCGCAATGGCGTTCACCTCCTTTGTAGCAGCTCCACGTCTCGGCATAGTCGATGCCCAGCGCCTTTCCCCGACGGGCAATGTCGCCCTTCGAGATATTCGTATAGGGCACCAACAGCTCAATGCCAGGATAGGTTCCTGCCTTTGTAGCCTGACTCATCGCACTGACGAACTGCGGCGTACAGTCGGGGTAGATGCTATGGTCGCCCGAGTGGTTGGCCATCATCACGTATTTCAGCCCCCGACTCTCAGCAATTCCTGCTGCAATGGAGAGCATGATGCCGTTGCGGAACGGCACCACCGTCGATTTCATATTCTCCGCGTCGTAGTTGCCTTCGGGTATTTCCTCACCGCCTTTCAGCAGCGAACTCTGGAAATACTGCTGCATGAAGGCAAGCGGGATGACAATATGCTCAATGCCCAACCGCTCGCAATGCAGTCGGGCAAAGGGAATCTCACGCGCATTGTGCTTACTGCCATAGTCGAAGGTGACTGCCAGCGAGATGCGAGCGCGCATGTCGTAGAGCAGCGTGATGCTGTCCATCCCGCCGCTCACAATGATAACTGAATCTTTCATTCCTATGGGGAGTAGGGCTTAGCGAGCTGCGATGCACTCGATTTCCACCAGAGCGCCCTTCGGCAGGTCCCTCACGGCAAAGGCCGAACGAGCAGGATAAGGCTGCGAGAAGAACTCGGCATAGACCTCGTTCATCGGGCCGAAGTTGGCAATGTCTGACAGAAGTACGGTGGTCTTCACCACATTCTTCAGGTCAAGGCCTGCCGACTGCAGGATGGCCTGTGCATTGAGCAGCGACTGACGGGTCTGCTCTTTGATGCCGCCCTCGGGGAATGCACCCGTAGCGGGGTCGATGGGTAACTGACCGGAAGCGAACACCATGCCGTTCGCCTCAATAGCCTGGCTATACGGACCGATAGCAGCAGGAGCTTTTTCTGTTGAAAGTGCTTTCATTGTTTTGATATGATTTTTAACGGACAAAGGGAATGCACAAGCATCATGCCAGCCTGCCACAATCCCCTTTCAGGGTGCAAAATTAGGAATTTAATCGGATAATTGCAAATAAGAACGCAAAAAAGTTTGCCAATCAACGAAAAAACATTACTTTTGCAACATGAAAAGGAGAATTAGTCTGAAAAGAACAATCATCACACTTGCATTTGCGCTGCTCACCACCATTGTCTATGCCGCAAAGGCAAACCCCATGCCGGCAACCATCGTCCAACCCGACGGCAAACTGCTGACCATCGTCCTGCACGGCGATGAGCATGCCCACTACGTCGCCACAACCGATGGAGTACTGCTCTACAGAGAGGGCAACAGCTATTTTGTCGCAAAGACCGACGACGATGGGGAGCTCTGCCCTACCCCCTTCCTGGCCCACAATGCCGGGCAGCGTACGCCAGACGAACTCACTGCCATCGGCAACCAACAGCGCGAACGTTTCCATCTGTCGCAACAGCGAAAAGCCATGCGTAGGGCAGAGACGCTTACCCCCTATGTGAGCAACTATTTTCCGCACGAAGGCACCCCCCACGCCGTGGTCATTCTCGCACAGTTCAGCGACCTGTCGTTCAAGCACGACTCCCTGACCACGTATGAAATTTTCGAACAGTTGCTCAATGCCGAGGGGAAACCCACCCACACGGTAGAAACCTCGCTGAACGCCAACTACGGCAGCGTGAGGAAGTATTTCACAGACATGAGCTACGGAGCCTTTACGCCGCAATTCGACATTTTCGGTCCCATCACGCTTCCTGGCACGATGAAGTCGTATGGAAAATCAGAGAACATCGCCCAGCTGATGAAAGATGCCTGCGGTGCCATCGACGAAAGGATTGACTTCACGCAATACGACTCAAACGGCGACGGGCAGGTTGACTTGGTCTATGTCATCTATGCTGGTCACGGGGAGTGCTACTCCAACAATTCTGAAGACTTCATCTGGCCGAAAGCGGGGTCGACATATGGTGTCAACTACGATGGCATAAACATCATCAGATATGGTGTACACTGCGAACTGGGAGGCGATGCCCGGACCTCGACGGATATCAATGGCATCGGACTCTTCTGCCATGAGTTTTCGCACACGCTGGGACTTCCCGACCTCTACACCAACGCCAACCCTGCTGACGACTTAGGGATGGAGGACTGGGACCTGATGGACGGTGGGGAATATCTGGGCAACAACATCGGTTGCTGGCCCTGCGAATACAGTCCGTGGGAACGCGAAGTGATGGGATGGAGCGAAATGCAAACCCTGACCGAAGCTGGCGACTATGAATTGTTGACGCTCGACCAAGACGGCGCTGTGGCCTATCGCATTCCGTTTGAAGGGAGCGAACATGAGTATCTCTATCTGCACAACGTTCAACAACGGGGTTGGAACCAACGCATGCGCGGGCACGGCATGCTGGCCGTTCACGTGATGTACAACACCGATATCGTTTCTTCAGGCGACCACCCCAACAACTCGCCCACCAGTTCGAAACGCGTCACCATCCACCCTGCCGACGGCTATCTCATGAGTTCATACACTGCTAAGGCACTCATCAATGAAGACGCTGAGAGAGAACCAGAAATCGTTGCACAGTATCTGGCCGATTACCGCTCAGACCCCTTTCCCGGAACGCTGAACGTGACGCAGCTTACCGACGAGAGCGAGTTTCCACCCGTGACGTTCAACGACAACCTACCTTTGGGCAAACCCATTCTCGACATTGCCGAAAACAGGGGTGTCATCTCCTTCACCTTCCTCGAGAAAGTCATTCCCATGGGCATCAGCGACATCAAACCTGCGCTGCCCCATGCAGAACACTCGCCCGTCTATGACCTCCAAGGCAGACGAATGAAGGGTAATCCTTCGAATAAGGGCATATATATAATAGGTAACAAGAAATATTGCAAGCCATGACACGACTGTACACCTTCCTGGCAGCTTTGCTTCTTGCCGTAAGCATCAAGGCAACGGTGAAAATGAACAGCACACCCGTTCAGGTCACCCAGCGCGACGGCACGCAACTGACCGTCATTGGCTATGGCGACGAGCACGACCACTATTTCACCACGACCGACGGCGTACTGCTCGTTCACCAAGGTAATGACTTCTACGTAGCCCAGGTGACCAAAGAAGGACGTCTGAAAGCCACGTCACAACTGGCGCATGAGAAGGCCATGAGAAGCCCCTTTGAGCAACAATTGGCTATGGCTCAGGACCACCAGCTTTTCGCTCAGTCGTTCACATCCGGGCAAAGGCGCTCGCCCCTCGTCCGTGACATCAACCCCACCTACCGGTTGTTTCCATGCAGCGGCAGTCCGAAGGCTTTGGTGTTGCTGGCGCAATTCCAGGACAAGCATTTCATCGACGACGATCCTGTTCCCGTGTTCGACCAATATTTCAATGCCGACAAGATAGACCAAAACTTGGGCAACGGCACGGCACGCCGAAATTACGGAGGCGTGAGGAAATACTATCATGACATGAGTTTCGGGCAGTTCAATCCGCAGTTTGACGTCTATGGCACTTTTACCCTTTCACAACCTATGGCCTACTATGGAGCCGACGTGAACATCGGAACAGAGGAAGAGCCCGATGTCAGGGTGGACTACAATTTCAAGCAGCGACTCATCCCCGAACTGTGCCAGCTTGCCGCGTCGCAGGGTGTGGACTTCAGCCAGTACGATGGCGATGGCGACGGTTACGTTGACCTGCTCTACATCCTCTATGCAGACTACGCACAAAGCTGGGCACGCAATTCTACCAACTGTCTTTGGCCAAAATCCGGCTTATATGAGTGTGGTCCCTACAACGGGTGCAAAGTGTGCCTCTACAGCATTAACAGCGAGCTGAATGCCTTTCCCGGTGCCTTCGACGGCGAGTTGCGCATCAATGGCATCGGACTGTCGTGCCATGAGTTTGGCCATTGTCTGGGGCTCCCCGACATTTATCCCACTGCCAATGCGGCAAGGCGGGCTTACAACCCAAGCATGGAATACTGGGACCTGATGGATGCCGGCGAATATGTGCAGAACGGCTACTATCCCACAGAGTTTACGGCGTGGGAACGCGAGGCGCTGGGATGGATGGAAATAGAGACACTCAACGAAAGCGGCCACTACACCCTGCCCCGCATCTCGGAAGAGTCGAGGAAGGCTTACCGCATACCCAACCCCGACGACCAGACGGGCAACGAATACATCCTGCTTCAGAACATTCAGGACACGCTTTGGAACCGCCGACAGTTGGGACACGGCATGTTGGTGATGCATGTGGACTTCGACAGTATTGCCTTCTCACTCGAAGGAGACCCTGAAAACAAAATTCCCGGCAACACGCTGAACAACACCATCGGCCATCCACGATTCACATTCATACCCGCCGACGGCGAATACATCAGCCAATATGCTGTGGACGATGTGAACATCACCACCGCACAACACCGGGCAAGTCATGGAGGTGACCCCTACCCTGGCACATCGGGTGTGACCGACATCTATGGTTTTAATATGTACACCGGAACCATGCATAAGCATATCCGCAATATCACAGAAACCGACAAGGGCATCATCGAGTTCGATTTCCTGGCCAATCCCGATCCGACGGGTATCCAAACAACGCCTTCCCATAACAGGAAAGGAAAGGCTTTCTCCCTCAGTGGCATCGCCATTGGCAATCAGACTTCCTGGAGAGGCGTACTTATCGTCCGCGATGGCGACACCTTCCGCAAAGTTCTCTCCCGATAATCGACAACCATGAACTTCAAGCTCACCTCCAAATACCAGCCTACCGGCGATCAGCCCGAGGCCATCAACGAACTGACGCAAGGCATCCTGCGCGGCGACAAAGCGCAAGTGTTGCTTGGTGTGACGGGCTCGGGAAAGACCTTCACCGTGGCCAATGTCATTGCCAACATCAACAAACCCACGCTCATCCTCTCACACAACAAGACGCTGGCAGCACAGCTCTACGAAGAGATGCGCGGATTCTTCCCTGAGAATGCGGTGGAATACTACGTCAGCTACTACGACTACTACCAGCCCGAAGCCTATCTGCCACAGACCGACACATACATCGAGAAGGACTTGGCCATCAACGACGAGATAGACCGCCTGAGGCTCTCAGCGGTGTCGGCATTGCTCTCAGGCAGGAAAGATGTGGTCATCGTGTCGTCAGTCTCCTGCATCTATGGCATGGGAGGTCCTACAGCCATGCAGGGCAGCGTCATCACCATCAAGAAAGGACAGACGCTGGCACGCAACCAGTTCCTGCGCCGGTTGGTGGACGCCCTCTACGTCAGGAACGACATCGACCTGCAACGCGGCAATTTCCGAGTGAAGGGCGACACCGTAGACGTGTTCATGGCCTACAGCGATCATGTACTGCGCATATCGTGGTGGGACGACGAAATCGATGCCATCGAGGAACTCGACGCCATCAGCTTCCACAAGATGGCTTCCTTTGAGGAATACCAAATCTACCCCGCCAACCTCTTCGTCACCTCCAAGGAACAGACCGAAGTGGCCATCCGCATGATGCAGGACGACCTGATGAAGCAGATAGACTTCTTCAACGACCTGGGCGAGACGTTCAAGGCGCAGCGCATCAAGGAACGCGTGGAGTACGACATCGAGATGATTCGCGAGCTGGGCCATTGCTCAGGCATCGAGAACTACTCGCGCTATTTCGACGGACGCAAGGCGGGACAGCGCCCCTACTGCCTGTTTGACTTCTTCCCAAAGGATTTCCTGCTCGTGGTGGACGAGAGCCACGTCAGCATTCCACAGATTAGCGCAATGTACGGCGGCGACCGTGCACGAAAGACCAACCTCGTGGAATACGGGTTCCGACTGCCTGCCGCCTTCGACAACCGCCCACTGAAGTTCGAGGAGTTCGAGCAGATGGTGCATCAAGTCATCTACGTATCTGCCACACCTGCCGACTATGAACTCCGTCAGACCGAAGGCGTCATCGTGGAACAAGTAATCCGCCCCACCGGACTGCTCGACCCAGAGATTGAAGTACGCCCCACAGAAAACCAAATAGACGACCTGACCGAAGAAATACTGCAGCGTGTGGAACGCGACGAGCGCATCCTCATCACCACGCTCACCAAGCGCATGGCGGAAGAGCTCACAGAGTATCTGCTCAACCACGAAATCCGCGCCAACTACATCCACAGCGACGTGGCCACACTCGACCGCGTGAAAATCATGGCCGACCTGAGAGCCGGACTGTTCGACGTGCTCGTGGGAGTGAATCTCCTGCGCGAAGGACTCGACTTGCCGGAGGTCAGCCTCGTGGCCATCCTCGATGCCGACAAGGAAGGTTTCCTGCGCAGCCACCGTTCGCTGACCCAGACAGCCGGACGTGCAGCCCGCAATGTCAACGGCAAAGTCATCATGTATGCCGACACCATCACGCAGTCCATGCAACTGACCATCGACGAGACCCTGCGCCGACGCACCAAACAACTTGCCTACAATGCCGAGCATGGCATCACGCCGAGACAGATTGTAAAAGACATCCACCAGAGCGCCCTGCAGACAGGCTCACAGCCCCAAAAGGGAGAGTATGGTTACAATCGCGCGGGCAACCAGCCATCGCCCTCAGGAGCTGGCGGGGCATATAAGCCTTACATCGAGCCCGACCCGATGGATACCGCCGCCGACCCCATCCTCCAGAAGATGTCGCAGGAGCAGCTGCGCAAGAGCATTGCCGACACCACTCAGCTGATGAAGGAGGCCGCCAAGCGCCTCGACTTCCTGCAAGCAGCACAATACCGCGACGAGATCATCCGTCTGCAGGAATTGCTGAAAGACTGACCGCCTCATCTCCCCTTTACGTCATGATGTAAGTAGGAAACGCAGAAAAGCAGAAAAGCAGAAAGTGGACAAGAAGCTATTTCGGAGTGGACTTTTGATCATAAAATAAGAAATAAGTATTATTATTAATAATAATATAATAATAATATATTTATAATATATATATGATAATTATATATTATTAACATATAAATGCTACTTATATTGTCGTCCTTCTGTGTCCAAAAGGGCTTAATGTCCACTTTCTGCTTTTCTGCTTTTCCTACTTTCTGCAATGATGCCGTCAACCGTAACATCTCAAACAACATCTGACGATGCCCTGACCTATATCCAGCGGCGCATCAAACCATATCTATCGGTGCCTTGAACAATATCTTACAGCGGCATAAACCATATCTAACAGCAAGATAAGCCCTATCTAACAGCGGCATAAACAGCATCACAAGTGATAATCGGAAACGCTTTTTTCGTCTCGCCGGCGGTTTTGTCCCACCTACAGGAGGGAACAAAACTAACCAGCCCCCTCCTAAGGAGGGGTTCGGGGGAGGTCATGAAAGGTCAACTTCTATGTTATTACTAAAAAAAATGCCCAAAAAGTTTCATTATATTAAAACTTTATTGTACCTTTGCACCCATGAGAAGAAGGATCATGCTATTTGGCAACTATTTCATGGAATTCTACCAGTCGC
The DNA here is from genome assembly GCA_902801375.1 of uncultured Prevotellaceae bacterium. GTDB lineage: Bacteria > Bacteroidota > Bacteroidia > Bacteroidales > Bacteroidaceae > Prevotella. Next base: position 39,089 of record CADCIB010000021.1, on the reverse strand, counting down.
TCACGACAAAGGAAGCGAGGAAAGTGGACTACATACTATCACAGTTGGAATTGGAGAGCCGTGTGGCAAGCAGGTTTGTAAGGCACATTAAGGAGCATGGTAACCTATATGAGCTTCGTATGGAATATGAGAGCAACATCTACCGGGTGTTCTTCATATTCGATGAGGGCAACATCGTGGTGCTGTTCCACGGATTCCAGAAGAAGACACAAAAAACGCCCAAGAACGAAATAGAAAAGGCACTAAGGATAAGAAAGGAATATTATGAGTACAAAGAACAACAAAATGATGACAGACTACAGCGCCATTCTTGAAAAGAAGTATGGCGCTCCCGGCACGCCAGAGCGCGAGAAGTTCGACGACGAGGCCTACGCCTTCTACACCGGGCAACTGCTACAAGAAGCCCGTAAAGCAGCCAAGGTGACTCAGGCAGAGCTTGCACGCCGCACTTGTACGTCGAAGTCGTACATATCGCGTGTGGAACATGGCGAGATAGAACCTGGCGTCGGCAAATTCTGGCGTATGATTACCTCGCTGGGCTTGCGCATAGACATTGTAAACCCCATAGGCCAGCCTGTGATTTGACCACCATCAGGCAGAGAGGTTTTCCATTGGAAGTATTATCATGGCCTGCGGGGTGAGAAATAGAACAAGTCATGAACTCGATTAAAAGACACACAAAAGGTTGGCGTAATGGCCAACCTCTTGTTTTTGCCTTGTATTGAGAACGCACGTGGGGATGCGTCCCGGCAGGATTAGTTCTTCTTCAGCAGGTCGCGGATCTCAGCCAGCAGTTCTTCCTGAGTGGGGCCTGCGGGAGCCTCGGGAGCGGGCTCTTCTTTCTTGCGGTTGAGCTTGTTGATGCCCTTGAGCATGAGGAAGATACAGAAGGCCACGATGAGGAAGTCCACCACATTCTGGATGAATGTACCGTACTTCAGCACAGCAGCACCCTCGCCGTCGCCAATCTTGGCCACCAGGCTGGTGAAGTCTACGTTGCCCGTAATCATACCCACGAGAGGCATGAGCACATCGTCGACCAACGAGCTGACAATCTTACCAAACGCGCCGCCGATGATGACACCGACTGCCATGTCCATTACGTTGCCCTTCATGGCAAACTCTTTGAATTCTTTAATAAATCCCATAATTGTATAATTTTTGGTGAATAAATTGAGAAATCTGATGCAAATATAAAAATAAATTTGTAACTTTGCGCTCAAATAATGAAAAAAATGACTTTAGCATTGCATTTTTTTGAAAATTGCCCTGCATTTGGTTGTTTTTGACATCAAGAAAGTGTTCATTTAGTGTTTTATCTTATTTATAAACTAATTGTATTATGACAAAAGTTGCTATTAACGGCTTTGGCCGTATTGGTCGCCTCGCTTTCCGTCAGATGTTCGAGGCTGAAGGTTATGAAGTGGTCGCTATCAACGACCTGACAAGCCCCAAGATGCTTGCTCACCTCTTGAAGTACGACACCGCACAAGGTGGTTTCGCTGGCAAGTTCGGTGAGGGTAAGCACACCGTAGAGGCTACTGACAATTCCATCATCGTCGACGGAAAGGAGATTACCATTTATGCCAAGCCCAATGCTGCAGAGCTTCCTTGGGGCGAACTGGGCGTAGACGTTGTTCTCGAGTGCACCGGTTTCTACACCTCTAAGGAGAAGTCGATGGCTCACATCCAGGCTGGCGCCAAGAAGGTGGTCATCTCAGCTCCCGCCGGCAACGACCTGCCCACCATCGTGTTCAACGTGAACCACGAGACCCTGAAGCCCGAAGACACCGTGATCAGTGCTGCATCCTGCACCACCAACTGTCTGGCTCCCATGACGAAGGCCCTGAACGACTTCGCTCCCATCCAGAGCGGTATCATGACCACGGTTCACGCTTACACCGGCGACCAGATGATTCTCGACGGCCCGCAGCGCAAGGGTGATGTTCAGCGTGCACGTGCTGGTGCCCAGAACATCGTTCCTAACTCTACCGGTGCTGCCAAGGCCATCGGTCTGGTGATTCCCGAACTGAACGGCAAGCTCATCGGTGCCGCCCAGCGCGTTCCCACTCCCACGGGTTCCACCACCATCCTGCACGCTGTTGTGAAGGGTGAGGTCACCGTCGAGGACATCAACGCCGCCATGAAGGCTGCCGCCAACGAGTCGTTCGGCTACACCGAGGAGAAGCTCGTCAGCAGCGACATCATCGGCATGAAGTTCGGTTCGCTGTTCGATGCCAACCAGACAATGGTCAGCAAGATTGGCGACGGCAACTCTCTCGTTCAGGTTGTTGCTTGGTACGACAACGAGAACTCGTACACCTCGCAGATGGTTCGCACCATCAAGTACCTTGCAGAGCTGAAGTAAGCCATCGCAGCCTAAGCTACCGGCAAAACAAGGAAGAGGATATGTCTTGTTTCCGACATATCCTCTTTTTTTTATGTTCTTGCTTCAGGCGGGTATCAGGAAGTTGATGACCTCCTGCTCGATGCCCACCTTGAACGGTCCCACGGGAGTGTTCAGCAAGCGGCCGTCTACGCCTACCATGGCGTGGGCGGCTTCTTTGACCATCACCTCCTGCGTACGGTAGGGATGCACGGAACGGTGGTTGAGAATCTTTCCCGTGAGCAAGAGGTAGAAACCCTCGAAGAGCTGCACCACCTTCGGATGGTAGACCACCGACACATCGAGCATGCCGTTGTAAGGCACGGCGTTAGGGGTCTGTCCATAGCCGCGTGCACTGCCTATGCAGACGGTCATCACACTGCGTTTGATGCGCTCACTATTGATGGTGAGGTCCATCTTATACTCCATGCGCTGGAAGATCATCAGCAGGAGCGACGACGCGAACGATAAGGTGCGCGAACCGAAAAGGCGCCGCGTCTGCCTACGCAGGTTCATGATAGAAGCAATGAGGCCGATGTTCACACAGTTGAGGAAATAGCGGTGACAGCGTTCGTTCTTCTTATTGGTGTAGCGAATGCATCCCAGGTCTATGCGGCGTATGCGCCGTTGCTGAAGCCAACCGATGGTCTGCTCTTCGTTGCCCACGCGGAAATCCCAATAGCGGGCAAAGTCGTTCATCACGCCATTGGGGATGACACCCAGGGCTATCGAATCGCGCACCTCCCGGGTCTGTTGCATCAGGCAGTTAACGGCATCGTTCAGGGCAGAGTCGCCGCCAACGATGATGATGGTCTTGTAGCCGTTGTTGATGAACATTTTCACGATGCGCTCCACGCTGGCAGTGTTCTCGCTCTGCACCTTGTCGTAGGCAATGCCTTTCACGTTGAGTATCTTCTCTATCTTCTCCCAGCGCTTGTTGGGACAGAAGATTTCGTGCTTGGGGCAATAAAGCACACCCCACTTATCTGATTGATTATCCATAATATCTAACTCCTTACTCCTAATTCTAATATCTCGTCAACAACCTTGCTTGGCTGGCGCTCTGGCTGGCGGGCTGCTTCCACCCAATGAATGTGGAACCCTCTGCGCTCCATGCCTCGGAACCACGTCATCTGTCGCTTGGCAAACTGGTGAATGGCTGTCTCCAGCCGGCTGAACATCTCGTCGAAGGAAATCGCTCCGATGACGTATTCCGTCACATACTTATATTCCAAACCGTAATAGATGAGGTCTTCGGCGGGTATTCCGCTGTCGAGCAGTCCCCGCACCTCTTCCACCATTCCCTCCTCGAGACGGGCTTTCAACCGTTGGGTGATGCGCTGCCGTCGAAGTTCACGGTCGATGTCTATACCTATTATTATATAAGGTATGTCAGGAAAGTCGCGCTTTCCCGTGGGTTGACGCAGGTTGTAGTCTTCAATCTCTATGGCGCGGATGGCCCTCTGCGCCGTGTCCACATCAGTTTGATTGTGCATGTTGCTGCCCGTCTGGCGCTTCAGCTCCGTCAGCATCAGCGTGAGTTCTTCCAGCGACTTGCCCTCCAACCGCTGACGCAACTCAGGATTCTGGGGCACGGGCGACAGCGAATAGCCTCCGAGCACCGATTCCAGATAAAGCCCTGTGCCACCGCAGAGAATGGGTTGCCTATTGCGCCCAACGATGTCGTTGTAGGCCTCAAGGCAATCGTGCTGATACTGGAAGAGATTGTACTTCGTGCCTGGCTCGCAAATGTCGATGAGATGGTAGGGAATCGCCTTTCCGTCAATCACATAGTCCGACAAGTCCTTGCCTGTGCCGATGTCCATACGGCGATACACCTGACGCGAGTCGGCCGAGATGATCTCCCCGTCGATACGTGCTGCCAATGCCGTTGCAATGGTGGTTTTCCCACAAGCCGTCGGGCCCAATATCGTGATCAACTTTCTCATTGTGCGGCAAAGTTACGACATTTCTTCCAAACCACCAAATATTCAGCACATTCTTGCTGTTTTTTCACACCAACACCCATCAGGACAATCGCGCCTTCTGCAGAATGACTATAGCAAAAAAAATATAAATGTTAAGGTGAATCTTTTGCACTGCCATTCGTTTTGAGTACCTTTGCATACAAAAAGAAAAATAGCACATGCAACATATCAGGAACTTCTGCATCATCGCCCATATCGACCACGGTAAGTCTACCTTGGCCGACCGCCTGTTGGAATTCACGAAGACCATCCAAATCACGGAAGGTCAGATGTTGGACGACATGGACTTGGAACGCGAGCGCGGCATCACCATCAAGAGCCACGCCATCCAAATGGAATATGAGAAGGACGGACAGAAGTACATCCTCAACCTGATAGACACTCCGGGGCATGTGGACTTTTCCTATGAGGTGAGCCGCAGCATTGCTGCCTGCGAAGGGGCACTGCTCGTGGTCGATGCCACGCAAGGCGTTCAGGCTCAGACCATCTCCAACCTGTACATGGCCATCGACAACGACCTGGAAATCATTCCCGTGATCAACAAGATAGACATGCCCAGCGCCATGCCCGACGAGGTGGAAGACGAGATTGTGGAGCTCTTGGGATGCGACCGCAAGGAGATAATCCGTGCCTCTGGCAAGACAGGCGAAGGCGTGGAAGATGTACTGAACGCTGTGGTGGAGCGCATACCCGCTCCGAAGGGCAATCCAGAAGCACCATTGCAGGCATTGATCTTCGACTCGGTGTTCAATTCTTTCCGCGGCATCATTGCCTATTTCAAGATTGTGAATGGCACCATCCACAAAGGCGACAAGGTGAAGTTCTTCAACACAGGCATGGAATATGATGCCGACGAGGTGGGCGTTCTGAAGATGGACATGATACCCCGGAAGGAACTGGGAACAGGCGACGTGGGCTATATCATCACCGGCATCAAGAACTCGAAAGAGGTGAAGGTGGGCGATACTATCACACTGACCGGACGCCCTTGCGACAAAGCCATCGAGGGATTCCAAGAGGTGAAACCCATGGTGTTTGCCGGTGTCTACCCCATCGACCCTACTGACTACGAGAACCTGCGTGCCTCGTTGGAGAAACTGCAGCTGAACGATGCCTCGCTCACCTTCACACCCGAGTCGTCGGTGGCTCTGGGATTCGGATTCCGATGCGGTTTCCTCGGCTTGCTCCACATGGAGATTGTGCAGGAACGCCTCGACCGCGAATTCGACATGGACGTCATCACGACGGTGCCCAACGTGTCGTATATGGTCTACACCAAGCAGGGCGAGGAGAAGGAAGTACACAATCCATCAGGACTGCCCGACCAGACGATGATCGACCATATCGAGGAACCCTACATCCGAGCCTCCATCATCACGGCAAGCGACTACATCGGCCCCATCATGAAGCTATGTCTTGACAAGCGCGGTGAACTGATCAAACAGGAGTATGTCAGCGGCAATCGCGTGGAACTGCATTTCATGCTGCCGCTTGGCGAGATTGTCATCGACTTCTACGACAAGCTGAAGAGCATCTCGAAGGGCTACGCCTCGTTCGACTACCACATCGACTGCTACCGCCCGTCGAAGCTCATCAAACTGGATATCCTGCTCAACGGCGAGCCAGTCGATGCACTTTCCACGCTGACCCATCAGGACAATGCCGTAGCGTTCGGACGTCGTATGTGTGAAAAACTGAAAGAACTGATACCGCGCCAACAGTTCGACATTGCCATCCAGGCAGCCATCGGAGCGAAAATCATTGCACGCGAAACGGTGAAGCAGGTGCGTAAGGACGTGACAGCGAAGTGTTACGGTGGCGACGTGAGTCGTAAACGCAAGCTGCTGGAGAAACAAAAGCGCGGAAAGAAACGCATGAAACAAATTGGCAACGTGGAGGTTCCGCAGAAGGCATTCTTGGCTGTGCTTAAGCTCGATTAGCACATGACACGCCAAGGGCCATTAAAGTAACAAGAACATCAACAAAAAGGAGGAATTATGAAAGAAGAAAGTGTTACCACAAGAGACATCGCGCGGGAGCTTGCCCGGCGATATAGCACGATGACACACGACGAACTGGACATTCTCGAAAGTGTCCTTGTACCCAGGAAATACCCGAAGGGAACACTCATCCTCAAGGAAGGCGACTTGTGCCAGAGCATCATTTATATTCACCGTGGACTGCTCAGGCAGTTCTATTTCAAGAACGGGAAAGAGGTGACTGAGTATCTTGCCGTCGATGGCAACATTGTCATGTGTATTGAAAGCCTGTTCAAGGAAGAACCCACTTACCTGCAGATTGAAGCGCTTGAGAACACACAGCTTTACGAGTTGCCCAAGACCCATCTTGAACAAGTGGCTTTGCACAATGTGAATATCCAGATACTTTACCGTAAGATTCTTGAAGAATCGCTTATCATCTCACAAGTCCATGCCGACCTGTTGCGCTTTGAGTCTGCCGAGAATCGCTATCGACGCTTGACGCGCCAAATGCCACAAGTGGTGCTGCGTGCTCCGTTGGTGCACATCGCCAGCTATTTGCAGATGACACCAGAGACGTTAAGCCGTGTCCGCTCCACCGCATTGTTGTAAACCCCTTTTACAGCAAGCCGTCAAAGACCTGCCGCAAACAACAATAACAAATGCCGCAAATCATTTTTGGCTTGCGGCATTCATGATGTCATCGTTTATACCCTAATACGTAAGTCGTTTTTAAACATCCTGATAGAGGAATCGCTTAATGCTCTTCTTTGGAGTCTTGGCGAACTCTTCTTCATGGAGTTTAATCTGCGTAATCTTGCAATAGGCAGGCTGCGTATTGTTGAGTTCCTGCCGGTTCTGCTCCATGACCTTCTCCAAGTCTTCGTTGTTCAGACCAAGACTCTTGGCCTCGTCGTAGTCAGGATGCACCAGTGCCACGAGTTTGTCTTCCTTCTGAACCACAATACACTCGCTGACGAGAGGCATGGAGTTGAGTTTGTCTTCTATCTCTTCGGGATAGATGTTCTGTCCGCTGGCTCCAAGCAGCATGTTTTTCGAGCGTCCCTTGATGTAGACATTGCCCAGATGGTCCATCGTTCCGAGGTCGCCAGTGTGATACCAACCTTCATTATCAATGGTCTCGCGGGTGGCTTCCTCGTTCTTGTAGTAGCCCAACATCACGTTCAAGCCCCTTGCCATGATTTCGCCAGGCACGTTCTCCGGATCGGAACTGTTGATCTTCACCTCCATGTGGCATACTGCTCGTCCGCAACTGCCGGGTGCAAACGACTGGTAGTCGCTATAGGTGATGATGGGGGCACACTCCGTTGCGCCATAGCCCACGGTGATGGGGAAATCTATGCTCCGCATGAAAGCCTCCACCTCCTGATTGAAGGCAGCACCTCCGACGATAATCTCATAAAGATTTCCACCAAACGAACGGTAGACCTGTTCAAAGATGGCTTGCTTCACTTTCTTGTTGACAATGGGCATATTGAGCAGGATGCGCATGCGCGGATTCTGCAGCTTGGGAAGAACCTTCTTCTTGACAATCTTTTCGATGACCAACGGCACAGAAATAATGATGGCCGGTTTGACATCGGCAAAAGCCTGAGCAATGATAGCCGGCGACGGCAGTCGGGTGAGATAGAACACATGACAGCCGTGCAGGAATTCAAAGATAAACTCGAAGGCCATGCCATACATGTGGGCCATGGGCAGGATGCTCAGCGTGTTGTCACCAGCTTTCAGTTGCTTGCCCAACACCTGGACGGCAAAATCATAGTTGCTCCATAGGGCACGATAAGGCAACATCACACCCTTGGAGAAGCCTGTCGTACCACTGGTATAGTTGATGAGTGCCAACTCTTCGGGACTCTGCTCCCGATAGTAATGCACATGCTCTTTCCGGAAATACTTGGGATACTTACGCCCATAGAGTTCATTCAAGTGTTCGCGGGCGTAGGTCAGTTTGTCTGTGCGCGACACCACCAATGAATAGTCAGGTATATAGATGATTCCCTCCAACTGTGGCATCTTGGTAGCGTCGATGGTCGTTGCCACCACGTCGCCCACGAAGAGCAGTTTCGCGTCACTATGGTTCACAATGTTATACACCTGATCGGCAGTAAACTCATGCAGGATGGGTACAGCAACAGCGCCGTAGGTCAGTGTGGCCAGGAATGCCACCGCCCAGTTGGCGCTGTTTCGTCCACAAAGCGCTATCTTGTCGCCCTGCTCCACTCCACTATTCTCGAATAGGATATGTAGTTTCTCTATTTTCCGGGCCACGTCGTTGTATTGCAGCGTTGCTCCCTTATAGTCGGTCAGCGCATCGCGATCCCAGAAATTGATAATCGATTGTTCAATTATCGAATTGAAGCTTGGTATATTCTCCATTGCACATTTTTCAAAATACTGTGCAAAGGTAAGTTGTTTTCTGCACAATTCCAAAAAAAATGTGCATTATTTGCAGTTTAGATATAATATTTCTTTTAATTTAGAAAAATCGCACAACTATTTAGATTTATCGAACAGGTTATTATCCTTTGTTTCCCACGTTACCCATATAAGCACTCCGGCAAAAGAGGACCATCAACCCTATCGGCAAGCCATCCATTGGAGACTTTACAATCACTCGTAGCGCATAGACTTGGCGGGGTGGATTCTCGAGATGATGTAGCTGGGCGCTATCAACACGAAGACACTCACGAGCAGCGTCACCACATTGATGAGGATGAAGATGGGGATGTTCACCTCCACGGGAACGGTGCTGACATAATAAGTGGAAGGGTCGAGCTTCACCAATCCGAACCAATGCTGCAGGAGGATGAAGCCGATGCCGATGATGTTGCCGATGAGCATTCCCTTGCCGATGATGAACACCGCAAACCAAAGGAAGGTGTGGCGCACAGTTGTATTCCGCGCACCGAGGGCTTTCAGCAAGCCGATCATGTTGGTGCGCTCAAGAATGATGATGAGCAGCCCGCTGATGGTGGTAAAGCCTGCCACACAAATCATCAACGCGAGGATAATCCATACGTTGAGGTCGAGCAGGTCGAGCCAGGAGAAAATCTGCGGAAAGAGGTTGCGGATGGTGGCCGAGGAATAAGTCTCACCGTTGCTGTCGGTCGTTCTATTTACCTTCGCCACCAAGATATCTTCCACCTCATCGGTCTGCCGGAAGTCGTCGAGCATCAACTCCGCGCCGGTCACCTGTTCAGGTTCCCACGCATTCAGGCGCACAGCGGAATAGAGATCGGTGAAGACGGTTATCTTGTCGAACATCGTCAGGTTGGTCTGATAGATGCCGGCAATGGTGTAACGACGCGTGCGCACATCGTTGTCGTTGATGAAATAGGCAAACACGCGGTCGCCGGCATGCAATCCGAGCTGGTCGGCAATCATCTTGGAAATCACGATCTTCTGCTTGCTACTCTCGTCGGAGAACGAGGGCAATGAGCCTTCCACAAGGTTCTGGTGAATGAAAGTAGTGTCGTATTCCTGGGCAATTCCCTTGAACGACACGCCAAGGAAATTGTCGTCGGTTTTCAGGATGCCTTGTGTCATCGCATAGCGCTGCACATGCTTCACGCCCCAGGTCTTGCGCAACACATTCAGCATGCTGTCGCCCATGATGATGGGGACATTCTCTCCGCCGTGAACGGTTTGGAAATTACCCACTGTGATATGGTTTCCGAAGCCCACCACCTTGTCGCGGATGGTGTGTTTGAAGCCCAGCACCACACTCACGGAGATGAGCATCACGGCCAGACCGATGGCCACGCCCAATGTTGCTATTTTCACGGCAGGACGGCTCACGCGGTGGCGGTCGCCCTGATGGTTATAGATCCTCCTTGCTATGAATAATGAGAAATTCACGCTTTTACAATTTTTCGTTATGACGTCATCATTAATTGAAGAAATTCCACGACACGCCCAGTCGCAGGATGTTGCCGTTCATGGGATAGTGCGGAAGGGTGAAGCGGTCGTTTCCTCCACTGCCGTTCACGTGACTCATCATCACGAAGAAGCGGGTGTGCTTCAGGAACATGTTGGCATAGACGTTGATAAAGGGATGATTGCCCACCTTGACATTGTTCTCGCCATTGTCTTGCACGGCAAACTGTCCGATATACGGACTATACTCCGGCGCCTCATACTTAGTAAAGTATCGCACATCGGCACCAAGGTCAATCTTCAGCACCTTCGAAACGACGAAGCGCAGATAGAGATTGGAATAGACATTCAACTCCGGCACGGGCAGCACACTCTGCTTGCTACACTTCTGATAGGTGACGAGACTCTCCCAATTGAACGGTCCAAACGTGAAATCCTGACCTAACTGCAGAGTGAGCAGACTGATGTTCTCGTCGCATTGCTTCACCTCGATGTTATGGTTGGTGCGGGTCTCTCCGCTATCGTACTTCGAAGCGAAGTAGGTATAGTTTTTCAGATTGTCGAGCGAAACGCGCAGGCTGGTGCGTGTTTTCTCGTAACTGAGCCTTGCCTGCAGCTGTGTACGGGTTTCTTTAACGATATTGTCATTATCCCACCACAGGTGACGACTGTGGAATTTCTCCATGTAGGAGATGGGAGAAACACGCATAAAACTACCGCCTGCCTCAAACGTCACGGTGTCGCGGAATAGCTTGAAGTTCAGGTCGCCCTCCACTTCAAGTGTCATATCACCGGAATTGACGCCTGCCACGCACGACTCGAAGGTGGCATTGTAGTGGAGCAGCGAGCCCTCGGTCTTGACGAGCTGCGCACCCACGGTGAAGTCGTGTTCGTTCCATCGGTAAGGCGTGGCTGCTGTATCGGGCATTTCGAAATGATGCAGGTCGGAACTGACAAACCCCTTCAACCCAGCCTTGGCCCATTTGTTGAACCCTTCGAGCAGGCTAATGGCAAAAGTATTTTTCAGGTTGTAGTGGCGGAACTTGTCGTAGATGCTGTCGCCCTCGTATTTCTGCACCGTATTGTAGGTGTTCAGATAGTAGTTTTCGGGCGTGTTATATGCCTGGTAGATTCTTTTGTTGTTGTCGAACTTCAAGGTATGGATGAAACTGGTCACAGGCACGAACTCGTTCTTCATCCACTCGCCGGCTTCCTCTTCTTGTTTTGCTGCGGCAAGCAGACTGTCGGCCTGTGCCTTTCCTGTCACCTTGATGCGTTCGCCCGTTGTGGATGTCGAGTCGGCAGGCTCTTTTCCTGCCACTACGGCATTGTCCGGACGGCCCGACGAGCGCCCTTGCTCCTGTTCTTTCAACTGGCGTTTATACTCCTCCTCGTCCCACTCGCGTCCTTCTTTCTTGGCCTTCTTCATGGCTTCGAGCTTGGCCTTGCGAGCCTCAGCATCCTTTTGGGCTTCCAATGCAAATTTCTTTGCTTTGATTTCCTCCTCGGTCATAGGCACCTTGCGGTTGAAGCCCAGGCTGTAGCGATGGGTCAGGAACACGTGCTGGTTGTCGTTGCGGTTCCAGTTTCTTGTGAGCGCCACGGGTATTTCGTCGTTGCGGAAATCATCGTTGAACAGCTCGGGCTGCGACACGTAGCGGTCGTCGGTGACACCACCGTTTTCGGCCACTTTCTGATGGTTGGTCGACAGGAGCAGATGGGCCTCATAACGGTCGCCCAAATAAGAAGTCCACAGCGAGTAGTTGAAGTGCGACGTATTCTGATTCTGATAGTAGCCGCGCCCATAGATGTAGTCGAACTTGAAGCCCGCGCCTAACCGTCTGCCGGCATTCACGGCGAAGAGCGCCTTCAGGTGGTTCTCGCCCACTTGCTTGTCGCCACACTCATTGAACGAGAGATTGGTGATGGGCGAATAGGTGTTGGTGAAATGGAAGTCGCCAGGCTGCGTGATGAAGTAGTCGTAGGGCTGTGTGAACATAAACTGCTCATCACCAGCGCGGTCGATGAAAATGCGGTTGATGCGCGGTGCACCCACGTTGCCGGTGGTGTTATACTCCCCTCGCAGCCCGCTGGTGAAAATGGAGTTCATGAACATGTGCGCCATTGTGTCGGGCTCAGCAGGCGTACGGTCGCCAAAGCGCTCGTCGACGGTCCACACACGCAAGCCCTTGGGAATCTCCTGATTATTGCCACGAAGCGAGTCGCCACGAACACCACGTTGCGTCATTGTGCCGTCTTCGCGCAGCTCGTTGAACTCCTGCGCCCATGCCCCTGCCAGACCTACCAGCATCAGTAGGAATATCAGTAGATGTCTCTTCATCGACAGTCGATTGTTGTGTTTCGTAATGTCTGTTGTCACTTGATCAGTCGCAAAATACACTCTACAAACTTCAGTACCATAGCGGCAACAATCACCACGAAGCCCACTTGGCGGTTGCCATAGAAATACATCACCATGCCGACCACAGCCCCTATCATGAAGAGGATGTTCAGCCATTGGCGTATCTTCAGAAAGCGTTTCTCACTATAAAACTCCATAACGATGATTTTCAATTGTCTATTGCAGCTCGAATGCCGTCCATCAGCTCGTTCATGCGATCGACGGTCTTACGGCGAAACTTGGCACAGCCCCGGTACATCTTTCCTTTCTTGGTCAGGGCGGCACGGTCGCTGATCCACTCTTCGGCTTTATACAGCTGTCCGCCTTCCGAACGCTCCTCTTCGTAGCGATAGGTCAGCCGGTCGAACACCACGTCGACAGCGCCGTCCTTGCATGTGGCCACGATCTTGCAGAAGAACTTGGTGCGGTCGAGCGAAAGCAGCGACGAGCGGAACACCATCCACTCGCGCAGACTGACCACGATGATGTGCTCCTGCTTGTTCACCAGCGACACACAGCTGCCTTCCAACTGGTTCTCGCCACTGGTCAGCTTGCCGAAGTGCTCCATCATACGGTCGTAGAGCTCTTGCGCGTTCTTCCCGGGTGCATCCACGTGGAGATTCCACGTCACGATGCCGTCAACCTCGGGCACGGCACCTGCCAGATAAGGAGCGTCGGGATTGTCCTTCTGCTCCACCGGCTTTTGCTTCTCCACCTTGGTCGGAGCCGGTTTCTGCGGCTGGGCATTGGGGATTTCCCATTCATTCTGGGCTATGGCCGTCAACGAAAGCCATGTGCCCAAAACTATGAAAAGAATCTTTCTCATTTGCGGGATCTTTATTTATCGGTTGCAAAATTACGCATTTATTCCCGATAAACCGCCGTTTAAGCAATATTTAACGCTATGAGCCTGCTCCGCAACCCCAAACGACACGCTTGCGAATAGTCAACGACACGCTCTCAGATAGCAAACGACAGGCTCAGAGATAATCTACGACGAGCTCAGAGATTATCTGCGACGCGCTCAGCGATTATCAACGGCAGGCTCGAAAATAATAAAGCAATCAGTTAGCGATAACAATGGGTACAGCGATATGGGTAATAAGAAAATATCCGCAGATTTCCAAACAATTGATGGAAGATCTGCGGATAATCTCCTTAAGCTAAGTCGCGTGTGCGAACATTATCTATAGATATGCGGGGCATAGGTCCATCCGTAGTGCTTATACCAGCGGAGGAGCGACTGCGAACGCTCTAAGAACGACGAGAAGTCCTTCTGTGCGGGCTCCATCCATTGCACTTCAGCCAAGGCACCCATGCGCGGCAGCACATGATATTCAGCCTGCGTGGGATAAGCAATATACTCCGTCCAGAGATTTCCCTGCACGCCGATGATGTGGCTCTGGGCTTCCGGGCTGAGCGTGGGCGGTGCAGGATTGAACGAATAGGTCTTCTCCACGGGCAGGTTTCCACCAATCGACAGCGGCTCGCCCCAAGTCGTGTTGTCGGTCTGGTAGTAGTCGAAATAGCAATAGCCCACGGGAGTCATGATGACGTCGTGGCCCTTCTTCGAGGCTTCAAGTCCGCCCTTTGTGCCACGCCAGCTCATGATGGTGGCGGAAGGATTGACATCGCTCTCCAATAGCTCGTCCCAACCAATGAGTTTACGTCCGTGATCGTTGATGAACCGCTCCACACGCTTGGTGAAATAGCCTTGCAAACGGGCTTCAGGCGACTGACCATCCTTCTCCACCAAACCTTCATCGGCAATGCGCTGCTGGCAAAGCGGGCATGCCTTCCAACGGGTGCGAGGCGCTTCGTCGCCACCAATGTGGATATACTCGGCGGGGAAAACGTCCATCACCTCCATTAGCACATCCTCCACGAACTGGAAGGTCTTCTCCTTACCAGCGCAGAGAATGTCATCGAACACACCCCAACGGCCTTCCACGTGATACGGTCCGCCCGTGCAACCCAACTCAGGATAAGCGGTCAGCGCACCCAGCATGTGACCGGGCATGTCGATTTCGGGAATCACGGTGATGTACCTCTGACGTGCATACTCCACAATCTCGCGGCACTCTGCCTGTGTGTAGAAACCACCGTGAGGGGTGCCGTCGGTCACCGTTGAGTTGCGGCCCAGCACGGTGTTGGCACGTACGGAACCTTCGCTCGTGAGCTTTGGATATTTCTTGATTTCCATACGCCAGCCCTGGTCGTCGGTCAGGTGCCAGTGGAACACATTCATGTTGTGCAGCACCATCATGTCGATGTACTGCTTCACGAAATCAAGAGAGAAGTAGTGGCGCGACACATCGAGGTGCATGCCACGATAGGCAAAGCGTGGAGAGTCCTCAATGATGGCGGCAGGCAGCACAACAGCCCCCTTCGTCATAGGCAAAGACTTACGCAAAGTCTGTATGCCATAGAACACGCCCTGTGCGGTACGGCCTTCAATCAACACCTCGCGGTTGCCTACCGTAATACGATAGCCTTCAGGTTGTTGTATCTTTGCGTTCAAGCGAAGCACGATGGCCTTTTGCCCTTTCTGGCGAACGCCAATGGGAATGTCCATTCCTGTGGCCTCGCGGATATACTCAGCCAGGAAGCGTGCGTTGCGCTGCATGTCCTCACTGGCATCGGCTACGCTGATGACCGTCTTCATACAGAGCTTCACGGGCTCGGCTTTCGTGGGCAGAATAGAACTCGGCAGCGGCACTACCTGGTAACTACATTCTTGCGGCGAAGCACAGCTGTCGTCACAATCCGACTGGGCAGAAGCACAAAGCACAGCTCCGGCCAGCATCATTGTCATAAAGATTTTTCTCATGTTGAAATGGTTTAATAAAAGGCTAAAATACATTTTGTGGGTACAAAATTAATAAAAAAGTATGAATTAAGCAATCGTTTCTCATTTTTTTGCACATATTGCATGCGAATATGAAGAATTTTACTTACCTTTGCGGATGAAAAAGGAAACAAAACATCAAAACAGGTATAAACATGAAAGATTTTTTTAAAAATGTGCTTGCCACTGTAGTTGGCATTATTGTGTTCACGCTGATTGTGGGCATTATTGGAGTAATGAGTATTGTGGGCATGGTGGCTTCCACCAGCGCTACCACAAATGTAGCCGACAATAGTGTCCTGGTGCTCGACCTTGACGGAATCATGGAAGAACGAGGCGATGGCGACGTGGTCAGTTCTCTCATGAACGGCGGAAGCTCTGCCTTGGGCCTGGATGAAATCCTCAATGCCATTCGCAAAGCCAAGGAAAGCGACAAGATAAAAGGTATCTACATCGAAGCGGGCATGTTCAGTCCCGATTCACCAGCCTCTGTACAGGCACTGCGCAAGGCTTTGGTCGACTTCAAGAAGAGCGGCAAGTGGATTGTGGCCTATGGCGACCAGTATTTGCAGAGTACTTACTATCTGGCCAGTGTGGCCGACAAGGTTTGGATCAATCCCAGCGGCATGATTGACTGGCACGGTTTGGGTGCCACTCCGTATTACCTGAAAGATGCGTTGGCCAAGTTTGGCGTACAGGTACAACTGGCCAAGGTGGGTTCATACAAGAGCGCTCCTGAGACTTACACAGCCAACGAGATGAGCGAGCCCAACCGTGAGCAAATCACACAATACATCACAGGCATCTGGCAGACCTACTTGACCGACATCGCTGAGAGTCGCAAAATCAACAAAGACTCGCTCAACGCATACGCCGACAGGCTCCTCGCCTTCGAAAACCCGCAGAACTACATCAAATATAAGATGGTGGACAAGCTGCTGTATGCCGACGAAGTGAAAGCCGAGGTGAAGAAACTCCTTGAATTGAAAGACGATCAGGAAATCAGTCAGGTGGGCATCGCTGAGATGCAGACCGTGAAAGAGAAGACCCAGAAAGGCGACGAGATAGCCGTGTATTATGCCTACGGTGACATTGTGGACACACCTGCGCAAGGCATAGGCATGGGAGACGGACATCAGATAGTGGGCAACACGGTGGCTAAGGACCTGTTGAAACTTGCCGACGACGACGATGTGAAGGCTGTGGTGCTCCGTGTGAACAGCGGCGGCGGTTCTGCCTACGCTTCCGAGCAGATCTGGCGTGCCGTGAAGCTGCTGAAGGCCAAGAAGCCCGTCGTGGTGTCGATGGGTGGCATGGCTGCTTCGGGTGGTTACTACATCAGCTGCGAATCCAACTGGATTGTGGCAGAGCCCACCACGCTGACAGGTTCTATCGGCATCTTCGGCATGTTCCCAGACTTCAGCGGACTGCTCACCCAGAAGTTGGGCGTGAAGTTCGACGAGGTGAAGACCAACCGCAATGCTGCCTTCGGCACGATGGCACGCCCGTTCAACGAAGAAGAGATGAGCTATCTCAACAATTATATCCAGCGCGGCTATGAGCTGTTCCGTCAGCGCGTGGCCGATGGTCGCAAGCAGAGCACGGAAGCCATCGAGAAAGTGGCTCAGGGACATGTTTGGTTAGGACAGGATGCGCTGAAGATTAAGCTCGTCGACCAGCTCGGCGGACTCGACGAGGCCGTGAAGAAAGCGGCAGAACTGGCCAAGATGAAAGAATACCACACCAGCAACTATCCTGGTAAAGTGGACATTATGGACCAGATTCTCCATGCCACCGAGAGTGCGAAAGGCAACTACCTCGACGCACAAATGCGCAGCATGCTCGGCGATTACTACGAGCCGTTCATGCTGATAAAGAACATCAACAAGCAGAATGCCATCCAGGCACGTATCCCCTATCGCCTGAACATTCATTAAGCACGAAGAAACATGGAAGGCGACTTTATCAGAATACACAAATGGTTGCTGCCGCTGAGCTGGTGCTACGGGCTCGCGGTGGGTATCAGGAACCAACTCTTCGAGATGGGTATCCTGAAAAGTCGCGCTTTCAAAACGCCAATCATCTCCATCGGCAACATCACCGTGGGTGGCTCGGGCAAGACGCCCCACGTGGAATACATTGTCAAACAGCTGCACGACAAGATGAAGGTGGCCGTGCTGAGTCGCGGCTACAAGCGGAAAACCAAGGGCTTCGTGCTGGCCACCAAGGATTCTACGGCTGCCGACATCGGCGATGAACCATTCCAGATGAAGAAGAAATTCGCCGACATCTACGTGGCCGTCGATGCCAACCGCTGTCGGGGTATCGACTTCCTGACGGAGAACGAAGAGACGAAAGACACCGATGTCATCTTGCTCGACGATGCCTACCAGCACCGATATGTGAAGCCAGGCGTGAATATCCTGCTCATCGACTATCACCGCCTGATCATCTACGACAAGCTGTTGCCTGCCGGAAGGCTCCGCGAACCTAAGCAGGGCAAGAACCGTGCTGACATCGTGATCATCACGAAGTGTCCCAACGAGATGAAACCCATGGAGTTCCGGGTGCTGACCAAGGCCTTGGGACTCTTCCCCTATCAGAAACTGTTTTTCACGAAACTGAAATACAACCAACTGAAACCTCTTTATGCCGGGGAGGACAAGCCCTTGAGCGAACTCACAAAAGACACCCACGTCGTCCTGCTCACTGGCATTGCATCGCCTAAGCAGATGATGATGGACCTTTCCTCGTATACCTCGCACATCACGCCTCTCACCTTCGCCGACCACCACGCATTCCGCAAGAAGGACATCCAGCGCATCAACGAGGTGTTCGCTCAGACGCCAGAACCGAAAATCATCATCACCACCGAGAAGGACAACGCCAGGCTTTTCGGCATGAAAGGCCTGTCAGACGAGGTGCGGCAGCACATCTACATGCTGCCCATCGAGATTGAGTTCCTGCTCGGACAACAAGCAGAGTTTAACGAAAAGATCATAGGTTATGTACGAAAAAATTCAAGAAACAGCATCCTGGCTAAAGCAAAGGATGACCACAAGCCCAACAACCGCAATCGTTCTGGGGACAGGCCTGGGACCATTAGCTTCAGAAATAACTGACGCCTACGAATTCGCCTACTCCGACATTCCCAACTTCCCGGTATCCACCGTGGAGGGGCATAATGGCCGGCTCATCTTCGGTAAGCTGGGTGGCAAAGACATCATGGCCATGCAAGGCCGATTCCACTACTACGAGGGATGGTCAATGAAGGAAGTGACGTTCCCCGTCCGTGTGATGTACGAGCTGGGCATTAAGACCCTTTTCGTGTCGAACGCAGCGGGAGGCATGTCGCCGGAATTCAAGATTGGCGACGTCATGATCATCACCGACCACATCAACATGTTCCCAGAGCATCCGCTTCGTGGAAAGAACTTCCCCACAGGCCCCCGCTTCCCCGACATGCACGAGACCTACGATGCCAAACTCATTGCTATGGCCGACGAGATAGCCCGTGAGAAAGGATTCCGCGTAGTGCATGGCGTCTATGTGGGCGTGCAGGGTCCCACCTTCGAGACACCCGCTGAGTATCGCATGTATGCGAAGATGGGAGGTCATGCCATCGGCATGAGCACCGTGCCCGAGGTTATCGTTGCCCACCACTGCGGCATCAAGACTTTCGGCGTGAGTGTCATCACCGACCTGGGTGGTTTCGATCCGCCTGTGGAAGTGAGCCACGAAGAGGTACAACAAGCCGCCAGCATCGCACAGCCGAAGTTGGCAGAACTGATGCGCGAGATGATTCGCCGCTCATGACCCACACGTCACAGATCATTCCCATCATCTCAGAATAAGAATCCCCCTACCCCATGGAAATAGCAAAACTTGGTGAGTTTGGCCTGATACGCCATCTCACCGATAGCATCAAGCTGAAGAACAACAGCTCGCTGAAAGGCGTGGGCGACGACTGCGCCGTGGTTCACTACCCCGACACGGAAGTGCTCATCACTACCGACATGCTGATGGAAGGCGTGCATTTCGACCTCACCTATACCGACATGCGGAGCCTCGGTTTCAAATCGGCGATGGTGAACATCAGCGATGTATTCGCCATGAACGGCCAGCCCCGACAGCTGACCGTCAGCATCGCCCTGAGCAAACGCTTCAATGTGGAAGACCTCGAACTGTTCTATGCCGGTCTGCACGATGCCTGCGACCAATGGAACATCGACATTGTGGGTGGCGACACCACTACGTCGATGACCGGACTGGCCATTAGCATCACGTGCATCGGCGAAGCGCGCAAGGAAGACATCGTATATAGAAACGGCGCCCACGATACTGACCTCATCTGCGTCAGCGGCGATCTTGGCGCAGCCTATATGGGACTGCAACTTCTAGAGCGCGAGAAAACTATCTACTACCAACAGATTGACGACATCCGCCGACGCCACCAGCAAGCCAAGGCCGAAGGGAAGAACGTCTCCGATGCAACACTCCAGCAACAGCTCGAGGCCATGAGCGACTTCCAACCCGACTTCGCTGGCAAGGAATATCTGCTGCAACGCCAGCTGAAGCCAGAGGCACGGGGCGACATCATCGACCTGCTCCGAAAAGCCAATATACGTCCCACAGCCATGATGGACATTTCCGACGGACTTTCCAGCGAACTGCTACACATCTGCAAGCAGTCGCAGACAGGATGCCGCATCTACGAGAAGAACATTCCCATCGACTACCAGACAGCCGTAGCTGCCGAGGAGTTCAACATGAATGTCACCACCTGCGCCATGAACGGTGGCGAAGACTACGAGTTGCTCTTCACCGTACCCATTGGCGACTACGAGAAGGTGCAGGAACTTGAAAACGTACGCGTCATCGGACACATCACCCGAGAGGAACTCGGACTGTTCCTCATCAGCCGCGACGGCAATGAATTTGAAATTACTGCCCAAGGCTGGAATCCCCTGAAGTAACCATTCGCGCTTTTCACATAGGCAAGCAGGAAAAGCCCCTTCCCCACGGAAGTCTATAAGACTTGATGCTTGCTCAAGGTCAAAACAAAATGCTCCCCCCTGGGAAAGCCCAAGGGGGAGCAATTTTAGTGATATGCGGTTCTGATTACTTGCGAGCCACCTTCGTGGTCTTCACACTACCGTCAGCCTGGCGAACCTGCTTCAGGAGCAGACCCTTCGTGTTGCTGTTGGTGCGACGACCCAAAGTGTCGTAGTAAACAGTTCCAGCTTCCTCAGTATCTTCGACAGACTGGATAGCAGTAGCCGGTCCGACCTTTGTCAGCCTACAGCTTGTGTAGATGTTGTAGTAGCTGATAGAAGCCTTCTTGCTGTTGATGAGGATCCAGTGGTCGGTGGTGAACTCTCCGGTTGTCTCGTCGTAGTTCATAACAACATTCTCGATGCCACTTTCTCCGTAACCAACGAAGTACATATCATACTGATCATAGATAGTACCGAAGAACTGGCCAGCCTCGAAGGTCACGGTGCTGCCATCCTTCACACCCTTCACCCAACTCTCGGGCAGATAATAGCAGAGACCCTGAACATAGACATCGTTGCCGTCGAAGCCAACCTTCACGTCAGCGCTGTAGTCTTCGTAAACAGGTTCCTCATTATCGTCGAACGAGAGTTCTTCAGATGAGAATACATAGTCTTCCGTAACAAGGTCGGCAGGAGCAACCACGGGCTCATCGGGAATCACCTCACCCTTGATGATGTCAAGGTAAGTGTAGTAACCCCACATGCTCAGCTCTGTCTTGCTGTCACCATTCTCAAGGATATACGGAGTTTCGAGTGAGAAGATGTGGTTTTCTTCATCATACGAGAATACGATGTCAACGATGTTCGTTCCATCGTAGCCTAACATATACTCCTTACCGTAATCGTCCTCACCGACGAACTGACCTGATGCGAACACGGCCTTACCATCGGAGAAGGTACCCTTCATCCACGAATCGGTGAAGTAGTGAGGTATACCCTTCACGTAAACATCGTTGCCTACAAATGCGACCTCGGTGTTGTCGGTGATGTCAGAAGCACCTTGGCTGGTTCTGTAAATACCGTCGAAGTGCCAGTCAGTCTCTATCACGGCATCTGCGGGAACCTCAACGAGAACATCTTCATCAACAACAGGAATCAGATTCTCGACCAAGTCGTAAGTCTGCTTGTTCACAAACTCCAGATCGACGGTCTGGTTAAGCGGACCGCTCTGACCATTGTTGAAGATAATGAACTGCGGAGCTTCTGCGGCTTCAATCTGGAAGATGTAGCCCATGTCGCCGTTGTCGAACTGCCACATACCCATACGGGTGCCAGGCCAATCCTTCACAGGCACTGCCTCTCCGTCGACCATAGACCATACGTATGCATACGGACGGCCGAAGTCTTCGGGCACGTTAGCATTGAACTTGAAGGTGATGTTGTACTCACCATCGTCCTGAATGGTGTAATCAGCATTTTCTGTACCGAATCCCCAAGTCTCACTCCAAGCGTGGTTCTTCACCACCTTGTAGAGAATCTGGTCGCCATAGCTCAGAGCCACCTTCTCGAACGACTTGGTGTAGACGCCATCGACGCCCTTCTCCATATCGTTAGCCTCGAGAGTGGGTTCCCAAGTCGTGCCAAACAGCACGTCTTCCTGACCGCCTTCCGTGGTGTTGATAGCACCGACAAGCGTGTAGACTGGGGTGGGCTCGACAGTCGACTGCAATTCGCAAGTCACGTTGTTGTCCTCAGGATTGAACGTGAAGACGACGTTATACATACCGCCAGTCTCAACAACCTGGGTACCCTTAACGCCGACCTCTTCAGTCTGATTCTTCACAACTTGATACAAGATATACAAAGGAGCATTCAGATAGACATTCTCGAACGTCTTGGTGTACTTGCCATCGTCGCCCTTCACCATGTCGTTGGCGCTGACGGTTGCATCCCACATCGTGCCGAAGAAGCCTGCTTCCTCAGTACCGTATCTCGGATGGTCAGTCACAGCACCGGTGATGGTGTAGACAACATCTTCGCCCTTCTTCACAGCCACGAGGTCGAGCGTATGCTCAGCAACATTGGCG
>CADCIB010000021.1:0-16386 GCA_902801375.1 uncultured Prevotellaceae bacterium | reverse complement strand
CCAGGAGCGGTGACTTCCTCTTCAAGAGAAACATACACCTTCTTGTCGCCGCCAATCAGCATGACGGAACCGGCAATCTCCTCCTCGGTCTCCTCGTTGAACAGGTAGGCCTTGGCATCGTCGTCAAGCTCCAGCATCGTGTTGCCGAAGTCAACCACGAATGTGCTCAGACTCTCCACCACGCCTGCTGCGGGCTCGATAGTAAACTCGGCGCCACCACCGGCAATGGTGTAGGTGAAGCTCAGCGGGTCGAGGGCTGTGCCGTTATACAGGATGGCACCACTCGGAATCTCCAGTGTGTAGTTGCCAGGAGCAGTCACGGCCTCTTCGAAGTCGATGCTCACCGATCCGTCGTCGTTCAGGGCAATACCACCATCCTGACCAGCAAGCGTCGGGAACACGTCTTCATTCACCGAAGGTCAGCGTGAAGCTCTGCAAGCTCTCCACCGTAGCGTGGTCGGCAGGAGTGATGGCAATCTTCTCGTAGTCGAACGGCTCAACGGCAGGTGTCAGCAGTTCGCTCAGGTCGTAAGTCTCACCTGCGATGAACTCCAGATCAGCGGTCTGGTTGCCATCTCCGGTCTGTCCATTGTTGAAGATGACGAACTGCGGAGCCTCCGCGGCCTCAATCTCATAGACGAATCCACTCTCACCATTAGCAAATTCATAGACCCCCATTTGAGTGCCAGGCCACTCTGCCGTAGGTACGGGTTCGCCATCAACAACAGACCAAGTGTAAGCATACGGACGGCCAAAGCCCTCTGGAACGTTCTTCACGAAAATCTGATGAGTGGGCTGCGGAACAACAACCTTCTCCAAAACGATGTCTACATTGTAGCCGTTGTCGAACGTTGCATCCGGATTGAACTTGAAGGTGATGTTATAGTTACCATCATCACGATTCCAATAGTTGGCATTGTTGCCGTCAAAGCCCCACTGGCCTTCATCGTAGCTATGGTTCTTCACGACCTTGTACTCAATGTAATTCATGGATAACAGATGGACATTCTCGAAGGTCTTGGTGTAGATACCATCGGCACCCTTCTCCATGTCATTGGCACTATACTCAGGTGCCCAGGCCTCTCCGAAGAACGAAGCTTCCTGCTCACCATAGTATTTGCTCTCCTTCACAGAACCCACCAGGGTGTAGACAGGAGCAGGCTCAGCAGTCGACTGCAAGTCACACGTCACAGAGTTGTCCTCAGGATTGAACGTGAAGACGACGTTGTATGAACCGTCTGCAATAATGATTTGTCTGGCCTTAGAACCAATGTTTTGAGTACGATTCTTCACCACCTGATACATGACAAAGTGTGAAGCCTGCAGATAGACGTTCTCAAACGTCTTGGTGTAGAGTCCGTCTTCGCCCTTTACCAAGTCGTTGGCAGTAACAGTAGCATCCCATGCTGTACCGAAGAAGCTGGGCTCCTCTGTTCCATAATAAGGAGCGTCAGCCACAGCACCGGTGATGGTGTAGACATCATCCTCGACGACAGGAGGTGTCATCAGCTCGGTCAGGTCGTAGGTCTCCCTGTTCACAAACTCCAGATCAGCGGTCTGGTTGCCCTCGCCACTCTGGCCATTGTTGAAGATGATGAACTGCGGAGCCTCAGCGGCTTCAATCTGGAAGATGTAGCCCATGTCGCCGTTGTCAAACTGCCACATGTTCATGCGGGTGCCGGGCCAAGCGGTCACGGGAACATCCACTCCATCAACGACAGACCATACGTATGCATACGGACGGCCGAATCCTTCAGGCACGTTAGCCACGTAGACCTCGTAGGTGTTCAGCTGCGGCTGAGGAGTGATCTTCTCCACCACCACGTCTACATTGTAGCCATTGTCGAACGTTGCATCGGGATTGAACTTGAAGGTGATGTTATACTCACCATCTTCCGTGACAATGTAGTTGGCATTGTTGGAACCAAAGCCCCACTCGCCATTGGCATAATCGTGGTTCTTTACGACCTTGTACTCGATGTAGTTCTGAGCCAACAGCTGTACATTGCTGAACGACTTGGTGTAGATGCCATCGGCACCCTTCTCCATGTCGTTGCTGCTGAAGTTGGGAGCCCAGGCCTCTCCGAAGAACGAAGCTTCCTGCTCACCATAGTATTTGCTCTCCTTCACAGAACCCACCAGGGTGTAGACAGGAGCAGGCTCAGCAGTAGAGTTCAAAGCAACACTCACGGAATTGTCCTCAGGATTGAATGTGAAGACAACGTTGTAAGTACCGTCGGAAGTAATCATTTCTCTCTTCTTGCTTCCGAGAGTCTCAGTGCGATCCTTCACCACCTGATAGAAGATGAAGTGCGAGGCCAACAGATAGACGTTCTCATACGTCTTGGTGTAGAGTCCGTCCTCGCCCTTGACCAGGTCGTTGGCAGTAACGGTAGCATCCCAAGCGGTACCGAAGAAGCTGGGCTCCTCTACTCCATAATAAGGAGCGTCAGCCACAGCACCCGTTATGGTGTAAACAGAAACAGGATCCTCTCCTGTATCTTCAGAGTAGAAGACAGAAACAGAGATGACATAAGTACGAGGCTTTGCACTCGAAGTCTTAATGTCTATCTCAGAAACCTCTGTCTCACCATCGTACTCGATGACGCAATCTTCGCCATCGCCAGCCGAGAGCGTAAATTCATTGTCGTTGATGCTGATGTAGTTCTCACCCTTGTCGTTGTACTTTCTTGCCTTCACAACGATCTTGGAAGGCTTCACAACCTCAGCAAGGGTAAGCTTCAGCTCACCAATGGCACTACTACTCCCAAGCTTCACACCTCTGCCCGCACGTCCTTTATAGACTTTCGTAGCAGAGACTTCAGAAACGTACTCGGCACCTTGGTCAATGATTTCTTCAACCGTAGTTAAAGCAGTTGAAGCATCACTTTCCGTTCCAGTTTCCTGGAAAGTGATCGTGTACGATTTCTCAACCATCGCCTTCTTACTTGGTTGCGCAGCGAATGCCGCTACTGCAAAGAATGCAAGAAGGAATAAAGATAGTTTCCTTTTCATACGCTTTGAGTTTTTGGGTTAATAAAATAGGTTAATAAAAATGAGATTTGTTAAGTATCTTCGTTTGTAATTTTTCGCAAATATAGTCAAATATTTTGAATCCCCCAAACAATAATCTGTTTTTTATAATTTATTCAATATTTGTCAGTAATTGTTAACTCTCTGACTCGCGGCAAACCGTTTCCGTATTTGCCGCGAATCAGAGAGTCACAAAGTTTCATTAACAACGATCAGCGAACGACCACCTTACGTCCATTCACCATGTAAATGCCAGCGGGCAGGTTCTTCACCTGGCTACCTATGCGGCGGCCTTGCAGGTCATAGACCTCATCGACAGATGAATAGCTGACAGCATTCAAAGCGGTGGGGATGGGCGGAACCATTTCGATAGGTGTGAAATGAGCAGGCGTACGATTGCCCACCTGTACGAAGTAGCTGCTGTAGAGCGCACCATCGCTGCACGAGAAGGTGATGTAGCCATCTTCCTTGAATTCGTCGACGGTCCATACAATACCCTCTTCACTCAGGTTAACATAGTTTTCAACGACTCCCATGAACTGGCTATTGGCCTTATTCAGCAGTCGATAGCCTTCATCCGAAGGAATAAATGCCCACTCCAGTTTGTCGACATCGTCGATGCTCTCAGGTGTCACGCCTTCCAGCTTCGTGTAGATTGCTCCGTAGTCATACCATCCAAGATATTCGTCGCCACTCTGGAGCTGATACCAGATGGGGTTCTCCACGGTCGAGGGCTTGAAGAGGTGCTCCTCAGGAGGCAGTATCTCAGTCTGTTCGGCGTTGACAATCTCGCCGGTCTCGGTATTGAAGAGCAGCACGGCCACTTTCAGACGGCTCTTGTCCTGCACCAGTTCGTTGCTGTCCACATCGTAGGTGATGGTGTGACGCAAAGGAGTGCCTTCTTGGAAAACGGGCGAGAGCGAGCCTTCCAGACCGCTGCCAATACCCAAAGCAGCGATGGCCACATCGTCGTAGATGACACCGCTGACACTCGGACGCTTCTGTGTCCAGGGGATGAGCCAGTCAGAGGCGTCGAGCCATGTATTTCCTGAGTAGGTGTTCTCCTGATTCCACTCCTCGGTGTCGCCCTGCATACCGTCTTCAGTCACTACGTATGCCAGTGCGTATGTACCCTCATCGTCGCTGTAGAGGAAGTTTACATCGGTATTGATGGTGACTACGGCCTCGTCAGCATCCCATCTCGGCGTAAGTGTCAGTTGCGCTGGAGCCAATTCCTTGACGGCTTCATTGAGGTCGAGACGGATGGCATTGTTCTTTCCAGGAGTACTGCCGAAGTAAGAGTCCACCACTTTGACGCGGTTGATGGCTGTCTGCGGCACGAAGTCAGCGGCATTGGCACCGGGCATGGCCTGTTCAAAGTAATAGTCGAGCGCCATCGGGTCGTTCTTCGTTGCACTGTTCATGTGGTTGGCAATGATAACGAGCTGGTCGGGGAAGTTCACCTTCATACGCTCGCGAGCCACGATGCCACGCGGTCCCTTTCCACTCCATGTGGCCGTGAACTCCTCAACGGTGGGCTTGCGGGTGATTCGTTCAGAGAGTGTGATGACATTGCCGGTGGCGATGTTCTTCTCCGACTCGTTGGGCTGTCCGTTCACCTGTGTCACGGTGATGGTTTTCACTTGACGGCCCACAACAGACTCAGCAGGCAGCGGCAGATTGACGACGGCACGCGCTCCGAAGGCGATGGATTGCGACAAATCGAGGTGAATAGGTTCCGACTCCGTACCGTCGGCTTCGGTCACCACGAAGTCGATGCTGCTGGCACCGGCAGAACCGAGGGCTGACAGGGTGACGGGCAGCTGCGGCTCTTCGTCCTTGACGTTATAGACCGTTCCGAAGCCCTCCACATTGACGGCATTCTCCCTGCCGGAACCGCTCATGAGAGCGCCCATCAGATACTGTGCGCTGTTTGCCTCGCCCCAATTGGACCAAGCGCCACGCGAGGAGGCGCGAAGGAAGAACGAATAGGGATTTACACCATTTTCGATATAGGCCAGAGGCATGCAGTCCCACATGTATTCCTGCTCCACGCCGCCGACAATCTTTGTGGAAATGTGGTCGACGGTGAACGAGAAGCCCACATAGATGCCTTCACCGCTGACGAACACATCCCCGTCGAAAGGGATATTATAGAAATAGGTGTCCATCACGCGTCCGTTGACTTCCCTCTGTTCGCGGTCGTCGTAAGTGAACGATGTCTGGCACAGGTCGGGAGTCTGGCCGTCGTCGGGCAGGAAAGTAGATGCCCAGATGGACATGTTCGTTACGCTCATAGCAGCCATCCAAAAGCGCAGATTCTCAATCTTGGTGCCTTCGGGGATCACCTCTGTAGGAATGAACATGGCCACATGGTAGTCATCGGCTTGCATAGTACCGTAGGCGCCGTTTTCTCCATTGTAGTCGTCAGGAACATAGGTAAACCACATTTGTCCTTCACCTGGCGTAGGCCACAGGTAGTCGTTTGCCATCACTCGCTGCGACATGAATAGCGTGCATGTCAGCAACAGCAGTGTCTGAAGTAATGTTTTTGTTTTCATAAGCTTTAAATGTTTATTGATTAGAGAAATATTTCTTCATTTTACCATCAGCACCCCGCTGGAGATAGAGGCCGTTGGGGCGGGCGATGCGACGTCCCAGGACGTCGTAGATAGGTGATGGCTGTTGCTGCGACGAAACTGCATCCTGTACATCGATGTCTGTCGGCGCATCGTATGGGAGAGCGACCTGTCGGGCATTGACCACATTTCCTGTCTGGGTATCGAACAGCAAGGCAGCCACCTTCAGCTTTCCTTTGTTCTGAACCAATTTGTTCTGGCTGATGTCGATGTAGTGCGTGTGCGTCTGCGGGACCTCAGCCTGCAAGGGAGCCTTCACAGAAGCCGACAGTCCTCTCTGTGCACCCCATGATGCAATGGCCACATGGTTGAAATGCAGTCCGGTCACCCACGCGGGCAATTCTGTCCAGGGCAGCAGGTCAGGGTCAGTAATATTGGTATTTCCTGCATAACCGTTCTTCTGCCGCCAGCTCGCGTCATAGAGGTCGTCGGCCACCAGCACATAGCCTATTGCAAAGTTGGCCGAATTGCTGTCATAGAGGAAGGTTGTGGTGGTTACCACATCAATGCCGGTAAAGTCGCTATTCCAAGTGGCCTGCACATCAAGATCGGCAAGTGCCAGCGAATTCTGCAGCACGCTTTCCACGTCGTCTTTCACGTGATACGGTTCGTTGACAGTGGTGCCGTAATAGGGATCGAGTTCGAGTTCGCGGTTGATGAGCGACGAGGGATATCCCTTGATGAGCGACATGGTGAAGTCGTAGTCTGTGAGAGCCAAGGGGTCGCCGTTATGGATGGCCATCCCCACGATGCGGTCGCCAAAGTCTTCTTGCAGTTTCTCCAGTCCCACCATACCACGCGGACAGTTCACACACCACATGCCCGTGTACTCCTCGAAGAGCAGACGGGGCTCTATGCGTCGGGTCAGTTCAAACAGTGCTCCTGTCGATTGTGAGGTAGCCTCATTGGGTTGTCCGTTGACCTTGGTGATGCGCAGCGTCTTCTTTACGTTGCCCGTGTAAGTGTCGGTAGTGAAAGGCAGTTCCACTTCAGCTCTTGCGCCAAGTCCCTGAAGCGGCTCTGGCAAGTCGAAGTGTACCTCCTGGCCTTTGCGGGTACGGGTGTCGATGGCATAGTCAATGCTGCTGACCGTTGCCGTACCAAAGTTTTTCAGGGTGATGGGCACGTTCACCGTTTCGCCATGAACGGCCTGGTGTGTGCCGAAGTCCATCGACATGACGGCGTTCTCAAAGAGAGTTCCGCCGATGAGGACCTGAAGTATCAGGCTCTTGCCGCTTACCCCGTAGTTCTCCCAGTAGGGGAACTTGTCGGATCGGATGTAGAAAGCATCCTTTGAGGGCACTTCCTCCTGCACATAGCAGAGGGGATTCTGGTCGTAGACGGCCTGACCAGAATTGGAACTGATCTCTGGAACGGTGAAGCTGATGCCTATATAACAACCGTCCGCCGGAACACTGACGGGCTGGCTGAAGCGTTGCTCATACATTTTTATATCCTCGCTGTAGGAATCGGCTGGCACATCGCAAGTCAGCAGGTCACCCTCGCTGCCTACAGGAAGCTCTGTGGCCACCCACGCCTTGACGTCGCTGACGCGCTGGGTGGACAGTTTGAAACGGACACCTAACAGTTGTCCGCCCTCTGGCATTACATAATTTGCAGGCAACCGTATGGCCGCATGATAGGTCTGCGCCACACCATCGCCTGTTGCAAAGGCTGACGTGACGTCCTGGGGGTAATAGCTCCACCACACCTCCTCTTGTGCGGGTGCAAGGGCAGCCATCATCATACAAATCAAAAGCGTAAAAAATCTCATAAGCACCGTAAATTAGTTTTGACAGCGCCAAATGTACTACGATTTGCAGCAACTGCCAAACGATTTAATGAATATTAATGTTTTTTCAAAAAAACTCATTTAAATCATAGATTGCGATGTTCAAGCTTCCGAAAGTACCATGAGCCGATGGTATTCCTTTGGGCTGTTACATTTCCTTAATAATCGTTATAGAACTTGGTCTATTCGCAAAAACACTATACATTTGCATGTGAACAAACTATAACACCTACGGAATATGAAGAGAGAGATGGGAGGCGTGCTCCTCATGACCGCCATGAGTAGCTTCGCCCAGCAGGCGGAACGCCCCAACATTGTGTTTATCATGACCGACGACCACACCGCGCAGATGATGAGCTGCTATGACCGTCGCTATATTGAAACGCCTAACCTCGACCGCATCGCCAACGATGGGCTGCGTTTCACCAACAGCTATGTGGCCAACTCGCTGAGCGGTCCGTCGCGGGCTTGTCTGCTCACGGGCAAGCACAGCCATAAGAACGGCTTTACGGACAATACCACCTGCGTGTTCGATGCCTCGCAACAGACCTTCCCCGCCCTGCTGCAGCAAGCCGGCTACCAGACGGCCATCTTCGGGAAATGGCACTTGGAGAGCCTGCCACAGGGTTTCAACAAGTGGGAAATCGTTCCCGGACAGGGCGACTACTACAACCCTGACTTCATCGAGATGAACGGCGACACGGTGCAGGTGAAAGGCTATCTCACCAACCTCATCACCGACAAAAGCATCCATTGGATGGAGCACGAGCGCGACAAGGCCAAGCCCTTCTGCATCATGATCCACCACAAGGCCATTCACCGCAACTGGATGGCCAACACACCCGAACTGCAACTCTATGAAGACAAGGTATTCCCCCTGCCGGAGACCTTCTACGACGACTATGCCGGACGCGTGGCAGCCCAGCAGCAAGAGATGAGCATCATCAAGGATATGGACGTGCTCTACGACCTGAAGATGAACCGAGCCGACAAAACCAGCCGACTGAAGGAGCGCTACGAGTCGTACTACGGCCGCATGAACGCCGAGGAGAAAGCTGCCTGGGATGCCTTCTACGACCCCATCATCCGCGATTTCTACGACAGGAACCTCACGGGCAAGGAACTGGCCGAATGGAAATTCCAGCGCTACATGCGCGACTATGCAAAGGTGGTGAAGAGCCTCGACGACAATGTGGGCCGCGTGCTCGACTACCTGACTGAAAAGGGATTGGACAAGAACACCCTCGTGGTCTACACCTCCGACCAGGGTTTCTACATGGGCGAGCACGGATGGTTCGACAAGCGGTTCATGTATGAGGAGAGTTTCCGCACACCGCTCCTGATGCGTCTGCCCGAGGGCTTCGACCGTAAGGGCGACGTCAGCGAGATGGTGCAGAACATCGACTATGCGCCCACCTTCCTCGAGATGGCTGGCGTGAAGGTGCCTGCCGACATTCAAGGCGTGTCGCTCGTGCCGCTGCTCCGCGGCAAGCACCCCAAGAACTGGCGCAAGAGCCTCTACTACCATTTCTACGAATACCCTGCAGAACACTCCGTGAAGCGCCACTACGGCGTGCGCAACGACCGCTACAAGCTCATCCATTTCTACAACGACATCGACCAATGGGAGCTCTACGACCTACAGAACGACCCGCACGAACTGCACAACATCTACGGCCAGCCAGGCACGGAGAAGATTACCAAGAAAATGATGAAGGAGCTGCACAAGCTGCAAAAGCAATACGACGACCCGATAGAATCAAAACTTTAGCATCATGAGAAGGACTGCGCTCATCCTCTGCGTGCTGTTGCCTGCCCTCTGTCTGGCGCAACAGACGTACCACATCATCCCGCAACCGAAGCACATTTCCTATGCCGAGGGCGCCTACACGCTGCCCAAAGGCTGGACAACCTCCAAGGCCAAATGGCAGAAAGACACATCGCTGCCCGAAGAGGCCTACACGCTGAGCATCACCGAGAAAGGCATCAGCATTCATGCTTCCACGCAGAAGGGACGCTTCTACGGCGAGCAGACGCTCAACCAGATAGCGTGCCAGGCCGACGGACAAGCGTTGCGCTGCCTCACCATCAGCGATGAGCCGCGCTTTGCCTATCGCGGACTGATGCTCGACGTGGTCAGGTATTTCATCCCGAAAGACGAAGTGATGCGCATCATCGACATTGCCGCCCAACTCAAAATCAACAACCTGCACCTCCACCTGACCGACGACAACGGGTGGCGCATGGAAATCAAGAAATACCCCAAGCTCACCAGTATAGGTGCTTGGCGCGTAGAGCGCAACACTTTTTTTCAGAACCGCGAGAACCCTCGTGAGGGAGAGCCTACGCCCGTAGGAGGATTCTACACGCAGAAGGAGCTTCGCGACATCGTGGCCTACGCCAAACGGCGGCACGTCAACGTGATTCCCGAGATAGAGATGCCTGCCCACAGCGTGGCGGCCATCGCCTCCTATCCTGAGATGACCTGCCCCGTCATGGGCGACAGGTTCATCGGGGTGCTGCCCGGCATCGGCGGCAAGGATGCCAGCATCATTTATTGCGCCGGCAACGAACGGGTATACACCTTCCTGCAAGATATCCTCGACGAGGTCATGAGCGTATTCCCCTCGGAATACATCCACCTGGGCGGCGACGAAGCGGAGAAGTCGCACTGGAAAGCTTGCGACCGCTGCCAGAGCCTGATGCGGCAGGAAGGCATCGCCGACGAAGAGCGGCTGCAAGGTTGGTTCATGGACCGCATCATCAGCTACCTGCGCAGCAAGGGGCGCAAGGCGATGGGCTGGGACGAAGTGACCCTTGGCCATCCGAAGGAAGACATCACCATCTTCGGCTGGCAGGGATTCGGACAGGCCGCCGTGAAGGATGCACGCGAGAGCGGCAGGCAGTTCATTCTCACCCCCGCACGCAAGCTCTACCTCATTAGGTATCAAGGGCCGCAATGGTTCGAACCCTATACTTATTTCGGCAACAACACCCTGCACGATGTCTATAGCTATGAACCCATCGGCAACGACTGGACACCGCAGATGGAACGCCAGCTGCAGGGCATTCAGGCTTCGCTGTGGACAGAGTTTTGCCTCAAGGAAGCCGACGTGGAGTATCTGCTGTTCCCACGGGTGATGGCATTGGCCGACAATGCCTGGCGGGCAAAAGACAGCGCCGACTGGCCTGCCTTCATCCAAGCCCTCGATGCCTTCCTGCCCCGCTTGGAAAAGCAAGGCATCGGTTATGCCCGCTCCATGTTCAACATCAGCCACACGGTGAAGCCCCACAACGGCCAACTCCAGATTGAACTTACCTGCGAACGCCCCGACGTGGAGATACGCTATACCCTCTCCCCCTCCCCAACCGTGTGCTGCGGTTCAGCCGCAGCATCCCTCTTAGCCGCGCCCGGCTCAACCCTCACGGCAGCCACGTTCAAGAACGGACTACAGGTGGGCAAGACGCTCACCCTGCCGCTCGTCGACAACCAAGCCACGGGCTGTAGCATCGTCAAGGCATCGTGTACCAACGGCCTTGCCGACCGGCTGACCAATGGTGTGCGCGGCTCCGACCGCCATTCCGACTTCGAGTGGGCTGGATGGTACAACACCAACGCCGATTTCGTGGTGGACCTCGGCAGTCCCATTTCCATCAGCAGCGTCACCCTCGGTGCCATCGCCAATGCCAACATGACGGTAGCCCTGCCCTATGAAGTCTGTGTCTATGGAAGCATCGACGGGCAACTCTTCACCATGATGGGTAGCACAACGCTCGACACCGCCGACATCTTTGCCCGTGAAGCCAAGCGATGCGACATCGTCGTTCCGCTCACCCCCCACCTCTTGGACCTCAGCGAGATACGCTACATCCAGGTGCAAGCCATTCATCCCGGCCCCATACCCAAAGGCTACATCCGCAGCGGCCAGTCGCCCTGGATGTATTTCGACGAGATCATCGTAGAATGAGTTACAGGAACACCGCTTGGGTGAGTTTTCTTATTTCCACCAATTGTCTTTGGTCTTACAGATAGCCTGTGCCACACAGTTCATGGTCTTACACCACGGCACGTGGATGCCCTCGTTTTTCCCCCTGTACTGATAGCTCCACGGACTGAGGAGCAGCAATCGCCCTTCAGCGCAATCGTCCGTATAGCTTGCCGAAGGATGATACACCTCCGGAAAGCCGTTGTCTTGAAGGAGAACGACGGGGAAGCCCGACTTCAAGGCACTGTCCATAATGTCCTGCTCGCCCTTCGCGATGCGGGCGGAGACCAACACCGCGCCAGCTGCCGCTTCTTCCAGGCAGCGGGCTTTCTGCTTCTCAAACAAGGCGGCATCGCAGCGATGGCACACCACAGGAAGAAGGCGCCGCGTCAGCAGGTCGGTGGGTCCGTAGCTGTCGCAGGCCACCTGTCCGTTCGCCTGCAGCAGCCTTGAAGCAAGCCAATCTTTCACCTCCTGACTCATCTGCCAAGGGCATTCGCGCTCCAGATAGCCATAAAGCGCCCGGAGCGTCACGGCGGTATTTACGGAGCAGCGCTGCGGTAGCAGCCTCTGGCGAAGGCTCATCCGCAGCAGGCGGCTGCGGGGATTCCCGCGGATATACGCCCGCTGCGTGGCCAGCTGCCCCTCGTCCACAGGCATCACGTCGCAATAGCCCGGTGCAAAGAGCGCCCTCCTCCGGGCGACGGAACCGCCCGGCACAGTAGCGCCGCCCGCGCCTTCTTGCCCGCCTTTCTCCGAGCCGCGTTTCCCCGAGCCTTCTCGCCCGCCTGGCCTTGCGCCGCTTTTCCCCGCGCTTTCCCGTGTGTCTGGCGATTCCGTCGCCAGAACTTGTTTCTCCGTCAGAGCCCAATAGCGCAGATTGCACCCGTACTTGAACCCCGCGATGACATGCCCCAGATGCGTGGGCTTCCCATTCTTCGACACCACATCGCGGTGGGCTCTCAGCAGGAAATGCAGATGCTCGGGCATGACGACATATTCGATCACCTCCAGCATGGGATAGTGCTTCCTGATGCTTCCCCGCAGTTCCTCCTCCACCATCTTTCCCACAGCCGACAACGCCACATGGGGCGCATCCTCCTCGCCGTCGGCCCTGTCCAGCCGTCCCGCCATCCGTCCCAATGGCTGGTGCAGCCCTTTGGCCACGGTCATGGTGATGTGATAGTACCCCGCGCGGCTATAGTCATGCATGTAGCTGCGTCGTTTCATATTGTGCACCGTAGGCTTTCTGAAGCCTCCTTCCGGCTTGTCTTTTCCTTGCATTTTTCCCATAATCAGGCGCAAAAGAACAAATAAATGCGCATTTTACCAAGAAATACCAGCAAATTATTGTTAAAAACTGACTAATCATTCATTTTGTCGCTTTTTTGTCCTAAAAAATTAGTAACTTTGCAGACAAATTAATAGATATAAAAACACACAATGAGACATACCGATTCTTTATCGAAAACAGAAGAAAGCATCTTGTTCGTCATAGACATGTTGAGATGTTATTCGGAACATGGCTTCATTGCCAGTCTTTATCTGCGAAACTACACCGAAGTGAAAATCCAAATCAGGATTGCGGAAATTCGCCAATGCCTTACCATTATCCACATTGAGTATTTGAACCTGGTAGAGTATTCCTTAAGGTTCAACGATTTGTGGGCAACAGAAGACAACAACCGCTATACCACAGCGGAGCGTATGCTCAACATGCTCAAAAGTTCGATGGAATCCATCAAGCGCGAATTCCGGAAGAGCTGTCCCATCTCTCATGCCAAGCTTCCTGACGGCAATCGAAAGGTTTCAGTATTCAAGGATGCGGTGTTTACGCGTGGTGGATGCGCCAGAGACCTTTTTGGCATAGAATCGTTCAAGGACAGCATTCAGACGCTTTTCTACGAGCAGCGTGCCCTGTTTACCAACGTGCTGGCATCTCTGCTTGTTTGCCGCGACGTGATCAACAAGGAGAAAGCAACCAAGGCCGACAGGAAGCGTTGCGCAGAGTTGTTGTTGAAACAATGCGATGAAATCATTGCCGACATGAAGAATTCTATTCAATATACGCAGGCGCCTGTCACATGCGAGATACAGCAGCTCATCGACGAATTGGGCTGGGAAGAAGCTGCGCAACAAGGCTTCCACCGCTTCAATCTGAAAGAAATCACGGAATATGCTTTGATGAGAGATGCTAACAGCCGGCAGGCACAAGTGTTGTCGCTGGATATCTCCAAATGCCAACAGAAAGCTGCCGACATGCGCATACTTTTCAAGTATTTCGATGAATTCCGACCGGAACCGACCCGCCAAAAGCCAAGTGCACTGAAGGTGCTCTTAATCGTCAATTGGATGGGAGGGACTTGCGAGTGGCCCATAAAACAATGCTACGACCTGCTCGCCCAAAACTACAAGAACGCCCTACCCACGTGGCATACGGTGAGCACGAGGAAGAATCAGATACCCGACTTGAGAGACCAGCAGGAAAAGCATGACAAAGAGCTCAATGCCTTCATCGCCGAGAAAAAGAAGCAAAAGAGTGGGCAAAGAGTGAGTTAAGCTTTTTTATACAATTGTCGCATTTCCTTTTTTCCGACTGATTCCAATGGCGAGTCAGTCGGTTTTTTTGTTTTATCCGACGTGACCGAGTCAGATTTTCAAAAATCCGACGCCCCAAGCAATACGACTGTCGGTTTTTCCGAACAGAGCTGACAGAAAATCTGACTATAAATGAGAAACCGAGAGTTGCCTGTACAAAAGTTATTCAAAGCATTTAATTTCCGCTCATATTCAGCTCATTAACAGTCAGTTATAAAGTCGGATAATCGTAAAGACAATCCGCTGAAAATGCTTATCTTTGCACCCGGAAAACCACTGGGTGCAACTTCTTGATGCGTCCTCCTTCTACGGGGAGCGGCAGAGGGTAAACCCAGGTTCACATTAACGACAAATAAAAACATATAGATATGATGCAGAACCACAACACACAGTTCTCGCTATTCGGATACGGATACCGGAACCATCAGGGTGAAGCGGTGCTTCAGACGAAGCCCGAAGGCGTGGCCGACATCTGGTCGGTCTACCAGTACATAACCTCTCCTACGGCCAAGGAGGCCCAGGACACACTCAGGGCCATGCGCGACACGGCGACCAAGGCGGAGTGCAGCGACTTCAAGAAGCTGAACTTCCGCTTCGTCTGCTTCCGAGGCATATTCTCTTCGCGCAAGGCTTCGGCACTGAAGGAACTGTCTCCTTATGCCGTTGTCGACATCGACGGCCTTCCCTCGACAGAAGAGGCACGCAGCCTGGTACATCGGTTGTCAGCCGACACACATGTTGAAACAGCGCTTGCCTTCGTGTCGCCAGGCGGCTTGGGAACAAAATGGGTGGTAGAGATTCCCCATTGGCTTCAAGACCAGACCTACAAGGAGCAGTATCTCGGCCTCTGCCGCCACGTAGTGCTGCAATATGGCTACGAGCCCGACTGGGGCTGTTCCGACGTGTGCAGGGCTTGTTTTCTCGGACATGACAAAGAATGTTTCATTAACAATAAATTCGTAAGATTATGAAGAACATGACTTCCAACATGACTGACCAGCAGTATTTTGAACTGCTGTGTCAACGCATCTATGATGCCAGTGTTAACCTCGCCCACTCGTACGATGAGTACCTGCGGTTCGCCTTCGTGTGTTCCACGTTCGGGGAAGTCGGGCGACAGTGGTTCCACAAGATCTGTGCTTTCGACACGAAGTACAACGCCAGCCAAGCGGACGTACAGTTCGACAACTGCCAGAAGACTTCGCGCCACGAGATCACTTTGGGGACACTCGTCCACATGGCTGAGCAACAGGGCATAGACGTCGCTGTGCCTCAAGAAGCGAAGCCAAAAAGAGGACGCCCGCGCAAGACCGACGCAGAACGCGAGGAGGAGCGCAAGAACCAGTTTGAGCAGGTGAGCCAGTTTCTCGTCAGCAATTACCAGTTCCGCTACAACATCCTCAGCGAGCGCATCGAGGAGAAGCCAGCGGAGGAAGACTGGCGCGACTTCGACGACCGCGAGCTCAACGGTATCCTCACCAAGCTTCACGCCGCCAACATAAAGGTGTCGAAGGACAACCTTTCCACGTATGTCAACTCCGGTGTGTTCTCAACGCCCTACAACCCCGTAGAGGAGTACGTGAAGTCGCTGAAGCCCTGGAATCGACGTACCGACTACATCCGACGGGTGTTCGATTATCTTCACTTGGAAGAAGGGTCTGACGTGGAGTTCCTCTACCAATGTTTCAAGCTCTACTTCACATGCATGGTGGCCTGCGGTGCGGGGCTTGGCGTGAAAAACCAGCTGATGCTCGTGCTGGCAGGAGAGAAGGAAGGAACCGGAAAGACGGAGTTCATCCTGCGACTGCTGCCGCCGGCGCTGAGAAGATACCTGGCATCTCCCGTACAGCTCTCCACGTTCAAGGACAAGGACGAGTCGCTGGCGACAGCCAACAACCTTCTGTTCTTCCTCGATGAGATTAACCTGAACCGACAGACCTTCAACAAGCTGAAAAACATGGTGGGTGGTGCAGGAGCCAACATCACCAACGAGCGTGCACCTTACGGCCACAATGCCAAGGTACGCAAGGTACACACATCGTTCGCCGCCACCACCAACCACATCGACTTCCTGCCCGAGGATCTGGGCGACCGCCGTTTCTTGGTACTCCCCGTCGTAGGCAGCGACAACTACGATGACATGCCCATCGACAAAGCCTTCGCACAAGCTTACTATCTGGCTACACATCCACGCAGGTTTTCTACACGAATCGAGCCGAAAATGATGGCGCGCCTGAAGGAAATCAACTGGAAGTACGTGGCCGAGGACATCTGCATGGCCATTATACCCACCGTGCTGCGCAAACCGGACGTGGGCGAGCAGCAACAGGCTGTGACA
>CADCIB010000020.1 GCA_902801375.1 uncultured Prevotellaceae bacterium | reverse complement strand
TTTTGGATGTCAAAGTGAATGGAAAATGATGCACAAAGATGGTGTTTTGTGCTGGAAAATGCCATCTTTCAGGCGCTCAGCGCATAGGTCTGAGCCGCTCGCGGATGGCATTTCACGCTGTGATCAGACGCAAATCACGAGGTGAAGTGACGCAAATCACGAGGTGAAGTGACGCAAACCACAAAAACAATGGATTGAAACGGCGATTTCCTTCCGCTCCGTTCTCCAGAATTGCAGAAATCCCTGATGCAATTTTGTAAAACAAATTCAGCGGAATTTCGCGACTTTTCACTCGCTTGGCCGGAACTCTTTTAAAAGAAAAACGCCGCGAATCATCCTGTCGGGATGCTTTCGCGGCGGTTCGTTTTCAGGTTATTCTTAATAATGGTTTAGAGCATCCGTTCGGGTATGACGGGCATGGCACCGTTTTGCGTGCAGACATAGGCGCTGACCTCTACGGCTGTCTTGTGGGCTTCCTGCAGCGATTTGCCGTTGAGGATGGAGGCACAGAACGACCCTGTGAACGAGTCGCCGGCACCTACGGTATCGGCCACCTCCACCTTCGGTGTGGGCTGGAAGGACACCTCGCCGGGCTTGAACACATACGAGCCGTTGGTGCCGCAGGTGAGCACGAGCATATCAAGATTGTACTTGCCCAGGATGAGCCAACACTTGTTCTCCATGTCGAGGCCGGGGTAGCCGAACATACGTCCGAAGACGACCAGTTCCTCGTCGTTAATCTTCAGCACGTTGCAGCGGCGCAAGCTCTCCTGGATGACCTCCTTGGTGTAGAACTGCTGACGCAGGTTGATGTCGAAGATCTTCAGGCAGTCGCTGGGCGTGAGGTCCAGGAAGCGCTGGATGGTTTCACGGCTGACCACGTTGCGCTGTGCCAATGAGCCGAAGCAGACGGCGCGGCAGTTGCGGGCGATGGTCTGGATGTCGGAGTCGAGCGGGATGTTGTCCCACGCCACATTCTCCTTAATGTCGTAGGTGGGGATGCCCTTGTCGTCGAGCGTCACCTGCACGGTGCCGGTGGGGTAGGGCACGCGGGGCATGAGATAGTGGAGCCCGTGTTCTTCGAGCGACTCAATGGTTTCCTCGGCCAGTTTGTCTTCACCCAAGGCGCTGACGGCGATGGTGTTGTCAGCTCCCAGGAACTGTCCGGCATGATAGGCGAAGTTGGCGGGTGCTCCACCCAGTTTCTTTCCTTCGGGAAGTACGTCCCAGAGTGCTTCTCCGAGACCGACTACATAACGTTTTTCATTCATGGTTTATGCGGTTTTTAGTTGAACTTGGTTCGACCAAACAAACGCTCGGCATAACGAGAAATCTCGTTCTGCTCTCGCTTATCTGTTTAGTTGTTTGATATATGTAAAGAGATAGACGACGCCGATGGCCATCACGAGTACGGCTCCTATCTGTCCCATGGCATCGCTGGCGAAGCCCATGAGGAGTGGGAAGATGGTACCGCCGAAGAGACCCATGATCATGAGTCCGCTCACCTCGTTCTGCTTCTCGGGCATGGCGGTGAGAGCCTGTGCAAAGCACATGGAGAAGACGTTGCTATTGCCATAGCCCACGAGGGCGATGCCGGCATAGAGCAGCATCTTCGTATCGCCGAAGCCCATGAGGAGCATGGCAGCTGCCATCATGCAGATGGAGATGATGAAGAAGGTGCGCGTCTTGAGTACGCGGAGGAAGTAAGAGCCAGTGAGACAACCCACGGTACGGAAGATGAAGTAGAGCGAGGTGGCGAAGCCAGCCTCGTCGAGCGTCATCCCTGTGCGTTCGATGAGCAGTTTGGGTGCGGTGGTGTTGGTGCCCACGTCGATGCCCACGTGGCACATGATGCCCAAGAAGGAGAGGAGCACCACGGGAACGCCCAGCAGGCGGAAACAGTTGACAAACTGTGTGCCCACGGCGGGCAGTTCGCCGGCAGCTTTCTGCTCTTCATGGATGCTGGTGGTCCAGAGCAGCAGTGTAGCTACGATGCTGACCACGAAATAGATGGCAAAGAGAATGCGCCAATCGAGGCCGAAGGTGGGTATGAGCGCCTTGTAGCCCCAGCCTGCGATGAGCGGTGCCATGAACGAGGCGATAGCCTTGATGAATTGTCCGAAGGTGAGCTGCGAAGCCAGGTTCTCACCGCCGCTGACCAATGCCATGAGCGGGTTGAGCGATGTCTGCATGAGCGTGTTGCCAATGCCCAGGAGCGAGAAGGCCACGAGCATCAGGGGGAAGCTGTTGCCGAAGATGGGAAGGAGGAGTGAGAGTGCCGTTACTGCCAGCGAGAGCAGTACGGTGTTCTTTTTCCCGATTTTGTTCATCAGCACACTCGTCGGCACGCTGAAGATGAGGAACCAGAAGAACACGAGCGAAGGCAGCACGTTGGCTACGGTGTCGGTAAGGCCTTGTTCGGCTTTCACATAGTTGGAGGCAGTGCCCACCAAGTCCACGAAGCCCATGCAGAAGAAGCAGAGCATCACGGAGACAATTGCAATCTTGTTTGTTTTCATAATTATCAGTTTTCTTATCAATGTTCAATAGCATAGATGGTAGCCTTGCCGCCCTTCACCTTCAGTGTGTTGTAGGGTTCGGAGGGGAAGACGAGGTTGGTCATGGCCATCTTTCCCTCGGCATCGAAGGCTTCGATGCTGCAGCGGTCGATGAAGATGCGCAGCTGTCTGATAGAGCCGTAGGTGGGAGCCTCTGTGGTGCAGGGGAAGGTCTCGCTGAAGGCGACGTTGCCGCTCTGTGTGCGGTCCATGGAGAATGTCTGGTTGGTGCCGTCGTAGCGCATCACCACCCGTTCGCCCTTGGCGTTTGACAGGATGATCTCGGCATTGCTCTTCATGTCGACCACAATCTCGCAGGCTTCAGTCGGCTTCTTCAGTTTGGCGCCACGCACAGCCAGCATCTCTGGTGAGGGCACTACGCTGACGTAGGTCTCCTCGCCACAGGTGAACAGGCCGAGGTCGCGAGGGATAGAGTTGGCCGAGCGGAATTGCTTGGTGGGCACATTGTTGGCATACTGCCAGTTGGACATCCATGCCAAGGCTACGCGGCGGTTGTCGGGAGCATTGTAGAACGATACGGTGGCATAGTGGTCCTTGCCATAGTCGAGCCATTTCGTCACTTTTGGCATCGACTCGCAGGTGAATTTATGTCCGTCGAACTGTCCTACAAAATACTGTGTGGCTGAGCCGCCAAAGGGGCCACCGGGGTTGATGTTGCAGAGGAGCACCCATTTGCGCTCACCCTTGACACCAAGTTCAAACAAGTCGGGGCACTCCCATACGCCGCCGTGGTTGCCGTACTCCAGTCCGAACGACGATTCGTATTTCCACTCCTTGAGGTCTTTCGACGAGTAGATGCGCATCTCCTGTCCTGCTGCGAGGATGAGGTTCCAAGCCTTGATATCTTCGTTCCAGAACGCTTTCGGATCGCGGAAGTCAGGCACGTCGCTGGTGAGGATGGGGTTGCCGCTGTATTTTTGGAAAGTCAGTCCGTTGTCTTTCGACACGGCCATCGACTGCGTCTGGTGCTGTCCGGCCGAAGTGTAGAAGGCCACAACCTCGTTGCCGTTGGTGACGCACGATCCGCTGAAGATGGCACCCAGGGCATCGGCCTCGATGGCCATCGGCTGTGCTTCCCAGTGGATGAGGTCGCGAGAGGTGGAGTGTCCCCACGTCATGTTCTCCCACTGCGAACCATAGGGGTTGAACTGGTAGTAGAGGTGCCACACACCATCTTTGTAGAACATGCCGTTGGGGTCGTTCATCCAGCCATAGAGCGGCGTGTGGTGGTAGAGCGGGCGGAATTGTTCGCGGTTGGTGGTGTCGAAGGCATCGACATACTTAATCTCGCGCCAGCAGGCAAAGTCTTTGATGGCACCTTTCGTGCGGCGGTCGCCATGGAAGACAATGTCTAAGAGTTGTGCATCGCCGGTGTTGGTTCCATTCTTGCCATTGATTTCCAGCGGCACGTAATAGTCGACTTTGTCCACGGCGAGGCGGATGTTGAAATGCTTAACAGCCTCATTGCGTTGGTCGATGACGGTGATGTGGGCATTCTCTTCCTTTTCCTCTACGGGCAGGAGCAGTACGTTGGCGTTGTGTTTGACACTCAGCATGGCATGGTTGTCGCCCAGGACCATGGGATTTTGCGCTTTCATTGGCGTAGCCAGAAGGATGGCCGCCAGCAGTGTTAATAATTTGTTCATGCTTATTAGTAGTATGAAATGATGATGTTAATAATTTCATCCGCAAAAGTACTCATTTTCTTTTGAATGTCCTAACAATTATGATACAAAAGTTATAAAAAAAAGTACATTGCAACAATTTTATCTAATAAAGACATCAAGGGTGACGTAAATGGGGGTGACATTTTCTCGAGGAGCGGGGAGGGAGGAGCGGGGAGCAAGAATACTTTTTTCTTCTGGAGAGAGGTAGCCGATTAAATACGGAATGTGCTGCAGCCCCTTGGGCGTCTGCTCATCGACGGT
Organism: uncultured Prevotellaceae bacterium; assembly: GCA_902801375.1. Classification (GTDB taxonomy): domain Bacteria; phylum Bacteroidota; class Bacteroidia; order Bacteroidales; family Bacteroidaceae; genus Prevotella. The sequence continues at coordinate 47,212 of CADCIB010000020.1, read as the reverse complement.
GAATGTGATGGGTATGCATTCCTGCCGATCGCCTTCGCTGCGAAAGAGCACCACGACGTTTCGCTCCTTGGTCTCTCCGATATTCATGAATCCGAGGTCGAAACGGTCGGTAGAGAGCCGGATGGAGTCGTTAATGCGCACGGGGAACTGTCTCAGGAGGGTTTCCTCTGAGGTGATGCACGTGCCTTCCATTGCCATGGTAATGGCTTTTCTCTCTCCGCTCGCCTTCCCTTCCACCTCATACCTGAGGGTGCCGCTCTCATAGAAGTCACCACCCTTGCCTTGCGGATTGAAGCGAAGTGTCACATGGGTGCTGTCGCCAGGCAGGATGGTGGCATTCTTATCGAAGACGACGGTGGTGCAGTGGCACGAGCTGTAGCCCTCCGTCAGTCTGACGGCCACTGTGCCAGCATTGCGCAGGCAGAAAAGGTGCTCTTGCACGCCATCGGCTTCTTGGATGGTGCCAAGGGAAATGGTAGAAAGCCCTATGGCAATGAGCGTATCAGCAGCGAAAATCATCATGTCGTTTGCTCAGTGTTTATTGCAGATTACTTTCCTTCCGTTTTGGATGATGATGCCCTTTCCCTGGGGAGCGAGGTCGCTGATGCAGCGCCCCTGTAGGTCGTAGATGGGGGTGTTTGGATGCTGTGATACAGCATCATACGGGACTGTAGGGCGGATGGAGGTTGCCGCACCACCTTCTTTGGTGAGTTTCCATGCGTTGACTTTCACGGGCATTGATGACGTGGTATAGACCTCTGCGTTGACAGCATCCTCGTCGGTAGGGAAGATGCGGGTGCTGAAAGCCCAGCGGTCGCAGACGAAGATATCGGCTATTGAGCCGTCGAAGAAGACGTGGAGTTTCAGCTTCTCTCCATTGGCAATCTTTTGTGGCAATGCAGCTGACCAAACTCCGTTGTCGGTAGAAACCCGGTCAATCGAAACCATGTTGAGCGTCAGCATACCGGTCGCAACGTCGTAAGAGAGCGTCACCTGCTTGTTGCCGTTCTTCAAGAATCGGAAGCCACACTGCCCTGAATTGCCTACGGTGAACTCACCCGTCATTTCTATCTGGCGGCCGCTGACCGGACTGAGCGACTGTACACCCATGAGCGTCTGCTCTTGGGCGAAAGACGTAGATGAGCGCATTGCGGTGAGCCCGCCATAAGGCTTCTGGAGAATCTGTCCATTGTCGTCTAACGACAGCTCGCGCGGCAACGAGAAGTTGTGAGCCCAGCCCATTCTGAAGTTCTGTTCAGTGGGCAGCTTGTCGGGAACAATACCTAAGAGCAGCGTTTTCCCATCCTTCTGACAGATTGTGGGCGAGAGCAGTCCAAAGCCGTCGCGACTGATGCCGCCCATCTCAAGATACTGCATGCCGTTGCCGTCGGGCGAGAACTTGCCGTCGGTGCCTATCGTTCCGACCCAGCACAGCGTCCTGACACCCGATGCCGTGTTGAGCGGTGTGCAGGAGAAGAGCCATTTGCCGTTGCCCATGTTGGTCAGGTTGGGCATTTCCCAGAACGTACCATGCTGTGTGGCACTTCCTCCCTGAAAGAAAATCGTACCGTCGTTGGTCCACATTCCGCCCTGATATTTGTGAAGCGTGCAGGCACCAATCCCATTTTTGCTCGTTCCCACGATGATGTATTTCTCACCATTGGCAGTAAAGAAATAGGGGTCGCGGAAATCGTCGGACAGGCCGGCAGGCTTTCCGTTAATAACGATGCCTTGCTTCTCCCAGTCTTGCAGGCTGGAGTCCGTCGCTTTTGCCTGCGCGATGGTTGCCTTGGCATTGTCGACTGCCGTATAGAGGATGGTTGGCGTACCCCCGTCGTCGTAGACACATCCGCTCCAACAACCTTTCAAGTCGTAGCTCTCGCCAGGAGCGATGGCTATCGACTCGTCGCGCCAGTCGTAGAGATTGTCTGAAGAGATATGTCCCCAGTGGAGTCGCGACATATACGGCCCATTGGCGTTCTTCTGGAAGAACACATGCCAGCGTCCGTCGCTGAAGGCCATGCCGTGGCTCTCGTTGGTCCAGCTGCCCGAAGGCATGGCGTGGAACTGAGGTCGCCAAAGATTCTCAGCATAGCGCTCGTCGGGGTAGTTGAAGTCAGGCCTTTGCTCATCAGCCATTGCCCAATGGTTATTATCCAACAGCTCGTTGTAGAGAATGATGTCGTCGATCAGACCGCAGAAGGTGTTGATGAGGAACGGGCCGAACTTTTTGTCGCTCGCATCCTTTCCGATATAGAAGTCGGTGTCGCCATGAAGCAATGCGCACTTGTTGACACGCTTTGTGCCAATAGCCTCGCCATTCAGACAGAGCGTGACGGCATTGCCAGCCTTGTCGAACGTCATCGTCACGTTGTTCCAACGGCCGCGCTCCAGTTTCTTGTTGCCGTCCACCACAATGAGGTAGCCATTGCCATAAGCCACCGCCACCTGCAAGCGCAGGTCGCCCTGCGACGACAGTTGAAGCGCGAAGCCTTTCTTGTTCGTTTCGTCCAGGTTTCCACAGATGGTGGCATATGTAGGTGTGGCCTCTGCTACGTCGACCTGCATCATGGGATAACTCTCTGCTGCCAGACACACGTTCATGGTCAGTGCCTCTGTGCTCAGTGAGGACACAGGCACTGCGGCCCGCACATAGTTAGAATAACCGTCGAATCGGAGCGCTTCGCCGTCGAGCCCTGTGCCATTGCATGCGGGCAGTTCGGAGTGGACCGTGTAGGCATTGTTAGCGACACTTTCCACAATACTCCCATTCCGGAGCGACATATCGAAATGCGCCACGGCATTTTGAGCATAGGCAGCCATGCCAGCCTGTGCGCCCAAAGCCATGAGAAGTAGTTTTTTCAGTTTCATATTTTTCCTAATTGTTGATTTCTGATGCAAAGATAGGCATATTCTGACAAAACAGCTATCAAATATGTTGCAAAAGTTGCAAACAATCGTTCCAAGCAACATCTTTGATAAAGGAACGAAGATGGGGAAAGGACTTTGCTGCCTTCCCCCTCTTCTTTTTGCAATCCTAAATACTAACCTTTATTTAATCGCAAACTTCTTGTTACCCTGAATATACAATCCTTTTACAGCTGCCGACTGTTTGACGGCACGACCTTGGAGGTCGTAGATCTGTTGATGCTGCGAAACTGCATGATGCTCAAAGGTGTGGATGCCTGTGGCGTCGATGGTCTTCACCGACTTGCCGTTGAGGTAGTTCAGGCAGTTCCACGTCAGATACTCCATGTTCACCTGATAGGCATTCTCACCGCTGTTCTGGCTCCACTCATAGGCTGCCAGACCGTTGGCAATCACTGTTCCCTTGAAATCGCCGACAGGCAGGAATTCGATGAGTCCGGCACAAGCATAGTCGGTTACATGCTGCCATGCGCCCAAGACAACCGATGTGGTCTTCTGTTCGAAGTTGGCCAGCTTGTTGGGAGTATCTTCAAGACCATAGGCCTCGGCATTGAAGTCCCACTTGCAGTTGTGGTCCTCTTTCCACCCGGCTCCCTGCAAGGGGAAGAACGAGTGGTCGGCATACAAGGTGTTGTTCTTGGCCAGTCCTGTGAAGATGTCGTGACTGGAGTGGTCGTAGGGTTCGTCTTGGGTGATGCCAATCTGAGCGTTCACACCCCAGACGTCGCCGTTGTCGCCACCAGTGCCAGCGCCAAAGATGTTCGGAGCAAACTTCTCGTCAATACGTCCGATGGCCGATACAAGCTGTGTGGCGTGGTTCGTCAGCAGGAGCGAACCGCCTTCTTTTACGTGGTTGGCAATGGCCTGTGCCACATCGCCGTCGCAGAAAGGTTCAGGCAGGTTGAAGGCGCCTATTTCAATACCTTCGCGGTCGATGGGAACCCAGAGGGTGTTCACTTTCGCCATGTCGTCGAGCGTGGAAGGCGTGATGATGATTCCATCGGCAAAAGTTTTCTCAAACCATTCGGCTGCAGCCAACTCGTCGTCATCGAAGATGTTCGACACATTGTCGAATCCAATGAGCAAGCCTACCGTACCTTCTACAGCAGCCATGGGTTCTGTGGCTTCATCGTCGGTTGGTACGTCGATGGGATCGTCGGGGTCAACATAGTTGAAGTCTTTCTCCGTGTTGTTCAACAGATAGTTCAGGCTGTTCTGTGTGAAGAGCTGCAGCTGGTCGGCGTATTCATTGATGCCTCCAGCCAAGTCCCATTCGTAGGAAGCCAGACCCACAGCCAGGATCCTGCCGGCGATGGTGGTGGTCGGGTTGAAGTCTACGATACCTGCGCAGCAATAGTCCACCACATGATTCCAAGTGCCCAGCACGGTGCTGTTGGTGGCATCTTCCCAAGCCTTCACTGTGTTGGGATTCGGAACCAGACCATAGGCGTTGAGGTCCCACATGCAGTTGTGGTCGCCCTTGATGCCGGCGCTCTCGAAACAATAGATACCTGCAAACAGGTCAGCATAATAGGTCATACCATCATAAATGGGATGATTGACATGGTCGTAGACATCTCCAGCCTCTGCATTGCCGATAACGGGATGTACACCCCATGTGTCTGAGTTGTCACCACCTTCGCCACTTCCAAAGATATTGGGTGCATAGGCGGCATCGATACGGCCAATCGGAACGGTAAGCTGAGTGGCGTGGTTGGTGAGTAACAACGAACCGCCAGCCTTCACATGCTTTGCCAGGGCGTTGATCACGTCATTGGTACGAAAACCTTCGGGCAGGTTTGTCCAACCTGCAGGGATGCCTATGCGGTCGATGGCAACCCACAAGGTAGAAAGGTTGGCAATCTCGCTTAGCGTTTCAGGAGTCACGATGACGCCTTCGGGATAAGTGGATTGGAACCACTCGGCAGCAGCCCGTTCGTCGGCACTCTCAATGGCGCTCACTTCCTCGCTGCCTATCAGCAGACCAACTTTCTTGGTCTGAGCATACATTGTTGCACTCATCAGGAGCATCAATGCTGCAATCATAAATAACTTTTTCATCATGTTTTGAATTTATTTGATACCTTATTCTTAATTATACGAATCACTTTTCGTTGAAGCAAAAACGCTACGCTTACGCCAGGCAGGTGATTACTTCAGGTAGCTGATGCAGTTGGCGGTGAATCGCTCCAACTGGCTCTGATAGTCGTTTGTGCCACCAATATTCCACTCGTAGGCGGCCAGTCCCACTGCGAGCACGCGGCCGGGGAAGGTGGTGGTGGGAGCGAAGTCGACGATTCCTGCGCAGCAGTAGTCCACCACGTGGTTCCAAGTGCCCAGCACGGTGGAGTTGGTGGTGTCTTCCCACGTCTTCACCACATTGGGGTTGGGTGCCAAACCGTAGGCATTGAGGTCCCACATGCAGTTGTGATCACCCTTGATGCCTGCGCCCTCGAAGCAGTAGATGCTGCGCTCGTAGAGTCCGCTGACAAAGTCCATGCCCCAATAGATGTCATGGCCAGAGTGGTCGTAGATCTGTCCCTCGGCATTGCCTATGATGGGCTGTGAACCCCATATGTCGTTGTTCTGACCGCCCTCGCCGTTGCCAAAGATGCCAGGAGCATAGGCCTCAGCAATGCGCCCGACGGCTACGGTGAGCTGTGTGGCGTGGTTGGTGAGAAGCAGGTTGCCACCGTCAGCTGTATAGGCCTTCAGGGCATTGATGACCTCGGCTGAAGCCAAGTCGCCTGGCAGATTCTGATAGCCGTGCTGTACACCGATGCGGTCGCACATCACCCAACACATGGGGTTCTGTTCGATGTCGAGCTCGTCGATCGTTGCGGGAGTGAGCAGAATGCCTGTACCGTTGTCGACGTAGGTCTTGCGGAACCAAGCCACGGCATCCTTCTCGTCATCGCTCGAGGTGTAGTCGTTGGGAACGAGCATGGCCACCTTCGACTCAGCCGACTGGCTGACATAGCTCAGACAGTTGCTGGTGAATTTCTCCAACTGACCCTGATACTCGTTTGTGCCACCGATGTTCCATTCGTAGGCAGCCAGTCCCACGGCGAGGATGCGCCCTGCGAAGGTGGTGGTGGGCGCAAAGTCGACGATACCGGCACAGCAATAGTCCACCACGTGGTTCCAAGTGCCGAGCACGGTGCTGTTGGTGAGCTCTTCCCATGTTTTCACAACGTTGGGATTGGGGGCCAGACCATAGGCGTTGAGATCCCACATGCAGTTGTGGTCGCCCTTGATGCCAGCGCCTTCGAAGCAGTAGATGCTGCGCTCATAGAGTCCGCTGACGAAGTTCATGCCTCGGTAGATTTCATGGCCTGAGTGGTCGTAGATTTGTCCCTCGGCATTGCCGATAATGGGCTGTGATCCCCACACGTCGTTGTTTTGACCGCCCTCGCCGTTACCGAAGATGCCAGGTGCATAGGCGTCGGCGATGCGTCCCACGGCTACGGTGAGCTGTGTGGCGTGGTTGGTGAGGAAGAGATTGCCGCCATCCTCGCAGAATGACTTCAGGGCATTGATGGTCTCTGTCGATGCGAGATTGCCAGGGAGATTCTGCCAGCCGTGTTGCACACCGATGCGGTCGCACATCACCCAGCAGGCAGCCTGTTGCTCAATATCAAGATTGTCGATGGTGGCAGGTGTGACGAGGATGCCCTTGCCCGTGTTGACATAGTTCTTCTGGAACCAGTCGACAGCATCTTTCTCGTCGTCAGAGGCCGTGTAGTCGTTGGGTACGAGCATGGCCACCTTGTTGCCACCCTTCTGCACCTCGTAGGCGATATTGAAGCGCACGGTCTGTCCCTCAGAGACACGTCCGTCGTTGTAGCGGGCTTTCACGGTGTAGGCTACGTCGACGTTGGTGGGAGCCTTCTTGATGAGATAGCTATTGACCACCTCATCGATGTCGGTGATGTCGGTATTGTCCTTGATAATCTGGATGCCCGACTGGCCTTGCATGGTGGGGTTTTCCCAGCGCAGGGTTACCTGGCGGCTGCCGTTGGTATAGTCGGCGACGAGGTTGCGCACCGTCTCACTGTAGGTGGCGTCGAGGAGGTCGACATCGGAGCAGGAGGAGAGGGCTACGACCAACATACAACATCCAATAACCATTGTTCTATTGGCGAATATTTTGATGACACGATTCATAATGCTAAAATATTTAATGTTTATTGTAATTTAGTATTGCTTGTAGAGTCCGTTGGCGTTGTCGATCTCGGCGAGTGGCACGGGCAGGAAGATTTCCGAGGCAGTAACGGAGCGCCCGTTGTAGTAAGGACGCAGAGGGGCTTCCTCGGTCATGTAGGTGTTGATGGTGTTGATGAGGTAGTCGTTGCCCCATCGTACAAGGTCAAACCAACGATTGCCTTCAAGTGCCAGTTCGAGTCGGCGCTCCATGCGGAGTGCCATACGGGCACGGTCTTTCGTCCATGCGAGGTTGCCGTCGTAGTCGGTGGGATAGGGTTCCACCTTGTATTCCGCCATAAAGGGGTCGAGGTCGACGGGAGAGTAGCTGCCGTCGATGCTGTTGGCAGCGCGCTGTCGCACCTGGTTGATGAGGTTGCGAGCCTCGACGAGGTCGTTGTCGGTGGCGGCATTGGTGCCTGCAGCCGTCTCGATGAGCGCCTCAGCCTTGAGCAGAAGGATATCGGCATAGCGTATGAACATGAAGTTGAGCGCGTTGGCACCCCATGGCCATGCGGCAAGTGCCTCTTCAGGTGCAGGCCATGCCTTCTTGTTGGAATATTCGCCGTAGGTGTCATAAGCGCGGCACCATCCGGCCGTGTAGGTATGTCCACGCCAGGGGAATCCGATGCGCCCTACGGTGAAGTCGAGTCGCGGATCGAGGGTGCCGGCATAGTCGGCAGTGACGTTGACGCGGTTGAAGGTGCCATCGAGATAGGGCAGTCCGTTGTCAGGGTTCGTGCGGAAGGCGTTCACCAGGTTTTGCGAGCCGTAGAAGAAGTCGTCGCCCGTACCGTAGAGGTTACCATCGGAATAGGTGCAGTTCAGCAGGTTCGACCAGTTGATGTGCGCATTGTCGTTGGCTGTGGAGCATTGCAGGGCAAAGATGCTCTCGCTTCCGTTGTTCATCGACGCCTTCGAGAGGTCGCCGAAGTTAGCGTACAGGCTGTATTGACCGCTGCTGATGACGGCATCGGCATTTTGCTTCACCCCTTCCCAGTCGGCTGTAAAGGCGCATACCTTGGCGAGAATGGCTTGTGCCGTGGTGCGCGTGATGCGTCCTACAGGACTCTTCTGAGCCGGCAAGGCGGTGATGGCCTCGGTGAGGTCGCGCTTGATGAACGAGAAAATCTCCTCGCGTGAGAACTCATCGTTGGGCTTCGTGTTCACATCCTCGCCTTCGGTGAAGTAAGGAATGCGGTTGAAGATGCGGATGAGGTCGAAGTAATACCAAGCACGGAGTGTCTTGAGCTCGCCCATGATTTGTTCGGCGTTGCTCACGGCCTCAGCGTTCTGCAAGGCGAGCATGGCGTTGTGGACGCGCGAGATGGCGAAATAGTTGTTTTATAGGCATCGTCGGAGCGTACGTCGAAGATCCAGTTGGTCGACGGACCGGCGAAGGCCTCGTTGTTGCCGAAGAAGTGCGCTTCAAGGCCAGCATAGGCAGAGGCCACGAGACCCTCAATGGAAGAGTCGTCGAGCTGTTCGGCCGTGAACTGTCCCTGCGGCACGGTGTCGAGCATGTCGGAGCACGAGGAGAGGGTTGCGGACAGACCGCAACTTACAGAACATACGAGGATGATATTTTTGATTTTTCATGATTCTGTTGTTTTTATATGTTACGAATGATGTCATATAGCTTGTCAACTCGTGGATTAGAACGTGAGGTTGAGTCCCATGGAGAAGGTGCGTGCACGGGGATAGGGTCCTTCATCCACGGCTGGTCGAAGCGATAAGAGAGCTTTATGTACTTGCACTTTAAGTAAGAGCCGTCCTCGACGAAGTAGGTAGACATGCGCGTCTCGTTGTTGTCGTCGACGGTGGTGAGTGCAGGAATGGAAGAACGTGGAGAGAGTCCAGTTCTTGTAGTTGGCTGTCAGGGTGAGACAATGGCGTGGTTGGACACCTGGTCGGCATTCTGGAAGATGCCGTCGCAGACATAGCCGTAGTAGACACCCATGGGCTGGCCTTCGATGAGCCGGAAGTCACCTCCGATGATGCTAACCTCGTCGTTGAGGCGAACCAGTTCGTTGCGGTACATCGGAAGGCTGGGAAGATGCCCGAGTTGTGGTCCTTGTGTAGGCGCGAGGTCTGGTCGCGACGGAGTGTGGCCGAGAAGAGATAGCGGTCGGCGAAGTTGTAGTCGAGTTTTCCGAAGAGTGAGAAGAGTGCCCACTCCTGCTTGCCACCGCCGTTGGTCATCGTGCCCGAGCCCGAGCCAATCTGCATGTAGTCGGCATCCTCGAAAGCATAGTCCTTGCGTGTGGCAGCAAGATCCTCAAACACATACTTGATGGCTTCCGAGCCAGCCAGGACGGTGAAGTGGTGCTGTGCGGCGACATCGAAGAGATAGTTGGCCGTATTGGTCCAAGTCCAAGTGTCGCCCTGTCCGTAGCCACTGCTGACGGCGCGGTTAGCCGGATCGTCGGTAGCACGGACATTGCGTGTGAGATTCTTGTTGAGGAATTGCACATGCTCCACACCCACATTGCTCTTCAGTGTGAGTCCGGTGATGGGGATCACCTCAATGTAGCCGTTGCCGAAGATGCGCCACGACGAGTTCTGGTTGTCGCGCATGTTGTAGAGCGTCTGCACGGGGTTGTCGATATCGGATCCCAGCATGGCCACAGGGTCAGCATAGACACTGGGTGCTGAGAACACGGGGATGGCCGGGTGCTGACGCATGGCACTGTATCTTGCCAGTCGGTGTCGGCCGTTTGGAAACCATTGACGTTGCTTACGAGTGCAGGCGTTGCCCCTGTGCCGTAGAGCGCAGCTGCTGCCGTAGGCGCGATGCCATCGTTCTGAGCGGCCTGCCAGTAGGCCTGTCCCCATTGGTTGGCATTAAGCACCTGGAACGTCTTGGCCACGGTCTGTAGGGCTGCGTTGTAGTTGAGGTTGATGGCCATCTTGCCCTCTTTGCCTCGCTTGGTGGTGATGATGATGACACCGTTGGCGGCGCGGCTTACCCTGCATAGAGTTGAGCATGTTGGGGTCGCTCTCGCTGATGGGGCCTTTCATGTCCATGACTGCCACGGCACCTGTGAGGTCAGCCTTTCGCTGTACTTGATAACCGACGACCACGACCTCAGCCAGTTCTTTGGCATTGTCTTTGAGCTGGACGAACATTCCGTCCTGAGCAGGCAATTCCTGAGAGTCGTAGCCAATGTAAGAGATAACAAGAATCTTACTAGTACAGGCAAGAATGAGCATGAAGCTCAAAAGAAACCTGATTTGTTTCATTTGCTTGAACGATTTGGTTAGTACTTTGCAAAAATTGTTGATGCAAAGGTACTATTTGTCAAATCGTTGGGTGTAAAAAATATCGTTCGCCCGATAGAACAATTGTTACAGCGTAACATTTTTGATGAACGATGAACGAATTTTGGGACTTTGCCGTGTCCTTGAGTTATGCGACCCCCTCTGTCTCCCCCTGTAGGGGGAGGAATAGTTAGAACTGAGTACGGGCTTCGCCGGGTACGGTGCCATATTCGTCTTTGAAGCACTTCGTGAAGTAGGATGGCGAGGTAAATCCCACACGATAAGCAATCTCGCTGACTGTCAGATCGCTCTCGACGAGCAGTTGGCGCGCCTTGGTGAGTCGCGACTTTCGCAAGAGGTCGACGGGGGTGCAGCCAGTGACAGCCTTCACCTTCCGATAGAGCTGAACACGGCTGAGCGCCAGTTCTGAGGCAATGTCCTCAACACTCAGGTCGCTGTCGGTTAGCCGTTCGTCGACCACCGCCTGGAAACGTCGGATGAAGGGGTCGTTGGCCACTTCTTTCTTCTTCTCCACTTTTTTCCCTTCCCACATGCTTCTGAGTTCATGGCGCTGCCAGAGCAGGTTGGCAATCCGCGCTTTGAGTACTTCGGCGACGAAAGGTTTCGTGAGATAGGCATCGGCACCGCTTTGATAGCCCTCCACTTGGTGCTGGTTCATGGCCCGCGCTGTGACGAGGATGACGGGGATATGGCTTGTCACCTCGTCGGCCTTCAGTTGCTTGCAGAAATCAAGGCCATTCATGACGGGCATCATCACATCGCTCAGAATCAAGTCGGGCACCTCTTCTTTGGCCACGGCCATACCCTGCTGTCCGTCGGCGGCATCGAGAATGCGGTAGTCGGTCTGCAGGATGCTGCGCAGATAGACGCGAAGGTCGGGGTTGTCGTCGACCACGAGTACGGTGGGCAGTTCGCTGTCGGCTTTTGCATCTTTCTCTGCTTCGTCTGGTTCGTTGAGCATCATATCGTGTTGTTCACGTTCCTGACTCATCGTGAGTTTATCGATTTGTTCCGAAGAAAGATTCTGGCCAATGCGTCCCACTTGAGCATCAAATATCTTATTGACCAATAGCGATAATTGGGCGGCATTGCGGCGCAGAATTCCAAGCAATTGGGCGGTTTCCTTTGAAGCCTGTTTCATCTCGGGGGTTGCCGCCAACTGATTGAGCGGTCCTTCAACCAGCGTCAGGGGGGTGCGTAGCTCATGGCTCACCTGCGTGTAAAACTCCAATTGCTCGCGTTCGAGCTTGCTGCGTTCTTGCTCCAAGCGCACATGCTGGCGATGGTAGAGCCTCATGCCGACTACCAGCAAGAGCAGCAACACGATGAGGAAGATGGTCAGGAGAATGAAGATGCGCTGGTTGGCAAGTTGTTTGAGATAGCCCGTGGTCATTTGGTGAAGCTTCTCCACATATTCTGATTGCCTCATCACCTCTTCGCCTTCCATGAGCAGCACATTGGCATTGGCACGCGTGACGATGGCAGACATCAGCGATGTTTCTTTGTCGTAGGGCTTTCCTTCAAGAATGTCCATGGCCAGACTGATGAGCTGATCGCCTCGTGTGGGATAGATATACGAGGCATCGAGCAGGGAATCGCGAACCAACTGTATGCCTCCGTCTTTGCCTGAGAGACCGTCGATGCCACAAAACAGGGGGAGGCGAGAACCCGAAGTGGCGGGATGAGATGCTTCGAGTATGGCCCGTCGGGCTCCCATGGCCGAACGGTCGTTCATGCCGAAGACAAGGTCGACAGGTTGCCCTTGATTGGCGGCAAGCCATTCTTTCGTGATTTCGTAGGCCGTAGGTTCTGTCCAGTCGCCTTGCAACGTCGCCGTGATATGGATGTCAGGATAGCGGTCGAGCGCAGTCTTGAAACCGTTGTGTCGCTCGATGGCGGGCGACGAACCTTTCAGTCCCATCACCTCCACCACATTACCTTCTCCCTTCAGGCGCGTGGCCACATATTCGCCCATGATTCGCCCCATCTCGTAGTTGTCGGCACCCATATAGGCGGTGTATTTCTTTGAGTTGGTCTTGCGCTCGAACACAATGACAGGGATGCCCTTGTCGTAGGCGCGGTCGATGGCAGGAGAGATGGTGGCCACCTGGTTGGGAGCCACGATGAGCAGGTCGATGCCCTTCTTCACGAGGCTGTCTATCTGTTGCACCTGCCGTTCGTCGCTGTCGTCGGCCGTCGCAAAGAGCAGTTCTACGTTTTCGTGGAAATAGGCACCCATTCTGAGTTCTGCATTCTGCTTGTCGCGCCAGATGTCGTTGGAGCACTGTGAAACGCCAATGCGGTAGTTCTTTTTGCTATGTGTACAAGCTGTTAATGAGATGGCTAAGAGCAGTATATAGGGTAGTATTTTACGCATAGGATAGTCTGTTTTGCTTGCAAAAGTACAGAAAATATTTTAATTATGTGAACAATCGGTAAAAAAATGAATCTTTTTTAGGGCGTTTTTTACGGTTTCCCCATTTTGTCTTATCTTTGCAGAGATGATTTATCTCTATTTGTTTGTGACGTTTTTTGAAATCGGGCTGTTTGGCTTTGGAGGCGGCTACGGCATGCTGTCGCTGATTCAGCGCGAGGTGGTGTATCACTGGCATTGGATGAATGCCGGTGAGTTTACCGATATTGTTGCCATCAGTCAAATGACGCCAGGCCCAGTGGGTATCAACTCGGCCACCTATTGTGGCTTCACGGCGGTGAAGAATGCCGGCTATGGCAGTGCCATGTCCGTGCTTGGCTCGCTGACGGCGACCTTCGCTTTGGTGCTTCCGTCGTTCATTCTGATGATCCTGATCAGCCGGATGTTCATCCGATACATGCAGACACGTTCGGTGCAGAGTGTCTTCCAGGGACTCCGCCCCGCAGTGGTGGGACTGTTGGCAGCAGCCACATTGATGCTCATGACCCCAGATAATTTCTCTACCCCGAGCATGAATCCTTGGCAATTTGGAGTGAGTTGCTTTCTCTTTGCTGCCACCTTTGTGGGTACCTACTTCCTGAAGATTAATCCTATCCGCATGATCTGCTATGCTGCTGTGGCTGGTTTGGTGCTGCTCTATTGAGCCATAGAGGTCTGCTGGTCCGCCCTATGCTGGCATTTCAGCGCGTCGTTCCATGCAAACGGCGACCGTAGGTTAATAATGTAGGCAGCGTAGGTTAATAATCTACGGTGCGTAGGTTAATAATGTAGGCAGCGTAGGTTAATAATGTACGGTTGGCATTTGCCGCAAATCACATCGCGACTGATGTCTGCCGACGTTCCCGCAAGCGGGGGCTGAGATGGTAAAGAGTGTTAATTGCTGATTGAAAATACCGGGCATCCGCAACAAAAGGCGTGGTTGGCCCGTCTTAATAATATATGATTGAACTAAAAGACATCAACAAAACCTATCAGGGAGCGCAGCCGTTGCATGTGCTGAAGGGCATCGACCTTCATATCGGTGAAGGCGAGTTCGTGAGCATCATGGGAGCCAGCGGATCGGGGAAATCCACCTTATTAAATATATTAGGCATCCTCGACAACTACGACTCTGGAGAATACTGGTTGGCTGGTACCCTGATCAAGGACTTGTCAGAGCGCAAGGCTGCTGAATACCGCAACCGCATGATAGGCTTTATCTTCCAGTCGTTCAACCTCATTGGTTTCAAGACGGCGGTGGAGAATGTGGAGCTTCCCCTCTTTTACCAGGGGGTAGGCAGGAAGAAACGCCACCAGTTGGCTTTGGAATACCTCGAAAGGTTAGGGCTTTTAGACTGGGCCACCCACTATCCCAACGAACTTTCCGGCGGTCAGCGTCAGCGTGTGGCCATTGCCCGTGCACTGATCACCCACCCCCGCATCATCCTTGCCGACGAGCCTACGGGCGCTTTGGACTCGAAGACCTCGGTGGAGGTGATGCAGTTGCTCAAGCAACTGAATGCTGAGCAGCACATTACCCAAATTATCGTGACCCACGACCCAGGCGTGGCAAACCAAACCAACCGCATCATAAGGATTAAGGATGGAGTTATTGAATGAAATATGGCAGACGGCGCGGCGCAATAAATTGCGTACAGGACTGACGGGTTTTGCCGTGGCTTGGGGCATCTTCATGCTCATTGTGCTGCTTGGAGCCGGCAATGGCCTCATCAATGCGCAGATGAAGCAGAGCAACCGCTTCCTCAGCAACTCCATGATGATATTCGGCGGCGAGACCAGCAAGCCTTACAAGGGACTGAAAGAGGGTCGCGACATACGTCTCCAGAAACGCGACGTGGAAACCACCCGCCACGATTTTGCCGACTATATGGACGAAGTGGGGGCTTTGATGTCGAAGGAAGGGCTGACCATCAGCCTTGGCCAGCAATACATCAGCAACTCGCTGCTGGGTGTCTATCCCAACCACAATCAGGTGGATAAGGTGGAAATGCTTTATGGGCGTTTCATCAATCAGTTGGACTTGCAACAGCAGCGCAAGGTCATCGTGCTCAGCAACAAGCATGCGCAGGAGTTGCTTGGCACGAAACCCAACGACGATGTGTCCATCAGTCGGCTCATTGGTCAGTATGTGGATGTGGGCAATTTCGCCTTCCGTGTGGTGGGAATCTATAAGGAGCGCGAGGACGGTCGTAGCAATGCCCTCACGGCCTTCACCACGTTATCGACGATGTTTGGCATGGGTGACGAGGTGGGCAGAATAGAGTTTACCTTCCACGGGCTGCCTACGGAAGAGGCCAATGAGGAATTCGAGAAGGAATACCGCGCCCAGCTGAATGCCAATCACCAGGCGGCGCCAGACGACGAACGGTCTGTTTGGATTTGGAACCGCTACACGCAGAGCATGCAGATGAACAAGGGCATCGGCATTATCCATACGGCATTGTGGATTGTCGGCCTTTTCACGCTGCTGAGCGGCATTGTGGGCGTGTCGAATATCATGCTCATCACCGTGAAGGAGCGCACCCGCGAGTTCGGCATCCGCAAGGCCATCGGCGCCAAGCCGTGGAGCATCCTGAAACTCATCATCATTGAAAGCGTCATCATCACCACCATCTTCGGTTACATCGGTATGCTGCTGGGCATCGCCGTGAACGAATACATGGACGCGACGCTGGGCCATCACACCATCGACACGGGGTTGTTCAAGGCCACGATGTTCGTCGATCCCACCGTGGGTCTTGATGTCTGCGTGCAGGCTACGGCGGTGATTATCCTTGCCGGAACCATTGCCGGGCTCGTGCCGGCCCTGAAAGCCGCCCGCATACGGCCCATAGAGGCGCTGCGCGCGGAGTAAACGACAAATGCTATTGAGGGCTATGGAAGCAATAGACGCGTTGGAAACTATAAAAGAAAGATAGAATATGCGAATAGATATAGACCAATACCGCGAAATACTTGATACGCTGACGCGTAACAAGAGCCGCTCGTTCCTTACGGGGTTCGGCGTGTTCTGGGGCGTGTTCATGCTCGTGGCGCTCATTGGAGGCGGCCAGGGCATGAAGGAAATGCTGAACAAGAACTTTGCGGGCTTCGCCACCAACTCCGCGATGATATGGGCACAGCCGACCACCAAGGTGTACAAGGGTTTCCGAAAGGGGCGTATCTGGCAGATGGACTATCAGGACATAGAGCGCATCCGGCAGCGGGTGCCGGAGTTGGATGTGGTCACGCCCATGCTCTTCAGCAACGGGGGATTCGCTTACTATGGCGACCGCAAGACGCAGATTGGCATGAATGGCACGGCCCCTGAATATGCTTTCATCAAGAGCCCGCAGATATATTATGGCCGATATATTAACGAGATGGACTTGAGCGAGCACCGTAAGGTGTGCGTCATTGGCAAGAAAACCTATAAAGACCTGTTCCCCGGCGGTGGCGACCCATGTGGAAAGCGCATCAGGATAGATTCTGTCTACTACCAGATTGTGGGCGTAGACTACGACATGTCTGATGCCATGTCGTTTGGTACCGAGGCTGGTACGAACGTTATCTTGCCCATCACGCTGATGCAGCAAGCCTACAATCGGGGTAACCAAGTGGATATGATTGCGGCGACTGGTCGCAAAGGTGTGGTGATGAGTACGCTGAGTCAGCGCATCAGAGAGACCGTGGCCCGTGCTCATACCGTCGACCCGACCGACGAGCAAGGTGTCACCGTGTTCAATACAGAGGTGTTGTTCCAACTGCTGGACAGCCTTTTCCGAGGTGTTAACTTCCTGATATGGCTTGTCGGACTGGGTACGCTGTTGGCCGGAGCCATCGGAGTGTCGAATATCATGATGGTGACGGTGCGCGAACGTACGACGGAGATAGGCATCCGGCGCGCCATCGGCGCCACCCCGCGCATGATACTGTCGCAGATCATCTCGGAAAGTATGGTGCTGACCCTTGTTGCTGGCATGAGTGGTATCCTTTTCGGGGTGATGATTCTGCAATTGCTTGAGATGGGAAACACTGAGGATGGCATTGTCAATGCCCATTTCCAGGTGAATTTCTGGACGGCGTTGTTGGCCGCATTGATTATCGCCGCTATGGGTGTCCTGGCGGGATTGGCTCCTGCCTTGCGTGCCATGAGCATCAAACCTGTGGATGCAATGCGTGATGAATAGTTTTGACAATAATAAATATGAGATAAGATGAAGAAATACAGCAAACTCATCATTGCCGCCATCATCGGCATTATCTTCCTGGGAACTTTCGTGTTCTTGTGGAAAAAGTCGCAACCCAAGGAGGTTGTCTACAACGAGTTCACGCCCGAATTGAGGGACATCGAAAAGTCAACGATCGTCACGGGCAAGATAGAACCTCGCAACGAGGTGAATGTCAAACCGCAGATATCGGGTATCATCACCGACATCTTGAAGCAGGCTGGTGACTATGTACAGGCCGGCGAGGTGATTGCCAAGGTGAAAGTCATTCCCGACATGGGCCAATTGTCGGCAGCAGAGAGTCGTGTACGGCTGGCGGAAATCAACCTGCGGCAGGCACAAGTGGATTTCCGAAGGATAGAAGAACTGTACAACAAGGAACTGATCAGTGCCGACGAATATGAAAAGACCCGCCAGACGCTGCGGCAGGCCAAAGAAGAGAAGGCTGCTTCCGACGATGCCCTGCAGGTGGTACGCGATGGTGTGTCGAAATCGAATGCCTCGGCCAGCAGTACCTTGGTGCGCAGTACGATCAGCGGCGTGATTCTCGATGTGCCCGTGAAGGTGGGCAACTCCGTGATCAACTCCAATACTTTCAACGACGGAACAACCATTGCCTCAGTGGCCAACATGAACGACCTCATATTCCGTGGCAACATCGACGAGACCGAGGTGGGACAGCTTGTGGTGGGTATGCCGATGAAAATCACCATCGGCGCCTTGCAGGACATGAGCTACGACGCCTCGCTGGAATACATCTCGCCGAAGGCCGTGGAGAGCAACGGGGCCAACCAGTTTGAAATCAAGGCCGCCATTTCACCGTCAAAGACAAAGTTGGAAGGCGGTACGAAGGGCAGCCTGAAACTGCGCAGCGGCTACAGCGCCAATGCCGAGATTGTGTTGGCCAGTGTGCAGAAGGTACTCTCCGTACCCGAAAGTGCCATTGAGTATAGTGGTGACAGCACCTTCGTCTATGTGCTTGGCGGTACGGCCGATCAGAAAACTTACACGCGCCGACCTGTCACCATCGGATTAAGCGATGGCGTAAGTATTGAGGTCAAGAAAGGGCTGGGGCAGAAAGAGCGTGTTCGCGGCCCGCAAATCGTGGCCGACAAATAGCCTTTGCGCATGAAACTGCTATCGGTTGACGATTTTCCGACCGTTGGTGATGCAGATTCCATGTCTACCCGCAGGGATGTTGGTGACGCGCCCCTGCAGGTCGTAGACTGGGGAGTGATGCGGCGGTACCGCATCACACTGCAGGGATGGCAGGGCTGTTTGGTCATTTCCGAGGAAGGGCTTCAGGGAGAAAAGAGCATCAACCACCTTGCCCGTGTTGGGGTTGAACAGTCCGTGGTTGTACCAAGGCTCATAAACGTGGTTGTTGTTGTAGGGGTTCTCCTCTGGGAACCAATAAAGCAAACCCTTGACATATTCCAGTTCCTTGACGGCATTCACCAAGTCGTCAAGGAATTTTTTTTGTCCCTCGGCGGAGGCTGGCCAGGTACTGGTGAAGTTGTAGGTGGCATTCGAGGGATACCAGTTGTTATAGTAACCCGTTTCCACAATCATGATGTCTTTGTCTGGGAAACTGGAGTGACAAGTCTTCAACGTGTTGGTCAGCGTACTGAGATTGTTGTGCCATTCGGGATAATAGCTCAGTCCAATGATGTCGTAGTCGATGGTGGCGAGCCGCTCGTAGATGCCTTTGGTGGTCGAAACATTGTTCGTCCTTTCGGTGTGGATGATGATTTTCGCATCGGGGCACACCTCTCTGCAGGCCTTCCCCGCCTGTGTGAGAAGGGAACGGAAACGCGGCCAGTTGGCATCGTTCGACGTGTAGCAGCGCTTGCCTTGCCCGTTTTTCTTATCTCCCCAAAGCATACCGTAGCTGATTTCGTTGCCCGTCTGGATGAAGTCGGGCATGGCACCTGCCTCATTCATGGCCTCAAGACATGCTTTTGTATAGTCGTAAATCTTCTGATACAGTTCCTCGTCGCTTAGGTTTGTCCATGCCTCGGGTGTCCACTGGTTACTGGGGTCGGCCCAAGAGTCGCTGTAGTGGAAGTCGAGCATCAGTTTCAGTCCCGCGTCCTTAATGCGTTTCCCGAATGTTTTCACGTAGTTCAGGTCTTGCACAACGCCCGTTGCCCCTGTGGGATTGACGAACAGGCGCAGGCGAATGATGTTGAAGCCTGCCTCGTTCTTCACGAAGTCGAGCAGGTTGTCAATGCGGTTTCCCTGCTTGTCCTTATAGGCTGTGTTGGCCGCTTCATACTTGGGCAGCATCGACATGTCGCCTCCGACATACCTTTGAGCCATTGATGGCAGGGTCGCCAGGAGCGCAATGGCGGCTGATAGCCATAGTTTCTTACTCTGATAGCCAAAGGCAGAACCTCTGGACACATTATTCAATAGTTGTTTCCTTTTCATTATTGTTCTTTTTGATTAGTCGTGGAATCGATTCAGGAGCGGGTGAGCAGCCTGCAATAGCTTGTTGCGGAGCTGACTGGGGTAGTTGGGATGGCTGTCGAGAAAGGCCTGCACGAGGTCTGCCGCCGCTTTGGAGCGATGGCCGTTGAGCAGCGACTGACACCAGTTCAATGGAAAGAAGATGTCGCCAGTGCGCTGAATCTCTTCCAGAATCTCCAGTCCCGGCGTGATGAACCTATTATTATAAGGTTCGCGCGTAGGGTCGTTCAGCAGGCTGAGCAAGGCTGAGGCATACGGCTCCACAGCTCGGTTCTCTTGTTGTAGCAATGATTCGAAAAGCCTTTTCTGTTCCAGCGTGTCAGGCGTGCAGGCTCGGCTGACGAAGTCGAACTCTTTCTTTACGTCAGCGTTTGTCAGCCTTTCCCGCTGGGTTGAGACGATTTGTTGCCAATCGTCAGGGCGGACGATGGCCAGATGATAGGCCATCTGCATGTAGTCGCGCTCGTTGAGCAGTGGGTGTTTGCCTTCTTTCCAGATGGCAAAGATGCTGTCTGCGACCTCCGGCGACTGCGCTATGCGTGAGAGGGAGCGCAGCAGTTGCTGTCGGAACGACTTCACCGGGTGTTTCTGCGCGGCTTCCCATAGCTTGCCTTCACACTCGTCACGCTTATCGTCTGACAGGTAAGAAAGTGTGCCTGTCAAGTAGTTGCTGTAGGCGGAGAGTAGCAGTTCGTTCTGTTCGTTAGTGGTTAAGAGCAGCGTTGCGCTGAAAAATTCCTTTGGCTGCATGCGGTGCATGAGCATGTTCTCGTAGAGGGTCATCACCGTAGCTAACCGACTTTGTTCTGTTGGCAGGTCGAAGATGCGCCTCACATACTTTTCAACGCTTTCCTGATTTGCCAGTTCATAACGCACATAGTCCATGCCATCGGCATTGGGCAAGATTTCGGCAAATGGGTCGAGGGCTCTCACAGGCACGCCTTTCTGCTTCACCCATTGGCGGTCGAAGTCGCGGATGCCTGCCTCAGGTGCCTCCGCGTTGAGGATTTCGATGAGTTCATCCCATGTGGCGTTGCCGTAAGAGAACTGCTTCAGATATTTCTGCAAGCCCCGTTGGAAGGGTTTCTCGCCCATTTGTTGTTCCAGTTTGCGCATCATGATAGGTGCTTTGTGGTAGATGATGTTGCCGTAGAGCAGCCCGGCCTGGTTCAGATTAGCTAACGGTTGCTGGATGGGGTGCGTGCCTTCGGTGCGGTCGGTGGCGAAGGCGGGGATGTAATGGGTGCGGAGGAAACTCAGGTCGTGATTGATGTCGGGGTATTGTTCGCGCGCAATCTTATCGGCCATGAAGTTCGCAAACACCTCCTTGGTCCACACATCGTTAAACCAGCGCATCGTCACCAAGTCGCCGAACCACATGTGAGCCGTCTCATGGGCCAGCAGGTGAAGGCGGTTCATCTCCTCGTCGGGCGTCGGATTGGGGCCGAGGAAAAGCGTCTGGTCCTTGTACTGGATGCAGCCGGGATGCTCCATGCCGCCGAACTGATAACCAGGAAGAATCACAAAACCGTATTTCTGGAAAGGGTAGGGGATGTCCGTGTATTGCTCCAGCCACTTCAAGGAGAGGGCGATTTCATCGAAGATGATTGGCAATTGCGCCACTTTCACCGGGTCGGTCTCGCGGTAAAGAGCCGTCAACTCGCGCCCGTCGCGCACGGCTTTCTGCTCTGAGAACCGCCCAGCAGTAAACGAAAAAAGGTAAGTAGGAATGGGTTCTGTGGTTTGGAAAGTCATGCGTTGTTTTTTTGCGCGAACCAACGCCCCATTGCTGATAGCCGTCCACCCGTCGGGCATTTCCAAGGAAAGGTTGTATTTCGCCTTAATGTCTGGCTGGTCGAAACAGGCAAAGGCACTCCGTGCGTGGTCAGGGACGAACAACGTGTATAGGTAATCATCTTGGCGGTTGAGAGATTTGTCAGAGCAACCTCCTTGAATCTTTATTCGGTTGCGTCCCTTCTTCAGGTATTTGGCAGGTATGACGATATGTTCATCCTGGTAGCAGCTATTGTCAAGGTGTGTGTTTTTGATCAATGCATACGTCAATTTACCTTGGAAGTCGAGCTGAAGGTCGCCTTCTCCGTCCCACTTAAAAGTGATTTCTTCCTCGATTTCCACCCCATATATCTTCTTGTCAGGTATCTTAAACGACAGGTCGTATGTCACGTCTCGCACGTGCTTCGCCCTGTATTGAGCCAATTCTTGACTTACGCCAGGTTCCACTTTCACCTGCGCCGCAACCTCGAAAGCCACAAAGGTCAGCAACAGGCATAGCATTCGTCGTATGTTCGTGATGCTCATAATGATTGTTATTTTGCGTTGCAAAGTTAAGCTTTTTCGTACAATACACCAAGCATTTAAGTTAAAAATCACTAACCCTGTGCAACTTTCCAAGGATAAATACGTCATAATCAGAGAAAATGCATTATTATTGCACCCGAAAACGAATCATAACTCATAAAAAGAAAGGACAGAAAATGAAGAAAACATTGATGATGGCTGTGGCCGCAGTACTGATTCTTGGCAGCTGCGCCAGCAAGAAAGACCTGGAGAACTGCCGCCTGGACAATCAGGCCCTGAGCAATGAGAACAAGGAACTGAATACAAATTGGCAGGTGGCTAAGGAGCAGTTGGCCGCTGCCAATGCCCGTGTGACCAGTCTTGAAGAGCAGCTTGCTGCACAGAAGAAGGCCTATGCTGCCCTGCAGAAGTCGCTCGACAAGAGTCTGACAAATCAGGGACAGAACAATATCTCGATTGAGAAGTTGGTGGATCAGATTAACGAATCGAATCAATACATCCGTCACTTGGTGGAGGTGAAGTCGAAGAGCGACTCGCTGAACATGGTGCTGACCAACAACCTGACACGCTCGCTGACGAAAGAAGAGATGAAAGAAGTGGACGTGCAGGTGCTGAAAGGCGTCGTCTACATCTCTCTGGCCGACAACATGCTCTACAAGAGCGGTTCGTATGAGATCAACGACCGCGCTTCCGAGACACTCTCGAAGATAGCAAAGATCATCAAGGACTACAAGGACTATGATGTGCTCATCGAGGGTAACACGGACAATGTGCCCATCTCGCGCACCAATATCCGCAACAACTGGGACCTCTCCTGTCTGCGTGCATCGAGCGTGGTTCAGGAACTGCAGAACAAGTATGGCGTTGATCCGAAGCGTCTGACGGCCGGTGGTCGTGGCGAATACAACCCGCTGGCCACTAACGATACTGAGCTGGGCAAGCAGCGCAACCGTCGCACGCAGATCATCATCACGCCGAAGCTCGACGAGTTCATGGAGCTCATCGACAAGGCTCCTGAAGAATAATCGCCCACCAGAATTTAACACAACGAATTAAACGAATTAAACGAATTGGTTGTCGGATTTCCTGTCCGCACAATCAATTCGTTATATTTATGGTTGTTTCCTATCTCCAATCGCAAAAAATTCGTGTAATTCGTGTAATTCGTGGTTAGAAGAAACTACTTAATAGTATACCGTTCGAGGAAGTCGTCGTACTGGTCGCGATAGCCGTTGAACACATTGATGTCAACGGTTCCTACGATTCCTTTTACGCGCCCGTCGGGGCAGAGCTGCCAGAAAGCCAGTCGCACGTCGGGTTTGTATTCTCCGTAACGGGCTATCCACACCTGGTAGTCGCGCTTGATGTCGGGCGCATTCACCAAATACTTGTTCACGAAGTTCTGACCCACATAGAGAATGGGCTTCTGTCCGCAATGCTTCTCCACGGCCTTCATCCACACGCGGATGCGGTTGAACATCGCTTCGGCACCCCCCATGGCACGAATCTGCGCATCGGTGGGCTCTACGTCGAGCACGGGGGGCATGTCACCCTTGCTGAATCGCGCATTTCTAATAAAGAACTGTGCTTGTTCCGATGCACTGCTCTTGGTGGAGAAGAAATGGTAGCAACCCACGCGGATGCCCTGCTTGCGGGCTGAGGCATAGTCGGAGGCAAAATAGTTGTTGCGGATGGTGATGCCCTCGGTGACCTTGATGAAACAGAACGATACGGGGTAGTCCACTGTTCCATGGACCTTCTTCTTGCTGATGGTACCTAAATGCGAAATGCGCACCTGTGGCCAATTGATGGCATAGTGCTTCTTCCCGATGTCGTGCTGATAGCGCGAGATGTCGATACCATAGATGCGTTCCTCTGTGTAGGTGAGCCTTTGGCCCAAGAAGCGGTCGTCTTTCCACTCGCCCACGCGGACACGCCCAGCGGAATCGACGTCACAGCCGAAACCGTTGCGCTTGCCGTTCTCCCATTGTCCGTTGTAATAGCATCCCTCACGGTCGATGTACATACCGTGGCCTTCGCGTTTGCCGTTTTTCATTTCTCCTGTATAGACAAACTCCGGCAGTTCATGAGAGGTGGGAAAAGATGTTTCGTTGAGCGATGGCTTGGCGAAAAATCGGGCAAAGGCACCCTGTGGGGTCTCTCTGTTGTCGGCCTGAATGCGACGATAGGCCTGACCGGGTTTCTGTGGCCCATCGTCGTGGCAGGACACGCGGAGAGTAGTTGAATCGCTGCTACGCTTCGACTCTTCGGACAGCGTAGAGGAATGGGGGAGGAGCAGCGTGTGGTGATGGATACGGCTGATGTGCAGCGTGTCGGTGGGCAAGAGGCTGTCGAGGACATGCAGTGCTTGACGCAGCCGTTGGCGGTAGCGAAGGGCATAGGTGGCGTAGGTGGCGATGGTGTTGTAGCCTTCGTCGGTCACGTTGTTGGCCTCTAAGTAGTAGTCCAGCTCGTCGGTCAGTTGCGAGTATTTCTTTTCCTTCTTCCGAATCACGTCCCTCTGGTGCCTGAGAATATCGGGCAGTCGGCGGTTGGTCTCCTCGAGAAGCGAGTCGACGGCACGTTCCATGTCGGGAATCAGCACCCTTCCCCTGCACGAAGGGAATGCATAGAAGCGGTTCACCCATCGACCTTCCAGCGTGTCCACGTAACAAACTGTGGAATCAGAGGTTGGTGACAGCGGTCTCTCGGCCCAGTCGCCTTGCAGGTTTTGGATATAAAGCACGGGATTGCCATTGGCTGTCAGCACAAAGGCATGGCGTTCTTCCACCTTCACCACATTCCGCTCCTGCTGTTGAACGCTGGGCGGTAGCATGGGTTGGATCAGAAGTACTGCGACAACAGCGCATAGGGCTACGATGCCCCACCTCGTGGCTTTTTGTATTCTCTCTTGCCGGCTCATGTTATTAATCAAAGCATCCTTAATAAAGTCCGTGCAAAAGTACGCAAAGTTTTCGATTCAGCGCCATACTTTCCCTACTTTTTCCCATGGAATGTTGAAAAAAGCATAAATATGAAAAGATAAGGAGTGTTCTCTCGCTCGAAAACGGTAACTTTGCAGCCAATTAATGATAGAAATTTCACTCGAGAATAATGACACCGATCAACTACCAGGAAATACTACATAAAATCTATCACGACGTGCAGCCTTATGCTGGCGAGGGGAAACAGGCCGACTACATCCCCGCCTTGGCTGCTGTCGATGCCAATAAGTTCGGCATCTGCATTGAATCAGTCCGCGACAATGAGGTGGCCTGTGTGGGCGATGCCGAAGACCGATTCTCCATCCAGAGCATCTCAAAGGTGTTTATGTTGGCCATGTGTCTGAGTCTGGAAGGCGATGAATTGTGGAAGCGTATGGGAAAGGAACCCAGTGGCAATGCCTTCAACTCGCTCGTGCAGCTGGAATATGAGCATGGCAAACCGCGCAACCCTTTCATCAATGCAGGAGCCATTGTGATGGCGGATGTTCTGATCAGCCGACTGGGCAGTCCCGAGAATCGGTTCATTAATTTCGTGCGCGAACTTTGTGGCGGAACGGTAGACTATAATCATGAAGTGGCGCGCTCTGAGCAGCAGTCTGCTTACTTGAATACGGCCATCGCCAACCTGTTGAAGCATCATGGCAATATAGAGAACCATATCAAGGATGTGCTGCGCTTCTATTTCCTCAGCTGTTCTGTTGAGATGAATTGTAGGGAACTGGCCCATGCTTTCCGACCCTTTGCCGATCACCATGCCTCCTTCTCTTTTGGAGATGTGTGCCTGACCGATTCTCAGGTGAAGCGGATGAATGCCATCATGCAGACCTGTGGTTTCTACGATGAGGCTGGCGAGTTCTCCTATCTTGTCGGACTGCCAGGTAAGAGTGGTGTGGGTGGTGGCATCGCTGCCGTTCATCCACGTCGCTACTCGGTGGCTGTTTGGAGTCCGCGACTTAACGATAAGGGCAACTCCGTAATGGGCATGAAGGCATTGGAAATGCTCACCACAGAGACGGAGCAGTCTATCTTCTGATGGTTAATTAGTATTAAATCTACCACTCTTCGTGCAAGATTTCTCACTCAGCGTTGTTTTACAGGCAGTATAAACATCAAAAAAGAAAGGAAAGAATATGAAAATCAGACATTGCTTCAATGCTCTTCTGGGTTCGCTGTTGGCTCTCTTGGGCTTTGAATCGTGCGACAACGTGACAGAGACAGGAGAAGAATATGGTGCACCTTATGCCACTTATCAGATACGTGGCACAGTGACCAACGAGGGTGGCGAACCCATCGAAGGTATAAAAGGACGTTTAGGGGTAGAGGTGACGAATCCTGACGGCTCGAAAACATTGCATTTCGAATATGGCGACTCTGCCTTGACCGACAGACTGGGCCATCTCAACATCGACAACATCAGTGAGACAACGCACTTCCTGATTCCGGGCAATACGTATATCGAGCTGAGCGACACAGACGGAGAAGCCAATGGCGGTGAGTTCGCAACCGACGTCATCAACCTTGAGGATATGAAGAAGGAGCAGCTGGAGAAGGGCGAGCACTGGTATCGGGGCAAGTTTGAGTACTCCTTTGAGCGCAAATTAGGGAAAATCAACAAAGAATGAACGTAACGCCTCTTACCCTCCGCCGGAAAATAGCTCTCGAGCTGCATCGTCAGATTGTGAATAACACCGTCAGGGAGCATCCCCTGCGACAGCTCTTCTGGGAGTGTACACTACGTTGTAACCTGCATTGCCGACATTGCGGAAGCGACTGTAAGGTGAAAAACGAGCAGCAGGATATGCCCTTGGAAGATTTCCTGCGTGTCCTTGACAGTGTGGCCCGCAAGTGCAATCCTCACAAGGTGTTCGTGGTCATTTCCGGCGGCGAGCCGCTGATGCGCGACGACTTGGAACAGTGTGGTGCAGAGATTTACCGTCGAGGTTTCCCTTGGGGGATGGTGTGCAATGGCCTTTATCTCACGCCACAGCGTTTCCACGCGCTTGTCGATGCTGGCATGCATAGCATAACCCTCAGTCTCGACGGATTGAAAGACGACCACAACTGGATGCGTGGCCACAAGGACAGTTTCCACATGGTTGATCAGGCCATTGACCTTTTGGTTCATGAACCTCGAATCATTTTTGACATCGTCACCTGTGTGAACCAACGCAACTACGCGAAACTCGACGACATCAAGGAATATCTCATCAGCAAAGGGGTACGCCGATGGCGTGTCTTCAGTATCTTCCCCGTAGGCAGAGCAGCCAACGATCCGCAGATGCGACTCACTGACGAACAGTTCCGCGGCATGTTCGACTTCATCAAGCGAACCCGACAGGAGGGACGCATCCGCGTGGACTATGGTTGCGAGGGTTTCTTGGGCAACTACGAAGGCGATGTGCGCAACCATTTCTTCTCCTGTCAGGCCGGTGTGAGCGTAGGGTCGGTGCTCGTTGATGGCAGCATCTCCGCTTGCACCAGCATCCGTGCTGACTATCATCAGGGTAACATCTATCAAGACGATTTCATGGAAGTTTGGGAAAACCGCTTCCAGCCTTACCGCGACCGCTCATGGATGCGAAAGGATGAATGCGCAGAATGCAAGTATTTCCGTTATTGTCGGGGCAATGGCATGCATCTTCGCGACAGTGACGGTCGCCTGCTCTTCTGCCACTTGAAGCGACTCTCTTAGTAGAGTTAAAATAATATAAATTTTACACAGAATTGAGGGAAAGTGAACGTTTTTTGGAAAATAATTGCTATATTTGCACCATGCAAGAACAAATGTAGAGAATTATCAAAATAATGTTTAATCACTTTTAAAAGGTAAGGCATGAAAACAGTTTTACAAAAGAAGAAAATCCTGATGCCACTGATCTTGCTTGCTGCTGCATGGATGCCAGCACAAGAGATTGCCGCCCAGAAGAATGTGATGTGCTTGAAGACCAACACAAACAAGTACATTGAATGTTGCAGGGTGAGCATGATAGTGGTGGTCGACGGCGGAAGTACGTTCGACATCTTGACGAAAGACGGTGATGGAGCCCAAGGCGTAAGCAGTATCTCGTTCGAAAAACACTCTTCGAACATTGACCTTTCTGGTTATCAGGGCAACAGTGCCGACGGATCTGTCTATATTGACGTGTCGCTGCCCGTATGGCTGCAGACCGACAAAGGCGACAACATGAAGGTAAACAATGTCAGCATGTTGGCCAATGTGGACGGCAGCAGGTTTGAAGTGTTGGCAAAGTCCGGGACAAACCTCACTGATGTGCGCTATGTGGCCTTCTATCGCAGCAAGACAGCATGGAACGCTCAGACAAATGGCGGAGCAACGGCCATCGACCCTGTGAAGCAGGGCGACATCGAGCAGTTGCAGTTGCTCACTCCCGTGTATACTCAATTGAGTCTGTCGGGTTGTGGTGATGCCAAGACAGCTGTTGTCTATTCGCTCAACGGAACACAGGTGGGTGGAGCAAAGGTCGAAGGTGGTTGCACCAACGTCAACGTGGCCAATCTGCCTGCAGGCATCTATGTCGTGAAGGTGGGTAAGAAAGCCCTGAAATTCACCAAGAAGTAATCATTCTTTACAATCGACAATTAACCATTAAAACAAGAAAGCATTATGAAAAAGATATTATTTACCGTTGTCATGGCCGCAGTCGGTATGACAGCTTTGGCTCAGAACCATGCAACTTCAACAACCCCCGCGAAGACGTACTATCGCGTGGAATTCACTGTACCCATTGTGGGTGGCAACTCTGGATCCAACACCAGTGTGGCCGCTACGATGAAGGACAACTACACCTATTGCAATCCCGAACACCAGTATCTGGATTTCCAGGCCGACAATGGCTTATGGTTCCGCACCACAACAACCAACGTGACGGAGAACTCATCGTTCTACATTGAGAACGGACGTACCGCACAGGGTGGTGCCACTGCCACTTATCCGTATCTCGTCGACAAAATCAAGAAAATATCTTCCTACAGCCAGCCTGTGCAGAAGGTGACGCTGAAGGACTCCACCACGACAAAGGAATTCACCTTCGTCGGTGACGGAAAGAAATACAAGGGTGCTACCTTCACCTTCGACCGCCTGCCCCGCAACGTGGCCGAGCTGAAGACGCTCATCGAGAATCCTGACGGAAGCCGCGTAGAGGCTTGCAAGAACCCGCTCTTCATGGCTGCCGTGGGCTATCTGGTGTGGCCGGCACTGCTCAACTGTAGCCAGGACTGCCGCGACATGGTGAACTATCTCTATGGCACTCACTACTCGCAGCTGAACACCATTGGTATCTCGAATACCGACTTCCAGAACCTCTGCATCGGTTGGTTCACCGACAATGGTGGCAAGGACCTTGGTGGCGGCTGGTTGCACAACAACCTGTTCCAGCACTTCGCAGGTGCTTCTCCTGGCAACATGTACAAGCCCAACGGCAATAACTATTGGACTGGCCCGTATAAAGTACGCGTGGCATGGGACACCGTTTCGCCCACCAGTCAATCCGCTCAGCTGAACTGCACCATTGCCAGCATCCTGTTGTTCCCGAATCCCGATGCTACCAGCAAGAGTGATATTTCGTTCGAGAGCCCGAATGCCCACAACGTGAAGCTTCGCAGCACCAATAAGAACGGTTGGTTCTTGTATGACAACCACAAGAGCTACTACTCGAAGGGCAAGCAGCAGCGCGACGACGACTTCTAAACTGAATTTTTTACAAACCGGAATAAGGGGCAGGGCAAAAGTGTGCCTGCCCCTTTATTGTTCCTATCGATTAGTGTAACCATTCATAGATAGTCTGAGTATGAAGAGAATATCGATTTTTATGATCATCGGACTGCTTCTTGGCTTGCAGAGTGTCAATGCTGCGAAGAAACAGACGGTGAAACGCGTGACAACGGCCGAGGAGTTTCTCAAGGCGCTTGGCAACGACACGCGCATTGTCATCCCGGGATATACTGTCTTGAAGCTAACGCCTGCCATTGAAGACGAGGAGATCAGGGCAGCCTACAACATCGGTGAGTTTGATATCTACTACGATCACTACGATGAATACAACAAACCTCGATTGGGTTGGTCCGACCAGTTCGACGGCAAGGAACTCGACATCGCAGGTATGAGCAACCTCACCATCGAAGGCGAGGGCGACATGGCGGGCATCATCGTGGAGCCTCGTTATGCCTATGTGCTGAGTTTCTTCAACTGTAAGGATATCACCCTGCGCAACCTGACACTCGGACATACCGATTCAGGCTATTGTCAGGGTGGCGTGGTGGCCATCAGAGGATGTCAAAACACTGTTATTGAAGGTTGCGACCTCTACGGTTGTGGTACGGAAGGCATTGGGGCTGACAGGTCGAATGGCCTGCAATGCAAGAATACCATCATCCGCGACTGCAGCTACCAGATCATGACCTTGGAGCATTGCAAGAATTTCTCTTTTACTGATTGCAACTTCTACAACTGCCGTGAGTTCTCGCTCATCAACGTCAGTTTTTGTGAGGAAGTCACGTTCACGAAATGCGACATTCACGACAACGATGGTGAA
The DNA here is from genome assembly GCA_902801375.1 of uncultured Prevotellaceae bacterium. Lineage (GTDB taxonomy): Bacteria > Bacteroidota > Bacteroidia > Bacteroidales > Bacteroidaceae > Prevotella. Next base: position 16,809 of record CADCIB010000020.1, on the reverse strand, counting down.
TTGTTCAGCGTCAGTGGGAACCCCATCCGTATGGTGAATTGTACCATCGACCATCCCGTAGGTCGTCTTGGCGAAATGGATTTGGTGGTCGACGAAGGGATTGTATGGGAGAATCAGTGGATGGGCGACCTTAATCATGAATCTGAAGATGGTGATTGTACTTGTGGCGAAGGCGAAGACGATAATGAGATGATGTACACGGATTGGGATTGGGATGAGAAACCCTTGACTCTGCCGGCTGATGTGAAGAAACCCACCATTCGCGATTTCTTCATCGCTTTGGCCGACATCTCGCGCTCACCACTCATGCAGCAGACGGGCGCCGCTGTGCGTTTCCCAGCCAACAGCGAACTGGATGTGCTGGAGGTCGACGTCCCCAACGGTTATATTCTGGCAGGCTATTCGACTGAGAACCACTTGGAAGGCGACTACCGTGCCATTGAGTGCTGCTATTGGCGCATGAAGAACGGTCACAGTCTCTTCGCCATCAACCATCTGTTTTGTACCGATGCACTGGGAGTGAACTTCTACGATTATGATCCTACGACACGTGTACTGACACCGAATCCGCTCATCACACTTTACCAAGGCATTCCTTCTGAGATCGATTGTCGTGCCGTCCTGCCACGCTTAGGCAAGAGCGTCCAGATGGTGGATGCCGAGAATCTTTATCGCCTGCTGGCTACGCAGACTTGGAATGGTGAGCGTTTCGAACTGAAACTAACCGACGAACCGAGCAAATTCGGTGGCACGCCGCTCACGAAGGGCGGTGTGTACGACATGATTTCGTTCGTCAAGAAATACTATCCCAATAGTTTCAAATAGGTGATTGCGAAAGCTATCTGACGATGACTTTTCGCGAAGTGCCGTCCGTGTAGCGGATGATGAGCACGCCTTTCGCCTGTTGCTTTTGGACAATACGCTGGCCGTCGAGGGTATACATGCCTTCGATGGCCTTTGTGTTGTGGTCTGCAAAGCCACTGTTCGCGATGTCGGTGGGTATCACCACAGGCTCATAGAGCGCCGACAGTGCAAGGATCGAGGCGTAGGCGTAGTTCGTGGAGGTAAAGGTGACGGAGGCAAGCGGGCGGTTCTTTTCTACGGGAACGGAGAAGTCGAAGAGACAGTAGTGGTTGTCGCTGCTCAAGGCATCGCTGTTTCGTGTGATGTTGCCCAATTTTGTGACTGCTTCGTCGCCCTGCGGATTGCGTACCGACCAGTCGCGGATAGAATACTTCCCTAAGGACACCTCTTCACCATCGGCATAGTTGAGGGTGACGGCTACGCTGGCCTCACCGTTGCCGCTGGTGCCGAGCACGAAGAGTTCGCTGGTTTCCACGGGATTGTAGAAGGTAAGCGTGCCACTCATCCCCGGCGATTTCATGGTCAATGACTGGTTGGCGGCATAGTCGTCCAGGATATATTGCACGTTCTCATTGGCCGATACGATACGTCCGTTGTCGGGCAGTCCACCGTCTTGTCGCACCGATTCTGCGTAGAAAGCTCGGTCAGAGCCGTCGATGGTGGTCGATGTGGAGGTGTTGGCGGGGCGTTTCTCTGCCACGATGTCAGCATTCCACCCGTTGGCTATCATGATGGGCATCGTCTCTATCACGCGTGGCAGTCGGAGGTTCTTGTCCATAAATGCCAGGCGTTGCACGATCCAAGTCTTGAGGTAATCAAGAGCTTCGTCGTACGACTTGGCATAGAAGGGAAGCGGCCAAATGCTTGAGCGGCTGTACATGCCCCATGCGCGCTCGTTGCGGTCGGCAGCCCCACCGTTGGTGAGGAGAGTGGCCAAGGAATCGACGGTGGCGAAAAGACGTTCGTCGGAATAGTTTTCTTGCCGGTATTGCTGCCAACGCTCCTTGACGTGCTGCATGAAAAGGGTGTCAGAAACCATTCGGTGCCAGTAGAAAGGCACCTGCAGTCCGTCGTAGGAGTCGCGCAGGTTCATGGCATAGTGCCACTTGTCGGTTTCCTGTCCGTGGTAGTAGTTGGCGTTACCCCACGCGATGTTGAAGTCCCAGAGCGACATTTTCCAGCGTGGGTCGATGCCTGTCTCCTCAGCACGTGTGTTACTATATTTATAGAAGTTGGTGGACAACCGATAGCCGTCGATGTTCATTGCAACCTCAGTGGAGAGGAGGTAGTCGATGAACGAAGTCTCGTCGATGTAGTTGCGATAGCCGCCCTCGGGGTCCTGCCAGTCGTCAGCAAGGAAGGAATCTTCCATATTATCAATTTCCTGCTGCAGTGCGTTTCGTGTTCCTGCGGGTAGGGCGGCCCAGTCCTCGTCGTCGGGAAACTTATATTGGTAGTGGATGTCGTACCAGTTGAGCTCGTTGTACCCCTCCATATCGCCCCATGGGTGGTGTTTCGATACGTAGTTCGGCTCGTCGTCGCGGTCTATCTCTACGAGGTAGTCGCCCGTGAGGTCACCGTCGCGCGTGCCTGGGTCTTCGAGGTTGAGACGCTGCTTACCCTGGGAAACACGTTCGCAGAGGGCATAGACGCCATAATAAGTGCCGTCGAGGAAGAGCTCACAGAGGCGACCGTGCGGCACATAGTCGAACCACGGGCGCGCCAGGTCGAAGGAAAGGATGTCGCGGAACATCACCTCGTCGCACCAAGGAGCGATGAAGGCCCACTTGTTGTCCTTGCCCATGCCCAGAATCTCCACTTTCTTCTTGTCGCCTCCGTCGTCTGGAAGCACGGCTTCCTTGAGCGTGCGGAAGGCGTAGGGCTTCTTGTCGGAACTGTCGAACGACGAGTTGCCGCGGTATTTCAAGGCAATCCATCCCTGATAGTCGATATGCTGGTCAGGATAAGCGATGGTGTCGCCGTGGTTGAGCTGCCCTTCGCCGTTGTCGATGATCTTCATCTTGGCGAGGATATAAGTGTCGCGCAGAATCATCTGCCCCTCGACGTCTATGAAGACGATAGGGAGGTTGGTGTTGTCAACCTTCACGAATCGGTTGCGCAACCGACCTCGATAGTTGTCGGCCTGCTGCGAGTAAACCATTTGTCCCGCCATCAATAGCAGGATGGCGATGATGATTGATTTGTTTGTCATATTCAGTTGTGTTTGTAGTCAGTCTTGTGTCGGTGGAGCGTTTTCGCTAGTCTTCGCGGTCGCGGTACCAGTCCATATATGCCACGTAGTGGGCTGCATTGTCCGTCTGTCCGGGACGTGTCTTCTTGATGAATTTAGCGGGCACGCCTCCCCAAATCTCGTGGGGACCGATCTTCGTGCCGCCAACGACGAGCGCTCCTGCGGCTACGATAGCCCCTTCGCCTATCTCACAGTGGTCGAGCAGCGTGGCTCCCATGCCGATGAGGGCTCCGTCGTGGATGACGCAGGCGTGGATGGTGGCGTTGTGGCCGATGGTCACATCGCTGCCGATGGTCAGCGGGCCTGTCTTGAAAGTGGTGTGCAGCACGGCTCCATCTTGCACGTTGGTGCGGTCGCCGATATGTATCCACATCACGTCGCCGCGCACAACAGCGTTGAACCATACCGAGCATTCGTCGCCCATTTCCACTTCGCCCACGATCGTAGCGTTCTCACTAAAATAGCAGTTCTTGCCCCATTTGGGCTTGAGTCCATTTACTTCTTTTATCAGTGCCATTATTTTTATCCTTGAATGAGTATTTCGGGGGCAAAGTTACGAATAAAAAGGCGAACAACCAAGCATTTTTTATTTGTTGAACGTTTTTATCTTTATTTTTCACTCAGTTGTGTGGTTGTTTCCACTAAAATCATTACCTTTGCAACGTGAATTTAATTAATGTTTTAAAAACAGATAAGAAATGGCATTTTTAACTAACGACAAACTGGTCATCGTCGGCGCAGCCGGCATGATCGGATCAAACATGGCACAGACCGCTTTGATGATGGGTCTGACCAACGACATCTGTCTCTACGACGTATTCTCACCCGAAGGCGTAGCCGAAGAAATGCGCCAGAGTGGTTTCGACAGCGTGAAAATCACCGCCACCACCAATGCTGAGGAAGCTTTCCGTGGTGCCAAGTACATCATCTCTTCTGGTGGTGCTCCCCGTAAGGAGGGTATGACCCGTGAGGATCTGTTGGCTGGCAACTGCAAGATTGCTGAGGAGCTCGGTCAGAACATCCAGAAGTACTGCCCCGACGTGAAGCACGTGGTGATTATCTTCAACCCCGCCGACCTCACCGGTCTGGTGACGCTGCTCTACAGCGGACTGAAGCCCTGCCAGGTGACCACATTGGCTGGTTTGGATACCACCCGTCTGCAGTCGGCTCTGGCCAAGAAGTTCAATGTGATGCAGAGCGAGATCACAGGTTGCGCCACATACGGCGGACACGGCGAGCAGATGGCCGTATTCGGCAGCCACGTGACCATCGCTGGTCGCAAGCTGACCGACATCATCGGTACTGCCGAGTTCCCCGCCGAGGAGTGGGAACAGATGAAGAAGGACGTCACCCAGGGTGGTGCCGCCATCATCAAGCTGCGTGGCCGTAGCTCGTTCCAGAGCCCCGCTTATCTCTCTGTTGAGATGATCCGTTCGGCTATGGGCGGTGAGCCTTTCCGCTTCCCCGTGGGTACCTATGTGTCGACCGATAAGTACAACCACATCATGATGGCCATGAAGACCACCCTCGACCAGAACGGTGCGCACTATGAAGTGCCGCAGGGTCTGCCCGAGGAGAACGCCAAGCTCGATGCTTCTTACGAGCACCTCTGCAAGATGCGCGACGAGCTGGTGACACTCAACATCGTGCCGCCCATCAGCGAGTGGAGCAAGATCAACCCGAACCTCTGATCTTTGATAGGTATAATCATGAGACAGGTAGGCAGATAGCTTTTCTAACTATCCGTCTACCTGTCTTTACAAAGAAACGATATGAAGAGATTTCTGACCATAGGATGGCTTTCTGTGCTGTCTGTCGCCATGATGGCACAGGTGAAGTACAGCGTGGCGGGCATTTGTCCCGACGACGCGGCAACAGTGTATGTCTACGACCTCTCCGACCATTTCCAGCTGCTCGACAGCGTGGCAGTCAGCAATGGGCGATTTGCCCTTTACGGACAAGCCGCTGCCAATGCCCTCATCGGATTGGGCGTGGACGATGGTAACACCGTGAGCATCTTCTTCAACGATGGACAGTCCGTACAGGCCGACCTTATCACCGGCATTCTTCGCAGTTCGGAGGTGAACAACCGCCTCAACGACTACGACCGTCGGCTCGACTCCATCAGTGGTTTGCAGGATGCCTTGGGCGAGGAATTGCTTCAGCTGACCGACAACGACGGCAATCCCCTTGACGGTTGCGAGCAACAGGTCGTGGACCTCATGAAGCGGATGCAGGCGCAAGGGCTCGACGAGATGGCCACCTATGCCGAAATCATTGGTGAGAAGGACAATCTCATTCCTGTGGTCTACCTCGACGAGTTGATAAACCTCTGCAATGCTATGGGCAATGAAGAGATCAAAGCCCAACTGCTATCGCCCGAAAGACCATATTACAACTACCCGATGGGCCGCGAGACCATAGAGCGCATCATGCTCGACGAGAAGTTGCAAAATCTTATCGGTCAGCGCTTCATCGACCTTGAAGAGCCCGACATGGACGGACGCATGCACCGCTTGAGCGACTACTGCGGCCGTGGCAACTATGTGCTTGTCGACTTTTGGGCCTCATGGTGCGGTCCCTGTATGGCGGAAATGCCCAATGTGAAGGCCAATTATGAGAAGTATCACGCGAAGGGTTTCCAGATCGTGGGCCTCTCGTTCGACCAGAAAGCAGAGGCTTGGAAGAAGGCTGTGCGCGACAAAGGGCTCTACTGGATACACCTCTCCGACCTGCAAGGCTGGCAGTCAGAGGCTGCTGAAGTCTACAACATCAACTCCATCCCCTCGAGTCTTCTCATCGATCCGGAAGGAACGGTCATCGCCCGCGACCTCCGCGGCTCCAAACTTGGCGACAAGCTAAAAGAAATCTACGGTTTCTAAAGTCCTGTAAACGGCTATTCTGCCGCCCCCTTCATTTGGTCATATAAGCGGCAGTTCGCCGTTGCCCCCATCATTAATCCATCACCCATGAACCCACAAATTCCCCAGCGTCTTATCGAGCTCCGCGACCTCATGCGCCGCGAACACCTGAGTGCTTTTATCTTCCCCAGTACCGACCCGCATAGCGGTGAGTATGTGCCCGACCATTGGAAAGGCCGCGAATGGATCAGCGGCTTCGACGGTTCGGCTGGTACTGCCGTGGTCACACTCGACAAGGCGGCGCTCTGGACCGACTCTCGCTACTTCATCGCTGCCGCCGAACAGTTGGCTGGCACAGGCTTTCAGCTGATGAAGGAACGCATTGCCGGCACGCCCTCTATTGCCGAGTGGCTTGGCCAGGAATTGAAAAACGCACCCACCACAGAGGTGGGCATCGACGGCATGGTATGCGCTACCGCTGAAGTGGAGAGCCTCATTGCCGACCTTCGTGCGCAGGGCGGACTGACCCTCCGCACCAATCTCGACCCGCTGCAGCAGATATGGAGCGGTCGGCCTGCCATCCCGCAGAATCCCGTTAGCATACAGCCATTGGAACTGGCAGGCGAACCATGCCACGAGAAAATAGCGCGCATTCGCAAGGCCCTGCGCCAGCAGCATGCTGACGGCATGCTCATTACTGCCCTCGACGACATCGCCTGGACGCTCAACCTGCGTGGCAGCGACGTGCATTGCAATCCTGTCTTCGTCAGCTATCTGCTCATCAGCTCGTCGAAGGTTACCTTATTTATTAATAAGGTGAAGCTCTCGGCTGCCGTGAAAGCCTATCTCATGGACGAAGGTGTCGACATCGATGACTATGAGAACATCCGTCGTGGACTGAAGGACTATTTCGAATATAATATCCTGATGGACCCTGCTGAGGTAAACTACACGCTGTTTAAGACCGTCACTCGCGACGTCATTCGCAGTCAGTCGCCCGTAAAGATGATGAAGGCCGTGAAGAACGAGGCTGAAATCGATGGTTTCCGTAGCGCCATGCTGAAGGATGGCATCGCGATGGTTCGTTTCCTCCGCTGGCTCGAGGGCGCCATTGCCCCGTGTGGCATGGTTCCGCCCTGCCCACTGTCAGAACTTACCGTAGCCCAGAAACTCGAGACCCTTAGACGTGAGCAACCGCTGTTCAAGGATATCTCCTTCGACACCATCTCCGCCTATCAGGAGCATGGGGCCATCGTCCACTACGAGCCAACGCCCGAGACAGACATTCCGCTGAAAGCTGAGGGTTTGCTGTTGCTCGACAGTGGCGCACAATATCAAGATGGCACCACAGATATCACGCGCACCATCGCCCTCGGTCCGCTCTCCGATGAGCAGCGACGCGTCTACACCCTGGTGCTGAAAGGTCATCTGCAGTTGCAGAACCTGAAGTTCCCGGCCAATGCTTCTGGCACACAGCTCGATGCCGTCGCCCGGGCAGCCATGTGGCGCGAGGGCATGAACTACTTGCATGGCACAGGCCATGGGGTAGGGGCTTACCTCAATGTGCACGAAGGTCCGCACCAGATACGCATGGAATACCGCCCTGCGCCCTTGAAGACTGGCATGACGGTGACCGACGAACCGGGCATCTATCTCGAAGGGCGCTTTGGCGTGCGCATTGAGAACACGCTGCTCGTCCGTCCATACCGCACCACTGAGTTTGGCGAGTTTCTCCAGTTTGAGCCGCTCACGCTCTGTCCCATCGACACGCGTCCCATTGTCATCGACATGTTGACTGCCGAAGAGCGCCAATGGCTCAACGATTACCATCAGCGGGTGTTTGATCGTCTGGCTCCACACCTCAACGACGAGGAGCAAACCTGGCTTCGCGAAGCCACTCGTCCCCTCTGAGATGGTCATGAGTGAGAGAATCATACACGATTAATTCGCGTTGAAAAATCGTGGTGTTGCGTTAAATTTCCATTCAAGTTGAGGAAAATCGTAAATATTTTGCGAAAAAACTTGTCGGTTTCGTAAAAAAGCAGTAATTTTGCACCCGCGTTTCGTATCAGCGCATCGTAAATCGACAAATAACAAGAAGTTTAACAGATAAAATTTAAAGCAAAGAAAATGATTATCGTACCCGTAAAAGATGGCGAGAACATCGAGAGAGCATTGAAGAAGTTCAAGAGAAAGTATGAGAAGACTGGCGTGGTGAAAGAGTTGCGCCGTCGTCAGCAGTTCGACAAACCGTCAGTGCTGAAGCGTCTCAAGATGGAGCATGCCATCTATGTGCAGCAGCTCCGTACCGCTGAGGAAATGTAATTCAGGCGTCTCGACGTTTATCCCTTTTTACTGAAAATATAGGTTGGCATAGCCGTGCATAGTGCGGTATGCCAACCTTTTTTTGTGCTTCTCTTCACGTCTTCAAATGACTGTAAAAGTGCTTTTTACTTGCGAAAAAAGGGTGGGTCACGGTCGTTTAAAAATGTTTAACAGTTGTTTTTGGTGGATTGTGGGAATTTTTTGGTATATTTGCAAACAAATGGCAACAATCAATTAAGAATCAAAAACAATTGCTATATGAAAACAAGAATCTGTACACTATTGATAGCGCTCTTGGCGATAGCTCAGGGTGCTTGGGCTGATGTTTACGACATAAAAGTCGCAGGTGTCAAGGTGACATCTGACAATTGCTCCAACATCACGGGTGAGGGCATTAGCGGAAAAGTCTCGTACGACCCAGAAACGCGCACGATGACCTTAGAGGATGCCACCATCGATGTGACCGACAATAATGGCATCGAATTGAATATCATGTTTTCCCATCATGATGGTGATGACTTCACGCTGGTATTGAAAGGTGACAACAAAATCTTGGTCAAGCAGACCGACACGGTTGTACGGCATGCCATACAGTCGTTTGTCACTACGTATATAAAGGGCCCTGGCACATTGGAATCCAATGACGATTTTGAGGTGCAAGACGACTGCTATATCTCAGGGGGATGTAAGATTACGGGAGTATACTTTCATACGGACGACTACTACGGCACGGGCTACACCTTCAGCGTGAGTGGGGCAGACACAAAATTGGATATGCAGTCCGACTATTCGGGCGTCATTGGCTACGACCATTTCGTGCTGAACGACGGGCTGAAGATCATACGCCCCAAAGACGGCTATTACGATACGGATGAGAAATACGTGGTGGATGCCAATGGAGAAAGGGCAGTGAGATTGAAAATCGCATCGACAGAAGACGAGGAAGACAACTGGCCCTTTATCATGGTGGCTGGACAGCTGGTGACGAAGGACAATGCCAGCAACGTGACGGGCGAAGGCATCGGCGGAAAGGTGAGCTACGACCCTGAGACGGCGACGCTCACCCTCGACAATACCATTGTCAGTTGCTCCGATGACAATTCCATCATCATGTCCGACGATGGGGGAACAATAGACCATTTCACCATCAAGCTGATTGGCGACAACCTTTTCAGCACCCCGTCGGACCACAGAAGCAACTGGCAGCTTTTTTCGAATACAATCATCACGGGACCTGGGGCGCTGAATCTTAAAGGAGCCATCTATATCAATGGAAAGAAAAGCTTGAGCATCAACGGAGATTGCCATATTGCAGCTTCGGCCCTTGTGTCGTGGGACTTCACCGACGTTCCCCTGATAGTGTCGGGTGCAGGAACGGAAATCGAGCTTTCTGGCAACATCTACTACTTCCCGTCTTTGACACTCAACGACGGGTTGACCATCGTCGAGCCCAAGGGAGGGCATTACGTCGAAAAGTACCGCGTGGTGACAACAAGCGGAGCAGAGGCCAAAGGTGTGATTATCCGCAGATCGAAAGCCTACAACTTCAGGGTGGGTGGCATAGCGGTCGACGAGGAGAATGCCTACGATGTCCTGGGCGACGGCAAGGTGAGCTACGACGATGCGACGAAGACGCTGACGCTGGACAATGTTAGCATCACGCTCCTTGACGACATTGTCATCAGGGTAGATGAAAGTTTTGAAGGCGAAGACTTTACCATCAATCTCGTAGGTGAAAACAAACTGGATAACTGGGGAGGGTTCTACGATATCCAAATGTTAGAAAAGAATGGCATCTTCACAGGCACTGGCTCGTTAAGCGGCAGTATCTGTGCAGGAAAGGGTATTACGATTGAAGGTGGCTGTGAAATCAATGCCGACAAGATTTCTGGCTGTGCCAGTGAATATTCCACTCCGCTTACCATTTCAGGTGCCGAGACAAAGGTCTATGCGGAATATGGAATCGTGGATATAGCTTCCCTGACGCTGAACGACGGACTGGCTATCGTCCAGCCCGAGGGTGCGCGTTTCAATGCCTTGAAACAATGCATCGTGGATGCTGACGGCAATCAGGCCACAGGGGTGCTGATTAAGATGCCACCCAAGAAGTATGACCTCTGGGTAGGAGGTACTCAGGTGGTCGAGGACTTCGCCTACGACATCCTGGGCGACGGCAAGGTGAGCTACGACGAAGCGACGAATACGCTGACGCTGGACAATGCCACCATCAATAACGATGCCTCGGATACCGATGCGGCATCGCAATATGGCAAGGCTCTTGTGACAAATATTCCTGGCCTGAAGGTGGTGGTGAACGGCAAGACCAACATCACCAGCTCGCACAATACCGCCGTGACTTTCCAGGGCGATGTCACCCTGTGCGGATCGGGCACCCTCACGGCAACGGCTCCCACCAGTCTGTTCGTTGCCCAAAACTCTACGCTGACGGTGAACGGCGGCGTGCGCCTGATAGCCCACGGCACAGTATACTACGGCATTATCGGCTCGCTGAAACCGCCTTCGGGCACGCCCACCAGCAACCTTGTTGTGGAAGGTGCCAACACGGAAGTGCGTGCATATGGCCCGTATGGCAGCATCATCCGCCTGGAGTCGTTCACGCTGAACGACGGGCTGGTACTCAACGAGCCAGAGGGCGCACACTTCGAAGGCATGCATGTGTACGACGGCGAGGGCAACATCGTGCAGAAACAGTGGGTAGTCATCTCGAAACCTTACGAGGCCTACGACCTCTGGGTAGGCGGCGTGCGCGTGAACGAGCATAACCGCTTCGACATCGACGGCAACGGAAAGATAAAATACGATCTGAACAACAAGCGCCTAACGGTGGGCTGCGACATCATGACCGACGGCTGCCCCGCCATCGAGAGCCGCATCGACGGCTTGCAGATAGAGCTGAAGAACGACATCGCGCTTTCGGCTGAAGGTGAGGGCTGCGCCGCCATCAAGGCCACGGGCAGCACGACGCTGAGGGGCTCGGGCTCGAACAACGTGACGCTTACAGGTACGGAGAATGCCGTCAGCATCACCAACGGCACGCTGTCGCTGTCGGCCATGAACCTTGTGGCCACTGGACGCCAGGCCCTGCTGGGCATTACCGGCGAGAAACGCTGCCACCTGACCATCACGGGCGCTACGCTCGACGTGACATCGGCCGACGGCGAGGCTGCCATCGCGGGCTTCTCCGAAGGCATCATGCTGAGCAGCTGCGAGATTACGGAGCCTGCGGGTGGACAGATTGCCGGCGGGCAGGTGGTGGACGCCAGCGGCAACGTGGCTAGCCATGTGGTCATCAGTCGTGTGTACAACTACAGCATTTTCGTGAACGAGCAGTCGGTGACGCAGGGCAACTGCGACGACATCCTGGGCGACGGCCAGTTCAGCTACGACCCAGAGTCGATGGTGCTCCACGTGAAGGGCAGCTACGAAACCACGCGCGACCACGTGATTCGCAACCGCACCTTCGGCGTGACCATCAGCGTCGATGCCGATGCCGAGCTGAAGAGCGGCGATGCAGCCATCCTGTTGGAAACGGCCACTACGCTGACAGGCAGCCACCAGCTGTCGCTCCTCTCTGAGAAGAAAGGCATCGAGGTGACCACATCCTCGTCGCTGCTCATTGAGGACGCCAACCTCTACGTCAGCGGCAAGTATGGCCTGTCTGGCGCTACTGGCAAGGAGAGCAAACTAATCATAAGGAACGCGCGCGTACAGGTGGAGGCCACCATGCGTGGCATCTACGACTTCATGGGCGGCATCGAGCTGGAGGACTGCGCCATCACGCTGCCCGAGGGCGGTTATGTGAACTACGGCGAGATTGTGAACTCGAAGGGCAACACGGCCAAGAAGATTACCATCGAGCCGACAGGAGTGGCGACGGGGATGGAAAGCCTCACCCCCAGCCCCTCTCCAAAGGGCGAGGGGAGTTGGTACACCTTAGGCGGACAGAAGCTGGATGCCCAGCCCGCGAAGCCCGGCATCTATCTCTATCAGGGCCGCAAAGTGGTGGTGAAATAATCCCCACATCATGCGAGATTATTCTCTAATTCTTGACAATATAAACAATCAATTCGAAATAATTATGACAAAGAAACTATTAGTCTTGATGGTGGCCCTGCTCGCGATAGTGGGCACGCGGGCCGCCCAGCTGCCGCCGATGCACAAGACGGCGGAGACAGCCTCTTGGCGACTGACGCTCCAGAGTGCCGGGGCCAGCAAGATCACAGTGATTACGTTGGTGAAGGAACACTTGGGACTGGGGATGAAGGAAGCCAAGGATTTGGTAGACAGCGCACCCTGTGTGCTGTTGGAAAATTCGTATTATGAGCCAGCGAAGGCATTCTACGACGACCTCGTGGATGCTGGCGCAACGGCCACGCTCATCGACACCGACCCTGAGGTGGCGTACACACCGCCCACCTATATAGGCGTTCCCACCTATAACGTGGTTTTGGAAAATGCAGGGCCACAGAAGCTTGAGGTGGTCAAAGTGGTGAAGAATTTGTTAGGTATTGGCTTAAAAGAGGCCAAGGACTTGGTCGACAGCGCCCCCTGCACACTCCTGGAGAATGTCGACTACGAGACGGCGGCAGAACTCTTCAATGCTTTGGCGGCACTTGGCGCAACGGTGCAGATGGTTCCCGTCGGGGAAGCCGATCCCGCCGACCCCTCCGGCACGTGGATGACCACGGTGTGGAACGCAACGAGCAATGACAGCCTCGCCGGTGTGCTGCGCGATGAGTTGCGCCTGACCTTGTCGGACGCTTATGCCTTGATCAGTAGCATACCCGCAGTGGTACTCTGCGGCGTGAGCTATGAGGAGTCCATCGCCCTGACCAAGGCCATCAACAACAGTGGCTACGGCAAGGCTTTCACCATGCGATTGGAAGACGGCAACCTGCCTTCGCCTTCAGACGTAGTGCCTTCCGACGTTACCATCAACAGCGCCAACATAAGCTGGACTGCAGGTGGTACAGAGACGAAGTGGATTGTGCGCTACGGCCTACCCGAGGAGGGAGGAGAGTCTGATGGGACAACCACGACGTTGGTCTGGGACTTTGAAGACCCTGAACTGGAATTCGATGGCTGGACCTCTATCGATGCTGACGGCGACGGAAATGACTGGTTCTATAATCATGAACAAGTGCACACTCCGCACTGTAATCCATATAGTGGTGAAGGAGTGGTCTGTTCTGCGAGTTATGACAATGACAAAAGTTCTGCTCTGACACCTGACAATTGGTTAGTGTCGCCAAAGCTCACTCTGGGCGGTGTGCTGAAGTTTTGGGCTAAGGGACAGGATACCAGTTATTGCAGCGAGCACTTTGCCGTGTTTGTCTCTACAAGCGGCAATACAAGTCCAAGCAGCTTCGTGCAGGTGTCGGAGGAGTTTACAACAGAATCAGAATACAAGGAGTACACGGTTGATTTGTCATCCTATTCCGGCGAGGGCTATGTGGCCATTCGCCATTTCAATGTCACGGATCAGTTTATCTTAGACGTTGACTATATCACATACGAATTTGCTGCCGCCTCTCTTCCCGGCAATTCGGACAAATGGAAGTATAAGCTGAACGTGACGAATAACCCCTACACGTTGTCGGACTTGCAGCCTGCGAAAAATTACGTGGTTCAGGTGATGGCCGTGAACGGCGACTGCAACAATGTCAGCGGATGGTCGTCGCCCGTCTTCGTCACGACCAATTCTATGCTGCCGCCTTACGATTTCTATGTATTTAACGTGAAGCAGGACCGCGCCAGCTTGGCGTGGGAGCCAGGATGTGGCGAGACGAAGTGGCACCTGCGCTACTGGAAGGACAAGGAGCCCGAAGAGACCTTCGAGAGCGGCGAACTGAACGACGACTGGAAGGTCTACGATGCCAATGCCGATGGGTACACCTGGGAAGTGTTGGGTAGTGGCTATAGCTATTTGGCTCACACTGGAAACTGCTCGCTCATAGCAAATGATGGACAGGCTGACGAATGGGTCGTCCTGCCCGCACAGTACCTGAACAGCATCATGACCTTCTGGGCATGGGGCTACGGCAGCACAGTATCAAACCGCGGAAAGTTGGAGGTGTATGTGTCCACCGACCGCGACGACCTGAGCAGCTTCGTGAAGGTGTCGCCCACATGGGATTGGCCTTTGGAGTACCAGCAGTTTGTCGTGGACTTGCCGGAACTGCTCGACACCGACGAGCTGCGCGACCAGTATCTGGGGCAGTATGGATATATCGCCCTCCGCGCGTATGGCAGCAATGGAGGAAACTGGCTCGTCATCGATGACATCGCCTACCTGAGCGGCCATTTCAACGGCGAGTACTGGGAGGACGATTGGGTGGACGAATATAACCTGACGGACAACGGCTGGCACAACCTGACCGACCTGGACTTGAACACCGACTACAACGTGAAGGTGCGCGGCCAGTTAGGCGGCGGTGTGTACACCCCGTGGAGCGACATCGTGCGCTTCAAGACGTGGAGCGACCTGGTGTTCATCAGCGATGGCAACTGGAACGATCCTGACTGCTGGTTCAACGAAGAGGTGCCGCCCGCCGATGCCGACGTCATCATCGCCGCCGAGTGTGACATACCCGCCGGCTATATCGCTGAGGCGAAAGGCATCAAGGTGGATGACGGTCTGGGCTTACTCACCATCAAGGAGGGCGGACAGCTGAAGTATCGTCCCGACGACGGACAGCGCGTATGGGTGGGCATTGAACGTACTTTCAAGGCCAACCAATACTACTACCTGCGTATACCGCAGCAATTCTACTTCCCCGACGAGATGCTCGAGGGCAGTTATACCTTGGAGTATTTCGACCAGATCTATGGCTGGAGGAGCATCTCGGCCGAGAATCTGCTCTATTATTTGAGCAATGGAAACCAGAAGTATTATTGCTACCGCTACCGCAGGACTACCGACCTGACCGTAGACCTGCGAGGCACTCCGCCGCATTCAGGCATTGGTATGCGTACCGACATCTCGATAGAGCTCGGCAGTCCCTTCGAAGGCTGGAACCTGGTGGGCAACACCTATCCCTGCGATGCCTGGCTGAGCTATAGCGATGACTACGATGCCAAGCGGCAGTACTGGGTGATGGACGACGACGGCAACTTCCAGCCCGCCAGCGGACCTTTGGCCCCGCTGCAGGCCGTGTTCGTGAAGGTAGAGGGTCCGACGGACGAAAGTGTACACTATAATGTCGATGAGCCGAAGTACGACTATCCTGTGTCGGTGACCAAGGACATCGCCGTGAACACTTGGTCGACGAGTGCCGAAGCCACATGGCCGGCTAACGGCGGCGAGATGATGTGGAACCTGCGCTACCGCGAGAGCGACAACGGCACCTATGACTATGTGGACTTCGAGAGCGGCCCCTACGATTGGACCTATATAGACGGAGACGGCGACGGTTCTGGCTGGAATAAAGAAAGGAACACGAATGCCCACGATGGCTGGTATCTGCTCTATTCGTTGGCGAAGGAAGGCACTGACAACTGGTTCCTCTCGCCGAAGCTGGAACTGGGCGGCATCTTCTCGTTCTGGGCACGCTGCCCCTATAGTAACTACGACGAGCACGTCACAGTGTATGTCTCGACCAACAACTTCGACACGGATAACTTCCAGCAGGCCTCGCAGCAATTCTTAGTGGACCATTATGATTGGCGGAAGTATACCGTCGACCTGAGCGACATCAGCGCTTCGGGTATGGGCTACATCGCCATCCGCCACCACGACAGCGAGAAGGGTACCTACCTGTATATCGACGACATCTCGTATATGACCTATCCTGAGAGCGGTTACGTGGAGGCCGGCGAGTGGAACACGGTGGAAGAGATTGCTGCACAGGGCTACACAATCTTAGGTCTGAAGCCCAGTACGCGCTACGACTTGCAGGTGCAGGGCATCTTCGAGGGTGACGACCGCATCGGCGACTGGAGCCAAACGGTGCAGTTCACCACCAAGGAGGGCAGCACCACTGGCGTGGTCGAGTACGACGCGGATCAGTCTCGTCCTGATGCGACCTACGACCTGCAGGGCCGCCGCGTGAACAGCAAGCCGCAGCAAGGCATCTACCTCCGCAAAGGCCATAAGTTTGTGGTGAAGTAGATTCCAAGCATAAGTCGAAAGACGTCTCGCGCTCTGGCGCAGAGAGTCACAGAGGCACCCCCTCCTGCTCCCCTTGGGAGTGAGAGGGGGCGCTTGATAGACAGAGCCTCACCCCATGCTGCGACATAGAGAATGGCAATGATATAGTAATTGACCTTTCATGACCTCCCCCTGGGGGAGATAGTTCTAACTTACCTCCCCCTACAGGGCAAGATAGAGGTAACTTTCCTCCCCCTACAGGGGGAGATAGAGGGGGTCGCATACCTCGCGAAAACTAAATCTCACACTTTAACTTTGCAGCTGAATACTAAGAGTCTTAAGAACTCTTAAACATAAAACGTTAGATAAAACTATAAAAAGTGATAAGATTAACAGTT
>CADCIB010000019.1 GCA_902801375.1 uncultured Prevotellaceae bacterium | reverse complement strand
GACGCTTCAGGTGGAGAAGGGCCGCAACACGGCGTTCATCCCCTCTCAGTCGCCCGGCATCTACCTTGTTAATATAGAGGGCAAGGGTCTGAAGTCGAGCGCGCGCTGGATTTGCGGCGGTTCGAAGTCGGGCAGCCACATCGCCCTGGGCGGTGCTGCGCAATGGGCTAACGTCTCGCTGCCCTTCGCTGCTCCCTGGCAAACCAGTACCCCTCCTGCAGGAGGGGATAGGGGAGGTCTCACCAACGGCTATCGCGCTGAGGGAGCCAACGTGGTGCGCATGAACTTCCACGAGGGTGACATCCTGCGCTTCGACGGCACGAGCGGCCAGATGCGTACCCTCCTGCACATCAGTCCGGAAAGCACGCACGACGTGTTCTTCGATTTCTTCAAGTGTGAGGACGCTGACGGCTACAACTACCCGATTGTGCGCGCTGGCGACATGCTCTGGATGATGGAAGACTTGCATGCGCTGAAGATGAAAGGACTGCTGAGGACCGACAACTCCACCGTCTGGCAGGGACTGGACGAATACGCTGCTGGCTGCTTCGTTTCTGGCGACCATGCCTACTACACCGTTCAGGGTGCCCGTATAGCCCTGCCCGAGGGCTGGGAGATGCCCTCAATCGACGAGATGTATGCCTTCATCAAGGAGCTGAATGCCGACTCGCTGAAGGTGGGCGACTTCATGAAAGACCGCGACTTCGACTGGCCCCTGACGTTGGAGGAAGGCTTGGACACCATTCACCTGCTGTTGCAGCCCAATGGCTACATCAATCCCAACGGCGAGCTCACGGGAGCAGCGCTGACGGGCGCCTGGGCCACCCGCACCACCATCAATCACGGCTGCCCAGTGTCGTTTGAGGTCAAGGCCACTGAGTCGCGCTTCTATCCGCTGGTCATCCACGAGAAGCGTTGTGGCTTCACAGTTCGTGGCTGCCGCCCCGCACCCTCTGTCTATCAGGAGATGCTGGTTGAGGTGTTCAGTTCACAAAGCGAAGAAGCGTCTGCCGCTCCCCGCCGCTTGCCCATGCAGTTGGTGAACGACAACGGCCCCTTGGGTGCCTATTACACCTATGGTTCCGAACGTAGCAGCCTCTTCTTTGACTATTCTGGCAGACAGTATAATTCATCGAACGACGAGAAGCGGTCAGGCGTGCTCTATAAGAAAAAAGGGACGTTGTCATGGTCGTTTGAGTCGAAGAACTTGGTGCCATTGAATGTGAATGGAGCCGAAGGCTCGAGGCCTCTTCACAAAGTGGCCGCCCAGGGCAATGCCTCCGGCTACGAGAATGTGGTGTATGCCTCGTGGAGCAAGTCGTTCCAGGTGTATTTAGGTGGTGCATCGGGTACCGGTAGCGTGATGGGCGAAGGCGTGGTGAACATAACCATCTTTGGCGATTCCGTTCACAATCATGCTATAATCGACGGTTTTGAAACGCGTCCGCTGCTCGATGCCGACGGCCTGGAATACAAGTGGACGATGCCAACGCTCAACAACAGCAAACTGCCATATACGGCTTACGGGACTACTGGTCACCTTTTGTCAGATATCAGAACCCAATACTTCGCACGTGCCTTCAACCTCCGCTGCATTCAGGACCAGACGGGCGACGGCGTCGAGGAAATCGTGATGAACGTGGCCAACAAGATTGCCGTCTTCGACGGTGTGACTCTCCGTTGCCTCCGCGAGCGCGAGTTTGAAGACGAGGGCAGCTACATCGGTACGCCCAACCTCCGCTTCGACGTGGCCGACGTGAACGGCGACGGCCGCGAGGACATCGTGTTGCTGCTGAACAGTAGGAGCGGCATTGCCTACCTGAAGATATATGGTGACGGGCAGCTCGACGAGGCACCGCTGTTTGAAACCCAGTACGGGTCGGAAGCGCTGCTCTGCGATGTGAAGGTGGGCAACATGAGTGGAAGCGATCTACCAGAAATCGCCGTCCTGACGCGAGGCTTACGAGTCGGCTACAACAACTTGCTGACAAAAAATGGCTATCTGTATATGTCGCGCCTGGAATATGACGCAAACATGGAACTGAAGGAAATTATTGTCCAAAGCCAGCTTTCAGTGGGGTGTTTTGAAGACGGCAGCCACGACGAACTCTGTTATCATGTGGGCAACATGGATCTTGTGTTCGGCTATTTCCGCGGCCGCAGCTACAATCAAGACTTGGTCGTGGGCGACGGTCTGTGGCGCTGGGATGACTCTAAGGAAAAGCCAACCTACAGATTCCAGGTGCTGGCTGACTCAAAAAACAAGTGCATGACCATCCCTGCCGATGCCATCGCCGCAGTGCCATTCACGGACAATCACTTGGAGTCTCTGATGTTTATCTGGAATATAGCAAGAGGTAAGGCAATGGGGGGTTTTAAAACAGATCCGCTTTATGTGTTTTCAGATTTTGGAGAAGTATATCTTACCAACAATGGCAACAGTGCTGCGACAAGTATGACGTTCAACGTCGATTACTTTGGCTGGGGGAACTCTGGAGACGATTGGTCTAATAGTTCAATGCTTGAACTTGATGCTTGGGAAAAATACTCCAATGGAAAGAATCCGGAACTCACGCACTTTATTTCAAATTCTAATAACTGGGAAGCCAACGCCCATCCCGTGCTCTGCAAGTTCAACGACCGTGAACAGGCCAAGCACTTCCGCTTCATCAGCCACGAGGTGACCTTCAGCGAGCCGCGCATCCATGCAGCCATCGCCGCAGCACCTTATTACGCAGGCCTCGATGGCTCTGACGGTGCCAGCAGCACTTGGGGCAAGGACAAGTCCGAAGGATCCAGCTCGTCGCAGTCTGACTTCTGGGGCGGCTCTGTCATCATGGGCTACGAACATTCCTATAGCGCACCCTTCCTCAGCTCCATGAATGCCGGTATAGAATTCACCGCAAAGATCAGTGCGGGAGCCGGCATCGCCACAGGCACTGAGCAGACAACAACCTTCGGACAGAGATACACGGCAAACAAGGATCACGTGGTGGTGATGCAGGCATCGCCCTTCGACACCTACACCTACGAGATTATCGACAGCGACGATCCAGACGACATCGGCATGAACTTCGTGGTTTCCATACCTCGTGATAAACGCTTTGTCAGCATCAATCTGGAAGACTACGTTCGACTCACCGCCAGCCAGAAACATGTGTCAAAGCCGCAGAAATTCCTGACGGCCACACCTGGCGTGCCCAGTAGCTATCCTGTCAACTACGACGAGGTTCCCTACTACAAAGGCAACAATCTGACGGGACTGATCTGCCCGTTCTTGGAGGGGCGCGACCTGAACGGAGGAAACACCTACGAGATGGTGGGAACCGGCGGCAGCACCACACGCTCCATCAGCCTGGCTAACAGCAGCTCCACCACCACGACAGTAGAGGTAGGCGTGGAGACAGAACTGGTGGCTACCCTCATGGGCGTGAAGGCCGGCGTGGGCTTCAACTACAACCACACCAACGAGAACACGCACACCATCGGCCAGGAGTTGACGGTTGAAGGCACCGTGCCCGGTCTGCCTTCACTGAGCGACCCAGAGCACCCGCAGTTCAACTGGAACATCGTGTGGTTCTACGTCAAGGACGATGGCGGTATCTATCCTGTCGTCAACTACGCGGTGACAAAGAAGTAAGGATTGTGACTTGCGTCATCTGCGAAAAAAAACGGGCGAACCCTTTGGCGGTTTGCCCGTTTTTTCGTACCTTTGCCCAAACAATCAAAAACAGAATATCATGACAAGGAAATTGTTGATTGTATGCAGTTGGCTGGTGGCTACGTCGTGTTTGGGCCAGACAATAGGAACGCGTGTGGCTGCACTCGATGATGCAGCGTGGAACGTGTCGGAATGGATTTCTGTAAAGGAAACGAGATGGAACACGTCGGAATGGATTTCCGTAAAGGATGTACCTGTGGTAACAGGACGCGCCGACAAAGTGCTGAGAGCTGCCGATGGTGCCAACTGGTTTGTCTTCGTGCTTACCAACAAGAAGAAAGTGAAGCAGGCACGATGGATGGCAACAGCCCTCGGCGTCTTCGACATCTATCTCAACGGCCAGCTCGTCGGCGAGGAGGTGTTGCGCCCGGGCTTCACCCACTACGCCAAGACCAAGCGTTCGTTTACCTACGACATCACCGATGCCTTTGTGAAGAAGAAAGGCAAGCAGAACGTATTCATGGCACAAGTGACGCCTGGCTGGTGGGCTGACAAGATTATCACCCCCGGCGATTTTGAGGGTATGCGCGGAAAGAAATGCGCCTTCCGTGCGGTCATTGAACTCACCTTCACCGATGGGACGAAACAGCTCTACGGAACCGACTGCGAGCATTGGCGCGCCACAATAGCCGGCCCAGTCACTCATGCCGCCATCTTCGACGGTGAGGAGTACGATGCAAATATCCCCTCGCCGCCATCCTCCGTGGAATGGCGAATCATACTGATGACCCCTTATCTCCAATATCCGGAAGTCAACACGGAGTTCACTGGAGAGATACTTCCCTCTGATGGCGCGGAAATCTACCAGCGCCACGACCTTGCCTTGACTCCCGCGAAAGCTTATATATGGGAAGGTGTCACTCATGCCAAAGCATCAGAGAAGAAAGAGGAGGTGGAACACGGAACGGTGGTCGTCAAGCGTGAATTTGCCCAAGGGGAGCCATTGGTGGTTAAAGCCAATGAGACGTTGGTGATTGACTTCGGCCAGAATTGTGCCGGTGTGCCGTCCTTCGTATTCAAAGCCAAGGAGGGGACGCGGCTCACCTGTCTCCCCGGAGAGATATTGAACGACGGCAATGGTGCCGAGCGGCGAGGGATGGATGGCCCAGAGGGCAGTGTGCATCGCAGGAATCTCCGCACACAAGACCACCATTTCCGTTTGGTATATACTTTTAGTAATGATAACGGCTTTGTTTCGTTTACGCCCCGTTGCACCTTTTTCGGCTATCGGTATGTCTCTATCACGGCTACCGACGAGGTGGTGATTAGCGACATCAAGTCGGTGCCTGTCACTTCCATTGCCCAAAGCTTGGAATCGGGAACCATCACCACGGGCAATGCTTCCATCAATCAATTGATCAGCAATACCCGCTGGGGACAACTGTCGAACTATCTCTCTGTGCCAACTGACTGTCCGCAGCGCGACGAGCGACTGGGATGGACAGCCGACACACAGGTGTTTTGCGAGACGGGAACATTCTTTGCCAATACCGACCGTTTCTTCCATAAATGGATGCGCGACATGCGCGATAGTCAGACAGCCTTGGGAAGCTTTCCTGGCGTCGCCCCCGTTGCTCAATATGGTGGTTCGCCTGGCGACATGATGCGACTGGGGTGGGCTGATGCCGGCATCATCGTGCCTTGGACCATTTGGAAACAGTTTGGCGACAAAGCCATTGTGGACGAGAACTGGGAAGCAATGGACCGCTTCATGCAACATATCTACGACTCGAAGTATTGTCATGACTCATTGACTGCAGAAAATAGCAACTACCAATGGGCCGACTGGCTCAGCTATGAAGCCCTGGAGAGTTGTACGGGACTTGCCTTTAAGGATTCCATCACACGCAAGCAGGCAACGGTCTATTGGAGCTACCTTGGGGCTTCATATTGGGCCATCGATGCAGGGATGATGCGCGATATGGCTGCGGCCACTGGTCGCGATGCCGCCCGCTACCAACGTATGGCCGATGAGGCAAAGGCTTATCTAAGAGCTCATTTCCTTGATGAAGAAGGCAACTTCCTGTTGCCTGTCCTCAACACCATGCAGACGCCGGCACTGTTCGCCCTGAGAAACCATTTGGTTGAGGGTGAGGCTAAGGAAAACCTGATTGCTCGTCTGCGCCAGAACTTTGCTGACCACGGTAACTGTCTGCAGACGGGATTCCTCGGCACGTCAATCCTTATGGCGACACTCACGGAAAATGGTATGGCCGACATCGCATACGATTTGCTCTTCCAGCGAAAGAACCCGAGTTGGCTCTATTCCGTCGACAACGGTGCCACCACCATCTGGGAACGTTGGAACAGCTACACGATAGACAAAGGTCTCGGCCCCAATGGCATGAACAGCTTCAACCACTATGCCTATGGCTGTGTGTGCGAATGGATTTGGAAGACCGCAGCGGGCATTGCTGCTGACACCGCCCAGCCAGGTTTCCGTCATATCATCATGAAACCCATACCCGACCGCCGTCTGGGCTTCGTAAAGGCTGAATATCTGTCGGCAGCAGGTCTGATCAAGAGCGAATGGCACTACGAAGGCAACCAATGGCATTGGTCGTTCACCATTCCCGAAGGTGCCACAGCGTTGGTGATGCTACCTGGCTCCACCGTTGCCAAGGAGTACAACAGTGGGAGTTATAATCTGACGGTGGAACAATAGAATAATGTAAGTATCACTAAGATAATTTGAACTTTGACGTTCGCTATTCGTTGACAGTCATGAACATACGTTTCTTCTTTACATATCTTCTTTCATCGTTTTTCGCTTTGTTTTCACAGGCACAAGTGCTGAAGAATGGTTTCCTGGCACCACCGCAGGAGGCCCGTCCGCGCGTATGGTGGCATTGGATGGACGGAAACATCACCAAGGATGGCATCCGTAAAGACTTGGAGTGGATGCACCGCGCTGGTATAGGAGGCTTTCATTGCTTCGAGGCATCACTGGGCATTTCTCCCATTGTGGAGCAGCGGTTGGTCTTTATGTCGCCTGCGTGGCAGGATGCTTTCCGCTATGCCATCTCACTGGCCGACTCGCTGAACATGGAAACGGCCATCGCCAGTTGTGCGGGGTGGAGCAATACCGGCGGCCCTTGGGTGAAGCCCGAACAGGCCATGAAGAAGTTGGTGTGGAGCGAGGTTCGGATGAGGAACGAAGGGCGAGGAGCAAGGAGTAAGGAGGTCTTGTCGCTTCCGCATCCCGACAGCCTGATGTGGTACAAGGACCTGTATGTGTTGGCCATTCGTTTGAATGAAACCGACAAAACGATGGAAGAGATGGGGGCAGCACTTACGACTTCTCCTTCTTCCATACAATATGCTTTCCCCCTGCCGCAGACTATCAAGGCATTGAGCATCAACGACGGTCAGTATCGTAGCATTTGGGCTGCTCAGCCAGCACCCGTCAACAAGCATTTGGAGGCCAGCGACGACGGTATCACATTCCGTCATGTTTGCGACATTCCCCACGGCAGTATCTCTTGGCAGACTATTGACATCCCGCCGACCACGGCCAAGGTGTTCCGAGTGGTGTTTGATAACCCTATGAAGAACACACCCCGATTGAAACTTTTCACTGTTTCTAAGATCAATCATATTGAGGAAAAGGCGGGTTATGCCTCACCCTCCGACATGATGTCGTTTGTCACAACGGCAACTTCGGAAGATTTTATACCGCTGTCGGACATCGTTGATATCACAGACAAGATGGACGCTGAGGGCAACTTAAGATGGAATGCACCCAAAGGAAACTGGCGTATCTTGCGATTTGGTTGTACACTTACGGGCAAACAGAACCATCCTGCCCCGAAGGAAGCGACGGGACTGGAGGTGACAAAGATGGACAAAGCGGCCTTTTCTGACTTCCTGACACATTATCTCGATTTGTATCGCGGGTGTGCGCTCCCCGACAATCTCCTCATCGACAGCTATGAAGCAGGGTGGGAAACATGGTGCCCCACGTTGCCCGATGAGTTTGAGCGCAGGCGAGGCTATGCATTGTTACCTTGGCTGCCTGTGCTGACAGGCCAGATCGTGGAGAGTGTCGAGCGCAGTGAAGAGTTCCTTTTCGACTGGCGCACCACCATTGGTGAACTTATCGACGAGTGCATGTATCAGAATGCAGCCCGCATAGCCAAAGACTATGGCATGAAAACCTACTTCGAGTCGCACGAGAACGGACGACTCTATCTTGTAGACGGCATGTCGGCGAAGAGCAATGCCGACATCCCGATGGCCGCTATGTGGACTATTATACCTGGTAAGAAGTACGACAACTCGTCGCAGATGATGGGCGAGAGCGACATCCGCGAGTCGGCTTCCGTCGCCCACCTCTACGGAAAGAAGTTCGTGGCCGTGGAGTCGATGACCGTCAACGGCTCTATCGGTGGAGCCTACAGTTTCTATCCTGGTAACCTGAAACCCACCGTAGACCTCGAACTGGCCAACGGCGCCAACCGCATCGTCATCCATGAGAGTGCCCACCAACCAGTGGATGACAAGCGTCCTGGCTTGGGACTGAATATCTACGGACAGTGGTTCAACCGCCACGAAACCTGGGCGGAGATGGCAAGGGCGTGGACCGACTACATAGCCCGCAGCTGTTTCCTGCTTCAACAGGGGCAGAATGTGGCCGATGTGCTCTATTATTATGGCGAAGATGATGTCGTCACCAGCCTCTTCGCTCATCAGCCGCCGGCCATTCCTGATGGCTACAACTACGACTATCTGAATAAGGAAGCGCTGTTGGAGCTTGTCAGTTATGATGGGAATTGTTTCCGCACACCCAATGGTGCTACCTATCGACTGCTGATTATTGGCAAAACGTGCCGTCATTTCTCTGAAGGGGTGTTGCAGAAAATAGAGGCTTTGAAACGGCAGGGTGCACCCATCGTTGATGAGAAGAGCGTCGATTTGACGAGCGTCATTTCGCAAACAATCCCTACAGACTTCCTTGCCGACGACATGACCGATCTGCGCTATGTTCATCGAAGTACTCCCGAAGGCGAGGTCTATTGGGTGAACAACCGCCGCCATGAGCAGCGAACCATTCTCGTCAGTTTCCGTATAGACGGGCGTAAACCTATGATTTGGCATCCTGACACCGGGGAAATGGAGGAGGCCTGTTATGAAACCAAAGACGGTCGTACCGATGTCCGTATGAATTTATTGCCTGACGATGCCGTGTTCGTGGTTTTCGAAACTCTTCTGCCTCAAAAAGAGGAATCTGAAAACTATCATGGTAGTATGCCGACTACGGCTCCGGAGGTGACAGAGATCGTATCTCCTTGGACCGTATGCTTCGACCCGCGTTGGGGAGGTCCTGTGGAGACCACTTTCCCGCAGCTGATTTCTTACACTGATTCGCCCGACGACGGCATCCGTTATTATTCCGGCACCGCCATCTATTATAATAAGGTGCGCTTGACGCATTCATACCTGCGCAAGGCTCGTGTCGTTTTGGACTTAGGTAGAGTAGGGTGCATGGCCGAGGTGTCGGTGAATGGTATTCCTTGTGGGGTGCTGTGGAAGGCGCCTTATCGCGTAGACATAACCCAAGCCCTACGGAAGGGGTGGAACACGTTGGAAATACGTGTGGCCAACCAATGGGTGAATCGTATCATTGGCGACTGTCAGCCCAATTGCAAACAGCGATACACCTTCACTCCTTTCGATTTCTATAAGGTCGACTCACCGCTGCTTCCTGCAGGACTGATAGGACCCGTCAGTCTGAACAGAATTCGTGAATAAACTTTTGTATAATACTAAAATAAGACTGTATGAAAAAAATGAGAATGATTTTGATGCTTGCCCTTCTTGCTGTAGGTGGGATGGCGCATGCTTCGCGTTTGACGATGCCTTCAGACGCATTGGTACTGACAAGCCCAGAAGGGAAGTTGGAAATGCGATTCGCTATTATTGACGGCGCTCCCTATTATTCGCTCAAGCGTGGAGGGCAAGACGTCTTGCTGCCGTCGCGCTTGGGATTCGAACTGATTAACCGCGAGGGTCTCGACCGGAACTTTGCACTGACCGATGTTTCCACTTCGTCATTCGATGAAACATGGAAACCCGTTTGGGGTGAAGAGGCTGAGATCCGCAACCACTACAACGAACTGTTGGTGAAGATGGAGAAACCCGCAGAGGCTCCGTATTTGGCAGGCGGAAAGCGCGGAAAGGCTGCCGATGTGATGTACATCCGCTTCCGGCTTTACGACGATGGCCTTGGATTCCGCTATGAGTTCCCTCAGGACAATGCCCTTACTTATTTCATGATTAAGGAAGAACTGACAGAGTTTGCCTTAACGGGCGACCATACGGCGTGGTGGATTCCCGGTGACTACAGTACGCAGGAGTATAACCCAACGGAGTCGCGCTTGTCAAAGATTCGTGAACTCTCCGACATTCCCCACAAACGGGGTGGGTGGCCGTGGACTGCTTTCTCGCCAACAGGTGTGCAGACGGCTCTGCAGATGAAGACCGACGAGGGGCTCTACCTGAATATTCACGAGGCGGCAGTGCTCGACTATCCGACCACAAACCTCGACCTTGACGACAAGAACTTCGTGTTCCGTACATGGCTCACCCCCGATGCCGAGGGCGTGAAGGGCCGTATGCAAGCTCCTTGCAAAACTCCGTGGCGCAGTGTGATGGTCTGCACGAGTGCTACCGAGGTGTTGGCATCGCGACTGGTGCTGAACCTCAACGATCCGTGTGTGCTTGACGACACTTCTTGGATTCATCCTGTGAAGTATATGGGCGTCTGGTGGGAGATGATTACGGGCAAGTCAGAGTGGTCGTACACCTACGACTATCCCTCTGTGCAGTTAGGCAAGACCGACTATCGTGCTTCCACACCTCATGGCCGTCATGGTGCCAACAACGAGAACGTGCGTCGTTACATCGATTTTGCCTCTGCCAACGGTTTCGATGCTTTGCTCATCGAGGGATGGAACGAAGGCTGGGAAGACTGGTTCGGCCATCAGAAAGATTTTGTGTTTGATTTCATTACGCCTTATCCTGACTTCGACCTGCCCGCACTCAACCGATATGCTCATGAGCATGGCATCCGCCTCATCATGCACCACGAGTCCAGTTCCTCTACGCAAAACTACGAGCGGTGGATGGAGCAAGCCTATCAGCTGATGAATAAGTACGGATATAATGCCGTGAAGAGTGGCTATGTCGGTAAGATCATTCCCTACGGCGACTATCATTACTCGCAGCCCACCATCAACCACTACCACTATGCCATCACCGAAGCTGCCAAGCACCACATCATGGTGAATGCCCACGAGGCCGTACGTCCCACAGGCTTGTGCCGCACGTGGCCCAATATGATTGGTAATGAGAGTGCGATGGGCACAGAGTTTCGTGGCACCATCCAGCCGGGACACACCACCGTGTTCCCCTTCACACGACTGCAGGGTGGTCCGATGGACTACACGCCGGGCATCTTTGAGATGGATTTGTCAGTGACGGCACCGGGCACGACAGGCCACATGCACCACACGCTGTGCAACCAGCTTGCCCTTTATGTTACGTTCTATTCGCCGCTGCAAATGGCTGCCGACTTGCCCGAGAACTATGCCCGCTTCATGGACGCCTTCCAGTTCATCAAGGATGTGGCCGTCGATTGGGACAAGAGTCTCTACCTGCAGGCCGAGCCGGGAGCCTACATCATCACGGCTCGCCATCCGAAGCTGTCAACCTTGAACAAGGCTTCTGAGAGTACTGCCACACTGGCTGATGCGAAGAAAGGCGTGGTGAACAGCGCCACGAAGTTTGTCTATGCCCTGCCCGACAATGCCACGACGGCCGACTTGGCCAATGCTCAGCCGCATGACGTGTGGTATGTGGGCGGCATCACTGATGAGAATGCCCGTGAGGTGAAGGTGAAACTCGACTTCCTGAAGCCGGGCGTGAAATACGAGGCCACCATCTATGCTGATGCTCCGGATGCTGACTACGAGACCAATCCTCAGGCTTACACCATCACCCGCAAGACGGTGAATAGCAAGACCGTATTGAAACTTCGCATGGCACGTGCCGGCGGCTTCGCCGTATCTCTGAGGTCGTTGTGAAATGAAACATCATGACAATTTTGTTACGGTATAATTGTCTTGACATTGGTAGGTTGGTTATGGCCTTTCTGGTCATAGGCATTCATGTGGGGGCCATAACCAACACCACCTATTCACCCCTCTTGATAGCAATCCAGTCTATGGCTGTGCCTTTCTTCTTCGTCTGTTCTGGTTTCTTTTTGCAACACAAAACCATCAGAACTGAACAAGAAAGGCATACCTTGGCTGCCTATCTTCTGAAAATACTCAAGTTGTTCATTCTTTGGCATCTCGCATGGTTACCTATCGACATTATCTTCATTCTGCGTGACAATAGCTTGGGCCTTTTCTTCCGTAACTTGTTTATCGAGGGCGAAACCTTTTTCTCCTGGCATTTGTGGTTCCTACACGGATTGCTCGTGGCGGTGGCAGTCGTTAGTCTGTTGCGCTTTGTCAAGGTGCCTCTGCCCTTGGTCTGGCTGATAGGTCTGTTGCTTATGTGGTTGGGCGACGCGGGGCGTAATGGCTTGTTTCAGGGCATGCCACTTGTCACCACTGGCATGATAGTGCGTGAATACGATGAGAAACTGGTCGCACGCCTGCCATTGGGATTGTTGTGTGTGGTGCTGGGTATCCTGGCTGACATCCATCAATATCCCTTAGCCCTGTTGTTGATGGGCGGTGGAATGCTCCTCGTCGTCACATCGGTAAGGCTAAAGGACCGTCTTGTATATTCCACCATCCGGACCAGTAGTATGTTGGTGTATTTCTTACACATGTACTTTGTCGTATTGCTCGTCTTCCTTTATCCCAAACTTCCGCATCATTATAGCTTAGTATACATAGCCTGGGGAGTCATTTCCATGCTGACATTCCTGACCGCCTATGTTTTTATTCGACTCAGCAAATACAATGATTTCAAGTGGCTGAGACAATTCATGGGGTAGTAAGGATACGTTGGGCAGAGACAAAAAATGAAGGGGCGCATCGGATGATCCCGATATGCCCCTTCATGATTCAATACAGCAAGTGCTTATTTGTATTTGTTCATCTGTTGCTCGCGCTGGCGTTTCATTTCCTCAGCCTGCTTTTGCATGGCCTCGAGGCGGGCGGCCAGACCGCTCTGCTTTTTCGGATTCTTTTCGTTTTCCTTGCGACGTTCCTCGAGGTAGGCCAACAGTTTCTCGTCGTTGGTAGTCTTGCGGAGCGTCCACATGATGGCGGCCGAGAAGAAGAGCGACACGAAGTAGTAGAAGTTCAGACCCGACGAGTAGTCGTTGAAGATGAAGAAGAACATCACGGGCATGAGGAACATCATCCATTGCATCATCTTCATCTGTTCGGCCTGTTGTCCCACCATCTGGTCCTTCTGCTGACGCATGGTCATAATGGAATAGAGGATGTTGGCACCGCAGAAAAGAACGCAGGTCAGGGAAATATGGTCGCCGATGGCCCAGAGGCTCTTGCCCCATTCCACGATGGGATCGTAGGTGCTGAGGTCGTTCATCCAAAGGAAACTCTCGCCGCGCAGCTGGATGGCGTTAGGCACATAGTTGAACATCGCAATCCAGATGGGCATCTGAATGAGCATGGGCAGACAGCCGGAGAGGGGTGACACGCCGTACTTGGAGTAGATGGCCATTTGTGCCTGTTGCTTCTGCATGGCGTCCTCAGGCTTGTTGTACTGCTTGGTGGCCTCCTCGATTTTGGGTTTCAGTACACGCATCTTGGCCGACGACATGTAGCTCTTTTTCACCAATGGGTAGGTGATGGCCTTCAGCAACAGGGTGATGAGTATCAGCACAATGCCCATGTTCAGACCGAACTTCGTAAGCCAGTCGAACACGTAGAGCGTGAAATAGCGGTTGATATAGCGGATGAGCGGCCAACCCAAATAGACGAGGCGCTCCATCTGCAAGTCTTTGCCGAAGGTGCTCTGCTTCTCGATGCGTTGCAACAGACGGAAATCGTTGGGTCCATAGTAGAACTCAAACTCCGATGCCTTCAGTCCCGACGTGTCGAAAGGCGTCTTCAGCTTGGCGCCGTATTGCTTCAGGTAGTGCGTTTCCTTCTCTTGCGGCATAGAGGTCATCAAGGCATTCTCGGCAAAGTTGTCCTTTGCAATCATCACTGCCGAGAAATACTGATTTTTGAAGGCTACCCAGTCGATGGCTTCCTTCACTGCTTTGTCCTGCTGACTCTTCGTCTCATTGAGGTAATCTGTACCACCGTCGGTGAAATGATAGGTCAGCGCCGAACGCTGGTTCTCGAATGTGAAGCCTTTCTCTTGCTGGCGGCAACGGTCGGTCCACTCAACGTCCATCTGCTTGTAGGTGGGTGGGAACAGTCCGTTCATACCCTCGGCGGCCATCGACATGTGCAACAGGTAGTCTTTGCCGAGCGTGTAGTTCATGACCAGTTGTTTGCCGGGAGCGGCCACCGCGGTCATTGTCACGGTGGAGTCCGTTTGGTTCGATGGGGTGAATACAAGTTCCTGCGTGATGATGTTCACATCCTTACCGGCCAAAAGGAAGTTCAACTGCTGGTCTTTCTCGTCGAAGAGGGTGACGTCCGTGTTGCCCTGATGGTCCTTGAACCCTTTCACTACGGCTTTTGTGACGGTTCCACCTTTGGTGGAGAGCGTCAGTTCCAGCTTTTCGTTCTTTAGCACAATGTCCTGAGCCTGTCCGTTCAGGGCAGCATGGAACAGAGCCGTCGTGTCCTGAGCGGCTTCGCTCTTGGCCTGCTCTGCTTTTTTCTGGGCGGCCAATTGCGCTATTTTGGCTTTTTCGTCGGCCTTCTTTTTCTCTATCAATGCGAGGGAGTCTTGCTTGCGCATCTCCTCAATCTCCTCCTTCGAGGGCTGCTGCCACCAACTGAAACCTATCAGCACGGCAGCAATCAGCACAAATCCGATGATGGTATTCTTATCCACGTTCTTCTTTCTATTACTGATTTAAAATATCCTATTTGTTTTCTTTGGTGTTACAGCAGCACTTGATGAAATCCATGAACAGCGGGTGGGGGTGCAAGACGGTGCTCTGGTATTCGGGGTGGAACTGAGTTCCAATGTACCACTTCAGACCGGGAATCTCCACGATTTCCACAAGGTCGCTCTCTGGGTTGCGTCCCACACACATCATGCCGTTGCGTTCGTATTCGGTGATGAAGCGGTTGTTGAACTCATAGCGATGGCGATGGCGTTCCTGTATGTGCTCGCTCTTATATATATTAAAGGTACGTGAGTCTTGGCGAAGTGTACACTCATAGGCGCCCAGTCGCATGGTGCCGCCCATGTTGGTGATGTTCTTCTGCTCCTCCATGATATCAATCACGTTGTGTTCGGTCTTGCTGTCCATTTCGCGGCTGTTCGCATCGGAATAACCGAGGACGTTGCGCGCAAACTCAATGACCATCATCTGCATGCCAAGACAGATGCCAAAGGTGGGAATGTCGTGTGTGCGGGTGTAGTGGGCGGCAATGATTTTGCCCTCGATGCCACGCTGCCCGAAGCCCGGACAGATCATGATGCCATCCTGTCCCTGCAGCATCTCAGCCACGTTCTCCTTCGTGATCTTCTCGGAATTGATGAATGTCAGCACCGTCTTATGGTCGTTGTAAGTGCCTGCCTGTGAGAGACTTTCTCGTATACTCTTATAGGCATCCTGCAAGTCGTATTTGCCCACAAGTCCGATGCGCACTTCCTTTGTGGCCTTCTTGCGACGCTCCAGGAAGTTGCGCCACGGGCCGAGGGTCGGTGTCTCGCCGATTTCCATGTCGAACTTCTTCAGGATGGCCGTATCAAGCCCTTGGTTCTGCATGTTCACGGGTACTTCGTAGATGCTGGGCAGGTCTTCGCTTTGCACCACGCAGTCGATGTCTACGTTGCAGAATCGAGCCACTTTCTCGAGGATGTCCTGCCCTAAGTGTTTCTCTGTGCGCAACACAAGGATGTCGGGTTGGATACCGACACTCTGCAGTTCCTTCACCGAGTGCTGTGTGGGCTTGGTCTTCAGTTCGCCGGCAGCTTTCAGGTAGGGTACATAGGTGAGGTGTACGCACACGGCGCGGCCTCCCAGTTCCCACTTCATCTGTCGGATGGCTTCCATGAATGGGGCGCTCTCAATGTCGCCGATGGTGCCACCAATCTCAGTGATGACGAAGTCGTAGTGGTATTTCTTGCCGAGCAGTTTCACGTTGCGCTTAATCTCATCGGTGATGTGTGGCACCACCTGAATGGTCTTGCCCAAGTAGTCGCCGCGACGCTCCTTGTCGATGACGGCCTTGTAGATGCGTCCCGTGGTCAGCGAGTTGGCTTTGGTTGTCTGAATGCCGGTAAACCGCTCGTAGTGTCCCAGGTCCAAATCGGTCTCCATCCCATCGACGGTGACATAGCACTCGCCGTGTTCGTAGGGATTGAGTGTGCCCGGGTCGATGTTGATGTATGGGTCGAACTTTTGGATGGTGATGTTGTAGCCTCTGGCTTGCAGGAGCTTACCGATAGACGACGAGATGATGCCTTTTCCCAACGAGGAAACCACGCCGCCTGTCACGAAGATATACTTTGTCTCTGTCACGATGAAAGTTTTTAATGATAAAATTTGGGTGCAAAGGTACGAATAAGCGAGAACAATACAAAATGAAAACCCAAAAATTTTTATTTTTATTGCAGAGCGAAACTACCATCGTTGTCCCGCGGGTGTTTTGTTCTTAACTGACACCAAGCATAGAGATATAGTACAACAGGCATAGAGATATAGAATGACAAGCATAGAGATAATGAATGACAAGCATAGAGATAGTGAACGGCAGGCATAGAAATATCAAACGACAAGCTCTGTAATAGCGGTCGGCAGATTTGCAGATAACAAACGGAAAAACATGAAACGTGACAATTGTGACAAAGATTAGATTAGTGTTTTGGTGTTGTTTCATGCTAACATCTATTATCTTTTGGTTAATTGTGTTAAAAGTGTTAAAATTGTTGTAAGTCTGCAGTAAATACGTTACTTTTGCACCATAAGATATGTGTAATGTAACAAATAATTCTAAAATGCTATAATTATGAAGAACTTTTTACTTAAAAGAATGGCGCTTGCCGCGATCATGATCGTGGCGGGTGTAGTCGGTGTCCATGCCGACGATGGTGACATACTCATCGTCAAGACCCAGGAGGGCGTGAAGATGACCTTCGAGGTGATCAGTGAGTATTACATGGAGTGCCGTGTTGGTTTGGCCGATTATGATTATGGTGATGGCAATTGCTGCATCGACAAGTCGACCACCGGCACAGTGACCATTCCCGAAAAGGTGCAAAACAAGTACCGCGTGGTGGAGATTGGCCCGTGCGCCTTCCAATACAGCAATGTGGAAGAGGTGGTCATTCCGTATACCGTTGAGCGTATCGGCAAGGCGGCATTCTACCAATGCGCTAATTTGAAAAAGTGCTGGCTGCCAAAAGCTTTGCAATGGATCAAACAGAGTACGTTCCGCGCCTGTAAGTCGCTTGAGGATGTTTATATCCCGGAGGGTGTGAGATGGATTGACGGTGGTGCGTTTATGTTATGCGAGAAACTTGATCACGTAGTGATTCCCAAGACGGTGGAGGAAATTCAAGATGCCGCCTTCATGGACTGTAGTGGTCTTTATTATATTACATTCATGAATACAACGCCTCCCTGGTTCGGAAAACAGGTGTTTTTCCACACGCCGTATGCTGATTATGGAGATGGCAAAATTTATTCTATGATGAATATTGCGGTTCCTAATCGAGAGAAATGTGCCTACGACGACGTACTGCCTGCTCTGTTTAACTGCGATGAGGTTTACGTTCAGTATGGCTTAGAATATGCCTATGGCGATGTTCGCGACCGTGAGACCATGGGCTATATGGTGAAACTGTGGTTCAACTACAACGAAACGGAAAAGAAATATGAGGTTGACTACATGGGTGCGTTGGAGGAAATCAAGAGGTCGACCTTCACCGTACCGGCAAGGCTCCTCGGCTATGACGTGACGGGAGTGTATGCCTATGAGTATGGTAATTGGTATGATAAGTCTTCCTCAAAGAGCAGTCTGACGAAGGTGGTCATTCCTTCTACAGTAAAGACGATTGCACAATATGCTTTCTATAAGTGTGACAACCTGGCCGAGATTCAGATGGCAGAAGGCTTGGAGGATGTAGGAATTTGCGCATTTGCTAATACCGCCATTACAGAACTACATTTTCCCACCACAATGAAACGTTTAGGATTGGGTACAGTACAGGGCTGCAACAACCTGACCGACGTCTATATGCCTGTACGCAAAGTTGTACCATACATGGATGAATATCAAGTGCGTTCCATGTCGCAGGCTACGCTGCACGTGCCGTTTGGCAGCTTAAAGAACTACCAAGGCGGGGCTTGGGAAACAACCAACTCGTCGGGTAATAGAGTTTATGAGTACGACCTAATTGCTGAGGAGGATGCTAAAGATGGCGACATCTTCTTTGCTGAGTACAAGAGCGGCAAGGACATGTGGTTCCAGGTGATGAGTGCGAAGGATAAGACCTGCCGCGTGTACGGTGACTTCCCCGCAGAAGAGAAAATGAAGGCTGTGGATCCCCAGACCGAAGGTTCGGTGAACATCCCGTCTAAGCCCAAGGGATTCTCCGTCGTGGAGGTTGGCGATGATGCATTCTATGCTGTGTCGAAGGTTACTAATGTAAGCATTCCGAATGGCGTGAAGCATATTGGCGATCGTGCTTTTGTCCTCTGTTCAAGTCTCGTATCTGTGAATTTGCCTGCTTCGTTGAAGACAATTGGTCTGGGCGCTTTCTCTTGGAATGCGAATCTGGCCTCTGTAAACCTGCCCGAGGGCCTGTTGTCCATTGGTGAAGCAGCATTCGGATTGTGTCCTGAGCTTTATAACATCACGCTGCCTTCCACGCTGAAGGAAATAGGCTCCACTGCATTTGCTTTTACAGCTCTTCAAGAGGTTGACATTCCCGCCGGAATCGGGGTGATTCCTGCTTCTTGTTTCAGCAACTGCACCAATCTACAGAGCGTAACTATCCCCGAGGGAATCCATGTCATTGGCAGAAGTGCTTTCGACGCATGTTCATCTCTGGAGACGTTAGAGCTGCCAGTGTCTGTTGGTTCGCTCGGTTATAAGGCATTCTATGGTTGCAATGGACTCAAGGATGTGTATATCGGGAATAGTCATGTACAGTTGTTTGACAGTAATGGCAATGAGTCTACCGACAATGATGCCTTTGCCTATTCAGGCGACTACCGCTATGCAACCCTGCACGTACCAGCTGGTAGCGAGAGCTTCTATGACTGGTCGCCGTGGACCACATGGTTCTGGACGAACGATTATGAGTTGGCCAACATCCCGACCGACATTGATGCCGTCGCAACAGTGGCCGACAACCAGTCGCCGTGGTACTCCCTCGACGGTCGCCTCCTCGAAGGCAAGCCCGTTAAGCCCGGCATGTACATCCAGAACGGCAAGAAGGTCGTGATTAAGTGAGCGAAGCTCAATGTCATGATTAAGCAAGCGAAGAACCGAGCTTGCTCGAGTACTTCCGAACGTGAATAAGCTGCGCAGTATCCTTGTGACCAAGGAGGCTGCGCAGCCTTTATTGTGGCATAATCGTGCCGTTAAATTGTTAAAAGCGTTAATTTGTTTGTAAGGGTTAAGTGAATACGTTATATTTGCACCATAATTGAAGTAATATTCGACAGATTAATTTAAAATGTTATAATTATGAAGAACTTTTTACTTAAAAGAATGGTGCTTGCCGCGGTCATGATTGTGGCAGGCGTGGTCGGTGCTTATGCCGACAATGGTGATGTCTTCGCCACGAAAACAAAAGAGGGCGTGATGATGACGTTCACGGTCATAAGCGAGTCGTCTATGACCTGTTGCGTAGGTGAGAATGACTATTCCTCTAACAATAATTCTTGTATTGACAAGTCAGTGACTGGAACGGTGACCATTCCTGAGAAGGCCAGGGGATATACGGTGGTTGATGTGGCCGAATACGCTTTCCAGTATTGTAATATTGAGGAGGTGGTTGTTCCGAAGAGTGTGTCGATTAACCATTTTGGCGTTTTCTTATATTGCGAAAATTTAAAGAAGTTCTGGTTCAATGATGGTATTAATCGAGTGCCTAAATGGTTCTTCTACGGTTGCTCTTCGCTCGAAGATGTGTATATCCCCAGTTCAGTTACTACAATCTGGGAATCTGCTTTCCAAGGTTGTACGAGCTTGAGGGAGCTTCAGATTCCTGAATTTGTAACAACCATACAAGACAAAGCTTTCAAGAACATGGGTGAGTGCAAGTTTACATTCCTTCCGGCCACACCTCCCCTTTTCGGTAGTGGTTGTTTTGAGGGCACTCCAATCGAAGACTATGGAGAATACGGAAAGCTCTCAAGCTGTAGTTTCTTTTGCCGCGACGATGAGGCAATGCATGCGTATGAAAATGAACTATACAATCAGTCGTACTTAAGCGATTTGATTTTGGAGGTATATCCAGGCATTAACAAACTGCGTGACAGGGAAAGCATAGGCTTCATGATTGACTGCACTCCCAATTACACCCAAGGTACACTCGAACTGTGGAGATTCGAAGAAATTCCTCCTGCTGATGTTACGGTGTTGGAGATTCCTGATAGGGTTTGCGGGTTGGAGCTTGACAAGATAGGTAATATCTTCAACTACGCAGGCAGTAGCACCATCAAGAAAATTGTGTTGCCCAAAACCCTCAGGGTTATTCAACTGGATGCTTTCCGCGGCTTCTCTGCACTCGAAGACATCAATTTCCCCGAAGGTTTGGAAACTGTCTACACTTGGGCGTTTGCAGGTTGCCATAGCTTACAGAAGATAGAATTTCCATCAACCCTGACGGGGTTGGAGCGTGGTGCTTTCCGCGATTGCCCGAATCTCTCAACGGTCATTATGAATGCCCGCAAAGTAGGGTTGTTCTCGGGTGAATATGCAGGAAACAGCGATTGTGAGCATTGCACGATGTATGTACCTTTCGGCACGCTGAAAAACTTCGACACCGATGCTTGGCACAATGAGTTCATGTGGCGTCAACAGATGGATGCCAAGGACGGCGACATCTTCCCGTCTGCTTTCAAGACCGGCCAGGACATGTGGTTCCAAGTGCTGAGTGCAAAGGACAAGACTTGCCGTGTGTACGGAGATGATGAAATGAAAGCCATCGACCAAAGCTACGAAGGTTCTGTCAATATTCCACAGAAGCCTGAGGGCTTCGCTGTCACGGAGATTGGCGATTATGCCTTCCACTACTGTTCCAAGATGACGTCTATAAACATCCCCAACACTGTGAAGTACATTGGCGAAGGAGCCTTCGCGGTGTGCACCAAATTGGTGTCGGTTAATGTTCCTGCTTCTGTAGAAAAGATTGGCGATTTGGCTTTCTCGTGGGATGTGAAGTTGGCTTCCGTCAACCTCAGCGAGGGGCTGAAGGAGATTGGCAGTGGAGTCTTCGGACTTTGCTCTGAACTCTATTCCGTCACGTTGCCTTCTACATTGAGGAAATTGGGCGATACAGCCTTTGCTTTCTGCTCAAATCTCACGGATATAAATATTCCCAGCGGCATTAATACCATCGGTCAATCAACCTTCCAGAGCTGTACAAGCCTGCCTTCCATCGACCTGCCCGCAAGCGTGGCTTTCCTTGGTTACAATAGCTTCAGAAATTGTTACAAACTTTCCAATGTGAATATACGCAATTCGCATGTGGTGTTGCTCGACTCTGACGGCAAAGTGACCGACGACAATGGAGCCTTTGCCTGCGACGAGTATCGCTATGCGGAGCTTCATATTCCAGAAGGCACGCTCGACTATTACGACGCAGCTCCTTGGACAACATGGTTCAACGCTATGATTTGCACAATGCCCTACGTGGCTACTGGCATTGATGGAGCTGTTCCTTCTGCCAATGATGCCAACGCTGTGTGGTATTCGCTCGATGGCAAGCCTATGTTGAGTGCTCCCACCAAGCCAGGTCTCTATATCAAGAACGGTAAAAAGGTCATGATGAAGTGAGCGAAGAACCGAGCTTACTCGAGTTCTTCCGAACGTGAATGAACTCGAGCGAAGCTCAAGGCATGATGAAGTGAGCTTGCTCAATACATTACATGAAACGCGCCCGGTGTTTTACCGAGCGCGTTTTTTTCGTTTTATGAATGTGAGTGATTGGTTCAATCCGTGTGGGTGGCCTTCCACCAAGCGGTCTCTTCTTTCTTACGGGTAGCGTAGCTGAACGACGGGTCGCTGATGGTGATGCCTGAGAACTCCGTGATGTTGTAGGCCCGTTGGTTACGAGCAGAAAAAAAACGCTGTGTGCATTTAGCGTATGGTACGGCGCGACTGAGCTGCTGCTCAAACTGGTTGAAGAGCGTCGCATCGTCGGCACATAGCCGCTTCACATACGATTTCATGTCGAAGAACACGATGGGATTGAAGCCGTCAAGCCGCTGAACAGTGCGAATGCTGTCGGGTACCCATTCGTGTGTAGCGTTGATCTGTCGCATGACGGAAGCCAACTGCTCCACTTCGCTGGTCTTAGTCACAGCGAGTGTGCCGTATGGGTTGCGGTAGGCAGAATAATGAGTGTAGAACTCATTGACCACCTGTTCATAATCGCCTGTCAGCAGATAGCGGCCAATTTTGTTGTAAGGCATTCCCTCGATCATCACTTCGCAAGTGGAGGCGATGAGGTAGTTGGTCACGTCTTTTAAGTCGTAGGCCACCTCAATGTTCATCATGTAACAATCGTCGAATAGGATGTAGTCCATGTGTCCGAACGAGTTGCGGATGGCTGTAGCCACTGTGGGAATTTCCGCCATGTAGTCCTCGTGAACACCGTCACCGATGTAGCGCGTGAGGATTTCTCGGTCGATGGGTGTGCCTTCATTGTCGTTGTGGTACTTACTGAAGCTGGGAGCGAACATGGGTTTTGCATAGTCGGTGCGCGCATCGATGGGGAGCCAGCCCATGCTGTGACATCCCACGATGAGGGAATAGCGATTGGCGGGCATCGCTGCTTTCGCCTTGTTGAACATGTTCGCCATTCCCTCTGCGGAATAGAAACTCTGACCGTTGAGATACTGCAATGTCTCAATGGTGTCGTTCACGCAATTGTACTCCTTCTCTTTCTTCTGATATCCATACTTGAGATGAATCAGGTGGGCACGACTTCCGTTGTCAGCAATGAGCACCAGGACCTGCTTTTTTCCACCACCCTGCATGTCGGTGATAGCCTGACGCATGCCGGCAATGTTGCGCAGGAAATAAGGATAAATGTTGCTTCCCGCCCAAGGCATGTACATGAAGACAACCTGCTCGGGTGGCTCTTGCGGTGTAGGCTCGTCGTTATGGTGGCAAGCCGTAAGCAAGCTCGCGGCTGCCACAAGGGTGATAAGAGCTTTTTTCATTTCAGATGATATTAAATAGGCCAAGAGTATCAGGCTTTCTTGCGAAGCTCAGCGATGGAGTCGCGCAGGGCGGCAATCTTCTCTTCGGCGTCGGCCTGCTTTTTGCGCTCAAGGGCGACCACAGCCTCAGGGGCATTCTGTACGAAGCGCTCGTTGGAGAGCTTCTTCATCACACCGGCAAGGAAACCTTCCAGGTGCTTCAGCTGTGCCTCCTGCTTCTCCAGCTCGGCCTTCACGTCGATCATGTCGCCCAGAGGAACGGCAAATTCGTCGGTGTCTACCATGAACTGTGATGCGTCGGTGGCTTTCTCGCTGACCACCTCGATAGCTTTCAGGTTGGCCATCTTCGTCATCATATCGTTGAAGGCCTCATAGCGGTTGGCGCCCACCATTTGCAGCGTAAGCTGTTCGCGTGGCGGAATGTTCTTCTGACTGCGCACCATGCGGACGCCAGATACAATCTGCTTCACGCGTTCCACATCGGCCAGCAGGCGCTCGTCGTCGGCCGTTGGCGCGCCAATCTCCAACTTGTCGCGCATGATGGAGTCGCCCGGCTGACGGTCGTAGATGTGCTGCCACAACTCTTCCGTGATGAACGGCATGAAGGGATGGAGCATCTTGAGCAGATCGTTGAAGAACGAGAGTGTGGCATCGTAGGTCTCACGGTCGATGGGCTGTGCCTCGCCATTGATATAGGCAGGCTTCACCATCTCGAGATACCAGCTCGAGAACTCGTCCCAGAACAGGCGGTAGACGGCCATCAAGGCCTCAGAGATACGGTATTTCTTCAGCAGGTCTTCCACTTCGGCATTGGTCTGACGTAGCTTGGCGGCAAACCAGCTGACAGCTATCTTGGCGGCAGAGCCGCCACATTCAGAACAAGAGACGGAACTTTCGGCCACCTTCCAGCCTTTAACGAGGCGGAAGGCATTCCATATCTTGTTGTTGAAGTTGCGTCCCTGTTCGCAAAGGCTCTCGTCGAAGAGGATGTCGTTGCCAGCAGGAGCGGAGAGCATCATACCCATGCGCACGCCGTCGGCACCAAACTTCTCAATCAGTTCTATTGGGTCGGGGCTGTTGCCCAGCTGCTTCGACATCTTGCGTCCCAGCTTGTCGCGCACGATGCCCGTGAAGT
Source organism: uncultured Prevotellaceae bacterium (assembly GCA_902801375.1). Lineage (GTDB taxonomy): Bacteria > Bacteroidota > Bacteroidia > Bacteroidales > Bacteroidaceae > Prevotella. The sequence continues at coordinate 28,886 of CADCIB010000019.1, read as the reverse complement.
AGACGTTGCGGAACGGCACTTTGCCAATGTACTCCTCACCAGCCATAATCATGCGAGCCACCCAGAAGAAGATGATGTCGGGAGCCGTCACAAGGTCGGCGGTGGGGTAGTAGTAGTTGATTTCCTCATTGCCCGGATGGTTAATACCATCGAAGAGCGAGATGGGCCACAGCCACGAAGAGAACCAAGTGTCCAGGGCATCCTCGTCCTGACGCAGGTCGGAAACCTGCAGGTCGGGGTTGCCGCTCTTCTCGCGGGCCAGTCGCAGGGCTTCTTCGGCATTCTCTGCAACGACAAAAGCCTCAGTCCCCTCTGCGGTCTCATAGTACCAAGCGGGAATGCGGTGACCCCACCACAGCTGGCGCGAGATACACCAGTCCTGAATGTTCTCCAGCCAGTTCTTATACGTGTTCTTATATTTCGTGGGGTAGAACTTTATCTCGTCGTTCATGACGGGCGGCAGGGCGATGTCGGCGAAGTGCTTCATGCGGAGGAACCACTGCAGCGAAAGTCTTGGCTCGATGGCTGTGTCGGGATTGCGCTCCGAATAGCCCACCTTGTTGGTGTATTCCTCCACGCGCTCCATCAGTCCGGCTTCCTCCAAGTCTTTGGCTATCTGCTTGCGGCAGGCAAAGCGGTCCATGCCCACATAGAGTGGCGACTCGGCAGAGATGGTGCCGTCGGCATTGAAGATGTCGATGCTGTCCAGGTTGTGGGTCTTGCCCAGCATGTAGTCGTTGGGGTCGTGGCAAGGTGTCACCTTCAGACATCCTGTTCCGAACTCAATGTCCACATAGCGGTCTTCAATCACGGGAACCACACGTCCAACGAGTGGCACGATGACGCGACGTCCCTTGAGCCATTGGTTCTTCGGGTCTTTCGGGTTGACACACATGGCGGTGTCGCCCATGATGGTCTCGGGGCGGGTGGTGGCCACTACGGCGTAGAAGCCCTTTTCGTCTTTGTGGATGACGTTGCCCTGGGATTTCAGATCTTCTATATTGTCAAGATTCTCTATATCTTTTAGATAGTATTTCAGGTGGTAGAGCTTCGACTGCTCCTCTTTATAAATAACTTCCTCGGTGGAGAGGGCCGTCAGCGCCTTCGGGTCCCAGTTCACCATGCGCAGTCCGCGATAGATATAGCCCTTGTTGTAGAGGTCGACAAACACCTTTTTCACACCTTCCGAGCGCACTTCGTCCATCGTGAAGGCCGTACGGTCCCAGTCGCAGGAAGCTCCCAGACGACGCAGCTGCTTCAGGATGATGCCCCCGTGCTCGTGGGTCCAGTCCCATGCGTGCCTCAGGAATTCCTCGCGCGTGAGGTCGCGCTTCTTGATGCCTTGGTCAGCCAGTTTCTTCACCACCTTTGCTTCTGTGGCAATCGAGGCATGGTCGGTGCCCGGCACCCAGAGGGCATTCTTTCCCTCCATGCGAGCACGACGTACAAGGATGTCCTGAATGGTATTGTTGAGCATGTGGCCCATGTGCAGCACACCTGTCACGTTGGGTGGCGGGATGACGATGCAATAGGGCTCGCGGCCGTCGGGTTTCGAACTAAAGAGCTTATTGTCAAGCCAATACTGATACCATTTCGATTCCACTTCCCGTGGATCATACTTGCTAGCTAATTCCATTTATCGTTTGTTTTTATTGTTTGCTTGTTGAAAATCAAGGTGCAAAGTTACGAAATTCATTCTTAACAAGCAAAAGTTTCAACGGAAAACCTATCATTTTTATGTTTTAGTAATGATTTCTGAGTCAGTTGTTCCATAGGGATGAAATCGTTTTCTAAGTCAGAAAACGTTGTTTTCCATGATAGAAAAGAGTGTTTTCCAAGTCAGAAAACGATGTTTTCCGCGTCAGAAAACAAAAACTCCGCTAATCATCGGGCAATTGATTCGATTGTAATGAATTGGCAGGAAAAAGAAAAAAAAACATAATTTTATGTCGATTCTCATTCGTATTATAAATTATTCGTTATCTTTGCGGCCAAATATCGTAAATGCAATTATCATGAAAATTACCAAAACATTGCTCACCCTCGGACTGGCATCGGCCATGATGCAGTCTACAGCCCAGACCGCAGGCGGCGCGGGCATGAGTGAACCCCGACAGAATCCGTTGTTGATGAAAAGTACATTGCCTTTTGGTGCTCCCGATTTCCGCAAGATTCAGTCCTCTGACTACATCCCTGCCATCGAGGCTGCCATCCATCTGCAGCGCTCGAAGGTGGCCGACATCGTGAACAGCAAGCAGACACCCACGTTCCAAAACACCATTGTGGCCTTCGACGAGAGCGGGGCGCTACTGGGGCGTGTTAGCAATATTCTCTTCGCGTTGGCCAGTGCTGACAAGACACCTGAAATTGCCGAAGCCGAAAAGCAGGCAATGCCAATGCTGACAGCGTTGGAAAACGACATCGTGTTCAACAAAGCCCTGTTCCAGCGCGTGAAGTATGTCTACGACCATCAGCACCGTTCGCTGAAGGGCGAGGACAAAAAACTGCTGGAAGAAGTCTACCAGAAGTTCGTGCATGCCGGTGCGCTCCTCTCTGGCGAGAAGGCATCGCGCCTGCAAGAAATCAACCTGCGTATTGCAGACCTTCAGCAGCAGTGGGGCGACTTGTTGCCCGATGCCACAAACCATGCTGTGGTGTGGGTCAACTCAAAGGATGAGTTGGCTGGTCTTTCCGAGGCCGACATTGCCCAATGTCGTCAGGATGCTGAGAGCCGCGGAAGTAAGGCTCCCTATGCTATCGTCATCATCAACACCACGCAGCAGCCCATTCTGACCTCGTTGGACAACCGCGACCTGCGCCGCCGCGTGTATGAGGCCAGCATCCATCGTTCAGACGGTACACGCGGTTTCAACACGTTCCCCCTCGTGGCAGAGATTGCCAAGCTGCGTGCTGAGCAAGGTGAATTGATGGGACAAAAGAACTACGCTGCTTACTCGTTGGAGAACACGATGGCCAAGACGCCTGAGAACATCTACGCTTTCCTGCGCCAGCTCATTCAGGGCTATACGCCAAAGGCCGATGCAGAGACCAAAGCCATCGAGGATTTTGCCCGCCGGACTGAGGGAAGTGACTTCGAACTAGAGCCTTACGACCGCTTCTACTATTCTGCCAAGATGAAGAAGGAGATGCTCAATATCTCTGACGATGAGGTGAAGCCTTACTTCAATGTGGACAGCGTGCAGAAGAACGGCGTGTTCTATGCCGCTCACCGCGTCTACGGGCTGAACTTCGTGGAGCGCAAAGACATTCCCACCTATCATCCTGACATGAAAGTGTTTGAGGTGCAAGACCGCGACGGCAAGCCCATCGCCCTGTTCTACAGCGATATGTTCCGCCGTCCCACGAAGCGGGGTGGTGCTTGGATGAGTGAGTTTGCCAAGCAGAGCACCTATCGCCAGCAACTGCCTATTATATATAATGTATGCAATAGCGCCAAAGCCCCTGCCGGACAGCCGTCGCTGCTGACGTGGGATGAGGTGACGACCATGTTCCATGAGTTCGGTCATGCACTTCATGGCATACTGTCCAACTGCAAGTACAACATGCTGAGTGGCACGGATGTGGCACGCGACTTCGTGGAGATGCCCTCGCAGTTCAATGAGTCGTTTGCCAGCATCCCTGAAATCTTCGACCATTATGCTAAGCACGCTGTGACCGGTAAGCCCATGCCTGCCGACCTGAAAGAGCGGATGCTGAAGTCCATCAACTTCCAGACAGCTTACTCGCTGGGCGAGAACTTGGCCGCCACATGCTTGGATTTGGCTTGGCACGTGCTGCCCTCAAAGGATGTGCCCACCGCCGACAAGGCCGCCGACTTCGAGACGAAGGCACTGAAGGAGATAGGGCTGCTCAACCATCAGATACCGCCACGCTACAGCACTTCGTATTTCAACCATGTGTGGGGTGGGGGATATGCCGCCGGCTACTACAGCTATCTCTGGACCGAGGTGCTGGCCGTGAACATTGCCGACTGCTTCGCCAAGCGTGGTGCTTTGAAGCCCGAGGTCGGTCAGGCTTTCCGCGACAAAGTGCTGAGTCGTGGTAATACGGGTGACCTGATGAAGATGTTCTCCGACTTTACCGGCATGAAGCAGCCCGACGCATCGGCTCTGCTGCCCGCACGGGGACTGTAGTAAATGAGTTTAGGCTATAAGTTAGGAATTAGGAGTTGTTTAATGATAATAAAGAAAGCTTTATGAGTAAGACACCAACGCCCCACATCGGGGCACAGTATGGCGAAATTGCTGAGACCGTCATCATGGCGGGCGACCCACTCCGCGCGAAGTTTATGGCGGAGAAGTTTTTGGAGAATCCTGTCCTGTTCAATCAGGTGAGGAACATGTTTGGTTTCACTGGTATGCACGATGGAAAGCGCGTCAGCGTGATGGGGCACGGAATGGGATTGCCCAGCATCGGTATCTACAGTTACGAGCTGTTCAACTTCTACGGGGTGAAGCAAATCATCCGCGTGGGTTCGGCCGGAAGCATCAATCCCGATTTGCATGTGGGCGACCTGGTCATCGCACAGGGTGCCTGCACCGACAGCAGCTATGCCAATCAGTATGAAATGCCTGGACAGTATGCACCCATTGCCGATTTCGGCTTGCTGCGTCGCGCTGCCGATGCCTGCGACCGCTTTGGCTATCGCTACATGGTGGGCAACGTGTTCTCGTCGGACGTATTCTACAACGTGAACCCCCACCACGACAAGTGGATCAGTATGGGTGTGCTGGCCGTAGAAATGGAAGCCGCCGCTCTCTATATGAACGCTGCCTACAGCGGTGGGCGGGCCTTGACCATCTGCACCATCTCCGACCATATCCTGACTGGTGAGGTCACTACGGCCGAAGAACGCCAGAATACGTTCACGAAGATGATGGACGTGGCCTTCACTCTCGTATAAGTCTATAAAGGCGAAAAGTCAGACAATTCGTAATCAAGACACATATAAGTATAATGATGATAAAAAAACTATGGTGCCTGACGGCTTTGCTTTGGCTGTCGGTGTTTCCTATTGTTGCGCAAAATGAGTATGTCGTGGGCTATTGCTCCAATGAATTGCCCGCCGACATGAAACCCGTAAGCCTGAGCGAACAAGAGATGCGTATGTCAGCGGCCATCCGGCTGCCGGCTAACAAACTGATGCGTTATAAGGGCTGTCAGCTCACGAAGATACGCTTTGCCGTGATGGAAGGCTTTGAGAATGTGTCGGTGTGGGTGCGTACGTCGCTCGACACCAGTTCGAAGGTGATTCAGAGTGTGCCAGAAGTGGTGACAGGCTGGAACGAGGTGACCCTCAACCGCCCGTTGCCCATCGATGGAGATGATCTCTACATCGGCTATACGGCCACACAGCCTGCCTCTTTCTGGGGTATCCTGGCTTATGGCGAAGGCAACGAGTACACCTCGTGGCTGGCTATCGGCAATGAGTGGAACGATTATCACGATCATGGACTGGGTATTCTGTTCATTCAGGGCGTGGTGGAAGGCACAGCCTACGACAACGACCTGGCAATGATGGACTTGACGGTCGATCAGAACGTCTTCACGCCTGAAGAGTCCGTGCAATTGAAGGGAACGGTGGTGAACACTGGAACGAACCCTATCGAAGGCTTACAATTGCATGTGAGCATCGATGATGGTGAAACGGAGACTTTGGCGCTCAATGCCCTGTTGCTGCCCGAACAGACCGCAAGCTTCTCGCATACGCTGCCTCTCGAATCTCTCGAAGAGGGCAGGCATGAGGTGGTGGTGAGCGTGGACGCGGGAGAAGCTGGCGATCTCAATGCCGACAACGATGTCTTACGCGTACCTATTTATATATATACCAGCTCGTATCCACGCATGATGCTATTGGAGCATTTCACTTCATTGCTTTGTGTGAATTGTCCGCCTGTCGACCGTATGCTGGAAGAAGTAGTGGAGGAACGCACCGATGTGGCCTGGGTGACCCACCATGTGGGCTATCGTGAGGATGAATTCACGCTGGAGACCAGCCGCAATCTGACGCGCTTCGGCGTGAACGGCAATCCCTATATTATGGTTGACCGCACATTGCTTGGAAGCAATGAGACACCCGCTTTCACCATTGGCACTTATACTGTGGAAGAACTCGAACAGAACGTGTTCGACTATGCGGCCTCTCTGCCAGCCTTCCTACAACTGGATGCAATAGCTCATGCAGAGCAGAACGTGTTGACCATCGACGTGGAAGGCGAGGGGAAGCCCTGGTTCACAGAGCTCTTCCCCAAAGCAACGCTTCATATCTTCCTCGTAGAAGACCAGGTGAAGTCCTCGCGTCCGCAGGCGGGTGACCCCGACAAGACCATTCACGACAATATTACCCGTGCTTTCGTCACTCCCGCGCGTGGTGTCTTGCCGACTTGGGATGAGAATGCGCATTTCACCTATCAGACAACCTTCGACCTTCAGTCTGGGTGGAATCAGAATCACATGCGTGTGGTAGCCTTCGTTGTTGCGCAGGCCGATGCCGATACTAACTATCCTACGGGTAAGGTGTTGAATGCCACTCAGGCGAAGATTACAACCGATGTTCCTGCAGCCATCGCGACTGTTGAAACTGAAGGAGAACCGGAATGGTACAATGTTCAGGGCATGAAATGCACAGCTCCCGCGACCAGGGGAATCTATATTCAAAAAGGAAATACTACCAAGAAACTATTTATTCCATAAAACTTAGTATTCAAAAAGATGACAACAAATCTGAAACGCCTTTTCGGCTTACTGCTGCTCCTGATGGCTGTGGCAGTTCAGGGACAGACGTTACTGGACAATCAGTTCAATGATGTCACCGAGTTTGAAAATTACACTGTGATAGACCAAAACGAGGACTATCAGACGTGGCTGTATGACGACCTTTATCTCGCCGCATCTTGTCCGCGCGACTATGATGCCGACGACTGGCTCATCACGCCTTCGCTGGCTTTGGAGGAAGGTAAAACCTACAAGCTTTCTTTTGTCGTTTCCATTGAGAATGAGGGCTTTGAGGCTTTGGATGTGATGATGGGCAATGCCGCTGAAGTATCGGCGCTCAATGTCGGACTGATGAATAACATGGAGCTGACTGCAACGAGCGACAAAGAGTTTTCCGTAATCTTTAAAGCTACGGCAACGGGTGAGCAGTTCATAGGCTTCCATTTCAAGACTCCCGACGACGGCTATTCCAACCGTCTGTATCTGAAGAGCGTTGTTGTGGAAGTGACTGCCGACCAAAGTGTGCCGGGAAGTGTCACCAACCTGACCGCCATTCCTGGCGCGCAAGGTGCTCTGCAGGCCGAGGTGGCTTTCACCGCTCCTACCGTGTCTATCAATGGGGGAAACTTGACGTCGATCACAAAGATTGAAGTGCTGCGCGACGACCAACTGGTGAAAACCTTCGAGAACCCGGCAATTGGTGAGCAACTTAGTTTCACCGACGAGGGAATGAGCAACGGTTTCCATACCTGGCGTGTGGTTCCCTCTAACGAAAAGGGCGAGGGTACGGAAGCTGAAGTGAAGGCTTACGTGGGCATCGACCAATTGGGACCCGTCACCAATCTGAAGCTGGTCTACGACCATGAGGCAGGCGTGAGCACCCTGACGTGGGATGCTCCGACCGTAGGTGTGAACGGAGGATACATCGATACGCAGAACATCAGCTATACCATCACCCGCGCTTATCAGAGCGAACCGATTGCTACTGGTTATGCGCAGATGTCGTTTGAGGACGAGGTGGGCATAGAATACCTTCAGGAAGCAAAAGAAAAGAAGGAGCAGGAGTATGCCGAAATCGGTATGAATGTAGCGGTGAACTGGGTCATCAACGGTCAGGGAGCCATATATTATGATGTCAATCCTGTGAATGAGCAGGGCAAGGGAGCCTCTGCAAGAACGAACAGCGTAATCATCGGTGAGCAATACACGCTGCCCTTCGTAGAATCGTTTGCCGACGGTAAGATGCAGAACTTCTGGCGTACCGACATCCGAAACACAACAGCTCGATGGATTCCCTTCTTGGACAAACGTTTCAATCAGGACAACGACAACGGTATGATGGGCTTCAATGCACAGGAGGGTGGCGAGACGGCAACCTTGCTCTCAGGCAATCTCTCCATGAAGGATGCTTCCTCTCCCGTGCTGATGTTCTACTATTTCTGTGTCGGTTCGATGGCTACACCGCTCTACGTGAAAGTGTGCAACCACAATGGAGAATTGCAGACCATTGGAAGTATCGATGTGAACGATTCTTCCAAACAGGGCAGTTGGCAGTTTGCCTCCATCCCGCTGACAGGTTGTGCCGGACAAGACTATGTGCAGGTAGCTTTCGAAACCACGACTGGAACGACCGTCGACGTAATCTATCTCGACAATCTCCGCATCATCGACCAGCATGAGAAAGACCTCACCGTGCGCATTGCATCCGCTCCTTCTGTTGTGAAGGTGGGCGAGATGAAGTTTATGACGGCAGAGGTGGAGAACCTCGGACTGGTGGATGTGGCCAACGGAAGCTATACGCTCAATGCCTACATCGACGGAAAGCAGGCAGGAACGACGATGGGAATGGCAGTTGCTGCTGGAGCAAAGGCCAACAGTATGCTTACGCTGCAGCCCACGATAGACATGCAGGACCAGTCGGAACTCTATGTAGAGGTGGTGTATGCCGACGATGAAGTCGCGTCGAACAACAAGAGCGAAGCGCAGCCCATCAAAGTGAAGATGCCCAATCTTCCTGTGGCCACGAACCTGAGAGCCACGAAGGGCGACGGCGTGAAGCTCACCTGGGACGCTCCCGCCCAGCCGAGAACGGTCGATGGACAGGTGACCGAAAGTTTTGAAGACTACAACGACTTTACCACCGTCAACTTCGGCGAATGGCAGCTCCATGATGGTGATATGGGTGTGGTCTACGGATTGTCCAACTATAGCTACCCCGTACCAGGCTATGTGATGTCGTATATCGTGTTCAATCCCTCTGAGGTGACCAACAACGCTACGGGAGAAAAGGGAATGACAGGAAGTTCCGCTGAGATTTGGAAACCTCGCACGGGCAGTAAGTTGCTCGCATCGTTCTCCTGTCAGGGCCCCTGCGACGACTGGCTCATCTCGCCCGAACTTTCTGGCAATGCACAGACAATTTCGTTCTATGCCCATCACCTCAAGAGCGGAAGTGAGGAATTCCCAGAGAGTTTCCAGCTCTACATCAGCACCAACGGCTCAGAAGTGAACAACTTTATGGCCTACGACCAGACGCCCGTCACGACAACGACGGCAGACTGGAAGAATTATGAGTACAATCTGCCGCAGGGCACGAAGCATTTCGCCATCCGAAAGGTGAGCGACGACAAATGGTGCTTTATGATTGACGACATCACCTTCGCTCCCGACACGCTTGCCGCCCAGACGGGAGCCATATTCTACGGCTACAACGTCTACAAGAACGGCACAGCCCTGAATGGTGCTCTAGTGTCGTCGCCGGAATTCACCGATGCTGACGGCAAAGTGGGCGACCGCTATCGTGTGACAGCCGTCTACAACAAGGGTGAGGCTGCCTATTCCAACGAGGTCGAGATAACGGGCGACGGTGCTACCGCCATCGAATCCGTTGCCACGCAGTCAACCTCCGATTCTCAAATCTACGACCTGCAGGGTCGCAAACTCAGTAAGATAACAGGCAAGGGTATCATCATTTCAGACAAGAAGAAAATCGTTGTCAGATAGTCGATGATGCGACTTTTAGCAAAAGGCACGGGGCATTTACATCATGCTCCGTGTCTTTTGTTTATCGTGAAAATAGTTCTAACGACATGCCAGAATTTTATCGCAGACTTTTCTCTTTTTCCATATTTTGTTAGATTTCTTTGGTCAGTATTGGAAAAAGTATTATATTTGCAAGCTAAAAATAAACCTCATCTCATATCATTCAACATGAAAGAGCCCCAAGGTTTCTACCTGCGCCTCGGAAAGAAGTTGTGGTAGTGTAAATGATATTTCTGTAAACAATATTTATAAATAGTCAATAAAAAGTGCATTCAAGAGAAGAGAAATTAGAGGCGTTCGGGCGATTGCTCGATGTGCTGGACAAACTGCGGGTGGAATGCCCGTGGGATCGCAAGCAGACCAACGAGAGCCTTCGCCCGAACACCATTGAAGAGACGTTCGAACTTTGTGACGCCCTCATCAAGAACGACACGCAGAACATCTGCAAAGAGTTGGGCGATGTCATCATGCACGTCATGTTCTACGCCCTCATCGGGCAGGAGCAGGGCCAGTTCGACATCGCTGATGTATGCAACAAGGAAGCCGACAAACTCATCTTCCGCCATCCGCACGTCTATCCGCCGAAGAACGAGGAGACGGGAGCAGGCGGCGATTTCACAAAGGCCAAAACTTCCGACCAGGTGCTTAAGAACTGGGAACAGATCAAGCTCCGCGAGAAGGACGGCAACAAGAGCGTGCTCTCGGGGGTACCAGCATCGCTGCCCTCGCTCATCAAGGCCTACCGCATTCAGGACAAAGCCCGTAACGTAGGCTTCGACTGGGAGGATAAGGCCGACGTGTGGCAGAAAGTGCGCGAGGAGTTGAATGAGCTGGAAGCAGAACTGAAACGTGAGGATAAAGAAAAGTCTACCCGTGAGCTGGGCGATTTCCTCTTTGCCGTCATCAATGCAGCCCGCCTCTACCACTTGAATCCTGATAATGCATTGGAGCATACCAACCAGAAGTTCATCCGCCGTTTCAACTATATTGAGGAGCATTCTATTAAGATAGGTAAACCTTTGACGGATATGACCTTGGGAGAAATGGATGAATTGTGGAATGAAGCTAAAAAACAAGAGAATCATGAAGAAGAGAACGAACGGTCTTAGGCTGATGTTCACCATCAGTTGGTTATTCGTGTCGGGCTATTGCCTGTTGTTCACCGCATGCAAGGACAAAGCGCCGCAAGACAGTCCTGTGGCCGACTCGCTGGCCATCGACACCGTTGCCGTCGTCGACACCACGCTCTACGGGCGTTGCGGCGAAGGCACTGCGATGCACACCCTTGAATTGATCACCGACGAGGGCGATACGCTCTGTTTCGGCATTAACAACGACACGATAGCGTGTGTGCGCGGCGGATTAGGAGCAGGCGACCGGCTTGCGGTCATTGTTGGCTCAGAATACGAAGGTGAGCCACAGGCAAAGCTGGTGGTGAACCTCACGACGCTGTTGGGCAAGTGGACAGCATTGGACAAGAACTTCGAGCTGCAAGAGGGTGGGGTGGTTGTCTCGAACGTCACCGAACCGAAGCCACTCACCGAGTGGAAAATCTGCAACGGGCACCTGGTTCTCTCGGCCGATACCTTCGATATCTATGAGCTCGGTGCCGACAGCCTCTACCTGGAGAATGCCAATGGCATCTATACCTACAAACGCATGAGGTGATGCAACCATTCTTGGTGTACATACTCGGTTGTGGGAGCGCGATGCCCACGCTGCGCCACAACCCTACATCGCAGGTGGTGAGTCTGCGCGGCAAACAGTTTATGGTAGACTGCGGTGAGGGCACGCAGCTGCAGTTGCGCAAGGCCCACATGCACTTCTCGAAGATACAAGCTGTGCTCATCTCCCACCTTCATGGCGACCACTGTTTGGGGCTCATCGGCATGATGAGCACCTTCGGGCTGTTGGGCCGCACCACACCCCTTCACGTCTATGCTCCCGCTGAGCTGGAGCCGCTGCTGCTGTTGCAAAAGAAGATGTTCTGCGACAACATTGAGTACGAAGTGGTGTTCCACGCGTTGGATACGACTCGCGCGAAGGTCGTCTACGAAGACCGCAGTCTCACCATCCAGACTATTCCGCTCGACCACCGTGTGCCCTGCTGCGGCTTCCTCTTCCGCGAGAAGCCCACGCTGCCGCACATCCGACGCGAGATGATAGACTACCTGGAAATCCCCGTAAGCCAGATCAACAACATCAAGAACGGGGCCGACTGGACACGCGCCGACGGCATCGTCATTCCAAACAGCGAGCTGGTGACACCCGCCGATGCCCCTCGCGCCTATGCCTATTGCTCCGACACGCGCTACATGCCCCGTCTGGCCGAAGTGGTGAAGGGGGTCGACCTGCTCTATCATGAGGCCACCTACGACGAGCCGATGGGCGAGAAAGCCGCGAAATACTTCCATAGCACGGCTGCGCAGGCAGCCACAACGGCCCGCGATGCAGGTGTGCGACGCCTGCTCTTAGGGCACTATAGTTCACGCTACGACAACGAGCAGCCCCTCCTCGACGAAGCCCGTCGCATTTTCCCCCAGTCGTTCCTGACCCACGAAAACGATGTCTTCACCCTCTGAACAAGTGTCAGTTCAGCCCTTTTCCGTAGGAAAAAGACGAATTATTAAGAAAAAATCGGGTTGAAACGATAAAAAGTCTAAAAATATTTGGAATGAGCGCGTTTTTGTTGTATCTTTGCACAAACTATATATAGCTTTATGAACAGAAGTGTTGTGAAAATAACAATGGCTTTGGCACTCATGTTGGGTATGCCTGCCGTAGCGATGGCCGTTCCTGCTGTGGAAATCATCGACCAGGAGCTGCAGGCTGTCACGGTGGTGCTGGAGGAGGACGGAACGTTGCGCGTGAGCGGAGCAACCGGGCAGACGCTTCATGTGTACAACGTAGCAGGCGTGCTGATCAAGAGTTTCAAGATCGACACGGCCGACAAACGCCTCGACCTGAACCTTCCGAAGGGTTGCTACATCGTAAAGGTGGGCAAGACCGTCAGGAAAATCTCCATCAAGTAGTCACCGCCTATAGCCTTGTTTAGAAAATTCCTCTTTGTGTTTGTCTTGGCAAGCCTCTTGTGTTCTTGCCAAGACGAACAGATGAACCCAAACCGAAACCTGACGATGGATGCGTTTTCAGGCATGAAGACGTCGGCATACGTCGTGCGCCCTATGCGTGTGACGGAGCTGCTCGACGAACTGGTGAGGGCCGACAAAGGGAAGCTGGCGCTCGACAACTACGTGAAGTCGTATTACGGCAACCATCACCCCATGCTTTGGGTCAGTTATCTGGGAGTCGACAGCCGCGCCGACTCGCTCATCGCGTGCCTCGCTGAGGTGGAGCATTCAGGACTTTCGCCCAGAATGTTCCGCAGAAACGAGTTGGAGAACGACATCAAGCGGCTGCGTACCCTCGACCTTGATTCTGCCGACAACGATATCAACCACGTGGCTGCCCGTCTGGAATACAACCTGACGCGGGCTTTCGTGCGTTACTGCACGGTGCAGCACTACGGTTTCCTGAATCCCGCAAACGTCCTCAACCGCCTGTGTGTGAAAGACTCCGACTCGCTGCATGTGGTCTATCATCGCGTGTTCGACGTTCCCTTCTCCCGTCCGGGCGAAGACTTCTTCCAGCAGGCGCTGGGTAAGATCAGCAACGACAGCGTGGCACCCTTCCTCCGCGAGGTGCAGCCTATGGGCGAGCTCTACCACAGATTGTGCGACCGCCTCGACGACCCGACACTCACCAGAGAGCAGCGGCTCACCACGCTTTGCAACCTGGAGCGTTGCCGCTGGCGGCTGAAGGAGCATCCCGAGCAATACAAGAAGCGTGTGGTGGTGAACATCCCTGCCTTCCGCCTCTACGCCACCGACGGCGACAGCACGCTGACGATGCGTGTGGGCTGCGGAGCGGTGAAGACGAAGACCCCCCTGCTCACCAGCAAAATCATGCGGATGGACGTCAATCCTCAGTGGATCGTTCCCAAGAGCATCGCCAAAGGTATCGTCTACAGCACAGGCTATCTGCACCGCAACCACATGTTCATCTCCGACCGCAAGCGCGGGCGGCTCGATGCCTCGCAGGCGTCGTATGCGAAAATCATGAGTGGAGAGCAGCACATTGTGCAGGAAGGAGGGCCGGGCAACTCGCTGGGCAGAATCATCTTCCGCTTTGAGAACAATTTCTCCGTCTTCCTCCACCACACCAATTCGCCCGGATTCTTCGAGCGCGACAGCCGCGCCGTCAGTCACGGGTGCGTCAGAATACAGCAGCCGCTGGACTTCGCCATCTTCCTGCTCAACGACAAGGACGACGATCTCATCGACCGCATACGCTACTCGATGGAGGCCGACATCAACCATAGCCTGCATGAAGAGGGTAAGCCCGCCGAGCACATCAACCGCGACCGCCTGATACGTCAGGTCAGCGTGGAGCCAGAAGTGCCCCTTTTCATCACCTATTTCACCCTCTATCCCGACCAATACGGGCAACTGCAGGAATACCGCGATGTCTATGGCTACGACAAAGCCATCATCAAGCATCTCACACCTTATATATAAACGCGCGCATGAGTCTTCCCGACGAGAAACAAATCATTGCCCAGCTGGCCGACCCCAAGCAGGCGCGGCAGGCTTTCGAGCAGGTGGTGCGCCAGTATAGCGAGCCGCTCTACTGGAAGATTCGTCGCATCGTGCTCGACCACGACAATGCCAATGATGTGCTGCAAAACACTTTCCTGAAAGCCTGGCGCAGCCTCGCCGAGTTCCGTCAGGAAGCCAAGCTCTCCACCTGGCTCTACCGCATCGCCATCAACGAGTCGCTCGACTTTGTTCGCCGCGAGAAGCGCATGAAAGCGATGGATGCCGACATATCGCTCTCGACGCGACTCTTGGCCGACGAATATTTCGACGGCGACCAGACGCAGGCTCTTCTCCAGGAGGCCGTTGCCACCCTGCCCGACGTGCAGCGCACGGTGTTCACCATGAAGTATTTCGAAGAGATGAAATATAGCGAGATCAGCCAGATACTTGGAGTCACCGAAGGAGCCCTCAAGGCATCCTACCACATCGCCGTGAAGAAAATCACCGCCTACGTGCAAGCCCACGAGCCATAGGCTGCGTTTGCGATAGAAATGAGGTCGAAATCACATATCATACCTGAAAAAAGTATCATATATCATCCCTAAAAAAAAGTAAAGTGCGGTTAAACCATTCTTCAGTGCAATCGTCACATAAGAAAATGAGAAGTTCATGACCGAAGAAAACACTCTTAGACAGCGATTTGGCAGTCAGCGCCCGTTCACCGTGCCTGACGGCTATTTCGAGGCTTTCGCCCCGAAGATGATGAGTCAGTTGCCTGCGATAGAGCCCCTCGAGCTGCCCACCGCCGAAGAGGACCTCCACCGGCAGCATCGTCGGGCAGTGGTCTGGGGAATGGTGCGCCGCTATGCGGTGGCCGCCAGCATCGTGGGCGTTGTGGCAGGAGCTGCCGTGTGGTTCTTGCAGCCTCGCGACAATATAGCCGCCAGCCATTTCGTGTCTACATCCATCAAGACGCCCGCAGCCGCCGCTGCCGATGAGAACATCGAGCAGATGGCCGACTATGTGATGCTCGACAATCAAGACATTTATTCCTATTTAGCCGACTATTGACCCATGCGTAAGCTCCTCATCATCGCCCTCCTGGGCACAGCCCTCACCGCCTTCGCCCAGCAAAAAGACGGACAGCCGAAGTTCGACCCTGAGCGCTATCAGGCTGACCTCGAGCAGTTCATCACCAGCGAAGCCTGCCTCACACCGACAGAAGCCGCGAAGTTTTTCCCCGTCTATCGTGAGATGATGAAAAAGCAGCACAGCGTGTTCCATCAGCTGCGCAAATACCGCCACATCAAGCCCGCCGACGAGCAAGGCTGCCGTGAAGCTATCCTACTGAAAGACGAAGTCGACATACAGGCCAAAGAGCTGCAGCAGCAGTATCACCAGAAGTTCCTGCGCATCCTCACGGCCTCGAAACTCTACGACGTCATTAAGGCCGAGGAGAAGTTCCACCGCCAGTCGTTCAAGCGCATGTCAGAGCGAAAAAAGCAGAAATCCGGCAAATGAACATCCGTCCCATCGCCGTCTTTCATTCCCCCTTTCCCACCAAATTCGGCATTCCGCGGCAGAGCGGACTCGTGGAAGAGCTTGAAGGCACCATTGTCTTCGAGCCAATATATCGCGAGCCTGTAGCCCTGCGAGGTATTGAGGCCTTTGACTTTCTGTGGATCATCTGGGAGTTCTCCGCCAACCGGCAGGACACCGACCGCCTCACCGTGCGCCCGCCCCGCCTGGGTGGCAACACCCGCATGGGCGTATTTGCCACACGCTCGCCCTTCAGGCCAAACGGCCTCGGACTCTCCTCCGTTCGCCTGAAAAGCGTGGAGTGGGACACACCCCAGGGGCCTGTGCTGCACGTGCTGGGCGGCGACCTGATGGACGGCACACCCATCTACGACATCAAGCCCTACATCCCTTACACCGACAGCCACGCAGAAGCCAAGAGCGGCTTCGTGGACGACAACGCCTGGCGCAAACTCCGCGTAGAGGTGCCCGACCGCGTGGCCCGCCGTTTCAAGCCCGAGCTGCTGCAGTCGCTCGTCCACACCCTCGAGCAAGACCCGCGGCCGCAGTATCACGACAACCCCGACAAAGTCTACGGGATGGCCTTCGCTGGCCATGACATCCATTTCCGCGTCGATGGCGATGTGCTCCACGTGGTCGACGATTGATACCGCTCACTTTCGTTTCTCACCGCTCATTTCATCCGTAAAATGCTATACATCTCCCTACCTGAAGAGCATCACCGCCGACTGAGTTTCTACCTTGCAATGGAAGAATATGTGGCCCGCGAAAAGCAGTGGCCCGACGCCTTCTTCATGTGGCAAGTGGAGCCCAGCGTCATCTTTGGCCGCAACCAAGTGGTCGAAGCCGAAGTAAACATCCCGTATTGCCGCCAGTATGGCATCCAGATGTATCGCCGAAAGAGTGGGGGAGGGTGTGTCTACGCCGACATGAGCAACGTCATGTTCTCGTACATTACCAGCGAAGACAACGTCAACTTCACCTACAACCGCTACATCAATATGGTGGTGCACGTGTTGCGCAAACTCGGTGTGGCGGCCACCAGCTCTGGGCGCAACGACATTCTCGTGGACGGAAGGAAAGTGAGCGGCAACGCCTTCTACCACCTGCCTGGCCGCAGCATCGTTCACGGCACCATGCTCTACGACACCCACATGCAGCACATGGTGGGCAGCATCACTCCCAGCGACGACAAACTGGTGAGCAAAGGTGTGCAGAGCGTTCGTCAGCGCATCGCTTTGCTTAAAGATTATATCTCGCTCGACATCAACGCATTTAAGCAATTTGTAAAAGAGAATCTTTGCGACGAACAGGCTCTCCTTACCCACTTAGACATTGCTCAGATCGAAGCCATTGAGCAGGAGTATCTCGCCCCTTCGTTCATCTTCGGCAGCAACCCGCGCTACTCCGTGGTCCGTCGTCGGCGCATAGAGGGTGTGGGCGACCTTGAACTGCGAATGGAGGTGCGCAACAACGTGATCCGCGACATCAACCTTCTGGGCGACTTCTTCCTCCTGGGCGACCTCGACCGCGTGCTACACTCTCTCCGCGGAACCACTCTCCAGACGGATGCCCTCCTGCAGGCTATCCCCGACGACCTGCCCCTCATCGTCCGCAACCTAACGAAGCAACAGCTAAACAGTCTTTTATTAGGTTAAAGAGGTTTAATTCATGGTCCATTCTGCGATGTTTTAGCTAACTTTGCAGTCGTAATATTCAATAATTCTACAAACCATGAATAATATGAACAAAACGCTACATTTCATTCTTGCCATGATGGTGAGCTGCCTTGCTTCAGCACAAAACGACGGCGGCTTTCAGCAGTCGGCCATGAGATCTGTTGCCGACAAGTTTTTCCAAGACATCCATTTGCACGAATCATTGCCTTCCGTCACTTCAAAGATGGAAAGCAAAGTGTTGTCTTCTGACGGCCAACCCTCCTGGTATGCCTATAATTACGGAAGCAACGAAGGTTTTGTTCTCGTCGTTCCCAATGGCGGCACGCCCGTTGTGGCCGGCTATTCCGAGAAAGGATGCTTGAGCGACTCCACGTTGTCGCCCACTTTGCGGCAATTGTTGCGTGAGATAGGGCAGCAGCCTCTGCCGCAGACTTCCTCTCCGGCCATCACTGGGCAGGCCGTGGCTCCACTGTTAGGCAACATCGAATGGGGGCAGGGCGCCCCATACAACATTCTCTCACCTGTCGGCAGGTTTAGCTTCACAGGTGAGCGCAGTGCGGTAGGCTGTGTGGCCGTGTCTATGGGGCAGGTGATGTACTATCACCGATGGCCCATCCACGGCTTGGGCGAACACACCATCAAGTATACCGATTTGTATGCCGACTTCGCGTCCACCACATACGAGTGGGATTGGATGAGGCCGCGATTAGACGCTCAGAGCGACCCGCGGAGCATCAATGCCGTGGCCACCTTGCTGCTTCACGCAGGTATCAGTGTCGACATGGACTATGGGGAAGCAAGTGGTGCCCAGCAAACGGATGTGGCACCCGCTTTGGCAAACTATTTCAACTATGACAAGGGCATCTCGTACAGGAGTCGAAAATTCTATACCGACAGTGAATGGCAACAGTTGCTTTCCGACGAACTGACAGCCGGTCGCCCAGTCATCTACGGTGGCTTCACCTACTATCCCGAAAGCGGACATTCTTTTGTTTGCGATGGTTCCGACGGAAAAGGTTACTATCACATAAACTGGGGATGGGATGGCGACGACAACGGCTACTACCTGCTTTCGGCTCTTGATCCTCCGACATTGGTGGAAGACGGAATGCAAGAGGGCGAGGGCTTTAAGCATAGATCGGACATGATCATAGGCATTCAGCCGCCGCGAGAAGACTCCAAGACACACTACGAGCTTTGCGGCTGGTCGTTGCCTGAGCAGAATCATGTGGAGGCCTCCCTGGGCAGTACGATTGAGTTGGCTATCGTGTTCAACGACTTTACATTGGCGGGGAAGCCCTATAAGTTCTATTTCGCCTTCATCGACCCACAAACGGGCGAGACGGTGGCTGAGTCGATACCCAAAGCGCCGGAGAGACACAAGGGGGCAATCGGTTATATTTTCAGCCAGTTGCCGCTTCCTGCGGACCTGAGCGACGGCGACTATCGGGCAAAGCTCTGCTATGTCGTCGAGGATGATGCCGTCGCCGACACCGTCCGCATCGCTCCTGATGGCATCAGTGAATACCGCATTCATGTGGAAGAAGGCAAGGCATGGGTCGACGGTACGCATCAAGTACGGTTATCGCTTGCTGGCATTGTGGGCGGCGTCATTCAGTCCGGCGGTCACTCTAAGGTGAGCCTGGAAATCAAGAATGAGGGCGACACCCACATGAGCGATCTTCTCTTCAGGTTGAAGAATCCCGATACCCAGCTGCAGTATACCTCGCCGTTCGTAGGATTTGCAGAATTGCCAGCTGGAACCACAACCACCATCGACTGGGATGCCAACGTGCAACTGCCTGCCGCCGACAACTACATCCTGGACCTTATCGACGTAGAGTCCTACGTAACACTTGCTTCTCTCAAGAATGTCAGCGTTGAGGGTACCCCGACGGCACCCGTCTTGGCTTTGGAGAACACTCCAATAGCAGGAAGCGAAGACATGAAGTTCCACCGCAACGACCTGTGCCTCACGATAAACGTGATGAACTATGGCACCACCTACCAAGGCGACATCGTGCTTCGTTCAGATGACTATATGTCTGGCCTGAATGTAGAAGTGGGCAGGCAACAGGTGAACCTGCCCCCAGGAAAGTCTACCTTCGACTTCCATTGCGATGCCTCTGACAGTGGAATGAAAATAGGCAAGGTCTACGAATGTAGGCTGTATGAGGGCGACAAGCCCATGCAGCCATACGACCTCTCGAAGTTCAGTATTCCGTTAAGCGACGATGTGAACATCGGCATCAGCGAGACATTCATGAATCCCAACGTCGTTTCATTCTACGATATCCAAGGGCGGAGGCTGCAAGGCAAGGGCTCGCGGGGCATCCGCATAGCCTGTCTGTCGGATGGTACAATAATCAAGATAGAGGATTGACTCCTCATCTGTTTTGTCAAGAAAACTTCGAATTTAAGTGGGTCAATACTCGCAAATTTGAAAACAGATTGTCGCTCGGTCGGAAAAACGGGCAAAATGAGCGATTTTCTTAACTCGCTGACAACAAGCTGTTTATGCGAATCAGGATAGTTTTTGCCTTCTGAGGCATACTCGTTTGCGGCAGATCACTTTGTCATTTGCCGCAAACAACCGTGCAATTTGCGGCAAATCACAGGCTCATCTGCGTCAAATCACACGCTCGGTGATAATGTCTGGCACCCTCTCAGACTATCTCTGACCGCCATAGAGACCATAAATGACACCCTCGGGGATAATCCGAACCATTCCGACTTGTGGGTAATGCCCTCACAGACGGGCTTTCCTTTGCGTAGAATGCGAAAAAAGTCAGACCAAAATTTGTCAAGATTCTTCGTCAAGAATTTCTTGCTATGATAGATGGTCCTATGCGGTCACTAAAGTCCCCTCGGTAGTTAATAATGAATAAAAAGAAGTGGGAATGTTGCAGGGTTCGGAAATTATGCTTACTTTTGCAGCAAATAATCTAATTTGTCATTAATAATAAGTAAGAATGGAAAACAAAAGAACTTGTCTCTACGACAAACATGTGGCTCTGGGAGCCCTCATTTCCCCGTTTGCAGGCTTCGATATGCCTATCCAGTACAGCGACATCAAGGAAGAGCACAATGCCGTGCGCCAGCACTGCGGTGTGTTCGACGTCTCTCACATGGGTGAGGTGACCGTCAAGGGTAAGGATGCTGAGCGCTACGTGCAGCACATCTTCACCAACGACGTCGCCGGAGCTCCCGACGGACAGGTGTTCTATGGCATGATGTGCTACGAGAACGGTGGCACCGTCGACGACCTGCTGGTCTACAAGATGGGCGAGAACGACTTCTTCCTCGTCATCAACGCCGCCAACATCGACAAGGACTGGGCGTGGATGCAGAAGAACGCCGAGGGCTTCGACATCGACCTCAAGAACGAGTCGGACTACTATGCCCAGCTGGCTGTGCAGGGACCCGAGGCCGAGGCTGTCGTGGCCGAGGTGCTGGGACTGGAGGTGTGCAAGGACATCGCCTTCTACAACGCACGCCGCGTGGAAGTGGACGGTGAGACCATCGTGCTCAGCCGTACAGGCTATACCGGTGAGGACGGCTTCGAGATCTACGGCTCAGCCGACTATATCATCCGCTCGTGGGACAAGCTCATGGAGTGCGGACGCTGTCTGCCCTGCGGACTCGGCTGCCGCGACACCCTCCGCTTCGAGGTCGGTCTGCCCCTCTACGGCGACGAGCTGAGCGACGACATCACCCCCGTGATGGCTGGACTCTCGATGTTCTGCAAGTTCGACAAGGAAGAGTTCAACGGCAAGGAAGCCCTGCAGCAGCAGAAGGCTGAAGGACCGAAGCAGCGCGTTGTGGGCATCGAGCTGGCCGACAAGGCTATCCCCCGTCACGGCTACAAGGTGCTCTTCGAGGGCAAGGAGATTGGTGAGGTGACCACTGGCTACAACTCCATCTCCACCGGCAAGAGCGTATGTATGGCGCTCGTCGATGCCGCTCACGGTAAGCTCGGCACCGAACTGGAAATTCAGATCCGCAAGAAGACCTTTAAGGGTGTGGTCGTGAAGAAGCGCTTCTACGACAAGCACTATAAGAAGTAATTATCGAAAACAATAACAAATAATTAAAACAACAACAATTATGGCAAAAGTGATTGAAGGACTCTATTACAGCGAGAGTCACGAGTTTGTGAAAGTGGAAGGTGACTTCGGTTACATTGGTATCACCGATTATGCTCAGAACGCACTGGGCAACGTGGTCTATGTGGATATGCCCGAGGTGGACGACGAAGTGACCGCAGAGGAAGACTTCGGTGCTGTGGAGAGCGTGAAGGCCGCCAGCGACCTCATCTCGCCCGTCAGCGGAACCGTCGTGGAAATCAACGAGGCCCTTGAGGACGAGCCCGAGCTCCTGAACAAGGACGCTTTCGAGAACTGGATCATCAAGGTGGAGCTCTCCGACAAGAGCGAGCTCGACAACCTAATGGACGCAAAGGCTTACGAGGAATTCTGCAACAAGTAATATCCCAATGAACAATTTCAAGTTTTTCCCTCATACCGAGGAGGAAATCCAGCAGATGCTGGCCGCTTGTGGGCTCAAGAAGCTCGAAGACCTCTATGCTGAGATTCCCGAGAGCATCCGCTTCAAGGGCCAGTACGAGCTGCCCAAGCAGATGAGCGAACTGGAACTGCGCCAGCTGATGGAATGCCTGGGACAACTCAACGACGAGCTTGTGGTCTTCGCCGGAGCAGGCTGCTACGACCACTACACACCGTCGGTGGTGCCCAACATCATCGAGCGCTCGGAGTTCCTGACCAGCTACACACCGTATCAGGCCGAAATCTCTCAGGGCACGTTGCACTACATCTTCGAGTACCAGTCGATGATAGCTGAGATGACGGGCATGGACATTTCCAACGCTTCGATGTACGACGGTGCCACAGCCACCGCCGAGGCCGTGATGATGGCTTTCCATGCTGGCAAGAAAGTGACGAAGGTGCTTGTCTCCAAAACCGTCGACCCGAAGGTGCTGCGCGTGGTGGAGACCTACGCCAAGTTCCAGGGCATCGAGATTGAGCTGATTGAAGAGAAGGACGGCGTGACCGACCGCGACGACATGCAGCGCCGCCTCGATGAAGGAGGTGTGGCAGGTGTGGTCGTACAGATGCCCAACTATCACGGCATCGTGGAGGACTACAGCGGATTCGCCGACGCCATTCACGAGAAGAAGGCGCTGATGATTGTGAACAGCGTGGCAGCCGACCTCGCCGTGCTGAAGACACCGGCAGAGTGGGGAGCCGACATCGCTGTAGGCGACTGCCAGAGCCTGGGTATTCCGATGACCTTCGGAGGTCCCGGCGTGGGCTACATGTGCTGCAAGGAGAAGCTGGTGCGCAAGATGCCCGGCCGCATCGTAGGACTGACGCAGGACAACCGAGGACAGCGCGCCTTCGTACTCACCCTGCAGGCCCGCGAACAGCATATCCGCCGCCAGAAGGCCACTTCGAACATCTGCTCAAACCAGAGCCTGATGGCCCTCTTCGTGACCATCTACATGTCGCTCATGGGCAAGGAAGGACTCAAAGAGGCCGCACAGTTGTCGTATGCCGGAGCACATTATCTCTGCGACGAGCTGCTCAAAACGGGTAAGTTCACACTTGCCTACGACAAACCCTTCCTGAATGAGTTCTGCGTGAAGTACAACGGCGACATCGACGCCCTCCAGGAGCGATTCCTCGCTGAGGGATTCCTCGGCGGCGTGAAAGTTGCCGACGACACCATCATGTTCGCTGTCACGGAGAAGCGTACGAAAGAAGAAATCGACGAACTGGTTAACATTGTAAAGGAGGCATAAGGTATGAATAACAAGTTATATGGAAATTTGATTTTCGAGCTCTCGCGTCAGGGACGCAGAGGCTATTCGCTTCCTGAGAACCGATTCGGCGACTATAAGCTGGCCGATATGCCCGACGTGCTCAAGCGCGAGAACGAGGCGCAGCTGCCAGAATGCGACGAGATGACTGTCGTGCGTCATTATACCAACCACAGCGCCAACAACTTCGGCGTGAACAACGGTTTCTATCCGCTAGGCTCCTGCACGATGAAGTACAACCCCGTGATCAACGAGGAGATTGCCGCTATGCGCGAGTTCGCAGGACTGCACCCACTGCAGCCCGCCGACACGTGTCAGGGTGCCCTCGAGGTGTACTACAACCTGCAGCAGATGCTGGCTGCACTGACCGGACTGAAGGAGTTCACGCTGAACCCCTGCGCCGGTGCACACGGCGAGCTGACAGGTCTGATGGTGATACGCTCGTACCACCTCAGCCGTGGCGACGAGAAGCGCACGAAAGTGCTCATCCCCGATTCAGCCCACGGAACCAATCCCGCGTCGGCTGCTGTCTGCGGACTCGATGTGGTGGAGGTGAAGTCGCTTAGCGACGGTACCGTCGATGTGGAAGACCTCAAGACTAAGCTCAGCGACGAGGTCTGTGCAATGATGATGACCAACCCCAACACGCTGGGTCTCTTCGAGAAGCAGATTCCCGAAATCCAGAAGCTCGTGCATGAATGCGGCGGACTGATGTACTACGACGGAGCCAACCTCAACCCGATGCTCGGCGTATGCCGTCCCGGTGATATGGGATTCGACGTGATGCACATCAACCTGCACAAGACGTTCTCCACACCTCACGGCGGCGGCGGTCCCGGTAGTGGTCCTGTCGGCGTACGCGAAGGACTCGAGCAGTTCCTGCCTACACCGCGTGTGGTGCTCGACGGCGAGGATGCGCTCCGCGTGGAATGTGGCGACTTTGAGAAATCGCTCGGTTCGGTCGGTTCGTTCTTCGGCAATTTCGGCGTGATGCTGCGTGCCTATAGCTACATCCTTTCGCTCGGTGCTGAGAACATCAAGATGGTCGGCCCGCTCGCTACGCTTAACGCCAACTACATCAAGGAGCAACTCAAGGATGTGTACTGCCTGCCCATCGACGGACTGTGCAAGCACGAGTTTGTGTTCGACGGCCTGAAGGACAAGTCGACGGGTGTCACCACGATGGATGTGGCCAAACGTCTGCTCGACTACGGCTATCATGCACCGACCATCTACTTCCCCTTGCTCTTCCACGAGAGCCTCATGATTGAGCCTACGGAGAACGAGTCGAAGGAGACCATCGACGGTTTCATCGCCGTGATGCGCAAGATTGCCGAGGAGGCTAAGAGCAATCCAGAAGAGGTGAAGTCGGCTCCGCACAACACGCCCATCGGACGTGTCGACGACGTGCTGGCTGCCAAGAATCCTGTGCTCACCTGGAAACAGATGAACGCATAGACGGTTCAACCCTTCCTGAATGTATGTGTGGAATCGCCGTAGGGCGTTCCATCATCTGTAACCACGAATTTCCCTGATTCCACGAATTTTGTGTATATGCCTGATTGTCAGTGTATTGTATATTCGTAGGAGCGGAGAGATTCGTGGTTCCTTAATTCCATAGACGATGACCCATAAGAACATCTACCCTTGTCTCGTCAGCCTTGTGCTGCTTGCCTTGTTGCTATTGAAGGGACTGCAGGGACTCAACTTGCTCGACGACGGCTTCATGCTGTCGGCCTATCAGCAGGTGTTCCACGACCCGCAGAGCGTCTGCTATACCTTTCTTTATTACCTCACGGTGGTGGCTGGCGGCTGCTGGCACGAGGTGTTCGGTGCGTGGGGCATCTTTGGATTCCGGCTGTTTGATTGTCTGCTGGTCTTCACCGTGGTGCTTGTCCTTTTTCGGCTGTACCGGGGGCTGCTCCACATGTGGCAGCTTGTGGCAAGCGCTCTCATGATTTTCCTTCTCTTCAACGTAGAGGTGTTTGAATACAACGCTTTGAGTGCTTTCACGGCAATTCTGGTCATAGCCTTCATCATGCTTGCCCACGAACGGTGCCAGCGTAAGTATATGTTTGCTGCCGGGTTGATGATGGCTTTGTGCATCTTTGTCCGGCTGCCAAACGTCGCCTTGTGTGGAGTGGCGCTGGTGTGCCTGTGGCGAGGAGTATGGAAGGCGGGGCGCGGCGTGCATTATCTGGCAATGTTCTGCATCGGAGTCACCATCGGTGTGCTTGCCATTTGGAGCATGATGCACTGGGTGGGGCACGATGTGTGGTTTCTCAAGAGCCTGTCCATCGCGGCAATGATTTCTTCTTCGGCAGACAATTCCCACGGACTCTTTCTCATGCTCTGGGTGTTCGTCAAGACCTATGCCGTAGTGGCCTTCCTCATGATGGCCATCATTGCTGCTCCCGTGCAGCTCTGGCGGATGCAGCGACTTGCTCAATCAAAAGTCAGCAAGCGAAGTCGCCTGCTTTCACCTGTCTGCTTTGCAATAGCGATTTTCCTCCCGCTACTCCTTTCTATTCGTTGGCCCCTTCACACCTATAATGCTTTGGCTATTGTTGCTTGCTGTTACGTGTGGTGGAACAATCGGAATAGCTCCCGGAGATTGGCTCTCTTGGCTGTCTTGGCGTTGTTGCTGATGTTGCTGTTGCCGTTAGGCAGCGATGGCAGTTTCAACACCATCGGTGCGAGTCCCCTCTTCGCGGCTATCCCCCTCGTTTTCATTGCTGTAAAGGAAACCGCCGACCTTTTTGAGGGCAGCTATCGCAAAGTGTATAATCGGTTAGTCATCACAATGTTTATGTGGTTTGGACTCATGCAGGTCTATCATATGCTGGGCCCTGCTTACTACGAGGATCAACCACGTTACAAGGACGTTTGCTTTGCCGACGTACCCAAGGCCAATGTGCTCACATCAATGCTGCAAAAAGAGGAGACGGAAGAACTGATGATGCTTTTCGCAAAGCATTTCAAGGCTGGCGACCGCGTGCTGTTTCTGAGTCCCACACCCATGCTGCAATACCTCACCGACACACGTCCCTATCTCTATTGCGCTTGGCCGCATATCTATGGCCCCCAGACACTACAAACGTTGCTGAACGAAAGATTCTCTGTTGATGGTCCTCCCGCGGCCATCGTTACGAATCCTATGATCACAGATGAAGAGCTGGAAGTGGTCTCTTCGTTTATGAACGGCAGTATGACGTTTTCGAAAGTGGAAACAAGTACTACTGGTTATGAGATATTTGTGCCTACAACGCGTTCTCATTCTCAAAACGTTGATTAAAAGAGCATCCATAAGCAAAAATCAAGGGTTTTCTTTTGCTTTTTAGCCAAATAATCGTATCTTTGCACTCAAATTATTGCAAATCACCAAAAACAGTTGTTTATGAAAAAGATATTAGTTTGTGGTTTATTGATGATGGGGTGGTGCACGGCAGAAGCCCAGACTTCCATCATCACCTTTTTGGATTCGCTGACAGCTTTGCGTCATAAAATCGACACAACGCAAATCACGGGAAACAACCTCTCGGCTTATAGCCAATACCAGCTGTTCGCACCTGCTACATTCTTTCACGCAACGGCAAACAGGAAACTCTCATTGAGCCTCCCCGCACCGTCCTCAGAGGAAAATCAGGTAAACGAAGCCTTGATGAATCTCTATCTGGAACATCCTGAATGGGTGGTCAGCAGCGAAACAGAGCTTCATGAGGCAGGTCGTGTGAAGGAGCAGATCATGAGTCCCATCAAGCACGATGTGGAATATGTGGAAAAGACGGTGACAGTACCACAGGAAGTGACGGACACACCTGTAGAAGTGGTGGTGGAGAAACCCAATTTCTGGACTATTAAGGGCGACTACTACCTGCAGTTCCTGCAAAACTACGTCACCAGCAACTGGTATAAAGGCGGCGAGAGCAACTACGCGATGGTGGCCAGCGGTGTGCTCGAAGCCAACTACAACAACAAGCAGAAGGTGAAGTGGGATAACAAACTGGAGGCAAAACTCGGTTTTCAGACCTCGCGCGCCGACTCCATCCACTCGATGAAATCGTCGGAAGACCTGCTGCGTCTAACCAGCAAACTTGGTCTGCAGGCTACAAAACATTGGTACTATACACTGAATGTGCTAGCTTATACGCAATTCATGCGTGGCTACAAGAATAACGACTGGCGAACCTACAGCGATTTCATGTCGCCCTTCAACCTCAATATTTCTATCGGTATGAACTACAATGTGGAGTGGTGCAACAAACGCCTAACGGGAAGCATCCAGCTCTCGCCGCTGGCCTACAACTTTCGCTTCGTCGACCGACTGTCTCTCTCCAAAACCTTCGGACTCGACGAGGGAAAGCATGTTCTGAGCAACTTCGGTTCGATGACAACCGTCGACCTGACGTGGAAATTCACTGACAACATCTCGTGGAAGACCCGCCTCTACGGTTTCACTGCCTACGATCGCGCCGAAATAGAGTGGGAGAATACTTTCACTTTCAAGTTCAACAAATACATATCCAGCAACCTCTTCCTCTATCCACGCTTCGACGACGCTTCCATCCGCGATGGCAAGCACGGCTATTGGCAGTTCAAAGAGTATGCCTCTCTGGGCTTCAACTACTCATTCTGAATCAACATCTCTCCTTACTTTTTACGGATACCAATTAATCTTCCTTGAGAGCGTCATTCGATTTGCGTTCGAAAAGGAAGATTATTTGTTTTGATGAGATTTCCTTTTTTCTCACGCCTCCTTTACGCGTACATTATTTACTCCCTTACGCGTACATTATTAAATAAATAAAAAGGGGCGATTTATTGCGTTGTTTGGGCGCACAGTTTCCTCGTTTGCCGTTGGAGCATCTTGATGCACTATTTTATCAAAAAACTCATCTTTGAACCCTAAAATGGAGCCTGTTTTGTAATGAAAGTGGAAAAAGTTGCACTTTTTTGAAAAAAAAACTCGAAAATATTTGGAGGGTATTGAAATTTGCCGTACCTTTGCATCCGCTTTCCGATAAAAACGAGAGCAAACGAAAAGTGATCTTTGAAAATCTTACATGAACAGGAAGTAGTAGTACAAGAAGCGTTTTGTCGTTTTGGTTCTAAGAACCGGAATTGACATAACGGGTATGAAGATACGACCGTCTGATTCCAGACCACTTGAAAAAGAGGTCTACAGATGATGACTTTAAAACAATAAAACAGAGCGTCCTTAGTCAGAGAATAATAGCGAAGCGCGTCTTAGGGCGTGATTCGCAAAAGGATATTTTTACAATGAAGAGTTTGATCCTGGCTCAGGATGAACGCTAGCTACAGGCTTAACACATGCAAGTCGAGGGGCAGCATGGGGGTTGCTTGCAACTTCCGATGGCGACCGGCGCACGGGTGAGTAACACGTATCCAACCTTCCCCGCGGTAGGGAACAGCCCGCTGAAAGGCGGATTAATG
>CADCIB010000018.1 GCA_902801375.1 uncultured Prevotellaceae bacterium | reverse complement strand
CTGGGCCAGCTCATCGGTGCCATAGACATTGGTCTGCACAGCCTTGGCATACCACTTGCCATAGGCCTTCGTGTTCTTCTTGTTGTTGTTCTGATACAAACGATAAAGTACTGACATAACGTTAAAAATTTAGGGTTAAACATTAGTTTGGAATGATCTGAGAGCCTGTCTCAGATGTAGTGAGAGGGTGTCGGAAGCGTTCTCCATGCGTTTCGGAGATGGCCTCCCGGGGTCGTTCACATCGTGTTCAAAGAGCTCTTCTAATACGTCACAAAGGTACAAAAAATCTTCCATATCGCCAAACTTTAAGTCATTTATTTTCAGGTATTTATGTTAAATATTGCATAAATTGCGGCAAGCTTTTTGGGGCTAAAAAAAGGGGGGGCATGTCAAGACAGACACACCCCAGCCGTTGTTCAAAGCAGCATGTCGCAAAGGTCGGTGTTGGGTGGAAATGCTTCCAGGTGATGGTCAATGTTATAGTCAATCCCCGTGGTTTGCGCCATCTGTTTTTTCCACTTCTCATAGCAGCCGCTGTCCGGGAAGAGCGTCACCCGTCGCCCTTGCAGACATGCCACCTTCTCTGGCGACAGTCCACCACTGCCGGCAGTAGCCAGCCAAAGATATTGTGGCTGATAGGCCGCCATGACAAGCGCCGTCTTCTCGCTCTCGACGATACATACGTGGGCATCGGGTCTCCGGGGAAGAAGGTGCTGTCCGAAAAAGCACTGGTAAAGCTGCCAGTCGAGTGGCAGTTTCCCTCGCTTGATCAGCGGTATATGCGTCCATCCCTGATAGCCTTCTCGGTGGCCGTCTACGCTGTATTGCATGATGTGTCCGCCATGTACCTGCCCTGCGTGGTCTATCTGCCAGTAGATGATGCTACCCTTGTGGGTTGCACCTATCAGGTAGTCTTCGTACACACGGTTTGTCTGCTCCCCAGAAAGGCTGAGCCTGTCGGCGACATGGGTAGTGAACCACTGCCAGAAGACGCTGCGCGGCGAGTGACTGCGCTCCACATACTCGATGGGAATAGGCTGGAAGGGAGGCAGGCTTACCGGTTGGCAGCGAGTGCTTGCACTTGGCTCGCGCGCCCACTGGTTGTCGCGATAATACTCCCCAGGCTTATAGTGGTAGCCACAGGAGTGCTGGTGGTCGCACTTGCCTACGTCGTCGGCCACATAGCGATTGTCATGGTGCGTGTCGATGTAACGCACGAAACATTTCTTCTTGCCGCAGTGAGGGCAGGTGAACTTTCTCTGGCTGCGTCCCGTCAGGCGGCGGGTTTCTAACTGATAACGAAAGTCTGTATTCATAATGATTATCGTTTTGTTGTTTTTACTGTATTTGTCGGGCGATTCTCGTTCGTTGTTGGAGCCGCTATATATATAGGCGGCTCCAACAACAAACAAAAATCTTATCGCGGGATTCAGAAGGGAATGTCCGAATTGTTGGACACCTGGATCATGCCCTCGGTCTCGGCAAGCACTCCTTCCTTGAGCCATCCTGAGATGTACGAGGAAACGGTGGAACGCTCACGGCCGAAAACATTGATGAGAATGGCCGTCAGTTGCTTGCGGCTGACCGCGCCGCCTTTGTCTCGCAGAATGGCCACACACTTGTCGAGGCGTTCCTGCCTCTCCTTCTCCACGGTCTCCTGGCGCTTCATCTGCAGTTCGACCCTGCGCTGTTCTATGAACTGGCGACGCAGCTCGTCGGCATCCACGATGCGGCCCTCCTCGTCGAAGGTGATACTCCAGTCGGGCATCTCCTGATGGCGTGCCTCAGAACACGAGACGGTGATGACACTGCTCCCCCGCTCCTTTTTGCACTCCAGCACCGTAGACGCCTTCTGAGCCAGCATCGTGCCGAGATGACCGCGCATGTTGTGATCCTCGTCGGCCTTGTTGGTGTGGAGCACGCAGACAATGGCGCAATTGGAGTCGTCGCTGAGTTTCAGCATGTCGTGGATGAGCTGCTTCGACTCCGACTCGTCGTTGAACGAGGCCACGAACTCCACGATACCATCGATGAACACCACGTCGGGCTTCTCGTCGGCGATGGCCTGGCCCAGTAGCGGATACAGGTCTTCGCGGTCGCAACGACGCAGGGAGTAGAGTGCCACCTGGCTGTCGATGACCTCCGGGCCAAGCCCCGTCAGGCGAGCCACATCTTCAAGGATGAACTTTGTGTCTGTACGGCTCTGCTCCGTGTCGAAATAGACAATGCGCGGACGCTCCAAGAGCGACTTCACGCGGAACACCTCGCCCCGTAGCAATGCAGCCATACATACCTTCAAGGCTGTGGTCTTGCCTGCCTTCTGCTTGGCCTTGATGGCGTGGATGTCGCGGCGGGCAAAGATGCCCTTGCCTTCCACCTCCAGCGCATACTCTTCGGGGGGCACCTCCGTGTCGGTACGGATGCGCGTCATGCGTAGCACCTGCCTGAGTCGCTCACGCTGTTGCTCCTCTTCTGTTGATTGTTTGACAGCCTCGCCCACGATGTCCTTCACCGTCTGGGCTTGGTTGCCTACCTGTCCAGCCAGACCCACCGTCGGCTGAACGTTTTCACTCTCATGCTTAATAACTTCAGACATTGTCGTAAGTATTAAGTTGAGCATCCTCGCACTACCGGTATCAATGACGGATGCATTCACAACCGGCGGGACCCGTGCTCGGGTGTTTATCCCCTTTGTAATTACGCCGCGAAGGTAATGCTTTTGTGCGAAATAACAATAGAAAACGGAGAATATAGGTTTACACCTAAAATGCTATAATTCAGGCATTTACAACCCATCTGTCAAACAGTTTTTACAAAACCAGACGATGGTCAGGTTGTATCTCGTATTAGTTTTTACAAAACCTTTGTTCTCTGTAAAAACTAAACGGATAATCATAGCGAAATAACATGGATTGCTGTAAAAAAAAAAAGACAGGTTTCGTTGGAAACCTGTCAAATGTTTTTTAGGCGGAAATGCTGATTAGGCAGCATCAGCCTGCGAAAGATGTGCGGCAAAATTGTCGGCCATCTCTTGCATTGTAATCTTTACATTATACATATACTTGCGTTCACGACATACCGCCTGCCATGTGGGCAACAGGTAATCCCCCTTGTAATGAGCCTTCAAATAGTTTTCGTAGAATTGCCTTTCACTGGTTTCATTTTTGATAGTTTCCCCATCAGCGCTCATCCAACTGACACCGCTCCACTTGATCAGGTAAACCATCTCGCGTGCATTATAGGTGCCCTTCTTACCCGCCGCCTCGGCTTTTTTAGAGTGTTTGAACGGTATGTGAAGTGTGTCAAGTTTTGGAATAATGTCGCATACCTTGCGACCCCATTCGGGATTATGAGCCCATAGAATAGAAGCCGTCTCATCAAGACCGTATTGGCGGCCAGACACCAGCCTGCGAATGTAGCCTTCTTGCATGAGCCACTTCTTATCGTGGGCGTGATAATCCTTTGCCAGCCACTCACTCATTGGGCAGGCGTTCTTGCGGCGCTCTGCCAGCTCTTCTTCGGAAATCAGTTTCACCTGTCCGAATGTGTTGAATACAACATTGACACTATGGAGAACTTCGTCACAACTTTTCTCAAATATCTCTTTGAGTCGCTTATAGTCGCCCATCACTTCCTGCTCTTTACGAATCATGTCCTTGCAAATCTTCAGCACCGTCACCAGATGGTAGAAGAAAGTTGCCAGTTCGTGAAGCAAGGTCTTTACTAAGTCAATATAAACTTCCACGCCGAAAAACTGGCCGTGGAACTGGCGAAAAGTGAGACGCGTATAGTCGAGCGTAGGCACTATATTGCCGGCACCTTCGATCTTGCGACGAACAACAGGACAGAAACTGCGGAATAGCTTCATGCTTCCTGTGATGGTTGTGCCGATACGCCTAACCAACTTTTCTGTCACACGGAAACACTCATTATGGTCTGTGGCATATTCCTCGATGAATGTTTCCGAGAACTCCACCAAGTCCATCGACTCGTTGTTCAGGCGCAACTGGTACGCCCGTACCAGGTTCAGCGTTTGCTCAACCTTCTTCTTGGTAAACTTGCATGCAGTAATGGCTTCAAGGACGTTCAGCTCCTCAAATTCACGGGCAGCATCATAAATCTGATTGAAACACGTTTCATCCCGCTGTACAATTGTAGAATACAACATATTGTTATCCTAAAACAAATCCGTATTTAACGGTAAATATTCAATTTGCCCGCAAAGTTACCATTTTTTTACGACAATAAAAAATATATCCAAGAAAAAGTTTTCCTTTTTGGGAAACTTTTGAAATTTCTATACTAAATTGTTGTCAGAAAACAACAATTATGTACTTGTATACTGCCTACCCTCGTGAAAGCCAATGCCCGAACAAGCATCAGCCACCATAAACGTGGCGCAAACCTTGCACAGCCACACCGGTAGTATGGCTGATGGCACAGACGGTTTCGGCCAGGTGGTTGAGGTAATGAAAACGCCCGTATTGGCACGTGAAGGCAGGCATGTCTTCGGACCACGGCGCGAGGATGAGCAGCGTGCCGTTGGCACAGGCCTCGAATCGACTGCGCTCAGGTTTCCAGAATGGACCGATGGGGTCGGCTTGCAGGTGTATCAAACGCAGCTGCTGCTCCAAGGCGAAGTTCTTTATCCGCTTTTCACACTCAGAGATGCCGGGGGTGACCAATACATCGCCACTCCTGGCAGCTGATAACAGGCGTTGGCACTCGTTCTTCCACAGGTCGGTGTCTTCCGTGGGGATGCCGTCAGTACGGCGGTGAAAGAACACTTGGTGCTTTTCGGGCTGGCGGAGGAGGAGCATATTGCCAAAGGCACTGTAGCGCACATCGCCGATGATGAGGCAGAGGGCGCGCTGGAACAGACCCGGAAACTCGCGTCGCATCATGAAGCGACGGGGGTTATCGCGAAGATAGCGTTTCCAGTTCGCCAGCTGACCATCGCGCATAAGGATGTGGTCGTTGTAGTTGGGTTCAAAGAGAGGGGGACGGGATGCCGAGGCTGACGCCTTGGGAACGGTGGCTGGCAGCGAGGCTGACACGGTTGCAGGCATGGTGGCCTTTGCGCCTGCCACTGTGTATGGGGCGTCAGCCCCAGAAGTATCCGACAATCGCCACCAGGCGCGGCTGACACCGCCTTTGAAAGCGCCAATGATGATGCCGAGGTGCTTTCCCTGGGGCAGGGCGCGGTTAATGCGGACTATCATGTGCAAATGGTCTGGCATTAGGCATACCTGCCAGATGTCAACCATCGGATAATAATGGTGTATCTTCGGTATTTCATGATTGAGAACGGCCTGCCCCAGCGCCGATGGCTTCAGATGAGGCACTTCACCTCCAGCCTTCGAAGTGCCGGCAATCTCTCCGAATACAGGACGTCTGCCGGCAACCACCAAGGTCACCTCGTATGTCCCAGGCACAGCGTAGTCGTGTCCGTACATGCGGCGTGTCTGACAACGATCATTCATCGACGACAAAAGTAATGAAAACCATAGACAACACCTAATTAATCACGACCTTGAGCTGAAGCTCGAGCTCGCTCACGTTCGATAAAGCATGAGCAAGCTCTGCTTTATGCTCACTTAATCACGACCTTGCGGCCGTCGCGCACATACACGCCCTTGTTGCAAGCATCACCCATCTTTCGGCCTTGGAGGTCGTAGAGGAAATGTGAAGGAGTTGCGTTGTTCACAACGGTGGCGGGACTGATGGCGGTCGGCTGGTCGTCGCCTTTGCCGAATCGAACGGTGTAGGTGCTGCTTGCGCGGAGGTCTTCGGCAAAGACCTTGACGACGGCACATTTGCCTTCTTCTGTTTCCTCAAGGGTGGTCAGCACGTAGGAGCCTTGGCCGTCGGCCACGGGAGCAAGCTCTTCAACGGACATCTCCTCGGCCACCACGTAGTCGAACTTGTCGGGCGAGAAGCCTTCCACGTTGAGCGAACTCAGCCTGCTGTTATAGACGAGAGTAAGGTCGTCGATGAGGACCTCGTCGTTTTCGCTTCCCTGTCCAGGGTCGGCGTTGGTAGAAATGGTGATGAGTATGGTCTTCGGCTCCACATTGTTATCGGTATAGACGAAGGGGATGGCGATGCGCTGCCATTCGTTGCCCGTCACGGCAATCTTGTTGTCAGCGGCCTTGGCCACCACGTTGGTATAGGTTTTGTCCTCTGGGTCTTGGTAATACGTTCCATCTGTGATCACGGCACTCACCGTAGCATAAGGATGTTCGGCAATGGCTGTACCCTGATGGAATTGCACGTACATCACGAGCGAGTCGGGGCGGTGGCAGAGTGCCACGTGATACGGGTCACCATTGCCATCGGTTTCGGTCTTGCTCACGTCGATGTAGGCATTGTTTTTCACGTCGGCGGCAACCATGGAACCAGCGTTCATGCGACCAGTGGTCATGGTACCGTTGGCCACGATGCCAAAAATAGAGGTGGCATAGATGCGTGCGCAAACAGATTCGTTGCGACCTTTGCCCGACTTCTCAAGATGGTGTCCGGCCAACAGAGCGAAGGTGCCCGTTGCGGTTTCAAACGAATGCCAGGCGTTGGGTTCCATAAAGCTTTCCGATGCTGTGTGCCACTCCTCAAAGTTGCCATTGGGCACATGATAGTTCTTGCCTGTCACCAGTTCATCGCCGAATTTCACGTCGATAAGCTGCCCCATCATATCCATCAGGTCGAGGTTGATGAGTGCGCGCAGCTTGTCGCCTTCCACGACGGCTGTCACCTCCACGGGCAGCTCGCCCAACGACGGTCCCAGCCAGAAGAGCACATCCTCGAGGTCGCCCTCGGCAATGGTGATGTCTTGCGAAGCACGCAGGAAGATGGCTTTGCCTGATGTCTCTGGGGTGATATTGGTGAGTTCCACATTGCCCACAGGCATGGGCTGGTCGCCGTTCATCAGCACGAAGTTTTTCAGGTTGAGGTCGTAGACTCCCTCGTGTTCGCTGACGGTGATGGTGGCTGTTTGCTCTGTTCCCACTCCATTGACCAGCACCAGGATGCGGTCGGTGTAGTCGGTTGCTTTCACCGTCATTGCGACGGTGATCATCATCAGAAGAGATAGAATTTTTTTCATGATGCCTTATTCTTTATTTAATGTTTTATGTGAATGTCACTTGATTTGATATGCAAGGGAAAGTGTGCCGTAGATGGGATAGAGAGTCTGCTCCACAGTCTTGAACGAGCTGTGCATCAGTCCTGTCAGTCCCCACGAAAGGTCGGCTGAGAGGTCCAACCGGCGGGCGATGTGATAGTCGGTCCCCAAATCCAGCCCCATCTGGCAACGGCGCATGTGCTCGCTGAAATCATAGGTGGCTCGTTCCTCCATCGCATGTCCCATTTCTATCTTTTGTCCAGTCGGTGTGTCTTTACGCAGATAGCCATCGGCAACATTGCCAGAGAATCGCCTCGCTGTCAGCACCGACAGATAGGGACCTGCATGCAGCCGCCAACGTTTGGCCACATCGTAGGTACCCTTCAAAGGGATGGTCAGCATCCACGACTTCGTCTTCTGCTCCACACGACCCGTGTACAGTCCTTCGAGTTCTTCCCCACCCTTCACCATCGCCATGTGATAGCCCTTTGTGGTGACGGCTACGTTCATGCCTTTGTTCTCAAAATGTAAGCCCGTCTGCAAACCCCATTGTCCAGACAACGGGTAGTACACGTCCACGCCTACGAGGAAATTGGGAGTCAGTGCGAAACTGTTCAATCTGCGTATCGAGGCGGGGATGCTTGTGGGCGTGGATGCTCCTAAGCTATAGCCAGCCCTGACTGCTACACGCAGGCTGTCGGCAGGACGGATGGCGCTGCTGCTCACGGCGAGCAACATGGCTAAGAGGGAGAAAACAATTCTTCTGCTATTCATCGTGTGTGCAAATGATTCTTACCTTATCTATATATAATGTTGATCCGATGGCTCCTTCAAACATATCGCCATTGCGGCTGGCGGCAAAGACCAGCGCCAGGTTGTAGCCCCGTTCGCGCAACAGCTGCTCGTCGATGTCGCCCAGGCGCTCGTAAGGTATCTCGAAATAGCACCAATCGCTGGTGGTCTTCACCACGTCGATGCGCGCCTTGCGCACGATGAGTTCGCTGGTGAGCACGTTGTCGCCATACAGCACTACGGGCTGACCCTTTTCATCGTGGTTGCGGTAAAGCACCGAGTAGATGTCGGCACTGTCGGTACGGTTCTCCACGATTTGCTGAGCCTTGTTCTTATATTCCGGCCCTGGCTGGTATTTGTAATAGCCGGTAAGCAAGGTCGGTTCTTGGGTGAACGGCACACCCATCTCCGTAGCGTGAAGGGCATCGCGCAGCACAATGGCGGTGTTGAGTGAGCCGAGGAACATGTTCCCTGCAGCAATCGGGCGCCCGGTGCTGCGTCCCAAAGGTCCCGTGTCGAGGGTTGTCAGCTTCAGGCATTGACCGTCGAGGCCATTGACGTCAGGGATGGTGGGGTAATCGTTTGCACCTTTGCTCTGATTGGCGATGAAGAAGCCGCCGTTGCCGCTGGCCCAAATCATCTCCGGTCCCTCGTCGCCCTCCTCATACCACACGTAGAACTTTTGGTAGTTGGCGTCCAGCTGATAGTGCTCGAAGTCATATTTCACCGTATCGGTCACACTCACCGAGATGGGTTGGAACCCCACCTGATATTGCCGCTGCCATTGACGGTCCTGCGAAGTGACGGTATAGGTCACGGGACCTTGGCTGAAGTCGTGGGCAGAGCCACTCTCCGGCACGATGGTGGCCCCTTCGGTAATCGTGAAACAGGGCGACATACGGGTGAGGTCGGCCGTACGCCGGACCGTGAACACGATATGATTGTCCTCGGAATTCACACGCACCAACGAGTCGCTCGCGTGGAAGAACACCTCATCGGCATTCCCTACACTGACGCGGGCTTCCAGGATATCGCATTCTGCATTCAGTGGCTCTTCCTTGAAACAGCTTGTCAGCAAGAGCACACCCCATAACAATATCAATATTTCTTTCTTTGGCATAAAGTCTTTTCCTGAAAAACGGTGCAAAAGTACAAATAAAAAATGAAACTGCCAATTTTTATTACTGTTTTAGTCAATAAAGCGGAGAAAATCGCGAACATGGAGTGTTTTGGTTGTACCATGCAATCGTTTGTACAAAAAATGCGAGTAAATTGCATGACGACATATCCTATATTCTCGCAAAAATCAATATCTTTGCTTCGCAAACTTCTAAAACCACCAACCTTTATGAAGAAAATCCTATTTCTTTTCGCCCTTTTAGCGGCAACTACATGTACGCTGAATGCCGCCAATAAAGTGAACATCACTCGCATCGACCCTACTGACTGGTATGTAGGTCTCAAGAATCCATCAGTACAGCTCATGGTGTATGGCAACGGTATTCGAGAAGCCGATGTGTCGACCAGCTATCCCGGCGCTGTCATCGACAGTCTTGTGAGACTCGACTCGCCCAACTACCTGCTCGTCTACATGAACCTGAAAGACGCACAGCCAGGTGAGATGACCCTCAACTTCACCATCGGCAAACAAAAGAAAGCGGTGAAATACTTGCTCCGCGAGCGGGAGATGAGTGGCGAGGAACGCATGGGGTTCACCAACGAGGATGTGCTTTACATGCTCATGCCCGACCGTTTCGCCTCGTCAGGCAAATACACGAAAGCGCCCATCAAGGGAATGCGCCACTACACCGTCGACCGCAGCAAGCCTTCGCTTCGCCACGGCGGCGACCTGGAAGGACTTCGCCAGCACCTCGACTACTTCAACGACCTTGGCGTGACGGCATTGTGGTTTACGCCCGTCCTGGAGAACGATTCGCCCGACCAGTTCGATTTTTCCACCTACCATGGCTATGCCACTACCGACTATTACCGCGTAGACCCACGCTTCGGCACCAATGAGGAATACCGCCAGCTCACCGACGAAGCACATCAGAAAGGACTGAAAATCGTGATGGACATGATCTTCAACCACTGCGGCTTCGAGCATCCGTGGGTGGCTGACATGCCTTCGAACGACTGGTTCAACCTGCACGACTGGCTGAAAGAGTCGGGAGGCACCAGCGACTCGCGCAACACTTCGTTCCTACAGACAAGCTACAAACTGACTCCTGTGCTCGACCCCTACGCCAGTGAGGTGGACCGCCGCGAGACGGTGGAAGGATGGTTCGTCAGCACCATGCCCGACCTCAACCAGCGCAACACGCACGTCATGACCTATCTCATCCAGAACTCTATCTGGTGGATTGAAACCATCGGCATCGACGGCATCCGCATGGACACCTATCCCTATGCCTTCGCCGACGGCATGGCCCGCTGGATGAAGACCCTCGACGAGGAATACCCCAACTTCAACGTTGTGGGTGAGACATGGGTCACTCAACCCGCCTATACTGCTACGTGGCAAAAAGACTCACGATTGGTTCCTAAGTGCAATTCTCGAGGGTGCGATGGTGCGAAGGTAAGTGAGTGCGAGAAATGTCCGGAGGCAGAAGGTAATCTCGAACCCTCGCACTGCCGCAGCCAAGCTCCTTCGAAGAACTCCTACCTCAAGACCGTGATGGACTTCTCCTTCCAGGAGAGTCTCGACAGCGCCAAACACGAGGAGACAGACAATTGGTGGCGCGGCTACAATCGCCTGTACATTTCGTTCGTCTATGACTACCTGTACGAGAACCCGAACAGCGTGATGGCCTTCCTCGACAACCACGACACCAACCGTTTCCTCGAGGACGGACAAGACGCATTGGCCCTGAAGCAGGGACTGGCCCTGCTGCTCACCATTCCGCGCATCCCGCAGCTCTACTACGGCACGGAGATCATGATGAACGGTACAAAGCACAGGACTGACGGCAACGTGCGCAAGGACTTCCCTGGCGGATTCCCAGGCGATGCACGCAGTGCCTTTACCGCTGAAGGACGCACCCAAGCGGAGAACGACATGTTCAACTTCACTTCGCGCCTGCTCCACTGGCGTCAAGGCAATGAGGTCATTACAAAGGGTCGTATGACGCAGTTCATCCCCCACAACGGCATCTATGTCATCGCACGCCGACTGAACGGACGCACCGTGATGACCATTCTCAACGGCACATCCAAGCCCGCGACGATGGAGGTGAAACGCTACGAGGAGCTCATCGGCACGACGAAGACCGCAGCCGACGTCATCACAGGCCGCACCATTGACCTCTCGAGCGACGTCATCCTCACACCACGCGAAACGCTCATCCTTGAATTCTGAGCCCTTTATTCACAAACGTTTTATAAATATAAAGCGCCGCCTGGCATTCTATAGAAGAACCAGGCGGCGCTTTATTTTACATTGATGGAAAGCGCTTATCGGCGGGTCTTGATGGCGGTGACGCAGCAGGCTCCGATGGCAAGAAGCACACCCGACACAATCATCATCGTGCTCTGGTGACCACCCACGATGGTGAAAATGGTGCCACCACAGACAGCTGCAATGATCTGCGGCAGGCAGATGGTGCCATTGAACAATCCCAGGTAAGCACCCATGTGGCCGTAACCCTGCAGGGCGTTAGTCACAAAGGTGAAC
The DNA here is from genome assembly GCA_902801375.1 of uncultured Prevotellaceae bacterium. Lineage (GTDB taxonomy): Bacteria > Bacteroidota > Bacteroidia > Bacteroidales > Bacteroidaceae > Prevotella. Next base: position 45,449 of record CADCIB010000018.1, on the reverse strand, counting down.
GGCATGGCAAGCATGGCAGCCCACGCACAACCGATGAGCAGGAAGGGAACAATCTGCAGGTACTGGTTGGGGCAGAAGGGAATCAGCGCGAAGCCGATACCACCAATGAGAAGACTGATGGCGTAGGCCAGCTTCGTGTTTTTGAAACGCGGCAGCAACATGGCCCAGCACACACTGCCCATGGCCTGGATGGCGTAAAGCACACCCGTCCAGTTACCAGCCTTCTGGTAAGCCTCAGTGGCGGCATCCGTCGTTCCCCATACGGTTTCGGAAACGGCATCGGTGACGTAGGTCCACATGTAAAGGAATGCAGCCCAGCAGAAGAACTGTACGAGTCCAACTTTCCAGAAAGTAGAGGGTGCATTCTTCAGCAGTGCAAACCAGTTGGCCTTATCCTCCTTCTCCTCGCTCACGGGATTGTAGGCGCGATACTCCTGCGGATCCCACTCCTTCACCTTCACGGTAGTGTAAATGACACAGAGGATGAGAATCAAGGCACCAATGTAGAACGACCATACCACTGAGGGCGGCACGACGCCTTCCGGAGCCGTGTTCTTCAGACCAATCCATGTGAACACGAAGGGGAAAAGGAAGCCCACCACGCTACCGGCATTACACAGGAACGACTGGATGCTGTAGGCCTTGGCCTTCTGCTCTTCGTTCACCATATCGCCGACAAGCATTTTGAACGGCTGCATGGCCATGTTGATACTCGTGTCGAGGAGCATGAGCATGAGCAGTCCGAAAATCATCACGGCCGACACGGCCAATCCCAATGACCCGGAATTGGGCAAGAGGCACATCACGGCCACGGCTACGGCTGCACCTATAAATAGATAAGGTATGCGCCGACCCCAGCGTGTCCATGTCTTGTCACTACAAGTACCCACGATGGGTTGCACCAAGATGCCCATCAACGGGGGAAGAATCCAGAAGAAACTTAGGTTGTGAGGGTCGGCACCAAGGGTGCGGAAAATGCGCGAGATGTTTGCACTCTGCAGAGCATAGGCAATCTGCACGCCAAAGAACCCGAACGACAGGTTCCACAACTGCCAAAACGACAGATTCGGCTTTGTTTTTAATTCATAATTCATAATTGTCAAACTATTAGAACGTTATTAATGCTTTCAGACCACAATGTTCTATATCAATCTTATTTATTTTTGAGTTGTCCTTTTTATTATCGAATCACCTCGTTGTGCCGCGGACGATGAGACGAGTGCGCACCACACGCTTCACCACCTTGTCGGGCGGGGTAATACCCTCCACATGGTCTACGAGTATGTCGACGGCCTCCTCACCCACCATGTGGCCACGCTGCTCCACGGTAGTAAGCTGCGGGTCACAGGCAATGGCTCGTTCGCCATTGGTGAAGCCGCAAATGCTGATGTCTTGAGGGACGCGGAACCCCATACGCTTGGCCGAATAGAGAATGCCAATGGCCGTATCGTCGTTGATGGCAAAAAAGGCATCTGGGCGATTCGGGCTGTTCAGGATTTTCGGCGTTATCATCTCTGCCTCGCTCCGTTCGTCGCAGATATAATGCAAGCTGTCGTCCACATTCAATCCACGCTTAAGAATGGCATCGCGGTAACCATTGTAACGGTTTTTGGAAATCTCCAGACTCATCGAAGAACTGAAAAAAGCAATGCGACGACACCCCGTATCGATCAGGTGAGAAACAGCGGTGTAGGCTCCCATGTAATCGTCGACCACAACACGATTCGTGTTCACACCCGTGCAGATGCGATCATAAAACACCACAGGAAGATGGTTGTCCACAAGGCGCTGGAAGTGCTCGTATCTCGTTGTGTCTTTCGCCAAGGAAACGATGACGCCACAGACGCGGTGTTCCAAGAACGACTCACAGATGCGCTTCTCGCGCTCGTACTGCTCGTTGCTCTGAGCCACCATAATGCGGTAGCCACGCACCCGCGACTGCTCTTCGATTCCTGCCAAGATGGTAGAGAAGTAATAGTGGGCTATCTGAGGCACGATGACACCAATGATTTTCGGCAGGGCAACACGGCTGTTACGCAAAGTCTCAGCTATCACATTCGGATAGAAATGATGCTCCTCAGCATAGGCCTGAATCTTCTCACGCTTCTGCTGGCTGATGCGTGGACTGTCTTTCAACGCCCGCGACACGGTAGCCACAGAGACTCCCAGTTCTCTGGCAATGTCTTTCATTGTGATGACACCACGTTCGTTCATAGGCATTCGTAGATTATATCCGTGCAAATACTGTGCAAAACATGTGCAACAATGCAGAAAAATGAAACAGATTGTCCAATTTCTCTGCTTTACAATGCAAAGATAATGATTTTTTGCATCAGTTTTTACGTGTTCTTTTATATTATTAGGCAATTTTTAATGCAAACGTTTGCGCCACTCAAACAAGATTTTTATCCTACATATTTATACGCGCTATTGGATTTTTCTTTACTTTTGCACTATAATACAAGCTATCATAGCTACTATTTACTGCTTGAAATTTGGTTTTATTAATAACATTAACTTTAAAAACATGTAACATGATGAAGCAGGTAAACATCAGAATCCCCAAGCGGATTCTTGCCCTCTTTTGTGGGCTGATCCTATCATTAGGGGCCTTTGCACAGCAGATTACTGTCAACGGCCATGTGAAAGATGCTACCGGCGAAGACGTCATCGGCGCCACGGTCCGCGTTGCGGGCCAAGAAGGCGGAACGGTGACCGACTTCGACGGTAATTTTACGATTAAGGCAAATCCTGGCGACAAGATCGAGATTTCGTTCATCGGCTTCGACACCGTGATTGTGGATGCCGCAGAGAATCTGAGCATTATCATGCACGACGATGCAGCTCAGACACTGAATGAAGTGGTGGTCATCGGTTACGGTGTCGCCAAGAAGAGCGACCTGACCGGTTCAGTAGCTGCCTTGAAGCCGGATTCAAAGAACAAGGGGCTCGTGGTGAATCCGCAAGACCTGATGCAGGGTAAGATTGCCGGTGTGAACGTCACCAGCGGCGACGGTACCCCTGGTGGTGGTGCCACCATCCGTATTCGTGGTGGATCGTCACTGAACGCATCGAACGACCCGCTGATTGTTTCGATGGTGTGCCCATGGATAACAATGGTGTGAAGGGTCTGGCTAACCCTCTTTCTATGATTAACCCGCAGGACATTGAGAGCTTCAACGTGCTGAAGGACGCTTCGGCAACGGCCATCTATGGTAGCCGTGGTTCGAACGGTGTCATCATCATCACCACGAAGAAGGGTCGCAAGGGTCAGAAACCCAGCATTTCCTATGCTGGAAGTGCCACAGTGAGTGTCAACAAGAGCACACTCGACGTGATGGACGGTAACGAATATCGTGCATTTATCGAGAAGATCTGGGGCAAGAACAGTGAGGCTTATTCCGCACTGGGAACGGCTAACACCGACTGGCAAGACCTCATCTACCGCACAGGTATCTCGCACGACCACAACGTGACCGTAGCAGGCGCCATGAAAGACCTCCCCTATCGTCTGTCACTGGGTTACACAGGACAGCAAGGTACGCTGAAGACCTCTGACTTCCAGCGTGTCACCGCCGCCCTGAACCTGAACCCCTCACTCTTGGACGACCACCTGACAATGAACCTGAACGCCAAGGGTATGTTCGCCAAGTCGGACTATGCCAACGGTGGTGCCGTAGGTGCTGCCTTCCGTATGGACCCGACACAAGACCCCTACGCCTTCACCTCTCCTTATTACATCGGCGGTGAAGACAGTATGTTGGGCGGTGCGAACACCGACACTTACAAAAAGACATTAGCTAACTTCGGTGGTTACTTCGAGTGGCTGAACGCAGCTGCCTATGGCAACCCCAGCTGGCCGTACACCGTACGCCAGGAAGCCACGAAGAACCCGTTGGCATTACTTTCGGCTTTCGATACAGCTTACAGCCGCTCGTTCATCGGCAGCGCTGACTTCGACTACAAGATTCACGGTTTTGAGGACCTGCGCCTCCACCTGACACTCGGTGCCGACATTTCGAAAGGTACACAGTACACCGACAATCCCTATACCTATCCAGGTTCTGCTTATTACGGATCGAAGGGTTCGTCGACAACCACCAAGCGCAACCTCACGCTGAGCACATACGCCCAGTATTACAAGGACTTCGCCGAAGTGCACCACTTCGACATCATGGGCGGTTACGAGTGGCAGCGTTTCTGGAGAAGCGAGCACAGCGACTATGTAGGCTACGAGCGCGACGCTAACAACAATCCCACAAAGGAGCGTCCGCACACACCGGGACTGTTCAAGACTGAGAACTACCTCGTCTCATTCTTCGGACGTGCCAATTACTCACTGCTCGACCGTTACATGCTGACTTTCACGATTCGTGACGACGGTTCCAGCCGTTTCGAGGACCACTGGTCCATCTTCCCCTCAGCCGCTTTCGCTTGGAAAATCAACGAGGAAGGCTTCCTGAAGAATGCCACCGTGCTTTCTGACCTGAAGCTTCGTCTCGGTTGGGGTAAGACTGGTCAGCAAGACGTGAACAACGACTATGCATGGATTCCCACCTATTCGATGAGCACTGGTACAAACGGCTTCTATCCTGTCACAGGAACCGGTATCCTGTACCGTCCGGACAACTACACCCCGAAACTGAAATGGGAGACCACCGAGACCTTCAACATCGGTCTTGACTGGGGTGTGATGAACCAGCGCCTCTCTGGTAGCATCGATTGGTACTACCGCAAGACCACCGACCTTCTGAACTATGCACCCACCAAGCCGATGTCGGCATTCCGTAACAAGGCCTGGCAGAACATCGGTTCGCTGAAGAATACGGGTATTGAGGTGACAGTCGACTGGAAGGCCATCCAAACCAGTGACTTCTACTGGACACTGAACGGCAATGTGACCTACAACCACAACGAAATCACCGACCTCTCCGGTGTGAGCTCAGACGGCTCTCCCGTTCCGACAGGTCCCACTATCGGTACCGACAAGTACCTGCAGTACAACCAGGTGGGTTATGCCACTAACGCATTCTATGTGTACCAACAGGTTTACGATGCCAATGGAAAGGCCATTGAGGGACTCGTGGTTGACCGCAACGGTGACGGACAGATCACCCAGGACGACCGCTATTTCTATAAGAAGCCGGCTCCCGACGTGACCGTCGGCCTCGCTTCCCGCATGGAATACAAGAATTGGGACTTCAGTTTCTCACTCCGTGCGAACTTCAACAACTACGTGTTCAACAACATTGAGAGCGGACAGGCTTGTGTGAACCCCAACGAGGTTTGGTCGTCACTGAAATACCTGAGCAACCGTCCGACATTCGTCATCGAAGACAACTGGCAGACCTACGACGTGACCGCCCTGTTGAGCGACCGCTATGTTCACAACGCCTCGTTCCTGAAGTGCGACAACATCACACTGGGTTACAGCTTCGACCGTCTGTTGAAGAGCGGAAACTATAACGGCATGAGCGGACGTGTTTATGCTACAGCTTCCAATGTGTTCACAATCACAAAGTACAAGGGTCTTGACCCGGAAATCTCTGGTGGCTATGACAATGAGATGTATCCGCGTCCACTGTCGTTTATCGTTGGTGTGAACCTTAATTTCTAACATAATAAAAGAGTATTGTCATGAAATATTTCAATAAAATAGTACCTGCTGCAGCCTTCGCGCTCGCATTAGGAATGTCATCCTGCACGGGTGACCTGGACGTGACTCCCATCAATCCCAATTTGGCATTGGAATACAGCCCCGAAGGACTTTTCAACAAGTGCTACGCCAACATCGCTTTGGCTGGTAACAGTGGTGCCGATGGCGATTGCGACATTGATGGATTGGACGGTGGTACCACCGGATTCGTACGCCAGATGTGGAACAGCAACGAGCTGACTACCGACGAAGCCATCTGCTCTTGGGGTGACGATGGTATCTCGCAGTTCTGCTACAACTCATACGACAGCAGCCATCCGATGCTCAACGGTTATTTCAACCGTCTGACAACGGGTATCTCCTACTGTAACCAATACCTTACAGTGGCTTCCGACCATGACGCCACGATGACGGCCGAGGTGCGTTTCCTCCGCGCATTCCATTATTATCTGTTGATGGATGCCTTCGGAAACATCCCCTTCTCCACCACACTGGGCAACCCGGTTCGGATGACTCGTCAGGAGGCTTATGACTGGATAGAGAGCGAGCTGCTTGAGATTGAACCGTCTCTTGCTGAGGCCAAGGCCAAGAAGAGCACTGACGCCAACTACGGTCGTGTGGACAAGGCTGCCGCATGGGTTCTGTTGATGCGTCTGTACCTGAACGCCGAGGTGTACACAGGAACAGCACAATGGCAGAAGGCTGCCGAGTATGCCAAGAAGGTGATGGACTCCGACTATCGCTTGAACACCAAGGGTGTGAATGGCTGGACACCGTATCAGATGCTCTTCATGGGCGACAATGGTGAGACAGATGCTGCCTACGAGGCTGTGTTCCCCATCCTCTGCGATGGTAGAACCACCACTTCATACGGTACTTCCTTGTATGTGATGGCCTCGACATTCGACGGTGACATGCATGCCAACCCCTTCGATGTTGATGCTGAGTCAAGAGCAACCAATGGTACCGATGCCAACTGGGGTGGTAACCGTGCACGCCTGGAGCTCATCAAGCAGTTCTTCCCCAACAATGACGCTCCGCAGGTGGCTGCCTATGACATGAAGGAAGCCGCTGGTGACGACCGCGCCCTCTTCGATGGTATCGGACGTCAGGTGGACAATCCCACCGGCTATGCTGGCGTGTTCAAGGATGGTTATGCTGTGGCCAAGTTCGTGAACTTCAAGACCGACGGCTCATCAGGTCACGATGCCAAGTTCCCTGACACCGACTTCTTCATGTTCCGTGTCGCAGAGGCTTATCTGACTTACGCAGAGGCTACAGCCCGCCTCAATGGCAATTCCACCACTGCTGAGGGAACTGCTGCCATCAATGCACTCCGTGCCCGCGCCAACAACGGTGACACGAAGACCGTATATTCGCTGGGCAACATTCTCGATGAGTGGCAGAAGGAGTTCTACTTCGAAGGTCGTCGTCGTGTGGACCTCATCCGTTTCGGCAAGTTCGGAGGCAACAGCGACTATCAATGGTCTTGGAAGGGCGGCGTGAAGAACGGCCGCAACTTCGAGGCAACGAAGAACATCTTCGCCATCCCAGCTTCAGCTGTTGACGAAGTGCTCATTCAGAACCCCGGATACTAATATCTGATGAACAAAGAAGAATAGTATATCTTCTCTATCATAACCATTTCGTAAATCATTAATTTGTAAATTGTAAATCAATATGATGAATAAGATATTGAAATCAGCGTTGTTGCTTTTCTGCGGTGCTGCCTTTGTGACGGCATGTAGCGATGACAACGACTCGAATCCTGAACTCATTCAGGGTACCACAACCATTGTCCTGAACACGCCGGAGTTCGCCCAACAAAACGTAGCACTCGGAAACACGAGCAGTGTGACCATCACATGGTCCCAGCCTGTGTTTACCACCGACAACGCTCCGTTGGCTTCATCTGGTAGCCTTGGCATCAACTACGCCGTTCAGGTGTCGAAAGATGGCAATTTCACTCGTACTTTCGAGGCGGCTCTTGCAGAAGTGACTAACGAGGACGGCACCTATTCCGGTGCACCTTCAAGTTACGATTATGTGGAACTCCCCACCACTTACTCAAGTTGTAAAGCAGATATCGGCTCCGACGAGTTGAACCTTGCCCTGAACAAGCTGAACCTGTGGAGTGCTGAGGATGCACTCCCCATCACAGAAGCTTTTGTCCGCGTGGTGGCACGCCTTTCTTACAGCACGGGGGCCCAGCAGGTTCTGGCCACCAGCAATATTCAGAAGATGTTGCTCATCCCCTCAGGTTGGGTGGACGTGATGGCAGAACCTGTCAAGGAGGCTTATCTGTGGATTCCTGGCAACGGTAACGGTTGGAACCACGGTGTTTGCCCGATTCTTGTTTCCGAGGACGGCGTATTCTTCAGCGGTTATGCTTACATGAACGGTGAGTTCAAGTTCACTCCTGTTGACAACTGGTCTGCAGAGTACAACAATGGCAGCTTCACAACTGTGAGCGACAACATTGACTGCGGCGACGGTGGCGGAGGCAACATCAACTTCACCGGCGATCCGGGCATGTACTTCTTCACGGTTGACTTGGACAGCAAGACTGTGAACGCCACAGCTGTCACATGGTCTGTCATCGGCGGCTTCAATGGATGGGGCGGCGACGAGGTGATGACCTACGATGAAGGCAACCACTGTCTCTCCGTAACTGTCAACTTCGAGGAAGCTACAGAGTTCAAGTTCCGTCGTGATGCCGATTGGGGCATTAACCTCGGTGGTACGTTCGACGCACTCGAACAGGACGGCGCCAACCTGAATGCCGACGCTGGTGAGCACACCATCCAGCTGTTCATCGAGCGTCCTGCACAGGATGGCCTGCACGCAGCTATCAAGTAAAAACAGGGACGGCTCTCTCCGCAACCTAAATACGGAGAGAGCCCTCACCCCTGAATTAAACAGTAATCATAAATATTATAAATCGCAAATAATATGATGTTTAAGAAAATATTTTTCGGAATGGCCGCCCTTGCCCTGTTCTCCGCTTGCACAGAGGACTTCAAGGACTGGGTAGAGCCTCAGACCAACCAACAGGTACCTACGTTAGGAGTTGAACTGGCGGTTGCCCCACAGCAGTCCGCTGCTGTTGACCTTGCTACCATCGAGGGAGAAACAGTGAAGCTCTTCTCTGCCGCTCTGCCCGCTGGAATGACGGTAGACTCTTACAACGTGAAACTTACTGACACTGGCAACAACACCATCGAAGCCAAGTATTCCGACTGGAATCTGACCGCTGACGCCGACGGTAACGTGAAGGTGGAGGATCTTCAGAATGCCACCAACGGTATGTTCAATAAGGAAGCTGTGGAGCGTTCTTTCAACGCCCTGGTTTCTGCCAACGTGAATGTGGAAGGACAGACGGGAACAGCAGCCATCGCTTTGACTGCAACACCGTTCGTTCTCACCGTCATCCCCGTGGCTCCCGAATTCGCTGAATTCATTTGGATGGCCGGAAACAGCAATGGTTGGGGTTCACCCGCCGATCCTCTCTTCTGCGCTAACGGCGACGGCAAGTATGAGGGTTACATGTGGCTCGACGGCGAGTTCAAGTTCCGCAGTCATGAAACCACATGGGATGCTCCCGACTGGGGTAGCGGTGGTGCAGATGGCACCCTGGAGGCACAGGCTGGCAACCTCTCGGCTGCAGCAGGCTTCTACCGCGTCAACGTGGACCTCGTGGCCATGACCTACTCCATCATGAACATTTACTCCATCGGTATCATCGGTGGCTTCAACGGATGGGGCGGTGACGTAGAGATGACCTACAACAATAACGAGAAGTGCTGGGAGGCAACGACCGAACTCGACGGCGAGTTCAAGTTCCGTGCCAACAACGACTGGGCTATCAACTGGGGCGGCAGCTTCGACGACCTGGTTCAGGATGGTCCTAACCTCAGTGTGGAGGCCGGCACCTACAACATCAAACTCTACATTACCTATACTGGCAACCACCACGCCGTGGTCACCAAGCAATAAACGATAGGTAGTATGATACAGGAAAAGCGGGTTCGCAGGCATTGCGGGCCCGCTTTTGTATAAAATATTATTAAAAGTTTTGGGCGTAACAGATTATTTGTTTAAATTTGCAGTCATAAAAACAAATAAACAGATCCTATGAAACATTATCTACACATCATCATCTGCACACTGCTCCTGATGGCAGTAAGCACAAACATGTCGGCCCAGGGTTGGCCGAAAGACTACAGCGGCATCATGCTGCAAGGTTTCTACTGGGACGGCTTCGACGACGCCCAATGGGCAGTCCTCGAGAGTCAGGCCGACGATCTGGCCCGCGTTTTCTCCCTCGTCTGGATTCCGCAGAGCGGCAACTGCGGCTATAAGTCGATGGGCTACGACGACCTCTACTGGTTCAACGACTACAACAGCGCTTTCGGCACCGAGGCCCAGCTGCGCTCCATGATCAAGACCTTCAAGGAGAAAGGCATCGGAACGATTGCCGACGTGGTCATCAACCACCGTAAGAACCTCACCAACTGGGTGGACTTCCCCCGCGAGACCTACAAAGGCGAGACCTACGAGATGGTCTCCACCGACATCTGCAGAAACGACGATGGCGGCGCAGCCAAGAAATGGGCCGAAGAGAACGGCTATCAGGTCAGCGCCAACAACGACACCGGCGAGGACTGGGGCGGTATGCGAGACCTTGATCATAAGAGCGAAAATGTGCAGCGCTGCGTCCGCGCTTACCTCGACTTCCTGCTCAACGACCTGGGCTATACGGGATTCCGCTACGACATGGTGAAAGGCTATTCTGCTTCATTTACCGGCCAGTATAATGCTGAAGCCAAGCCGCAGTTCTCCGTAGGCGAGTGCTGGGACAGCTCCGAGACCATCAGCAACTGGATCAATGGCACCAAGGTGGATGATGTTCCGCAGAGTGCTGCATTCGACTTCCAGTTCAAGTACGTGTGTGCCAATGCGTTCAATAACGGAGACTATTCCAAGCTGGGGCAGAAGAACCCCTGGGGCGACATGCCGCTGAACAGTTCCAGTTTCAAAAGCGGTAGCTTCCGCCAATGGGCAATCACCTTCGTGGAGAACCACGACACGGAAAAGCGTCCCGACGGCTCTTCCAACGGTCCGTTGGAGAAAGACACGCTGGCCGCCAACGCCTATCTGCTGGCCATGCCAGGCACACCGTGCGTGTTCATGAAGCACTGGCTGAAATATTCCAACGAGATAGCCTCGATGGCCGACGTGCGTCGTGCCGCTGGCATCGTCAATACCAGTTCTTACGCCAACATGCGCAGCAGCAAGGACTACTACGCCACTGCCGTGAAGGTGGGCGATGAAAACCGCCTCGTGGTGGTCGTTGGTAGCAATCTCGAAGGCTGGGTACCGCAAGCATCGCAATACACGCAGGTGCTCGAAGGCCGTCACTACCGCTACTATCTGGCCAACTCGCTCAACACGGCATGGGTAGACAAGGCTTCTGGCACATACAGAACGGGCGAAATGGAGGTGCGACTGGCAGCTGTCACCGCTGCAGAGGGTGCGAAGCTGGTCTACACGCTCGACGGTTCTGAGCCCACGGCAGCCGACACCCAGGTGGAGAATGGCGCTGCTGTTGTCATACCGCACGGAGAAACCACCCTGAAAGTGGGCCTCCTCATCGACGGAAAGGTCAGCGCTGTCATCACTCGAAACTACGTGGTGAAGAATGCCGACGAGAAGGATCCCGTGATCATCCCCGACTTCTGCACAGTGGGAGAAGGTGAGATTTGCGCCTTCTTCGAGTCACCCCTGTCATGGAGCGACATAAAGTGCTGGGCGTGGGACACCAACAACAACAATGTGAACTACACTGGCGGTTCATGGCCCGGCCAGGCCTGCAACGAGTTGGGCAAGGCAAGCAATGGCAACGCCGTGTGGAAATGGACCTATACCGGGACTTTCACCACACCACCGTCGCACATCATCTTCAGCAGCAACGGTGCGCCGCAGACAGCCGACCTGCCGTTCTTCAATGGCGGCTACTACACGAAGGATGGCTTCGTGGAGCAAGTGCAAGTGGGCATCGATGACATCTTTGCCGATGGCAAGCCTGCCGGCGTACGCATCTACGACCTGCAGGGACGCCGTATCAACAGCTTGACCCAGAAGGGGTTATACATCGTCAATGGCAAGAAGTACGTCGTGAGATAATCCTCCATACAAGTTTTTGGTAATACCAAACGCCTGATTTGTCCCTGTTGTTTTTGAAATACGATCTTCGTTGTATTCATCAAAAACAACAGGGACAACTGCGACAACGCCCTTTGTGATTTAGCCCCGTCATCACGCCAATAATATATTTATGCAACCGATTACGCAATTTTCTTTGTACATTATTATCCTAAAGGATAACAACGAAAACGAATAATACGTAAATTTGCATAAAGAATGTGATTGTGCCATTACGGAAATAGTGTTTGCAACGCACCCATCAGTGCTTACGGGCCTTCCGCCATGGCTCTTTGGTGTGCAAAACGTTAAAATAATGATACGCATATGAAGGTAAAGAGATTCCTTATGACATTAATGGTCATCGTGTCGGCGCTCACAGCATCGGCACAGGGATGGCCTGAGAATTATGGCGGTGTCATGCTTCAGGGGTTCTGGTGGGACTCCTACGACGACACCAAGTGGACAAACCTCACCAGCCAGGCCGATGAGCTGTCAAAGTATTTCGACCTGATATGGGTACCGAATTCCGGCTATTGCAAGCAATCGCAGAGCATGGGCTACAACCCCGTCTATTGGTACAATCACAATAGCGCCTTCGGAAAGCCCAAGGAGCTGCTCAACATGATTAAGACGTTCAAGGAAAAGGGAACGGGCATCATCATGGACCTGGTCATCAACCACCGCAACGGCGTAGCCGACTGGGCTGACTTCCCCTCTGAGAAAAACACGCTCGACGGACAGACCTACCAGCTGACCTCGAGAGATGTCACTAAGAACGACGATGGCGGATACACCGCATCGAAAGGCATCGAGGTGGGTCCCAACGACGACACGGGCGACGACTTCTCTGGCGGTCGCGACCTCGACCACAAGAGTACGAACGTGCAGGAGAACTGTAAGGCCTACTGCAAGTTCCTCTTGGAGAAGATTGGCTATGTGGGCTTCCGCCTCGACATGGTGAAGGGCTACGGCCCGGAGTACACCAAGATGTACAACGAATACAGCAAGCCGCAGTTCTGCGTGGGCGAATACTGGGACGGCAAGGAGGCCATCACCTGGTGGATCAACAGCACGGGCAAGACATCGGCTGCCTTCGACTTCCCCCTGAAGTACCAGCTCAACAAAGCTTTCGGCTCGGGCGACTATGGTGCACTGGGCGACAAGGGTCTGGCCGGCGATGCCAGCATCAACCGCTACATCGTGACCTTCGTGGACAACCACGACTCCGACCGCGAGAGCTACAATCGCTGTCTGAACAACCAGCTTGGCGCAACGGCCTTCATCCTCGGCATGCCGGGCACGCCCTGCGTATTCCTGAAACACTGGAAGAAATGGAGCCGCGACATCGGCAACATGATTCTCGCCCGTAAGGCCGCCGGTCTGACCAACCAGAGCCAAATCATTTATCAGGCATCGGTGGGCAGCGGCTACGTGATCAAGACCCAGGGCACGGTGGGCACCGTCATGGTGACCGCCGGCAACGTGGGCAACTACGACACCACTGGCTTCAAACTCATCACCAGTGGCAGCAACTTCGCCTACTACGTGAGCGAAAACGTCACCGTAGAGGGCCTGAACTACGACGAGCTGCCGAAGAAGGACTACAAGCTCTATGTCTGCGCCCACAGCGAGCCTTATCTCTATGCCTGGGACAACGAGGGTGATCTGCTCAACGGTGAATGGCCGGGCGGAAAGATGACCGAAACGGAGACCACGCCCAACGGCACAGAGTGGTATGTGAAGACCTTCAACGCCACAGCCCTCAACATCATCCTGAGCAGCGGCACGCAGCAGACCACCAACATCGAGGATCTCGACGAGACCACCTATCTCTACTACAATGGTAAGACGGGCTACGAGATTGTCGACAACGAGTTCTACAAGCCACTGCCGCCCGAGGCCATCAAGGTACATGTCTATGCGCCCAGCGCACCCTATCTCTATGCTTGGAACGAAGGCGGAGCCCTCAACGGCGAGTGGCCCGGTACGCAGATGACCTCGACCGAGACAGGCGAGAACGGCACCGTGTGGTACGTGCAGAGCATCGATGCCGACGAGATGAACATCATCTTCAACAACGGTAAGTCGGGCGACGAAGAGCGCAAGACACCCGATATCCTCGGCCTGACCGGCACTGACCTCTACTTCGCCTACAACGGCTACACTGGCGTAGAGATTGTCGACAAGAACTACCAGCCCGCTGGCGAGAAGGTTGTCGTGCATGTATGTGCCAAGGAGGCTCCCAACCTCTATGCCTGGAACGAGAACGGCGATCCCATCAACGGTACATGGCCCGGCACGAAGATGAGCGAGGTGACCACTACGCCCAACGGCACTCAGTGGTTCACCACCACACTCGGCAATGTGGCAGTGGCCAACATCATCTTCAACAACGGCAACGGCGGACAGACAGCCGACATCACGGATGTCACCGGCGAAGTATACTACTATTACAATGGTGCCTCCGGCTACCAGAAGGTGGACGCCAGCTACCAGATGGGCGATGTGGAAGACCACACCATCACTATCTATGTGAAGATGGTGGAGCCGAAGACCCGTGCTGCCAGCGCACCCTACCTCTACGCTTGGGATGAGTTAGGCACACCCATCAACGGTCCGTGGCCAGGAAACAAGATGACCGAGACGGAAACCATCAACGGCGAGACCTTCTACGTGAAGACCCTCATCGCAGAGAGCCTCAGCCTTATCCTCAACAACGGAACAGAAGAGGGCATCATCGGCGAGACACAGACCGAGAACATCGAAGGCATCACCTCCGACAGCTACTTTGAGTACGACGGCGGTGGTGAGTATGCTGACATCACCGACGACTACGTGGAATTCCAGCTGCCCGACTGCGCACGCTACCAGCCCGGAAAGCTCTATGTCTATTTCGAGGCAACAGCCGCCTATCCTTCGCCTTACGTATGGGCATGGGGCGAGGAAGGCAATGTCAGCACCATCGAGTGGCCTGGCAACCTCGCCATGACGCGTGTAGGCGACAACCGTGGCAAGGGCGTTTACACTTACATCTTCGAGACAGAGCCTACAGGACTGCTCTTCGCCAATGTGGAGAATAACAGCGCCACCACGCAGACAGCCGACTTCGAATTCGTCAACGGAGGCTACTACACGCCAAACGGTCTGAAAGCCGTCGTGCCAGAAGCTCCCACGACTATCAGCCAGATTGAAAACAGCAAGTTTGCAAATAGCAAATGCTATGACCTCCAGGGTCGCCGCATCAACGGCAAACCCATGAAGGGACTCTACATCATCAACGGCCGCAAGTACGCCGTAAAATAAGAGAAGAACATCCACTCCATGCTGAGGCGCGCCAAAGCGTGGAGTGGATTCTACAAACAACGACAAAATCATTCAAATCATTAAAATAGTTTAGCTTATGAAAAAAATTTTTACGCTTATCGCAATGATGCTGGTGGGAACCGTCAGCACATTCGCACAGGACACTTACACCGTAGCAGGTGTTTCCGACATCGTGAACGGCGCCAGCTGGGATCAGACGAATACCGAAAACGACATGACTGAAGTTGAGACAGGCATCTATCAGCTGGTGGTAACAGGTTGTAAACTGGAAGCTGGTCGCGACTACACCTACAAGGTAGTGAAGAACCACTCTTGGGCAGAGTCATGGCCCGCCGACAATGCCGTACTGACCGTTGAGGAAACGGCTGAGTACACCGTTACTTTCGAATTCGACGAAGAGTGGCAGGATGTGAGTGCCACCGCCGAGAAGACGGGTGAGTATGTCGTAGACCCCGATGCCAAGACCTGGACCGTAGCTGGTAGCTCTGTACCCCTCTTCGGCACTTCATGGGATCCCGCAAACGCTGACAACGACATGACTAAGCAGTCCGACGGCACGTTCAAGCTTGTGAAGAAGGCTGTTGAGCTCGGTAAGGGTACCATCCAGTATAAAGTGGCTGCCAACCACGACTGGGGAGAGGCCTATCCTTCGAGCAACGCTTCGTTCGCAATTCCTGAGGATGGCACATACGACGTCACCTTCACTTTCAACCCAACGACACATGCCGTGAGTGCTACTCCCGAGAAAACGGGTTCGGCTGTTATCGATCACACATGGACCATCGCCGGTGGCGTGGCAGGAGCCGACAGCGGAGAGACCACTCTCTTCGGCCCCTTCTGGGATGCAGCTTGCGCTGACAACGACATGACCGAGCAGAGCGACGGCACCTGGACGCTCGTCAAGGAGAATGTTCAGCTCGACGCTGAAACTTATGCCTTCAAGGCCTGCTTCGACCACTCGTTCGAACTGAGCTATGGCGATCCTGAGACAACCGATGGCAACGCACTGCTTGAAATCAACCGTGCTGGCGAGTACAACGTGACATTCACGCTCGACCTCACCGAGGGTGCCGAGAAGGTTTCAGCCGTGGCCAAGAACCTCAGTGGCGACTCTACCGGCATCGACGAACTGAACAACGAGCAGCCCGCAACCGTTTACTACAACCTGCAGGGCATCCAGACCAACCGTCTGCAGCGCGGCCTCTACATCACCAACGGCAAAAAAGTGGTGGTGAAGTGAAGTAGTAATTACGACTAAACGTCTGTGGGGGTTTCCGCTCCCGCGCTCATAAATGCAAAAAACACCGTTTCCACTTTGTGGGGCGGTGTTTTTTCATTACCCTGGTTCCTCTATGAAATGCCTGAAAGGTTGGACCACGTAGACACTCCCCACCTTTCACAAAGGGGAGGGTTAGGGGAGGGGGGAAGAACGGGTTCAAATTGTATTTAGCTACTCTATTTTTCGAACCGGATGAGCGCAGCCCAAAAAACACAAAAAAAGTGTATTCCCTTCTCTATCTTCAAAAAAATGCTTACCTTTGCATCGCCTGCCAGCGGGTAGGCATTAAGAAGCATAAAGTGAGTTATTTTTCTAAAAGTTTATTTCAAACCCCTAAAAAAACATAATATGAAGATATTTGCCATAGGAAAAAACTACATCGAACACAATAAAGAGATGGATGGCGCGTTATATAAACCAGAGGCGCCCGTGATATTCCTGAAAGCCGACTCGTCGTTGCTGAAGAACAGCAAGCCGTTCTTCCCACCCGACGACCTGGGCCGCATCGACTACGAGACAGAGGTGGTGGTGAGAATCTGCCGTTTGGGCAAGAGCATCCCAGAGCGTTTCGCCCACCGCTACTACGACGCAGTGACCGTGGGCATCGACTTCACGGCACGCGAGTTGCAGCGACGGCTGAAGGACAAAGGGCTGCCTTGGGACCTGAGCAAAGGTTTCGATGGTGCAGCAGCTTTGGGCGAGTGGATGGAGAAAGACCGTTTGCCCGATATTCAGGCGCTGCACTTCCGCCTCGACATCAACGGTCAGACCGTGCAACAGGGCTGCACCGCCGACATGCTCTATCGTGTGGACGAAATCATCAGCTACATCAGTCGCTACTTCACGCTGAAGACAGGCGACATCCTCTACACAGGCACGCCAGCCGGCGTAGGACCCGTACACGTAGACGACCACCTTGAGGGCTATCTCGAAGACCAGAAGGTGCTGGAGTTCAACGTGAAATAGACAACCATCAAGAATCATGGCAATGAAGACAATCAGAACAATCGCAGCCATCGCGCTCCTTGCCTGTTGCCAATGGGCGACGGCGCAGAGCCGTTTCTTCAACCTCACGGCCGAGGAGGTGAAGATCGACACGCTGCTCCCCTATTTCAGCTATGTGCTGCCTGTGGGCTACAACTATGCCGACTCGGTGTACACCGTCAGCATTGAGTATCCGGAGTTCATGGACATGAATGAGGCCGACATTGCCAGATACAAAGCCATCACCACCGACGAACTGCCGGAACTGCCGGAGGTGAGAACCATGATGACCGTCGACCGCAAGCGCGGTGTGCTCTGCATCGGCTTCACGCCACTGGTTTGCCGCGATGAGAAAATGCAGAAACTGGTGAGTTTCATGCTCAATGTGAAGGCTACGAAAGCAACAACACCCAGGCGGAGGCATGCCATGACCCGCGCCGACGGCGAAGAGGAAGGTCGCTATGCCGAACACTCGCTGCTGGCCTCTGGCAAGTGGGCGAAGATCCGTGTGTCGGAGTCGGGAGTCCACCAACTGACGGAAGCCCTGGTGCAACGAGCCGGCTTCAGCAGCCTGAGCAAGGTAAAAATCTACGGCTACGGCGGCAACCTGCAGCCCCAGAAACTGTCGCCCGACTATCTGATGGAGACCGACGACCTCATGGAAGTGCCCACATGCACGGTAGACGGCAAACGTCTGTTCTATGCCTATGGTCCAGTTTCCTACACCAACAAGACCGTAAAGACCCGTACGCGTAACTACTGCTCCGACTACGGCTACTACTTCATCACAGAAAGCGACGCCGAACCATTGACGGTAGATAGTGCCGCTTTCGTCAGCTCCTTCTACCCCTCGAACAACGACTATCACTCTCTCATCGAGAAAGAAGAGTTTGCCTGGTTTGAAGGTGGTCGCAACCTTTTCTACAACGAAGCCATCAACGCAGGTTCGTCGAAGAGCTACACTATCGAAACTCCCGGGTTCGACACTACGGGCAACATCCGTGTGATAATCAGTCTGGGTGGTTCGGCTTCTGGCCGGGTCGTGCTGAACGGCGAGCAGGAAGCCACTTATTCCACAAAGAAAACCAACACCTACGACAAAGCTGAGACGCGCGACCTGAACTTCAACGTGAAAAACCTGAAGAAGGAGAACACCATTACCATCTACAATGAGGCAGGAAGCGTGGCCCGACTCGACTACATCTGCGCCACATTCAACACGCCTTGGCCGTGCAAGCCACTCACGGGAACATCGTTCCCTGTACCGGAATATGTCTACAACATCACCAATCAGGACTTGCACCAGGACCGCGACTACCAGATGGTGATCATCATCCCCACCTCGCAGAAACTCCTCGCGCAGGCCGAACGGCTGAAATCCTTCCACGAGCAGCACGACGGGCTGAACGTGAAAATCGTCCCTGCCGACGAGCTCTTCAATGAGTTCTCAAGCGGCACACCCGACGTGAACGCCTACCGCCGCTACCTGAAGATGCTCTACGACCGTGCTGAGACCGACGACAAAATGCCCCAGAGCCTGCTGCTCTTCGGTGACGGTGTCTGGGACAACCGCTTGTTACTGCCCAAACTCCGCACCCTGAGTGCTGATGACCTGCTGCTCTGTTTCGAGAGTGAGAACTCGGTCAGCAAGGCCAACAGCTATAACAACGAGGGCTATTTCGCCTGTCTCGACGACAACGAGGGCGAAAACCCGGAGAGTTCCGACCGTCCTGACATTGGTGTGGGCCGATTCCCGGTACGCACAGCCGAAGAAGCCAAGGTCATGGTTGACAAGACCATCAGCTATGTGGAGAACCAGAATGCCGGCGATTGGGAGAACATCGTCGTGATGATGGGCGACGACGGCAACGACAACAAGCACATGGACACCGCCTACAAGGCAGGCCTGATCGTGGAGGATGCCAAACCTGGCATGGTGGTGAAACCTCTGCTTTGGGATGCTTACGACCGCGTCACCACCTCTACGGGCTCGTCTTATCCCGAGGTGAACAAAATGGTGAGAGAGTATCAGTCGAATGGAGCGCTCATCATGAACTACATTGGTCATGGCTCAGAGCAACAGATCTCGCACGAGTTGGTAATAAGTCTGAACGATGTCAAGAACTATTCCAACACTCGGTTGCCGCTGTGGATCACCTCGTCGTGCGACGTGGCACCCTTCGACGGCCTAACAGACAACATCGGCGAACAGTTGGTGCTCAATAAGAAAGGTGGCGCCTTCGCCTACTTCGGTTCGTCCAGAACCGTGTTCATTCCGCAAAACGACCTAATCAACCGCGCCTTCATACGCTTCCTCTTCGACAAGCAGGACGGACGCCACGTCACCCTGGGCGAGGCTCAGCGACTGGCCAAGAACTACCTGCTCAACACCGATCGCGATGCTTTGCTCGACGGCTCACAAATAAATAAGACTCGTGACAGTTCGCAAAACAAGCTGCAATACCTGATTCTGGGCGATCCCGCCGTTCGCCTGAACATTCCCGAGGCCGACGCCGTGGTGGACCTCATCAACGACATACCTGTGGGGAGCGACCAACTGCCCGGCATCAAGGCTGGCAGCATCGTGACCATCAAGGGACACATCGAGCATAACGGCACAAAGCTGACCGACTACAACGGCACGGTGACGGCTCTGGTGCGCGATGCCAAAGAGCATATTGTTTGCAAGCTCAACGACAGGTCGACCATGTCGAGAAACCCCGATGGCACCTACACCGCCTTCGAATATGACGACCGCACGAAGGTGCTCTTCAACGGCACCAACCAGGTCAAGGACGGCGAGTTCACCATCATCTTTGCCATGCCGAAAGACATCAACTACACCGACGAACGAGGCAAGATCAACATCTTCACTTGCAACAACGACAAGACGCTCTGTGCCAACGGTGCCTGCGAGGACTTCATCATCGGTGGATCGGTAGACGTGGTGAACGACTCTATCGGACCGTCAATCTACTGCTACCTCAACAACCGCGACTTCGTGGACGGCGGCAACGTGAACGAGACACCTTACTTCGTGGCAGAGGTGACCGACAAGGATGGCCTCAACACTTCTGGCAACGGCATTGGTCATAATCTGGAGCTGATTATCGACAACAGCATGTCGATGACCTACAACCTGAACAGCAACTTTATCTACGACTTCGGATCGTACACTTCCGGGTCGACACATTATAACATTCCGCAGCTCTCGACTGGGAAACATACGCTGCGGTTCCGTGCTTGGGACATCCTGAACAACTCCAACACGGCGGTTCTCAACTTCAACGTGGTGAAAGGCCTGCAGCCCACACTGCTCGACGTGAGTGTGACCAACAACCCCGCACGCACCTCCACCACCTTCATCATTACCCACGACCGCTCGGGCAGCGACCTTGACATCGACCTCGAGATCTTCGACATGAGCGGCCGACTGCTCTACAAGCAATCGGAGACCGGCACTTCGGCCACCAGCACCTACACCCTGAACTGGGATCTCACCACCGACAGTGGAGCCAAGCTCCAAACAGGTGTCTACCTCTACCGCATCCTGGTGGGGAGCGAGGGCAGCAGCCGTGCCTCGAAAGCCAAGAAGCTCGTCATCATCCAGTAGTCTCCATTATCCAAGAAAATCTTAGAAAATCTCATAAAAAGCAATGAACAAAAAGATTGGAATCATCGCATTGGCAGCCTTTCTGGTTTCTGTCCAGACACAGGCGCAAGACAAGAAGAATATGTTCAACCCTGTGAACGCATCGGTCACCTCGCAGACCATCGCCCCCGATGCCCGTGCCGCCGGTATGGGCGACGTGGGTGTGGCCACCGACCCCGACGTGAACTCGCAGTACTGGAATCCTGCCAAATATCCGTTCTGCATCAGCCGTGCTGGCGTGGCGCTGAACTACACTCCTTGGCTGCGCCAGTTGGTGAGCGACATGGACCTGGCCTATCTGGCTGGCTACTACCGCATTGGCGACTACAGTGCCGTGTCGGGCTCGCTGCGCTACTTCTCGCTCGGTGAGGTGTTTACAGACATGAGCGACGAGGCGATGACCATCAACCCCTATGAGATGTCGCTCGACTTGGCCTACTCGCTGATGCTCAGCGAGAAGTTCTCCATAGCCGCAGGTGTGAGATGGATCTATTCCGACCTGACCTACGACTATACCGACGACACCAGCCCCGGCAGTGCCTTCGCTGCCGACATCGCCTGCTACTACAACAACTACTTCAATCTCGGCTCTCGTGAATGCCAGTTGGGACTCGGTCTGAATATCTCGAACATCGGTAGTAAAATCACTTTCGGCGGCAGCAATGAGAGTGAGTTCATCCCGACAAACATGCGATTGGGTGCATCGCTGATGGTACCCGTCGACGAGTACAACCGTTTCAGTATCTCGGCCGATGCCAACAAACTGCTTGTTCCCACCTACCCTGTACAGGAAGAGGGCGAGAGTTCAGAAGACTATATCGAACGTGGTAAGCGCGAGTATTATGACGTCAGCTCTATCAGTGGTATCTTCAAGAGTTTCAGCGATGCCCCCAACGGTTTCAGCGAGGAGCTGCAGGAAATCAACTGGAGCGTCGGCGCAGAGTATGTCTACCACGACCAGTTCTCCATCCGTGGCGGTTATCACCACGAGGCAGAAAACAAGGGTAACCGTAAATACTTCACCCTGGGTGCCGGTTTCCGCATGAGCGTGTTTGCGCTCGACGTAGGTTATGTGATGGCCACTGCCAAGAGTAACCCCCTCGATCAGACACTGCGTTTCTCCCTGACATTCGACATGGACGGTATCAAAGACCTGTTTAGCAGAAGGTAAATATGAGTTTTCGCACTGGCTTTGGCTTCGACGTTCACCGTCTGGTTCCTGACCGCGAACTGTGGTTAGGAGGTATAAGAATCGAGCATTCGTTGGGACTTCTCGGCCACAGCGATGCCGATGTGCTGATTCATGCCATCGCCGATGCCCTCTTGGGAGCAGCCAATATGCGCGACATCGGCTACCATTTCCCTGACACTTCTGACGCAACCGAGGGCATGGATAGTAAGATCATCCTGAAAGAGGTGATGGCCATGCTTCGCAAGGCTGGCTATGAACTGGGGAACATTGATGCTACTGTCTGTGCCGAACGTCCAAAAATCAATCCTCACGTGCCAGCCATCAAAGCATGTTTGGCACAGGTGATGGACGTCGACGAGGACCAGATTTCCATCAAGGCCACCACCACGGAGCGCCTCGGCTTCACAGGACGAGAGGAGGGCATTGCCGCCTACGCCACCGTTCTCATTCATCGGACATCAGAATAATCTTAGTCGTTTCATAGAAAATGCGAAAGCGCTGTAGCCCTTACGAGCTGCAGCGCAATCGACTATGTTTAACTAAAAATCCTTTTCGAATCAAATGGGAACCTCACGGTCACCATTATCATCCTTCAACAATCATGAAAAATTTACCTAAAGTAAATAACTAAAAACCTAAATCTATTACTACTAACCTAAACAATCTATTAACCTTTTGACGGTGCAAAGGTACGACGTTTTTCAACACCGACCAAACATTTTGCCACAAAATGCTTATAAACAGGGCTTTTCTTGACCTACATCAAGAACATGTGTGCGAAAACAGCGAATTTAAACTAACAAATTGATACATTTGAGATGCCTTGTTAGCATGTCGTTTTTCAGCAGGATTAATGTTAACAATTCCAAAGATCTATACGATATTGGCTTTTTTTACTTACTTTTGCATGAGATATGTCGGAACGTTCGCGGGCATACGCCCCTACAACCCTATAATTATAATTATGGTACGCGTATTGATTGTTAGCACGA
This sequence comes from uncultured Prevotellaceae bacterium, assembly GCA_902801375.1. GTDB lineage: Bacteria > Bacteroidota > Bacteroidia > Bacteroidales > Bacteroidaceae > Prevotella. The sequence goes on along the minus strand of CADCIB010000018.1, from coordinate 22,163 downwards.
GCGAGCGGACAGGCGGTGCCGCCCTGGCTGCCAACCACCTCATGGAGGCCCTGAACCGCAACGGCGTTCAGGCACAAATGCTGGTGGGCACACGACAGACCAACGACCCGCATGTCACTGCCCTTCCCTGCCATTGGCTCCACCGCTGGCACTTCCTGTGGGAGCGGTTGTGCATCTTTTTCCATCTCCGCTTCAGGAAACAGAACCTGTTCCAAATCGACATCGCCAATGCCGGAACCGACATCACCCGCCTGAAGGCTTTCCAAGAGGCCGACGTGATACATCTGCATTGGGTGAATCAGGGTATGCTGTCGCTCCGGAGTATCCGCCGCATCCTGCAAAGCGGCAAGCCTGTGGTGTGGACCATGCACGACCTGTGGCCTGCCACAGCCCTCTGTCACTATGCCCGGGGCTGCGAACGCTATTTCCAAAAGTGTGCCCGCTGCCCCCTGCTACTGGGAGACGGCTCTTCCAATGACCTCTCTGCCAAGGTATGGCGACGGAAGCAGCGTATGCTGCAGGCCGGCCATATCACCTTCGTCGCCTGCAGTAAATGGCTGGCCGGCGAGGCACGTAAGAGTGCTCTGCTGCAAGCACACACCATCACCAACATCCCCAACCCCATTGACACCACCCTGTTCAAGCCTGTCGACAAGCGGGAAGCCCGCCAACGCGCTGGTCTTCCACTCGACGGACGCATCATCCTATTTGTATCGCAGCGCGTCACCGACGAGCGCAAAGGCATCCGCTACCTGATGGAGGCCGTCAAAAAGTTGGCCGACATTCACCCCGACTGGAAGACCGACACACGCATTGCCATCCTTGGCGGACAAGCAGAGGAAGTGGCCGCCCAGCTGGCCCTCCCAGCCCTTCCTTTAGGATATGTGAGCAACCCGACTACCATCGTCGATATCTACAATGCCGCCGACGTATTTGTCACGCCGTCGTTGGAAGACAATCTCCCCAACACCATCATGGAAGCGATGGCCTGCGGCGTGCCCTGCGTGGGTTTCCGTGTGGGCGGCATCCCGGAGATGATCGACCACCTGCATACGGGCTACGTGGCAAAATTCATGGACAGTGCCGACCTGGCACGGGGCATCGGATGGGTGCTTGACGAGGCTGACAGCAAGCTTCTGACTGAGAAATCAATAGAAAAAGTGCAACGCGAGTATTCACAGGAGAGCGTCGCCCAGCGTTACCTGGCAGTTTATACAAGTGAAGCTAAATAAAAAGAATACGACCAATGACAAAGATTACCGTTGTCACCATCACCTATAATGCCGAGGATGTGCTTCAATGGACACTCGACAGCGTTTTGCGCCAAACACATCCGTGCGTCGAGCACCTGATTGTAGACGGTGCATCGAAAGATAAGACATTGGCTTTGGCCACGAGCTATAAACAACGGTCGGACGCTGCCGGCAACGGACATGAAGTAGTGGTACTGTCGGAACCCGACCGCGGCATTTACGATGCGATGAACAAAGGCCTTGCCCGTGCCACAGGCGACTACATTGTCTTCATGAACGCAGGCGACAGTTTCCATGCCGACAACACGCTGGAAGAAGTTGCAAAAGCAGCCTCCTCGACGGCAACCGAGCGACTGCCAGGAGTGATTTACGGCGATACCGACATTGTAGATGACAAAGGAATCATCCTGCACCGACGTCGGCTGACCCCGCCAAAGAGGCTCACCTGGCGTTCGTTTCGCAACGGCATGCTCGTATGTCATCAGGCCTTCTATGCCCTCACCGACATTGCCCGACAAACGCCCTACGACCTGCAATATCGCTATTCGGCCGATGTGGACTGGTGCATAAGAGTGATGAAAAAGGCTGAGGAACAGAAACTGCCGCTGGTGAATACAGACGAAGTGCTGGCCGACTATTTAGAGGAAGGAGCCACCACGCGCCATCACCACGAGTCGCTGAAGGAAAGATTCGATGTGATGCGTCACCACTACGGATTGCCCACGACACTACTGATGCACGCCTGGTTCGTGGTCAGGGCGGTTATTCAAAGATAGAGCCCGCGTTCCCGGATGATGTCGGCCACGGGTTTGGGCACCAAACGGCTGATGGAACGACCCTCTCGTATGCGTTCGCGAACCATAGTGCTACTAATATTGATGAGTGGCGTGTGGACGATGTGCACGGTGGGTGGCAGACTCTGCGGGTCGATGGTGGAGCCTGCTCGTGGATATACTACAATGCTAAACTTTTTCTGTATCTCCTCGGCGCGATGCCACAGGTGGAAACGCTCCCAGTTGTCGCCTCCGATGAGCAGGACGAACTCATCGTCAGGGCATTCCTTGCCCAACATCTCCAGCGTATTCCATGTGTAGGAAGGTTTCGGCAGACGGAACTCCACGTCGGAAGCCCTCATGTTTTTCTCACGGCGCAGAGCAGCCTCAACCATTTCCAGACGCACTTCATCGTCGAGCAGATCGTGTTGTTGCTTCAAAGGATTCTGCGGTGAGACCACAAACCACACCTCATCCAACCCGGCCTGCGCAAGCAAGTGGCGCGCCAGCCGGACATGTCCAAAATGAATGGGATTGAACGACCCACCGAATAATCCTATCTTCATCTATCTGTCTCTTTGCTATTTGCGCTAACTATCGTTCCACCTATTCACAACCCAGAAACTCCTTCACGATAGCCAGCGCTTCCTGCTCGGCTACTTCAAGGTTATCGTTCACCAGAATGCGGTCGAACTGCGGGGCGAAAGTCAGCTCGTAGGCAGCTTTGGCCAAGCGCTGTTCAATCACTTCGGGCGCATCGGTGGCACGTCCTTCCAGACGGCGACGCAGTTCTGCAATCGAGGGTGGCTGAATGAAAACGCTCAGGCAGTCGTCGGCATAATACTTCTTGATGTTCACGCCACCTTTCACGTCGACGTCGAACACGACGTTCTGCCCAGCCAGACGTTGCTGCTCCACCTGACTTTTGAGCGTGCCGTAGAATCGGTTCTCGTAGACTTCTTCGTATTCCAGGAACTCATCGCGCTCTATGCGCTGGCGGAATTCCTCGGGTGTGACGAAGAAATACTCCACACCGTTCTGCTCCGTACCACGAGGAGCACGGCTTGTGCAACTGACGGAAAAGCTCAGGTTTAGTTCGGGATGCTCCTTCATGAGCCATCCGATGATGGTGCTCTTCCCACTGCCACTAGGAGCGGAAAAGACGAGGCACTTCCCCCGGCGGGGGCCTTTGTTCTTACAAGAATTGTTCATGGTCGGGGTATTACAATATGTTCAGCACTTGTTCCTTGATCTGTTCCAGCTCGTCTTTCATCTTCACCACGATGTTCTGCATCTCTGCCTGATTGCTCTTAGAACCGGTGGTGTTGATTTCGCGACCCATCTCCTGAGCAATGAAACCGAGTTTTTTCCCTTGTCCGGCGGGCTCTGCCAGCGTCTCGCGGAAGTATTTCAGATGGTTGGTCAGTCGTTGTTTCTCCTCGTTGATATCGAGTTTCTCGATGTAATAGATAAGTTCCTGCTCCAGGCGATTCTTGTCGTATTCCGCTTCTGGAATGCTCTTGAGGCTCTCCATAAGGCGCTGGCGTATCTTCTCCACACGCGATTTCTCATACGGTTCGATACTTGCCAGCAAACGGCCGATGTTATCGATGTTCTGGTTGAGTTTCACAATGAGCGCCTCACCCTCCTGCCGACGGAAGTCCACGAGGTTGTCGATGGCAGCCTGGATAGCTTTTTTCACCTCATTCCATTCATCGTCGGCAAGCACTTCCACCTCAGATTTCGTCAATACGTCAGGCATCCGAGTGAGCAGAAGGAACCAGTCGTTGGGTTCGGGTATGCCCGTCCGCTTCGAAATGTCGCATATTTGCTGGTGATAATACTCCACGAGCGAAGCATTGATGGGGGTTGCATCCACTGCGGCATCCTTCTCCACCCACACGGCAAACTCCACCTTTCCCCGCAACAAGGCAGTGGTGAGCATCTGCCGGATTTCCATTTCTTTCTCACGATAGACAGGCGCAATACGCGTGGTGATGTCGAGATTTTTTCCGTTGAGCGACTTCACCTCAACATGAATTTTCTTGTTCTTGTAGGCTACAACAACGTTGCCGTAACCCGTCATTGATTGTATCATAAGATGATTATAACGTTAATTTTCTGCAAAAGTACAAATAATTTCTGGAAATTGAGTAATTTTGCAAAATATTTCACGAAAAGTTTCAGAATGAGCTGTATATTGAACATCGAAACAAGCACAAATGTATGCTCTGTGGCTGTCAGTCAGGACGGAGCCCCCATCTTCAGTGAGGTCGACCGTTCCGGTCCAAACCATGCGGTGAAGCTGGGTCAGTTCGTTGACCAGGCACTCTCGTTCATCGACAGCCACGCCATCCCACTCGATGTGGTAGCCGTCAGCGGCGGGCCTGGCTCCTACACAGGACTGCGCATCGGTGTGTCGATGGCCAAAGGCGTATGCTACGGCATGGAAGCACGGTTGGTCAGCGTGCCCACACTCCAGCTGATGACCGTACCCGTGCTTCTTCACAAAGACATTGAAGACGATGCCTTGCTCTGCCCCATGATCGACGCTCGGCGCATGGAAGTCTATGCCGCCGTCTACGACCGCGCCCTGCACGAGCTGCGCCCCGTTCAGGCCGATGTGGTGGAAACTGACACCTACCGAGAGTTTCTCGATAGGCATCCCGTCTACTTTTTCGGCAATGGAGCTGCGAAATGCATGGATATCATCCAGCATCCCAATGCCCATTTCATTGAAGGCATCGAACCATTGGCCAAATACATGTTCCCCTTGGCAGAAAAACGTATCGCACTGGAACAGTATGAAGATGTGGCCTATTACGTACCGTTCTACCTAAAAGACTTTGTGGCAAAGCCAGCAAAGGATCTGCTTCATACTCCCAACTCATAACTTCTAACCCCAAACTCCAAAAAGACTATGAACATCGAAGGATTAGATTACAATACGCAGCGCAAAAAACTGGTTTTGCCAGAATATGGGCGCGAAGTGCAGAAAATGGTCGACTATGCTGTGTCGCTACCCACTAAAGCCGAACGTCAGGCCTGTGCGCAAACCATCATCGATATCATGTATCAGATGTTTCCGCAAAGCCGGGAGAACGAAGGCTATATCCGGAAGTTGTGGGATCATCTGGCCATTATGAGCGATTTCAAGCTTGACATCGACTACCCTTACGATGTCACTGCAGCGAAAGAGATTTCCGAACGACCGGAACCTCTGCCCTATCCCATGGCCAACATTCCCATGCGCCACTACGGCAAACTGATTTTCGAGCTGTTCGAACAGCTGAAGACCATGCCCGACGGACCCGCCCGCTATGAACTGGCACAGTATACGGCCATGCAGATGAAGCGTGACTTGCTACAGTGGAACCACGGAGCTACCGACGACGACCGCGTGGCTGCCGACCTGGAACACTTCACTGACGGTGCCATCCAGCTCTCACCGGAGGAGCTACGGTTAGACAGCATCAATCCCAAAGATTTCGCTGCCCAAAAGGGGAATAACAAGAAAAAGAAGTAGTTATGGAGTCATTCATCATTGAAGGCGGCCACCCCTTGCAGGGAACCATCATTCCCCAAGGTGCCAAGAACGAAGCGTTGGAGGTGATCTGTGCAACACTGCTCACCTCCGAGCAGGTGGTGATCCACAATATACCCAACATCCTTGACGTGAACAACCTCATCGCCTTGCTGCGCGACATTGGCGTGAAGGTGGAAAAGCAAGGTCATAGCAGTTATGTCTTCCAGGCCGACGATGTCCGTTTGGACTATTTAGAGAGCGACGAGTTCGTCCGCAAATGCGCCGCACTGCGCGGTTCGGTGCTGATGATCGGCCCGTTGTTGGCGCGTTTTGGCAAGGCTGTAGTGGCCGAACCTGGTGGCGACAAAATCGGACGCCGCCGTCTCGACACCCACTTTCTGGGATTCCGCAACTTGGGAGCGAAGTTTAATTTCATCGAAAGCCGCAATGTCTTCGAGATTCATGCACGCCAGCTCAAGGGTTGTTACATGCTCTTGGATGAGGCCTCGGTGACCGGTACGGCCAACGTCATCATGTCATCTATCTTCGCCAAAGGCACCACAACCATCTACAATGCAGCCTGCGAGCCCTACCTCCAGCAACTCTGTCGCATGCTCAACAGCATGGGAGCACGCATCACAGGCATCGGCAGCAACCTGCTCACCATCGAAGGGGTGCGTGAACTGCATGCCACCGAACACCGCGTGTTGCCCGACATGATTGAGGTAGGTTCATTCATCGGTATGGCCGCCATGGTGGGCGACGGCATCCGCATCAAAGACGTTTCGCTGAGCAACCTTGGTATCATACCCGATGCCTTCCGCCGGCTGGGCGTGAAGATAAAGGCTGAAGGCGACGATCTCTTTATCCCGCGGCAAAACCACTACACTATCGAGTCGTTTATCGACGGATCCATCATGACCTTGGCCGATGCTCCATGGCCAGGACTGACCCCCGACCTGCTCTCCGTGTTGATTGTCGTAGCCACACAGGCACGCGGCAGTGTGCTCTTCCACCAGAAGATGTTTGAAAGCCGTCTGTTCTTTGTCGACAAACTCATCGACATGGGCGCACAGATTATCCTCTGCGATCCGCATCGCGCCGTTGTCATCGGGCACGACCGCAAGCTTCGTTTACGCGCCGGCCGCATGACAAGTCCCGACATCCGCGCCGGTATTGCCCTGCTCATTGCTGCACTGAGCGCCAACGGCACAAGCCGTATCGACAACATCGCCCAGATAGACCGTGGCTATCAGGACATCGAGTCGAGACTGAATGCCCTCGGTGCCTGCATCAAACGCATCAGCAACTAACCAAAGATTCCAGTAAGTCGCTGTTCCGCAACGACCCACAAACGCTCAAAACCACCATGATTCGCGAAGAGGAAGTATTCAAGATTGGCCGTATCGGCAAACCACATGGCATCAAAGGCGAGGTCAGCATCCATATCGACGACGATGTTTTCGACCGCGTAGATGCCGACTATCTGGTGCTGATGGTCGATGGTATTCTGGTGCCTTTCTTTATCGAGGAATACCGTTTCCGCACCGATGAGACCGTGCTGATGAAGTTCGATGGCATCGACACACAGGAACGGGCCCGCGAACTGACCAACTGTGAGGTGTTCTTCCCCCACAGTCTGGCCGACACCGACGAGGAGGCCCTCACCTGGAACCGTCTGGAAGGTATGCAGCTGAAAGATGCTTCCACCGGAAAACTGGTGGGCACCATCACGGGGGTAGACGATTCGACAATCAATATCCTGTTGGAAGTGGAAACGGCAAACGGCTCAATTCTCGTTCCGGCTGCCGAAGAACTGATTGCCGACATCGACTGGCAAGAGCGAGAAATCCATATCACTATACCCGAAGGCCTACTCACTCTTTAGCATCCTTCCTCATCCATCACTCATCAACCATCAATCCAAGAAGAATGAAAAAACAAATAGCCATACTCGGTTCCACCGGCTCCATCGGCACTCAGGCTCTCGATGTCATAGGCCAGCACCCCGACCGCTACGAAGTCTACTGTCTGACGGCCAACAACCGTTATGAGCAATTGGCCCAACAAGCACGACAGTTCAAGCCTGCTGCCGTGGTCATTGCCAACGAGCAACACTACGACACGCTGAAAAACCTTCTGGCCGACGAGCCTGACATCAAGGTCTATGCTGGCCGACAAGCGCTTGAGGACATTGTTCAGGCAGCTCCTATCGACATGGTGCTCACAGCCATGGTGGGCTTCGCCGGACTGGGTCCCACAGTGAAAGCCATCCAAGCGAAGAAGAAGATCTGCTTAGCCAACAAAGAGACACTGGTCGTGGCGGGTGAGCTTATCTGTCAATTGGCGGCAGAACACCATGCACCCATCCTGCCTGTCGACAGTGAGCACTCCGCCATCTTCCAGAGTATTGTGGGCGAAGGCGACAACGAGATAGAGAAAATACTGCTCACCTGCTCAGGCGGCCCCTTCCGACTGATGGACGACGAACGCCTGAAGAGCGTCACAGCCGCCGATGCCCTAAAGCATCCCACGTGGGACATGGGTGCGAAAATCACCATCGACTCGGCCTCGCTCATGAACAAAGGCTTCGAGGTGATAGAGGCGAAATGGCTTTTCGGCGTACCTGTGGAGAAGATACAGGTGCTGATTCACCCGCAGAGCATCGTCCACAGCGCCGTGCAGTTCATCGACGGTTCGGTGAAAGCGCAACTCGGTGTGCCCGACATGCGCCTGCCTATCCAATATGCTTTCTCCTTCCCCGAACGGCTCCTGCTCAAGGGTGACCGTCTAGACTTGTTCCAGAAACCTTTGGAATTCTTCGAACCCGACACACGGAAGTTCCGATGTCTGGCCTTGGCCTTCGAAGCTATGCACCAAGGCGGCAATATGCCGTGCATCCTGAATGCTGCCAACGAGGTGGTGAACGAGGCCTTCCGCCACGACCGCTGTGGTTTCCTGCAGATGGCCGAAGTCATTGAGAAGACCATGCAACGCGCCACTTTCGATGCCACGCCCACCCTCGACACCTATTTCAAGACCGATGCCGAGGCTCGCGCCATCGCCCGGGAAATCTTAGGATAACGACGAGAATAACAAAACGAAACAAAACAACAAACATCGCAAAATAGAATCATGGAAGTTTTTCTGATTAGACTGTTACAGTTCATGTTGGCCATTTCACTACTTGTGCTGCTGCACGAGGGTGGCCACTTCTTTTTCTCTAAACTCTTTGGCGTGCGCGTCGAGAAGTTCTACCTTTTCTTCGACCTGGGTATCGGAAAATGGAAAGGACAGCTCTTCAAGTTCAAGCCCAAGAAGAGCGACACCGAGTACGGCGTCGGCTGGCTGCCTCTCGGCGGCTATTGCAAGATAGCGGGAATGATAGACGAGAGTTTCGACACCGAACAGATGAAACAACCCGTACAGCCGTGGGAGTTCCGTTCCAAGCCTGCTTGGCAGCGCCTGCTTATCATGATTGGCGGCGTGCTGGTGAACTTCCTGCTCGCCCTGTTCATCTATTCGATGGTGCTCTTCTACTGGGGCGACTCCTACATGGCCATGAAAGACATGACCATGGGTATGAAGTTCAACCAGACGGCCAAGGACATCGGCTTCCGCGACGGTGATATTCTCATGGGCTACGACGGCAAGACCTTCGAGCGTTTCGACGTCGATGTATATCGCCACATGGCAGACGCCAAGACCGTCACAGTGAAGCGCGGCGAGAAAGAGATTACCCTCAATATGCCTGAAGACATGTCGCTCCTCACCATGCTCAAGGAGGAACCGCAGTTTGCACGGCCGTTCATCCCAGCCGAAATCGACAGCGTCATGCCGGGTACACCTGCAGAAAAGGCAGGGTTGAAAAAGGGTGATATGATTCGTGCCCTCAATGGCGTGGAGATAGACTCCTGGAATGAGTTCACCCACCAGATAGGCATCCTTTCCGACCGCATGACGGAGGCCAAGACAGCCAAAGACAGTCTGGCTCTGCGCCAGATAACCATTGCCGTGGAGCATGCCTCGCAGTCGACGACCGATGCCAATGCCAAGTCGACAGAGGGGATGGCAGAAGTGGCAAAAGACACGATCGCCTTGACGCTCTCGCCCGACCTGCTCATGGGTGTAGGACAGACCAACCTCTACTCCTACTATGAGCCGACCAAGGTGGAATATGGCTTCTTCGAGAGTTTCCCGGCTGGCATCGCCTATGGATGGAACATCCTGCGCGGCTACGTGAACGACTTGAAATACGTGTTCACTGCCGACGGTGCAAAGTCGCTCGGTGGTTTTGGAGCCATCGGCAGCCTCTTCCCAGAGTCGTGGGACTGGCACCGTTTCTGGCTCATGACAGCTTTCCTCAGCATCATCCTTGCCTTCATGAACATTCTGCCCATACCGGCACTCGACGGTGGCCACGTGCTGTTCCTGCTCTATGAAATCATCACGCGCCGCAAACCCTCTGAGAATTTCATGATACGCGCCGAGTACGTAGGTTTCGGCATACTGATTCTGCTGATGGTCGTGGCCAACCTCAACGACATTCTCCGCTGGCTCGGCTACCTATAAGCCGTCAGCGGAAAAGCGTTCAAAACAAAACAGGAAAAAACAACTCCTACTATTTACGTCCGAAATCGGCAGGAATCTCACCCCATTGGGCAGTTTCCCATTTCAGGATAGGAGTGGAAATGGTGTGCGTGCGGAGCCAAAACTCCGCACGCTCTATAATTTGATAAAGCTGTTCTGTGCGCTCAGAACGTTCCAACTTGGTCTTACATTGCTTCTTTTTCACCCACAGAATGGCATTGTAAGAGTCGGAAAAGATGACCTTGTCACGGATTCCCTGCCGCTCCATCAAGGCCAAAGCATGCACAATGGCAAGGAACTCACCAATGTTGTTCGTGCCATACACCGGACCAAAGTGGAAAATCTGCTGCCTGGTCTGCAAGTCAACACCCCGATATTCCATCATACCAGGGTTGCCAGAACAGGCCGCATCCACGACCCAAGCCGCTTGTTGGGGAATCATTTCTTAATCAGCACTTTATGCGTTTCTATGATGCCGTTGGCCAATTCCACATTCACGAGATACCATCCCGACGGACAACGACTGATGTCGATGGGCTTTTGCTCGTCCAAACGGGTGTAGAGTCGGCCCTGAAGGTCGTAGAGTTCAATGTTGATCACAGTCTCGCGAGCCGCTATCTGCAGGCTGCCACTATTCATACTGATGTTTACTTGCTGCTCTTCAGGGGCGATGGTGGGACGGTCGATACCTACATAGAACGTTCCTTCAGTCAGTCCCTGGAAGAAGATGGACACAGGAATGTCGCCCTGTTTGTCAACAAACTCTGCTTCAGGCACGCTGATGCGCACCTTGTGCTGCCCTTGCGAGAAAGCGCCCAGCAGAATGATGCGGTTGTCGATGACATCGCCCGGGCACCAGTTCGAGAACGACTGCCACGCCTTGTCGCTACGCTTAGCCCATCCGTAGATGCCGTTCGGCTGCGTATTGTACTTGCGGAACGGCTCGCACGAAGTGCGGCCAGGTTTATAGCTGAGCATCAGCTCGTCGTCAACATAGATGTAATGCCAACGGCGGTTGTACTCCTCGCCTCCCTCGTTGGCCCCGTGATTCGAGGTCACAATCACCAACTGGGCATCGGCCACATCTTCCGGCACATCGAAGACATAGGTCTTTGTGGTCTTGCCGATGGTATCGGTGCCAGCCTCGCTGTAGTTGTTCAAGTTGTGACCCATGTATTCTGGCTTCTTCATGACGATGGGCACGAGCACGTCCTTATCGGTCATTTCCGCTGCCGGCTGTGTCGTCACCCACTCCAATGTGCCTTGGAACACATCGCTGCGACCCTCACAACCGTCCACTTGTTGGTTGGCGGCATAGGGAATACCGAATATCTCCAACTCCGCCCAGATGTCGTAGTCGGCGCGCCATTTGGCATCGCGCAGGATATGGCTGACGTAGTGGATATCGTAGGCATATGGCACTTGCTTGGGATTCTTGTTCTTGTTCATGAAAGGAGTGATGAAGCGACCCAACTCTATGCGCTTCACTCCGTAGGGGTCATAGGTGGTGGCACCTTTCGGTACGAAGGCTAGGTTGACGTTGCCGATGCGGTCGTAGTTGTCGCAACAGGCCTTCACTGTGACGTTCATCCACAGGCTATCGCCGATGAGCGACAGTTGCTCGTCGGTGAGGCGCACGGCATAGAGCGACGTATTGTGGCGCAGGATGCCGTCCTGCAGGTCTTTGTCGGGATTCTTCTCAAAGAGATAACCGTCGTAGAAGGTCACCTCATCAAACAGCCGGAGGGTGGTTTCCTCTTGGGCAGAGGCACTTAAAGACAGGACAACCAACAAGAGGGGGAGAATACGATGAAGGGTCATAAAGCGTTATTTTTAAGGGGGTTGTTTAATAGAGGAAGGTCATGCGGCTTCTGCCGCATGACCTATAAGAAGGGTTACATGCGCTCCGGCACTTCGATGCCCAACAGCCGCATGCTGTTCTTGATGGTCTTGGCCACGTTCTTAGCTATGAGCAGGCGGGTGCGCTTGGTCTGTTCATCGTCAGCATTGAGTACGGAATAGTCGTGATACCACTGGTTGAATTCCTTCGTCAGCTCGTAGCAGTAGTTGGCAATGCCGCTCGGAGAGTAGTCCTTACCAGCCTGTTCCACGACGGCGGCATAGTCGTTCATCTTCTGGATGAGGTTGATTTCCTTCTCGTTCAGCGGAGCCAAAGCCACTCCTAACTCTTCGCTCTTCACTCCCAACTCCTCAGCCTTACGCATGATGCTCTTGATGCGGGCGTGGGTGTATTGGATGAAGGGACCCGTGTTGCCGTTGAAATCAATGCTCTCTTCGGGGTTAAAGAGCATGTTCTTGCGGGCGTCCACCTTCAGGATGAAGTATTTCAGGGCACCCATTCCCACGATGCGGGCAATCTCTTGCTTCTCTTCCTCGGTCAGGTCGCCATTCTTTCCGGCCTCGTCGGCGGTGCGGCGGGCATCGGTAATCATGAGTTCGATGAGGTCGTCGGCATCGACCACCGTTCCCTCACGACTCTTCATCTTGCCGTTGGGCAGCTCCACCATACCATAAGAGAAGTGCACCAGTTCACGTCCCCACTTAAAGCCGAGGCGGTCGAGCAGGATGCTGAGCACCTGGAAGTGGTAGTTTTGCTCGTTGCCCACCACATAGATCATCTTGTCGATGGGATAGTCGGTAAAGCGCATCTGCGCTGTACCGATGTCCTGGGTGATATAGACGCTGGTGCCATCGCTGCGCAAGAGGATTTTCTTGTCCAGTCCCTCGTCGGTCAGGTCGGCCCAGACAGAACCGTCATCGTGTTTCTCGAAGACACCTTTCTCCAGTCCTTCCAGCACCTTGGCCTTGCCTTTGAGGTAGGTCTGGCTTTCATAGTATATCTTGTCGAAGCCCACACCAAGTTTCTGGTAGGTTTCATCGAAACCAGCATAGACCCACGCGTTCATCTTCTCCCACAAGGCACGCACCTCGGGGTCGCCCTGCTCCCACTTCACCAACATGTCGTGGGCTTCCTGAATGAGCGGTGCCTCAGCCTTGGCTTTCTCTTCGGCCTTTTCGTCGTCCATACCTTCGGCCACGAACTTCGCCTTCAGTTCCTTCACCTCTTCGCGGTAGTGCTTGTCGAAAGCCACATAGTAGTCGCCGATGAGGTGGTCGCCCTTCTTGCCCGACGACTCAGGCGTCTCGCCGTTGCCGTATTTCAACCACGCCAGCATCGACTTGCAGATGTGGATGCCGCGGTCGTTCACGATATTGGTTTTCACCACGCGGTTGCCGTTAGCTGCCAATATCTGAGCCAGCGACCAGCCGAGCAGGTTGTTGCGCACATGGCCCAAATGGAGGGGCTTGTTGGTGTTGGGCGATGAATATTCAACCATCACAAGGGGCGAATCGTCTGTAGCCTGTCGCTCGCCGAAGTGCTCGTCAGCGTCTATTTTTAGGAGCATGTCAGCCCAAACGGCCTGCGACAGCACGAGGTTCAGGAATCCGCCGACGGCATTGAAACCTTCCACCAGGGGGCAGTTCTTTGCGAGCCATTCGCCCATTTCCTGAGCGGTGAGGTCGGGTTTCTTGCGCGACATCTTCAGAAACGGGAACACCACGACCGTGAGGTTGCCCTCAAAGCCGGCTTTGGTCTTCTGCAACTGCACCATACTCTCGGGTACTTCCTGCCCGTATAATTCACTGACAGCCTTCACGACTGCGCTGATCAACTGCTTTTCCATATTTATTTATTCGTTCTATTCGTATAATCGTCGTCTTAAAAAGAAAATCTAAATCATGTCGAGGAAATGTTCCACGGGTATGCCGCGGTTCTTGTCCACGTTGTCTTTGTTGGCCTCGATCAGCCGCGAGAGGGCATCCATCGCCCGCCGCGTGGCATGTTTCAGGGGCACGTCGTTCATCAGATGGCCAATGAGGATGGCCGAAAACATGTCGCCCGTACCTGGGAAATGGACGGGTATCTCCGTATAGGGCAGCAGGAAATACTCATTGGTGGCCTCGTTAAAGCCAGCAACGGCATTGTGGCCTAGGCCCTGATCGTCTTTCACAAGCATGCTGGTGATCAAGGCCGAACGTGTCCCAATGGCGCGCAGCTCATCGATCAGCCGCCGTGCTTCCTCCCAACTGACGCCTTCCGGATGGTATTCAGAACCCGTCAGATAGGCTGCCTCTGTATAGTTGGGGAAAATCAGGTTGGCCACACCAATCATCTCCCGCATGCATTCCACGCGGTCGGGTGTCACCCCGTTGTAGAGCTTGCCCTCGTCGCCCATGATAGGATCGACATAGATGACCGTCCCGTGAGCGGCCTGCTCGCGGCAATAGTCTGCAACCAATCGGGCCTGCCGTTCAGAACAGATGAATCCCGTAGCAATGGCATCGAACGAAAAGCCCAGCTCTTTCCACACGGGAAACACGCCCTCCATATAGTCGGTGGTCTCCATGATGTTGAATTTCCCATAGTCGAGCGTGTTCGACACCAGCGCCGTCGGCAGGTTGTACACAGGATGGCCCATATACGAGAGGATGGGCAGCATGGCTGCCGTCGCCACCTTGCCGTAGCCCGCCAGGTCGTTGATCAAAAGTATCTGCTTCTGCACCATATCATGAATTTGGGTGCAAAGGTAGTGAATAAAATTGATAATTAATAATAGATAGTTGATTATTTGTTGAAAAAACGATGATTTCCGGCGAAAGCCGTTGTCGTTGATGCCCTCTGGCGATGTCATACCACATCAACGGCGAGCGTACATTAATAACCTACGCTGCGTACATTATTAACCTACGCACCGTACATTATTAACCTACGCTGCGTAGGTTATTAATGTACGGTCGCCGTTTGCCGCAAATCGCGACGTGATCTGTCGCAAATCACATTCGGATTGCCATTAAATCACATCGTGAAAACTATACTCCGGCGGCTGGCCCGATGCACCCGACGAAAAAAAAGAAGCCTCGGGAATGTCACATTTCGACTTTTCAATCGTTTATAAGAATAGAGAACCGGACGCGGAAATGCGTTTCGACAAACAATGGTAACACGCATATATATAAATAAGGTATGAAAACGATCTTTGCAATGCTATTCGCAATGGTGCCTGCCGCGATGATGGCGGCGGAACCGCAAGACACCACCTTTGTGGTGAACGACAAGAAAGTGACCGTCGAAGAGATCGACGGCAAGGTGAAAGTGGAGGTATTCGACTCGCTCGGCAATGCCCTGCAGAAGACCTTCGAGGGGCATTACTCGGCCGAACAAGACGAGGAGCGCGTCTTCGTGAACAGTCCTTTCCTCCCTCGGAAACGGGGATTCACAGGCTTTTCCTCACGTCATCCCGCATTCTGGCTTGGCTATTGCTTCCCCACCAACGGGGCTTTCTCGATGGGAAAGGCTGACGGTATGCACCAATTGAATTCCAAATCGTGGGAATGGGGACTGAATATCGCGAGTTTTGAGAATTCGCTCAGCCGACTGAACGACTTGGGATGGAACCTGAACATGGGCATTTCCAACACGCATCTGCATTTCCAGGACGACTATTTCCTGATGCGCGACGGGCAGGGCGATGTCTTCATGGAACAAAGCAGCGAGCGACTCTCGAAGAGCTACATCAGCTATTGGACGCTCAGCATGAGCGCCACCATCGAGAAGCAATGGCGTATCGGCGATTGGAGGTTGGCTGTCAGCATCGGCCCGCTGGTAGGCTATAACTTTGGGGGACACTCTCGCTACAAGTCAGGAGGGCAGAAACACACCGTCGCCAATGACATCAATCTGAATGCCCTCTCGTTAGGCTATGAAGCAAACGTGAGGTTTGGAGGGCTGTCGCTCTACCTCCGCCAGTGGCTCACGCCTCTCTTGGACAAGCGGCATTCGCCCACCTGCTACCCCATCACATTGGCCTTGGGCTTCTAAAACTGACGAAAGAGCTTGGAAAAAGAAGCGTTTGTACAGCAGATAGTGCCGCTGAGGACTGTGCTTTTGGCAAGAGCCAAGGGCCTGACCCGCGACGCCGACCGCGCCGAAGATTTGGTGCAGGAGGTGATGCTGCGCCTGTGGGACAAACGCGGACAGTTAGACGGGCATCCCAATCATCAGGCACTGGCCCTGAAAATCTTGCAAAACTGCTTCCTCGACGAGGAGAAAAGGAAGAAGATACAACAGGAGGCCACCTTGCCGTTGCCCTCAGAGGAGAGGGCGGGGATGGGCGATTGGGAGCTCATCCAATGGATTGTGGAGCACCTGCCGCCCTTGCAACGGCGCATCTTCCGCATGAAGGACATCGAGGGCTACGAGACGGAGGAAATCCAGCAGCTGACGGGATGCTCGGCCGACAGCATCCGAAAAAACCTCTCGCGTGCCAGAAGAAAGATTCGTGAAGACTATATACGATTAAACGAAAGGAGGAAACCGAGATGAACGACATCCAGAAGTTGATTGACAAATACATGGACGGCCTGACCACACGCGACGAAGAGGATCAGCTGCGGCGCTACTTCACGTCGCCAGAGAGCATCATCCCCGCCGACTTGGAATGGATGCGGGCGCTGATGGAGTGGGAAGACACGCCGCACCCCGTAACTCGAAGAAAACACGCTGTGGTACAAATGCTCCGCATCGCCGCCATGTTGCTCGTGGTCGTTTCCATCGCCTTTGCCCTCTGGCCACGCCAGAAGAGCTTCGCCATCATCGACGGACAGCGCGTCACCAACCGCGAAGTGGTGCAGGAAGAGGCTTTGGAGGCTTTGAATATGGTGTCATCGACCGACGAGGAAACCTTCGAAGCCTTGTTCGACAGCCCATGAGCGGCTTCTCTGTTCGTCGTGTTAACGGCGGTTTTGTCGCCGTCCCCCCACCCTCTTTCACCCCAAACCCCAGAGAAAAATGAAAACAACGATACGACAACTCATCCGTCTGCTCGCCCTGTTGCTCATCGCAACGGCGGCGCAGGCACAAACCGACCTGGCCGTCAACCAGGCGTTCCAGAAGTACGGCAGCCAGAAAGGCTGCAAGATGGTGACGCTCATCGACGGCCAACTGAAAGGCTACGACCTGAAGGTCTATAAGAGCCTAAGTTTCAGAAAATATGGAAAGGAAATCATGGCCCTCGTGAAAGCCGACCGCCCGAAAGCCAAGAAGATTCGCGAAATCGTGGAGGACGGCCAGCCGCGCAACGGCTACTACATGATGCCCCCACAGCGCGAGGGCATCAACCGCTATGTACTCTTCCGCTGCGACGAGGACTTCGTGGGTGCCATCGTCTATATCGAAGGGCACCTTTTGCCCGACGACATCATGAAAATAACAAAAAGATAACATGAAAGCTTCGGCTTCGCCTTCTGACTATTTGGAAACGAGGATTTTCGCCGAGGAATTCTTGTAGATTTCAGGCACTTTGAAGGTCACGCCATCATAGCTGACGGTGCTGCCTGCGGCCACATTCACATCCTTGTATTTCGTGAATTCGTGGGTGGAGAGGCTGGAGGGCGTGCTGGCCTTACCGCCAATGCCCATCACCGTAGCGCCATTGGTGTAGATATAGGTGTCGGTATCGAAGGCTTTCCCGCCATCGGCGCTGGCAGCCACATAGATTTCGCCGCCTGCGAGTGTGATGTCGGCATCGCTTTTCACGCCGTGAGGTTTCTTCTCATCGCCATCGACGGTGGCTATCTCGCCTGTGGTGACCACGGTGGTCTTGCCTCCAGTAATGTTGATAGCCCCAGGGGCTGACAGTCCCTTGCTGCCGTCGCCGGTAACGATCACGCTGTTGGTGCCGCCGGAAATGAGCATCTCAGCGTCGCATTTCATGCCTTTCACGTCCACACCCGAGGTCTGCACAGAGAGCGTTCCCCCCGCTATCATGAGTTGTCCGTTTTCCTCGGCATCGCTGCTCGACTTTGCACCTACATCAATGCCATCGCCTATGGCTGTGATATTGACCGTACCGCCCTGCATCAGGAAATATTCGTTGACGTGGAATCCATCGCCTACGGCCGTTGCCACCGTGAGGGTTCCCAAGCCATTGTTCAGCAGGACATACTCATCGGCGAGGAAACCGTGCTTCACATTCCCATGGAGCGTGAGACTGCCGGAGCCTTCCCACTCGGAGTGCCCGTTGATGACCAAGGCTGCCTTGTGAGCGTCGCTGCCATCGTCGGTCACAGAGGTCAGGCCGTCGGCCAGTTCGTTCTCCGTCCCCTCGGCCAATACCATCGTGATGAGTTTGCCACATTGGATGTTGACGGCGGCGCTATCAGGACAATTCAGCGACAGGCCATTGAGAATGAAAACGGCCTTTCGCTCGCCATCCATGAAGAACGAACCATCGGAAGAAGCACCCTCCAGCGTGTAGGTCACCTCGTCGGGGAGCAGTTCGTCGGCCACGATTCTAACATGCGCCCCACGTACTTCAGCATTGATATACTGAGCGATGTTGCCCGCCACGACCACCTTGGCCGTCGCACCAGAATAGCTGATGCTGACGGTATTTTCGCCGACCTCTTCGTCGACAACAGCCATTTGGCTGATTTCCTCAACAAGGAACTCGCGATTGCAGATGGTCACCGACTGCGTGCCGGTGAACTCCATGTCGTCGGTCTGATCGCAAGTGAAGGCGTAAGTCACGTCGCCCGTCACGACGTTCAGTGTCTGTGCACCTGCCCATCCGAAGCAGGCCAACAGCAAAAGACTGGCAATAATCCTTTTCATTTGATGATGACTTTTACGCTTTTACTTCTTGATTTCAGGATATACACGCCGGGATGCAACGAGGCACGGGCGATGTTCATATTGTGGTAAGTGCCGCATTCCACACCCGACGGCAGGAACACGCTCACCTCGCCATCAGCTTCATCGACGAGGATATCGTTGATGCCCACCGTGTTGGAGAAGAACATCTTGTTGAGTTCCGATAAAGGCAGCACCACGTCCTTGTTTGTCACCAGGTTTCCGTCACCAAAAGTGATGATGAGATTCTCTGTCTCGACTGATGTTTCCGTGCCGTCGTAAGCCTGAAACACCAGGAATTTGCTGTCGGCATGTGCCATTAGGGCGAACAGCCACAATGCCATCATAATGCGTATCTGTTTCATAAACTATGTCGTTTTGCAATCCTGACATCTGCAAAGGTAATATGATTTCTCCGCAACCACCACTTTTTTTTACAGCACTTACGAAAGTTTATGAAAGTTTACGGCATATTCTTTCTCCACAATGCTTCGAAAGCACCTCCTTCGTCTCCGTGCGGCACGCCACATAAGAGGGTGTGTCAAGATGAAGCGATTGTAGGGACATACTTTTATGTATGTCCGAAACATCGATGCATAATTACTATTTATCGGTAATCTGGCGGACATACATAAAGTATGTCCCTACAGAAAACAGGCATTTCGCATTTTGACACATCCTCTCCACACAAAACATTTACATCTTCTCTATATGCATCGAAATTGAAAAGCAGTCGTTCAGTTCACAGTGAATAAGGTTGGCCCAACGCATCAGTATCAGTTCCTGTATACATACAATAATTATTTACTTTGCCTGACAAATTGGGGTCTGCCGGGGTGTCTTCTATATAATCTCCGCAGGTATCAGAATTGCTACCATTCACTAATTCTTTACAATGGTAAGGATCATTGCTGTTTTCCCCATTGGTATCAAATGTACCATGATGAGTATGGAACAAATTCAGGACATGCCCCATTTCATGGGAAATGACATGGGTTGTCAACAAATTGCGATTCTCTATATTTGTCCTTGTAGGAGTAAGACAAAAGCCCTGTGCATTAAGTTTAACAAAAAAACAAACGAAGCACATCAATATAATGATTCTTTTCATGCGTTTTTGCCTTTATAATTGACTTCTTTTTCTTGATATATTACGGTTCCATTGAGAATATATGTACCCTCATACCGGCCACCATATTCCCTAAAAAACAGATTGTCCAAACGTAGTGTTATGACACGCTTGTTATCCAGTATGGAATTCTCTTCAACAATTATACTACCATTAGTAGCCTGCGGATAACTCGACCTATACTCCGTTGCAAGAGTATGAAAAAACAGTGTTGCCTGAAACTGACTGATATCAAGTTTCTCTCCGACACTTAAATCGCCCAATAATTCCGCATCGCCGATTTTCCTGCAATCAATCTGGAGGGCATAGACATCAGAAGAATTGTCTATCTGGCAATCGAAATGGTATGGACAGCCTGACTCTTCTTTTGCATTGACAAAACACGTGCCAGCCGAAACAATGTGGCTTGTGGTGGTCTTGGACTCTTTTTTACTTATATATATGACATTTGATTTGGAGAAATCGGCTTTAATCCAATCATCATCGCCGTCATCACCATTACACCCATTAATCATAGGCACCAAAAGCAATGCGACTATCAGCGACATTAATTTATCAAATCTTTGCATCTTATTCATAAGTTAAATTATTGATATTTTGTCTATTTAAAACTGCCATCCCGGGCATTACCAGTTATAACAATTTCCTTTTTTTCGTTGTTCCTCGCTTTTAATTTCTGTAATTGTATTGACGGTCTTATTCTGTTTCATATAACACATGGATGCAGATAATACTGCATGACAAGTGCCATATTTATTAATTATTAACCATCGCACATATAGCTATTCCAAGCCAATCACACCTGTGAACGGGTACGTGTCATTGGATAGCTGCAGCGTATAGCTGCCCGAAAGGGTCGATGGGAGGACGGCATATTTCATGAAGCCGGTCTTTGATACCCGCGCCGCCCCTCTTCTTGCAAGGAGCCAGCGCGGGTCATCTGCACTTACATCTCAAAATCTATGTGATGCGGGTTGGTCACTTCACGACATACTTCCTTCCGCCGACGATGTAGACGCCCTTCTTCATCGAGGGTATGGGGGTGCGAGGGTGCGAAGGTGCGAGATTAGCGTCATGCGCTTTATTACTTTTGGCTTTCCCCGTAGGCGCCGACCTTTGGTTCTCGTACCCAGCCCTGCAGGTCGTAGACGCCTTCTGTGCAACAGTCTTGCATATCCACAATCGAAATAAAGTCAGAATCGCCGACAGGTGCTTTCAGGGGTATCAACATTCTGCTTGCCTTCGAATGTGGATGGGGGGAGATACATCCTACAAGGTCTACGGGGGATGAGGGAAGGTCGGCAAGCACGCCGAACACGTCGTTGACATAGATTAGCTCCTCGTCATTGTTGCCTGCGATGTACACGCCGTCATCGAGCCTTTTCACGTTGCCAGCCTTTACAGTGATGGCTTGGTACAGATAATCGAAGGCGCTACCCATAACTTCCTCTGTTGTGAATGATTCGTAGTCAATGTCTCCCGACGACACTCTTTCCGTCTTTATGGAAGAAACGTCAGTATGCCTATTAGGGAACAGGCACATCATACCATCGCACTCGGCAACGCGCGGTCGCCCTGCACCTTCACGACAACACTCCCACTCATTGCGAGCATGGTTAAATTAAGATCGTAATAGTTCCGCAACTCGCCGATGGTGCTATAAGTATAGCAATATACGCCGTCGCGGCAAAAGTCATCGTCTCTGAAAACGACCTCGTTGTCCTCACTGCAATCAATCAGATAATACCACATACCATCACTAAAAGCACCTTCTGGAAAGTCGAATAATATATCGCTGCCTATGCCTTCCACCAAATAGGTATGGAAATAGTCGTTTTTGTCGGCTCCGTTGTTGAAAACCTCTGTTCCTGTAAGACTGATGCGCTTTCTTGGTGTTCCGTGAACAGCAATCTCATCTATTGCCGCCACCGTCAGTTTCCGTTCTATATCGTCATTCTTTTCCCGATACACGACATCACCCACTTCTGCCGAGAAATTGAAAAGCAACCGTTCGTTATCCAGCCCTTTGTCCACGCGGTACACCCGTCCGTCGTTCTCTCTCATGGCGCAATAATATGTGGGTGTGCCTTCGTTCGTAGCGACGTAGAGTTTTTTGTAAGTCTCACCGCCAATCAGCGTGTCCCCTTGAACGATAAACTCTATATGAGAACCGAACAAG
>CADCIB010000017.1 GCA_902801375.1 uncultured Prevotellaceae bacterium | reverse complement strand
AAAATCGGGTGCAGAATGTGCAGTTCATGCTCATAATGTTTCCCAAATGTTTCCCAGATTTCTGTAATGTACTGATAATCAGCATCTGTTAGCCGCCGCGCAGGCAGCTGTTGAAGAGTAAGTATCACTCTGATATAATAAGTAAAGGGATCTGTCCGCTTGGGCAGGTCCCTTTTTTTGTGTCCACAAGAGGACAATTGACGATTTATAGGCAAAAACGTCGCAAAATATACGATATTTTGCGTTTTTATTTGGTGGTTCAGCATTATTTTAGTATATTTGTCGCAAAATTTGCGACGTTAGGCAATATGTTTCGTTGCATAAAGTGCGAATGCGTAATGTATATATACGAAAGAGATAATTGGACAAACTTCCGTTGGGATACTTCTAAGGTTTCACTCCTTCAGGAAAAAGTATTTCGTAAGCAAGGGTTGCTTTACGGAAGGTTGAGTTCGTTGGGCTTTGACAGCAAACTGCGTGCAATGGCAGAGAACCTGACTTACGACGTGGTATATTCTTCGGAGATAGAGGGCATACGACTGAACGTGGAACAGGTGCGTTCTTCCATTGCCAGAAGGCTGGGCATTGATAACGTGAAATATAGTGCTCCTTCACACTATATTGATTCTGTTGTGGGTGTTATGCTGGAAGCTGTACAAAATTATAATCAGCCTCTTAGCAAAGAAAAGTTATGCGCCTGGCAATCCGCGTTCTTTCCAACTGGCTATAACGAAGGTGGCCAGATAGAAATTGGACAGTACCGTACAAACGAGGAGCATATTGTTAGTGGAATGTTCGGACGTGAGAAGATCCACTATATCGCTCCATCGCCTGACCGTGTTGAAGAGGAAATGCAAAAGTTCCTCACATGGTTCGACAAGGATGAGCCAGTAAGCAGCGTCATTCGTTCTGCCGTTGCTCATTTCTGGTTTGTGAGCATTCATCCTTTCGAGGATGGCAATGGACGCTTAGCTCGTATTCTTTCAGACATGCTTCTGGCACGTGGCGAAAAGAGTGAGTTCCGCTTCTACAATGTCTCATCACAGATAAATAAGGACAAGAACCACTACTACGATATTCTTGAACGTATGCAGCATGGAGATGGCAATATAACGGAGTGGTTGGTATGGTATATGCAGAAATTGGTTGATGCCCTCGACGAGGCAGACACTATCGTCACTACCATCTTGAATAAGAGCTTCTTCTGGCAGAAGGCATCGTCTGTGCCAATGACAGAGCGTCAGACGCAGCTGCTCAACCTCTTCCTTGACGGCTACGAGGCAAAGATAACATCAAAGACCTGGGCAACATTGGCAAAGTGCTCGAAAGATACAGCCATACGTGATATACAGGACCTTGTAGATAAGAATATACTGAAAGAGGACATTCCGGGAGCCAAGCGCCCCAGTTACTCCATTGTTTATGATGCAGAGGACTTGACGCAATTCTTCACAGAGGTAAGCATTACTGAAGAAAATGGCATTCCATATCTCAAAGCAAAGTTCAAAGGAAAGAAAACAATTTGTGAAAGAGTTCTGAAACTTGATGCAGATAGATATCAGAAAGGCGATTTACCATTGTCCAATCTGCTCAGTAAATATTGCTCGTATATCGTTGCAAGTAATAGGGAATAGCAAAAAAATGAATTTACTTATAATTGGAATTTAGATATGAATTTATTTGGTATTTTCAAGAAGAAGAGTGAGTCTGGTTTGACATATAGTGAATTAGAAACATGGCTGAATGAAGTTATGCGAATGACTATTCCCGATGATGTCGTGGCTTTCTGTTTCAACTTGTATGAGGATGTCAATAAAAGTTGGACTCTCGAATTGATAGGAGCTAGTTCATTTGATCCAACTGATAGTGACTGGGCATGCGATGAAGTGTTTACTACCAGAGACAAACCTCTTACTTGGAATGATAATAAAGAATGGCAAGATGTCCAGACTGTGACTGTAAAAATGATAAAAGACTATTTGGAAAAAGGTAAATATGGAAAGGCATTAAAAGAACGGCAAGGATTGGCAGTCGGTTTTGTAGATGGAGATTTAACACTACTGTAAAACACGATTATCGTTGTTATGAGCGTGTAAAAACGCGCAGAATGTGTCGTAAAAGTGTCGCCAGTAGTTTACAATAACTTTGTAAGTTGTTGATAATCAGCACTGGTTGGCCGCCGCCCAGGCAGCTGTTGAGGAGTAAGTTTAACTCTGGCTTATTTAGTAAAGGGACCTGTTTTTTGCAGGTCCCTTATTTGTTCAGACGAGAGTTCCTGAAATTTTATTGACCCAAAAACATCGCATAATATGCTTTATTTCATGTTTTCTTTGGTAATTAAGTATTTTTTTTTACCTTTGCATCGATAATTCAGTTCAAAGGGATCTTTCTGCATTGTAATGAAGTGAGGATAGCTCACCGATTCATCTATAGAATCCATTCCTCTCTGTCACTATCCGGATAATTGGAAAAGATATTGTTTATCAACTAATTGGCTCAATTACTAATAAATTATATGAATATGAAACAGAATATGAAACCGTTTGTGATACTTGCCACCATCATGACCATCTGCGGGGCCATGATACTGACATCGTGCAGCGAAGGTGACGATGCACTGGTGGTGACGGATGACAAGCCTTGGACCATCAGCGCAGACGACATGGACCCGTCCGTGAGACCTGGTGACGACTTCTTTATGTACTGCAACGGCGGCTATTGGAAATCGACAACCGTGCGTGAGGACACGGTGATGATTGTATCGTTCCTGAGAACCGACGTTCTCAATGACTTAAGGAATAAGCTTGCCGACCTTTCCCTGCCCTCACTGGAAGTTCTCAAGAGCCACGAGGCACAGCCAAGGCCCACGAAAGAGGAAATGGAGGCTTATGTGACACAAAAGCTGCAGCCCCTGAAAGAGGCATCCACGCTGGAAGAGGCCTGGCGCACCACCGGACAGCTTGTTGCCGAAGGACTGCTATTCAACTTCAATCATGTCATCATGAATTATCACACCGTCCTCACGTCCATCATGTTTCCCAGAGAGATGAATCTCCCGTTGCCTGACATAAATGTTTTCAACGAACGCATCAACAGTCCCGGCTTTCCAAACATGCTGATGCCTCTGGTTGGAAGTCCCACGACACGTGGAGTCGAGAGTCAGCAATGGCCTATGTTGGTGGCATGGTGCGAGGGCTCAGGCATAAATCCTGAACACGTGATGACATGGAAGACTCAGGTTATGGAGACGACCCCGGAAGTTGTGATAAAACCACATATACAGCAGTGGGACGACGACCTGCTGGCTTTGCAGGCGATGGACCTGGAATCCTACAAGCAGGCAGCCTGCGACATCTTCCTCAGAATGACGGTCAAAGAGATGGAAAGCATTGCCGGCAAGATTGCCGAAGATATTTACAACACTTACTGCACATACGAGAAGAACCGCATCTTTGCCGAGCGCTACGTGACACCCGCCATGACAGAGCGCGCCAAGACGATGTGCGAGGAACTGAAGCAGACCTTCGCCGACCGACTCAGCCGTTGCACATGGCTCAGCGAACCATCGAAAGCCAGTGCTTTGGAGAAACTCCAAGCCATGGAGTTCTATATCGGCCAACCTGATTTATGGTTAGAAGAGGCAATGCCCGACCTTTCTGCGAGCAAGAACCTGATGGAAGACCTGCTGCTGATGGCTAAAAGCAGGGCCTACTTTGAGGCATGGCTAATAGGAAAGCCCAACAAGGGCCATAACTTCAATTACCTGCTCTTTAATAAGAACATGAATCTATATGATATAAACTCTGCCTATATGCCAGTATGCAACTCAATGATGATTATGCCTACCATGATTATGCCCCCTTTGATGCCTTACGATACCAACGAAGCCATCATCTATGCCACCGCAGCTGCTATCGGCCACGAGATGACCCACGGTTTCGACAGTAAGGGAGCTATGTATGACAAGGACGGTGAACAGAATCCCATCTTCGTAGGCCAGGAAGACCTGGATAGATTCAAGCAAATCTCCCAGCAACTGGACGACTGCTACAGCTCATTGGAGGTGATGCCCGACCTGCTGCCAGGCGTCTTCAACGACGGCAAAACCACGTTGGGTGAGAACATCGCTGACCTGGGCGGTGTGGAAATAGCATTCGAGGCTTACACCAACCGCTTGAAGCGACAGGGCTTCGAAGGCGAACAGCTGCGACTGCAGCAGCAACGTTTCTATCTGGCCTTCGCCCATCTGTGGAAGTCAAAATACAGCGCACTTTATGCAAAGGAGCGAACCGTGGGAAGAAATGAATATGGTGCGGGCAAGGATGAACACAGCTTGGAACGCGAGCGTATCAATGGTGTGGCGATGAACACAGATGCCTGGTACGACCTATTCGACGTAATACCAGGCGACAATCTCTACCTTAAGCCAGAGGAGCGCACGCATATCTGGTGACAAAGTGAGAATATAATATGAATGCAGACCATTTTGATTTAGAGAGATCCGTACCATCACAAGGCACTAACGATTCGTACAATAACGCTGGAGTACGGATATATAATAGCGTGGTTCGTCCCGATTATACTCCTGATGCCATTTCCTCCCTAAAGGCAGACGAAGTGTTTGTCTTTGGAAGTAATCTTCAAGGTCATCATGGCGGCGGAGCTGCCAGGGCTGCCAGATTGCTGTTTGGAGCTATATGGGGACAAGGTGTAGGCTTGCAAGGTCAAAGCTATGCTATTCCCACCATGCAGGGTGGCGTCGAAACCATCAAGCCGTATGTTGACCAGTTTATCGGCTTTGCCAAAGAGCATGCCGAATTGTTCTTCTATGTTACGCGTATTGGCTGTGGCATAGCGGGCTTCAAGGATAGTGACGTTGCTCATTTGTTCAGGAATGCTGTGGAACTGGCCAATATTTGTCTGCCAAAGTCCTTCGTGGACATACTGAAAGATTCGGCAGAGGTAGATATTTACCATGCAGTTGTCGAGGAATGATATTTAATATACTGAAAACAGTTAGTTGATTATAAGGAGTTAAAGTGATTCTAAAATACTTTAACTCCTTACTTTTTGCTATAATAAGCCTATAAAAATAGCTGCTATTTCGTGTAACAATCGCAAATAATAGCAAACGGGATAACTTTTTTAAGAGGTGATTATGATATAGGCAGGGAAGGGCATTCGTTAACTCTCCCCAGCTATATGCAGTTCCTGCTGAACTTGCAACCAGAAGAAATCGTGCTTGAACCAATGGACATTGATGAAATTAGCCGTATGGCATCAGAGTTTTTTCAAAAAAACACCTAACACCTACCCCCAAGCCCCGGAAATGCTGATAAACAAAGGCTTGGAGGATGGGTAGGTGTTGGGGTGTTTTACCTAAAAACTTTCCAATCGTTCACGACGTGTGTCTGTCATTTCTTATTATCAGATAGTAGCGACTATGTGAGCAGATATCGGAGAGTTTTTGTTCAGATATCTGATAGCTCGTGATCAGACATCGGAGAGAGCGTAATCAGACATCGGAGAGGTCTTGATCAGACATCGGAGAGCGCGTAATCAGACATCGGAGAGGAGGTCATATGACATCTGTTGTTGTTTGCACCATCTACAAGATCATAGCCTTTTTTGTGCCTGCAGAATTAGCTCTATTTCGGTTGAAGACTCTGGCGGTAGTCGCTGGGCGACAGGCCAAGATGCTTCGTGCAGTAGCGACTGAAGTAAGAGAGCGACGTGAAGTTCATCAGGTCGGCTATCTGGGTGAGGGACAGGCGTTCATCATTCAGATAGTCTTTTAGTATAGGTATAGTATGGCGGTCGATGTATGAGGTGACACTGTGTCCTGTCATTCGTTTGATGGTGGCCGAGAGATACTTTGGCGATACGTTTAGTCGCTCTGCATAGTAGCTCACATCACGTTCCGTTCGGCTGATGCCAGTAGCAAGCAGAGCCATCAGTTGTTTTACGATGTAGGCTGTGCGGTCAGTATGCGAATCTGTGGATTCTCGTTGAGCATGGGCCTCGAAGATGTCGTACATCATCGTCAGGCAGAGACTGCCCATCAGTTCGCGATAGAACTGCAAATGGCGGTCGTCCTTGCGGTCACGAAGACGATGGAAGTCATCCAGCAGATGTAGTGCCTGTTCATTTGTCAGTTTGATGACGGGGTCTTGGTTTAGCGAGATACTGCCACCGATACTGTAGTTGTTCGATGGCAGCAGGTTTTGCAGGAACTTGTAATCGGCAGCAAACCATTCTACCTGCAAGTCTGCATGTGCTGCCAAGTTGCTGACACGATCAGGCATCGGTATCACCACCAAGTCGTTTTTGACAATGTGGTAGCAATGCTCATTAAACACGAAACTTGCCTCACCTGCCAAGCAAAGCAGATGCATGCAGGTGTGGCTCAACTCATTGGAATTCATCCCGTAGAAGTCTGTGGAATATTGAAAATCTGAATTCATGACTGACAAAGTTGCGATTAAGCGAGCGCAGAAAGCTTGCTTTTTGCCGAGCATGAGCAAGTTCGCGCAGTTTTACTGCGCAAAATTACACATTATTTTATATATAAAAAAACGATTTGTGTAAAAAGTGAAAATTGTGACGCAATTTGTGAAAGTAAAGTGCCAGAAAAACGTCGTACCTTTGCAGTCGAAAATAAACGACTGCGAAGATGCTTATGCTCGACATAGCTCAAACGAGTTTGGCTCTGTTCTCGCTTAATCGCATCATTGCACCGTGAAACTTAAAGAGAATAATAATATGGATATTTTCAAACAGTTAAGTTCAGGAGCTGATGTCGATATGGCTAAGCCCGAGTATGCAGAGGCTATCAAAGAGATGGGCCGCTGCAGTCAGATTTGTTTTCGAATAAATACCACCGAGCCAGACATGGAAACTATTCGTCCGTTAGAGGATGATATGTTTGACGGCGGACTTGATGCTACAAGTTACATCATGCCACCTATGCAGATAGACTTCGGTTGTCAGATGAAGATTGGCAAAGGTGTATTTATTAATCACTCGCTGACGTGCATGGCGGCTGGCGGCATTACCATCGAAGACTGTGTGATGATTGGCCCTAACGTACGCATTGTCACCGACAACCACGATTTCCAAAACCGTATGGTGCTACGATGCAAGCCTGTACACATCGGGCGTAATGCTTGGATTGGCGTGGGTGCTATCATATTGCCAGGCGTAACCATTGGCGAGAATGCCGTTGTGGCTGCTGGCGCGGTTGTTACCAAGGATGTAGCACCTAATGCTATAGTAGGTGGCAATCCTGCAAAATTCATTAAGAACATATAAACAATAGGAGGATATAATATGATTTTCGACAGAAATGAGAAGAAACAAGTAGTGGCACTTTTGGGTGCCGGTAGTATGGGAACTGCCATTGTGCGCCGTATTGGTGCAGGCAAGAAGATCCTGCTGGGTGACATCAGCGAGAAGGCTCTGGAACGCGTCGGTGAAGACTTCCGCCGTTGTGGCTATGATGTGGAGACGCTTGTAGTGAACGCCTTGCAGAAGGAAAGCGTGGAGGCCTTTGCACAAAAGGCTGCAGAACTGGGGCATGTGATGTATTTCATAGATACCGCTGGTGCATCTCCCAATCAGGCCAAACCGGAGCACATCGTTGACCTCGATATGGTGGGTACGGGCTATGCTGTAGATGCCTTTGGCGAAGTGATGGCCGAAGGTGGCGCAGGACTCATCATTTCGAGTCAGGCAGCTTATATGTACCCCATCCCCAACGACATCGAACTGCAACTGGTGAACACTCCGACGAAGGAACTAAAGAACGTGAAGTTCATTCAAGAGGTTGCTATGCAGAACTCAGGCTTTGCCTATATGATTGCCAAGCGCATGAACCATCTGCAGGCACAGCGTGCTGCTGCCACTTCATGGCGTAAACGTCGTGCCCGTATCAATACCATCAGCCCAGGTGTCATCGTTACTCCGCTGGCCTACGATGAGTTTCGTGCCAGTGGCGAGGGTTATCAAGCCATGATTGATGCCTCTGCTGCCAGACGTACTGGTACGAGCGACGAGATTGCCGAGGCAGCAGCCTTTCTGCTGGGTGAACATGCAAAATTCATTACCGGCACAGACTTGCTTATTGATGGTGGGGTCATAGCTAGCATTCGTACAGGAGAGTTCAAACTTTGGGAATAAAAAAACATTATGAATATCAAAAGTATCATCACAGCCACTCTGGCATTGCTCGTATCAACTGCATGCAGCGGTGGTGCAAAAGAGGAGAAAGTCATGAATAAGGACGGAAAGGCATTGGTAGTGTTCTTCTCACATGCAGGAGACAACTACGCAGTAGGTAACATCGAAGTGGGCAATACGAAAATTGTGGCCGACTACATCACAGAGTTGACGGGTGCGGAGCAGTTTGAGATTGTTACGCACAAGTATGACGGTATGGCTTACAATCCGCTTATCAAGTTGGCACAGGAAGAGGCCAAGAACGGCGAGCTTCCAGAATATGAGGGCGACATTGACTTGTCAAAGTACGACACGGTGTTTATTGGTGGTCCCGTCTGGTGGGGTACTTATCCGCAAGTAATGTTCACCTTCTTCAAGAAGCATGCTGACGACCTGAAGGATAAGACCGTCATACCTTTCACCACTCACGAAGGTTCAGGATTAGCCAATTGCGTGGAGGACGTGAAGGCTGCCTTCCCTGGTGCAAATGTCGCAAAGGGCTTCAGCATCTACGGCCACGAGGTGCGCACAGAAAAGAAAAAGGTTGAAAAGTGGTTGAAGAGCCTCACCCCCAACCCCTCTCCAAAGGGCGAGGGGAGTAAATAGATTATTCGTTTAATTAGTGAAATTCATGGTTAAAAAGATGGAGTACATAAAACTATACAATGGTGTTCAGATGCCGACATTGGGCTACGGCGTGTTTCTGGTGAGCCCTGACGAGTGTGAACGATGCGTGACGGATGCGCTGAGCGTAGGCTATCGGCTGATAGACACGGCACAGGCCTACCAGAATGAGGAAGGCGTTGGCAATGCCTGGCGCAAGAGTGGCATCAAACGCGAAGATCTGTTTCTCGTGACAAAAGTATGGATATCCAATGCTGGTGAAGAAAAGGCCGCCAAGAGCATCGACGAGAGTCTGCGTAAGTTGCAGACGGAGTATATCGACCTGCTGCTCATCCATCAGGCCTACGGCGATGTGTTCGGCTCTTGGAGAGCTATGGAGAAGGCTTATCGTGCTGGCAAGGTGCGTGCCATCGGTGTGAGCAACTTCCAGGCAGGCCGCTTCTTCGACTTTGCCCACTATGTTGAGGTGAAGCCGATGGTGAACCAGTTGCAGTGCAACACACTCATCCAGCAGACGGGCATCGAGGCTATCCACGCTGAGTTTGGCACGAAGATGATGGCGTGGGGACCGCTTGGCGGACAGGGCGTCGACGGTATCGTGAAGAGCGAGGCACTGGCAGCTATCGGAGCCAAGTACAATAAATCGGCTGCTCAGGTCGCCCTCCGTTGGCTCACCCAGCGCGGCATTGTTGCCATTCCCAAGTCGAGCCATAAGGAGCGTATGGCGCAGAACTTCGACGTCTTCGACTTCTCGTTGAGTGATGCCGACATGGCCCAGATTGCCCAGATGAACCAGCACGACACGGGCACCATCAACTTCGGCGACCCGCAGTTTGTGAAATACCTCATACAGAATTACGGATAAAAAATAGAATACGACCATGTTAGGTAATTTTTCTTATTACAACCCCACCAAACTGTATTTTGGTGATGAGTCCCTGAACTTCCTCAAGGACGAACTGAAGGGCTACGGCCCCGTGGTGCTGCTTAACTACGGTAGCGGCAGCGTGAAGCGCAACGGCATCTACGACCAGGTGATTGCCATCTTGAAAGAGGCAGGCAAGACTATCGTTGAGAACCCAGGCGTGATGACCAATCCCACTTTGGAGAAACTACGCGAGGGTGTGAAGATAGCCCGTGAGAACGATGTGGATCTGATTCTGGCCCTCGGCGGCGGCAGCGTGTGCGACTACTCGAAGGCTGTGGCGGCATCGGCCTATTTCGAGGGCGACTATTGGGACAAGTTCTGGCTGAAGCAGGAGAACCCCGCTGAGGACCAGCGACTGCTGCCCGTTGCATGCATCCTGACGATGGCAGGGACAGGCTCTGAGATGAACGCTGGTACGGTGATAACCGATGCCGAGCATACGTTCAAGGTGGGCCATGTGTTCGACAGTCGTCTGATGCCGAAGTTTTCCATACTCAACCCGAAGTTCACGATGACCGTGCCCGAAAACCAAATGAAGGCAGGCATCTATGATATCATGAACCACATCATGGAGCAGTATTTCTCCGACTTCGACGACAACACCAGCGACTATCTGGCAGAGGGTTTGATGCGCTCGGTGATTCATAGCAGTCGCATTGCCGTGAAGAATCCTCAGGACTACGAGAGCCGCTCGAACCTCATGTGGACGGCCACTTGGGCGCTGAACACGCTGATCGGGCTGGGTAAGCAAGAAGACTGGATGGTGCACATGCTGGGTCACAGCGTGGGAGCCTGGACCCACGCCCCTCACGGCTATGCGCTGGCCTCGGTGTCGCTGGCGTACTATCGTCGGGCGATGAAAGAAGGGTTGCCCAAGTTTGTGCGTTTTGCCAAGAACGTGTGGGGCATCGTTGGTGAGGGTCAGAGCGACGAACAGATGGCCGAAGCCGGTCTGCAGGCACTGAAATCCTGGATGCAGGAGATGGGTCTTCCTTTGACGATCAGCGAACTGGGCGCCACAGAGGACATGATTCCTGGCATGACGGAGACCACCGTGGTCTATCCTGCCGGCTATTTGAACCTGACGAAAGAGGACGTGACAGAGATTTTGAAGGAGAGCATGTAAGCATGCAGTCGCCACATCGTCCTATCGTTTCTTCAGATATTCGCTGGGCGAGAGTCCGAAGTGGCGTTTGAAGGTGCGCGTGAAATGCTGTGGATAGTCGACCCCCAGCCTTTCTGCTGTTTCTGCGATGGTGTGGCCTGCGATGAGCAGTTGTTGTGCGCGCTGCATGACGAACCGTCGGATGGCTGAGGAGGCGTTGTCGCCAGTCATTTGTCGGATGAGGTCGCCGAAGTAGTTGGGTGAGAGAAACAGTTGCTGTGCACAATACCGCACGGTGGGCAGACCGTGCTGACGGTAGAGTCGCTGGTCGTAGTAGCGCTTCAGCAGGGCGTCGAAGCGTATGAGCAGGTCGTTGGTCTGGCTCTGGGCCTCGGTCTGGAACTGGCGGTCGTAGAATCGCGCACTGTACTCCAGGATCAGCTGGAGGTATGTCACCACGATGTTCTTCAGGCGCTGGCTGTCGGCGTGAGTTCGCAGTTCGTGGCGAATCATTTTCATACACATGGCCAGCGTGTGCAGCTCGTCGGGTAGCATCTGCAGGGCTTCGCTTTCGTAGTAGGAGAAGAAATGGAAGTGGTCGATGCGGCTCTCCAGGGACGTGCCCACCAGCATTTGTGGCGAGAACATGAGCACCCAGCCTCGGATGTGGATAATCTCGCCGTTGTCGCTGACGCCCCCCATCTGACCAGGTGCGACGCAGAGCAGCGACCCGCTACTGAAACGGTAGTGCCCCCGGCCGTAGCTGATGGTGTAAGGACTCTCTTCGAGCAGGAAGATGCCATAAACGCCATAGTTGCAGAGGGCATGCCGGCAGTTCTTGAGCTCGTCGTAGTGCACCACGCAAATATCGTCGTGCAACACCTCTGCACCCACATATCGGGCGTAGTCGTTGGGGCTGTTTACCTGTAGAATTTTCTCCATGATGGACTGATTTTGGTGCAAATATACCACTTTTTTTGTAGAATCCGTAAATGTGGTAATTCAATCCGTAAAATGTTTAGCATAAATGTTGCGAATTTAGACTAATTTTGCACCCAGAAACTTAAATTCTTAAGATTATGAGTAAAATAGCATTAGGAACCTGGGCTTGGGGCGCAGGAGCATTTGGAGGCGACTCCGTGTTTGGAAGCAATACGAACGTTGAGAACTTGAAACCCGTGTTCGACGCGGCGCTGAAGGCCGGCCTGAACCTCTGGGACACCGCCACCGTCTATGGCATGGGAGAGTCGGAGAAGATTCTCGCCTCGCTGGCCAAAAGCGTAGAGCGCAAGGAAGTGCAGATTTCCACGAAGTTCACGCCTCAGCTGGCAGAGGTCTATGAGAACTCTGTGGAAAAAATGGCCGATGCCTCGCTTGAGCGTATGGGGCTGGACTACATTGACATCTATTGGATTCACAACCCGATGGACGTGGATCGCTGGACACCGGGACTGATTCCCCTGCTGAAGTCGGGCAAGGTGAAGCGCGTGGGAGTGTCGAACCACAACATCAAGGAGATTGAGCGTGCCAATGAGATCTTAGGCGCGGCGGGCTTCAGGGTCTCAGCGGTGCAGAACCACTTCTCGCTGCTATACCGTTCGTCAGAGAAAGGCGGTGTGCTGGACTATTGCAAGGAGAACGGCATGGAGTTTTGGGCCTACATGGTGCTGGAGCAGGGCGCACTCTCTGGAAAATATAATAAGGAGAACCCGTTGCCTGCAGAGAGCGACCGTGGCAAGAAGTACAACCCCGTATTGCCCCAGTTAGAGGCGCTGACCAACGCGATGACCGCCATCGGACAGAAGTATGGCGCTTCGTGCTCGCAGATTGGCATTGCCTGGGCCATTGCTAAGGGAACACTGCCCATCGTCGGAGCCACAAAGGAGCGTCATGTCACAGAGGCTGCCGAGGCAGCAAAGATCCAGTTGACAGAGGAGG
Organism: uncultured Prevotellaceae bacterium; assembly: GCA_902801375.1. Taxonomy (GTDB): domain Bacteria; phylum Bacteroidota; class Bacteroidia; order Bacteroidales; family Bacteroidaceae; genus Prevotella. The sequence continues at coordinate 44,981 of CADCIB010000017.1, read as the reverse complement.
AAATGGCCCGCCTGGAACAGTTGGCCGATGCCACAGGCATTGATACGCGCGGTGGTTGGGAACACAGTATGGAGTAGCCCATGTCCAACTCCAACCTAAATAGAGGGGAGTAAATAGAATTAGGATGAAAAAGATAAGAACAATTATAGTAGCGACGATGATTGCAACAGCAACAATGGCTCAGGGTGTGATAGATGTGCATGGCCACATCATCACTCCTGAGTTTTTGTCTGCTTTAGAGCATGAAGGCCGGTTGATGGACGAAGGATTCCCTCTTCCAAAATACGATGTGGACAATCATCTGAAGTGGATGGAAGAAGCTGGCGTGCAGACATCGGTCCTGACCTTAGCGGCTCCACAGCCGACATCAGCCGACGTAGTGAGACAGGCAAACGAAGCGGCGGCCCGCATCAAGAAGGAGCATCCAAACAGATTTAAGTTCTGTGCCGCCTTGCCCCTACCTGACGTGAAAGCTTCTATCCGGGAAGTCATCTATGCACTCGACACGCTGAAAGCCGACGGCATCAAACTGGCCACAAACGTTGGTGGGCAATATCTTGGCGCGCCTGAGCTCGACACGCTCTTCTCAGTCTTGAACGAGCGTAAGGCAGTCATCATTCTGCATCCCCATCGTCCGGAACCTGTAAACCGCCAGGTGATGCAGCAGACGCCCCTTGCCATGCAGGAATACCTCTCGGAGACTACCCGCGCCGTATCGAACATGATTTCACGAAATGTACTGGCTCGCTATCCAAACGTGAAGGTGTTGGTGCCGCATTGCGGAGCGTACCTGCCCTTGGCTATTCCACGCATGAAGTCGTTGACTCCCGTGATGCAAAAGAACAAGATGCTGGGTGAAATAGATTATGAAGCCAACCTCGCAGCCCTCTATTACGACCTCGCTGGGGCACACTCGCCAGAGGTTATCCGATTGTTGCTCACTATCACCACTCCCGACCATCTGCTCTACGGCTCCGACTATCCCTATGTCGCCCCACAAGTGCTCACGCAGAGTCTTGCAAGGATGAAGCAGTATTTAAGTGACGAGAGAGACCTCGCACCCTTTCGCGAGATGATTCTCTACCAGAATGCCAATCAAATATTTAAATAACCGATGAAGATGAAAAAAATGATGTTTCTCGCTTGTACCATGCTTACATTGCTATGATACTCATGATAATAAACGACAAATGAAGAAGAGAGATATTATAATGCTGTTTGCCCTTGTGCTCTCCATCACGGCAGCAGCACAAGAGACGATATTCCCGGCGAAGTTTACGGCTCCTGCTGAGTATAACACAGGCAAGGTACATATTTCTGTATTGAGCCGTAGTGAGCATCAGATGACCACCAACTTCCTCTTCGAGCGTGGAAGCCATAATTCGTGGCACTATCATCCCAATGCCACTCAGGTGCTGATGGTGCTCAATGGTGAAGCCTATTATCAGGAAGAGGGGAAACCCAAGCAGTTGCTCCGCAAGGGCGACGTGGTGACTACGGCTCCCAATGTGCGCCATTGGAATGGTGCCACACCATGGAGCGACTGCGAATGCATGACCGTCAGTGACCTCGTCCCTGGTGAGGAACATGCGATACAATTACGGAAGGTGACAGATGAGGAATTGTCGGCCCCGATAGGGTACGAGGCGATGATAGTCCGCTTGGCTGAAATCGAAGTCTATCCGCAGCACCTCAAGGAGTATCTTGAATTTGCCAACGAGGTGGATCGCCTGAGTGTGGAACGAGAGCCGGGTGTCGTCTGCCTGTTCCCGATGCAGAGCGCTGAGGACTCCACAAAGATTCGCATCCTGGAAATCTATGCCTCCGAGGAAGCCTATCAGAGCCATCTGAAGACCGAGCACTTTCAGAAATACAAGCAGGGCACGCTCCACATGGTGAAAGACCTGAAACTGCCCACCATGAAGTCTCTCGACCCCGAGACAATGAAACTGATATTCAAAAAGCAGAGATAATATGGAATACGTAAAACTTGGGAACTCAGACCTTCGTGTGTCGCGTATCTGCCTGGGCTGTATGGGCTTCGGAGACCCTACCATCGGACAGCATTCGTGGACGATTGGTGAGGAACCGACACGTGAGATTATACGCCGTTCACTCGACCTTGGCGTGAATTTCTTTGATACTGCCATCGCCTATCAGTTGGGAACATCGGAACAGTATGTGGGACGGGCCCTACGTGATATGGCAAAACGTGACGACGTGGTAGTAGCTACGAAATTCCTGCCACGAACCGACGAGGAAATCCAGCAGGGCATCAGTGGTCGTCAGCATGTGCTGAACAACATTGACCTGAGCCTGCAGCATCTGGGAATGGACTATGTGGACCTTTACATTTATCACATTTGGGACTACAAGACGCCTGCCGAAGAGATTCTTGAAGGCATGAACGAGGCCGTGCGCCAAGGCAAAGCCCGCTACATCGGTATCGCCAATGTCTATGCCTACCAGCTGGCAAAGATGAATGCGCTGGCAGAGAAACACGGCTGGGCAAAGTTCATTTCGGTGCAGAACCACTACAACCTGATTATGCGCGAGGAGGAGCGCGAGATGCAGCCCTTGTGCCGTGAGGACAACATCGCACAGACACCCTATAGCGCACTGGCCTCCGGCAAGCTGGCCAAGCGTCCGGGTGAAACTTCGAAGCGTCAGAAAGAAGATTCGTTTATGCACTTCAAGTATGATGCCACCGCCGAGCAGGACAACCGCATCGTGGCGCGCGTGGTGGAACTGGCTGACCGCTATGGCGTGGAGATGACGCAGATTTCACTGGCCTGGCTGTTGACGAAGGTAGAGTCGCCTATCGTGGGAGCCACCAAGCTGCACCACATCGAAGGAGCCGCGAAGTCGCTCGACATACATCTTTCAGAGGATGACATCCGCTATTTGGAGGAACCCTATGTTCCGCACAACCTCTCTGGCGTGATGGCTGTCAACAAACCTGTTATGAGTGAAGAACCTGTATGGGTCGCAGCAAAAAGAAATAAGTAACACAGAAATACAATGAAAAGAATTGTAACAATTTTAATCGCAACAATGACGATGATAACAACAAATGGTCAGACGCTGACTGAGCGTCAGGACGAGCGGAACAGCGAGAACCCTCAAACTTGTTTGGAAGGCCAAGTCGTGACGCTCGAAGAAAGAGTCAAGGGATTGGCGGCGTGTGCCTGCCTGATGGCTCAGGGTAATATGGAACGATTGGAGTCTGCTGTGAAGATGGCACTCGATGGTGGTGTAACTATCAACGAATTGAAGGAGGCTTTCTCACAGCTCTATGCCTACACGGGATTTCCCCGAAGCCTAAACGCGCTGGGGGTGCTGAGCAAGGTGCTGGAAAACAGACAGGCGAACTGGCAAGAGGGTAAGCCTTGGACCCGCCCTGCTGAGTGGGACAATGCCAAAAAGGCCTATGAACTGGGTGTGAAAAATCAGACGCAGCTCTCAGGACAGCCCTTCGACTACACCTTCTGCCCGCAGGACGACTACTACCTGAAGTCGCACCTCTTCGGCGACATCTTTGCTGGCGAGGGGCTCTCTGCTGCCGACCGCGAGATAGTGACCGTTGCTGCACTGAGCGGTCTCGAAGGTGTAGCGCCCCAACTTGCTGCCCATAAGAAGGGCGCGGTGAACATGGGCAACTCGCAGCAGTTGGTTGAAGAGCTCTGCCGCTGGCTCAGTGACGAGGGCTATACCCTGAGCACCAAGTGGCCCAAGGGCGAGCGTAATCCATATGGCAAATATTTTATCGGGCAGAGCTATCTGGCCGATGTGGGCGGTGGCGTGATGAATGTGACTTTTGAACCTCGCTGTCGTAACAACTGGCATATTCACCACAAACAGGTACAGGTGTTGATTTGCGTCGCTGGTCGCGGCTGGTATCAGGAATGGGGGAAACCCGCAGTTGAAATGACTCCAGGCACAGTCATTGCCATCCCTGCCGAAGTGAAGCATTGGCACGGAGCCCAAAAGGACTCATGGTTCCAGCATCTTACCTATCACAAAGATGTTCAGGAGGGAGCCAGCAACGAATGGTGTGAGCCTGTAGATGATGCTGCCTATGATGCATTGAAGTAATCATTGAAAGCGACTCACTAAACGCTTGCAAATTTGCGTTATTTTAATAAACGAACAGGAATGTTCAAACTGCAAGGGTAGATAGGGGCGATATGAAGCTTCGATATATGGGAATAGACATAATTCTGGCTAAAGATTTGATGGATTGATATAATATTTGTATTTTTGCACAAAAATACATATACAATGAGCAAGAGCTATCATTCGAAAAAGAAGTACAGTCAACGGATTGGGGAGATAGATCGAACTCGGAAGATGCAATCTGTCGAGAGTGGCATCACTGTGCTTTCCACCCTGAATCAGATGTATAATGGCTACGGAAAGGCATCGGAAAGCCTCTCCAGACATCCATCAGGGACGAAAGCGTCTGGTCTTAGGCAAAGATTGAAAGGTAAGAATCGAGTGGCTGATTTAAGGGAACGTTTTGGCGAAGCAGAATCACAAAGTTCTCGTCTAAGGAAGCAACGTAAAGACGTCAATCATTCCGTCCGCTTAAAGGCTAAGAAGAATCTTCGCACGACGATGGACGACCTTGAAGAAGACAAAGATACAATATAGATTGGTATATGGGGTTCCGATCATCATGCAACAGAGCCTGTAAATTCCTATATAACAAGAATGATGAACATAGAAGACTATCGCGAGTATTGCTTGTCGCTGAGCGAAGATGTGGAGGAAAAGCTTCCATTTCAGATGTTTAAGAATGGAGAGGGCGTCTTGGTGTTCTATGTGTTAGGACACATGTTCTCATTCTTCGACTGTAATGATTTCTCTGTCATCTCGCTTAAATGCCAGCCAGAACGCATCGAGGACTTGAAAGCTCAGTATGCATGTATTGGGAATCCGTACAACGAATCTCCCAAACATTGGATAGGCATCAATCCAAAGGTGGCGGCAGATGGCTTACTGAAGGATTTGACACGAAACTCTTTTGAAATCGTAAAGGCGAAATACCAGAAGGCGAAGAAAAGATGAAATGGCGTGAGGTGGGCGTCTTGTAGAGATTCGCTCAGTTTGTCGTGCCCGTTAGCTGTTGTAGAAAAGTCCGCAGACGAGCGTCAGGTATTCGGGAATGCGCCCGTTGTGACTCCATTTGATGTCGATGCCAAGCAGTTGTTGTGTGGTCTTTCCGATATCGAAGCCGAGTGCTTCGAGCGAAGGTCGCACCCGGTCGGGATGTCGACAGGGCTTTCCTGCGATGCGGGCGCAGGGCGTATCTCCGCAGTATGGGCATTTGCCCACAAACCCGCACGCCAATCCTTGTAGTTTTTTTTCGTCGATGAGGAGTTGCTTGTTGAGTTCGCTGATCACGGGTTCCATGAGTTCGTTGGCCGCGCTGAGGGGCAGGGTAGGGTCGTCGGGCGTGATTCTTACTCCGATGATGCGTATCTTGTTGAATTTCCGAATGATGGTGAGCGGTTCGAAATCAAAAGGAGGACAACCATAACGCCGCCCGTAGTTCTTACATTCCTGGCAGAACGTCAGGAAATAGTCGGCGCGATGGTAATCCTCCACGTAGGAGTTCACGTCGGTTTCGACGGAGAAATGCTCAGTCTTATACGAAAACTGCATATGGGTCAAAGCCTGGTCGTTTAGTCTTATGCGAAAATGGCAAGTTGGTCAGGCCAGTCGACGCAGCATTTCGAGGAAAACCTTCCAGATGTCTTCGATGGTTTTGAGTTCCACGCGTTCGCTGGTGGAATGTGGCTCCACGATGCGTGGTCCGATGCTGGCCATTTGGATGCCTGGGAATTTCTGTACAAAGAAGCCTGCCTCCAAGACGAAGTGCATGGCGACCAAGCGCGGTCGCCAGCCCAAGACATCGTTGAAGACATCGGAGGTCATGCGAAGAAAGTCGGATTGCGGGTTCTCCTGCCAGGCTGGGGCTTCCATCACGAGTCGCGTCTCAGCGCCCTGACGCGTGAACGTCTCGGCGATTTCGTGACCCAGATGAATCATGTCCTGGTCGACAAAGCTGCGCGTATGGGTGGTGACGAGCAGATGGCGGTCTTCCATGATGATGCGTCCCACATTGTTAGAAGTCTCTACAGTGCCCTCCATCTCCTCGCTCATCTTCACGACGCCTTGTGGTGTGAGCTCCAGGCATTTCATCAGGGCGATGATGGCCTTGTGGTTGATCACCGTAGGCTGAGCCTCGCAGGGGCGTATGGAGCAGCGCATGTTGGGGTCAGTTTTCCCATAATTCTCCTTGAGCCATTCGTTCATGCTCTTTTCCTGTTGCTCGACGAACTTGTCAGAACCGTCTTTCGGAACACAGACGACAATTTCGGCCGAAGAACCAATCGAGGCATTGGCCTCGCCTACGCGGATGAACGACACTTCGACGTCAACCTCGTTGAGGATGGCGGCAAGGATGGCCCATGAGGCAACGGTAGCACTGATGCGCCCCTTGTCGATGTCGACGCCAGAGTGTCCCCCCAGGCCTCCGGCAAAGGTGATGCGATACCAGGCCATCTCCTCCCTTGGTGCGGGAACGAGGCGCATAGGCAGGCGGTGCTCCTGCATATAGGCGCCGGCTGCTCCGATGGTGATGGTGTCGTAGTCTTCAGAGTCGAGGTTGATGACTTTGCGTCCACGAATGAAGTCGTTGGCAAGGTTTGCGGCTCCCGACATACCGTCTTCTTCGTTGGTAGTGGTGATGACCTCCAACGGACCGTGTACGATATCGTCGTTTTCCAAAACGGCTAAGGCCATGGACAGTCCGATACCGTTGTCGGCGCCGAGCGAAGTTCCACGTGCCTTCATCCATCCGTTGTCGACGTAGGCTTCAATGGGAGCGGTGAGCGGATTGTTCATTCCCACACACACCATATCCATGTGGTTGAGGATGACGATAGGCTCTGCCTGTTGATGACCAGGGGTGGCAGGTTTCCGGATGACCACACAGTTGTGGGCATCGCGGAGGTATGACAAGTGCAGCTTTTCTGCAAACTGGCACAGAAAGTCGGCCACGCGTTCTTCGTGGTGCGAAGGCCGGGGAATTGCGTTCAGCTGTTTGAAGATGCTGAATACACGCTCTGTCGTTGGTAGGTTCATCATGTTTATTTTTTTTCTTGATCATTAACTCTTTTGACCTCCCCTAACCCCTCCTGTAGGAGGGGGATTGTAAATACCACTCCATCAGTTGTCTGACGCCGTCTTCTATCTCCACTTTGTGGGTCCATCCCAGGCTGTGGAGTTTTTCTACGTCAATCAGTTTACGCATGGTGCCATCAGGTTTGGAGGCATCGAAACAGATGGTGCCCTCGAACCCAAGGGTTTTAGCCACCAGGGTAGAGAGCTCGCGGATGGTGAGTTCCTTGCCTGTCCCCACGTTGATGTGGCAGTTGCGTATCTCACCCAATTTTGGAATGGCTCCTCCACGTCCTTCCGAGTGGTCGCGGTCGACGGCTCCGTCGGTGGCGGCCCCATAGTGAACGGACGAATACTTTTCGAGACCGATGATGTCCTTGAAGTCAACATTCAGCAGAATGTGAACGCTGGCATCAGCCATATCTTCGCTCCAAAGGAACTCACGCAGCGGAGTGCCCGTTCCCCAAAGCTCCACCTTATTATCAGAGATGCCATACTTCTCGAGTATGTTCAGTATCTCCTCACGCTGTGATGAGCCGTTGATGCCTTCCACGGGTCGCTTGTTGAGGTCGTTCCGAATCCCTTCCCAGCTCTCTTCATGGATGAGCTTGGCGAGGTAGATTTTACGCATCATGGCTGGCAGTACGTGAGAGTTCTCCAAGTGGAAGTTGTCGTTGGGGCCATAGAGGTTGGTAGGCATCACGGCGATGTAGTTGGTGCCGTATTGCAGGTTGTAGGATTCGCACATTTTCAGGCCGGCAATCTTGGCGATGGCATACGGCTCGTTGGTGTATTCCAGGGGCGACGTCAGCAGGCAGTCCTCCTTCATGGGCTGTGGCGCATTCTTCGGATAGATGCAGGTGCTGCCAAGAAAGAGCAGTTTCTTCACCTGGTGGCGGTAGGCCTCGCTGATGACGTTGCATTGCATCTGCATGTTCTGCATGATGAAGTCGGCCCGATAGAGCGAGTTGGCCATGATGCCACCCACGAAAGCGGCCGCCAACACTACGGCGTCGGGTTGCTCATCGTCGAAGAATCGGCGCACGGCCAGCTGGTCTGTCAGGTCGAGTTCGCGGTGAGTGCGTCCTACGAGATTTGTATAGCCCCGTTTCAAGAGGTTGTTCCAAATGGCAGACCCCACCAGCCCGCGATGGCCTGCCACATATATTTTACAGTCTTGGGTAATCATTTTTTGGATGAGGGATGACTAACATTAACCTGTGGGTGGCGGGGAAACCCGCCACTTACACAACAAGGATTATTTGACGATACCCTTTTCAAGGTATTCAGCCAGATTGGTGCGCACTTGGTCGCTGGCGCGCTCTACAGCCACCTGTTCCATATCGTGGTCGACCATCAGTTTGACCAGTTCCTCGAAGCTTGTCTTGTTCGGGTTCCAGCCCAATTTGGCGCGAGCCTTCGTCGGGTCGCCCCAGAGGTTCACCACATCGGTAGGACGGTAGAAGTCGGGCGACACCTCCACGAGCACTTTGCCCGTGGCCTTGTCGATGCCTTTCTCTTCAAGCCCTTTCCCTTGGAACTCCAGGCAGATGCCAACATGGTGGAAGGCCAACTGGCAGAACTCGCGCACAGAGTGTTGCACACCCGTAGCGATGACGAAGTCCTCGGCTTTCTTCTGTTGGAGGATCAGCCACATACACTCCACATAGTCTTTGGCATAGCCCCAGTCGCGAAGCGAGTCGAGGTTGCCGAGATAGAGTTTCTCCTGCTTTCCTTGTTTGATGCGTGCGGCGGCGAGCGTGATTTTCCTGGTCACGAAAGTTTCGCCTCGTCGCTCGCTCTCATGGTTGAACAGAATGCCCGAACAGCAGTACATGTTATAAGCCTCACGATACTCTTTGACAATCCAATAGCCATAGAGTTTGGCCACAGCGTAGGGAGAATATGGATGGAATGGCGTGTTTTCGTTTTGCGGTACCTCCTCCACCTTGCCATAAAGCTCCGAAGTAGAGGCCTGATAAATGCGGCATTGGTCAGCCAATCCACACAGCCTCACGGCTTCCAGCACGCGTAGCACACCTGTGGCATCAACATTGGCCGTGAACTCAGGCGAGTCGAAACTCACCTGTACGTGGCTTTGTGCGGCCAGGTTGTAGATTTCCGTGGGGCGTATCTGGCTGATGATCTGCATCAAAGCCATTGAGTCGCCCATGTGGCCATAGTGCAGATGGAAGTGCGGTTTACCCTCGAGGTGTGCGATTCGCTCGCGGTAGTCCACCGACGAGCGTCGTATCATTCCATGAACTTCATAGCCTTTCTCCAAGAGGAATTCCGAAAGATATGAGCCGTCTTGGCCGGTAACGCCTGTGATGAAGGCAACTTTCCTGTCGTTTTTCATTATCGCGATATTTGAGATTTGTTTGTTTTTATGAGTAAATCAGTCGCGGCGGAAGATGTCGCGCGTATAAACTTTCTCCTGCACATCGTCGAGGCAGGCGTCGTAGCGGTTGGCGATGATGGCGTGCGACTGGCGCTTAAAGCTTTCCAGGTCGTTCACGACACGCGATCCGAAGAAGGTTGCGCCGTCTTCGAGTGTCGGTTCATAGACAATGACGGTGGCACCTTTGGCCTTGATGCGCTTCATCACACCTTGGATGGCCGACTGTCGGAAGTTGTCGGAGTTCGACTTCATGGTCAGACGGTATACGCCGATGATGCATTCCTGTTCGCGCTTTTGGTCCCATTGTGCAGAAGCCTGATAGTAGCCAGCCTTGCGAAGCACCTGGTCGGCGATGAAGTCCTTGCGTGTGCGGTTGCTTTCCACGATGGCCGTCATCATGTTCTGCGGCACGTCCTGATAGTTGGCCAGCAGCTGTTTCGTGTCTTTGGGCAGGCAGTAGCCACCATAGCCGAACGATGGGTTGTTGTAGTGCGTGCCGATGCGGGGGTCGAGGCCGATGCCGCTGATAATAGCCTGTGTGTCAAGGCCTTTGATTTCAGCATAGGTGTCGAGCTCATTGAAGTAGGAAACGCGCAGGGCCAGGTAAGTGTTTGCGAAGAGCTTCACGGCCTCAGCTTCCTTCATGCCCATGAAGAGTGTGTCGATGTCGGGTTTCAAGGCACCTTCCTGCAGCATTGCGGCGAAATCCTTTGCGGCTTCCTTGAGTCGTTCCACGTCGGTGACCTGCCGGATGGCGGCATTCTCTTCGTTGAACCGCTCGTCGTCGATAATTTTCGGATAGCCCACGATGATGCGCGATGGGTAGAGGTTATCGTAGAGAGCCTTGCTCTCGCGCAGGAACTCCGGCGAGAACAGCAGGTTGAAATGCTTGCCCTTGAGTTCAGGTTTCTGGGCGAACACTTGGGCATATTTCACATACAGACTACGCGTGTAGCCCACGGGAATGGTCGACTTGATGACCATCACGGCATCGGGATTGACGCTCAGCACAAGGTTGACGACGTCCTCGATGTGGTGGGTGTCGAAATAGTTCGTCACAGGGTCGTAGTTCGTGGGTGCAGCAATCACCACGAAGTCGGCATCGCTGTAAGCCCTCTTTCCATCGAGCGTGGCTGTCAGTCGCAATGGTTTCTCTGACAAGTATTTCTCGATATATTCGTCTTGGATGGGCGACTTGCGTTTGTTGATGAGTTCCACCTTTTCAGGTATCACGTCGACGGCGGTCACCTGGTGGTGTTGAGCCAGCAACGTGGCGATGGACAGACCTACGTAGCCCGTTCCTGCTACTGCAATCTTATAGTCTTTCATGCTATCTAAATGCTTTATTTCTAACACTTTAACTCCTAATTCTTAACTCCAGACTCATGATACTCCTTAAACCAACGCATGAACTCCTGCATGCCGTCGTGGAGCGACCAATGGGGCTTATATCCGCATTCCTCTTCCAGATGGTGGGTGTCTGCATTCGTCTGGTAGACATCGCCTGGCTGCATGGGTAGGAATATTTTCTCTGCCGGGCGGCCGTAGGCTTGTTCCAGCTCAGAGATGAAGTCCATCAGCTTCACGGGATTCGAGCAGCCGATGTTGTACACCTTGGCGGGTACGCCATGCGGGCAGTCTTCCGCTTTGGGCTGACGGTCAATCACATGCATAGTGCCTTCCACAATGTCGTCGATGTAGGTGAAGTCGCGAATCATGTCGCCGTGATTGAACACCTTGATGGGCTCTCCCTTGCTGATGGCGGTGGCAAAAAGCATGGGCGACATATCCGGTCGGCCCCACGGTCCATAGACGGTGAAGAACCTCAGTCCTGTCGTTGCAAAGCCATAGAGCTTCGAGTAGGCATGTGCCATCAGCTCGTTGCTCTTCTTTGAGGCGGCATAGAGACTTACGGGGCTGTCCACCTTGTCGTCTTCGCTGTAGGGCACCTTCTCGTTCAGGCCGTAGACACTCGACGAAGAGGCGTAGATGAGGTGACCCACCTTGTAGTTTCTGCAGGCTTCCAGGATGTTGAGGAATCCCACCAGATTGCTCTGCAGGTAGGCGTATGGGTTGGTGATGCTATAGCGCACGCCAGCTTGAGCGGCCAGGTTCACGACCTTGTCGAAATGTTCGCGCTCGAATAGCTGGTCGACACTCGCCTTGTCGTCGATGGCCAAACGGATGAAGCGGCAATGCTCGAACTTTGTGCTTTTCACTTCCTGTCCGAAGGGCAGGTCGTCACCCTCCACCATGAATCCGCATTCACGCATACGGCCGTATTTCAGCCGTACGTCATAGTAGTCGTTGATGTTGTCGATGCCTACCACTTCGTCGCCTCGCTGGGCGAGCATGTACGTCAGTTTCGAACCGATAAAGCCTGCGGCTCCTGTCACTAATATCTTCATAATGCTAAATGCTTAATCTCTAACTCCAGATTCCTTCACTTCCAGATAGCTCTCCATCGTACCGATGTCGTGTCGCTTGCCCGGCATAGGCCACGCGTGGAGTGTGCTCACACCGGCGAGGTAGCGGGCCAAGCTGCCTGGTGCATCCATTCCGCAACCGTGATTCATGCAGTCCATGATGAGCGCCATATCCTCGCGCGCGTATATATAGAAAGGTGGGACGGCCCAATGGCTCTTGGGTTCTTTGGGCTTCTCTTCCATTTCCAAGACGCGCATATCGTCGTCGACGGTGATGACGCCCGTGCGTTGCAGCTTTTCCTTCGATGGCTCGTTGTGGCACATGATAACCGACGTACGCTTTTCCTTGAAGTAGTCGACAAAACCTTTCAACGAGAAGTCCAGCAGGTTGTCGCCTGCCATCACCAGCAGGTTTTCCTTTTCAGCGTTGCCCTCCTTGATGGCCAGCAGCAAATCTCTCACAGCGCCAAGCCTACTTTCGTTGGTGGTTGTGCCGTCGTCGATGATGCTGACAGGTTTTCTCAAACCCTCTTCCTTGCATTTTGCCACACGTTGCTTCGCCCACTGTTCGAAGATGTGGGCAAACTTATGGTTAGTCACCACGATGTGTTCCGTCACGTCGTCTATCGTGTCCACATCGTCCAGCAGTCGGTCGAGAATGGTCGACTGGCCTATCTGGAGCAATGGCTTGGGAAAATTCTCAGTCAGCGGATATAGCCGCGTGGCATATCCTGCCGCTATCACAATGCTTTTCATCTATCCAATGTTCAATGAATATTATCATCCTATCGCTAGACTCAAAGAAACTCCACACCGTTGGCCAAGTCGCAGAAATATGCCTCGAACGTGCCTTTGTATTGCGGGAACTCCTTGAGGTATTCCTCCATCACGCGGTTGCGGATGGCATTTTCCTTCGTCGGGTCAACCAGCGCGATGCAGGCTCCCTTGAAACCTGCTCCGCTGAAACGTCCGCCGAATACGCCGTCGGTCTGTCGGAGAATCTTATACAGGGCGATGAGTTCAGGAGAGCCGCACTCGTAGTTGTTCATCGAACTCTCGCAACTCTCAAACACATACTGCCCGAAGCGTTTAATGTCGCCAGCCTTCCACGCCTCCACCCCGTCGTGCACGCGGTCGCATTCCGTATAGAAATGGCGGGCACGTTTGGCGAAGCGCTGGGGCATTTGCTGCTCATACTTTAGGAACGTCTCCTCGGGCACATCCCTGAGACGGGTGTCCTGCAGCTCTTTCAGCGGGATGTCCTCGTAGGCCTGCATGATCCAAGCCGCCGTCTTGCATTCCGCCACACGCAGGTTGTAGTCGGTGCCTGTCAGCTTGCGTGTCACGCCGCTGAAGAAGACGCCGATGCGGAAGGGTAGGGGCTCATTGCCGTTTCCGAAGGGCAGTAGCTCATGCTTGCCGGTCTCAGTATCGAGATAGAGCAATTTGTCAGACTCGCACAATACCACGCAAGCCTGGTCCAGTATGCCGTTGTTCAGCCCCACATACTCGCGCTCGGCCTTCGAGGCGTACTTGATCACCTGCTGGTGGTCCAGTCCCAGATTGTTCACCTTGTCCAAAGCCATGATGAACCCACACAACAAGGCTGCCGACGACGACAGACCGCCTACGGGCATCGAACCTTTCACGATGCCTCGGATGCCCGTCTTCAGCTGATAGTCCTGTTGCAGAGCCCAGAGCGCTCCACGCAGGTAGTCGCCCCAATTCTGCTGGCGCTCGTCAGCGGGACGCTGCACATTGAACGTCATCAGACCCTCGAACGAGAGCGATGCCATTTCCACCTTGCCCGTCTCCTGGGCAGAAAACAAAAACTCTATGCCGCTGTCGAAGGCAAAGCCTGTGACCACACCATGCTGGTGGTCGACGTGTGCTCCCAACGGGCAGATGCGGTAGGGCGAGAAGATGCGATAGAGGGCATCACCCTTGCCGAAAAACGTGCTATACGCTTGAAACAGTTCGTTCATGCCTGCAAAGGTACGAATAAGTGAGAACAATACAAAAGGAAATACCTTTTTTTTCATTTTTATTGTTGAACGTAAGTACCTTCGACGTTAGTCAAAGGCGAATAAGTGAGAACGTGAGGATATCCTCGCTCTTTATTCACAATCTGACACTTGCTGATAGATATCCCCTAAGGTCGTTGCAGATATCAGTTGAGGCTCTCGCAGATATCAGTTGAGCTTGTCGCAGATATCAGTTGGGCCTCTCGCAGATATCAGTTGAGGAACTTGCAGATATTGATTGGGTCCCTCGCGAATAACAATGAAAACAATGAGGATGGGGGGGGCGTGACAATTGTGACAAAGGACAATGCGTTTTTTTCGCGCCCACTCCAGCCGTAGCCCTCCATCGGTATTATTTGAGGGTGTGTCAAAACTCCGCCGATTGTAGGGACATACTTTTATGTATGTCCGAAAAACGCCGATGAAAGTCAATAATGCTCAGACCAACGGACATACATAAAAGTATGTCCCTACTCGCGGATAGCATTTGGCATTTTGACACATCCTCCTACACGCGGATAGCATTTGACATTTTGACACATCCTTAGGGGGAGGTCATGAAGGTCAATTGCTATATCATTGCCTATATTTTACCATATTCATTAATGCCCTTTATACCATTATCATTAATCCTTATCATACTAAATCATTAAACCTTTGAGCATATACTACTTTGATTGTATAGCAGAGTCCGCCGTTTTCGTTAGAGGTGTGCAAAAAAATGGGTTGTCCTTTTGTCACAATTGTCACGCCCCCTTGCAAAATCCTATACATTTGCTGCTTTGTCGGTGAAATAATGTGCAATTTCAAACTTAAAGGCCGAAAAATTTTGTGAATTATAAAATTATGCTTACTTTTGCATTCGCTTGTTCAATCATGATAATGCAACAGAGAACCTTGAAAACTAACCAATAAAGAGAAAACCGATATGTACAAGATTGAATCACACCCTATCTTAGACATCCCGCAGGGCGAGATGGTGGAATTTGTTTACGACGGAAAGAAGATTCAAGCACGCAAAGGCTATACCATAGCAGCTGCTTTACACCAAGCCGGCTACCCCGTTCACAGCCATAGCTTGGATGGCCGCAACCGCAGCCTGAATTGCGGCATTGGCAAGTGTGGGGCCTGCGAGATGCTTGTCGACGGACAGGTGCGCCGCATCTGCATCACCAAAGTCGACGGCGTGAAGGAAGTCCGCCGCATCGATAGCGGAGAGTGCGAGGTGCCCGAGGTACGCCCTCAGCCGGCGCGCGAGGTGAAAGTGTATAAGACTCAGGTGGCTATCATTGGTGCTGGTCCGGCCGGTCTTGCCTGCCGTGAGCAGCTGAACGCCTTCGGCATAGACAACATCGTCATCGACAACAACAGCAAGATAGGTGGTCAGTTCAACATGCAGACCCACCAGTTCTTCTTCTTTGAGAAGGAGAAGAAGTTTGGCGGCATGCGTGGCTTCGACATTGCCAAGACGCTGGCCGGCGACAACCATGAGGGCATCTTGCTCGACACAACGGTGTGGGACCTACTGGAAGGCAGACGCGTGGCCATCAAGAATGTCGTCAGCGGCGAGGTGGCCTATGTGGATGCTGACCATCTGGTGGTGGCAACGGGAGCCGTGCCTTTCATGCCGACGTTCGAGAACGACGACGTGCCCGGTGTCTATACCGCTGCTGTTTTCCAGAAGATGATGAACCAGGAGCACACGCTGTTGGGTAAGAAAGTGCTCACCGTGGGTGCCGGCAACATCGGCTATCTCACCTCCTATCAAGGCATGCAGGCAGGTGCCACCATCAAGGCCATCATCGAGGCAATGCCCCGCGAGGGCGGATTCCCCGTGCAGGCCAATCGCGTGCGCCGTCTGGGCATTCCCATCATGACGGGCTACACCTTGGTGCGCGCCATTCCCAACGACGACTATACGGGTGTGACAGGGGCTGTGATTGCCAAGTGCGAGAACTTCAAGCCCATACCTGGCACGGAGCAGGTGATCGACGACATCGACATTATTAATATATGTACGGGTCTCATCCCCGACAACCAGCTCTTGGTGAAGGGGCGCGAGGTGTTCGGACTGAACACCTATGGGGCCGGCGATGCCATTCGCATTGGTGAAGGCACGAGTGCTGTGCTTCGTGGAAAGCAGGTGGCCTACGAGGTGGCACAGGCCATCGGTGTGCGCTTCAACTACGACGACTATCTGGATATCTCGCGCCAGTATATCGATTCGCAACAGCATCCTGTGCGGATTCTTGAAAAGCCCAACCTGCCTTCGCCTGAGCGCATGCAGCTGAAGGCCTTTGTGCAGGCCGACTGTCTCTATGGCTTTGCCTGCAACCCTTGCTCGTTCAGCTGTCCGCAAGGCGCTATCACAAAGCCCACCACCGGCAGTACGCCCACGATCGACTATGATAAGTGCATCGGGTGTATGCTGTGCGTGTCGAATTGTCCGGGTCTGGCCATCTTCGGCTACGACGTGCAGAAATCCACGTGTTTCCTGCCCATCGAATACGAAGCCCAAGAAGGTGCTGAGGTCTATCTTGTTGACAACGACGGCCAAAAGATAGGCGAAGGCGTCATCGAGAAGATCATCAAGAAATCGAACAAAACCAACGTGGCGAGGGTGAGAGCCCGCTCGTCGCGTCCCTCAGGTGAAGGCAGCAGGGTTTTTGAACTGACCGATGTGAGGGGCTTCATCCTGAAAGACCGCTACAACGATGTGCATGAGGTGACAACGCCTCTCGCTCCTACCTCCCAGCAACCCGCTCCTTCCTCCTCGATTCCCGCTCCTTCCCCCTCACCCTACGTCTGCCATTGCGAGGACGTCAAACTCGACCGTATTCTGGAAGTGGTGGGCAATCGCAAGACCATCTCTGTCGATGAACTGAAGCACATCACCCGACTGGGTATGGGACCCTGTCGCGGCAAGCGTTGCATTCCTCGCGCCCGTCAGATACTCCGCTCATATGGAATAGAACTGGTGGGCGATGCTACGCCACGTGCCCCGCTTTCGAACCAAGTGAGTCTAGGCGATCTCTACAATCCGCACACCAAAGAGGTATTCATTTTCCCAGAGATGAACGGTGTGAGGAAAGAGCAAGTCGAAGTGTTCATCGCTGGTGGCGGTATTGCGGGTAGTGCGCTGTTCCGTTACTTCTCTGAGGCAGGCAAGAAGCCCGTGATGATCAACTACAGCCGAGGTGCCTCGTGGCGCTGTATCGGCGGTGGTCGTCCGGCCTTCTCAAATCCAGACATTGCCGATATTGCCGTCCACAACCATGAGATTTTCAAGAACATGCAGCAGGAGTACAACATCAACTACCACCTGACGCATTATGTCAATCTGGTTCACGACGAGGCCACCTATCAGCAGCTCGACGCTTCGCGTGCGTGGAGCGATGCCTATATGATAGAACGCAAGGACTTCAAGAAGGAAATCTCACCGCTTTGGGACGACAGCCGCGACACCTATAGCCACGCGCTCATCACCCGCGACTGCTGGCAGGCCACACCCGGACGCGTCATCGACTACATTCGCGGCATCGGTGTGGAAAAGGGTGGACGCTATTTCGAAGATTGTGAGCTCCTGCATGTGCAGAAGGTAGGTGGCCACTATGTTGCCCTCGTCCGCGACCATGAGGGTCACTATGTGGAGTACACCTGCGACCATTTTGTCAATGCGATGGGGTGGGGGGCCGAGAAGTTCAACGACCAGCTTGGACTCGACACAGGTCTCTACCCCGTGAAGCACCAGGCTTTCATCACACGCCGACTTCCCATGATGGGGCCGAATGGCGGTCCACTCGACATGATCATCGACCGTCGCCACTACAAGGGTTTCAGCGCCGTCTATGGCCAGCAATGGGGCCACACAGGGCAGATCATCGGCTGCGCCAGTCCCGATACCGATGCCTATGAGGCGCGTCAGAACATCAAGTACAACAGCAAGGAGTTCCTCGAAATCGTCAGCGAGGTATTTGCTGAGTGGATTCCCAATCTGCGCGAGGTGGGCTTCCTGGCCGTATGGGCAGGGCGCTACACGGAACCACGCTACATCGTTGACCCAGAGGTGGGTCTTTGCACGGGTCTGCGCGGTCACGGCTTCATGCTCGGTCAGTATCTGGCCAAGCTCTATGTCGACAAGTTCCTCGGCCGCGAAGTGCCTTCGTACATGGAGGACCTCAAGATTGGCGGTAAGGGTCTGTCGGAGAACGCCTTCAAGTAGGGGGATCAGCGTTCCGTTGTGAAAGAAAAATGGAGAAGCGACCAAGTGGGAAGCTTCTCCATTTAACGTATTGAGAGTGTTGGGGAAAGAGCTTATTTGATGATTTTCCTTACCTGGTTGCCCTGTCGCATGATGACGACGTTCTGTCCATGAGAGTTGCTTACCTGTTGTCCGTTGAGGTTGAAGAACTCGATGGCTTGGTTGGAGTTGTTGTTGAGGGGGGTGCTGTTGTCGATGCCTGTGGGATTCTCCTCAATGCCGTTGGCGAGGTTGTAGACATTCACCTCGACGACGTTAGACGGTTGCGACTCGCCGGTGACATAGACGGCACATATCCAGATTTTGCAGTCGGGACCTGACTGAAGGCTGATGGTCTCCCAGGTTTCGGGATCTTGCGTTGTGTTTTCGAAGTTCGTCCACCAAATGCGTGTTCCTGTGTTCCACTCGCTAATGTCGTTGTATGCGTCCTGTCGCTCATCGGCGGGCATTCCTGTTGTGTAGAGCGAGGTTGTGAGCCACGACTGTCCGTTGTCGATGTAGACTTTGTAATCGGTAATGGTGGAAGCCCCTTCAGGGATGTCCCAGCTGAGGTCGAGTGCATAATACTTGTTGACGCCCCAGTCGGTGGCTTCCTCGATCAGGGAAGCGCCGTTGACCTTGAAGTTCTCCATAGGTAAGTTGCCCTCATCCTTGACGGATACTTTGACGAAGTCAGAGATGTTCTTCCGCTCCCCGCCAACGACGGCCAGAACTGCTATCTGGTGTTCGCCGTCCTTAAGTGTAGGCACGATATAGTCTGTCTTGCCCTCCACCTCAGCGATGGTGTTGTCGCACATAACGATGTACTTCTCTGCCCCGGGCACAGCATCCCATGAAACGTAGACCTCATTGTTGCCGATGGTGCCGTCGGCCGTCACGTTCTGTGGTACGAACGAAGAATCGAGCGTTGAATAAGTATATCGCCATTCAATTTCGTTGTGCGAGCCATTGGCATCGGTGGTGACATAGCGTGTGTTAATGGTGCCGTCGGCATTGTAAGTGTATTCGGTGGTACTGGTGATGTTGTCCCATTCGTGGCCTTCCTCCGCATTGGCTGAGTAGGTGGCCACAACCTCCTTGACGAGTACACCGTTCTCATAGGTGTAGAACACACCCTGGTCGATGTTGGAGAAGTCGTCGCCGCTGAGCTGGATGACTTGCGTGGGTTGGTTGTCATCGTTGAAAACGTATTCGAAGTGGTTCTCGTAGTAAGGCGTCTTCATGATGGTATAGTAGCCATTGATGTAGCCGCTGTACTCCACGGGGTTGCTGTTAGTGATTTCGCCGTCGGCATTATAGTAGTTTGTCGTAGCGAGGATGATGTTGCCCTCCTCGTCGTATTCATAGATTTCCGCCATAGTGCAACAGAAGATGCCATTAGAGAAGTTCCAAGTCTCTTTAGAAGCCTTTGTGCCGTTGTCGTTGTAGATGTATCGCAACTGTGTGTAGGTGGTTTCAATGGCCAGTTGGTTTTGGCTGTTGTAATAATAATAGTAATTGTCGTAGAGTGTGGGCTCATCGAGTTTCACGGGTGTGTAGCCCCAAGATCCGTCGGGCAGTTGCCCCCAGGTGTTGCTGTACCAGTTATAGCCCGTCATGTTGACGAGTTTCCTGTCTTGAGCCTGTGCGTTGGTCGTTGTGAACGCTGTGAAGGCTGTCAGGGCGAAATAGAGGAAAAATTTTTTCATAAGACTGTTGTTTTTGTTTTATAATTATTAATGAAGATTATTCAAGATCTATATAAGATTCATAAATAAGTCACATAGGAAGAAGATTTATCATCAAAAAAAATGACAATAATTTCAAAAAAGGTAAAAAATAATACCAAAATGACCTGTTTAATGCTTACTTTTGCAACGATTTCCATCTATTTCACTTCATGTCGTCAATTATTCGGAACGAGAAATATGGTTTTATGCATCATCGTGGGCGCGTTGAAACTCACGAGCTATTCCTGACGCTCTATGCGGAATATGCCGACGACCTGTTGGCCTTTGGTACAGCGTTGGGCTTTGGCCGGGAGGACATCCAGGATACGCTGCAGGATGTGTTTTTCAACCTTTACCAGCGCGACCCGAAGCTTCAGCAAGTGAGGAACGTGAAGGTGTATCTGTTCACCGCTTTGAAGAACCGTCTGCTGAATACCACGCGCCGTCAGCGCATGGACAGCCTTGATGCCCATCCTTCAGAAGGTAGGTTTGATGTCAGCGTAAGCGTGAGCGACCTGATAGAGGATCAGGAGGAGCGTCATCGGCTGAAGCGTCAGGTGGAAGAGGCAATGGCCTCGCTTACCCCTCGTCAGCGTGAAGCAATCTACTTGCGCTATATACAAGAGATGGACTACGACGACATTGCCCGTCTGCTTGATATGACCAAACCATCGGTCAGGAACTTGGTGTCGAAAGGCCTTATGGTTTTGCGGAAAAACATCATCATGTTGTTTTTTATTTGTTTTTTTGATGATAAGATAAGCTTTTGTGTGTCATAATGATAAGAATCCCCATGGAATTTGATGAAGAAATGTTGAACGAAGGACCAATGAGCAGTTTGGAGAACGACTTGGCTGCTATTAGGATGAACGACCTGCACTTCACGGAAGAAGAGAAGGAGGACGCACAAAAGCGCCTGTTGAAGCGCATGACCGACTACGACAATCGCAGGCGTTGGCATCGTATGGCCATTGCCGCAGCTGTGGCCATGCTGTTGGTGGCCGGAGGAACGGTGCTGTGGATGAGTAGTCACTCGACACGCATCTCGCAAGAAACGGCACAGTTGGTGCCTCGCGATCTCGATATGGTGCTGACCACCACGGACGGTCATACGCTGAACCTGAACGAAGGAGGCCAGTTGTCGTGCAACGAGCTGGGCTATCTCACTATCAAGGGTTTGGGCCAAACCCTGAAATACACCCCTTCGACGGGAAGTCTTACTTCATCGGGCACCCCAGAGTTGTGCGAGCTTCGTGTTCCCGAAGGCAAGCATACCCAGATAGAGCTGAGTGACGGCAGCCGCGTGTGGGTGAATTCTGGAACCACAATCCAGTTTCCGCTGAAATTCGTAGGCTCAGAACGTCGCATTCGTGTCGACGGAGAAGTTTTTTTGGAGGTGGCTCATAAGGTGGGTGCCGTCTTCCGCGTTGAGACCGAAGCCTTCTGCGTGAAAGTGACAGGCACTAAGTTCGGTGTGACTTCTTACTCCGGACAGCAGTATTCGCAGGTGGTACTGGCTGAAGGGCGGGTGGAGGTGGAACGTGGCGACACGGCGCGCTACCTGCTGAACCCCGACCAGATGCTCACCATCAGCTCAGGAAGAGCCCAGCTGTCGGAGGTGGATACTTATACCTATACTTCGTGGAAAGACGGTCTGCTTTACTTCAATGGCACTACTTTAGGTGAAGCCCTCAATCGCCTTGCTAAGCATTACGCCGTCGACATCAACTGCTCTCCCGGTAGTTCGCAGCTGAAGCTCTATGGCAAGCTAGTATTGGAACAGCGTGTTGAGGATGTGCTGAACACACTGACCGTCATCGAGCCTATCAGTTACCAGATACGCAACAATCAAGTGTTTGTGGAAGAAAAGAAATAGCCTAACCTTATTGTATGCATGGGCTGAAGGGCGGACACGCTGATCCGCCCCTTCGGCTATCGCATGTCGGGTGTTCGCTGATAATCATTCCCCCGTTGGAATGCGCCATTCCCGCGTTGGGAAACAACGATTCTTAAGCAGGAAATGCTATCTAAATGATTCGACCGATAGGTTCTATCATAATTTCTCCTTTTCAATGATGATAAAACAAACGGTTGTGTGTCATTATAATATATGAATCATAAGTATATGAATAAGAAAATATTGATTTCAGTATTGTTCTGCTTGATGGGCATTTGCCGGCTGTCGGCACAGAATGTGACCGTGAATGCTGAGGGGAAACCAATTAGCGAGGTAATCGCCCAAATAGAGCGGAACAGTCAGTATGTTTTTGTGTTTGACGAAGCTGTGCATGACATGCTATCGCGCCGAGTGACTATCAAGGCCACTAACCGTCCTGTCAGCGAAGTGATGACCGAATTGTTGCAGGGTACAGGGCTGGGTTTTAAGGTGAGTCAGCGACAGGTGATGGTTTTTCCTGACAAAAAGGGTGGGGCGAATGAGCAAGCTAAGTCTGCCACTCAGGACTACTTGGCCGAGGGAACAGTCTACGATGATGACGGACCGCTCATTGGTGCAAGCATCTATGTAAAGGATTCCGGCCAAGGTACGGTGACCGACGCGAAGGGACATTTTTCCATCCGCGTTCCTTCGAACCGATCCGTTCTTCGTTTCACTTACATCGGATATGATGCAATGGAAATGCAGGCTGCCGAAGCTACGGCGAAGAAAGTGTTCTTGCGGCTTAGTTCCACCACCCTTAATGAAGTGACTGTAGTGAGCGATGGCTACAACAGTATCGACAAGCGCCTTTCAGCCAGTTCGACGTTTACGGTAGAGGGCAAGGACATCCAGATGGCAAACGTGCCCAACGTGTCAAACATGCTTCAGGGCCGTGTGCCAGGCTTGTCGGTAGTGACACCCTCGGGTTCGCCGAACTCTGCTCCGAAGATGCGCCTTCGCGGATCATCGACCATCCACGGCGATGCAGCACCGGTATGGGTGATTGATGGTGTAATCTGGGAAGAGACGGTGAATGTGACGAACGACGAGGTGAATGCTGTGCTTCGTGGCAATCAGAATCTTGACCAGGTGAACGAGAATGCCAGTCTCTCGCTGTTGGGCAATGCCATCACTGGTCTGAATCCCCATGACATAGAGAGCATCACCTTCTTGAAGGATGCGTCGGCCACCGCAATTTATGGCACGCGAGCTGCAAACGGCGTGATTGTGGTGAAGACGAAGAAGGGCCAAGAGGGCAAGGCTCAGGTGAACTTTAGCAGTTCGCTGGGTTTTACTTCGAAGCCCCGCTACAGCCAGTATGACATGATGAACTCGCAGGAGCGCATCCAGCTATCGAAGGACATGGTGGAGAACGGTTATGTATTTGACATCCAACCCTATTCGACAGGCTTTGAAGGTGCCCTTTTCGACCTCTACAGCAAGAAGATCAGCGACGACGAGTTCGCGCGTCGGGTCAGTGAGTTGGAAATGCGAAACACTGACTGGTTTGACTGTCTGTTTCAGAATGCCGTAAATCAAGATTACAACGTGAACGTGAGCGGTGGTTCCGGACATACTCGCTACTACACCTCGTTAGGCTACAGCGACGCGCGAGGCTCGTCAAAGGGCGACCGCATGCACCGCTACAATATGACGATGAGTTTGGACACGCGACTGTGGAATTTCTTGCAGGTGTCGACGAAGTTGATGTTCAGCGATCGCACCTCCGATGGCTTTTATATGGTGAACCCCTTCGACTATGCCATTTACGCTGCGCGGACGCTGAGCACCGATGAGTTCTACACGCAGACCGCAACCCGCATAGAGGGCACCAACAACAACTACATGCTTCGTTATAACGTGTTGAACGAGCTGGCACACACCTCGAACACAACCAATGTGAGGCAGTCGAATGCCCAAATCAGCCTGCGCGCGCAGCTCATGAAAGGCCTTTTTGCCGATGGCATGTTTGCCTACAGTCTCTCGAACACAACGGGACGTCAATGGGCCGACGAGCAGTCATACTATATCTGCGGCATACGCGGCTACGAGGTGGGAGCCGTTTTGCCAGGAAGCACCGACGAGCTTGCTTCGCGGCTGCCAAGAGGAGGTATTCTGCTGGACGACAACCAGAAACAGCGATCGTGGACTGCAAGAGCACAGCTGAGCTATAACAAGAGTTTCGGCAAGAGTTTCGACCATTCCGTCCAAGCCATGGTAGGCTTCGAGGCCCGCTCCACCGTTTATGAAGGCCTGAAGGAGCAAGAGTACGGGTATTTCCCAGACCGTGGAAATAAGATTAGTTTTGAGTATAATAACACCGTGTCTGGATCGACCGACTGGCACTCGTCTTTAGACAAGCACACGTCGACCATCGTGAACACGTTGAATAATACAGTATCGGAGTATGGTACATTGGTGTACAGCTACAAAAACCGCTATACGCTGAATGCCAACCTGCGTCTTGATGCCTCGAACCGCTTTGGGCAGTTCACTAATCACAAGTTCCTGCCAGTATGGTCGGCCGCCTTTCGCTGGAACATCAGCGACGAGCCATGGATGCCACACAGCATCATCGAAGACCTGAGCTTGCGTGGTTCATATGGCATGCAAGGAAACATCCCGACGAGTGTAGGACCCAATCTGGTGGTGCGCTATCCGTCGAGTGTGGTGAACCGTTGGTCGGGCGAGTATCAGCTGAACATCTCACGCCTGCCGTATCCCAATTTGCGATGGGAGAAGACTAGCACGGTGAACATCGGTTTGGAGTGGAGCCTGCTAAGCGGTCGTATTAGCGGTGCTGTGGATTACTATCACAAGCGGGGCACCGACATCCTGTTTCAGTTGCCCGTGGCCCTGGAGTACGGCCAGGAGAGCGTCTATCGAAATGGTGCCGACCTGACGAACTACGGCATAGAGTTGTCGATGACGTTCGTCCCGCTACGTACGAAAGACATGGAGCTGAGCGTGACACCAGTATGGTCGAAAAATACGAACCGCGTAGCATCGGTGACGAAACAGACATACACAATAGATGACTATCTATCTGGCAATGCCTTCGAAGAGGGCAAACCCGTGAATGCGATATACTCATGGAAGTTCACAGGCATTGACCCTGCTACGGGCTATGCCACCTTTGCCCATACGTCGAAGCATCAGGAAGGGGTGGAGAGTGGTCTGAGCCTGAAGGAGATGCTGGTGTATTCAGGCCAGAAAGACCCGAAGCTGAATGGCGGTTTCTCGCTTGCCTTCCGATGGAAGCAGTGGTCGGTGAATACGATGTGGAGCTATGCGTTGGGCAACGTTGTGAGGCTGAACTATCTGTTTGAAGGCAACAACCTGATGCCGCAGCCCTATGCTAACCTAAGCCGTAAGCTGATGAATGCCTGGAAGCAAACGGGTGATGAGCTGACGACCGACATCCCGGGTTTCAACCGGACCGGTCAGGCCGATTACTACCTGTGGTTCAGGTATTCGCAAGGCAATACGGGTATGGCCTCAGTGACCTCTCGCTCGAGCTATTCGATGTATAACTACTCAGACATACGGATTGCCAAGGGCGACTTCTTGCGTTGCCGAAACCTGAGTGTGAGCTATAGCTTCCCCTTCAAACTGATCAAGCATTGGAAGATCAATGCACTCTCGTTGTCGGCGAACGTTACCAATCCGCTGACGTTCTGCTCGAGCAAGCTTGACGGGCAAGACCCAGAGATACAAGGAACAGGAACGACGGCTGTGCCGATTACTCAGACATATACCTTCTCGCTGAACATCAGCCTATGATGATGCGGCAAATAAACATCGACCACTTTAGACAGAACAAAGATATGAAGAAAATACGAAGAAGACGGCAGCTGAGAGGCGGGCTGTGTGTGGTTTGTCTTTTAACATTGAACATGACACTTGCTTCGTGTGGCGATTTCCTGAAGGAAGTGTCGCAGGATGAGTTCGAACCGAAAACATCGAGTTCGTTTCAGGAACTGATGAACGGCGAGGGCTACATCAACAGTTCGACGGACCCCATTACCTATATGATGGACGACGACGTTCAGGGTTGCAAGGGATCGAAATGGTCGGAAACGTTGAGCGCACGTCAGTCGATCTTCGAGTGGCAACCCGACTACTGGCAGGTGGAAAACGATTGCTCGACGATATTCGACAATATCAAAAACAGCTATCGCAACTTGTATAAGACCATTGCCGCTTGTAACATTATCATAGAAAATCTGCCAGGGAGTGAGGGCACCCAGTCGCAGAAGGATATTACGATGGCAGAGGCGAAGACGATGCGGGCTTTCTATTATTGGCGATTGGTGAATACATATGCTTTGCCCTACAACGACAGACAGACATCGCCCGAGACCAATCTGGGCGTTCCATTGATAACGGAGTCGGAGGTTATGGATGTAGGAACACCCCGCGCCACCGTAGCGGAAGTCTACCGGCAGATTGTGCAGGATATTGAGGATGCCTGTAGGCTGTATGGCGACGATACTACCGACCGTGGTATTTATCGCATCAACTACACTTCGGCCCACCTTTTAGCCTCGCGTATCTATCTCTTCATGGAGCAGTGGGACAAGGTGTTGGAACATGCCAACAAGGCTCTGGCCACAGCACCTCCTTTGGTGAGCCTAAAGAATTACAATTTGGATAATGCCATGTCGCCCACCAACGGCGTTATCTCGAAAAGGTTTCCTGAAACAATCTTCATCTGCGGGATGAAAGCAATGTCGGGCGACTTCTCGCTGACAGGTACACCCTTTGGCGTAAGCAAAGAATTGGCAAACCTTTACGACACAATGGATCGTAGGATGAACATCTATCTGGTGGCCAGTGGCTATGACTACTATCCCTACCGCATTCCCAAAAACTGTGCCGACGAGCATGAGTTTACCTGGCGCACTGCCGAGCTGTACCTGAATCGTGCCGAGGCTTACCTGAATCTTTGGCGCAATGGAGATGGTAATGCTGCCCAGAAGGCCTTGGACGACCTAAACACGCTGCGGGAGAGCCGCTACCGTACGTATAAGAATGTTGAACTGACGAACATCGACGACCTACAGGAGTTGCTTCGTGCTGAACGGCGCCGTGAACTATGTTTCGAGGGATTCCGCTTCTTCGATTTGAAGCGTTACGGTATGCCGAGCATAGAACATGTCCTTGTAGCTGAGAGCGGTGCCCGGACACGTTTCGTTCTTGAGGAACGCGACCCCATGTATTGTGTACCTTTCCCCGATAATGCTTTGGACCACAATGAGAATTTGGTGCAAAATCCGCTGTGCAACCACCGCACAGGAACAGCTCTTTGAGAAATAATGAAATCATAAAATGACAGATAGAATGAACAGAATCATGACAAAACAGCCATTGATGGTCTGGCTGATTATATTTTGCACGCTATTTGTGTCGTGTGGTGATGACGAAATCACACCATCGGACAACAACTACCTGATAGACTTTCCACAAGGAAATCATGACTATGATCGGGAGATTGTTGACATTTACACCCAGTATGGTACACAGATGCTATACCGCTACAATCCTGCCATGATGCGATGGCAGGTGACCGACATGCTGGGCTATATCTGTCGTCAGGCCGAGGAGGCTTATGTTGGACAGGCTGTGGGTTTCATCAAACATAACTGCCTGGACTTTTATCATCCAGACTCATTGAGGAAATACCTGCCCTACCGCATTTATCTGGCTTCCGACTTAGGACGTATTTTTGAATATTCCGGACTTGATGCTTCAGGCAACAATGTGAGCCAAAAGGACACCCTTTGGCATACAGCAGCCTCCTATGGCTATGCCAATCTTTGCTTCGGACTGGCTTCCAACCGACTACCTCAGCTCAGCGGTGACAGTCTGCAGTTAGCAAAGGGCGAGCTAAACGCTTGCTTGCTGGCATATGCTGTAGAACAAGGACTTATCACAATTCCTTCAACATTCACTAAAGAGGAGGTGCAAGGCACCGTCTGGTACAATTACGTGGGCAGTTATAACACCTTCGGGCTCTTGGAATATATTGAGGCAAAAACCATGAAACCCGTTCAGGACTTTGCATTGTTCCTTAAATACCTCATTGCTTATCCCACCGAGAAGTTCAATGAAAAGTTCACGAACAGTTCTTTTGACACATCGGGACGCATTGCCAAAAAGGCATCCATCGTGAGGCAATGGATGAAGGAAGAATACGGCATTGATGTGGAACAGATGGCAGAAACAGATATTCAATAAGCAAAAATAACAGACAAGTATTAAGCATTTACCCATGAAAAAAATGATTTCCACCGTCATTTTGGCGGTAATGGCTGTGATGGCCTTTTCCCAGACAGAAAGTAATGAAACCTATCAGCGGCTGACGGGCATTCCCAAGCCCCCTGTGGCAGGAACAACCATTTCTTTCGAGTACCACCCACAAGGTGGACCACTTGAAGGGATGAAGGATCTCGTGGCCCTTGTTTACATGTATCGCGACTATCGATGGACACTTGCCGACACAGCACTTGCCGACAATGGGAACGG
This sequence comes from uncultured Prevotellaceae bacterium, assembly GCA_902801375.1. Taxonomy (GTDB): domain Bacteria; phylum Bacteroidota; class Bacteroidia; order Bacteroidales; family Bacteroidaceae; genus Prevotella. The sequence continues at coordinate 16,505 of CADCIB010000017.1, read as the reverse complement.
CTCTTGGAGTGGCTCCTTGCTGATACCCACCGACTGTGCCTTTATGGCCTTCCAGTTCCAAAGCACATGGGACCAGTTTACACAGACCAAAGACAACAACGACAATCAGGGCTTTCTCTATGTTGTCGACAACGGCAGCGGTCAACCCCTTCCGGGTGGCAACCTGGCATGGGGCATCATGCGTCGGCCCAGCGCCTTCCTGGGTGTGAGTGGCTACTTCGACAATGGTTATCAAGAGATTGAACAAGACGCTCTATATTACTGGTTTCAGAAGGAATTACAGCTGTATCAGGACCATGCCTCGAAGTTCTTCCCCACCATGATGCGCATTGTTGAACTGCAGACAGGCGACCGTTTCCCAGAGGCTGCTGAGATGTTTTTCGACATTTTCTCTCATCAGGGAAATCCCACGGAGAGCAACTACATAGCTATGGAGAACATCTATCGAATGAACCTGAATCAACCGCAAAAGGCAGATAGTGTTCACCAGTTGATACTCAAAGACTTCCCCGATGGATGGACCGTTCGCCGTGCCAAGTTCAACGACCTCATGAAAAGCAGTGCCGACGACTACCACAGCAACACAATCAATTTCCTCAGGACGTATCCTATGCAGCAGTCGATGAAGCTCGATGCATTCCAGCCTTTCGTTTATTATAATGCCTACCGTAGCATCATCACCGATTATTATTCAGGTCAGTACCCGCAACAGGAGATGATCGACTTAATGCCCGACATGGATTTCAAAACGTTGGCCGAGTGCTACCGCACGAGTGCTGGGGCCTTCCATACGAAGAAGGCTGTCAGCGACGAGGTTGTGCTTCCTATGGCCACCGCCCTTATTAATGAGATGATGAAGAAGGTCTGCGACCACTCCTATTGCGAGGATATTTACTTGTCGCCCAGCCAGTCGGACTTTTTGGCCCGGAAGTTGCTCGACGAGCATCTTGGCAACTACGCCGACATTCTCCTCTGTATGGGTAAACCCGATGAAGCGCTTCGCTATATTGCCTTGATTACTCCCGAACGCCGCTTCTTGACACCCGAATTGAACGAAACCCATATTAAGGCCCTTCAGCAGTCAGGACAGTCGGAAAAGGTGACTGAAGTGATGAAACATGCCATCAAAGACAATGCCGTCACTCCTGCTATGATGGATATGCTCCGTCAGGACTATGTCCGGCAGCATGGAAGTGAAGAGGGCTACGAGGCGTTTCTCAATTCCTTGAAGTCACAGGACGAAGCGAATGCCATGAAAGAAGAAATCAGAAAGAAACTTATCCGTGAACCTTTCAAACCCTTCTCTCTGACCGACATGGAGGGTAATACAGTTAATTCTGCCGACTGGAAGGGAAAGGTCGTAGTGCTCGACTTCTGGGCTTCTTGGTGCTATCCCTGCAAAAAATCCTTCCCAGGCATGCAGATGGCCGTCGACCACTTCAAGGGCGACCCTGATGTGCTGTTTTTCTTCATCGACACCATGGAGCATGGTGACGGCTATGAGCAGAAGGCTCGCGACTATATGAAGGAGCAGGGCTTCACTTTCAATGTGCTCTTCGATGCTAAAAAAGACCCATCACAGCCGGGAAACAACTCCTTGGTGTTCTCACAGATGAACGACATCAACCACTCGACGGCCATACCCCGTAAGATGATTGTCAAAGACGGGTTCGTTCGATTCACGGAAGAAGGCTATGGTGGTAGCCCCAGCCGTCTGGCCGACGAAGTGACCTACGCAGTAGAAATCTTAAAAAACGAACAATAAAGCATGAAAAAAAGTCGTATCTTTTCGCTCTTGCTGCTCACTACACTAAGCATGAGTGTCTTCGCTCAGCGTCAGCCTGAAGAGAAACTGAGCATGACGTTCTACGCTCTGCGCAATATGTATGTGGACAGCGTTCACATAAGTCCGTTGGTGGAACAACAGATGATGATTCTCATGCAGTGCCTCGACCCTCATAGTGAATACCTAACCCCAGAACAGGCCCGCGCCAATGAAGATGTCTTGCTTGGGCCGACTGCCCAGGGGGCTATTGGTAATGCTATGCAGACCGATGTTACCGCAAAGATGATTGATAAGGGCATTGGATATATCGGCATTGGGGTGTTCGTTCAGAGCACACTCGACGATTTCCGCATGAAGGTTGATAGTCTCAGAAAAAAGGGCATGAAGAGTATGGTGGTTGATATTCGAAATAATCCCGGAGGGTTCTTCGATGCCGCCCTTGCCGTTGCCGACGAGTTTCTGCCCGTTGGTAGTTTGATGGTAGTCACCGAAGGAAAGCACCAGCCCCGACAGGAGGTGAATGCTCAGGTCGATGGCATCTGGGAAAAAGGCAATGTTGTCGTGCTCATTGATGATCAGACCATGTCAGCTGCCGAAATCTTTGCTGGCGCCTTGCAGGATTGGGACCGTGCTGTTCTCATGGGTAGCCGAACCTTTGGAAAAGGGCTTATCCAGGAAACGCTACCTTTCAGCGACGGTTCAGCTATTCGTCTCTCCGTAGCCCGCTACACCACCCCCTGTGGACGTAGCATCCAGAAACCTTACGCCGGACGCTCTCGCGAGGATTATTGGAATGAGGTAAGCCGTCGCAGTCCTGATGGCGTGTTGCCAGCCGAAGCAATGACGAAGTCTTTCGAGACGTTGAAAAACCATCGAACGGTCTATGCTGGTGGTGGTATCGCCCCTGATGTGTTTGTTCCCTCTGGAGACGATGTGCTCGCCCAAGCCGTAGCTCTGCTCAAGGACAGTAAACGCTACCGACGGTTGCTCACCACGAGCCCTTCTTCTTCGTCTGCTCAACTTAATGTGGCTCAGACTCATCAACCTGCTGCAAAGACAATTGTAGGCATTTTGCCTGACAACAGCTACGATGGTCGTACTATTGTCCTGGAACATCACCACCCCGTGTACTACAACGCCGTCACGCTTCTTGATAGCGCACGCATAGACAACGGACGCTTCGTATTGAATGCAGCAATACCCGATTCGCTGCTCCTGACGATGGGCACTCTCAGGCTGACAGAACCGAAAGGCACAGATCTACCCTCGACGTTCGACATCCAACTGATCCTGACAGGTCTACCTACAACCGTCACCGTCGACTCTATGGGTGTTTCCTTGTCGGGCAACGATCTTTGCCAACAGTTCAGCGACCGTGTTCTGCAAGCCGAACGGCAGCGTCGCATCCGTCAGTTTGCCCTCAACGACCATTATAATGCCCTGCAGGCTCAACGCCCGCTTACTGAACAAGAGGAGGCTCTCCGACAGACCGTTCAAGAGACCGTCAGCAGTGCCTTCATGGACGTCTATGGCGGTTATCTCAGAGACTACATCAATCTGCCCTTCGCAAGTGAATTGGCGTTAAACTATCCGTTTGACCGCTATTCTCCTGCTGACAAAGAATTCTTGTTGGCACATTGCAACCCCCAATTGCTTGCGCAGTACGAAGAGCGCGAGAAGTCGCGAGCCAAAAAGCAGCAATATTTCCAAGAGTCGGTCAAAGCCACCAAAGTCGGCAATCACTACCGTGAAATCCAAGCTTTTACACCTGATGGTACTCCTGTCTGTCTCACCAATCTCGTTCAGCCAGGACGCGTCACGCTGCTCGACTTTTGGGCTTCCTGGTGTATGCCTTGCCGACAAGAGATTCCATTTCTGAAAGAGCTCTATCAGAAATACCATGAACAGGGTTTTGACATCATCAGCATTTCGCTTGACAAAAGCCGCGACGCATGGTTGAAGGCATTAGGAGCTGAGGATATGCCTTGGCCACAGATTTCCGACTTGAAAGCATGGGACGGTCCAGTCACGCAGGATTACGGCATTCAAGCCATTCCCTTTGTATTTCTGCTCGACCGTCAGGGAAACATCGCGCTGAAAAATCTGCATGGCGACAAACTGGAAAGTGCCATCTCCCAACTTCTTGAAAGGTAGCTTCTTCTTCTTTACGCGAAAAAAATGGGGTGTCCTTTGTCACTATTGTCACGCCCTCTCATCCTTACTGATATCTGCGACGACCTCAGAAGATATCTGCGACGACCTCAGAAGACATCTGCGACGCCCTCAGAAGACATCTGCGACGCCCTCAGAAGATATCTGCGACGCCCTCAGAAGATATCTGCGACGCCCTCAGAAGATATCTGCGACGCCCTCAGAAGATATCTGCAACGACCTCATGAAGCATCTAACAGCAAGTGTCAGATTGTGAATAAAGAACACAGACATACTTACTTTCATCAATTCTAATGATTGCTGTCCGCTAAACTTTTCTCAGATTGACATAAAGTTTAGCGGGCAGAATTATTATTATATTAAAGATTTATACACATATATGTGTCTTGACTGTTGATTCTTTTGTATTTGTAATATTGGCAATTGTTTTCCAAATGGCTTTTGTAAGTATTTAATAATGAGCCAATTGACATTATTTAACTTGTAAATTGTTGTCCAAAACGGAAAACTTTCAGGGATTTGTTGTACCTTTGCATGCGCAAAATCGAATTACTTACCAGAAAAAGACATTCAAAAAATGATACAGACAGTTGTGAAGCGCGACGGGCGCATCGTTGGGTTCAACGAACAGAAAATCAAGGCCGCTATCCGCAAAGCGATGCTCACCACAGAGCAGGGCGACGACGAAGGACTCATAGAGCAGATTACGGATAATATCTCGGTGGGTGGAAAACCGCAGATGACCGTCGAGGACATTCAGGATCTGGTGGAACTGGAGCTGATGAAGAGCGAGCGGAAAGACGTGGCGCAGAAGTACATAGCCTACCGCCACGAGCGTAGTATTGCGCGCAAAGCCAAAACGCGCGATGTGTTCTTGGAGATTATCAATATCAAGAACAACGATGTGACGCGTGAGAACGCAAACATGAATGCTGATACGCCCGCAGGCATGATGATGAAGTTCGCCAGCGAGTCGACAAAGCCCTTCGTCGACGACTATCTGCTGAGTCAGGAGGCGCGCGATGCCGTGAAGAATAATTACCTCCATATTCACGACAAGGATTACTATCCCACCAAGTCGCTCACCTGCGTGCAACACCCGCTCGACCATATCCTTGAGCGCGGCATTATGGCTGGGCACGGAAGTTCCCGCCCCGCCAAGCGCATCGAGACAGCATCGGTGCTGGCCTGTATCTCGATGGAGACGGCTCAAAACGAGATGCACGGCGGACAAGCTATCCCTGCTTTCGACTTCTATTTGGCTCCGTTTGTGCGCCAGAGTTTCATCGAGGAACTGAAATCCTTGGAATCTTTGGAAGGACGCAGTCTCGCGCACGTATATAATATAGGTATAAAAGACTACGAGACAAAGCCGCTTGAAGGACTGAAAGGCGACGACCGCGTGGTGCAGCATGCTATCAACCGAACTGTGAGTCGTGTGCATCAGGCGATGGAAGCCTTCATCCATAATATGAACACCATCCACTCGCGTGGTGGAAATCAGGTGGTGTTTTCCAGCATCAACTACGGCACCGACACCTCTGCCGAGGGGCGTTGCATCATGCGTGAGCTGCTGAAATCGACCTACGAGGGTGTGGGCGATGGAGAAACGGCCATCTTCCCCATACAGATATGGAAGAAAAAACGCGGTGTGAACTATCTGCCAGAAGATCCCAACTACGATCTCTACCAGATGGCCTGCAAGGTGACAGCACGTCGGTTCTTCCCCAATTATCTCAATCTCGACGCATCGTATAACGTGGATAGCGAGTGGCGTGCCGACGACCCTAAGCGCTATATGCACGAGGTGGCCACGATGGGCTGCCGTACGCGGGTGTTTGAGAACCGCTTCGGACCGCGCACGTCGATAGGGCGTGGCAACCTGTCGTTCACCACAATCAACATCGTACGACTGGCTATCGAATGCATGGGCATCGAGAATAAGGAGGAACGGATCGCCCAGTTCTTTGCAAAACTCGACAATATGCTCGAAGTTGCCGCCCGACAACTGAACGACCGTTATGAGTTCCAGAAAACGGCTTTCGCCAAGCAGTTCCCCTTGCTGATGCAAAGCCTCTGGATTGATGCTGAGAAACTGAAGCCCAACGACACCATTGCCAGCGTAATCAACCAGGGAACTTTGGGCATTGGCTTCATCGGACTGGCCGAGTGTCTGGTGGCGCTCATTGGCAAGCATCATGGTGAGTCGGAAGAGGCTCAGCAGCTTGGATTGAAGATTATCACCTACATGCGCGACCGCGTCAACGACTTCTCCGAGCACTATCAGCATAACTATAGTGTGTTGGCGACTCCGGCTGAAGGACTCTCTGGACGTTTCACAAAAATAGACCGTAAGAAGTTTGGCATCATCCCTGGTGTCACCGACCGCGAATACTATACAAACTCAAACCACGTGCCTGTCTATTATAAGTGTAATGCCAAGCACAAGGCTGAGGTGGAGGCTCCCTACCACAACCTGACGCGTGGCGGTCACATCTTCTATGTGGAGATCGACGGCGATGCCACCCACAATCCGAAGGTCATCATGAATGTAGTGGACATGATGGATAAATACGACATGGGCTATGGCAGCGTGAACCACAACCGCAACCGTTGTATGGACTGCGGCTACGAGAATGCCGACCCGCAGATGACCGTTTGCCCCCGTTGTGGAAGCCATCACATCGATCGTCTGCAGCGCATCACGGGTTATCTCGTGGGGACTACTGACCGGTGGAATCATGGTAAGCTCTGCGAACTGAACGACCGCGTAACCCATGTGGATGGCGGAAACCAGCTACAGCTTTTCGAAAGACTTTGAAAAAACAGAAACCTATACCCTCTTCTTTTTCCAACGTTTAGCTCATCGATGATCAGCGTACTCGACATAGTGAAAGATACGATGGTGGATGGTCCGGGATTCCGGACCTCCATCTATTGTGCAGGATGCGAGAATGCCTGCGAAGGCTGCCATAACCCACAGTCGTGGGACATTCATCACGGCCGATGGATGAGCACCAACGACCTGTTGCGTGAGGTGATGGACGACGAGTTTGCCGATGTCACCTTCTCAGGCGGCGACCCCATGATGCAGGCACAAGGCTTCGCAGAGCTGGCGCAGGCCATCCGACAGAACTGCTTTAAGACCATCTGGTGCTATACGGGCTACCGCTTTGAGTGGCTCATCAAACGGGAAGACAAACAACCTTTGCTTAAACTGATTGATGTTTTGGTGGACGGACCTTTCGTCAAAAGTCTGAGAGACCCCGACCTTTTGTTCCGAGGAAGCAGCAACCAGCGCATCATTGATGTGAGAAAATCGTTGCGAGAGGGGAGGGTAGTGGTGATGACCGATGAGCAGGCTTTGGGCCTATAACTACAAGATAATAGCCCGTATTTGGGGGAAGATAGTGCAAAAAACAAGGCCAAGTGCATTTTTTTGGAAAATAATGGCAAAAAAATTTGGTGGTTTCATGGAAAGTACGTACCTTTGCACCCGCAATTCAGAAATATACTGATGCGCACCCTTAACCGATGCACCCGTAGCTCAGTTGGTAGAGCACCTGACTCTTAATCAGGGTGTCCAGGGTTCGAGCCCCTGCGGGTGTACGACATGAGAAAAGTAGCAGACTAACCAAGTCTGCTACTTTTTGCTTTGATAGCAAGGATATAATGCTACTAAGTTCCTAAGTATAAGCCAGTTCAAATATTTTAAGTTAATGTTGAACCTTGCAGTTCGTTTGGAATTTCATGGAATCATCAATCTTGTCATGGCGCTGAACTCTTCGGAATATTCACCTTTCATGCCGTCCTTTCTGACGGGACGAATCCTGTAGTAGTATCTACGGTGGGAATCGAGTCCAGTATCCTCGTATCGAGCTACGCGGTAGGGGATGCCATCATAAACCTCGTTGCGAACGTTTTCTACGAAAGTCTCTTGCGAGCATTCGAATCCCGGTTCGGTAGATCGGTATAGTTCATAATGGTCGAAATCCTCATCCATGACGGCGCCCCATTCCAGATATAGCTGGCCGTCGTCTCCGCCATGTATCGCGCATGGACGAGAAATCAGTCCCGTATATTCGTATCCATCGCTCGTTGGTTCAGAGAACTTCACCTTCATTTCGGGGGCGATGCGTATAGTGGCAAATTCGTAAGGCTTTATAGAGATTTTCCCGTTTCGGATAATCTCGATGTCATTTTCGAGGATATCTGTGCGAAGCATCTTCTGGCGCTCCAGGAAATGGCACTTGAGGGACGTAACAACGCTCCTTCCTTCGCTCTCCTTGAGTCTTACGATGAACCCCCTTCCGTCCTCCGCAGCCTTGACGGTCACGACTTGGACGTTCGGAGCATCCGTGCTGATGTACTTCTGCAGAAGGGATGAATAAGGGTCGGTTACACTCCTTGCAATAGTGGGGATATGCGCGTCACGCCATGTACCGGCATAGGAGGTGATAGCGTATCGGAAACGGAGATTCACGCCATCGTAGTCGGGGGTGTGCATCTGGAGCCAGTCGGTAAACAGGTAACTATACAGCGCGCTTTTCCCTTTGGGCAACTTTCCAAACGAGTAGCAGGTCTTGTCTGGATGGATTTCGCCGAATTCCATCAGCGAGGAATCCCATTGGATGAGCGCTACACCATACTGGCCATTCTCGACGGATGACCATTCCCTGGCACCGACGTAAGCGTCCGTGCTATGACCGGTCAGGTCCTTGTACGGTTCCATCACAGGGCCGTTCAGCTGGGCGAAGAACCGCTCGTTTTCGACGGCGAACGGAAACTGGTAATAACCGTATCGGTAGTACCTGTGATTGTTAAACAAGTCAGTTGGGTGTTTCAGTTCGTTGTCGATGTAGATGAGCTTGTCGTTCTTGGCGAGGCTGACTGTTTGGACAATCTCCGCCCCGAGCAACGCAGGATCGCACCAAGTGCGGTGGTTGTCTTGCGTGTACAGGAGCTTGTTCGCCTCACCATTGAGCAATTCACGTCTCAGTTCCTTGTCATAGATAGATGTGATAATGCCTTCCTTGGTGACCGTAATCCTGTAAAAGCGGTTTTCAACGGTCTTTCCGTTTGCCGAAATCACTTCCGGCTCTTCGGGCTTGGCTGCCCCAAGTTTTTCTAATGCTTTGCCCAGAAGGGTGTCTGCCGTGGATTGTGCTTTGTCAATCCAATCCCGGTGCTGGAGCCATGTTTCGAACACACGCCTGCCCTTGTAACCTGACACGCCGTAAGAATGCTCATCGTTCATGATCAGATGCCACCACGCCCTTTTCAGGTCGTCGTGCGGGTATGCTTCCCGATTCTTTGCCGCAGCGATGGACATCAGCGCTTCCGCTTCAGGCAGAAGACGGTCGGCATTATACTTGGCAGCAAGAAGTTCTGGCGTGCATGCAGGATGCTGCAGCCATCCGCTGGTGATTTCTCCACGGAGCGTAGGAATGTCGTTCCCATAATGTTCGCGAAGATAGTCGAAAGGCTTCTCAAGCGAGCCAAGCGTGCAGAATGTAGGAGTTTCCCACACGTCGTTCCATTCCTTGCAGAAGTCGGCAAATTGCCTGTTCGCAGGCTCGTCATCATCGTAGTTGGCTGCCAGCCAAATGTCATAGGGATACCGCTCTTCAAGGGTATTCAAACCGACAGCCGTCTTCTGTATTACATCGTCCATGCTCTTGATCGGCCCGGAAATTTTCAGGCCGAAAATGTCCATTCCGCTTGCGTACTGCGTAGAAGCCCATACAAGAATCTTTGCCGATGCGTCAGCTGACTCCCAGAAAAAGACCATAGGCAGGGGCGAAGCAAATCGCACATCAATCCGGTTCCCACCGCCGCCAGCATCCGGATTCAGCGTGTAGCGGCGCATCGTCGTGTCGCAGGGCCAAATGGTCGAAGGGAAGGGGTTCCATTGGTTGGGCGCGAACACAATATTCTCGATTCCGGCTTCGGCATAAGGTGCAACTATGGACCAGCTCATCCCCGGATTATCAATCATCATCATCGTCTTCGACTTGATGCCCCAGTTATCCTCAAGGTATTTCTTTGTGTAGATCGAACGGCACAGCTCTTCATATCCATAGACGTGGGTGTGGTTGCCGGCGCAGGTTGCTCCAACATCGAACCTGCCCCTTTTGAAGTAATTCGACACAACCCGTTTGGCCTCTGCTTGTCCCATGTCCTGCGGATAGTTGTGCCAGAACCAATAACCTTCCATAATGAAGCGATAGGCAGAGGGGGCGTTGTCGCCAAGAGGGCCCGCATCGACGATTGCAGCGGCGTCGCCAATTCGCTTTACACATCCGTGACGCTGAATGTACTGGGAGTTGTGGAGTCCGATGTCGGTGTGGGAGGACTTGATGCTGTAGATCTTCCACGGACGTACTGTCGGCAGTCCTTCCGGGAGTTCTGAGATTGGGACGAGCTCGAACACGTCTTTTCCGTCGGCTCCCATGTAACTCACCATGCGCCGGCCATCACGCGTCACCATCGAATACGCCGTCACCTTCCCTTCCTTCACCTGACTGGAAACAGCCTTCCTTGTCTGCTGATGAGTTTCACGGGAAGTGTCGGCTCTGCTGGCTATTGAAAGCGAATGTGCCGATAACCCGACTACCGCCAGAAATGTGAACAAATGCTTTATACCCATATTCGTCTTTTCTTTATGGAAACAAATGTGTATATCTTAGTGCAAAGGTGGTAAAACGATGCTGAAACATTTTCTTAGGTGTTTAGCGATGATTATAGTAACTTTGTAGTGACCAGGCTTAAGCCTCTATTGCTTTACCTTGATGTAGACGCCATCGAAGGCGGCACCCATGCCGAAGCAGTCGAGCGACTCACGTCCTGTGGTCGTCTTCAGCACGACGAACTTCTTGAAGAAATGGGCGCTGAAGCCATAGCCGCACTCGTTGACATTCTCATAATAGAAATAGTCGTGGGTGGTTTCGCCCAATATTGCCGGGCGATCGGGTTCACTCCGTCCCTCCGCAATATTGCCTGGAACATTGCTCACTTCGAAATGCAGTTTATACTTGCCTGCTCCACGGAACTTCACGTAGCCGCCCATCATCGCTCCATAGTTGGGATTCCAGCGAGAATAGACATACTCGCGCCCGATGTTCTGGGGATCTTCGTAGTCAAGATACTTTGTCACATCGTCAATCCTCCCAACGGTCACAAAATGCTTCATGGGGAGTTGCTTCTCAGTCTTGGGGTTCGTCCACGTGCCTTCTGAGATGTAGGCATCTTCGGCTGTATCCTCGCCTTCAATCTTAAACGACATGATGCCGGTAATGGTGCCGTCGCTCTGGTACTCCTCAAGATAGTACCAACCGTTCACCGTTGGGCTACCCACCACCAAGATGGGGGTAGGGTTCTTGGCCTTGGGATAGTAGATTTCACCAACCGCAATCTCGTCGCCATTGACGGCAAACTTCAGTACGACGGGAATATTGTCGCCCAATGTTCCCTCAAAACTATACTCACCCAGCACATCCGCTTGTGCAGCTATTATCGCAAAGATAAACAATACGATAGAAAAAAACACCTTCTTCATACCTGTAAAGCAATTTACGAAATTATCATACGCGTATAGTCTTTCTTAGATGATTTTCTCCAGTTTGGAGATGTTTTCGGCCACTTGCTCTTCTGTGATTTCGTAGTTGCGGAGGTCGCCAGAGAGGTACTGATCGTAGGCGCTCATGTCGATTAGTCCGTGACCGGAGAGGTTGAACAGGATTACCTTTTCCTCGCCTGTCTCGCGGCACTTTTTGGCCTCTCGAATGGCGGCGGCGATGGCGTGGCTGCTTTCTGGGGCGGGGATGATGCCCTCGGCACGGGCAAAGAGGATACCAGCCTCGAAAGTCTCCAACTGAGGAATGTCCACAGCGCTCATCAGGCCGTCTTTCAGCAGCTGGCTGACGATAACACCTGCACCATGATAGCGCAATCCTCCGGCGTGTATGTTGGCGGGCATGAAGTTGTGGCCCAGCGTGAACATCGGAAGCAAGGGCGTGTAGCCGGCCTCATCACCAAAGTCGTATTGGAAGACACCACGTGTCAGCTTGGGGCAGGATGCGGGTTCTGCGGCGATGAACTGCGTGTTCTTCCCTTCCAGGATGTTGTGGCGCATGAAGGGGAAGGAGATGCCGCCGAAGTTGGATCCGCCGCCGAAGCAGGCAATCACCACATCGGGATATTCACCTGCCATCGCCATCTGTTTCTCCGCTTCCAGACCGATGACGCTCTGGTGCAGGGCAACGTGATTGAGCACCGAACCAAGTGTATACTTACAGTTGGGCGTGCTCATGGCCAGTTCGATAGCCTCGCTGATGGCTGTTCCCAACGAGCCTTGGTTCATCGGGTCGCGGGTGATGATGTCCTTTCCGGCACGTGTTGACATCGAAGGCGAAGCCTCGACTGTTGCCCCAAAGGTCTGCATGATGCTGCGGCGGTAGGGCTTCTGGTGATAACTGATTTTCACCTGATAGACAGCACATTCCATCCCGAATACCTTTGCGGCGTAGCTGAGAGCTGCACCCCATTGGCCGGCTCCCGTCTCTGTGGTGATGTTGGTGACACCCTGCATCTTGTTGTAGTAGGCCTGTGGCAAAGCCGAGTTCAGCTTATGGCTGCCCACGGGACTGACGCTTTCGTTCTTGAAATAGATATGGGCGGGAGTGCCGATGGCTTCTTCCAGACCGTAGGCGCGCACCAGCGGGGTGGAGCGGTAGTATTTGTACATTTCGCGCACGGGCTGCGGGATGTCTATCCACGCATCGGTCTGATTCATTTCCTGGCGGGCCAGTTCTTCAGCAAAGATAGGGAACAGGTCTTCTGCCTTCAGGGGCTCTTTCGTTGCGGGGTTCAGCGGCGGCAAGGGTTTGTTTTGCATGTCGGCCTGAATGTTGTACCATTGTGTGGGAATCTCGCTCTCTGGCAAGATAAACCGTTTTTGTCTTTCTTTCATAATTGATTTGTTTTTTAGTAATGAATAATGAATGATGTTCCTTGTCAAGTAAAAAGGCCCGTCGCAAGAACGACAGGCCTCTTTATGATGAATGCTTACTCTCAGGTACGCGGCTATCTTCTCACGATTTTTCGAATCTTGAGCGCTGCCACCACCAGAAGTTAGCTATCTGTTTCATACTTGTTTTTGATGTTTTTGTTTTAATTCGTTGGCAAAAATACGACTATTCTTTCAATCTGCCAAATATTTCCGCAACTTTTTGTTGATTTTTTTATTCAAAGGACTTCAAAGACGGTCTTACCTTACAAAAAATAGAGGAAACCGTGTGGCTTCCTCCATTTTCTTTAGTACTCAGAAATCAAGATTTCTTAGAGTCCCAGTTTCTTTTTGGCATCAGCAGCACCTTTGTCGATAGCGTCACCAACCTTTTCCTTAACGTTTTCCTTCACTTCGTTGGAGATCTCCTCAGCCTTGTCCTTGGCACCTTCTACAGCGTCAGCAGCGGCATCCTTGGCTCCTTCAACAGCGTCGCCAGCCTTCTCGGTCAGGTCAATACCCAGAGCTTTCAGGGCATCGCCGGCACCGGTCAGCGCGTCAACACTCTCGCTGGGGATGGCTGCGATGCCATCAACGAGAGAAGAAACGGCTGCGTTGTCGCCAATCACGGACTTGATCTTGTCGGCGTTCTCCTTCAGGAAGTTCTGAACCTTAGCCAGATACTCCTTGGCAATTTCGGGATTATTGGCCAGGAACTCGCTCACCTTTGCCTTTACGGTTTCAAGAGCAGCCTGCAGGGCAGACACGTCCTTAGCTTCAATCTTCTCTGTCAGCTGTGCGATTACCTCGTCAGCGGCAGTATTTGCCTCTTCGAGAGCCACTTCCGTGGAGTCAACAATCTCAGACTCGTTAGGAACGTTAGTCTTGTTACCGCAGCTGCTGAACGTAAGAGCGGCAGCTGCCAAAGCCATCATAAAAACTTTCTTCATTTTAAATTTTTTGTTTAAGTGAATAATCGCGTGGAACTCCTGCCCACGTGCTTTCTAAAAATCGGTGTAAAGATACGGTATTTCTTTTTCGATTGTTACTTTTGTTTAAATAAATTAACCGTAAATATACCACTATTAGTTTTATTTCACTAAAATAGTTACTATACTATGTGCGGGGATTGTTAAATCGACCTTATCTCGCTTGAGAGTCGCCTTGTCGAACTCCTTGGGCTCCACCATGTGGGGATGGTCGAAGTCGTTGTGGTCGGCAATATCGCGACAGGCGAGGATGCGGCCTTTGAGGCTCTTGGCGGTTGTGCCTTTCAGGTAGATTTCGGCGCGTTGCTCCTTGTCGAGCGACGTGTTCACGATGGCGATGGCCAGGCTGCCGTCGTCGAGTCGGGCGGCCGTAGCGCTTATGGTGGGTACCGTGCGATAGGAACTGCTCACGTTGAGGTCGATGTCGTTGGCCGGATCGTGGCGGACTGTCATCTGGCCACATAGCACATCTGTGGGCAGATAGATGGCATCTTGGAACGGACGGTACATCTCGAAGACATGATAGGTGGGGGTCAGCGCGATGTGTCCGCCGTCGTTGGTGTCGGTCAGCACCATAGCCTGAAGCACGTTCACCATCTGTGCGATGTTGCACATACGGATGCGGTCGGTATGGCGGTGGAACACGTTGAAGGTCAGCGCGGCCACGATGGCGTCGCGCATGGTGTTCTGCTGTTGCAGGAATCCGTTGGGCGAGCCGGGTGTCTTGTCCCACCAGGTGCCCCATTCGTCCACCATCAGTCCGATTTTCCGTTTCGGGTCTTTCTCGTCCATGATGTCCTTGTGCTTTCTGATGACGTCTTCTATCTCTAAGCACTTGCCTAACGTCCAGTAGTATTCATCGGCGTTGAAGTTGGTGGCCGAGCCTTTAGATCCGCTCCATCCCACTACCGTATAATAGTGCAGGGAAAGGCCATTCATGCGGTTGCCCACCTGGTTCATCAGCACGCGCGTCCAATTGTAGTCGTAGTCGCTTGCACCTGAGGCAATCTTGTAGAGGCGGTTGCCGTCGTAGTCGCGACAATAAGTGGCGTAGCGGCGGTAGAGGTCGCTATAGTACTCGGGTCGCATACTGCCTCCGCATCCCCAGCTCTCGTTGCCCACGCCGAGGTAGCGCACGCGCCAAGGATTCTCGCGTCCGTTCTGTCGGCGAAGGCGAGCCATCGGCGTGTCGCCGTCGCTGGTTATGTATTCCACCCATTTGGCCAGCTCTTCCACCGTCCCGCTGCCCACGTTGCCGCTGATATAGGGCTCGCAGCCCAGCAGTTCGCAGAGGTTCAGAAATTCGTGCGTGCCGAAGGAGTTGTCCTCGATGACGCCGCCCCAGTTGTTGTTCTGCATCGAGGGGCGTTGGTCGCGCGGTCCGATGCCGTCCATCCAATGGTATTCGTCGGCGAAGCATCCGCCGGGCCAGCGCAGCACGGGGATATGCAGGTCTTTCAGCGCCTGCAGCACATCGTTGCGGTAGCCGTCGGTATTGGGGATGGGACTGTCGGGCCCCACCCAGATGCCGCCGTAGATGCAGGTGCCGAGGTGTTCGGCAAACTGTCCGTAGATCTCTTTGTGAATCTTCTCCTTGCCTTGGTCAGCATGGATGGTGATGGTGGCCTGCTGGGCGGTCGCACTTAGGGCGAGGGCCACGATCATAGAAGTGAGGAGTAATTTCTTGTTCATATATATAATAAGGTGTAAGGTCAGATGGAGGTCAACAGTTGGTCGAGCAAGTTGAAAAGCTCTTCCTCCGTTTCGTAGGGATGGATATGGAAGAAACTGTTGCCGGCTATCATGGCCGAGAGTCGGCATTTCGTCTTGTTATAGAACACGTGGCAAGGCTTGCCCATCTTTTCGGCAAAGGCCAGTTCGTAGCCTACGCCAAGCGAAGGGCAGGTGCATTCGGCCACGAGGAGGTCGCTCTCGAGCAGCCAGGCCGTATCCTGCAGGTAGATCTCCTCGTCGGTTCCCTGCTCGGTTATTACGAGGTCAGGGCGTCCCACATGTTCTGTGAGCACGGTTCCCCTTTCCTTGAGTCGTGCAATCATCCGTTGGTAGAGTTCTGCATCCACGCGTCCGCCGCGGATGGAACCTGCAAAATAAAACTTCTTCATCATGATTCGTTTTGCGTGCAAAGTTACGAATAAACGAATGAAAAGCCAAATTTATTTGGGCTTTTCTGAGTGGAAGTAACTTCGGCGAAGCCAAAGTTGCGAATGAAAAGCCAAATTTATTTGAGCTTTTCTGAGCGGAAGTAACTTCGGCGAAGCCAAAGTTACGAATGAAAAGCCAAATTTATTTGGGCTTTTCTGAGTGGAAGAAAAAAAAGAGCAATAACATAGAAGTTGACCCGAAAGGGTTCGCAGGAGTATGACCTCCCCTAACCCCTCCTGTAGGAGCTCACTGAAAAAGTCCCAAATGTTAACAGAGTTAACAGTACTGTTCTGTTGAAAGGATTGATGAGAAATATCAAACAATTATACTATATTAACATCAAATATTTGCCTATCTCGCTGATTTTTAGTACCTTAGCAGAAAAATT